>NZ_BMTV01000007.1:0-202540 GCF_014649855.1 Streptomyces roseolus | reverse complement strand
GTCGAGGCCGAGGCCCCCGCCACCGCCGAGGAGGCCCCGAAGGCTCCCCGCAAGCGCGCCACCGCCAAGAAGACGGCAGCCGCCGTGGCGCCGGACGCGTCCGAGCCGCAGACCGCGGCGCCGGCCCGTCGGCGCACGGTGAAGAAGGCCGTCTCCCCGGCCGCCGCCGAGGCGCCGGCCGAGGAGGCGCCGAAGGCGCCGCGCAAGCGCGCCGCGAAGAAGGCCGCCCCGGCCCAGCCGGAGGCGTGACGCTCCGCCCGGACCTCCGGGCATGACGGCGGCCCGGCCCCCACCAGGGGCCGGGCCGCCGTCGTCGTACCGGCGTCCGCCCTCCGGTTACAGTCCTTGCATGAGCAAGCCCCGCTCCCTGGCCCTCCCGCCGGGCACCCGCGCCCGCCGCCTCGACACCGTGCGCGGCGCGTTCGCCGTGCTCGACACGGCGGCGGCGGGCGAGCGGCGCGGGACGGTGCTGATGCTGCCCGGGTACACCGGCAGCAAGGAGGACTTCCTGGCGCTGCTCGGCCCGCTGGGCGAGGCCGGGTACCGCGTCGTCGCCGTCGACGGGCGCGGTCAGAACGAGTCGTACGGCCCCCGGGGCCGGGCCGCCTACCGCCGCCGCGCGCTCGCCCTGGACGCGGTCGCGCAGGCCCTCGCGCTGGGCGACGGGCCGGTGCACCTGCTCGGCCACTCCTTCGGCGGGATCGTCGCCCGTTCGGCCGCGGTGCTCGCCCCGCGCGCCTTCCGCTCGCTGACGCTGCTCTCCTCCGGTCCCGGCCGGGTCGCCCGCCCGCAGCGGGTCCGGATCCGGGCGCTGCGGGCCGGCCACGCGCTGCTGGCGAAGGACCGGGTGTGGCGGACGACGCGCTGGCTGGACAGCCGGGGCGAGGCGCCCGACGGGGCCCTCGACTCGGAGGAGGTGCTGGGCTTCCTGCGGCGCCGCTGGATGCTGACGAAGGTCGCCCAGCTGTCCGGCACGGGACGGCTGCTGCTGCGCGACCCGGACGGCGCGGCGGAGCTGGCCGGCCTGGCGATGCCCGTGCACCTGGCGTACGGCTCCGAGGAGATGGTCTGGCCGCCGGCCGAGCTGGCGGCGGCCGCAGCCCGCACCGGCGCGCACCACACGGTGGTGGAGGGCGCGGGCCACTCCCCGAACGTCTCGCACCCGCACGAGCTGGCCGAGCGGCTCGCCGCCTTCTGGCAGCGGGTGGACGCGCCCTCCCGCGAGGCGGCGGGCCTCAGTACTGCGCCCTGAGGTGCTGCCAGAACCCGTCGCGCAGGGCGCGGCGCAGGGCGCCGTGGCCGCGCAGTGAGCGGCTGAGCCGGTTCTCGGCCTCGACGAGGAGGTCCTGGTCGTAGGCGGCGGGGAGGTACGGGTCGCCGGGCAGGAGTTCCGCGAGCCGGTCGCGGCCGCGTTCGCCGAGCCAGGTGGCGGCGATCTGGGCGCCGACGAAGCGGACCTCGTCGCGGGAGGGCGGCGGCTCGGCGTCGTTCTCGTACATCGTGACCGGGCGGCGGGTGACGTACGGCCTGCAGAAGTCGAGGTCGAAGGTGCGCTGGCTGTCGACCTCCCAGAGCAGGGCCTCGGCCTGGTTGGGGCCGTCGGCGGCCTCGATGCCCCAGAGGTGGACGCGGGCGCCGTAGCCCTGGGCGGCCTCGACGGCGGAGACCAGGTCCTCGTCGCCGCCGACGAGGGCGGCGTCGCTGATGGCGCGGTGGCGGGCGAGGGACTCCAGGTCGGAGCGGATGAGGGAGTCGACGCCCTTCTGCTGGTTGTTGGCGTTGAGGTTGCCGAGGCGGACCTTGACGTCGGGGAGCTCGGCGATGGACTGCTGCTCGGGAGTGTGGATGCGGCGGCGGGCGCCGTCGTACCAGTAGACGCGGAGCAGCCGGCTGTCGGCGAAGATCGTGCGGGCGGTGTCGATGAACGCCTCGATGAGGCCCTCGGCGTCCAGGTCGTAGGAGCGCCGGTCCTCGGTGCCGGTCACCAGCAACCCGGCGGAAGCATGGACGTAACCGGCGTCGACGAAGATGGCGTGGGTGGACGGGGTCTTCGCGACCTCGGCCAGCATCCGCAGCAGGAGCTCGTTGGTGCGCTCCAGGCGGGCGTCGAGCGCGGCGAGGGCTTCGGTGGGCGGTGCGGGGTTCATGGCGTCGTTCATCAGCCCTCATTGTCCGTCGTCGGCTCGGCTACCCGCCAGTAGTTAGCCATCCGAAAATTTTCCTTAGCGTAAGGAATGTTCTGGATGGTTCCGCTGTTGGACACATACGTACGCCAGTTCTCCGTCATGGAGGATCAACTCGGACGAAGGGAGAAGCCATGCGCTTCGAAATCCTGCGACTCGATGACGTCGACGGCACGCCCGTCGACTCGACCGTCGTGGACGCCGCCTCCGTCAACCGGATCGTGCAGCAGGCCGCAGCGATCGGCCAGCGCATCTGGATCCGCCCCGCAGAGACCTCCGCCTCGTAACGGGGCAGGTCCACACCACGCACCGCGCCCCCGCGCGGACTCCGCTCAGGCGGAATCCGCACGGGGGCGCAGTGGTGTCCGGGCCCGGGTCAGGCGCCCTGGATCACCTGGGTGACGCCGTTGATGATCTGCTGCACGGCGATCGCGGAGAGCATCATGCCGGCGAGCCGGGTGACGAGGACGACGCCGCCGTCCTTGATGACGCGGATGATCCCCAGCGAGAAGCGCATGGCCAGCCAGAGGACGACGTGCATGGCGGCGATGGCGGTCCAGACGGAGACCTGCGCGGCGGCGCTGTCGGCGTGCTGGACGGCGAGGATGACGGAGACGATGGCGCCGGGGCCGGCGAGCAGCGGCATGCCGAGCGGGACGAGGGCGACGTTGACGTCCTTGGTCTGCTTCGGCTCGTCGGTCTTGCCGGTGAGCAGGTCGAGCGCGATGAGCAGCAGCAGGAGGCCGCCCGCGATCATCAGGGCGGGGACGGAGACGTGCAGGTAGGCCAGGATCTGCTGGCCGAGGATGCCGAAGACGGTGATGACGCCGAAGGCGACGGCGACGGCCTGCCAGGCCATCCGGCGCTGGACCTTGGCCGGGCGGCCGGAGGTCAGCGCGAGGAAGATCGGCGTGATGCCGGGCGGATCCATGATCACGAAGAGGGTGAGGAAGAGCGAGCCGAAGACGGCGACGTCGAACACGGTGGGGTGCCTTGCGGTGAGGGTCGAACGGTGGGGTGGGGGCACCGGACCGGAATATGAGATTCCGGAACCGGGGCGGGAGTGCCCCGCCCCCGCGCGTCGGGCGCGCGGGGCCACGGGGGCGGTACGAGGAGGGACCGGAGCGGGCGGGAGTCCCCTGCCGACGCGGCACGGGTCGGCGCGGGACGACCCGGCACGACGACGCGCGGGCCCGGCGCGGCACGTCGCCGCGCGCGGGAAGGGCTCCCGGGGGATCCGGTCCCGGTCTAGCCGGCGAGCGCTCCGCCGGCGCCGGGGACGGGGAAGGCGCCGGTGGCACGGCGGGTGATCTCGCCGTAGATCTCGGGGTCGGTGGTGTACTCGCCGAGCCGGCAGGTCTTGCGGCTGCCGTGGTAGTCGCTGGAGCCGGTGACCAGCAGGCCCAGCTCCTTCGCGAGCCCGCGCAGCCGCGCGCGGGTGGGCTCGTCGTGGTCCATGTGGTCGACCTCGATGCCGTCGAGCCCGGCCTCGGCGAGCGCGGCGATCGCGGACTCGGGCACGACCCGGCCGCGCTTGACGGCACCCGGGTGGGCGAAGACGGTGACGCCGCCGGCCGCCTTCACGAGCCGGATCGCGTCCACCGGGTCCAGCTCGTGCTTCTGGACGTGCGCGCGGCCGCCGTCGGCGAGCCACTCGGCGGTGAAGGCCCCGGAGACGTCGGGGACGACGCCCAGCTCGACCAGGGCCTCGGCGACGTGCGGGCGGCCCACGGAGCCGTCTCCGGCGATCCGCTCGACCTGCTCCCAGGTGACGGGGACGCCGAGCTCCCGGAGCCGGGCGACCATGGCCCGGGCACGCGGCACGCGGTCGTCGCGGACCAGCTCGCGCTCGGCGAGGAGGGCGGGTTCCGCGGGGTCGAAGAGGTAGGCGAGCATGTGCAGGCCGATGCCGTCGAGGCGGCAGGAGAGCTCGGCGCCGGGGACGACGGTCAGCCCCTCGGGCGCGGCGGCGATCGCCTCGGCGTGCCCGCGGGTGGTGTCGTGGTCGGTGAGCGCGACGACGTCGAGTCCGGCCGCGGCGGCCGCCAGCACCAGCTCGGCAGGGGTGTCGGTGCCGTCGGAGGCCGTGGAGTGGCTGTGCAGGTCGATGCGCACGACGCGGTTCTCCAGGGGCTCGGCACGGACGTGTGACGCTCCAGCATAACGGGAGATACACCCCCTGCTGTACGGATCTCAGCCAGCACGCGCCCATTACGCGCCCGGGGGCGCGCCGCCCCTCAGCCGAGCAGGCGCGGGGTCAGGGCGCCGCAGGGCAGGAGGTCGACCTCGGAGCCCGCGTCGCGGAGGTCGGTGAGGACGAGTTCGTCGTACATCAGGAGGCCGGACTGCTCGGGCCAGACGATGGCCCAGAGCCACAGCCCGCGGGCCTCGCCGGCGAAGACCGCCCGGTCGTGGGGGGTGCCGGTGACGTGCCAGAGGGGGGTGGGGCGGCCCGCGGCGAGGACCTTGGCCGCGGGCGGCTTGTCGATGGCCATGCCGGAGCCGGGGTCGGGGCCGTCGATGCCCGCGTACCGGGCGCCGAGGCCGACGCCCAGCTCCTCGGCGACGAGCAGCAGCTCGCCGATGCCGCCGAGCGGGCCGGGGCCCGAGCAGGCGACGGCGGTGGCGCGTCCGCCGCTGCGGTCGTCACCGGCGTACGCGACGCCGGTGAAGAGCCAGCCGACGGGCAGCGGCCAGGGCATCCAGACGGGCACGTGGGAGCGGTGCACGACGACACCGAGGCCTTCGATGCTGGGCGGGATCACCGGCTGGAGCGGGTGCACGGGTCCGTGTACGTCGCACTGCCAGGAGTCGGAGAAGAGACCGGGCGTCCTGACCCGCCCACCGCACTTCGGACAACTGGGTTCGCCCCTCATAGGGCTCAACGGTCCTCCCGCGCGCGCCTCCCGTCAAGGACGGCCGCGGTCGATCACCCGTCCGGCCGGGAGCGTTCACCCCGGCGCGCGCCGCCCCTCAGTCCAGGGCGACGGAGCCGCGCAGCGGGTCGCGCAGGTCCGTGCCCTTCGCGAGCCAGCGCTCCTCCAGGGCCTGCGCGCCGTGCACCCGTTTCCAGGCGGCCTCGTTCGGCGTCATCGGCAGCAGCGGCAGGAAGCGCACCGGGTCCTTCGGCGCGTCGAGCTCCAGGTCCTCCACGAGCCCGCCGGACTCCGCGACGAGCACCGAGCTGAAGCCGGCGCCCGGCCAGAGCGGCTCGCCGAGGTCCAGCGAGGCGCCGGGAGCCACGACCACGCCCTCCACCTGGGGGGTGGCGGCGAGCACCGCGAGCGGACGCAGCACCTTGTCGGTGTCGGCGCGCCCGAGGCGCACGGTCAGGACGAGCTCGGCGCGCGGGCCCTTGACGGGGTCGGCGAGGGCGGCGGTCGGGTCGGCCATCGGGGCGGCGGACATGCCGAGCGTGGCGTAGCGGACGAGCCCGGCGTCCGCGTCGACGAAGCGGAGCACCTCGATCCGGTCGGTGCCGAGGAAGGTCACCGCGGCCCACGCGTCCGGTTCGCCCAGGGCCGTGCGCAGCCGGGCCTCGACCAGTGCAAGAACTTCTCCCATGCGGCGAGCATAGATCGCGTGAGGAAGGGGCAAAGTAAGGGATTGACCCTCGGTCGGCTGATAGTGTTGGCCACTGGTCGGGTTTCCCGACTGTGCGTCACACGTCATCCCTCACGAGGGACCGGCCGGAGGAGGTGGGACTGCGATGGACCGAAGTCGATCGGGCAGTACCAGCCGCTCTTCCGCCGCACCGCACCCCCGATCGGTGCGTTCCCCCCTCCGGTGACACCGGGTCCCCGAACCGCGGACCCCCTTCTCCGGCATCGCGTACGACGGAAGAGCATCCCCTCTTTGCCTGTCTGAGTTGCGAACGCCGTCACCGCGATCCTCCGGTGCCGCCCGCTTTGTGGACGACGTGCCTCTCCCGTCCTCATTCCGGGTTGCGCCACGCTCGCCGACGGCCTGTCCGTGAAGGAGCACGCCCATGTCGATGATCCGTGACCTGCGCGCCGCCGTTCGGCCCAGCCTGCGTCCGAGCCTGCGCAAGACCCCGACCACGTACACGAACTACGACCCGACCCGCGACCACACGGCCTCCAGCGCCATCGTCGACTGCGCGGTCTACCGCGACGGCCGGCGCATCGACGACCGCGCCTGCCTCACCCCGCGCGGCGCGATGTCGCGGGTGCGGGAGTCCGGCGGCTTCGTCTGGATCGGCCTGCACGAGCCGACCGAGGCCGAATTCGCCGGTATCGCGGCCGAGTTCGGGCTCCACCCGCTCGCCGTCGAGGACGCCGTCCACGCCCACCAGCGGCCCAAGCTGGAGCGGTACGACGACACCCTCTTCACCGTCTTCAAGACGATCCACTACGTGGAGCACGCCGAACTCACCGCCACCAGCGAGGTGGTGGAGACCGGCGAGGTGATGTGCTTCACCGGCCCCGACTTCGTCATCACCGTCCGGCACGGCGGCCAGGGTTCGCTGCGCAACCTCCGCCACCGGCTCCAGGGCGAGCCCGAACTCCTCGCCAAGGGCCCCTCGGCCGTGCTGCACGCCCTCGCCGACCACGTCGTCGACGGCTACATCGCGGTCGCCGACGCCGTCGAACTCGACATCGACCAGCTGGAGATCGACGTCTTCTCACCCGCCGCGAAGGGCTCCACGCGCGGCACCGACACCGGCCGGATCTACCAGCTCAAGCGCGAGGTCCTGGAGTTCAAGCGGGCCGTCACCCCGCTGCAGCGCCCGATGCAGCTGCTCTCCGAGCGGCCGATGCGCCTGGTCGACCCCGACATCCAGAAGTACTTCCGGGACGTCGCCGACCACCTCGCCCGCGTCCAGGAGCAGGTCGTCGGCTTCGACGAGCTGCTGAACTCGATCCTCCAGGCCAACCTGGCGCAGGCGACCGTCGCGCAGAACGAGGACATGCGCAAGATCACCTCGTGGGCGGCGATCGTCGCCGTCCCCACGGCGGTCTGCGGGGTCTACGGCATGAACTTCGACCACATGCCGGAGCTGCACTGGAAGTACGGCTACCCGATGGTCCTCGGCGGCATCGCCGTCATCTGCTTCGCGATCCACCGCACCCTGAAGCGCAACGGCTGGCTCTGACGGGCCTGCCGATAGGCTGCGGGCCATGACTGAAGAGCTGTTCCTCGTCGAGGAGGCCACCAAGAAGTCCGGCCTCGTCTGGGTCCGGGGCACCGGGCCCGCCCGGGCGCTCTGGCACGTCTGGCACGACGGCGCCGCCCACGTGGTGGGCGACGGCCCCGGCGAGCAGCCGCTGCCCGGTCTCGCCGACGGCGCCACCGCCGAGGTCACCGTCCGCAGCAAGGACAAGGGCGGCCGGATCGTCTCCTGGACGGCCGCCGTGCGCCAGCTGACCCCCGGCACCGAGGAGTGGGACGCGGCCGTCGCCGAGCTGAAGGGCAAGCGGCTCAACGCCCCCGACGGCGAGGCCATGCCCGAGCGGTGGGCGCGCGAGTGCCGCGTGCTGCGCCTCGATCCGCGCGCCGCCACCACCGCGCTGCCCGACGGCTCGCTCGCCGCCGTCCCCCTGTCGTCCCCGGCGACCACCCGCCGACCGGTCCCGGCCGCCCTGCCGAAGCTGCTCTTCCGCCGCGGGAAGAAGCGCTGACGGAAGCGGCGTCACTCCTCGGACAGACCCCGCGGGGCCGTCCCGAAGGGGTTGTCGATCGCGTAGCGCCACCGGCCGTCGGCGCCGCGCCGGGCGACGTCGGTCGCGGTGCCCCCGACGCGGACCGGCCGGCCGTCGGGGCCGGTGCCCTCGACGACCCAGTCCACCACCAGCAGCGCCAGGCCTCCGGTGGCGTGCACGGAGCGCGGGCGGACCGAGACCGGGACGCCCAGGGCCTGGAGACGGGCGTTGGCGGCGTGCAGCGCGGGCCCGGCGAGCGGGGCGCCGCCCGGCCCCGCGGCCAGCACCGCGCCCTCCTCGTAGACCTCGGCGAGCGCCGCCGGGTCGCCGCTGTTGAAACGGGCCGCGAAGACGGCCGGCACGTCCTCCGGCCGGGTCGCGAGGCCGGGCACCGCCCCGGACCGGGACGGGGGCGGGGGCGGGGCTTCGGGCAGGGCCGCCGAGCGGCTTTCGGGCCGGGTTCCGGGCATGGCTGACGGGGTCCTTCCGGGCGGGGAGAATCGGACTCCCGACACGCTAGGAGGCGGTCTCGTGACTCACCGAACGGTTGGCCACCCGCCGGGGCTCCCGGACCACGACCCCCGCGCCCGCGTCGACGCACCCGCCCCCGACTGCCCGGTGGAGATCACCCTCGCGGCCCTGCGCGGCCGCTGGACCACCCTGGTCGTCCGCGAACTCCTCGGCGGCGAGCGCGGCTACGGCGAGCTGCGGGAGGCACTGCCGAGGCTCTCCGACAAGGTGCTGTCGGAGCGCCTCGCGCAGCTCGCCGAGGCGGGCGTGGTGACGCGGACACGGCACCCGGGCTGGCCGCCGACCGTGCGGTACGCGCTCACGCCGCGCGGCCGGGAGCTCGGGCCGGTGCTCCAGGCGCTGTGGGACTGGGGCGCGGCGGCCGGCTGAGTCCGGTTCAGGCGCGGGGCAGCTGGCGGCCGTAGTCGAGGGTCTCCTCGCGGTCGGGCTCGGCCAGCGGGAAGTCCTTGTCCCACTCGGAGAGGACGACCAGGCCCGCGCCGCCGCCGCGGGCGAACCGGAGCGGGTACGGCGAGCCCTCCAGGGCCACGTCGAGGATGCCGCCCTGGCCCTCCGCGCCGCCCTTCACCTTCACCGTGCGGACGCCGCCGATCTGGTCCCGGTCGCCCTTGACGACCTCGCCGTGCAGCCCGATCAGACCGCGCAGCAGCGGGTCCATCTCCGTGAAGCCGCGCAGCTGCTTGTACGAGGGGTCGTCGCTCGGCACCTTCACGTACTTGTCGTCGAGCTTGTCCGCGGCCTCCGCGTCGGCCTCGGTCGGCTTGCCGTCGCCCTCCCCCTCGTGCGACCAGAAGCCGGCGTCGGCCTTGAGGTAGAGCGCGTCGCCGACCCGCAGCAGCTCGAAGGTGCTGTTCTTCGTGGTCACCGAGCCGGTGGCGCCGTTCTGCTTCAGCCGCATGTCCAGCTTGAAGGTGCCGCCCTTGCTGACCAGGGTGCCCGCGAGCCGTACCGCCTTCGCGGCGTCCGCCGCCGTGCGGGCCTCCCGCTCGATCTCCGGCGCCGACAGCTTCCCGACGCCGTTCGTCCCCGCGTCCGGGTCGGGCTCGGAGCCGCAGGCCGTCAGACCCACCGTCAGCCCCGCGCACAGCGCCAGCGGCACGGCCGCCCGGCGGAACCGGCCCGCGGGGGACGTGCGGGCGCGTGCCGACGGCACGGACGGGATACGCGATGACGGGGTGCGGACGGCCACCTGCGCTGCCTCTCGTTCTGCGGTGCGGGGGGAACGGGGCCCCGGCCGCGCACACAGGGCGGGAGGGGCCGCCGGGGTCGGCCGGACGGGCCGGCCGGTGCCGGTGGGGGGCGGCAGACCGCAGCGTACCCGGGCGGGCCCGGCGCCCCCGCAGGCAGCCGGACGGCGGCGCTGCCGGAGCGGGGCGGAACACCACGGGCTAGCCTGAACCCTGCGGAGTCGTCATGAGACACCGCAAAGGCCGCGAAGCCCCCGGGCGGCGCGGCGACCCGGATCGTGCGGCACCGAGGAGGCCCGAGGCATGGCGGCAGGCGCCCCCCGGATCTTCGTCTCCCACCTCGCCGGCGTCGCCGTCTTCGACCCCGTCGGCGACCAGGTCGGCCGGGTCAGCGACCTGGTGGCGATGCTCAGGGTCGGCCGCCGCCCGCCCCGGCTGCTCGGCATGGTCGTCGAGGTGCTGAGCCGGCGCCGGGTCTTCGTCCCGATGACCCGCATCACCGGCGTCGAGTCCGGCCAGGTCATCACCACCGGCGTGGTCAACATGCGGCGCTTCGAGCAGCGGCCCACCGAGCGGCTGGTCCTCGGCGAGCTCCTCGACCGGCGGGTGACGCTCGTCGAGACCGGCGAGGAGGTCACCGTCCTCGACGTCGCCATCCAGCAGCTCCCGGCCCGCCGCGACTGGGAGATCGACCGGGTCTTCGTCCGCCGCGGCAAGGGCGGGGCGCTGCGCCGCAAGGGGGAGACGCTCACCGTGGAGTGGTCGGCCGTCACCGGCTTCTCCCTGGAGGAGCACGGGCAGGGCGCCGAGAGCCTGGTCGCCACCTTCGAGAAGCTCCGCCCGGCCGACCTCGCCAACGCGCTGCACCACCTCTCCCCCAAGCGGCGCGTCGAGGTCGCCGCCGCGCTCGACGACGACCGGCTCGCCGACGTCCTGGAGGAGCTGCCCGAGGACGACCAGGTGGAGATCCTCGGCAAGCTGAAGGAGGAGCGGGCCGCCGACGTCCTGGAGGCGATGGACCCCGACGACGCCGCCGACCTCCTCAACGAACTGCCCGAGGAGGAGAAGGAACGGTTGCTCACCCTGATGCGGCCGGACGAGGCGGCCGACGTGCGCCGGCTGATGTCGTACGAGGAGCGGACGGCCGGCGGTCTGATGACGACCGAGCCGATCGTGCTGCGCCCGGACGCCACGGTGGCCGACGCGCTCGCCCGCGTGCGGCAGCAGGACCTGTCGCCGGCGCTGGCGGCGCAGGTGTACGTGTGCCGGCCGCCGGACGAGACGCCGACCGGGAAGTACCTGGGCACGGTGCACTTCCAGCGGCTGCTGCGCGACCCGCCGTTCACGCTGGTCGGTTCGCTGGTCGACAGCGACCTGCCGCCGCTGGGCCCGGACACCGCGCTGCCCGCGGTGACCAGCTACTTCGCCGCGTACAACCTGGTGGCGGCGCCGGTCGTGGACGAGAGCGGTTCGCTGCTCGGCGCGGTCACCGTCGACGACGTGCTCGACCACCTGCTGCCGGAGGACTGGCGGGAGACCGAGTTCCACGAGGAGGGGGTGCGCGGTGGCTGAGCGGGCACAGGACCGGGACCGCGAACGGGAGCGGCCGCCGCTCCCCCGCATCCGGCTCGACCTGCCGCGCGAGCGCCGCGCCAGGCTGCTGCCGGAGTACGACCCGGAGGCGTTCGGCCGGCTCTCGGAGCGGATCGCCCGGTTCCTGGGGACGGGGCGGTTCCTGGTCTGGATGACGCTGACGATCATCGTCTGGGTGGCGTGGAACATCTTCGCCCCGCCGGCGCTGAAGTTCGACGAGTACCCGTTCATCTTCCTGACGCTCGCGCTGTCCCTCCAGGCCTCGTACGCGGCTCCGCTGATCCTGCTCGCGCAGAACCGGCAGGACGACCGGGACCGGGTGAACCTGGAGCAGGACCGCAAGCAGAACGAGCGCTCGATCGCCGACACCGAGTACCTGACGCGGGAGATCGCGGCGCTCCGGATGGGCCTGGGCGAGGTCGCCACGCGGGACTGGATCCGCTCCGAACTCCAGGACCTGGTGAGGGAGCTGGAGGAGCGCGGACGGGAACGCGATCTATTCCCGCCGGACGGCGAGCGGCGGAGTGACGTACCCGACCGTTGACAGCCCTTTCATGGCTACGTGGTCGTCGCCGTACCATCAGACCTATGGCTACGGAAGACGCGGTGCTCGAGGCACTGGCGACGGTGAACGACCCCGAGATCAATCGTCCGATCACTGAGCTCGGCATGGTCAAGTCGGTGGAGATCGAACCCGACGGCAAGGTCGCGGTGACGGTCTACCTGACGGTCTCCGGCTGCCCGATGCGCGACACCATCACGCAACGCGTCACCGAGGCCGTCTCCCGGGTCGAGGGCGTGACCGGCGTCGACGTGACGCTCGACGTGATGAGCGACGAGCAGCGCAAGGAGCTGGCGGCGGCGCTGCGCGGCACCACCGCCGAGCGCGAGGTGCCCTTCGCGAAACCGGGCTCGCTGACCCGGGTGTACGCGGTGGCGTCCGGCAAGGGCGGCGTCGGCAAGTCCTCGGTGACGGTGAACCTGGCGGCGGCGATGGCCGCGGACGGCCTGAAGGTCGGTGTCGTCGACGCCGACATCTACGGTCACAGCGTGCCCCGCATGCTGGGCGCGGACGGCCGTCCGACCCAGGTCGAGAACATGATCATGCCGCCGTCGGCGAACGGCGTGAAGGTCATCTCCATCGGCATGTTCACCCCGGGCAACGCGCCCGTGGTGTGGCGCGGCCCGATGCTGCACCGCGCGCTCCAGCAGTTCCTCGCGGACGTGTACTGGGGCGACCTGGACGTCCTCCTGCTCGACCTGCCGCCGGGCACCGGCGACATCGCGATCTCCGTCGCGCAGCTGGTGCCGAACGCGGAGATCCTGGTCGTGACGACCCCGCAGCAGGCGGCGGCCGAGGTCGCCGAGCGGGCCGGCTCGATCGCCGTGCAGACCCACCAGAAGATCGTCGGCGTCGTCGAGAACATGTCGGGCCTGCCGTGCCCGCACTGCGACGAGATGGTCGACGTCTTCGGCACGGGCGGCGGCCAGCTGGTCGCGGACGGCCTGACGAAGACCACGGGCGCCACCGTCCCGGTCCTCGGCCAGATCCCGATCGACGTGCGCCTGCGCGAGGGCGGCGACAACGGCGAGCCGGTCGTCCTCTCCGACCCCGACTCCCCCGCGGGCTCCGCCCTGCGCGCCATCGCCGGCAAGCTCGGCGGCCGCCAGCGCGGCCTCTCGGGCCTGAGCCTGGGCATCACGCCGCGCAACAAGTTCTGAGACACGGCGAAGGGCGCCCCGCGCGGGGCGCCCTTCGCCGTACCCGGGACCTCAGGCGTACAGTCCCAGGTCCTTGATCTGCGCGAAGCCGAGCCCGTACGCGCTCATGCCCCGCCCGTACGCCCCCAGGTGCACGTCCCCGGCGGAGCCGGCCAGCACCCAGCCGAACTCGGACTCGCGGTAGTGGAAGGGCACCGGCACCCCGTCGACCGGCAGCGACAGCGCGGTCCAGGAGGGCCCGTCGAGGTCGTCCGCGAGCTCGAAGGCCGTCTCGGTCTGCTGGTCGAGCCAGTGGTCGCGCAGCGCGTGGTCGAGCGAGGCGGGCCAGGTGTGGGCGAGCAGTCCGGAGCCGGCCAGCCAGGCCGCGGAGGAGACCGTGGTGGCGTCGAGCACACCCGTGCCGTCGCCGGTGCGCCGCACGGGGTTCGCGGCGACCGTCACGACGACGGCGAACCGCTCCTTCTCCGTGCCGGCGACCTCGGACTTTATCGACGGCTCGTCACCGTGGCCCACCGAGCCGTGCTGGACGGTGCCGTCCGCCGCCGTGCCGATCTGCATCAGCCGGCGGGGCCCGGTGAACGCCTCGTCGAGCCCGTACCAGGCGAAGGGCGCGCGCAGAAACCCCTCGGCTTCCACCCGACTCGTCGTCTTCATTCCGGCCGCCTCCTCGTTCCGTCAACTCAAGGAGGATAGCGACCGACCGGTGACGCCCCGTGTCAGGTCGCGTCGGAGTCGTACGGAGGGCGTTCGGGAGCGGCCGGCCGGTCCTGCTTCTTCATCAGGTCGGGCGCGGAGCCGTTGACCGCCGCGGGGGCCGCGGCGGGCGAGGGCGCGGGGGCGCTCTCGCGGCCGTTCACCGCGTCGGCGACCTCGTTCATCTCCTTGCGGAGGTCGAAGGTCGAGCGGAGCTCCTTGAGCTCGCCGAGGTCCTCGTTGCCGTCGAGCTGCTTGCGGATGAAGGTCTTCGGGTTGAGGTCCTCGAACTCGAAGTCCTTGAACTCCGGCCCCAGCTCGCTGCGGATGTCCTCCTTGGCGCTGTCGGAGAACTCCCGGACCTTGCGGATGAAGCGCGAGACGTCCTGGACGACCTTCGGCAGCTTGTCCGGCCCGAAAACGAGCACGGCGAGGACGATGAGCGTCACCAGCTCGAGTGCGCCTATGTCGCTGAACACCTAATAGCTCCTTCACGCCGGACCAGGGCGGCCCGGACCACGGTACCCGCCCGGGCTGCCGGACGGGTACCTTGCGATGTCCGCCACATGTACTCGGGCAGGTCCTCAGGTGCCCTGGGCGGAGCCGAGCGTGACCGTCCTGGTCAGCTCGCGGCCGTCACGGGTCAGGGTGAGGGCGAGGGCGTCGCCGGGGCGGTGGGCGCGGATCTTCACGATCAGCTCCTCGCCGTTGTGCACCCGCTGGCCGTCGACCTTGGTGATGACGTCGCCGGGGCGCAGACCCGCCTTGGCGGCGGGGCCGTCGGGGGTGACGGCCGGCGTGCCGTCCTTGCCCTTGTCGCCGACGCGGGCGCCGTCTCCGTTGAACTGCATGTCGAGGCTGACGCCGATGACCGGGTGGGTGGCCTTGCCGGTGTTGATGAGCTCCTCGGCGACCCGCTTGCCCTGGTTGACCGGGATGGCGAAGCCGAGGCCGATGGAGCCGGCCTGGCCGCCGCTGCCGCCGTCCCCGTCGCCGGAGCCGCCGCCCGCCGCGCGGATGGCGCTGTTGATGCCGATGACGCGGCCCTTGCCGTCGAGGAGGGGGCCGCCGGAGTTGCCGGGGTTGATGGGCGCGTCGGTCTGGAGGGCGTCGACGTAGGAGATGTCGCTGCCGTCGCCCTTCTCGCCGCCGGCGGTGATGGGGCGCTCCTTGGCGCTGATGATGCCGGAGGTGACCGTGTTGGAGAGGTCGAAGGGGGCGCCGATGGCGACGACGGGGTCGCCGACGCGGACGTCGTCGGAGTTGCCGAGCGGGAGCGGCTTGAGGCCGGTGACTCCGGTGACCCGGACGACGGCGAGGTCGTAGCCGGTGTCCTTGCCGATGAGCTTGGCGGAGGCGGTCTCGCCGCTGGAGAAGGTGACGGTGATGTCGCCGGAGGTGGCGGCGGCGTCGACGACGTGGTTGTTGGTGAGGATGTGGCCGCGGTTGTCGAGGACGAAGCCGGTGCCGGTGCCGGCCGAGCCGCCGCCGCTGACGTGCAGGGTGACGACGCCGGGCAGGGCGGCGGCGGCGATGCCGGCGACGCTGTCGGGCGCGCGGTCGGTGGTCCCGGCCCCGGACTGCGGCAGTTCGACGGTGCCGAGGTCGATGCTGCCGTTGCGCTCGATGTAGGCGCCGACGCCGCCGCCGATGACGCCGGTGACGAGGGCGAAGAGGAGGGCTCCGGCGAGGGCGAGGCCGCGCCGGGACTTCTTCCGCGCGGGCGGGGCCACGGGCGCGTGGCCGGCGCCCCAGGGGTCGTACTGGCCCCAGGCCTGCGGCGGCACCGGCGCCTGCGGCGGCGGGACGGCGGCCTGCGGGGCGGGCAGGGGCGCGGCGGGCCGCTGCACCGGCGGCGCGGGCGCCCAGGGCCCGGGCTCGCCGTAGGGCGGCGTCCGGTACTCGTCGGGCTCGTGCAGGGGCCGCGCGGCGGGGGCCCCGTCGCGTACGGGCTCCGCCGGGGCGGGCGCCGCTTCGGGGGCCGCGGGGGCCTCGGGGACCTCGGCGGGCGCCGCTCCAGGGGCCGTGGGGGCGGCGGCGGGCACGGCGGCCGCCGGCTCCTTCGTCGTGTCGGCCCCGGGAGCGGCGGGCGTCTCCGCGGCCGGCTCCGCCGCCTGCCCGGGCGGGGCGGGCTCGGCCGGATCCGGGGCCTGGAGCGGGAAGTCGTCCGCCTCCGCCGGGGGCGGCGTGGGTATCCGCGCCGCCTCCGGGGGCGTCGAGGGCCGGCTCCACCAGTTCGGCTTCCCGTCGTTCATGCTCTCCCCGCAACCGCTGACCCGTGGGCGCCCGGTGGTTCGGACGCCCTGACCCAGGATTCAACCAGGTCGGAGGTCAGCGGGGGGAGCCCGACGGGAGGCCGGGCGGGCTCGGCGCCGGGCTGGGCACCGGGCCGAGGGCCAGCTGGAGCGCGGGGGCCGTCGGGCGTATGAACGGCGAGAGGGCGAGGAGCGACTGCGCCTGCGCCGCCGCCCGGAACCGCGCCGCGGTCACCGGTCCGGCCCGCTCCACGTCCGCCGGGACCGCTCCCGAGGGGACGGTGCCGCCCGGGACCAGCGGGGCGCCGACGAGGGCCTGGGCACCGTCGGGGGAGCGCTCGGAGCGGTCCGAGCGCCCGGTGACGGAGCCGGAGCCCGTGCCGGGGCCCGCGGAGGCGCCCGCGCGCAGCGGGGTGACCGCGGTGCCGGTGCCCTGCCCGCCGCGCGCGGCGGCGGTGAGGGAGCTCTCGACGGGGACGGCGCCGCCGAGGGCGATGGCCGCGAAGGACACCGCGCCGGCGGCGGCGACGGCGAAGCGCCGGCCGCGGCCCGACGGGGCGGTGACGGCGTGGACCCGGAAGCCGGAGCCGGTGTCGGGCGCGGCGGGGGGCGCGGTGGCGAAGCCGTCGCTCTTCACGCCGCCGGCTTCGAGGAGCTGTTCCAGCGGGGAGCGCCCGGGGTCGCCGGGGCCGCCGGGGAGTCCCTGGAGGCGGGCGAGGAAGCCTTCGGAGGGCTGGGGGGCGCCGCTGGAGGCGAAGACGTTCTTCAGGGCCCGCTGCGCGTCGGCCTCGGCCTTGCAGCGGGCGCAGGTGGCGAGGTGGGCGAGGACCCGCTCGCGGGTGTCGTGGCCGAGCTCGCCGTCGACGAGCGCGGCGAGCCGGTCCCCGAGGTGGTGCTCGGCGGAGCCCGGGGACGGGGGACGGGTGCCGCTCACGCTGTCCCGGCCTCCCATCCGACGGTGGCCAGGGCGCGCTCGGCGCGGGCCCCGGGCGAACGGTGCTTGAGCGCCTTGCGGAGGTGGGAGCGGCCCCGGTGGATGCGGCTGCGGACGGTGCCGAGCTTCACGCCGAGGGTCGCGGCGATCTCCTCGTACGAGAGCCCCTCGATGTCGCAGAGGACGACGGCGGCGCGGAACTCGGGCGCCAGGGTGTCGAGGGCCTGCTGGACGTCGGCGTCGAAGTGGGTGTCGTTGAACGCCTGCTGGGGGGAGGGCTCACGGCTGGGGAGCCGCTCGGCGGCGTCGTCGGCGAGCGCGTCGAAGCGGATGCGCTGCTTGCGGCGGACCATGTCGAGGAACAGGTTGGTGGTGATGCGGTGGAGCCAGCCCTCGAAGGTGCCCGGGGTGTACGTCGACAGCGAGCGGAAGACGCGGACGAAGACCTCCTGGGTGAGGTCCTCGGCGTCGTGCTGGTTGCCGGTCAGGCGATAGGCGAGGCGGTAGACGCGACCGCTGTGCGTGCTGACGATCTCCTCCCAGGTGGGCGGAGTCCACGCCTGCGATTCCGCATCCGATGCGAAGGTCGCGGTGGTGGGTGCGGCGTCGGTGGTGTGGATCTGGTCAGCGGTGTCGGTCACGGATTTCGGCTCACCCGCCGACCTGAGGAGGCGACGCAGCGCCCCTCTCCGATCCACAGGCGCAGCCGCACCTCCCCTATCGGCTCTGGTGGTGTCCAGTGGAGCCCCTACCATAGCCACCTCGCCCGTCAGCTCCGGATAAGAATCTTTACGAGCTTTTGAACCGGCGTCGTCGGCCGCTTCGCGTGCTCGTCCCTCCCCTGGTGAACGCCCGGTCCCATCTGCGGGTTCCCGCTGACAGCGGATACAGTCACCGTTGCGCCAACTAAGGGGACAGGAGAGGGCCATTACCGCCAACCGGCAGACGGACTGGGCGCTCGCCGAGGCCTTTGTCGCCGAGGACGAGGCGCTGCGCTGGGCCCGTGAGCGGGCCCGCGAGGCAGGGCTGCCCTCGGTGTCGCCGGGCACCGGTGCGGCGCTGCGTCTGCTGGCCGCGTCGGCGGACGCGAAGGCGGTGGCCGAGATCGGTACGGGCACGGGCGTGTCGGGCATCTACCTGCTGCTCGGGATGCGCCCCGACGGCACCCTGACGACGGTGGACGTGCAGCCGGAGCACCAGCAGTTCGCGAAGACGGCGTTCCGGGCGGCGGGCTTCGCCGGCAACAGGGCGCGGTTCATCCCGGGCCGGGCCCTCGACGTGCTGCCGCGGCTCGCGGACGGCGGGTACGACCTCGTCTTCTGCGACGGCGACCGCGGCGAGTACCCGGACTATCTCGCTGAATCGTTGCGCCTGCTGCGACCTGGGGGTCTCGTCTGCTTCGAGGGCGTCTTCGCGGACGGCCGGACGGTCGACTCCGGCGCCCAGCCGGCCGAGGTGCAGCGGGTCCGGGAACTGCTGCGCACGGTCCGGGAGAGCTCCCAGCTCCTCCCGACCCTGCTGCCGGTGGGCGACGGCCTGCTGTGCGCGGTCCGCCGCGGCTGAGCCCCCTCCTTCCGGACACCCCCGCGGCCCCCGGTCCCCCGCCCCCTCCGGCCCCCGAACCCTCCTCGCGGATACGCCACCGCCCCGGTGCGGCGGGGCCGTACCGGGGCGGTGGGATCAGGAATAAGGGAGGGTCAGCCGACGACCTTCTTCAGGGCGTCACCGAGCGCCTCGGCCTCGTCCGGGGTCAGCTCGACCACGAGCCGACCGCCGCCTTCGAGCGGAACGCGCATGACGATGCCCCGCCCCTCCTTGGTCACCTCGAGCGGGCCGTCACCCGTCCGCGGCTTCATGGCCGCCATGCTCGTTCCCCTTCCTGAAACCAGCTCATCTTCAGCCGGGCAGCTCCGTACCACGGAGCACGCCTCACCGGCTTCGAACACATTGCTTCCAGGTCATTATCCCGCATCGCAGGACCCGATGACCAACATCGATCGGCATCGCTTGCGCAACGCGCTCTCGCAAAACCCCACATTTCGGCGCCGGGCCTGCGATACTTCGCCGCCGCGGGTCGCTCCGCGGGCCCCGAATCTTTGACGCAGCTCACATGGGCGGTACGGGTGATCTCCGTCATGCTGGGCTGATCAGCCCATCCACGAGACGAAGGGGTCCCGATGGCCGACACGGTCCTGTACGAAGTGCGCGACGGACTCGCCACCATCACGCTCAACCGGCCCGAGGCCATGAACGCGCTGAACATCGCCGCCAAGGTGGCGCTCCGGGACGCGGCCGAGGCGGCCGCCGCCGACCCGGCGGTCCGCGCGGTGCTGCTGACCTCCGCGGGCGACCGGGCGTTCTGCGTCGGCCAGGACCTCAAGGAGCACGTCGGCCTGCTGCTCCAGGACCAGGAGTCGGGCACCAGCGCCACGATGACCACGGTCCGGGACCACTACAACCCGATCGTCCGCGCGCTCACCGGCATGAAGAAGCCCGTGATCGCCGCGGTCAACGGCGTCGCCGCCGGCGCCGGCTTCGGCTTCGCGCTCGCCGCGGACTACCGGATCGTCGCCGACACCGCCTCCTTCAACACCTCCTTCGCGGGCGTCGCGCTCACCGCCGACTCCGGCGTGTCCTGGACGCTCCCCCGCCTCATCGGCCAGAGCCGCGCCTCCGACCTGCTGCTCTTCCCGCGCACGCTCACCGCGCAGGAGGCGTACGACCTGGGCATCGTGAACCGGCTGGTGCCCGCCGCCGACCTGCCCGCCGAGGCCCTGAAGCTGGCCCGCCGGCTCGCCGAGGGTCCGACCGTGGCGTACGCGGCCCTCAAGGCCTCCGTCGCCTACGGCGCCGACCACTCCCTCGACGAGGCCCTCGACAAGGAGGACGAGCTCCAGACCCTCGCCGGCGCCTCCGAGGACCACGCCATCGCCGTCCGCGCCTTCCTGGCGAAGGAGAAGCCGAAGTACCTCGGCAGGTGACCGGGGCGGAGTCCCGGAGCGGGCGTCAGCGCCCGCCCCGGGACGCGCAGTCCGCGAGGTGGTCGTCGACCAGGCCGCAGGCCTGCATGAGGGCGTACGCCGTCGTCGGGCCGACGAAGCGGACGCCCTTCTTCTTGAGGGCCTTCGACAGGGCCGTCGACTCGTCGGTGATCGCCGGGACCTCCGCGAGGGTGCGCGGGGCCGGGCGGCTCGCCGGATCGGGGGCGTACGACCAGATCAGCGCGTCCAGGTCGCCCGGCGACCAGTCGGCGAGCAGCTTCGCGTTGGCGAGGGTCGCGTCGATCTTGGCGCGGTTGCGGATGATGCCCTCGTCGGCGAGGAGCCGCTCGCGGTCGGCGTCCCCGAAGGCGGCGACGGAGGCGATGCGGAAGCCCTTGAAGGCGCGCCGGAAGCCCTCGCGGCGGCGCAGGATCGTGATCCAGGACAGGCCCGACTGGAAGGCCTCCAGGCAGAGCCGCTCGAAGAGGGCGTCGTCGCCGCGGACCGGGCGGCCCCACTCCTCGTCGTGGTAGGCGGTGTAGTCCTCCGCGGAGAGGCCCCAGGGGCAGCGCACCACCCCGTCCGGGCCGGGAATCGCCCCGCTCATCGCTCCTCGCCCTCCGTCGCCTCGCCGCCCGCCCTCGCACCGGCGAGGGCCGCCTCCAGCTCCGCGATCCGGGCGTCGCGCTCGGCGAGCTCGGCCGAGAGCCGGTCCAGGACGTCGTCCACGTCCTCCATCCGGTAGCCGCGGGCGGCGACCGGCAGCCGGAGCGCCTCGACGTCCGCGCCGTCGACCGGGCGGCTCAGCGGCAGCGGGTCCACCAGCTGCTCGGGGGCCACCTCGGGCAGCACCTCGCTGTCGCCGCCGCCGACGACGGCGAGGGTCACCGCCGCGACGACCACGACCATCGTGATGAGCAGAAACCAGAACACCAGCGCGCCTCTCCCCGGAGTGGAAAACGTCCCGTGCCGATCGTGCCACGCGCCACCGACGGTTAGGGTCACAGACGAGCAGGTGAGCGGCGGCGAGGGAGGACATAAGGGATGTTGCGCTTGGGACGGCGTGAGTTCGGGCCGCACGAGCCGGTGATCATGGCGATCGTGAACCGGACGCCGGACTCCTTCTACGACCAGGGGGCGACCTTCCGCGACGAGCCGGCGCTCGCGCGGGTCGAGCGGGCGGTCGCCGAGGGCGCCGCGATCATCGACATCGGCGGGGTCAAGGCGGGCCCCGGCGAGGAGGTCACGGCCGAGGAGGAGGCCCGCCGCACGGTCGGCTTCGTCGCGGAGGTCCGCCGCCGCCACCCCGACGTGGTCATCAGCGTGGACACCTGGCGGGCGGACGTCGGCGAGGCGGTGTGCGAGGCCGGCGCGGACGTGCTGAACGACGCGTGGGGCGGCGTCGACCCCCGGCTCGCGGAGGTCGCCGCGAAGTACGGCGCCGGCCTCGTCTGCACCCACGCGGGCGGCGCCGAGCCGCGGACCCGGCCGCACCGGGTCGCGTACGACGACGTGATGGCCGACATCCTGCGGGTCACCGTGGGCCTCGCCGAGCGGGCCGTCGCGCTGGGCGTGCGGCGCGACGGGATCATGATCGACCCGGGCCACGACTTCGGGAAGAACACCCGGCACAGCCTGGAGGCGACCCGCCGCCTCGGCGAGATGACGGAGACGGGCTGGCCGGTCCTCGTCTCCCTGTCCAACAAGGACTTCGTCGGCGAGACCCTGGACCGGCCGGTCAAGGAGCGGGTCCTCGGGACGCTGGCGACCACCGCCGTCTCGGCCTGGCTGGGTGCCCGGGTGTACCGGGTCCACGAGGTCGCCGAGACGAAGCAGGTCCTGGACATGGTCGCGACGATCGCGGGCCACCGCGAGCCGGCGGTGGCCCGGCGCGGCCTGGCCTGAGCCCGGCCCCGCCGGTCCGGGGCCCGTCCGGGCCGGTCCGCCGGACGGCCCCCGGACCGTCCCTTCCGGATCGTGCCGGGCTCACGGCGCCCGGCACGATCCGGAAGGCCCTAGCGGCCGACCTCCTTGGTGACGAGCGTGACCGCCTCTTCCACGTCGTCCGTGACGTGGAAGAGGAGCAGGTCGCGCTCGCTCGCCTTGCCGCCCGCGACGACCGAGTCGCGCAGCCAGTCCACGAGGCCCTTCCAGTACTCCGTGCCGAAGAGCACGATCGGGAAGCGGGTCACCTTGCGGGTCTGCACCAGGGTGAGCGCCTCGAAGAGCTCGTCGAGGGTGCCGAGGCCGCCGGGCAGGACGACGAAGCCCTGCGCGTACTTCACGAACATCGTCTTGCGGACGAAGAAGTACCGGAAGTTCACGCCGATGTCGACGTGCGGGTTGAGCCCCTGCTCGAAGGGGAGCTCGATGCCGAGGCCGACCGAGATGCCCCGCGCCTCCCGGGCCCCCTTGTTGGCCGCCTCCATGGCGCCCGGACCGCCGCCCGTGATGACCGCGAAGCCGGCCTCGACGAGCGCCCGGCCGATGCGCACGCCCGCCTCGTACTCGGGCGAGTCCGGCTTCGTGCGGGCCGAGCCGAAGACGCTGATCGCGCTCGGCAGTTCGGCGAGCGCGCCGAAGCCCTCCACGAACTCGGACTGGATGCGCATGACCCGCCAGGGGTCGGTGTGCACCCACTCCGAGTCGCCCTCGGTGTCGAGCAGCCGCTGGTCCGTGGTGCCCGGCTGGACCTGGTCCCTCCGCCTCAGCACCGGACCCAGCCGCTGCTCCTCCGGCTTCGCCATTCCCTCGGGAATGCCCATGGCCTGCTCCCTCCGCCGTTCCGCGATCTTTGCTGTTGGGTCAGCGTAGGACCACCGAGGTGACGAAACACGAAATTACGGGAGACGGGTGGTCAGCCAGTCGCGGAGCCGTGCCTCGCAGTGGTGGATCCGGTCCACGTGGACGTGCTCGTCCCGCTTGTGCGCGTAGATCGGGTCGCCGGGGCCGTAGTTGACCGCGGGCACGCCGAGCGCGCTGAAGCGGGAGACGTCGGTCCAGCCGAACTTCGGCATCGCGGTGCCGCCGACCGCCTTCATGAAGGCCTCGGCCGCCGGGTGGGAGAGGCCGGGCAGCGCGCCGGGGCTCTCGTCGTCGACGACGAACTCGGCGATGTCGCACTCCGCGAAGACCTCGCGGACGTGCGCGAGCGCCTCGGCCGGCGAGCGGTCGGGGGCGTACCGGTAGTTGACCGTCACCGAGCAGGCGTCGGGGATGACGTTGGTGGCGACACCGCCCTCGATCGCGACCGCGTTGAGGCCCTCGTGGTACTCCAGGCCGTCGATGACCGGCTTGCGCGGCTCGTACGCGGCGAGGCGGGCGAGGATCGGCGCGGCGGTGTGGATGGCGTTGGAGCCCATCCAGGAGCGGGCGGAGTGGGCGCGCTCGCCGGCCGTGCGCAGGATGACGCGGAGGGTGCCCTGGCAGCCGCCCTCGACCTGTCCGTCGGAGGGCTCCAGGAGGACCGCGAAGTCTCCCTCCAGCCAGTCGGGGTGGGCGGCGGCGATCTTCCCGAGGCCGTTGAGGTCGGCGGCGACCTCCTCGTTGTCGTAGAAGACGAAGGTGAGATCGCGGTTGGGCTCCGGCACCGTCGCGGCGATCCGCAGCTGCACGGCGACCCCGGACTTCATGTCGGAGGTGCCGCAGCCCCACAGGACGCCGTCCGCGTCGAGTTGGGACGGGACGTTGTCGGCGATCGGGACGGTGTCGATGTGGCCGGCGAGGACGACCCTCTCGGCGCGGCCGAGGTTCGTCCGGGCGACGACGTTGTTGCCGTACCGGTCGACGGACAGGTGGGGCAGGGCGCGCAGGGCCTGCTCGATGGCGTCGGCGAGCGGCTTCTCGGTCCCGCTGACGGACGCGAAGTCGACGAGGGCGGCGGTCAGCGCGGCCCCGTCCCGGGCGAGGTCGAGCGAGGTCTCCTGGGCAGTCTCCTGCGGGGTGATGTCAGCCATATGCCGACCCTAACCCGGCCTCCAGTACGGTGGGCCCCGTGTCCGACTCCCCCCGCCCCGCCCGTCGTGGCCGACTCGCCCGTTCGGCCGCCGCCCTCGCCGTCCTGTGCGGCCTCGCGTCGTACATCGCGGTCCACCAGATGACCGGCAGCAAAGGCGCGCCGCGGTGCGCCGTGGGCAGCGGGGACCAGCGGTACGAGTTCACCCCCGAGCAGGCGTCGAACGCGGCGACGATCGCGGCGGTCGGCACCTCCCGCGGCCTGCCGGAGCGGGCCGTCACGATCGCGCTCGCGACCGCCCTGCAGGAGTCGGCGCTCCGGAACATCGAGCACGGCGACCGGGACTCGCTCGGCCTCTTCCAGCAGCGGCCGTCCATGGGCTGGGGCACGCCGGAGCAGATCATGGACCCGGTGTACTCGGCCGGGAAGTTCTACGAGGGCCTGGAGAAGGTCCCCGGCTACTCGCGGATGCCGCTGACGGTGGCGGCGCAGAAGGTCCAGAAGAGCGGCTTCCCGCAGGCGTACGCCAAGCACGAGCCGGACGCGACGCTGCTGTCGGCGGCGCTGACGGGCCGGGCGCCGGCCTCCCTGTCGTGCACGGCGGACATCAAGGACGGCCGCCCCGGCGACCCCGCCTTCGTCCGTACGGAGCTGGTGCGGGCCTTCGGCGACTCCGCGGCGCCCACCTCCGTCTCCGGCGGGGCCGGCGCGGGACGCTCCGCGACGGAACCGGCCGTCCTCGTCGTCCCCGTCGGCGACGGCTCCGACCGGCGCGGGTGGGAGCTGGCGCAGTGGGCGGTCGCGCGGGCGGCGACGCTGCGGGTCGCGGAGGTGTCGTACGGGGGGAAGGTGTGGCGGGCGGACGACTCGGGGGGCGGCTGGTCGGCGGCCCCCGGTGCGGGCGACGCCGCCCCCAAACCCCCCACGGTCCGCCTCCGCCTCACCCCCTGACCCACCGGCGCGGGGACGCCCCTCGCGCGGTCGCCGTCGTCCCTGCGGCTGCGCCGTCCTCCCTGTGGACACGCACGCCCGCCGTCCCTGCGGGCCGCGCCCCGTCGCCGGGCCCAGGCTTTCCGGGCCTGGACCCGCACCTGCTGTGCGGCGCCGTACGGGTGCGGGTCCAGGCACAGGAGCGGAAGCACCCGCAGAGGGTGCCGTTCCGTTGTGCCCACCCTCCCCCGAGCTCTCGGCTTCGCTCGAGCAGGGGGGACCCCCATCGCCCCGGCGGAACGCCTGCCCACAACGAAACGACAGGGGTGGACATGGGTGCGAGACGTCGCTCGGGGTGGGGATCGGGAGGGGGGTGAGGGGCCTGGGGGGCCGGGTGGGGGCGGGGGCGCGTGGGGGGCTTGGGGCGCAAGGGGAGAGACGGTTCAGCAGAGCGCAGCGCCCGGCGGCGTTCGTCCGCTTTCCTCCCCACCCGACAATACGACGCATTACCCAGCCTTTAACTTCGCCGACCGCAACCTCCCCCGCCCCCGCCTCGGTTGTGCAGCCCGCAAAGGCAAACCCCACCGTCTCCCCCGTCGAAGGAGCACCATGTCCCTCCCCCTGACCCGCCGGATCGCCCGCGCCGCCCTGATCGTCGCGGCCGGCGCAGCCCCCGTGGTCGGTGCGGCCGGCTCCGCGAGCGCCCTGGACCACAGCCTCGCGCCGACCGGTGCGCTCGGCGGCCTGACCGCGGTCGACGCGGCGAACGCGGGCTCGGCCGTCGACGGTGCCGCGCAGACCGCGACCGGAGTCGCCGGGGCGACCGGCGGCGAGGCCGTCGGCACGGCCGTCCCGGCGGCCGGAAAGGCCGTGGGCGCGGCCGGCAAGACCGCCACCCCGGCGGCCCAGAAGATCGCGGGCGAGACCGCGGGCAGCGCCGGCGAGGCCCTCGGCCAGACCGCGGGCGCCGCCACCGACAGCGCCGGCAACACCCCGGCCGGCGGCGCGCTGGGCGGCGCCCCGGCCGGCCAGATGCTGGGCGGCCTGCCGATCGGCTGACGGTCCGGCGTCATGACGCCGTGCGGAAGGGCCCGGGCGCACCACGCGCCCGGGCCCTTCCGCGTCTCCGCGTCCTCCGCGTCTCCGCGTCGCGCCGTCCGGCTCAGCCGAGGCGCTTGACCGCCGCCGCCACGCGCTCGTCCGTCGCCGTGAACGCGACCCGTACGTGCCGCGCGCCCGCCTCGCCGTAGAAGTCGCCCGGGGCCACCAGGACGCCCTTCTCCGCGAGGTACGCCACCGTCTCCCAGCACGGCTCGTCGCGGGTCGCCCACAGGTAGAGGCTCGCCTCGGAGTGCTCGATGCGGAAGCCGTGGGCCTCCAGGGCCGCCTTCAGGACCTCGCGGCGGGCCGCGTACCGCGCCCGCTGCTCCGCGACGTGCGCGTCGTCGCCGAGCGCGGCCACGGTCGCCGCCTGGACCGGCGCGGCCGTCATCATGCCGCCGTGCTTGCGGATCTGGAGCAGCTCGCCGAGGACCGCCGCGTCACCGGCGACGAACGCCGCCCGGTACCCGGCCAGGTTGGACCGCTTGGAGAGCGAGTGGACGGCGACGATCCCCTCGTACGAGCCGCCGCAGACGTCCGGGTGCAGGACCGACACCGGGTCGGCCTCCCAGCCCAGTTCGAGGTAGCACTCGTCGGAGAGGACGAGGACGCCGTGCTCGCGCGCCCAGGCGACGATCCGGACGAGCTCCTCCTTCGGGAGGACCCTGCCGGTCGGGTTCGACGGGGAGTTGAGCCAGAGCAGCTTCAGGCCGGCCGGGTCGAGCTCCGTCGGGTCGTCGTAGACGACGGCCTCCGCGCCGCAGAGCCGCGCGCCGACCTCGTACGTCGGGTACGCGAGCCGGGGGTAGGCGACCTTGTCGCCGGCGCCGAGCCCCAGCTGGGTCGGCAGCCAGGCGACGAGCTCCTTGGAGCCGACGACCGGCAGCACGTTCCCGTGGGCGAAGCCGACCGCGCCGAGGCGCCGCTCGCACCATCCGGTGAGCGCGTCCCGCAGCTCCGGCGTGCCCCAGACCGTCGGATAGCCGGGCGAGTCCGCGGCGGCCACCAGGGCCTCCTGGATCAGCGCGGGGACCGGGTCGACCGGCGTGCCGACCGACAGGTCCACGATCCCGTCCGGGTGGGCCAGGGCCGTCTGCTTGTACGGCTCCAGCTTGTCCCAGGGGAAGACGGGCAGGCGCGAAGAGACTGCGCTCACGGGTGGGCTCACTTCCTCAGTACGTACGCGTACGCATCGGATACGCGTCGGTCCCGTACGGCGGCGGGGCCGTACGGGACCGAGAGCGGGTGCAACGAAAGATCAGCCGTTCTGCGGCGGCAGGGCGGCGATGAAGGGGTGGTCACGCTCGATCTCGCCGAGCTTGGAGGCACCACCGGGCGAACCCAGGTCGTCGAAGAACTCGACGTTCGCCTTGTAGTAGTCCTTCCACTCCTCCGGGGTGTCGTCCTCGTAGAAGATCGCCTCGACCGGGCAGACCGGCTCACAGGCTCCACAGTCGACGCACTCGTCCGGGTGGATGTAGAGAGATCGCTTGCCCTCGTAGATGCAGTCGACGGGGCACTCCTCGATGCAAGCCTTGTCCTTGACGTCGACACAAGGCTGCGCGATGACGTAGGTCACGCTGTCGTTCCTCCTCGGTAGGGCTGGTCTGCGCGGGAGCGCGGTGTCGTCGATGCCCGCACCTAGTATCTCCGTTCTTGGGGGCGATCCGAACAGGAGGGGCGGAGAAGCTGTGGAAATCATCGGCGGAGGGCGGCTCGAGGTCCGTCTCACCAGGGCTGACGTGGGAAAACGTGTCTCCGTTCGGTACGTGACGGAGTCCGCCGCGCCGGGTGAGCGGTTCTCCGACGCGGTCGGGGTGCTCACATCGTGGGACGCCGGTGTGCTCACGATCACACGAAAGAGCGGCGAGACCGTCCGGATCCCGGAACTGCGCCTGGCGGCGGGCAAGGTGGTGCCCGCCGCACCCGCCCGGCGGCGCGGCCCCGCCGCCACCTTCCCGGAGCTCTCCCGGGTCGCCGCGCGCGCCTGGCAGCCGGTCGAGAGCGAGCCGCTCGGCGGGTGGATCCTGCGGGCCGCCGACGGATTCACCCGCCGCGCCAACTCGGTGCTGCCGGAGGGCGATCCCGGCCGGCCCGTCGCCGAGGCCCTGGAGGCCGTACGGAAGTGGTACGCGGACCGGGGGCTGCCCGCGTACGTCCAGGCCGCCACCGGCGCCGAGTCCGCCCAGGAGCTGCTCTGCGCCGACCTGGAGCGGCTGGGCTGGCGGCGCGAGGTCACCGCCGAGCTGCGGATCGCCGCGCTCGCGCCGCTCGCCGACCGGGAACCGGGGCCGGCGGAGGTGCGGCTGTCGCGGACGCTCGACGAGCCGTGGCTGCGCCGCTACCAGCGGTTCACGGAGGCCGGCCCGGCGGTGCGGCACGTGCTCTCGTCCGGCCCGAGTGTGTGGTTCGCGTCCGTCGCGGGCACGGGAGAGGTGCCGGCGGCCATCGGCCGCTGCGTCGTGGACGGCCGCTGGGCGGGGTTCATGGCGGTGGAGGTCGACCCGGCGCACCGGCGGCGGGGCCTGGCCACCGCGGTGATGGCCGCGCTCGCCCGGCAGGCGCTCGACGAGGGCGCCTCGGCGGCCTGGCTCCAGGTCGAGGCCGACAACGACGGCGCGCGGGCGCTGTACGAGGGGATGGACTTCGCGGTGCACCACCACTACCACCACTATCGGCAGGCGGAGGCGTGAGCGCGGCGTGAGCGCGGAGGACCCCCTGAGACGACCGTCGGACCCGGCGCCCGACCGGCGGCGGGAGTTCGCGGAGGAGGCCCGGGCCGAGCGGCCCGACCTCGCCCGGCTCTGCCTGCTGATCTGCGCGGTGGCCGACCCGGCCGTGACCGAGCACGACCTCGTCGAGGCGGACGTCGAACTGGACCGGCTCGCCGGACTCGTCCCCTACGGCACCCGGCACACGGGCGCCTGGAAGGAGGAGCTGGCGGCGCTCCTCGGCGTCCGCGAGGGCTTCGAGGGCGTTCCCGCCGACTACCAGCGCCTGGAGTCCTCGCTCCTCCACGAGGTGCTCCGGCGCCGCCGCGGCCTGCCCATCCTGCTGTCCGTGGTGTGGATGGAGGTCGCCCGGCGCGCCGGCGCCCCCGTGTACGGGCTCGGCCTCCCCGGCCACTTCGTCGTCGGCTTCGGCGACCCGGCCGACCTCGACCTCGTCGACCCCTTCGCGGGCGGCCGCGCGATGACCGCCGAGGACGCCGAGCTGCTCGTGGCGAGCGCGACCGGCGAGGCCCTCGACCGCTCGATGCTCCGGCCGGCCGAGCCCGGTGCCGTCGTGCTCCGCATCCTCGGCAACATCCGCGCCTGGGCGACCCCGCGCCCCGAGCGCTCCGACGTCGCCCTGTGGGCGGTGGACCTGGCCCTGCTGCTCCCCTCCCACCCGGCCCGCCTCCGCTACGAACGCGCCGAACTCCTCGTCCAGCGCGGCGACTTCCTCACCGGGGCGGCGGAGATGGAGGCGTACGCGGAGATCATGGACGCGGTCGACCCGGAGTCGGCGGCCGCGATCCGCCACCGCGCCCAGGCGGCCAGGGCCCGCCTCAACTAGGACGTCTTCCGGATCATCGCCATGAGGCGGGCGTGGGTCTCCGCGTCGGCGGCGGCCACGAGGCCGCGGGCGGGTCCCTCCCCGGCCGGGGTGCCGTCGAGGCCGGTGACGACGCAGCCGGCCGCGCGGCAGAGGGCGATGCCGGCGGCGAAGTGGACGCTGTCGGCGAGGTCGCCGCCGTCGGTGACGTACGCGGCCCGCTTCCCGGCCGCCACCCAGGCGAGGGCGAGCGAGGTCGAGACGACCCGGGGCCGGAAGCCGGCGACGAAGTCGGGGTGGGCGAGCAGTTCGACGGCCCGGAAACCGGGCGCGGAGGGGAACGGCGGGTCGAGGTTCACGTCGACGAGCCCGGTGGCGGCGGTGGGCGCCAGGACCGCGCCGTCGTCGCCCCAGGCGGTCTTCCCGTCGGTGCGGAACACCTCGCCGTCCTCGCCCGCGAAGGGGTCGGCCACGGCCGCCGCCCCGCCGCGCAGGGCCACGTTGACGGCGACGAGCTTGTTCCCGACGGCGTGGTTGAGCGTCCCGCAGAGCGGATCCACGAGCCACTGGCTCCGGGCGCCTCCGGGCCCCTGCTCGCCGCCCTCCTCGCCGAGGACCCCGTCCTCGGGCCGGGCCGCGCGCAGCACGTCGAGGATGGCCCGCTCGGCCGCGAGGTCGGCGGCGGTGGCGAAGTCCCCCGCGCCCTTGTCGACCCGTTCGAGCTCCCGCCCGTACGCGTCCCGTACGACTCCGGCCCCCACCCGGGCGGCGAGGGCGGCGACTTCGACGTCGGAGAGGCTGATCTCGATCATGGGGCGAGCGTAGGCGGTGGCGCCGCGAAGAGGGAGCGGGGCGACCGGATTCGAACCGGCGTCCTCCGAGATGTCATCGCGGCGCATTACCTCTGTGCTACGACCCCGTTCCCAGGCCGCCGAGTCCAGGAGGGGGCCGTGGGGCGGGGCAACGTGGTTCCGCCCGGGGCGCGTGGGGCGGGGCTCGTTTCCCGGCCGGGGACCGGCCGTTCCGCCCGCCTTCCCGGTGGCCCCGCCCCGCGTGTCCGTCCGGACCCCGCGTCGCAGCCGTTCCCCCGGCGCTTCCCCGGTCACCATGGGGGCATGCCTTTGACCGCGGACATCCTCGTCGCCCTGATCGCGCTGCTCCACCTCTACATCCTCGTGATGGAGATGTTCTTGTGGGAGAAGGAGACCGGGCGGCGGTTCTCCGGGTTCGACGCGCGGCTCGCCCGGGAGACCGCCGCCATGGCCGCCAATCAGGGGCTCTACAACGGGTTCATCGCCGCCGGGCTCGTGTGGGGGCTGGTCGCGGACGATCCCACCGGGTTCCGGGTGCGGGTGTTCTTCCTGTCGTGCGTCGTGGTCGCGGGGGTCTACGGGGCCGCCACCGCCAACCGGCGGATCCTCTTCGCCCAGGCGCTGCCCGGGGCGCTGGCGCTGTCCGCCGTGCTGGTCGCCGGGTGAGGGGCGCGCGGTCGCACGCCGGCGGCCCCCGTCCTCCGGGTGAGGACGGGGGCCGCCGGCGTGGGCGTCGTGCCGGGGGTCAGCCGTTGCCCGAGAGGTCGATCGTGGCGGTGCGCTCCGCCTTGGTCCTGCCCCGGAGGGCGTCGCGCATGACGAAGGCGACGTCGTCGGCGGAGACCTCGTGCTTCGAGCCGTCGCCCTTGGTGACCATGACGCCCTTGAAGGTGCCTTCGAGGAGGCGGGTGATCGCCTTCTTGTCGTAGACCTCCACCAGGTGGCCGTCGACGGCCTTCATGGAGAGGATCTGCGGCAGCGAGCGGGCCGGGCCGAAGTCGATGGACTTGCCGCCGGCCCGGATGGTGATCCGGCCGGACATGGCGGGCTCGGCGAACTCCTTCATCGCCCGGTCTAGTTCGGCCTTGGTGACGGTGGGCTTGCGGACGCTGACCGGGAGTTCGACGACCTTGTTCACGCCGGTCTCGACCTGGGCGCGGAAGGCGTCCTTGACCGAGATCATCGAACGCTGGACGTCGAGGCCCCGGCCGGGCTTGCCCTCCACGGCGGTGACCTTGTTCGGGGCGAAGAGGATCGTCGCCTCGGTCGCCGAGGACGAGGAGCCCGCGAGGTCCCGCAGGGCGACGGCGAGCTTCTCGTCGTCGACCGGGAAGACCGGCTTGGCGACGCGCTCGCCGCCGAAGAGCGAGCCGATCACCGAGACGGGGTTGTAGTCGCTGCCCGCGGCGCCCCGGACGGTCTCCTGGCTGTCCAGGGCGAGGCCGGCCTTGTCGGGGGCGAGCTGGACCTTCTTGCCGCCGACGGTGAGCTGGAGCGGGGTCGCGGCGCGCTTGCCGAGGCTCGCCTCCAGCTTGGTGACGGCCTCCTCCTTCGTGCCGCCGCCGATGTCGACGCCGAGGACGGTGGTGCCCTTGGGGACGTCGGAGTGGTTCAGGAGGAGTCCGGCGCCGTAGGCGACGCCCGCGATGCCGACGAGGCCGACCGCGGCGAGGACCAGCTTGGAGCGGCCCTTCTTGGCCGGGGCCGGGGCGGGGGCGGGCTTGGGTACGGGCGTGAGGCCCGGGGCCGGCTGCTGCCGGAGGCCCTCGGCGCGCGGGCCGGGGTCGGGGCGGCCTCCGTCCGGGGGGACGACCGGGATGCCGCTGGTGAGGGTGTCGCCGGAGAGCAGGCCGCGTGGGGCGCCGAGCTGCTGCGGCGTCAGGATCGCGGTGTCGTCGGACATGCGGGGCGCGCCGGCACCGGCCCCGCCGGCAAGCGGGGCGCCCGGCGTCGGGGCACCCGCGAGGGGGCCGCCCGGCCGGGGGGCGCCGGGGCGCTGCGGCATCGGCGGGCGCGGGGCCTGGCCGGCGCCGAGGTCGGCGAGACCGGAGGCCGGGCCGGTGGTGGGGCCGGTGGGGGCGGCGGGGCCGGAGGCCGGGCCGGCGGGCCGGCCATCGTTGCGGGGCGTGCCGGCCGCGGGGGTCCCGTCGTACCGCGGGGTGCCCTCGGCCGGGGTGGCGTCGGGCCGGGGGCCGTCGTAGAGGGGGACGCCGGCGGCGGGGGTGCCCTCGTAGCCGGGGAGGGTGCCGGTGTCGTACAGCGGGTTGCTGACGGGGCGGCTGGAGGGCGTGCTGCCGACCGTGGGCACGCCGGCGGTCGCGGAGCCCGCGAAGCCGGTGCCGGAGGTCTGCGGGCCGCCGGGGGCCTTCGGGGCGGGCGTCGCCGGGCCGCTCGCGGGGGCGACGGAGGCCGGGCCCGCGTTCTTGCGAGGGGCGAACCAGTCGCTGGTCTCCTTGCCCTTGGGGGGCTCGGCGGCGGCCTGCGGCGGCTCGGGCGCGGTCCGCACGGGGGCCGGCGCGGGCGCGGGCGCGGGCTCGGGCACGGGGGCCGGGGCGGGCCGCTCCGGCTCGGGGGCCGGGGCGGCGGCCTCGGCCTCCGCGACGGGCTTGCGGACCACGACGGGCGGGATCGGCCGCGAACCCGGAATGTTGATGCGGATCCGGGTCGTCAGGGTGGTCTCGGTCTTCGGCTCCTCCGGCGGCGCGGACGTGGCGGAGGTCTCCTCCGGCGCGTCCTGCGTCGGGTGGAGCGACGGATACTCGCGGGATCCATAGGGCTGGGTTCCCGACGGATAGGCGGCCCCGCCGCGCCCCTGGGCGCCGGAGGACGAACTGTCGGTCTCTCGACCAGTTTCACGACTCAAAGCAGGATCTCCCGGTTGGCTCCGCCGCCCGCTCTTGCTGATGCTCGTACGGTCCCGGGCGGTTCGGCGGCGCGCACCACCATACTGTCCGGCGCCGCAGGTTATCCGCCCGGTGCGAAGTCCCGCAGCTCACGGGTGGTTCCCCGTGGGGTCTACGGGGTGGTCTGCGGCAGCCTGCTGACGGTGGCGCAGATCACAGCGGCGCCCATGCCGCCGAAGAGGAAGACCAGCTCGCCGAGGCCGCCGCCGAAGAGCCCGTCACCCTCGGGGCGGCCGAGGCTGAGCACGATGACGGCGAGGAGCCAGCCGCCGCCCGCCGCGGCGAGACCGGCCTGGTTGCCGGTGGCGCGCATGCCGCCGTAGAAGAGGGCGGCGGTGGCGAGCAGGGCGAGGAGCAGGCCGGCGGGGAGCCAGGCGGCCTGGACGAGGGCGCCGGCGGTGCCGACGAGGGCGCCGAGGACGAGGAGACCGGCGTAGGCGGCGTACCGGGCGACGGGGGTGTTCATCGGCCCGCCACCTCGCCCTCGGCGGGGAGGCCCGCGAAGAGGTCGGTCTCGCGCTCGCCGGCCGGGGCGCCCGGGACGCCGCGGACGAGTTCGTAGTACTCGGTGGTGAGGAGGGGCTGGCCGAGGTCGTTGGAGAGGGCGAACCAGGGGCCGTCGACGGCGACCTGGGTGGCGTGGGCGGCCATGGCGGCGCTCTTGCGGGCCGCGTACGAGCCCCGCTCGGCGGGGTCGCCGCCGGCGATCTCGGCGGTGATCCGGTCCTCGTCGACGACTCCGGGGACGTCGTCGACGGCGGCGTCCTTCGGGAAGGCGGAGCCCTCGGCGGCGAGGCGGGCGAAGCCGGCCTCGGCGACGGGGCGGGGCACCCGGTTCCAGTAGATCTTGGCGATGGCGTGGGCGGGGCCGAGGTCGGGGCGGTACGCGGGGTCCGCGGCGAGGTCGGCGGCGCGCATGGCGACGCGGTGGGCCTGGATGTGGTCCGGGTGGCCGTAGCCGCCGTCGGGGTCGTAGGTGACGAGGACCTGGGGGCGGGTCTCGCGGACCACCTCGACGAGGAAGGCGGCGGCGGTGTCGACGTCGGTGTTCCAGAAGGCGTTCGCGCGCTCGTTCTGGGGGACGCCCATCATGCCGGAGTCGCGGAAGCGGCCCTCGCCGCCGAGGAAGCGGTGGTCGGTGACGCCGAGGGCGGCCATGGCGGCGGCGAGTTCGCCGACGCGGTGGGGGCCGAGGCGGTCCTCGCGGTCGGGGGCCAGGTGGGCGAGCTCGGGCGGGATGACCTCGCCCTCCTCGCCCAGGGTGCAGGTGACCAGGGTGACCAGGGCGCCTTCGGCCGCGTACCTGGCCATGGTGGCGCCGTTGTTGATCGACTCGTCGTCCGGGTGCGCGTGCACGAGGAGCAGACGACGGGCGGGGAGATCGGTCATGGCCCCAGCCTACGAGGCGGGGCCGTCGCCGACCGCCCGGGTCAGAACTTGAGTCCCGCGATCATGCTCGCCACGTTGGTGGTGAGGGTGGTGATCGAGTCGGAGAGGGAGGAGCTGGCGAGGTAGAAGCCCAGGAGCGCACAGACCACCGCGTGTCCGGCTTTGAGTCCGGATTTCCGGATCAGCAGGAAGACGACGATCGCCAGCAGCACCACCACGGAGATCGAGAGCGAGAGTGCCACGGCGGTTCACCTCCACCTTCGGTCGGTTGTTCGAGCGGTTCGTGCGTGCGGTTGTGTGCGGGTGGTGCGTACGGGCGGCGCCCGTGCCTCGTGCGGTCGTGCCCGTGCTTCGTGCGGTCGTGCTTCATGCGGTCGGTGCGGGCCTCGGGCACGTGCCCGGGGACCCCACGCGAGTGCATACCCACGGAGGGGCACCCACCAAGCGCTACGGATCATAACTATCCGTACCCGCGCATTGATCGGCGTACAGGCGCGCGAGGGGGCGTACAGCGCTACTTTCGGCCGTATGACCTTGTCTCAGCAGCACTCTGCCGCCCCACCCGTGGGGCTCTCCTTCCCTCGCCTGCACGCCCGGACCCAGCGGTTCACGCTCGGGGTGCCGCGCGGTTTCTCGGTCTCCCCGGACGGGGAGCGGGTCGTCTTCGTCCGTTCCGGTTCGGGCACGGACCGGACGCACGCGCTGATGGTGCTCGACCTGCCGGCGGACGGCGGCGAGCCGGTGGAACGGGTCGCCGCGGAACCGTCCGCGCTGCTCGCGGGGGCCGAGGAGGAGCTGTCGGCCGAGGAGCAGGCGCGGCGCGAACGCAGCCGCGAGGGGTCGGCGGGGATCGTCGGCTACGCGGTGGACGCGGCGGTGGAGCTGGCGGCGTTCGCCCTGTCCGGGCGGCTGTTCACGGCCGAGCTGCGGACCGGGACGGCACGGGAGCTGCCGGTGCCGGGACCGGTGATCGACCCGCGGCCGTCGCCGGACGGACGCCTGGTGGCGTATGTGTCGGGCGGGGCCCTGCGGGTGGTCGGAGCCGATGGTTCCGGCGATCGGGAACTGGCGGTTCCGGAGGACGGGAACACCACCTACGGATTGGCCGAATTCATCGCCTCGGAGGAAATGGGACGGGACCGCGGATTCTGGTGGTCTCCGGAGTCGGACGCGCTCCTGGTGGCCCGCGCGGACGACCGTGAGGTGCGCCGGTGGTACATCGCGGACCCGGCGCACCCGGACCGGGAACCGCAGCGGGTGGCGTACCCGGCGGCGGGGACGCCCGACGCGGAGGTGCGGCTCTTCCGCCACGGCCTCGACGGCTCCCGCACCGAAGTGGTGTGGGACCGGGAGCGGTTCCCGTACCTCGCGCGCGTGCACTGGTCCTCGGCGGGCGCGCCGCTGCTCCTCGTCCAGGCCCGGGACCAGCGGAGCCAGCGGGTGCTGGCGGTGGACCCCGCCTCGGGCGCGACGACGACCGTGCGGGAGGACACGGACCCGGCCTGGCTGGAGCTGCTGCCGGGGGTGCCGTGCTGGTCGCCGGACGGGAAGCTGGTGCGGATCGGCGACGAGAGCGGGGCGCGGGCGCTGTCCGTGGGCGGGGAGACGCTGACGGACGCCTCGCTGCACGTGCGGGCGGTGCTCGACGTCGGCGAGGACGACGTGCTGGTGTCGGCGTCGGCGGGCGAGGCGGCCGAGGCCCCGGAGACGGGCGAGACGCATGTGTACCGGGTGTCGGCGGCGGGCGCGGAGCGGGTCTCGGAGGGCGCGGGCTGGCACGGGGCGGTGCGCGGCGGCGGGGTGACCGTGCTGGTCTCCTCCCGGCCGGACGCGCCGGGCCCGGTGGCGCGGGTGCTGCGCGCGGGGCGGCCGGTGGCGGTGGTGGGCTCGTACGCGGCCGAACCGCCGCTGCGGGCCGCGCCGGTGTTCACCGAGGCCGGTGAGCGGCGGATCCCCTGCGCGGTGCTGCTGCCGTCCTGGTACGAGGAGGGGCACGGGCCGCTGCCGGTCCTGATGGATCCGTACGGTGGCCCGCACGGGCCCCGGGTGGTGGCCGCGCACAACGCGCACCTGACCTCGCAGTGGTTCGCCGAGCAGGGCTTCGCGGTGGTGGTGGCGGACGGCCGGGGGACGCCGTGGCGCTCCCCCTCGTGGGAGAAGGCGGTGCTGCGGGACTTCGCGGTGACGCTGGAGGACCAGGTGGCGGCGGTGCGGGCGCTCGCGGAGCGGTTCCCGCTGGACCTGGACCGGGTGGCGGTGCGGGGCTGGTCGTTCGGCGGCTACCTGGCGGGGCTCGCGGTGCTGCGGCGGCCCGATGTCTTCCACGCGGCGGTGGTGGGCGCGCCGGTGACGGACTGGCGGCTGTACGACACCCACTACACGGAGCGGTACCTGGGCACCCCGGAGACGGAGCCCGAGGTGTACGCGGCGCAGTCGCTGCTCACCGACGACGGTCTGTCGGCGCCGGAGGAGCCGGCCCGGCCGATGATGATCGTGCACGGTCTCGCGGACGACAACGTGGTGGTGGCGCACGCGCTGCGGCTGTCGTCGGCGCTCCTCGCGGCGGGCCGCCCGCACGAGGTGCTGCCGCTGTCGGGGGTGACGCACATGACCCCGCAGGAGCAGGTGGCGGAGAACCTGCTGCTGCTCCAGGTCGACTTCCTGAAGCGGTCGCTGGGCGGCTTCCGGGATCACCAGCCGGGCGGCCGCGGGTAGGGCGGCGGCGGGGTCGCCGCCGGGCGCGGGGCGGGTGCGGCGTCGGGGGCGCCGCGCCCGGCCAGGAGGGCGAGGACGGCGGCCCCGGCGAGCGCGCAGAAGAGCGCGGTGGCGAGGGCGGGGACGTCGAGTTCGGGGGCCCGGACGTACACGACGCCGTCGTGGTGGAGGTGGAGCCGGGCGAGGCGGGCGAGTTCGGCGAGGCCGGTGCCGAGGAGGAGGCCGCCGGCGAGCAGGCCGAGGGGGCGGGTGTGCCGGGCGGCGGCGAAGGCGGAGACGGCGGCCGTCAGGTGGAGGGCGACGAGGACGGCGGCGAGCCAGCCGGGCGGGACGCCGAGCGCGGGGCCGAGGACGGAGCGGCCGCCGGTGTAGCGGTCGACGGCGAGGCGGAGGCCGAGCCCGGTGGCCCGGTCGATCTCCCGGGCCAGCAGGACGAGGGCGGCGACGGCGAGCAGGACGCCCGCCGCGGCGGCCGGCCCGGGGCGGGGCCGGGTGGGGACCGGTTCGTCGGGGCCGGCCGGCGGGCGGCGGCCGGTGAGGGCGGTGAGGAGGAGTCCGGCGCCCAGGGCGGTCTCGGCGAGGGCGGTGACGAGGGGCCCGGTGCCGTGGGACCAGAGGCCGGGGAGGCGTACGGCGAGGGTGACGGCGCCGGTGGCGGCGAGCGCGGCGGCGGCGTGCCGGGAGCGGAGGGCCGCGAGGGCGGTGCCGGCGGCGGCGAGGCAGAGCAGCGGGTCGAGCAGGGTGGTGGCCGACCGGGCGTGACCGAGCCGGAAGCGGTCGCCGACCCAGTGCCGGAACAGGTCCTCGGGCGAGCCGAGGGCGGCGAGGTCGCGCAGGATCCAGACGAAGGGGACGAGCGCGAGCACGGCGGCGAGCGCCGCGCCGGTGAGACGTGCCGGTCGTGTCACAGTCACGGGGCCGATACTCACGGTCAGGGGCGGCGGAGACAAGCGGTTCCGCGGAACGGTGTCCCGGCGGGGGCTCGGGGAGCCCCCGCCGGTCGACGGCACCCGCACGGGCCGCATGACCGACAGGATCCAGTATTCGTATATCGGATCCGATACTCGGTGATTGCCGAGGCGTTAAAGGGCCCCGCGTCAGAGGGTCTTCGGGCTGCCCGGCTCCTCGGGAGGCCCCTCCGGGCCCTGGCCGTCCGGACCCGGTCTCCCCGGACCCGGACCCTCCGGTGCCTGGGCCTCGCGGGCCGCCTCCACCGGGGCCGGGCCCTCCGCCAGGGGGTCCGGGTGGGTCAGGGAGTCCTCCGGCGGGACGACCTGCTTCTCCTCGGCGAAGTGGCAGGCGGAGGGGTGGTGGGCGGGGCTGTCGGTGAGGCGGAAGACGGCCGGGACGGCGAGCAGCGGGACCTCCAGCTCGCACCGCTCCCGCGCCTTCCAGCAGCGGGTGCGGAAGCGGCAACCGGAGGGGATGTTGGCCGGGGAGGGCACGTCGCCGGTGAGGATGATCCGCTCGCGGTGGGCGCGGGCCTCGGGGTCCGGGACGGGCACCGCGGAGAGCAGCGCCTGCGTGTAGGGGTGGGTGGGGTGGTCGTAGATCTGGGTGTCGGTGCCGATCTCCACGATCCGGCCGAGGTACATGACGCCGACCCGGTCCGAGATGTGCCGCACGATCGACAGGTCGTGGGCGATGAAGACGTAGCTGAGGGAGAACTCGGACTGGAGCCGGTCGAGCAGGTTGACGACCTGGGCCTGGACGGAGACGTCGAGGGCGGAGACCGGCTCGTCGGCGACGATGATCTCGGGCTGGAGGGCGAGGCCGCGGGCGATGCCGATGCGCTGGCGCTGGCCGCCGGAGAACTGGTGCGGGTAGCGGTTGATGTACTCGGGGTTGAGGCCGACGACGTCGAGCAGGTCCTGGACCTTGCGGCGCCGGTCCCCCTTCGGCGCGACCTCGGGGTGGATCTCGTACGGCTCGCCGATGATGTCGCCGACCGTCATGCGCGGGTTGAGCGAGGTGTAGGGGTCCTGGAAGACCATCTGGATGTTGCGGCGGACGGCCTTGAGGGCGCGCGGGGAGAGCTTGGTGAGGTCCTCGCCCTTGTACTTGATCGAGCCGGAGGTCGGCTTCTCCAGGTTGACCAGCATCTTCGCGACGGTCGACTTGCCGCAGCCGGACTCGCCGACGATCCCGAGGGTCTCGCCGGCGGCGAGGTCGAAGTCGACGCCGTCGACCGCCCTGACCGCGCCGACCTGCTTCTTGAAGAGGACGCCCTGGGTCAGCGGGTAGTGCTTGTGCAGGTCCCGGACCTCGAGAATCGCCTCAGCCATGGAGGCACTCCTTCCAGAAGTGGCAGGCGCTGGAGCGCGGGACGGGCGATTCGGTGACCTCGTACAGCGGGGGCACGTCGGTGCGGCAGACGTCCTGCGCCATCGGGCAGCGCGGGTTGAAGGCGCAGCCGGGCGGGATGGCGAGCAGGTTGGGCGGCAGGCCCTTGATCGCGTACAGCTCCTGGCCCTTCTGGTCCAGGCGCGGGATGGAGTCGAGGAGGCCGCGGGTGTAGGGGTGGGCGGGCGCCTTGTAGATCTCGTGGACGGGGGCCTTCTCGACGATCCGGCCGGCGTACATGACGGCGATGTTGTCGGCGACGTCGGCGACGACGCCGAGGTCGTGGGTGATGAGGATGAGCCCCATGTTGTACTCGCGCTGGAGCTCCGCGAGCAGGTCCATGACCTGGGCCTGGACGGTGACGTCGAGGGCGGTGGTGGGCTCGTCGGCGATGATCAGCTCGGGCTCCAGGGCGAGCGCCATGGCGATCATGATGCGCTGGCGCATGCCTCCGGAGAACTGGTGGGGGTACTGGCCGACGCGTTCCTTGGCGGCGGGGATGCGGACCCGGTCCATGAGCTCGACGGCCTGGGCGCGGGCGTCCTTCTTGCTCATCCCCTGGTGGACGACGAACATCTCGCCGAGCTGTTCGCCGACGCTGAGGACGGGGTTGAGGGAGGAGAGCGCGTCCTGGAAGATCATCGCCATCTTGGCGCCGCGGACCTTCCTGCGCTCCTCCTCCTTGAGCTTCAGCAGGTCCTGGCCCTGGAAGAGGATCTCGCCGCTGGTGATCCTCCCGGGGGGCATGTCGAGGATGCCCATGACGGCCTGGGCGGTGACGGACTTGCCGGAGCCGGACTCGCCGAGGACGGCGAGGGTCTCCCCCGAGTCGACGGAGTAGTTCACGCCGTTGACCGCCTTGGCGATCCCGTCGCGGGTGTGGAACTCCACGTGCAGGTCGCGCACTTCGAGCAGCATGGGTGCCTACCTCAGCTTCGGGTCGAGGGCGTCGCGGACGGCGTCGCCGAGCATGATGAAGGCGAGCACCGTGATCGCGAGCGCGCCGGAGGGCCAGAGCAGCATGTGCGGCGCGTTGCGGATGTACGGCGAGGCCGAGGAGATGTCGATGCCCCAGGAGACCGTCGGCGGCTTCAGGCCGACGCCGAGGAAGGACAGGGTCGCCTCCAGGGCGATGTAGGTGCCGAGGGCGATGGTGGCGACGACGATGACGGGCGCGAGGGCGTTGGGCGTGATGTGCCGGAGCAGCATCCGGGAGTTGGAGGCGCCGAGCGCGCGGGCGGCCTGCACGTAGTCGTTCTGTTTGGCGGTGATCACCGAGCCGCGGGCGATGCGGGAGAGCTGCGGCCAGCCGAGCAGCACCATGAAGCCGATGACGGGCCAGACGGTGTTGTTGCTGACGACGGAGAGCAGGACCAGGCCGCCGAGGACGACGGGGATGGCGAAGAAGATGTCGGTGATCCGGGAGAGGATGCCGTCCCAGGTGCCGCCGAAGAAGCCGGCGAGGCCGCCGAGGACGGCGCCGAGGAGGGTCACGCCGAGGGTGGCGAAGACGCCGACCTGGATGGAGGCCCTGGCTCCGTAGACGGTGCGGGTGTAGACGTCGCAGCCCTGCCCGTTGAAGCCGAAGGGGTGGCCGGGCTGGGAACCCTCCTGCGCCTTGGAGAGGTCGCAGTCGAGGGGGTCGCCGGAGGCGATCAGGGACGGCCAGATCGCGATGACCACCAGGAAGAGGATGATCAGGCCGGAGACGATGAAGATCGGGTTGCGGCGCAGGTCGTGCCAGGCGTCGGACCAGAGGGAGCGGGGTTTGCTGTCGGGTCCGGTGCCCCGGGGGCCGTCCGGCGTCTGCTCCAGGGTCTCGGCCTCGGCCATGGCGAGGTCGGTGGCTCCCCCGGCGCCGGTCGCGGCGATCGAGCGACCCTCTTCCAGCGGTTCGAGCGGCTCAGGCATAGCGAATCCTCGGGTCAAGGACGGCGTACAGGAGGTCCACCAGGAGGTTGGCCAGCAGGAAGATCAGGACGAGGATCGTCACGAAGCCGACCACGGTCTGGGTGTTCTGCCGGACGATGCCCTGGTAGAGCTGGTAGCCGACGCCGTGGATGTTGAAGATCCGTTCGGTGACGATGGCGCCGCCCATGAGGGCGCCGACGTCGGCGCCGATGAAGGTGACCACCGGGATGAGGCTGTTGCGCAGCAGGTGGCGGCTGACGACCCGGCGGCGCGGGAGGCCCTTGGCGATGGCGGTGCGGACGTAGTCGGCGCGCTTGTTCTCGGCGATCGAGGTGCGGGTGAGCCGGGTGACGTACGCGAGCGAGACCGAGGCGAGGACCAGGCCGGGGACGATCAGTTCGTCGAAGGTGGCGGCGGGCGAGACGGCCGGGTCGATCCAGCCCCACTTCACGCCGAGCAGCAGCTGGACGAGCAGGCCGGTGACGAAGGTGGGGACGGAGAGGACGACCAGGGTCAGCAGCAGGACGGTGGTGTCGACGGGGCGGCCGCGCTTGAGGCCGGTGACGACGCCGAGGCTGATGCCGATGACGATCTCGAAGAGGATGGCGACGAGGGTGAGCCGGATGGTGACCGGGAAGGCGTTGGCCATCAGTTCGGTGACCGGCTGCCCGTTGAAGGCGGTGCCGAAGTCGCCGGTGAAGACGTTGCCCATGTAGGTCAGGTATTGCTGCCAGACGGGCTTGTCGAGGCCGAACTCCTGCCTCAGCCGGGCGGCGGTCGCCGGGTCGCAGGCGCGGTCGCCGCAGAGTCCGGCGATGGGATCGCCCATCACGTTCACCATCAGGAAGATCAGCAGCGTGGCACCGAAGAAGACCGGGATCATCTGCAGCAGCCGCCGGATCACATATCGACCCACGGGGACCTCCAGGGAGGGGGGAAGGCGTACGGCCCGGCGCGGGGGTCCGCGTGCCGGGCCGTGCGCCACCGGCCTACGACGACGTCACTTGACCTTGATCTGGTCGTAGACCGGGACGCTGAACGGGTTGAGGGCGACGTTCTCGACCCGGTCGGAGTAGCCGGCGCTGCCGTTCTGGTACCAGAGCGGGATGGCGCCCATGTCGTCGCGGAGGACTTCCTCGGCCTGCTGGAAGAGGCCGACCGCCTTCGGGATGTCGGTCTCGGCGTTGGCCTGGTCCACCAGCTTGTCGAACTCGGCGCTGGTGTACTTGCCGTCGTTGGACGAGGCGTTGGTGTAGTACAGCGGCTGCAGGAAGTTCTGGATCAGCGGGTAGTCCATCTGCCAGCCGGCCCGGAAGGGGCCGTCGAGCTTCTGGGTGGTGACCTGGTTGCGGTAGTCGGCGAAGGTGCCGATGGGGTTGCCGACGCAGGCCTTGTTGTCGCCGAGGGCCCGGTTGATGGAGTTGCAGACGGCGTCCACCCACTCCTTGTGGGAGCCGGTGTCGGCGTTGTACGAGATCCTCATCGTGCCGCCGGGGATGCCGCCGCCCTCGGCGACCAGCTTCTTCGCCTCGGCGGCGTCGTACTTGCAGAAGTCGCCGCAGACGTCCTTGAAGCCGCCCTCCTCGCCGAGGACCGGGGAGGTCCAGTCGACGGCGGGCGTGCGGGTCTTCTGGAAGATCGTCTCGGTGATCTGCTCGCGGTCGATGGCCCTCGACAGGCCCTGGCGGAGCTTCTCCTGGCCCGGCTTGTTCCACGCGTCGTCGTAGAACGGGAAGGAGAGGGTCTGGATGATGCCGGCCGGCGTGTTGATGTACCGGTCGCCGAGGTCGGCGGAGACGTTCTTGAGCTGGGCGGCGGGGACGTCGTCGACGAGGTCGAGGTTGCCGGCGATCAGGTCGGTGTACGCGGTGTTGTTGTCCGTGTAGACCTTGAGGGTGATGCCGCCGTTCTGGGCCTTGTCGTCACCGGGGTAGTCGTCCCAGCGCTTGAGCTCCATCTGGGAGCCCTTGGAGTACGAGTCGACGGTGTACGGGCCGTTGCCGACGGGCTTCGACAGCCAGGCGTCCCGGTCGTCGAAGAAGGCCTTCGGGAGCGGGGCGAAGGCCGCGTAGCCGAGGGTGTCGGGGAAGGTCGAGAACTTCTGGGTGAGCTTCACCGTGAAGGTCCGCGGGCCGGTGACCTTGAGGCCGGACATCGTGTCGGCGGTGGCCTCGCCCTTCTCGGGGTGGACCTTGTCGTAGCCCTCGATGTAGCCGAAGAAGTAGGCGTTCTTCTGGTTGTTCTTCAGAGCGGCGCCGTAGTTCCAGGCGTCGACGAAGGACTGGGCGGTGACCTTCTCGCCGTTGGAGAAGGTCCAGCCGTCCTTGACGGTGATGGTGAAGTTGGTCGAGTCGGTCGTCTCGATCTTCTCGGCGAGCATGTCCTTGGCCTCGCCGGTCTTCGGGTCGTACCGCTTGAGCCCGCGGAAGATCATGTCGAGGACCTTGCCGCCCTGGACCTCGTTGGTGTTCGCCGGCTCCAGTGGGTTCTGCGGGTCGCCCCAGGAGGAGCTCACGATGCCGTCGGCCCCTCCGCCGCCACTGTCGTCACCGCCGCCGCAGGCGGTCGCCGCGAGGGCGACGGCGGTGGCCAGTGCGGCCCACTTGGCGTGCGTGGCTCCGCGCATGGAGTGCCTCCCGATTGTCCTGAGCGTGACTTAGGCCCCAATATCACTCGATATTGACGGAAGTGCACTTCTACGGCGTCCGAGCGGGTACGCGAGCGGGCGCGCGGACGCGGAAGGGCCCCCCGCACCCGGCGGGGGTGCGAGGGGCCCTGGTCCTTCGGGCGGTCACGGTCCGTCAGCCCGCGTGGACCACGTCCCGCTCCTCGGCGAAGTGGCACGCCGACTCGTGGGCCGCGGGGGTGTCCTGGCCGCGGAAGCGCTCCGGGATCGCCAGCAGCGGCTGCTCCTCGGCGCACTTGTCCTGGGCCTTCCAGCACCGGGTGCGGAAGCGGCAGCCCGACGGCGGGTTGGCCGGCGAGGGCACGTCACCCGTGAGGATGATGCGGTCGCGGTCGGCACGGGCCTGCGGGTCCGGCACCGGCACGGCGGAGAGCAGCGCCTGGGTGTACGGGTGCGTCGGGTGGTCGTAGATCTCCGCGTCCGTACCGATCTCGGCCATCTTGCCGAGGTACATGACGCCGACGCGGTCCGAGATGTGCCGGACGATCGACAGGTCGTGCGCGATGAAGATGTAGGACAGGTTGAACTCGTCCTGGAGCTTCTCCATCAGGTTGATCACCTGCGCCTGGACGGAGACGTCCAGGGCCGAGACGGGCTCGTCGCAGATGATGATCTCCGGGTTGAGCGCGAGGCCGCGGGCGATGCCGATGCGCTGGCGCTGACCGCCGGAGAACTGGTGCGGGTACCGGTTGATGTACTCCGGGTTCAGACCGACGACGTCGAGCAGGTCCTGCACCTTGCGGCGCCGCTCGCCCTTCGGGGCCACCTCGGGGTGGATGTCGAAGGTCTCGCCGATGATGTCGCCGACCGTCATGCGCGGGTTCAGCGAGGTGTACGGGTCCTGGAACACCATCTGGATGTTGCGGCGCACGGCCTTCAGCGCGCGCCCCGACAGCTTGGTGATGTCCTGGCCCTTGTAGAAGACCTCGCCCGCGGTGGCCCGCTCCAGGTTCATCAGGAGCTTGGCGACCGTGGACTTGCCGCAGCCGGACTCGCCCACGATGCCGAGGGTCTCGCCCTGGTAGAGATCGAAGGAGACCCCGTCCACGGCCTTGACCGCGCCGACCTGCTTCTTGAAGAGGATGCCCTGCGTCAGCGGGAAGTGCTTCTGCAGGTTGCGCACCTGGAGGATGGGCTCCCCCCGCTGGACGGGGACGTCCAGCGCGGCGGCCACGGCCTCGTCGTTCTTGCTGAGCTCAGCCATGGATCGTCTCCTTCCAGAAGTGGCAGGCGCTCTTCCGGCCCGGGAGATCCGCGCCGTCCTGCTCGGTGACCGGCGCCAGGGCCGGGACCTCCGTACGGCAGAGGTCGGTGGCCTTGGGGCAGCGCGGGTTGAAGGCGCAGCCCGTCGGGACCTTGAGCAGGTTCGGCGGCAGGCCCTTGATCGCGTAGAGCTCCTGGCCCTTCTGGTCCAGGCGCGGGATCGAGTCGAGCAGACCGCGGGTGTACGGGTGCGCGGGGCGCGCGTACAGCTCGTGCACGGGCGCCTGCTCGACGATCCGACCGGCGTACATGACGGCGATCTTGTCCGCGACGTCGGCGACGACGCCGAGGTCGTGGGTGATCAGGATCAGACCCATGTTGTACTCGCGCTGGAGCTCCGCCAGGAGGTCCATGACCTGGGCCTGGACCGTCACGTCGAGAGCCGTGGTCGGCTCGTCGGCGATGATCAGGTCGGGCTCCAGGGCGAGCGCCATGGCGATCATGATGCGCTGGCGCATACCGCCGGAGAACATGTGCGGGTAGTCGCCGACCCGCGCCTTGGCGGCGGGAATCTTGACCTTGTCCATCAGCTCGATGGCCTTGAGCTTGGCGTCCTTCTTGGACAGGCCCTGGTGGACGCGGAACATCTCGCCGAGCTGGTAGCCGACGGAGAGGACCGGGTTCAGCGACGAGAGCGCGTCCTGGAAGATCATCGCGATCTTCCGGCCGCGGATCTTGCGGCGCTCCTCGTCGGACATCTTCAGCATGTCCTCGCCGCGGAACAGGATCTCGCCCTGCGGGATCCTGCCGGGCGGCATGTCGAGGATGCCCATGATGGCCTGGGCGGTGACGGACTTGCCGGAGCCGGACTCGCCGAGGACGGCGAGGGTCTCGCCGGCGTCCACCGAGTAGTTGACTCCGTTGACCGCCTTGGCCACACCGTCACGGGTGTGGAACTCGACGTGCAGGTTCTTGACTTCGAGCAGCGGGCCGTTGTGGTGCCCGCTCTCGCGCGGCGCCGGGACGGTCGCGGTCTTGTTGATGGTGCTCACGATTTACGCCCTCCTCAGCGCAGCTTGGGGTCGAGGGCGTTGCGCACCGCATCGCCGAACATGAGGAACGAGAGCACGGTGATCGAGACCATCACCGACGGGACGATCAGGACGTACGGCGCGTTGCGCAGCTGCTCTCGTCCGGTGGACACGTCGCCGCCCCACGACACCGTCGGCTCGGCCAGGCCCACGCCGAGGAACGACAGGGTGGCTTCGGCCGCGATGTAACCGCCGAGGGCGATGGTGGCGACGACGATGATCGGCGCCAGGGCGTTCGGCAGGATGTGCTTCAGCAGGATGCGCGAGGTGGAGGCGCCGAGCGCCTTGGCCGCGACGACGTAGTCCGCCTGCTTGATGGTGATCACCGCGCCGCGGGCGACACGGGCGATCTGGGTCCAGCCGAGGAAGGCGAGGGCCAGGATCACGACCCAGACGGTGCGCTCCTCGAAGGTGGTGAGGACGACGAGCGCGCCGAGCAGGAACGGGATGCCGAAGAAGATGTCGGTGACCCGGGACAGGATGGTGTCCGCCCAGCCGCCGAAGTAGCCGGCGAGCATGCCGACCAGGGTGCCGAGCAGGGTGACCAGGACCGTGACGCCGATGCCGACGGTGAGCGAGGCTCGGGCACCGTAGACGATGCGGGCGTAGATGGACCGGCCCTGACCGTCGTAGCCGAGCCAGTCGGGGGCGAAGAAGTTGCCCCAGTTCGGCGGCTGGAGGTAGTGGTTGGCCAGGTCCGCGTGGCGCGGCGAGGCGCTGGTGAAGAGTCCGGGCGCGAAGGAGATCACCAGCAGCAGCACGATCAGCGCGGCGGAGACCAGGAACATCGGCTGGCGGCGCAGGTCGTGCCAGGCGTCGGACCAGAGGGAGCGCGCCTTCGCGGGCGCGGGACCGGACTCCGGGCCCGGTGCGACGGTCTCGGTGACGGCAGGACCGGGAGCGGTCAGCATCTTTCCGTCAGTCGTGTCAGGCATACCGAATCCTCGGGTCCAGGACCGCGTAGAGCAGGTCGACGAGCAGGCTGGTGAGGAGGTAGACCAGGATGATCAGCGAGGCGATGCCGACGACGGTCGCTCCCTCACGGCGGAACAGCGCCTCGTAGATGGCGCCACCGACACCCTTGACGTTGAAGATGCCCTCGGTCACGATCGCGCCGGTCATCAGGGTGCCGATGTCGGTGCCCAGGAAGGTGACGACCGGGATCATCGAGTTGCGCATCAGGTGGACGCCGACGATCCGGCGGCGCGGCAGGCCCTTGGCCACCGCGGTGCGCATGTAGTCGGCGCGCAGGTTCTCCGCCATCGACGTACGGGTCAGCCGGGCCACGTACGCGAGCGAGAGCGAGCCGAGCACGATGGCCGGCAGCATCATGTCCGTGATCGCCGGGTCCTCCGGCACGGTTGCCGTGGTGAGCTCGAACTGGAAGGCGAAGAGGTACTGCATCAGGAAGCCCAGCACGAAGGAGGGCATGGAGATCAGGACCAGCGTCAGGGTGAGCAGTCCGCGGTCGCGGATGCTGTTCGGACGCAGACCGGCGACGACACCGAGACCGACGCCCACGAGCACCGTGAAGGTGAACGCGAAGATCGTCAGCTGGATCGTGACCGGGAAGGCGGCGGCGATGATGTCGGCGACGGGTCGGCCGCTGACGATCTCGGTACCGAAGTCGCCCTGCAGCAGGTTGCCGAGGTAGCTCGCGTACTGGAGCAGCAGCGGCTTGTCGAGGCCGAGTTCCGCCCGGATGCTGGCGAGTCTTTCGGGGTCGAACGACTGATCACCCATGAGCGCTCTGACGGGGTCGCCGGGCAGCGCGTACATCATGGAGAAGATCAAAAAGGTGGACCCGATGAAGACCGGGATCATCTGGAGCAGTCGTCGTACGACATAGCGCCCCATGGGTGCCTCCGTGAGGGGTTTACAGCAGCGGCGGGGGCCGCCCGGTTCGAGAGGGGGCGGCCCCCGCAGCCTCCCGCCGTCGCCGGTTCAGGCTGTGGCGGGCGATGGCCGAGTAGAGGGGGTGAGTGGCGCGAACCCGTTACTTGGGGGTGACGGCGTTCAGCACGATCTCGCCATGGAAGTCGACGGTCACGTTGGTGACGGCCTTTCCGTGACCGGCGTTGGTGCGGTAGTACCAGAGCGGGATGGCCGGCATCTTCTGCGCCAGCTTCTTCTCCACCTCCTGGTACGCCTTCACCGACTCCTCGATCGAGTTGGCGTTGTCACCCTTGGCCATCAGCTCGTCGATCTCCTTGTCGGAGAAGCGGCCGCTGTTGGACTCCGCCTTGGAGTGGTACAGCTCCTTCAGGAAGTTCACGTTGACCGGGTAGTCGGCGATCCAGCCACCGCGGTACATGCCCTTGACCTGGTTGGCGTCGCGGGCCTCGAGGTCGGTCGGGAAGTCCGGCTTCGGGTCGCCGACGCAGTCGACGCCGGTGGCGTTGCGGATCGACTCGCAGACCGCGGTCACCCACTCCTTGTGGCCGCCGTCGCTGTTGTACTGGATGGTGAACTTGTTGCCGGGGACGCCGCCGCCCTCGGTGATGAGCTGCTTGGCCTTGGCCGGGTTGTACTCGGTGATCTCACCGAGCTCCTGGAAGCCCTTGACCTGCGGCGGGGTGAAGCCCTTCGCCGGGGTACGGGTGTTGTTCAGGACGGTCTTGGTGATCGTGTCGCGGTCGATCGCCATGGACAGACCCTGGACGACCTTCGGGTCGATGTCCTTGAAGGTATCCGAGTACCAGGCCGGGACGAGCGACTGGACGCCGGCGAAGGACACCTCGAGCGCACCCTCGCCGAGGTCCTGCTTGTACTTCGGCAGGTCGGTCGGGCCGACGGTCTTGACGATGTCGAGGTTGCCGGAGAGGAGGTCCTTGTAGGCCGCCTCGACCGTCGTGTAGCTCTTGAACTGGAGGCCCTTGTTCAGGGCACGGTTCGGGCCCTTGTAGTCGTCGAAGGCCTTCATCTGGATGAGCTTCTTGCGGTCCCACTTCTCAAACTGGTAGGGACCGTTGCCGACCGGCTTCAGGCCGAAGGCCTTCGGGTCGTCGTAGAAGACCTTGGGAAGCGGGGCGAAGGTGGTGTAGCCCAGCTTGTAGTTGAAGTACGGGACCTTGGTCTTCAGCTCGATGGTGAAGGAGCTGTCGTCCAGGACCTTCAGACCGGACATGGCCTGGGCCTTCGGCTCACCCTTCTCGGGGTTGAGGTCGTCGTAGCCCTTGATGTCCGAGAACCAGTACGCGTTCTTCTGCTTGTTCTTGGCGTTGGCGTACCAGTTCCACGCGTCGACGTACGACTTGGCCGTCACGGCCTCGCCGTTGTGGAACTTCCAGCCGTCCTTGAGCTTGACGGTCCACAGCTTCGAGTCCTTGGTCTCCACGGACTCGGCGTTGGTGAGGACGATCTCGCCCTTGTCGTCGAACGTCAGCAGCTGCGTGAAGAGCGCACGGATCGCGTAGCCACCGTTGGACTCGTTCGTGTCGGCCGGGATGAGCGGGTTCTGCGGCTCGCCGACGTCGATGGAGACGTAGCCCTCGGGCTTGCCCGCGGCCTTGCTGTCCTTCTTGGTCCCGCCGTCACTGCCGCCACAGGCAGTCGCAGCCAGGGCGACGATGATCGCGCCCGTTACCCACTTGGCGCTCTTGGCACCGCGCATGGGTTTCCTCCTCATGAGTCCACTTGTCACTACGAGAAGGGCACTTCGAGACCTGCCGACACCCCTGACGGCGCTGATCCCCCGGTACCCCGAGTGTGCTCGTGAGTCGGCACTCCCCACAGTGCGTGACCCATTGACCCGAGCTCAATGCAGCCAACTATTAAGTACGTCCGGGCTGTAAACCACACTTAAGTGGTCTCGTTTTGACAACATCACCAAGGCCCCAGATACCGAAATCCGGACAAACTGAGCACAGACAGACACCCGCGAAACGGACCGTTAACACACGTACCGGAGAGCGATGACCGGAATCCGGACACCTCGCCCGGGCAATGCGTTTGACGAAAAAGGCCTGGCCACTCGCACAGTGTGCGAGTGGCCAGGCCCTTCGTGTGAGATGCGGCTCAGCCGTTCTCCGCGCGGCTGCTCCCGGTTGCGGCGCCGGGCGCGGCTCAGGCGTTCTTGGCGCGCGAGGCGGAGCGGGCGCGCTCCTTCTGGTCCAGGACGACCTTGCGGATGCGGACGGCCTCCGGGGTCACCTCGACGCACTCGTCGTCGCGGCAGAACTCCAGGGACTGCTCCAGGGAGAGCTTGCGCGGCGGGACGATCGCCTCGAACGAGTCGGCCGACGAGGACCGCATGTTCGTGAGCTTCTTCTCCTTGGTGATGTTCACGTCCATGTCGTCGGAGCGCGAGTTCTCGCCGACGATCATGCCCTCGTACACCTCGGTGCCGGGGTCGGTGAACAGGACGCCGCGCTCCTGGAGGTTGGTCATCGCGAAGGCGGTGACGGCGCCCGCGCGGTCGGCGACCAGCGAGCCGTTGTTACGGGTCTGGAGCGGGCCGAACCACGGCTCGTGGCCCTCGTGGATCGAGTGGGCGATGCCGGTGCCGCGGGTCTGGGTCAGGAACTCCGTACGGAAGCCGATCAGGCCGCGGGACGGGACGACGAACTCCATGCGGACCCAGCCGGAGCCGTGGTTCGACATGTTGTCCATGCGGCCCTTGCGGACGCCCATGAGCTGCGTGACGGCGCCCATGTGCTCCTCGGGCACGTCGACCGTGAGGCGCTCGACGGGCTCGTGGATCTTGCCGTCGACCTCCTTGGTGACGACCTGCGGCTTGCCGATGGTGAGCTCGAATCCCTCGCGGCGCATCTGCTCGACCAGGATGGCGAGCGCGAGCTCACCGCGGCCCTGGACCTCCCAGGCGTCCGGGCGCTCGGTCTCCAGGACGCGGAGCGAGACGTTGCCGATGAGCTCGCGGTCGAGGCGGTCCTTCACCTGGCGGGCGGTGACCTTGCGGTCCTTGACCGCGGACTTGGCGTCCGCGCCCTTGCCGGTGCCGCCGCGGCCGACGAGCGGCGAGGTGTTCGTGCCGATGGTCATGGAGATGGCCGGCTGGTCGACCGTGATCAGCGGGAGCGCGACCGGGTTCTCCGGGTCGGCCAGGGTCTCGCCGATCATGATGTCGGGGATGCCGGCGACGGCGCAGATGTCACCGGGGCCGGCGACCTCGGCCGGCTTGCGGGTGAGCGCCTCGGTCATCATCAGCTCGGTGATGCGGACGTTGGAGATCGTGCCGTCGCGCTTGATCCACGCGACCGTCTGGCCCTTGCGCAGCTCGCCCTGCTCGACGCGGAGCAGCGCGATGCGGCCGAGGAAGTTGTCGGCGTCGAGGTTGGTGACGTGGGCCTGGAGCGGCGCGTCCTCCTCGTACGACGGGGCCGGGACGTGCTCCAGGATGGTGGAGAAGAAGGGCTCCAGGTTCTCGGAGTCCTGCGGGACCGTGCCGTCCTCGGGCTTGGTCAGCGAGGCGATGCCGTCGCGGCCGCAGGCGTAGACGATCGGGAACTCGATCTGGTCCTCGTCGGCGTCCAGGTCCAGGAAGAGGTCGTAGGTCTCGTTGACGACCTCGTCGATCCGGGAGTCGGGGCGGTCCGTCTTGTTGATGCAGAGGATGACGGGCTTGCGCTGCTGGAGCGCCTTGCGCAGCACGAAGCGGGTCTGCGGGAGCGGGCCCTCGGAGGCGTCCACCAGGAGGACGACGGCGTCGACCATCGACAGACCGCGCTCGACCTCGCCGCCGAAGTCGGCGTGGCCGGGGGTGTCGATGATGTTGATCGTGATCGGGGCCCCGCCGTCCTTGGGGTGGTACTTCACCGCCGTGTTCTTGGCGAGGATCGTGATGCCCTTCTCACGCTCCAGGTCGTTCGAGTCCATCATGCGGTCGTCGAGCTGCTGGTGGGCGGCGAAGGCACCGGCCTGCTTGAGCATGGCGTCGACGATGGTCGTCTTGCCGTGGTCGACGTGGGCGACGATGGCGACGTTACGGATGTCGTGGCGCGTGGGCATGGGTGGCTTGCGCTTCTCTCGGATCGTGGGAATCGGCGTCAGTTCCTCTTACGCCCGCCGGGCGGACGCGCCACGGCTATGTCCTATGGTACGGGGCTGGCGTGCAAGGGGCTTCCCCGGATCGATCCGAGAGGGTCTACTGGGACGTTTCAGGGCGGGTCACAGGGTGTGGGGAAGATCATGCGGTCCGGGTCAAGGGGCCGACGCGATCCTGCCCGCCGGGGCCGCCGGCGGGCAAGGAACTTGAGCTGCTTCAGAGGTTGTGGCCTGCGCTTTCAGTCTTTCGACGGGCTACCCTTGGTCGTTTCGCTCTTCTTGAAACCGATGTCCTGGTACCGGGGGGCGGCGAAGCCCCAGGCGCCGGCGTTCACCACGTCCTGCCGGGCCGCGACCAGCTGGGGGCGCTGGTACAGGGGGATGGATCCGGCCGCGGCCCAGATCCGGGCGTCGGCCTGGCGGATCAGATCGCCCGCCTCCTCCTCGTCGAGGGTGCCGGCCGCCTGGTCGAAGAGCTGGTCGATGCGGTCCGTGCCGACGCGCGAGTAGTTCTGCTCGACCAGCAGGGAGCCGTCCGAGGCGGGCTCGGGCTTGGCGAAGATCGGCCGGGCGTCGGTCGCCGGGTAGGCGGAGGCGGGCCACGAGTAGAGGGCCAGGTCGTAGTCGCCCGAGGCGACGTGGTCCTTGAAGAAGCTCTCGTCGGACACCTTGGTCACCTCGGTGCGGATCCCCACCGCGTCCAGCATCCGGACGATCCGGTCGCCGACCGCCCGCAGCGTCTCCGAGCCGGGGCCCGAGGGCAGGACGAAGCGGAGGCTGAGGGCCTTGCCGTCCTTGCCGAGGGCCTGGGAGGCGGCGGGGACGGCGGCCGGGGCGGCGCTGCCCAGGGGGGCGTAGGCGCCGGCGACGCCCTTGTCCGGCTTGGCGTTCGCGGGCGCGGCCGCCGCCGCGGCGCGGGCGCCGGTGTCGAGTGCCTCGGCGCGGGCGAGGAGGGCGGCGCTCTCGCGGGCGGCGGCGGGGGCCGGGGCGAGGACCCGGGTGCCGGCCTCGGGGCCGCCGGGGCCGATGCGGGGGGCGGCGCGGAGCTCACCGGGCTTGTCGTCGCCGACGATGTAGAGGCCGTCGTCGGAGGCGGTGTCGCTCTGCTCGGCCTTCTTCCCGGAGTCGGCCTCCTCGGCCTTCTTCCCGGTCGTCCCCGCCGCCTTCTTCTCCGCCTCGGCACCGGCCTTGGTGCCGGCCGGCTTCTTCTGGGCGCCGCCCGGGACCCAGCCGGCGTCGGCGAGGAGGGCGCGTGCCTCCTTGGTGTCCTGGTCGCCGAGGGCGTCGCTGCTGTCGGCGTAGGCGGGCTGTCCGGCCAGGGCCAGGTGGCTGCCGGGCGGCTCGGCGGGGAGGCCGAGCGGCTTGAGCACGGATTCGGCGATCTCCCGGCGGTCGATGGCGCGGGCGACCGCGCGGCGGACCCGCTCGTCGGCGAGCGGCCCGGACTCGCCGTTGAGGGAGAGCTGGGTGTAGGCGGGCTCCAGGGACTTGCGGACGACGTAGCCGGCGAGGGTGTCCTGGGCGGCGGCGTAGCGGGCGACGGCCGCCTCGTTCTGGGCGCGGGCGGCCCTGACCTCCGCGGCCAGCTCCTCGTCCTCGCCGTGGGCGAGGGCCCAGGACCTGAGGGCCTTGCCGGGGGTGACGGCGGAGCCGGGGCCGTGCAGCCGGGCGGCCTCGGCGCCGCCGCGGCCCGCGTCGGCGTCCTTGAGGGCGAGGGCGATCCGCTCGGCGGTGGAGCGGTCGATCTCGGCGAGGTCGAGCTTCCCGCCGGCGAGGGCGGCCTCCCGGTCGGCCCGCGGGACGGCGCGCAGGACGAGGCTGTCGAGCTTGGCGGCCGTCCCCCACCAGCGGGGGTTGCGGGTGAGGGTGAGGTCTCCGGTCTTCCGGTCCACCTCGCTCAGGAGAAACGGTCCCGCAGTGGCCTTGAGGGTGGTGCGGGCGCCGTCGTTGAAGGAGTTCGGGGAGCCCATCACCTGCTTCGGGTAGAGCGGGGTGAACAGGGCGCGCCAGTCGGCGTAGGGCTTGGCGAAGGTGACCCGCACCTCCAGGTCGTTCTTGCCCTTCTCGATCTTCTCGATGCGCTCGTAGCCGGCGTTGCGGGCGGTCCAGTAGGCGGTGTCGCGGCCGCTGAGGGCGCGCCACTGGGCGACGAAGTCGGCGGCGCCGATCTCGCGGCCGTCGCTCCACACGGCCTGCTGGTTGAGCTTGTAGAGGACGACCTGGCGGGGCTCGGTCTCGACGACCTCGGCGGTCTCCAGGTAGTCGGGGTTGAGCCGGGGCCGGCCGCGTTCGTCCAGGGTGTGCAGGGCGGGCAGGACGGCGCCGGCGACCCGGCTGGTGGCCGCGTCGGCGTCGGCCTGGAAGGCGTTGAAGGTGGCGGGGAGGGCGTCCACCGCCCAGCGCAGGGTGCCGCCGTCGTCGACGAGGGCGCGCGCGGTGGGCGCGTTGTCCTGGGCGGCGGCGGGGCCGGTACCGGCGTCCTCGTCGGAGCTGCAGCCGGCGAGGACGGTCACGGCGAGCGCCGCGGTGGTGAGGGCGGCGACGGAGCGGAGGGTCCGGGAGCGCGGGCTCCTGGCCGGACCGGGCCATGTCCTTCCCTGGGGGGCACCGACCTGGGACATGCTTTTACCCCTTCGTCCGTTTTTATGCCATTTGGAGATGATCAGACCTATTGGTCATCCCACTGAACGGCACGCGCGGAACGGGGCCCGGCCGACACGGCGACGCCCCCGCCGAACCCACCCGTGCGGCTCAACCCGCCGCGGGGCGGGACCAGCCCTCGCGGTAGGCGGCCCAGTCCTCGGGGCGTTCGGCGAAGTCGACGTAGAGGGCCACGCCGAAGCGTTCGCGCGAGGGGTCGGTGCGGCCCAGACCGAGCCGCACCCCCCGCACCCCCGCCGCCACCGTCTCCGCGTTCTCGTGGTGCCCGAGGTCGTCCTCGTGGAAGAAGGGCAGCCCCATCAGCAGGTCGGTGCTCTCCGGCGTCACCTCCAGGGCCAGCGAGGTCTGCTGGGCGACGTACCCGCCGTACAGGCTCTCCAGCGGCATCCAGGTGTCGTACGACATCACCGCGATCTGGTCGACCCGTCGCGCCACCTCCCCGAAGTACTCCTGCGACCACCACTTGCCCTGGTCGGAGAAGACGCGGAGCGCGGAGTGCGCGCCGGGCAGCGGGTCGATCTGGTGCGCGGCGACGGAGAGCGGCGCCTTCCGGGCCCGGGTCAGGCGTCCCAGGTCGTCGAGGAGCGTCAGGTAGTCGGGGTCGCCGGACTGGAGGGGCTCCAGGTCGAAGTGGACGCCGTCGAAGCCCGCGTCCAGGACCTGCCGGGCGGAGGCCGTGACGGCCGCCCGGGACGCGGGGTCGGAGAGCCGCAGGCCGACCGGCCCGTCATTGGCGAGGATGTCGCCGAGCCAGGCCTGGACGCGGATCCCGGGCAGCACCCGGTGGATCCCGTCGGTCAGCCACCGCGCCCGCGGGTGCCGGGCGGCCGGCAGCGTGCCGTCGTGTTCGAGCGGCCCCGCGTGCACGTACAGGTCCTTGATCCCGGTGCCCTTCAGCCGCTCGGCCAGCGCCAGCAGGTCGGCGTCCTGCTTCCGGCCGTCCACCCACGCGTGCCCGATCCAGTACGCGTCCCTCCCCCGCGTGCGCGCGTCGTCGCGCAGGTCGCCCGCGTAACTGACCCGCAGCGCGAGCGCGCCGAAGAGCGGCGGCACGACGAGGACGAGGACGAGCCCCAAGACCCACCAGCGCCCCTTGCGCCACATCCGTTTCAGTCGTCCGTCCATATGAGCCCCCAGAGCGTCACGGCGATGATCGACTCTCCCGGGGACGCCCCTCCCCCACCGGTCGGTTTCCGGGCGGCCGTCCGGTCGCGGCGGCGCAATACCGCCCATAACCTCCCTCCTGTGACCCGAACAGCCACCCGAGCCCTGCTCGCGATGCTGGTGGCGGCGTGGTGGCTGGTCGCGCCCGCCGCGGCCGGCGCCCGCGCCGACGACCCCGTCGTCCTCCCCTCCGACGGGCAGGTCCTCGACCGGGTGGGCGCGCTGCGCGACCGGCGCCCGGAGGTCGCCGAGGCCCTCGACCGGCTCTACGACGACCGCCGGCTCCAGCTCTTCGTGGTCTACGTCCGGGACTTCTCCGGCCGCTCCGGCCAGGACTGGGCCGACGCCACCGCCGCGCGCAACGGCCTCGGCCTCGACGACGTGCTGCTCGCCGTCGCCACCCACGAACGGCGGTACGGCTACTCGGCCGACCCCGACTCCCGGCTCACCCAGGACCAGCTCGACGACGTGGCCAGGACCGCGATCGAGCCGGCACTGCGGCAGAACGACTGGGCGGGCGCCGCGATCGGCGCGGCGGACGGCTACTCCGCCGTCCTCGCCGGCCGGCCCGTGCCCTCCCCCGAGATCACCCCCGGTCCCGCCGACCCCGGCGGTTCCGGGGCCGGCTCGCCCTCCGGCAGCGATCTGGTCCTCCCGATCGCGCTGGTCGGCGGCGCCGGCGCGGTGGCGGCGTACGCGTACTCCCGCAGGCGCCGGCGGAGCACCACCCGCACCACCCCCGGTGGCGGCGGGCAGGGCTGGGGACAGCCCGCGCCGCCCTCCCTGGAGGAGCTGGACGGCGAGGCGCGGCGGACGCTGGTCGCCACCGACGACGCCGTCCGCACCAGCCAGGAGGAACTCGGCTTCGCCACCGCCCAGTTCGGCGAGGAGGCCACCCGGCCCTTCGAGGAGGCCGTGGCCTTCGCCAAGGACCGGCTGACCGCTTCCTTCCGGCTGCGGCAGAAGCTCGACGACTCCTTCCCCGAGGACGACGCCACCCGGCGCTCCCTGCTCGACGAGATCCTGCGCCGCTGCGCCGAGGCGAATGCCCGGCTCGACGCGGAGACCGAGGACTTCGACCGGCTGCGGGCCCTGGAGCGGACCGCGCCGGAGGCGCTGGCCGAGGTCGAGGCGGCCTTCCGGGAGCAGACCGGCCGGGTCGGCGGCGCCGAGGCCGCCCTCGCGACGATGCGGGAGCGGTACACGGAGTCGGCGGCCGCGCCGGTCGCCGGCGGCGTCGAGCAGGCCAAGGACCGGCTGGTCTTCGCCACCGCCCGCGTCAACCAGGCCCGCCAGGCCGTCGACGACGGCGACAACGGCTCGGCGGCGGTGCACGTGCGGGCCGCCGAGGGCGCGGTCGACCAGGCGGCCCGGCTGATCGAGGCCGTGGACCGGCGGGCGCGGGAGCTGGCCGAGGCGGCCGGCCGGCTGCCGGGCGCGCTCACCGAGACGGACGCCGACCTCGCCGAGGCCCGGGGTCTCCTCGAAGGGGCCGCCGAGGGCGCCTCGACGGGCGATCTGCGGAGCCGGATCGCCCGCGCGGAGGCGGTGGCGGCGGAGGTGCGGCGGGCGGTGGAATCGGGGCGGTACGACCCCCTGGACGCGCTGCGCCGGGTCGAGGAGGCGGACGCGGCCCTGGACGGCGCGCTCGCCGGGGCGCGGGAGCGCGAGTCCGGGGACGCGCGGGCCCGGACGCTCCTGGAGCAGGCGCTGCTGACGGCCCGGGCGGAGCTGGGGGCGGCCTCGGACTACGTCCAGACGCACCGGGGCGCGGTGGGCAGCGAGGCCAGGACCCGGCTCGCGGAGGCCCAGCGGCGCCTGGAGGGGGCGCGGGCGCTGGCGGCGGACGAGCCGCAGGCGGCGCTGGCGGAGGCGCAGCGGGCGGACGCGCTGGCCCGGCGGGCGCAGGAGCTGGCGGAGCAGGACGTGCGCCGGTACGGGAACCCGAACGGCCTGGGCGGAGTGGCGGGGACGGGCGGGAGCGGGGGCGGCGGCCTCGGCGGGGCCGTGCTCGGCGGCATCATCCTCGGCGGCCTGTTCGGCGGTGGTTCCGGCAGAGGGGGCGGAGGCTTCGGCGGCGGAGGCTTCGGCGGCGGGGGCCTCGGCGGCGGGCCGGGCAGTTTCGGCGGCGGCGGCACGCGCGGCCGGCGGGGCGGCGGCGGCCGCTTCTGACTCCCCGTCCGCGCGGCCCCGCCCCGTACGTCTCCTCACGTCCTTCACCCCGTACGACTCTTCAAGGAGCAGCGCATGAGCAGCAAGCAGACCGTCCTCGGCCGGGTCACCCAGCTGGCGAAGGCGAACATCCACGCCCTCCTGGACCAGGCGGAGGATCCGCAGAAGATGCTGGACCAGCTGATCCGCGACTACACGGCGAACATCGCGGAGGCGGAGGAGGCGGTGGCGACGACCATCGGCAACCTGCGGCTGATGGAGCAGGACCACGCGGAGGACGTGGCGGCGGCGGCCGAGTGGGGCGGGAAGGCGCTGGCGGCGAGCCGGAAGGCGGACGAGCTGCGGACCGGCGGGCGGGCGGCGGAGGCGGACCGCTTCGACAACCTCGCCAAGGTGGCGCTGGGCCGGCAGCTCCAGTCGGAGAAGGAGGCGCGGACGGCCGAGCCGACGATCGCCGCGCAGACGGAGGTCGTGGCCAAGCTGACCTCGGGGCTCGACCGGATGAGGGCGAAGCTGTCCGAGCTCCGGGCGAAGCGGGACGAGCTGGTCGCCCGCGCGAAGTCGGCGCAGGCACAGAACACGATGATGGACGCGGTGAAGAGCATCGACGTGCTGGACCCGACGAGCGAGCTGAGCCGCTTCGAGGACAAGGTGCGCCGGGAGGAGGCGCGGGCCCTGGGCAAGCAGGAGCTGGCCGCGTCCTCGCTCGACGCGCAGTTCGAGCAGCTGGACGCGGTGGGCGACGAGGCGGAGATCGCGGCCCGGCTGGCCGCGCTCAAGGCCGCCTGACCGGGGCGTGTCCTCCGGATCCGGCACGATCCGGAAGGCGCGCCCTAGAACATGCTGAGGAGCTGGTCCACGGTGGGTTCCGCCGTGGACCCGCCGTCGGGCAGCGCCAGCTCGAACCAGACGGTCTTGCCGCGCGGGGTGCGGCGCGAGCCCCAGGAGGCGGAGAGCAGGCCGACGAGCTGGAGACCGCGGCCGCCCTCGTCGGTGTCCTTGGCACGGCGGCGGCGCGGCTGGACGAGGCCGGCGTCCCAGACCTCGCAGACCAGGGTGCGGTCGCGCAGCAGCCGGAGCCGTATCTCGCCCTCGCCGTACCGGAGCGCGTTGGTGACGAGCTCGCTGACGAGGAGTTCGACGGTGTCCACGAGCGCGTCGAGTCCCCAGGCGGTGAGCTGGGCGCGGGCGAGTTCCCGGGCGCGGCCGACGGAACGGGGCTCGCGGGGCAGCCGCCAGTCCCCGACCGCCTCGGCGGGCAGTCCCTGGATACGGGCCATCAGGAGGGCGATGTCGTCCTCGCCGTGGCCGGTGTCGAGGGTGCCGAGGACCCGGTCGCAGACGTCCTCCAGGGGGCGGGCCCGGTCGGCGAGGGCCCGCCGGAAGGCGCTGAGGCCCTCCTCCAGGGGGTGGTCGCGGGATTCGACGAGTCCGTCGGTGTAGAGCGCGAGGAGGGAGCCCTCGGGGAGTTCGACCTCGACCTCCTCGAAGGGTTCGCCGCCGACGCCCAGCGGCATCCCCGGGGGCACGTCGAGGAGGACGGCCTCCTCGCCGGGGGTGACGAGGAGGGGCGGCAGGTGACCGGCGCTGGCGAAGGCACAGCGTCTGGTCACCGGGTCGTAGACGGCGTAGACGCAGGTGGCGAGGTAGACCTCGGAGAGTTCGGGGCCGCGGTTCTTGTTCGCCCGGGACTGCTGGGCGCCGATGGGGGCGCCGAGGCCGCGGGCGATCTCGTCGAGGTGGGAGAGGACCTCGGCGGGTTCCAGGTCGAGCTGGGCGAGGGTGCGGACGGCGGTGCGCAGTTCGCCCATGGCGACGGCGGCGCGCAGGCCGCGGCCCATGACGTCGCCGATGACGAGGGCGGTGCGGTGGCCGGGCAGTTCGATGACGTCGAACCAGTCGCCGCCGACCTCGGTGGCGTCGGTGCCGGGGAGGTAGCGGCAGGCGATGTCGAGTCCGGCGGCCTCGGGGTCGCCGGGCGGGAGCAGGCTGCGCTGGAGGATGAGGGCGCGCTCGTGTTCGCGGCGGTAGAGGCGGGCGTTGTCGATGCAGACGGCGGCGCGGGCGGCGAGCTCGACGGCGAGGGCCCGGTCGCGGTCCCCGAAGGGTTCGCTGCCCTTGGCGCGGGAGAACTGCACGAGGCCGACGACGGTGTCGTGGGCGACCATCGGGACGGCGAGGGTGGAGTGGACGAGGTCGCCCTCGCCGCCGGGCACGGTGCGGACCCGGCCGGTGCGCAGGGCTCCGGCGGTGGGCGAGTCGAAGGGGTAGCGGTGGACGGCGCCGACCTCGATGGGGAGGGGCGCGCCGCCGTCGCCGGCCGGTCCGTGGCCCTCGTCGGTCCTGAGGGGGGTGTCGGAGACGGCGGAGGCGAAGGCGACCCGGCGCAGTTCGGCGCTGCCCGCGCCGTAGCCGACGTCGTGGGAGCTGCCCCAGCGGCCGGGCGGGGCCTCTTCGCCGGTGAGGAGTCCCTGGTAGAGGTCGACGGAGGCGAGGTCGCAGAAGCCGGGGACGGCGACGTCGAGGAGTTCGCGGGCGGTGGCCTCCAGGTCGAGGGAGTTCCCTATGCGGGCTCCGGCCTCGTTGAGGAGGGCGAGGTTGCGACGGGCGCTGGCGGCCTCGCGGGCGGCGTTCTGCCGGCGGGTGACGTCGATGCCGAGGCCGGCGACGCCGATCGGACGGCCGGAGCCGCTGTGCACCCGGTAGAGGTTGACGGACCAGTGGCGGCGGATCCGGGCGCCGGGGGCGGCGCCGGTGATGCGGAGGTCGGTGACGGAGTCGCCGGTCTCCAGGACGCGGCGGAGGGCGGCGGTCATCCGGTCGGCCTCGGGCTTGGCGAGGTAGTCGTGGACGCTGCGGCCGCGGTGGTCGTCGGCGTCGCCGCCGAAGACGGACGCGAAGCGCTGGTTGGCGCGCTTGACGGTGAGGTCGGTGCCGAAGAGGAGGAAGCCGAAGGGCGATTGGCCGAAAATGGCCTGGGAGGCGGCGAGGTCGGTCTCGATCCTCCGCAGGGCGCGGACGTCGACGACGATGCAGAGCGCGGCCCGCTCGCCGGTGTCGGTCTCGCTGGGCATCACGTACAGCTCGGCGACGCCGTGCGGCCGGTCCTGTCCGGGGGGCCCGGCCTGGCCGGGGATGCGGAACGGGACGAGGCCGGTCCACTCGCGCCCGTCGAGGACCTCCTTGACCTGCCGGTGACCGCGATCGCGCAGCTCGGCGGGCATGAAGACCTCGACCGGGTCCTTGCCGCGGGCGTCCCGGGCGTCCACGCCGAAGAGGTCCGCCGCCCGGCGGCTCCACTGGTCGACGCGTCCGTCGGGCCCGAGGGAGAAGGAGGCGACCCGGATGTAGTCGTAGATCGAACCGGACGGGCTGCTCTGCCACACGACGCCGCCCGCCGTCTCGGATATCTCGCTCACGCGACCGTCCCCTCCAGCTCACCGCACCGGACCGGCCATGCCCGCAGTATTCAGCACGCGGGCCCCGGCGGCACGACGTCCACGATCACAGGGTGGTCTCGGTCGGCTCGCGACCCGCTCCGGTGATCGTCGTCCCTCTCTCTTTACTCACCAGGGAGAGCCAGCTCGAACCATACGGTTTTCCCGGTGTCGCCCTGCCGGGTCCCCCAGCGTCGTGCGGAGCAGGCGACGAGACCGAGCCCGCGGCCCCCTTCGTCGTCGGGCCCCACGGGCCGTTCGACGGGCGGATCCGGAAGCGGATCGGAGACCTCCACAAGGAGCGCGGAGTGCCGGGGCGGGTCGGTGGCGGCGCCCTCGGCCCGCAGGATCCGCACCCCGATGGGCCCGGAGGCGTACCGCAGGGAATTGGTGACCAGCTCGCTGACCAGCAGGACGGCGGTGTCCCCCACGGCCGCGTCGACCTCCCAGGAGCGGAGCGTCTCGCGTACGGCGTGGCGGGCGCTGCGCACCGCGTCGGCCTCCGCCGGGAAGTTCCACTCGGCGCGGGCGCCGTCGGTGTCGATCACACGCGATCACTTCCCCAGGCACGGTGCAGCAGGAAGAGGATCACCCTCTCCCGAGGGATCAAAGGGGACATACCCGTAATTACTCGCGAAATATCCCACTGGGGGCGGCCATGGGCGCACAGGGGCACGAACGGCGTAGGCGGCCGGGCGCGCACCCGGATCAGGGGCGCGCGGCGGGGAGTCTGCGCGCCGCCTCCGCGACCGCCGGGCGGTCCTGGTCGAGCCAGTCCACGGTGTCGAGTTCGTCGCGGGCGAGCCAGCGAAGGGCGTCGTGGTCCTCCAACGGCCGGGGGTCGCCGGAGAGCAGGCGGGCGGTCCAGACCCGGAGGACGTAGCCGGGCTTGAGGGGCCATTCGCCGGGGATCCGCTCGCCGGTCTCGGCCTCGACGCCGAGCTCCTCGCGCAGTTCGCGGACGAGGGCGTCCTCGGGGCGCTCGCCGGGCTCGACCTTGCCGCCCGGGAGTTCCCAGCGGCCGGCGAGGTCGGCGGGGGCGCTGCGGCGGGCGGCGAGCAGGCGGCCGCCGTCGAGGAGGGCGGCCGCGACGACGACCACGACACCGGTCCCGAGGTCGGTTCCGGTGCCGTGGTGCGGGGTGCGTGAGGTCATGCCCGCGAGGGTATCGGGGACGTCAGGGGGTGGGAGCGACGCGCTCCACCCAGTAGAGCTGCTTGTGGCCGCGGGAGTCGAGCGTGTCCGCGACCTTCTGCGCTTCGTCCTGGGTCGCGTACCGGCCCACCCGGTAGCGGTTGCCGTTGTCGTCCTGCCGTATCACGAGCCACGGATGGACGGGGCCGCTGTCGGTCATCAGGCTTCTCCCTCCGCCGGGCCAGGCGTCACCAAGGATCTCCGGGAAACCGCAATCCGCATATGCCTGAGCCTACGCCTGACCTTCACACAGCGGATACGGGTTTTCACCAAGAGATACGGATCGGCCGGGAACCGACGGAAGGCGGCCGAACCACACATGCCGGGCGCCGCCCCGGGGACGGCCGGCACCGGCATGAGGACGGCCGGACGGACCGGACGACGCGGGCGGACCGGACGGCGTGGGCGACGCGGGGGCGGGCCCGGCCCGTACGGCGCTCGGGGTGCCGGGAAAGCACCGGCTCGGAGGGCGTGCCGGGGACGGCTCGGGACGGAGGTCGGCGGCGGCCCGGCACGGAGGGGCCGCGGGCGCGGGGGCGGGCCCGGTGGGCGTACGGAAACCGGGGCGGCCCCTCGGTCAGCGGACCGGGAGGTGGTAGGAGAGGCGGTAGCGGTCGGCGGGGACGACGACGTCGGCGGTCTCGACGGCGAGGCCGGAGGCGTAGAAGGTGCGCTCGACGACCATGACGACGTGACCGGGGACGCCGCCGAGGACGAGGAGCTCCTCGGCGAGACCGGGGCGGGCGCCGACCTCCTCCACCACGTTGTCCACGACGACGTCGATCGCCGCCATCCGCTCGACCACGCCGCAGCCGCCGAGCGGGCCCTCCTCGGGGAGCATCACGGGGGTGCGGCCGGTGACGGCGAGCGGCTCCCAGGAGGTGGCGACCATCATGGCCTCGCCGCCGTCCCGGTAGACGTACCGCGTGCGCATCACGCGGTCGCCGGGCTCGATGCCGAGGCGCGCGGCGACCGGGGCGCTCGCCGCCTCCTGCTCGCTGCTCGCCTCCCAGGTGCCGCGCGCGCCCTCCGCCGCCTGCTCCTGACGGAAGGAGGTGGCGCCGGTGGCGGGCCGGTAGCCGGAGCGGGCGACGCGGCGGGGCACCGGCCGCTCCCGCACGTACGTCCCCGAACCCGAGCGGCCCTCGACGAGCCCCTCGGCCATGAGCACCTTGCGGGCCTCCAGCGCGACCGTGTCCGACACCCCGTACTCCTCGCGGATGCGTGCCTGCGAGGGGAGGCGGGTATGCGGGGGGAGCGAGCCGTTCGCGATCTTCTCCCGCAGATCGCTCGCCACGCGCAAATAGGCGGGCTGCTCACCGAACGTCACTGGACACTCCCCTCAGGTTGACAGACAGCTACAGACTGACAACCGAGTGTGGCCGACTGCAAGCATGGGCCAGAGTTTCACTCGAAGTGATGAAGGTGAATCGCCACCATCCGACCCCTTGACCCTATTGGTCTGGACCAATACCTTCCTGCCTGCGCGCCCACGCTCCAACCCGCCTCGCACAGGAACGAGCCCATGCGTCCCAGAGCCCTGACCAAGCTGACCTTCGGCACCGCCGCGGCCGCCGCCCTCGGCCTCCTCGCCACCCTGGCCCCCGCCGCCGACGCCCATCCGCGCCCCGACCACCGCCCACCCGCCGCCGAACACGCCCTCAAGCGGATCGGCTACTTCACCCAATGGGGCGTCTATGGGCGGAACTTCCAGGTCAAGGACCTGGACACGAGCGGCTCCGCGGCCAAGCTGAGCCACATCAACTACGCCTTCGGCATCGTCGACAAGGCCGGCAAGTGCGTCATCGGCCCCGTCCCCGGCTCCGACCCCTGGGCCGACTACGTCCGCCCGGTCGACGCCGCCACCTCCGTGGACGGCACGGCCGACACCGCCGAGCAGCCGCTGGCCGGCAACTTCAACCAGCTGCGCGAGCTGAAGGCCAAGCACCCGAACCTCAAGGTCATGATATCGCTGGGCGGTTGGAGCGGATCGGCGTACTTCTCCGACGCCGTGCGCACCCCGGCGTCCCGCAAGGCCCTGGTCTCCTCCTGCATCGACCTGTACATCAAGGGCGACCTGCCGCAGGACGGCGCCCGGGGCGGCGCCGGAGCGGCCGCCGGCCTCTTCGACGGCATCGACCTCGACTGGGAGTGGCCCGGCTCCGAGGGCAACCCGGGCAACGTCATCCGCCCCGAGGACAAGGTCAACTTCACCGCCCTGGTCAGGGAGTTCCGCACCCAGCTGGACGCCTACGGGCGTTCGCTGCCGCAGCGGAAGCACTACGAGCTCAGCGCGTACGTGCCCACCGCCCCCGCCAAGATCGACGCGGGCTTCGAAGTCGCCAAGATCATGCGCGACTTCGACTTCGTGAACCTCCAGGGCTACGACTTCCACGTCTCCGGCGAGGCCACCGCCGACCAGCAGTCCGCGCTCTTCGCGAAGAACGACTGGAGCGTCGAGGGGACCGTCAAGTCCTGGCTGCGCCGCGGCGCCCCCGCCCACAAGCTCGTCGTCGGCATGCCGTTCTACGGCCAGGGCTGGACCGGCGTCACCGGCGGCGGCGACGGCCTCGGCCAGCCCGCCGCGGGCCCCGCCCCGGCCACCTGGGCGCCCGGCTCCGAGGACTACAAGAACCTCAAGGAACTCGCCGCGTCGGGCACGTACAAGCTCTACCGGGGCCACCGGAACGGGCACGCCTGGCTCTTCGACGGCACCACCCTGTGGACCTACGACGACCCGACCGTGCTGCGCACCAAGGCGAACTGGGTCCGCACCCACGGGCTCGGCGGCGCCATGGTCTGGTCGCTCGACGGCGACACCGCCGACGGCGAGCTGATCGGCGCGATCGACCGCGGCCTCACCCGCCGCTGAACCACCCGCTCCCCCGGAGCCGCCCCGCGGCGGCCGCCGCGGGGCGCGGACCGGGCCGCCGGCGACGGCGCGCCCGGGGCGCGGGACGGCGGCTGGTCACGGGCCGCCGTCCCCGCCCCGCCGGCCGCCCGCCGGCCCGGTGCCGGTCCGCACACGACGGGGCCGGGCCTCCCTCGCGGAGACCTGGCCCCGTCCGCGTGGCGCGCGACCGTCCGCCCGGAGCTCAGACGGAGCCGTGCTCGCCCGCGCCGTCCGGAGGCGTGTGGGTGAGGCCGAGGGCCTTGCGGACCTCGATGCTCGCGTCGTCCGGCACCAGCTCCCAGGCCCGGTCGTACGCCGCCCAGAACGCCGCCGCGTCCTCGGCGCGCGCCAGCTTCGCCCACTGCTTCGAGGCGGCGTCCAGGCTCTTCCGGTAGCCGTCCACGGCCGTGCGCCGGGACGGCTCCCAGCTCCGCCCGCCCAGCCCCGTGCGGGCCGAGTCGATGGCGGAGTGCACCTCGGCGGCCCAGGCGAGGTTGGCCTGGAGGTCGTCCTCCGGGTCCTCCTCGGGCTCCGCGTAGAGGGCGTCCTCGATGGGGTTGACGTGGCCGAGGAAGGCCAGCTGGCCCGCGTCGAGGGTGGTCTCGTCGGAGCGCAGCGAGCCGGTGAGCCGCTCCGAGCCGCCGACGGCGCAGGCGATGCGGTGCTCGCCGGCGCGCCAGGCCCGCCGGTCCGGCGTGTAGTACAGGCTGAGGGTGTCGGCGGTCAGCGCCCAGGTGTCGCGCGTGTAGGCGGCGGCCATGGTCTCGCAGCGCTTCTCGCCGAGCGCGGTGAGCTCGCTCTCGCCGGGCCAGCCGTCGAAGCCGGTGGCCTCGAACCGTCCGGTGATCTCGCCGTCGTGGGGCCGGTCGCAGTCGACGACCCGGACGCCGAGGGTGTAGTCGCCCTGCCCGGCCTCGTCGACGAAGCACTCGCCGGTGCGCAGCTCCATCGGCATGCGGGCGGAGGCCGCCTCCCGCATGCCCTCGTTGAACGCCCTGAAGCCCTCCTGGATCTGACCGGTGATCAGTCCGACGAGGACGAGGAGCGTGCTGAGCGCGGAGAGCGCGATGCCGGCGATCGCCATGCCCTTGCCGCCCTGGCCGCGCTTCTTGATCTGCCGCAGCGAGAAGATCCCGAGGACGAGTCCGAGCGGCGGCAGGCAGCAGACGAGGCCGCTGACGAGCGAGCCGACGGCGAGCCCGTTGGTGGTCGCCCGCGGCGGCGCGTACGGCCCGTAGGGGCCCGGCACGCCCGCGTACGGCATCCCGGGCGAGGTGTACGGCCCCGGCGCCGCGTACGGACCGGGCGCCCCGTACGGACCGGCTCCCGGCTGCGGACCGGGCGAGGGGTACGCGGCCGGCGCGCCCGGCGCGGCGGGCGTCCCCGGCTCGGGCGGCTGGGGCGGCTGGGTCGGCTCCACGGGTACGGTGCTCCTGTCGGGGCGGGACGAACAGACGATCGGGCGCGCATCGTACGCGGTCCGGGGGCGGGGGCGGCCATGCGGGGCACGGGGGCGGCGGACGGCACGGTCGCGGAGGCGGGGGCGACGGCGGCGGGGCCGGCGAGCCGGACGCCGTCGGTTCCCGGCGGGACGGTCCGCGCGGTGAACCGGCTCACCGCGCGCTGGGCCGCCGCGCTCCCCGCCGCCCCGCGCGGCACCGTCCTCTCCGCCGCCACCGTCTGGCCCCTGCTCGCCTTCCTCGCGGAGGGCGCGGCGGGCCCGGCCCGCGCCGAGCTGGAGGACGCCGTCGGCATGCCCGCGGACCGGGCCGCGGAGGCGGCGCGGGGACTGCTGGGGGCGTTGGGCCGGATCCGCGGCTCGTCGGCCGCGATCGGCCTGTGGGCCCGGGCCGGGCTGCCGCTGCGCGAGCGGTGGGTGGCCGGACTTCCGGGCGCCGCGTTCGGCCGGTTCACCGGGGACGACGCGGCGGACGAGGCGGCGCTGGACGCCTGGGCGGCGGAGCGGACCGGCGGGCTGGTCCCGGCGATGCCGGTGAGGCTGGACGAGGACGCCCTGCTGGTGCTCGCGGCGGCCCAGACGCTGCGGACCCGCTGGCTGCAGCCCTTCGGGGAGTACGAGCTGGCCCCGGAGAGCGGCCCCTGGGCGGGCCGTCACCTGTCGGGGCTGAGACGCCTGACCGCCCTCCTGGACCGGGTCGGCGTCGCGGAGACCCCCGCCGGACCGCTGACGGTGCTCCGGGTGCTGGGCGACACCGGCGTCGACGTCCACCTCCTGCTCGGCGAGGCGGGGGTCGCGCCCGGCGCGGTGCTCGCCGCCGGGGTCGGGGTGGCGGGCGGGGCGCACCCCGTCGTGACCGGGGACGTGCTGCCGCTCGGCGAGGCGGGGCCGGGTCTGCGCGTGGGCCGGACGCCCAGTACGGTGCGCGACGCCCAACTGGCGATCACCACCTCGCCGTTCGACCTGGCGTCCGAGCACGACCTGCTGGCGACTCCCGGGGTGTTCGGCCTGGCCGCCGCGGCCGACGACGACGCCGGTCACTTCCCCGGGGTCAGCGACAGCCCCCTGGCCGTCGGCCGGGCGGCGCAGGCGGGGACGGCCCGCTTCACCCGCGACGGTTTCGAGGCGGCGTCGGTGACCGCGTTCGTCGGGATCGCGGGCGGCGCGGCCGCGCCGCGCCCGCGGTACCGGGTCCGCCGGGTGGAGCTGGACGTGGACCGGCCGTTCGGCTTCCTCGCCGTGCACCGCACCTCCCGCCTCGTGCTGTCGGCGGGCTGGGTCGCAGAGCCGGTGGAGTACGCCTACGAGCCGCACTCCGACGAGGACGGGGACGAGGAGTGGGACGAGGACGAGGCCGAGGACGGCGACCGGTAGGAGGCACGCGGAAGGGGCGGCCACCCGCCGGTGGCCGCCCCTGACCCGCTCAGGGCCTCACGTTCGGATCAGAACCATCCGATCAGAACCGTCGGATCAGAACTGGAGGGCCCAGGAGTCGATCTTGCCGGTGTCGTACCTTGCGTTGTCCGTGACGCGGAGCTTCCAGGTGCCGTTGGCCACCTCGGAGGAGGCGTTCACGGTGTAGGTGGTGTTGATGTTGTCGGCGCTGCCGCCGGTGCCGAAGGCCTTCAGCGTGTACGCGCTGCCGTCGGGGGCGATCAGCTGGACCTGGAGGTCACCGATGTAGGTGTGGGCGATGTTCACGGGGACCTGGAGGGCCGAGGGGGCGTTGCCGGAGACGCCGCTGACGGTGACCGGGGACTCGACGGTCGCGTTGTCGGCGATGGCGTAGTCGGCGGTGTTCTCGAACTTGTCGCCGGTGGGCGGCGGGGTGGTGCCGCCCCCGCCGACGAAGAGGAGCTTGTTCGGGGAGCCGGTGCCGGGGCTGGTGACGACGTTCGGCGTGGCGGCGGTGGTGAGGGCCGTGGAGACCTGCGCCGGGGTGGCGGTCGGGTTGTCGGCCAGGTAGACGGCGGCGGCTCCGGCCACGTGCGGGGCGGCCATCGAGGTGCCGGAGATGGTGTTGGTGGCGGTGTCGCTGGTGTTCCAGGACGACTTGATGGAGGAGCCCGGCGCGAAGATGTCCAGGACGCTTCCGTAGTTGGAGAAGCTGGAGCGGGCATCGGTGCTGGTCGTGGAGCCGACCGTGATCGCCTCGCCGACGCGCGCCGGGGAGTAGTTGGAGGCGTTGGAGCTGTCGTTGCCGGCCGCGACCGCGTAGGTGATGCCGGCCGCGATGGAGTTGCGGACGGCCTGGTCGAGGACGGAGTCGACGCCGCCGCCGAGGCTCATGTTGGCGACGGCCGGCTTCACGGCGTTCCGGGTCACCCAGTCGATGCCGGCGACGACCTGGTCGGTGGTGCCGGAGCCGTTGTTGTCGAGGACGCGGACGCCGACGATCTTCGCCTTCTTGGCGACGCCGTGGGCGGAGCCGCCGACCGTGCCGGCGACGTGGGTGCCGTGGCCGTGGCCGTCCTGGGCGGTGTTGTCGTTGTCGATGGCGTCGTAGCCGTTGACGGCGCGGCCGCCGAAGTCGCTGTGGCTGATGCGGACGCCGGTGTCGATGATGTACGCCGTGACGCCCTGGCCCGCGCTGTCCGGGTAGGTGTAGCTCTGGTTCAGCGGGAGGGCCCTCTGGTCGACGCGGTCCAGGCCCCAGGACGGCGGGGAGGGCTGGGTGCCGTCGATGGTGAAGACGCGGTTCTGGACGACGGACTTCACGGCCGGGTCGGCGGCGAGCTTCTTCGCCTGCGCCTCGGAGACCTCGATGGCGTAGCCGTTCACCGCGGAGGTGTACGTGCGCTTGATCTTGGCACCGAACTTGCCGGGGACCGCACGGCCCTCGGCGGTCTCGGCCTGGGCGGACTCTTCGAGGGTGACGATGTAGCTGCCCGGGATGGTGCCTTCGGCCCCGGCGTTCTCGATGACGCCCTCCGCGGCGGCCGGCGCGGCCGTGGCGGGGAGGGCGGAGAGCGAACCGAGGGCCAGCGCCGTGACGGCTATGGCCGCGGCGGTGCTGATCCGGCGACGCGATGCGCGCATCACTGCCATGTGAGGTGTCCTCCTGGTGGGGGGTGCTCCCGTGGGGAGGGAGCCCGGCTGTCCTTCATTAACGGCAGGGACATGACAAGACACCGTGCGGTCCGACGCGGAACCTCACGACCCCGGCCGCCCTGCCGTCGCCGAAAGATTGACCGATCCATAGGAATCCCGCAAGAGGCCCCGCGCCTCCGCAACTCCCCTGCCACAGCCAGGACATGACCGATCAGTAGCTTCCCGGACGAGCGCTTCCCCGCCCCCACCTGCGAACCTCCCCCACCCGGCCGTCACCCGCCGACCGCCCTCAGGAGACCGGGAATTCACAGTGCCGACACAGCCGGGACGCGCGGAACGGGCCCGTCCCCGATCCCCCGGGAGACGGGCCCGTCGCCCGCGGCGAGCCGCGAGCCGTCCGAACGCGTCGGCTCGTCGGCTCGTCGGCTCGCGAGACGATCAGAAGTCGTCGGCGCCGTTGCGGAGTTCGGGCGTCCAGTACCCCGTCTTCGCCACGGCCTCGTCGACGGCGATCCCGCCCGCCGGGGCGGTCACCACGACGCTGCCCTCGGCCGGGCCGTCGGCCGCGAAGAGGTTCACGTTGAACTCCTTCACCACCTTGTTGTCCTCGTGGACCCCGCCGTTGGAGACCCGCACGTTGGCGTACGCGGGCGCGCCCGGCACCAGGACCACCGGGGCGGCCGGCTTGCTCGCGGGGACCGCCGGGACGTCCTTGGCCGTCTGGATCTCGCCGAAGGCGATGAGCGGGTGGCCCAGGAGGCGGCAGGCGCGGCCCGAGGTGTTGGTGGCGGTGAGGACGATGTGCTCGGTGGGCACCTCGTCGGCCTTCTTCGCGGTGATCCTGACGTCGCCGCGGGCGCAGACCGGCGCCTTGGCCTCGGGAGCGGAGCCGGCGGCGGCCGGGGTGCCCTGCGCGGCGGCGCCCGCCGTGCCCTTCCCGGCCGCGGGAGCGGCCGAGGAGCCGGCGGAGGAACCGGCGGAGGAGCCGGCGGAGGAGCCGGCCGCGGCGGCGGGCGCCGCGCTCTCCGTCGCCCCGGCCGCCCCCGCGGCCCCGGTGGTCGCCGTCGCCGCCGGTGCCCCGGCCGTGGTCTTCGCGCTGCCGGCGTCCTTCACGCCCTCGTCCGCGCCGCAGGCCGTCAGGCCGAGCGAGACGGCCGCGACGGCCGCGACGAGAAGGGCGGTCCTGCTGGTGGTGGTACGCATGTCGGTGTTTCCCCCGTGGTCGGTGAAGCGTGGTGCGTCAAGCGGTCGGTGGTGCGGTGTCCACCCTCCCGCCGCGCACTGCCGTCCCGCTTGCGTACCGCTAACGCCCCGCCGCGAGGCGCGCGAGCCGCTCCGCCGCCCGTGCCGAACCCGCCGTGAAGCCGGCCGCCTCGGCGTCGGCGGCGGCGCGTTCCAGCTGGTGGGCGGCCTCCTCGACCCGTCCGATGCCGGCCAGCGCCTCGCCCCGTACGATCCGCAGCTCGGCCTGGACGACGACGGCGTCGGGCGCGACGAGTTCCCCCGCGCGAAGCACGTGCGCGAGCGCCTCCTCGTACTCCCCCGCCCGCAGGCAGTGCCCGGCGAGGTGCTGGAGGGCCAGCACCTGGGTCGACGGGTGCCCGGTCCGGTCGGCGAGCGCGACCGCCCGCGCCATCAGCTCCCGCGCCCTGCCGCACTCCCCGGTGGCGTCCAGGACGGCCGCGTGGTTGACGACGGCGATGGCCTCGCTGATCGGATCGCCGGCCAGGGCGGCGAGCCCGGGCGCCCGCTCCAGGTGGACCAGCGCCTCCTCGTCCCGCCCCTCCTCGTGCAGGATCCAGCCGAGCAGCGCCCGCGTCCGGGACTGCGCGTCGGGGTCGCCGGCCGCCTCGGCGGAGGCGAGCCCGGCCTCCAGGAGCGGGGTCCAGCCGTCCTGGAGCCGCATCAGCATCAGCGGCCACGCGACGAGCGCGAGCCGCCAGGCCCGGTCGTGCAGCCCGAGGGCGGCGGAGGCGGCCACGGCCCCCTCCAGGGCGGGGCGTTCGGCGACGTACCAGTCGAGGGCGGCGGCACGGCCCTCGAACTCCGGGATCGCGGCGGGCCTGCGCGCGTCGACGGGCAGGGCGTAGCAGGGCTGCGAGCCGGGTTCGGCGGCGGCGTCGGCGGCGAGGCCCGCGTACAGGTAGTGGTCGAGGAGGCGGCGCAGCCCCTCCTGGTCGGCCTGCGGGGCGAGGCCGCGGGCGTAGAGGCGCACGAGGTCGTGCGGGGTCCAGCGGCCGGGCACCGCCTCGGTGAGGAGGTGGGCGGCGGCGAGCCGTTCGAGGTCGGCGGCGGCCCGGGCGGGGGTGGTGCCGGTGAGCGCGGCGGCGGCGAAGTGGTCCAGGTCGGAGCCGGTGTGCAGGCCGAGGGCGCGGAAGGCGCGGGCGGCGGACTCGGGGAGCTGCTGCACGGTGAGGCGCAGCGCGGCGGAGACGCCGACGTCCTCGACGTCGAGGAGCGCGAGGCGTCCCTGCTCGCAGGCGAGTTCGCCGACCATCTCGCCGAGGAGGCGGCCGGGGCGTTCGGCGAGCCGGGCGGCCGTCACCCGCAGCGCGAGCGGCAGTCCGTCGCAGAGCCCGGCGAGCCGCTCGGCGGCGTCCGGCTCGGCGGCGACCCGGTCCTCCCCGAGCACGGTCGCGAGGAGCGCGGTCGCGGCGGCGGGCGGCAGCTGCCGGAGCGGCACGGGCCGGGCCGCGTCGGAGGCGATGAGCCCGCCGAGCCGGTCCCGGCTGGTCACCACGGTCACGCAGCCGTCGCCGCCCGGCAGCAGCGGCCTGACCTGCTCGGAGGAGCGGGCGTTGTCGAGGACGACGAGCATCCGGCGGCCGGCGGTGAGGCTGCGGAAGAGCGCCCCGCGCCCCACCGCCGTCTCCGGCACCCGCTGCTGCGGCACGCCGAGCGCGAGCAGGAACTCACGGAGCACGACGCCGGTCTCGGGCGCCGGCGTGTCGCTGAAGCCGCGCAGGTCGGCGAAGAGCCGCCCGTCGGGAAAGGCGGCCCGTCGCCGGTGCGCCCAGTCCACGGCGAAGGCGGTCTTGCCGACCCCGGCGGGCCCGGTGACCAGGCAGACCGGCCCGTCGCCGCCACCGGCCGCCCGGTCGAGCAGCGCGGCCTCGGCCTCCCGCCCGGTGAAGCCGCGCGGCGCCCGGGGCAGCAGTTCCGGTACGAGGACGGGCTCGGGCACCGGCGGGTCGGCCGGCGGCGGGCCGGGGGCCGGGGCGGGCGCCGGGACGAGGACCGCCCCCGCGTCCCGCAGCAGCTCCGCGTACGTGTCGGCGAGCGCGGCGCCCGGGTCGACGCCCAGCTCCTCGGCGAGCAGCCGGCGGGTGCGGTGGTACCAGTCGAGGGCGTCCGAGCGGCGCCCGGCGCGGGCGAGGGCCGTCATGAGCGCGGCGGCCAGCGACTCGCGCAGCGGGTGCGCGACGGCCTCGGTGCGCAGGACTGCGGCGGCCCGGGCGTGCTCGCCCAGCTTCCCGTACGCCTCCGCCAGCGCCTCCACGGAGGAGAGCCGCAGCTCCTCCAGGGCGGTGGCGGCGGCCTCCAGGGGACCGCTCGGGACGGTGCCGGTGAGCGCGGGCCCCTGCCAGTACGACAGCGCCTCGCGCAGCATGCGTACGGTGTCGGCGGCGTTCCGCTGGGCGCCCGCGAGCCCCACCAGCTCCTCGAACCGGTGGGCATCGACCAGCGATTCGGGCATCCGCAGCAGATAGGCGGAACCCTGCGTGGTGAGCTCCACGCCGTACGCCTCGGCGCCGTGCGCGGCGAGCAGCGCCCGCAGCCGGGAGACGTGCCCCTGGAGCACCGTCTTGGCGTGCGTCGGAGGCTCGTCCTCCCACAGCGCGTCCATCAGCCCCGTCACGTTCACGGCCGTGTTGGGGCGCAGCAGCAGCGCGGCCAGCAGGCTGGTGCGCTTGGCCGGTCCCGGGGCGACGTCGCCGCCCTCCGTCACGACCGCGACGGATCCGAGCAGCCGGAACTCCACCCGTACCTCCGCGTCCGATTCTCCCGCTGCCCCCGGCAGCCGAGGATACGCGGCTCCGCACCCCCGACCTGCACCGATCCCCTCACGAAGCCGGTATTCGGCCGAAACCGGCGGGCGGGGGGCCGGGGGTTCAGTCCTCGATCACCGGATTGCACGGCGAGAGGAACGGGTCCAGGCGCTCCTCGACGAGCCCCCGGCGCAGGACGCGCACTCGGAAGGCGTTGTCGGCGTCGGGGATGTCGCCCTCGTCGGAGCGGTCGTGGAGCAGGCCCCACGAGCCGGGGAAGCGGCGGGCGATGTACGCCACCAGCGCGTCCAGCTCGGCGGCCTCCCGGCCGAGGTGGTTGGTCTGCCCGGCGGCGGTGACGACGGGCAGGCCGTTGAGGACGTCGAGGGTGACCCGGCAGCTGGAGGACCAGTCGACGGCGTCGATCCGGGCGCGCAGTTCCTCGACGCCGGCCCGCAGCGAGGGCGGGTCGTCCTCGTACGGGTCCTCGGAGATGCCGAACCAGCCATGGAACTCGTACATGCCCTCGCTCCGGCGGAGTCGTGTCGATCGATGACGGGGATGGACGTCGCGCCCTCGGAATGCGGAAGCACATTCGACGGTCGGCACCGACACGCACTGATCGCAGCACGCGCGGACTGTTGCGGACAGCAAGACCCCCTGACTTGCGTCGCCGCAGGTCAGGGGGTCTCTGAAGGCTCGCTCAGACGTTGAAGCGGAACTCCACGACGTCGCCGTCCTGCATGACGTACTCCTTGCCCTCCATGCGGGCCTTGCCCTTGGCGCGGGCCTCGGCGACCGAGCCGGTTTCCACCAGGTCGGCGAAGGAGATGACCTCGGCCTTGATGAAGCCCTTCTGGAAGTCGGTGTGGATGACACCGGCCGCCTCGGGGGCCGTGGCGCCCTTCTTGATCGTCCAGGCGCGGGACTCCTTGGGGCCGGCCGTCAGGTAGGTCTGGAGGCCGAGGGTGTCGAAGCCGACGCGGGCGAGGGTGGCGAGGCCGGGCTCCTCGGCGCCGACGGACTGGAGGAGCTCCATGGCGTCCTCCTCGTCGAGCTCGGCGAGGTCCGCCTCCAGCTTGGCGTTGAGGAAGATCGCCTCGGCGGGGGCGACCAGGGCGCGCTGCTCGTCCTTGAAGGCCTCGTCCGTCAGCTCGTCCTCGTCGACGTTGAAGACGTAGAGGAAGGGCTTGGTGGTGAGGAGGTGGAGGTCGTGGAGGAGCTCCGCCTTCTCCGAGCCCTGGACGACGCCCTGGGAGAAGAGGGTGTCGCCCTTCTCCAGGATCGCCTGGGCGGCCTCGACGGCGGCGACCTTGGGCGCCGTGTCCTTCTTGATCCGCATCTCCTTCTGGAGGCGCGGGAGGACCTTCTCGATGGTCTGGAGGTCGGCGAGGATCAGCTCGGTGTTGATCGTCTCGATGTCGTCCTTCGGCGAGACCTTGCCGTCGACGTGCACGACGTTCTCGTCCTTGAAGGCGCGGATGACCTGGCAGATCGCGTCGGACTCGCGGATGTTCGCCAGGAACTTGTTGCCCAGGCCCTCGCCCTCGCTCGCGCCGCGCACGATGCCGGCGATGTCGACGAAGTCGACGGTGGCGGGGAGTACGCGCTGCGAGGCGAAGATCTCGGCGAGCTTCGTCAGGCGGGGGTCGGGGACGCCGACCACGCCGACGTTCGGCTCGATCGTGGCGAACGGGTAGTTGGCCGCCAGCACGTCGTTCTTGGTCAGGGCGTTGAACAGGGTCGACTTGCCGACATTCGGCAGGCCGACGATTCCGATCGTGAGCGACACGGTGGCGACTTCCCTAGATACGGATGGGGGGCGGACGGTGGGTCGATCCCCCCAGTTTACGGGCGCCCGGCGCGGGCCCTCGCCGTCCGCCGGGGGCACGGCCCGGACCGCCTCCCGGCCACGTACGGTCGGGATCGGTCGAACTGTGGCCCCAAGGTCACCCGAAGGGCGTGTCCCGGGCCCCTCCCGCCGTGTCCCGACCTACGTTGGTGAGGTGGAGCAGCACAGGACAAGTCAGCCGCAAGGCCGCCGACGGCCGCAGACGCCCCTCACGCCGCCCGGCCCGCTCGTGGAGGTGGAAGGGGCCGGAGCCGGGGCGGCCACCGTCTACCGGGTCGGCGCCCCGGCGGCGCGGCGGCCCGCGCCTCCCGTGGTGCAGGCCCTGCGGCGGCTGCCCTCGCCCCGGCTCACCGGGCTCGGCGCGGGGCTCTTCGCCTCGGCGGCGATGCTGGTCGTCGGGTTCCTGGACTGGCTGGTCCTGGACGGTTCGCCGCTGGCGTTCGGCCTGCTGTTCCTGCCGGTGAGCGCGCTCACCGCGCTGTGGGTGCGCCCCGCGGACCTGGTCACCGCGCCGATCGCCGTCCCGATCGCCTTCGCCGTCGGCGTCGTGCCGATCTCCGGCGGCAGCGGCGGCTTCGGGGGCCAGGCCATGGCCGTGATCACCGCGCTCGCGGTGCACGCCGGCTGGCTGTACGGGGGCACGCTGATCGCCGGCCTGATCGCGAGCGTCCGGAAGGTGCGCGACATGGGCCGACGCCGGGGCCGCCCGGCCCCGGCGGGCCCGGAGAACCCCGAGCGAGGAGAGCGGGCGCCCCGCGTCGCGGCCGCCGCCGGGCCCGTACGGGGTGCCCGGGCTCCCGGGCGGGGAGCAGCCGGTCAGGCCCCCGCGCGGGAAGGCGGCCAGGCCTCGGCGCGGGAAGCCGGCCAGGCCTCGGCGCGGGAAGCCGGCCAGGCGTCCGGCCGGGAAGACGGCCCGGCCTCCGCGCGGGGCGCTCGGTCCCCGGGGCGGGGCCGACGTCCGGCCCCGTAGCCGTCCCCCTGTCGGGCGGGGCGGGGCGGCCGGGCCGGAGCCCGTACCTCTGCGCGGGGGGCGGGCCCGGCCCCCGTACCTCTGCGTGGGGCGGCCTGCCTCGGAGCCAGTACCTCTGCGCGGGGGCCCGTGACGGGCCGCACCTCTGCCTCGGGCGGCCCGTCGCGGAGGCGTACCGCTACCGGGCGGCCCGTCGGGCCGGGGGCGTCGCGCTCGCGGCCATCGCCGCGCCGACGATGCCCGCGTCGTTCCTCAGCTCGGCCGGGACGATCTCGGCGCGGATGCCGTCCAGGTACGGGAGGAACTTGTCGGCCTTGCGGCTCACTCCGCCGCCGAGGATGAACAGCTCCGGGGAGAAGAGCATCTCCACGTGGGCCAGGTACTTGAGGAGCCGCTTGCCGGCCCAGTGCTCCCAGGTCAGCTGCTCGTCCTCGCGCGCCTTGGAGGAGGCGCGCTTCTCGGCGTCGTGGCCCTTGAGCTCCAGGTGGCCGAGCTCGGTGTTGGGGACGAGCCGGCCGTCGGTGAAGACGGCGGAGCCGATGCCGGTGCCGAGGGTCAGCATGATGACGGTGCCGGTGCGGCCCCGGCCGGCGCCGAAGGTCATCTCGGCGAGGCCGGCCGCGTCGGCGTCGTTGAGGACGGTGACGGGGAGGCCGCCGACGGCCTCCCCGATGAGCGCGCCGGCGTCGGTGCCGATCCAGGACGTGTCGACGTTCGCGGCGGTACGGATGGTGCTGCCGGTGACGACGCCCGGGAAGGTGACGCCGATGGGGCCGGTCCAGCCGAAGTGCGCCACGACCTCCGCGACGCGGCCCGCGACATCGCTCGGTGTCGCGGGCTGCGGGGTGAGGAGCTTGTACCGCTCCTCGGTGAGGGCGCCCCGTTCCAGATCCACGGGGGCGCCCTTGATGCCCGAGCCGCCGATGTCCACTCCGAAGACGTTCATGGAATCAAGCTAACCGGGCGGGCCGGGTCCTACTCCTCGACGAGTGCGGCGGCCTCGGCGCGCAGGTCGCGGCGGAGCTCCTTGGGGAGCGAGAAGGTGAGGTGCTCGTCGGCGGTCTTGACCAGCTCCACGTCGGCGTAGCCGCGCTGCGACAGCCACTCCAGGACCTCCTGGACCAGCACGTCGGGGACGGAGGCGCCGGAGGAGAGGCCGACCGAGGTGACGCCCTCCAGCCAGGCCTCGTCGATCTCGCTCGCGAAGTCGACGAGGTACGCGGCGGGGACGCCGGCCTGCTTGGCGACCTCGACCATGCGGATCGAGTTCGAGGAGTTCTTGGAGCCGACGACGATGACGAGCTCGGCCTGGCCGGCCAGCTCCTTGATCGCGGTCTGGCGGTTCTGCGTGGCGTAGCAGATGTCGTCCGACGGCGGGGAGACCAGCTGCGGGAACTTGTCCTTGAGCGCGTCGACCGTCTCCATCGTCTCGTCGACGGAGAGCGTGGTCTGGGAGAGCCAGACGACCCGGGAGGGGTCGCGGACCTCGACGTTGGCGACGTCCTCGGGGCCGTCGACGAGCTGGATGTGGTCGGGGGCCTCGCCGGAGGTGCCGATGACCTCCTCGTGGCCCTCGTGGCCGATGAGGAGGATGTCGAAGTCCTCCTTGGCGTACCGGATGGCCTCCTTGTGGACCTTGGTGACCAGCGGGCAGGTCGCGTCGATCGTCGCGAGCCGGCCCTGGCGGGCCTCCTCGTGGACGGTCGGGGCGACGCCGTGCGCGGAGAACATCACGATGTTGCCCGGCGGGACCTCGGTGGCCTGGTCGACGAAGATCGCGCCCTTCCGCTCCAGGGTCTGGACGACGTACTTGTTGTGGACGATCTCGTGGCGCACGTAGACGGGGGCCCCGTACTGCTCCAGGGCCTTCTCGACGGCGATCACGGCACGGTCCACGCCCGCGCAGTAGCCGCGGGGAGCGGCGAGCAGGACACGCTTCGGGCGGTTGGTCGCGGGCGTTGCAGTCATGCGTCCCATCGTAAGGCCGGGCCGGTGGGCGGCCGTCGCGCGCCGGTGGGCGGGAGCGGCGCGTCGGTGGCGGGCGGGGCCTCCGGTGGTGCGCGGGGGCGTTCGGCGGACGGGGCGCGTCGGTGAGCGGTCCGGGGGCGGCCGTGGCCGAAACTGACGCCATGGCGGAGAACGCGCGGGTGGCGGACGGGGAGACGGGCGGGCGGCCGGACCACACGGGGCTACGGCGGACGCTCGGCTTCCGCGACCTGGTCGTGTACGGGCTGCTGTTCATCGCGCCGATGGCGCCGGTGGGCGTCTTCGGCACGCTCGACGCGAAGTCGCACGGCGCCGTCGCACTGGTGTACGTCGTGGCGACGGTGGCCATGGCGTTCACGGCCTTCAGCTACGCGCAGATGGTCCGGGTCGCGCCGCAGGCCGGCTCGGTCTTCGCGTACGCCCGCAAGGGGCTCGGCGAGGGGCCCGGTTTCGTCGCCGGCTGGATGGCGATGCTGGACTACCTGCTGATCCCGGCCGTCGCGTACCTCTTCGCGGGGATCGCGATGGAGGCGCTGGTGCCGGAGGTGCACCGGTGGGTGTGGACCGGGATCGCGGTGGTGGTGACCACCCTGCTCAACCTGTGGGGGGTGCGGGCCGCCGCCCGGGTCGGCTTCGCGGTGCTCGCGATGGAGATCGTGGTGCTGCTGGTGTTCGTGGTGTCGGCGCTCGTCGTGCTCGTACGGGACGGGGCGCAGCGCGACTGGTGGTCGCCGCTCACCGGCGACGGGACCTTCTCGCTCGCGGCGGTGGTCGGCGCGGTGTCGGTGGCGGTCCTGTCGTACCTGGGCTTCGACGCGATCGCGGCCTTCGCGGAGGAGGTCACCGGCGGCTCGGCGAAGGTGGCGCGGGCGCTGCTCTTCTGCCTGGTGCTCGCCGGTGTCCTGTTCGTCGCCCAGACCTGGCTGGTGGCGCTCCTCGAACCGGTCTCCTCGGCGGAGCTCGCGGCCGATCCGGGGAAGCAGGGCTCGGCCTTCTACGACGCCGTCGACGTCTCGGTCGGCGGCTGGCTGCACGATCTGGTCGCGGTGTCGAAGGCGGTCGGCGCGGCGTTCGCGGCGCTGGCCGGGCAGGCGGCGGGCGGGCGGCTGCTCTTCGCGATGGGCCGCGAGGGGCGGCTGCCGCACGCGCTGGCGCGCACCGACTCGGGGGTGCCGCGGGTGGCGCTCCTGGTGTCGGCGACCGTGACGATGATCGCGGCGCTGTGGGCGGCCCGCCGGGACGACGGCCTCGACCACCTGGTGTCGGTGGTCGACGTCGGCGCGCTGACCGCCTTCGTGCTGCTGCACGCGAGCGTGATCGGCTGGTTCGCGGTCCGGCGCGCGGAGGGCCCGCCGCACTGGCTGCGCCACGTGGTCCTGCCCGTCCTCGGCGCGTTGATCCTGATCGCCGTGATCGTGGAGGCCTCGGTGGCCGCCCAGGTGGTGGGCGTGGTCTGGCTGGGCGTCGGCCTCGTCGTCCTGGCGGTCCAGGGGGCGGGACGCGGCCCGGCCGGGGGGACGCGGCGGTGAGGCGGGCGGGCGCGGGGAGCCGGGCCGGTGAGGCGGGTACACAGGCGCCCGCCCGGGACGGCCGGGCAGGGGGCGGGGGCGGTGCGGCGGTGACGTTGTCGGAGGGCGCCGTTACGCTCGGTGCATGGGTCTGACTACGTCCGCCGAAGCACCGCTTCCCGTCGGTGAGGTCTCCCGGATGATCGGGGGGTGGATCGACCGGCTGGGGGCGATCTGGGTCGAGGGGCAGATCACGCAGCTCTCGCGACGCCCCGGTGCCGGGGTCGTCTTCCTGACGCTGCGGGATCCCTCGTACGACGTCTCCATCGGGGTGACCTGCTACCGGCAGGTCTTCGACGCGGTGGCCGACGTCGTGTCGGAGGGCGCGCGCGTCGTCGTGCACGCGAAGCCGGAGTGGTACGCGCCGCGCGGGCAGCTGTCGCTGCGGGCGGTGGAGATCAAGCCGGTCGGGATCGGGGAGCTGCTGGCCCGGCTGGAGCAGCTGAAGCGGGGGCTCGCGGCCGAGGGGCTCTTCGCGCTCGACCGGAAGAAGCCGCTGCCGTTCCTGCCGCGGCTGATCGGCCTGGTCTGCGGCCGGGCGTCGGCGGCCGAGCGGGACGTGCTGGAGAACGCGCGGCGCAGATGGCCCGCCGTCCGCTTCGAGGTGCGGAACGTCCCGGTGCAGGGCGTGAAGGCGGTGCCGCAGGTGATCCAGGCGGTCCGGGAGCTGGACGCGCACGAGGACGTGGACGTGATCGTGGTGGCGCGGGGCGGCGGCAGCGTCGAGGACCTGCTGCCCTTCTCGGACGAGCAGCTGGTCCGCGCGGTGGCCGCGTGCCGGACGCCGGTGGTGTCCGCGATCGGGCACGAGCCGGACTCCCCGCTGCTCGACCTGGTGGCGGACCTGCGCGCCTCCACGCCCACGGACGCGGCGAAGAAGGTCGTCCCGGACGTGGGCGAGGAGCTGGAGCGGGTACGGGGGCTCCGCGACCGCGCGCTGCGGACGGTACGGGGGCTCCTGGAGCGCGAGGAGCGGGGGCTGGCGCACGCGCTGGCCCGGCCGGTGATGGAACACCCGCGGCGGATGGTGGAGGTCAGGGAGGACGAGCTGGACGCCCTCCTGGCGCGGAGCCGGCGGGTCTTCGGGCACCTCCTGGACCGGGCGGAGTCGGAGCTGGCGCACACCCGCGCCCGGGTCCGGGCCCTCTCCCCCGCCGCGACCCTGGAGCGCGGCTACGCGGTGCTCCAGCGGACGGACGGGGCGGTGGTGCGCGCGGCCGGCGAGATCGCGGAGGGCGAGGAGCTGCGGGCCCGGGTGGCCGAGGGCGAGTTCACGGTGCGGCGGGCGTGACGGACCCGCGCGGCACGACGAGACGAGAAGGCACGGAGGACGGAGAAGACATGGCAAGCGGTACGGAGACGGGTGCGGCGCTCGGGTACGAGGAGGCGCGCGACGAGCTGATCGAGGTCGTCCGGCGCCTGGAGGCGGGCGGGACGACCCTGGAGGAGTCGCTGGCGCTGTGGGAGCGCGGCGAGGAGCTCGCGAAGGTCTGCCGGCACTGGCTGGAGGGCGCCCGCGCCCGGCTCGACGCCTCGCTGGCGGCCGAGGAGGGGTCGGAGGAGCCCGAGGACTGAGCGGAGGGAGGGGAAAGCGGGCAGGGAGGGAAAGCGGAGCGGGGCCGACGGGGTCCGGCTACACTGGCGAAGTGAAACGGATCACTATCCGGATTGGATAGTTGAATTTTCACCAATCACGGGCGTACTGTCGGGACATCGCCCGCATTCCCCGCCGGGCGGTCCCCTTTGCAGTCCGGAAGGTACGCAGCATGTCCCTCGTTCTCGACACCGCCGCCCAGGACCTCCTCTTCCGCGAGGCCCGCACCGCCAACACGTTCACCGACGAGCCGGTGACCGACGAGCAGGTCCAGGCGATCTACGACCTGGTGAAGTACGGCCCCACCGCCTTCAACCAGACCCCGCTGCGCATCACCCTGGTCCGCTCCGAGGAGGCCCGCGAGCGCCTCGTGAAGCACATGGCCGAGGGCAACCAGGCCAAGACCAAGGCCGCCCCGCTGGTCGCGATCCTCTCCGCCGACAACGAGTTCCACGAGGAGCTCCCGGCCCTGCTCCCGCACTTCCCGCAGGCCAAGGACATGTTCTTCTCGGAGCGCCCGGTCCGCGAGGGCTCCGCGCTGCTGAACGCCGCCCTCCAGGCCGCGTACTTCATCGTCGGCATCCGCGCCGCCGGCCTGGCCGCCGGCCCGATGACCGGCCTGGACTTCGGCGGCGTGCAGAAGGAGTTCCTGGACGCCGACCACACCCCGCTGATGGTCATCAACATCGGCAAGCCGGGCGAGGACGCCTGGTTCCCCCGCTCCCCGCGCCTGGCCTACGAGGACGTCATCACCACCGTCTGAGCCGGACCGCCGCGCACGACGAAGCCCCCGGTGCCGAGGCACCGGGGGCTTCGTCGTGTCCGGAGACGGGTCAGGCCTGCTGCGACCGGAGCGCGGCGGCCATCTCCGCGAGCGTGTCGAAGGACGCCGTCCCCGTCACGACCGTGGTCGCCCCGCCCTCGGTGCGCACCAGCGCGTCGTACTTGGGGCCCTCCCAGCGCTGCCACTCCTGCCCGGCCACCGTCTGCGTCCTGCCCGTGTCCTTGGCCGAGTGCGTGACCTTCGGCACGAACTTCTTCGGCTCGGTGGTCGACTGGTTGACCGAGACGTACTGGGTGTCCGGGGAGAGGAAGCCGAGCTGCCAGGCGTTGCCCTGCTCGCGCTTGTACGAGACCACCGTCGCCTTCCAGTCCTCGCCGAGGCCCTCGGGCGCGAGCACCGGGTAGGGCGCCGCACGCTGGGCCGTGACCAGCTCGACGCGGTAGTCCTTGGCCTTGACCGGCTCCGCGTCCTCGTCGTGCGGGATGAAGAGATACATGACCCCCGCGGCGACCATGATCACCCCGAGGGACTGGAACATCCCGCGTACCGTCTGCCTGCCTCGCTTAGCTGCCACGCCCCATATGGTCGCATCCGGGTCCCGCGCTCATACGTGGGCCCCTCTGCTCAATTTGTCGACCTGGCGATAGAGTCACAGCACCCTCCTTATTTCCGGCCGTCGTCGTACAGAAAGGTGCGCTCCGATGACCGAGCACCACCTGCCCCCCGAGCTCGAGGTCTCTCCCGAGGCCCCCGACCGCAACCTGGCGCTCGAACTGGTCCGCGTGACCGAGGCCGCCGCCATGGCCGCCGGCCGCTGGGTCGGCCGCGGCGACAAGATCGGCGCGGACGGCGCCGCGGTCAACGCGATGCGGACCCTCATCTCGACCGTGTCGATGAACGGCGTCGTCGTCATCGGCGAGGGCGAGAAGGACGAGGCGCCGATGCTCTTCAACGGCGAGCGGGTCGGCGACGGCACCGGCGCCGAGGTCGACATCGCCGTGGACCCGATCGACGGCACGACCCTGAACGCCAAGGGCATGCCGAACGCCATCGCCGTGCTGGCCGCCGCCGACCGCGGCGCCATGTTCGACCCGTCCGCGGTCTTCTACATGGACAAGCTGGTCACCGGCCCCGAGGCCGCCGACTTCGTCGACATCAACGCGCCCGTGTCGGTCAACATCCGCCGGGTCGCCAAGGCGAAGGGCATGAACGCCGAGGACGTCACCGTGGTCATCCTGGACCGCCCCCGCCACGAGGGCATCGTCAAGGAGATCCGCGAGACCGGCGCCCGCATCAAGTTCATCTCCGACGGCGACGTGGCCGGCTCGATCATGGCCGCCCGCGAGGGCACCGGCGTCGACCTGCTCATGGGCATCGGCGGCACCCCCGAGGGCATCATCTCGGCCTGCGCCATCAAGTGCCTGGGCGGCGTGATCCAGGGCAAGCTGTGGCCGAAGGACGAGGCCGAGCGCCAGAAGGCCCTCGACGCGGGCCACGACCTGGACCGGGTCCTCACCACGACCGACCTGGTCGCCGGCGACAACGTCTTCTTCGTCGCCACCGGCATCACCGACGGCGAGCTGCTGCGCGGGGTGCGCTACCGCTCCGAGACCGCGACCACCCAGTCGCTCGTCATGCGCTCGAAGTCCGGCACGATCCGCCAGATCGACTCCACGCACCGGCTCGCGAAGCTGCGCGCCTACAGCAAGATCGACTTCGACCGGGCGAACTGACCCCGGCCCGGCGACGGCAGCGAAGAGGGGCGCCCCCATGTGCGGTGGGGGCGCCCCTTCCCGTTCCGTACGGGCCCGGGTCGCGGAGTACGGGTCAGGGTGCGGGCGGCCGGGAGCGGCCGGCGCCGGCGGTCCGCCCGTCAGCCGGCCTGGGCGACGCGCTCGGCCGCGGCGGCCTTGCGGAGCTCGACCTCGCGGCGGCGGCGCCGGGCCAGCACCACGCGGCGCTCGGCGGCGGTAAGCCCGCCCCAGACGCCGTACGGCTCCGGCTGCAGCAGCGCGTGCTCGCGGCAGTCGACCATCACGGGGCAGCGCGCGCAGACCCGCTTGGCCGCCTCCTCGCGGGCCAGCCGCGCGGCGGTCGGCTCCTTGGAGGGGGCGAAGAAGAGTCCTGCCTCGTCCCGGCGGCACACCGCCTCCGCGTGCCAGGGGCCGTCCTCGTCCTGCCGCGCCGGAGCACGCTGGGGCGGCACGGGGGCTACCTGGAGGGGCTGATGCGGCAGTTCCAGCACGGTCTACTCCTGACGACGGCTTCGCGAGCGAGCAGCGATGCAGCAGCCCTACCCGCTGTGCGCGCGCCTATGCACTGCGTGCGGTCCCCATCCGGAGTCCGGAGCCCCGGCGACGCATTCCGGTCAGTTCCTGGCCGATACCCGGCGGTTGATCGGCCGGGTGGTCGCGGATCGGTCCCACCCGGCTCGCGGACCGGTCGCGGCCGGACGGCCGGGCGGGGTCGGCGGCCGGGCGGGGTCGGCGGTCGGGCGGGGCCGGCCGATCATCGGCCCGTCGGACGTGGACCGGTCGGTCGGCCGTGGGCCCGCCGGCCGTGAACCGGTCCGTCGCGGGCCGGGCGATCGCGGACCGGGCGCGCCCTCCTCGCGGACCGGTCGCGGCCGGGCTGCCGGGCTGCCGGACTGCCGGGCTGCCGGGCTGCCGGGCTGCCGATCATCGGTCCGTCGGTCGCAAGCCGGTTGGCCGTGGACCGGTCGGCCGTGGGCCCGCCGGTCGCGGGCCGGTCGGTCGCGGGCCGGTCGGTCGTGGGCCCGCCGGTCGCGGGCCGGGCGGCCGTGGACCGGTCGGCCGTGGGCCCGCCGGTCGCGGGCCGGTCGGTCGCGGGCCGGTCGGCCGTGGGCCCGCCGGTCGCGGGCCGGGCGGCCGTGGACCGGTCGGCCGTGGGCCCGCCGGTCGCGGGCCGGGCGGCCGTGGACCGGTCGGCCGTGGGTCCGCCAGTCGCGGGCCGGTCGGTCATAGGCCGGGCGGCCGTGGGCCCGGCCGTCGTGGGTCCGTCAGTGCCCGAGGTGCTTGCGGACCTTGCTCTGCAGGTCGGTGACCCACTTGCCGCGCTTGGGTCTCGCCTCCACGTTCCCGAGCACCGCGTAGCCGTTGACGACGACCAGCGGCGCCTGCGGGTCGACCCCTTCCAGGGTCGTGACCTCGAAGTTCCCGAGAATGCCCGCGCCGGAGCCGCGCAGGCTGATGTTCTCCGGGACGCGGACCTCGATGTTCCCGAAGATCGAGGTGGCGTTGATGGTGGTGAGGGGCTGGGTGAAGATCGCCTCGGTCAGGTCGATCTCCACGTTCCCGAAGATCGCGAAGGCGTTGGTGCGGCGGGCGACCCGCCAGCGGCCCTTGCGGGTGGTGCTGGAGAAGACGGCGAACAGCTGGTCCGCGTTCCCCTCCGCGTCCTCCGGGCCGTAGGCGGCCGGGGCCGGCTCCGGCCGTGCGCCGGCCGGTCCGCCGCCGGCGGCCGGCAGGTCCCGCACGATCGGCTCCAACTCGCCCACCGTCTTGGCCCGGTAGACCGCGTCGATCCGCTCCGCGTGCTCCTCCGCGTCGAGCCGGCCCTGCGCGAGCGCCTCGGCGAGGATGTCCGCGACCCGGTCCCGGTCGGCGTCGGAGGCCCGGAGGGAACCCTGCGGGTCGGCGTACGCCGGCGGCGCGGGAGCCGCCGGCGCGGCGGGCGGAGCGGGAGCGGCCGGAGCAGCAGGCGGGACGGGCGCCACGGGGGCTTCCGGCGCGGTCGGCGCGGCGGGAGGGGCCGGGGAGGCGGGGGCTTCCGGCGCGGCGGGCGGCTGCGCGGGGTCGGACGGCCGCGCGGGGTCGGGCTGCTTTTCGAGGTCCACGCATCCACCCTGGCACACGCGATAGATCGCGACCAGGGATCCGACCCCCCATCTCTCCCCTAGGGGACGCGACGTCCCGCGACCCGCCGGGTCCCGCCGCGACGGACCGGCGCCGGCCGGGACTTGCCGAGAACGGACCGCTCCTCCCCGGAAGCCTGTCGGCGCGCCTCTCCGGCACGGAAGACTCCACTTCGGCGCGGTCCCGGTCCCGGGTGAGCCTTACCTCACAGGATCGGTGCCGCGCCCGCGTTCTACGCTGGAGGGCGCGACCGCCAACGGAGGCGGCGCGCTGCTGTCTGCCGAGTGAGGAATGGCTGCCGTCATGCCAGAGTTTGCGTACTCCGATCTGCTCCCCGTCGGAGAGGACACCACGCCCTACCGCCTGGTGACCGCCGAGGGCGTCTCCACCTTCGAGGCCGACGGCCGTACGTTCCTCAAGGTCGAGCCGGAGGCGCTGCGCAAGCTGGCCGCCGAGGCCATCCACGACATCCAGCACTTCCTGCGCCCGGCCCACCTGGCCCAGCTGCGGAAGATCATCGACGACCCGGAGGCCTCGGCCAACGACAAGTTCGTCGCGCTCGACCTCCTGAAGAACGCGAACATCGCCGCCGCCGGCGTGCTCCCCATGTGCCAGGACACCGGCACCGCGATCGTCATGGGCAAGCGCGGTCAGAACGTGCTGACCCGGGGCCGCGACGAGGAGGCCCTGTCGAAGGGCATCTACGACGCGTACACCAAGCTCAACCTCCGCTACTCGCAGATGGCCCCGGTCACCATGTGGGAGGAGAAGAACACCGGCTCGAACCTGCCCGCGCAGATCGAGCTGTACGCGACGGACGGCGGCGCGTACAAGTTCCTCTTCATGGCCAAGGGCGGCGGCTCGGCCAACAAGTCCTTCCTCTACCAGGAGACGAAGGCCGTCCTCAACGAGGCGTCCATGATGAAGTTCCTGGAGGAGAAGATCCGTTCGCTGGGTACGGCGGCCTGCCCGCCGTACCACCTGGCGATCGTGGTCGGCGGCACCTCCGCCGAGTTCGCGCTGAAGACCGCGAAGTACGCCTCCGCGCACTACCTGGACGAGCTGCCGACCGAGGGCGACGCCGCCACCGGCCACGGCTTCCGGGACAAGGAGCTGGAGGAGAAGGTCTTCGAGCTGACGCAGAAGATCGGCATCGGCGCGCAGTTCGGCGGCAAGTACTTCTGCCACGACGTGCGCGTGGTCCGCCTCCCCCGCCACGGTGCCTCGCTGCCCGTCGCGATCGCCGTCTCCTGCTCGGCCGACCGTCAGGCCGTCGCGAAGATCACCGCCGAGGGCGTCTTCCTGGAGCAGCTGGAGACCGACCCGGCGCGCTTCCTGCCGGACACCACGGACGAGCACCTCGCCGAGGACGGCGACGTGGTGAAGATCGACCTGAACCAGCCGATGGACCAGGTCCTGGCCGAGCTGACCAAGTACCCGGTCAAGACGCGCCTCTCGCTCACCGGACCGCTGGTCGTCGCCCGTGACATCGCGCACGCCAAGATCAAGGCGCGGCTCGACGCGGGCGAGGACATGCCGCAGTACATGAAGGACCACCCGGTCTACTACGCGGGCCCGGCGAAGACCCCCGAGGGGTACGCCTCCGGTTCCTTCGGCCCGACGACGGCCGGCCGCATGGACAGCTACGTGGAGCAGTTCCAGGCGGCGGGCGGCTCGATGGTGATGCTCGCCAAGGGCAACCGCTCCCAGCAGGTCACGGACGCGTGCGGCACGCACGGCGGTTTCTACCTCGGATCCATCGGCGGCCCGGCCGCCCGCCTCGCCCAGGACTGCATCAAGAAGATCGAGGTCCTGGACAACGAGGAGGACGGCATGGAGGCCGTCTGGAAGATCGAGGTCGAGGACTTCCCGGCGTTCGTCGTCGTCGACGACAAGGGCAACGACTTCTTCCAGAACCCGGCGCCGGAGCCGACGTTCACCCACATCCCGGTGCGCCAGGGCTCCCAGCTGTCGTAACCCCGGGTGGCACCTCGGCGCCCCCGGTCCGCGCGGACGGACCGGGGGCGCCGTCACGTCCCGCTCCGAAAGTCGCTACCGACCGGTAGTCAGCCGGCCACTTACTGGTCAGTATGGGTCGCGAGCATGTCAACCACTGAGACGGTCGACCACTCGGGAGCCCCCCATGCCCTCCATGCCCGCCATGCCCTCCGCCCGGTCCGCGGCCACCGCCACCGGCCTGCTCGGCCTCACCGCCCTCCTCGTCGTCGGGCCCGCGCCCGCCGCCTCCGCCGCCGATCCCGACACCCACCTCACCTCCGCCGCCGCGATCGAGGGCGTGGACTACGCGACCTGGCGCCGGGACGTGGCCGCGGTGGTCGCCGAGGCCCGCCCGTACGTCGAGGAGCGCGCCGAGGACGCCGGCACGGAGAAGCAGGCGATCGTCCTCGACATCGACAACAGCTCCCTGGAGACGGACTTCCACCCGTTCTGGGAGCTGCCGACCCCGGCCATCCCCGAGGTCCGCTCCCTCGTCCGGGACGCGCACGCGCGCGGGGTGAAGGTCTTCTTCGTGACCGCGCGGCCGGGGATCATCCACTCCCTCACCGAGTGGAACCTCAAGCAGGTCGGCTACCCGGTCGACGGCCTGTACGTGCGCTCGCTGCCCGACCTGTTCGCCGAGGTGAGCGCCTACAAGACGGAGAAGCGCGCCGAGATCGAGGCCAAGGGCTACACGATCATCGCGAACATCGGGAACAACACGACCGACATCGTCGGCGGTCACGCCGAGCGCGCCTTCAAGCTGCCGGACTACGGCAAGCTGTCGTAGGGAGCCCGTCCCTACCGGGTGAGGTGGAACTCCAGCTTCGAGTAGTCCCCGTCCGGGGTCGAGCGGATCCAGCCGCGGGCGTCCTTGAAGTCGCCGGTGCCGCCGGTGACCGCGATGTCGAACGCGGCCGGAGCCTGGTCCGAGGGGTCGACGGAGAGCAGGGTCTGCCCGGTGAGCTGGCCGCCGGGGCCGCCGTTCAGGACGAAGGTGCCGACGCAGAGCACGTCCATCGGGTCGCCGGTGCGCACCACGGTGCAGCCGACGCCGTCGCGGCCGACCTTCTCGCCGCCCTTGGCGCGGGAGAGGTCGTCGGCGAAGGCGAAGGAGTCGCCGACCTCCGGTGACGCGCCGGGGCTCTCGTCCCCGCCGACCGGGACCTCCTTGGCGTAGAGGGTGAACTCGTACCCGTCGGCGGGCACGGCGGGTGCGGCGGCGACCGGCGCGGCGGCCGTGAAGGCGACGGCCGCGACCGTCGCGGCGCCGAGGGCGCCGATCCTCCTGAAACTCCGGATCATGGACTGCCTCCCTGGCGGGTGCGGGTCCCCCTTCGGGCCGTCCTCACATTGTGCTGCCGCCGTCCGGGTGACGCACCCGGTCAGGGATGATGGGGCCATGCCAGGTAAAGCCCCTCTCCTCCGTACCGCCCTGCTCGCGGCGGTCCTGCTGACCGCCTGCGGTACGACCCCGGAACCGGACGCCCCGGCGGCCGCCCCGCCGACCGCGACGAAGGCGCCGACGGCGGTGCCCTCCCCTGAGGCCGTGGTGTCCGTCGGCGGTCCCGGCTCCTCCTGCGCGCTGCCCGTCTCCTTCTCCCTCACGGAGGGCTGGGAGCCGGAGGCGGTCGAGAAGCCCGCGGACCCCGACTTCGCCGCGCTGGTGGAGCAGGGGCCGGCCACGATCGTGTGCGAGGCGGAGTCGGAGGGGACCTCGGACATCGGCTTCCTGCGGGTGTGGACCGCGCCGGAGGGACCGGCCCGGTCCGCCCTGAAGGCCTTCGTCGAGGACGACAAGAGCAAGGAGCTCGTCCTCACCGACGTGAAGGCGGGCGCGGTGGCCGCCGTGGAGGCCCGCTACTCCGTCTACAGCGAGCTCGACGAGGCCTGGCGGGACGGGCGCTCCTTCGCGGTGACGACCCCGAAGGGCGCGGTCGTCATCGTGGAGCTCGGCGGTCTCGACGCCGAGGAGGACGCGGTGGTCGCCGCGTACGAGCGGGCGAAGTCGACCCTGGAGCTCACCTGAAGGCGACTGGGGAGCTCACCTGAGGCGGCCGGGGAGCCCACCCGGGGCGCCCGGGAAAAGGACCGTGGCCCTCCGTCCCGCACCGGACGGAGGGCCACGGCGTTCTCGGGCCCGCGGGCTACGCGAACCGCTGGTTCGCCGAGCCGTCGCAGGTCTGGAGCCGGACCGGCTCCTTCGCGGCGCCCTGCGCCAGGCAGAGTCCGGCCGCGGCGGCGGGCCGGATGGTGGCGCCGTCGCGGACGAACCTCTGGTTGGCGGCGCCGGAGCAGTTCCAGACGACGAGCGCCTTGCCGGCCTGGTAGGCGGCGCCCGGCACGTCCAGGCAGCGGTCCTGGGTGAGTTCGGTGTGGAGGGTCTTGCGGGCGGAGTCGTACCACCAGCCCTGGTTGCGGCCGCCGTGGCAGTCCCAGCCGAGGACGGCGGTGCCGTTGGCGGACTCGGCGGCGTTCACGTCGAGGCAGTCGCCGGTGGCGCCGTTCCGCAGCGGCTTGTAGACGTCGTCCCAGGCGAGCGGGAAGAGCGTCGGGGTGCCGGAGGAGTTCACGTCGGCGCAGCTCGCCTCGCGCAGGCCGGAGGCGTAGAGCTGGGTCAGGCAGGAGGCGAAGGCGGCGTGGCCGCTCTTGTTGGGGTGGAAGGACTGCCGGGTGGAGTTCTCGTCGATCCCGCCGGGCTTGGAGAGGTCGATGTACAGGCCCCGGGCCCAGGTGTCCTCCATGCAGACCTCGTGGCCGTGGAAGAGCCGCGAGTTGTCGAGGTAGACGGCGCCGGTGGAGGCGGCGACCCGGCGCATGCCGCGCTCGAAGGCGGGGACGGCGGTGTTGCGGCCCCACTTGGTGTCGGAGTCGTAGCCCATGCCGCCACAGGCCAGCTTGCCGGAGAAGTCCGGGTTGTCGCGGAAGTCGGGGCCGATGGGGCTGGGGTAGCCCATGACGACGAGCTTGTAGTCGCCGTCGGCGTATCCGGCGTCCCGCATGACGGTCTTCAGGTCGCGGACGGTCTGCTCGACCTTGGGGACGAGGGCGTCGACGCGGGCCTGCCAGCCGGGGGCGTACTTGGGCTCGCAGGCGCCCTGGCTGAGGACGTACCGGGTGACGCAGTCGGTCATGACCGGGCCGAACTGGAGGTCGTCGTTGGCGCCGGCGACCAGGAGGACCATCTTGATGCGGGTGTTGCGGGCCTTGACGGCGAGGTTGTCGCTCTGGACGAGCTCGTCCGCGTACTGCTTGTTCCCGCCGATCCGGATGTGGCCGGTGGAGGCGCCGGAGCAGGAGACGTTGAAGGTGAGGTCGGCGGCGATGCCGGTGCGGTGGATGGCCGCGTCGGGCGAGCGGTGGCACCAGTTGGTGGGACCGTTGGTGGGGGACTCGTAGTTCCCCACGCCCTCGCCGGAGATCTCGCTGTCGCCGAGCGAGATGAGGCCGGTCTTCCGCTGGTCGAGGGGGCGTTCCTCGGGGCTGCCGTAGATCTTCGTGGCCTCGGCCGCCCGGATGGCCTCCAGCTCGGGCGGGAGGGGTACGGAGGCGACGGCGGCCCTCGTACCGGTGTCGGCCGCTCCGGCGGGGGCGGCGGTCAGGGAGCCGAGGGCGGCGGCCGCCGCGGCGACGGCGGCGACGGGCCAGCGGAGTCTGTACCTGGTGCGCGTCATTGCGCCTCCTGGAAGTGGGGTTACCCACGGTTTTTACTGGCCGGTACACGCCTTGGGAATACATCGAACAAGACAAGTGCTCATCTTTTCATGGAGGTTGAGTGATGACCGAGGACATGAAGAACGACGACGGCTACCGGACCGAGCGCGACTCCATGGGCGAGGTGCGGGTCCCCGCGCACGCCAAGTGGCGGGCCCAGACCCAGCGCGCGGTGGAGAACTTCCCGGTCTCCGGGCAGCGCCTGGAGCGCGCCCACATCGAGGCGCTGGCCCGGATCAAGGCCGCCGCCGCCGCCGTCAACGCCGAGCTCGGGGTGATCGACCGGGACCGCGCGGAGGCCATCGCGGCCGCCGCCGCGGAGGTCGCGGAGGGCCGCTGGGACGACCAGTTCCCGGTCGACGTCTTCCAGACGGGTTCCGGCACCTCCTCCAACATGAACACCAACGAGGTCCTCGCCACCCTCGCCGGGGAGCGGCTTCCGGCCGACCGGGCCGTCCACCCCAACGACCACGTCAACGCCTCGCAGTCGTCCAACGACGTCTTCCCGTCCTCCATCCACATCGCCGCCACCGCCGCCGTCACCCACGACCTGATCCCCGCGCTCGACCACCTGGCCGCCGCCCTGGAGCGAAAATCGGCCGAATTCGCGACGGTCGTGAAGTCGGGCCGTACGCATCTGATGGACGCCACCCCGGTCACCCTGGGCCAGGAGTTCGGCGGCTACGCGGCCCAGGTCAGGTACGGGATCGAACGGCTGCGCTCCGCCCTCCCCCGGCTCGCCGAACTCCCCCTCGGCGGCACCGCCGTGGGCACCGGGATCAACACCCCGCCCGGCTTCTCGGCCGCCGTCGTCGCCGAGCTCGCCCGCGCCACCGGCCTGCCCTTCACCGAGGCCCGCGACCACTTCGAGGCGCAGGGCGCCCGGGACGGCCTGGTGGAGACCTCCGGCCAGCTCAGGACCATCGCCGTCTCCCTCACCAAGATCGCCAACGATCTGCGGTGGATGGCCAGCGGCCCCCGAACCGGCCTGGCCGAGATCAACCTCCCCGACCTCCAGCCCGGCTCCTCGATCATGCCCGGCAAGGTCAACCCGGTGGTCCCCGAGGCGGTCCTCATGGTCGCCGCCCAGGTCACCGGCAACGACACCACCGTCGCCGTGGCCGGCGCGGCCGGGAACTTCGAGCTCAACGTGATGCTCCCGGTGATGGCCAAGAACCTCCTCGAGTCCGTACGGCTCCTGGCCAACGCCTCCCGGCTGCTCGCCGACCGGACCGTCGACGGCGTCACCGCCAACGTCGAACGCGCCCGCGAGTACGCCGAGTCCTCCCCCTCCGTCGTCACCCCGCTCAACAAGTACATCGGCTACGAGGAGGCCGCGAAGGTCGCCAAGCGGTCCCTGGCCGAGCGGAAGACCATCCGCGAGGTCGTCCTGGAGTCCGGCTACGTGGAGCGCGGCGACCTCACCCTCGAACAGCTCGACGAGGCCCTCGACGTCCTGCGCATGACCCGGCCGTGACCCCGACATGACCCGGAGGTGGCCCCGGCACGAACCCGGGGCCGCTTTCGGATGACTCAACCGTGACCTGTGCCGCAGCGCCGGTGGGAGCGCGCCCCTAAGATCTGCGCATGACAGGAGCGGACGGTTCGGACGGCATCCGGCGCTGGGCGCCCGGGGAGCACATCCTCTGGCGCTATCGCGGCGTCGGCACCGACGAGGTGCACATCTGCCGGCCGGTGACCGTCGTCCGCGACACCCCGGACCTGCTCGCCGTGTGGATGGCGCCCGGCACCGAGTGCGTCCGGCCGGTGCTCGCCGACGGCACCTCCGTCCACGACGAGCCGCTCGCCACCCGCTACACCGCGCCCCGCACCACCGAGCGCGCCCGCTGGGCCGGCAGCGGGGTCCTCAAGCTGGCGAGGCCCGGCGACCCGTGGTCGGTCTGGCTCTTCTGGGAGCGCGGCTGGCGCTTCCGCAGCTGGTACGTGAACCTGGAGGAGCCGCGCCGCCGCTGGGCCGGCGGCGTCGACTCCGACGACCACTTCCTCGACATCTCCGTCTACCCCGACCGCAGCTGGCTCTGGCGGGACGAGGACGAGTTCGAGCAGGCGCAGCGCGCCGGGCTCATGGACCCGGCCGGGGCCGCCCGGGTGCGGGAGGCCGGCGCGGCGGCCGTACGGCTGGTCGAGAGCTGGGGAACACCCTTCCGGGACGGCTGGGAGGAGTGGCGGCCCGATCCCTCCTGGACCGTCCCCGCCCTGCCGGCGGACTGGGATCGCACCCCGGCGCACACCGCTCCATGAGACCCTTGCCGCGCCCCCCGGGTCGAAACGTAGGATCGTCCTCCGGGCGCCCGACGACGGGCGGACGCCACGTCACCGACCGAAGGCAGCGCAGCAACTGACCACACGTCACCGCACGTCATCGATGAGGGGGAGAGCAGTGCCGGAGCTGTGCCCGGGTCGCACTCCCCCCGCCCCTGCCGCGGTCCGCGGATCGTCCGTATCCACCGCGAACGCCGTCGCCGGAGGGTTTATCCCCGCCGGAGGCGCGGCATCGGCGAGAAGAGCGAGTGCATCGCACCACCGGCCCGGACGGACGGAATCCCACGCGTGACGGAGCATCCCACCTCCCACGAAGGCCGGCAGCCGCTGGCCGACCGGCCCCAGGAGCAGACGCGGCCTCGTCAGGAGGCGGCGCCCGCCGGCCTGCCCTCCGACATCCCCGCGCAGCCGGCGCAGCTCCCGGAGCCCCCGCCGGTGCCGGGGCCCGCGGCGCCCGCGGTCGCCGTCGCCGTCTCCCCCAGGGGGGCGGAGCCGGCCGGTCGGCGCGAGGGCGACCGGCTGCGGTTCGTCGGCGCCGCGACCCGGCGGATCGCCCGCGGCCTCGACCTCGACGAGATCGTGCTCGGCCTGTGCCGCGCCACCGTGCCGGCCTTCTCCGACGAGATCCTCGTCTACCTCCGCGACCCGCTGCCGGTCGGCGACGAGCGCCCGGTGGCGCCCTTCGTGCTGCGGCTGCGCCGCACGGACCGGCTGCGGTTAACGGATCTGGAGGGCGACGAACTCGTCCTCGTGCCCGATCCCGACCCGACGCCCGCGGCCGAACTGTGCGAGGTGCGCTCCGGCAGTTCCCTGGCCGAGGTGCTCCGCGGGGTCCGGCCGGTCTTCGGCGACTCCGCGGCCGCCCGGGCCGCGCTCGGCGAGCTCCTGGGGTCCGGCCATCCGCTGCCCCGCGGTCCGCGGGCGATACTGGCGCCGCTGCGCGGCCGTCGCCGGGTGATCGGCGCCGCCGTCTTCCTGCGCCGCGCCGAGCAGCCCGCCTTCGACCCGGACGACCTGCTCGTCGGCGCCCAGCTGGCCACCCACACCGCGCTCGGCATCGACAAGGCGGTGCTGTACGGCCGGGAGGCGTACATCGCGGACGAGCTCCAGCGCACCATGCTGCCGGACTCGCTGCCGCAGCCGACCGGCGTCAAGCTCGCCTCCCGCTACCTGCCGGCGGCCGAGACGGCCCGGGTGGGCGGCGACTGGTACGACGCGATCCCGCTGCCCGGCAGCCGGGTCGCCCTGGTCGTCGGCGACGTCATGGGCCACTCCATGACCTCGGCGGCGATCATGGGCCAGCTGCGGACCACCGCGCAGACCCTGGCCGGGCTCGACCTGCCGCCGCAGGAGGTGCTGCACCACCTCGACGAGCAGGCCCAGCGGCTCGGCGAGAACCGGATGGCGACCTGCATGTACGCGGTGTACGACCCGGTCTCGCACCGGATCACGGTCGCCAACGCCGGTCATCCGCCGCCGATACTGCTCCACCTGGACGGGCGCGCGGAGGTGCTGCGGGTGCCCGCGGGCGCCCCGATCGGGGTCGGCGGCGTGGACTTCGAGGCGGTCGAGCTGGACGCCCCGGCCGGTGCGACGCTGCTGCTGTACACGGACGGTCTGGTGGAGTCCCGGCTGCGGGACGTGTGGACCGGGATCGAGCAGCTGCGGGAGCGGCTCGCGGCGGCGGCCCAGCTGACCGGGCCGGACCACGCGCCGCCGCTGGAGGCGCTCTGCGACGACGTGCTCGACATGCTGGGTCCGGGCGACCGGGACGACGACATCGCGCTGCTCGCGGCCCGCTTCGACGGGATCGCGCCGAGCGACGTGGCGTACTGGTTCCTGGATCCGGAGGACGCGGCCCCGGGCCGGGCCCGCCGGCTCGCCCGCCGGGCGCTCGCCCGCTGGGACCTGGAGGAGCTGACGGACTCGGTGGAGCTGCTGATCAGCGAGGTGGTGACGAACGCGGTGCGGTACGCGGAGCGGCCGGTGACCCTGCGACTGCTGCGGACGGACGTGCTGCGCTGCGAGGTCGGCGACGACTCCCCGCAGCTGCCCCGGCAGCGGCGGGCCCGCGACACGGACGAGGGCGGGCGCGGCCTGTTCCTGGTGAACCGGCTGGCGCGGCGGTGGGGCGCGACCCGGCTGTCGGGCGGCAAGGTCGTCTGGTTCGAGCTGTCGACACGCGTCTGACCGCCGTACGTACAGAAGGCCGGTCCCCTGGTGGGGGCCGGCCTTCGTCGCGTACGGGAAGTCGCGTACGGGAGGGGGTCAGCGGGGCCGCTGGGTGGTGCGGTCCGGCGGGGCGGCGTCCTCGTCGCCGTCCGGGCCGCCGGCGTCGGGCGGCTGGACCGTCGCCGTGGTGGTCGGCTCCCCGGTGGGCTCGCGGGTCGGGTCCGGCGGGGTGGTGGTCGGCGTCCGGGTGGGCGTCGGCCGGGTCGTCGGCGGCGTGGTGGGCGGTGTGGTCGGCGCGGTGGGGGTGCGGGCCGGCGGGGTCGTGGCGGTCTCCGTCGGCTCCTCGGTGGGCTCCTCGGTCGCGGTCGGCGAGCTCGTCCCGGTCGGCAGGCCGCCGCCGCCGTCCCAGCCGCCGTCGGTCTCCAGGTCGAACTCGGCGTCGGAGCCCCCGTTCAGGGCGCGCTCGGTGTACGCGCCCCAGATCTTGGCCGGGAAGCCGCCGCCGTTGGCGCGGCCGGGCTCGATGGTGTCGGTGAGGGTGACCTGCTCGGCGATCTTGCCGGAGGTGTCCTCGCCGAAGAGGGCGACGGCGGTGACCAGTTCGGGGGTGTAGCCGACGAACCAGGCGGAGCGGTTGTTCTCGGAGGTGCCGGTCTTGCCGGCGGCCTCGTAGTCGCCGGCGGCGCGGAAGCCGGAGCCGTTCTCGACGACGCCCCGCATGGCCTTGGTGACGGTGTCGGCGGCCCGGCGGCTGATGACCTGCTCGCCGGTCTGCCGGACGGTCTCGACCCGGCGGTCGCTGTGCTGGGCGGCCTTGACGAGGACCGGGGTGACCTTCCGGCCGTGGTTGTCGAGGGTGGCGTAGGCGCCGGCCATGTCGAGGGTGGAGGCGCCCATGGTGCCGAGCGCCATGGCGGGGGTGGGCTCGAAGTCCTGGCCGTCCTTCATGCCGAGGTCGAGGGCGGTCTTCTTGGTCTTCTCAGCGCCGACGTCGACGATCATCTGGGCGTAGACCGAGTTGATGGACTTGTCGGTGGCCCGCTGGACGGAGACGGGACCGTACGACTGGTCGCCCTGGTTCTCGGGGGCGTAGGGGATCTTGCTGCCGACGACCGGACGCCGGGAGTCGCCGTCATAGACGGTGCCGAGGCCGATCTCGCGGCCGTCCTGGGTGGTCGCCTCGTTGTCGAGGGCGGAGGCGAGGACGATCGGCTTGAAGGTGGAGGCGGGCTGGAAGTCGCGCCGGGTGGCGTTGGACATCCAGTGCTCGGTGGCGCCGACGCCGCCGTACATCGCGACGACCGCGCCGGTCTTCGGGTCGACGGAGGTGGCGCCGGCCTGGACGGTGGCGGCCTTCTTGTCGCCCTTGCGGTCGAGCTTGGCCTCCAGCTCCTTGTCGACCGCGGCGACCAGGTCCTTCTGCTTGTCCTCGTCGATGGTGAGGGTGATGGTCCAGCCGCCGGCCTTGATGTCCTCCTCGCTGACGCCCTGGCGCATCAGCTCCTGGTTGGCGGCCTCGACGATGTAGCCGGTCTGGCCCTCCATGCCGGGGAGCGGCTTGGGCGCCCGCGGGACGGGGAACTCCAGTCCCGCGCGCTCGGCGGCGGGCAGCCAGCCCATCTCGACCATGTTGTCGAGGACGTAGTTCCAGCGCTCCTCGACGAGCTTCCGGCCGGTGGCGTTGGCGGAGGTCCAGTCGTACTGGTTGGGGGCCTGGAGCAGCGAGGCGAGGTAGGCGCCCTGGGCGGTGGTGAGCCGGGAGGCGTCGGTGCCGTAGTACGAGCGGGCCGCGGCCTGGATGCCGTAGGCGGAGCGCCCGTAGTAGCTGGTGTTCATGTACCCGGCGAGGATGTCGGACTTGGACATCTCCTCGTCGACCTTGACGGCGATGACCATTTCCTTGAGCTTGCGGGTCGCCGTCTGGTCCTGGCTCAGGTAGAAGTTCTTGACGTACTGCTGGGTGATCGTGGAGCCGCCCTGCTTGCCCTTGCCGGTGAGGGTGTTCCAGGCGGCGCGGGTGGTGCCCTTGATGTCGACGCCGTTGTCCTTGTAGAAGGTCTTGTTCTCGGCGGCGACGAAGGCCCGCTGGACGGGGAGCGGAATCTTCTCCAGGCCCACGATCTCGCGGTTGATCTCGCCGGTGCGGGCGAGGATCTTGCCGTTGGAGTACTTGTAGATGTTGCTCTGCATGGTGGCCTCGGCGTTGGCCGTGGGCACGGGGACCAGCAGGTAGACGGTGTAGAGGGCGCCGACACCGATGAGGCAGAGCAGGAGGAAGGTGCCCAGCAGCTTCTTCCAGGTGAAGAGGCGGTGTATGCCCCGTTTCTTCGCCTTCGCGTCCGGTCGGCCCATGTCGTGTGTCGCTCCGCTCGTCGTGTGTCCCGTCGCCCGGTCGTCCGGCGCGCCGGATCAGCTCAGCAAGCTAACACCGACACTGCGGACATAGGGCAACCGATCACGCCTTTTCAGGACGTGAGAATCAGCACCCACTCCCAGGGGAACCGACGCCCGGGCGGAGGTGATGGTTGCGTGAAGGAATGGCTCCGCTTCGGATCCACTTCGGCTCCGCTTCGCCCCCGTCTTCCCGCGCGTGTACCGCCGACACCCCTCGACTCATCTATACATCGCGCGTATACACACCGTGTAGAGTGGCGCCATGTCCATCGGTCACACCCTCCTCGGGCTCCTCGAATCGGGACCGCGCCACGGCTACGACCTCAAGCGCGCCTTCGACGAGCGGTTCGGCCACGACCGGCCGCTCCACTACGGCCAGGTCTACTCGACCATGTCCCGCCTCCTGAAGAACGGCCTCGTCGTCGTCGACGGCGTCGAGGCCGGCGGCGGCCCCGAGCGCAAGCGGTACGCGATCACCGACGCCGGCATCACCGACGTCGCCACCTGGCTCGCGACCCCCGAGAAGCCGGAGCCGTACCTCCAGTCCACGCTCTACACCAAGGTCGTCCTCGCCCTGATGACCGGCCGCGGGGCCGCCGAGCTGCTCGACACCCAGCGCGCCGAGCACCTGCGCCTGATGCGCGAGCTCACCCGCCGCAAGAAGGACGGCGACCTCGCCGACCAGCTCATCTGCGACCACGCCCTCTTCCACCTGGAGGCCGACCTGCGCTGGCTCGAACTCACCGCGGCCCGCCTCGACCGGCTCGCCGAGGAGGTCCGGCGATGACGCTCCTCCGCGCCGAGGGCCTGACCAAGGCGTACGGCCCCACCACCGCGCTCTCCGGGGCGGACTTCGCCCTGCGCGCCGGCGAGGTCGTCGCCGTCATGGGGCCGTCCGGCTCCGGCAAGTCCACCCTCCTGCACTGCCTCGCCGGGATCGTCCGCCCCGACGCGGGCACCCTCACCTACGACGGGCGCGACCTCACCGCCCTCTCCGACGGCGCCCGCAGCGCCCTGCGCCGCACCGACTTCGGCTTCGTGTTCCAGTTCGGCCAGCTCGTCCCCGAGCTCAGCTGCGTGGAGAACGTCGCCCTGCCGCTCCGGCTGAACGGCGAGAAGCGCAAGGCCGCCGAGGCGCGGGCCGCCGAATGGCTCGCCCGCCTGGAGGTCGACGACACCGCCGCCAAGCGCCCCGGCGAGATATCCGGCGGCCAGGGCCAGCGGGTCGCCGTCGCCCGCGCCCTCGTCACCGCCCCGCGCGTGATCTTCGCCGACGAACCGACCGGCGCCCTCGACTCCCTCAACGGCGAGCGGGTGATGCGGCTGCTCACCGACGCCTCCCGGGACACCGGCGCCGCCGTCGTCCTCGTCACCCACGAGGCCCGCGTCGCCGCCTGGTCCGACCGCGAGGTCGTCGTCCGCGACGGCGCGGCCCGGTCCACGGAGTGGGCCGCGTGAGCCCCCGCCTCTGGGCCCGCGACCTCGCCCTCGGCGCCCGCTTCGCCGTCACCGGCGGCCGCTCGGGCGTGCTCCGTACGCTGCTCACCGCCTCCGGCGTCGGCTTCGGCGTGGCACTGCTGCTGCTCGCCGCCTCCTTCCCGAACATGCTCTTCCAGCGGGAGGTGCGGGAGTCGGTCCGCGCCGTCGACGGCAGCGAGCAGGTCACCTCGCCCCGGCCCGACTCCTTCCTCCACCTCTCGCGGACCACGGTCTACCGCGACGACGTCGTGAGCGGACTGCTGCTGCGCCCCGAGGGCGACGCTCCCCCGGTCCCGCCCGGCGCCGACGCGTTCCCCAAGGCCGGCGAGATGCTGGTCTCCCCCGCGCTCGGCGAACTGCTCGACTCCCCCGAGGGCGCCCTCCTCAAGGAACGGCTGCCCTTCGAGGTCGCCGGGACGATCGGCGAGGCCGGCCTCATCGGCCCCGCCGAACTGCGCTACGTCGCCCACGCCGGCTTCCTCGACCCGGAGAACCTCGACGGTCGCGGCGTCCGCTTCGGCTGGTCGGTGCCCGAGGAACCGATGAACGCGTTCCTCATCCTCCTCGTCGTCGTGGCCTGCGTCGTCCTGCTCCTCCCGGTGCTCGTCTTCGTCGCGACCGCCGTCCGCTTCGGCGGCGAGCAGCGGGACCGGCGGCTCGCGGCGCTCCGGCTGATCGGCGCCGACACCGCCTCGACCCGGCGGATCGCGGCCGGCGAGTCCCTCGCGGGCGCGCTGCTCGGCCTCCTGGTGGGCCTCGGACTCTTCGCGGCGGCCCGGCAGTTCGCGGGCGCCTTCACCGTCTGGGACGTCAACGCCTACCCGGGCGACGTCATGCCGATGCCCGCGCTCGCCGCGCTCGTCCTCGCCGTCGTCCCGGTCGCCTCGGTCGTGGTCACCCTCTTCGCCATGCGGGGCGTGGTGGTCGAGCCGCTCGGCGTCGTCCGCACCTCCACCCCGCGCCGCCGCCGGCTGTGGTGGCGGCTGCTGCTCCTCGCGGTCGGCGCGGCCTTCCTCGTCCCGCTCATGGGCGACGTGCAGGTCACCCAGACCGGCCTCGACGCCGTGAGCGTCGTCACCGGCACCACGCTCGCCCTGATCGGCCTCACCACGCTCCTGCCGTGGCTCGTCGAGGCGGGCGTCAAACGGCTGGGCAAGGGCCCCCTGGCCTGGCAGCTCGCGGTCCGCAGGCTCCAGCTGAGCTCCGGCACGGCGGCCCGCGCGGTCAGCGGCGTCGTCGTCGCGGCCACCGGGGCGATCGCGCTCCAGATGCTCTTCCAGGCGATGGAGAGCGACTTCACCCAGCTCACCGGCCAGGACTCGTCCCGCGCCCAGATCGTCTTCGGCACCGACGCGGAGAACGCCGCCGAGGCCCGCGCGGTGATCGACCGCATCGAGCGGACCGAGGGCGTCGCCGGAGTGATCGGCACCGTCCAGTCGACCGTCTGGCGGCCCGGACCGCTGAAGGGGGGCGAGGAGTTCGCCCCGATGACCTCGCTCCGCGTCGGCGACTGCGCCTCCCTCCGGGAGTACGCCACGCTGCCGTCCTGCGCGGACGGAGACGTCTTCGTCTTCCTCGCGCACGGCGCGCAGGGCAACCCGGACGACTCCCACGTCACCCGGGCCGCCCGGCCCGGCGCCACGGTCGCCCTGCGCGACCCGCACCCCCACCCGGACGAGCCGAAGCGCCCCGCCGGCGCCCCGACGCTGTGGCGGATCCCCGCCGACGCCCGGGTCGTCGACTCCCGGCCGGCCCCGACGGGCATGTACGAGTACGGCGTGCTCGCCACCCCGTCGGCACTCGGCACGGCAGTCCTCGACGAGCCCGACGCCCAGGTCATGGTCCGGCTCGACCCGTCCGTGCCCGACGCCGCCGAGTTCGTGCGGAACGCGGCCGCGGACATCGACCCGACGTCCTACGTCACCGACCTGAAGGACACCGAGCGGGACGCGGCCTTCTCCAGCGTCCGCACCGGCATCCTCGTCGGCTCCACCCTGACGATGCTCCTCGTGGCGGCCTCGCTGCTGGTCTCGACCCTGGAGCAACTGCGGGACCGCAAGCGGCTGCTGTCCTCGCTCGTCGCCTTCGGCACCCGGCGCTCCACCCTGAGCTGGTCGGTGCTGTGGCAGACGGCGGTGCCCATCCTCCTCGGGCTCGCGCTCGCCGTGGCGGGCGGCCTCGCCCTCGGGGTCGTCCTGCTGCGCCTCGGCGGCCAGCAGGTGCGGGACTGGTGGGCGTTCCTGCCCGTCGTCGGGATCGGCCTCGGGCTGATCGCGGCCGTGACGCTGCTGAGCCTGCCACCGCTGTGGCGGCTGATGCGCGCGGACGGCCTGCGCACGGAGTGACCCCTCGGGCGGACGTACGGGGGAAAGGGCGCGGGTTCCCGATACCGGGGGGTTTCGGGAGCCCGCGCCCCTCCTCGTCTCGGGAATCCGTCGCCGCCGCGCCCCGGGAAACCCGTCGCCCCCCGCCTCTCAGGAGTCCGCGCCCAGCACCCGTACCGGCAGCGCCGCCAGCTCCTCGCGCAGCGCCCCCGCCAGCTCCTCGAACTCGGAGTGCCGGGCCGCGCCGGCCCGCATCGCGAGGGCGATCCGGCGGGTGGGCGCCGGGGCGGTGAAGGAGCCGGTGCTCAGGGCGGTGTTGCGGGCGGTCTCGACGGTGACGGCGGTGCGCGGCAGCAGCGTCACGCCGAGCCCCCCGGCGACCAGCTGGACCAGGGTCGACAGGCCGGCGGCGGTGGTGGTGACCTCGGCGCCGTCCTCCCGCCCGGCCTCGCGGCAGATGTCGAGGGCCTGGTCGCGCAGGCAGTGCCCCTCGTCGAGGAGGAGCAGCCGCAGCCCCCTGAGGGCCTCGCGCGGGATGTCGTCCCGGCCGGCCAGCGGGTGCGCCTCGGGCGCGACCAGGACGAAGTCCTCGTCGAACAGCGGGAGTTCGACGACCCCGGGCACCCCGAGCGGCACGGCGAGGAGCAGCAGGTCGAGCCGGCCCGCGGCGAGCCCCTCCAGGAGGGACGCGGTCTGCTCCTCGTGGACCTGGAGGTCGAGCTCCGGGTAGCGGGTGTGGACGAGCCGCAGCACGGTCGGCAGCAGATAGGGCGCGACCGTCGGGATCACGCCGAGCCGCAGCACCCCGGTGAACGGCGCCTGCGCGGCCTCCGCCTCCTCCATCAGCTCCCCGACGGCGTCGAGCACCGCGTCGGTCCGGGCCGCGAGCCGTTCCCCGGCGGGCGAGAGCAGCACTCTCCGTGTCGTACGCTCCAAGAGCTGGACACCGAGTGCCTCTTCGAGAGCCGAAACCGCGCCCGAAAGTGCCGGCTGGCTCATCCCGATCGCCGCCGCCGCGTCCCGGAAGTGCAGGTGCTCCGCGACCGCCGCGAAGGCTCTGAGCTGGGACAGGCTGGGTTGCTTCACGCGCCGGACGGGAACCACTGATAACCACCTTCGATCAACACGACCCACTCTAGCTATTTCACTGATCAATGCACTCCGTGCCAGTATGTGAGACGTCCAACCCCTCACGGAAGCCCTCAAAAGGGATCCTTCCGACTGTGCAAGGAGAGCGCGTGCTCACTGTCGGTGACCAGTTCCCCACCTACGACCTGACCGCCTGTGTGTCGCTGGAGAGCGGCAAGGAGTTCGAGCAGATCGACCACAAGTCCTACGAGGGCAAGTGGCGCGTGGTGTTCTTCTGGCCGAAGGACTTCACCTTCGTCTGCCCGACCGAGATCGCCGCGTTCGGCAAGCTGAACGACGAGTTCGCCGACCGCGACGCCCAGATCCTCGGCGTCTCCGGCGACTCCGAGTTCGTCCACCACGCCTGGCGCAAGGACCACGCCGACCTGCGTGACCTGCCCTTCCCGATGCTCGCCGACTCGAAGCACGAGCTCATGAGCGACTGCGGCGTCCGCGGCGAGGACGGCTTCGCCCAGCGCGCGGTCTTCATCGTGGACCCGAACAACGAGATCCAGTTCACCATGGTGACCGCCGGTTCCGTGGGCCGTAACCCCAAGGAGGTCCTGCGGGTCCTCGACGCCCTGCAGACCGACGAGCTCTGCCCCTGCAACTGGAACAAGGGCGAGGACACCCTCGACGCCGGCAAGCTCCTGGCCGGTGAGTGAGCATGGCCCTCGATGAGCTGAAGGCCGCCGTACCGGACTTCGCCAAGGACCTGAAGCTGAACCTCGGCTCGGTCATCGGCAACAGCGAGCTCCCGCAGCAGCAGCTGTGGGGCACCGTCCTCGCCTGCGCGATCGCCTCGCGCTCGCCGAAGGTGCTGAAGGAGCTGGAGCCCGAGGCCCAGGCGAACCTGAAGCCCGAGGCGTACCAGGCCGCCAAGTCCGCCGCCGCCATCATGGCGATGAACAACGTCTTCTACCGGACCCGGCACCTGCTGTCGGACCCCGAGTACGGGACGATGCGGGCCGGTCTGCGGATGAACGTCATCGGCAACCCGGGCGTCGAGAAGGTCGACTTCGAGCTCTGGTCGCTCGCCGTCTCCGCGATCAACGGCTGCGGCCAGTGCCTGGACTCGCACGAGCAGGTCCTGCGCAAGGCCGGCGTCGACCGCGAGACGATCCAGGAGGCGTTCAAGATCGCCGCGGTGATCCAGGCGGTCGCCGTCACCCTGGACGCGGAGGCCGTCCTCGCCGAGTAGGACGCCCCGCAGGTACGGGAGAGGGCCCCGGAGCACGCGTGCTCCGGGGCCCTTCCTCCTGTCACTTCCTGAGCGCCGCGAGCAGCGCGAGGGCGTCCTGGGTCAGCGGGACGTCGAGCCCGGAGAGGTCGGGTGCCCCGCGCTCGACCATTTCGCCGTTCTCGTCCTCGATGTAGGTGCGGTAGAGGGAGAACTCCAGGACGGCCTGCCCGTCGAGCACCCGCAGCGTTCCACCGTCCTCGCTGCCGCTGAAGAACGCCTGCTCGCCGACGCCCCCGACCGGCTCGGTCAGGTCGACCTGCTTCGCCCGCGCCGCGAACTCGGGCCCCGGATCGGTCTGCTTGTGCAGGGTGTAGGTGATCTGGACGCCCTGCTGGCGCTCCCCCTTGCCGAAGTCGACCGAGCAGGAGCTCTCGCTCAGCGTCGGCTCGTCCAGGTACGGGCCCGTCCCGGAGCCGCTCCGGTCGCCGAGGACCGCTTCCAGGCTCTTCAGTTCGGCCCGCGCGCACAGGTCCTCGACCGACGCGTACCCCCGCAGGTCCACGCCTTCCGGCTGCCGCCCGGCGTACGCGTACAGTCCGCCGCCCCACAGCACCGAGGCGGCGAGGGCGCCGCCGAGTGCCCACGCCCAGGGCGCACGGCCCCGCGGCGGGCGCGGCGCCCGCTCCTCGGTCAGCACCTCGGCCGTCTCGAAGGGGGCGCCGCCCTCCAGTTCGGGTTCGGATATCACGCCCGGCCCTTCCGGTCCGCCGACCCCGGGGCCGGCGTCGGCGCCACCTCGAAGGCGGTGGCGCCGCGCGGCTCGGGGGAGGTGAGCAGCGCCGGCTCCTGGCTCCACGCCTTCAGGTAGCCGACGACGGTGTTGGAGACCGCGACGAGCGGGACGGCGACGACGGCGCCGCCGATGCCGGCGGTCAGCCCGCCCGCGGCGACCGCGAGGACCACGGCCAGCGGGTGGACGCGGACGGCCCGGCCGAGGATGAACGGCTGGAGGACGTGGCCCTCGATCTGCTGCACGGCGAGGACCACCACGAGCACCATCAGCGCCGTGAACACGCCGTTGGTGACGAGCGCGACCAGCACCGCGAGGGCGCCGGAGATGACGGCGCCGACGAGCGGGATGAAGGCGAAGAGGAAGATGAAGACGGCGAGCGGGACCGCCATCGGCACCTCGAGGAAGTACAGCCCGAGGCCGATGAAGACCGCGTCGATGAGGGCGACCAGGACGGTGCCGCGCACATAGGCGGTGAGGGTCCGCCAGGCGCGCGGCCCGGCGCCCGCGACCCCGGGCCGCGCCTGCGCGGGGACGAGCTTCAGCGTCCACTCCCAGACCTTCTTCCCGTCGTAGAGCAGGAAGAGGGTGGAGAACATGGCGAGCAGGATGCCGGTCATGGTCTCGACGATCACGGTCACGCCCTGGAGGCCGGCGGAGGTGATCTGCTCGGCGTTGGCGCCGATGGTGTCGCTGAGGTTCTTCGCGATGTCGTTGATCTGGCGCTCGGTCACGTGGAAGGGGCTGTCGAGGAGCCAGCGCTTGAGCTCCTCGATGCCGTCCCTGACCCGGTCGGTGAGGTTGTCGATGTTGTCCATCACCTGCCACACCACGAACCAGCCGACCAGCCCCATCACGACGAAGCCGGAGATGGCGGTGATGGCGGTGGCGAGCCCGCGCGGCACGCCCATGGTGCGCAGCCGGGCCACGGTGGGCTGGAGCAGGGCGGTGACCAGGAGGGCGGCGACGAAGGCGAGGACGACGAGCTGGACGGAGCTGATGACCCGCATCAGGACCCAGACGGTCCCGGCGAGCACGAGCAGCCGCCAGCCGGCCTCGCCGGCGACCCGCAGTCCCCAGGGGATGGCGGAGACCGGGTCGGGGCGGGCGGGGACGGCGGGGGCGTACGCCGGCGGCGCGGGCACGGTGCGTCCCTCGGTCACGGCGACGGCGGGATCCCCGGCGGCCGGCGGTTCGGCCGCGGCGTCACCGGAGGGTTTCCCTCCGGCCGGCGCGCGTCCCGGAGCCGGCGACCGCCCGTCGTCCGGCCCGGCGTGTCCGGCCGGGCCGTGGTGCTCCGGGTCCCCGGCCGCCTCGGCGCGCCGGGCGTCCAGCGCCGCTCCCAGCCGGCTGACGCCCTCGCCCAGCCGGTTCAGCCATCCTGGCAGTCTCGCCATCTCGTTCCTCTTCCCCCCGTTCGGTCCCTGGCAACCTACACGCAGGAAGCCCCGCACCGTAGGACGGTGCGGGGCTTCCCGGGGTTGACCGGGTGCCGGCCTAGTACCAGCGGTTGGCCTGCCAGAACGACCAGGCGCCGCAGGGGCTGCCGTAGCGGTCGTTCATGTAGTTGAGGCCCCACTTGATCTGGGTGGCGGGGTTGGTCTGCCAGTCGGCGCCGGCCGAAGCCATCTTGGAACCCGGCAGCGCCTGGACGAGGCCGTAGGCACCGGAGGAAGGGTTCTGCGCCCGGTAGTTCCACGTGGACTCGTGGTTCACGATGTTGCTGAAGCACTGGAACTGCGAAGCCGGGACCATCTGGCGGGCGATCGCCTTGACCTCGGAGACGGAGTACGAGCCCTGGGCGGCGAAGCTGGACGCGTCGCGGACGGCGTCGCGGCTGGCGCGCTCGGCGGCCTCGGCCTTCTCGCGGGCCTCCCGCTCCTCGCGCTCCTTCTTCTCCCGCTCGGCCTTCTCGTCGGCGGCCTTCTTCTTCGCCTCCGCGTCCTGGGCGGCCTTGAGGCGGGCGGCCTCCTCGGCGTCCTTGCGCGCGGTGGCGTCCGCGGCGGCGGCCTGGACGTCGGCCTGCTCCGCGAGGGAGGCGACCTGGACCTGGGCCTGCGCGCCCACGGGGATGTCCGCGAGCAGCGTGCTGTCGGCCGCGGTGGTCTCGAAGTTGTCGTCAGAGGTGGCCTGGGCTGCGTTGCCCGTGGCGACGCCGACGACGGCGCCGACGGTGGTGACCGCAGTGGCAGACGCCACCGCGAATCCCCGGACCGAGATCCGGCTCACACGGTTTCCTTCCAGCATCGCCCACAGCGGTGACCTCGCGGGCGAAATCGTGCCCCTGGCACTGGTCTTCGTCGTACCGGTCACGGAAGACACGGGCCCGTGGTGCTGTGGGCGGCATACGACGACGACTGTGGAGTTGTGCGGTGGTGCGGTGTGCGCTCGAAGGGATCGAGGGTGCACGGGTGCCGTATGCGGGGCCTGACGGAAGCAAGACTTTGCCGGACGCGGACGCCGCAAGGCAATTCTGTGTTGCGTGTGAAAGCTCACACCTCATTGGACGCAGGTGTTTTGACGGATGTTGCGGACAGCGGGGCGCCGCCCGGCTAAGCTCCTGCGCTTCGCCGGGCGGCGCCAACTCCCTTACGGGAGGCAAACGGTATGAATCGGACTACAGGTGGCCGTCCTCCAGCATCTCGGTCACCAGGGCCGCGATCGGGGAGCGCTCGGAGCGGGTCAGGGTGACGTGCGCGAAGAGCGGATGCCCCTTCAGCTTCTCGACCACGGCGACGACTCCGTCGTACCGCCCCACCCTGAGGTTGTCCCGCTGGGCGACGTCATGGGTGAGCACCACCCGCGAATTCGCGCCGATACGGGACAGAACGGTCAACAGGACGTTCCGCTCCAGGGACTGGGCCTCGTCGACGATGACGAAGGCGTCGTGGAGCGAGCGGCCCCGGATGTGGGTGAGCGGCAGGACCTCCAGCATCCCCCGGGACAGCACCTCCTCGATCACCTCCCGTCCCGCGACCGAGGAGAGCGTGTCGAAGACCGCCTGCGCCCACGGGCTCATCTTCTCGGACTCGCTGCCCGGCAGATAGCCGAGGTCCTGGCCGCCGACCGCGTACAGCGGACGGAAGACCATCACCTTCTGGTGCTGCCGGCGCTCCAGGACCGCCTCCAGGCCCGCGCAGAGCGCGAGCGCCGACTTGCCGGTGCCGGCCCGGCCGCCCATCGAGATGATCCCGACGTCCGGGTCGAGCAGCAGGTCGAGGGCGATGCGCTGCTCGGCGCTGCGGCCGCGGATGCCGAAGGCCTCCCGGTCGCCGCGGACGAGGCGTACGTTCCCGTCCGCGCCGACCCGGCCGAGGGCCTTGCCGCGCTCCGACTGGAGCACCAGGCCGGTGTGCACGGGCAGCTCGGCCGCCTCGGGCACGTACAGCCGCTCCGCGTCGTAGAGGAGGTCGATCTGCTCGGCGGAGAGGGCCAGCTCGGACATCCCCGTCCAGCCGTTGGCGTCCGTGATGGCGAGCTCCGCGCGGTACTCCTCGGCGAGCAGGCCCACCGAGGACGCCTTGATGCGCAGCGGCAGGTCCTTGGAGACGACGGTGACGTCGTACCCCTCCGCCTGGAGGTTGCGCGCGACCGCGAGGATGCGGGAGTCGTTGTCGCCCAGCCGGTAGCCGGCCGGCAGGACGGAGGGGTCGGAGTGGTTGAGCTCGACCCGCAGCGTGCCGCCGAGGTCCCCGATCGGGAGCGGCGCGTCCAGGCGGCCGTACCGGACCCGGAAGTCGTCCAGCAGGCGCAGCGCCTGCCGGGCGAAGTAGCCGAGCTCGGGGTGGTGCCTCTTCGCCTCCAGCTCGGTCACCACCACGATGGGGAGCACGACCTCGTGCTCCTCGAAGCGGGACATCGCCTTGGGGTCGGCGAGCAGGACGCTGGTGTCGAGTACATAGGTGCGCCGGTCGGAAAGGCGGCGCTTCGTGCTGGTCACCACGGAAGGACAGACCCCCTCTGAGGACCCGAATGAGGCCGGGGTGCGACGGGACAACCGGTGTCGCGGCGGAATGGGACCGGGATCGGACCGCCCAGCGCGGACCGGACTCCGGCCCTCCGCGTCTCCCGTGCGTGTCCCGCACGGTCGTCCTGGTGCAAGGGGCCTCCCGGGTGGCGGTCTCCGTGCCGCTCACTTCACCAGGCTTATTCCCTCGAACACTCCTGGCCATGCCACGGCATGTGACGGCGTGTTCGTGAACGTCCGGTGACTCCCCCGGGTCGGGGGCGGAGGGGGGCCTCAGGCGCCGTAGCGCCGGTGGCGGGCCGCGTAGTCGCGCAGCGCGCGCAGGAAGTCGACCTTGCGGAAGGCCGGCCAGTGGACCTCGCAGAAGTAGTACTCGGAGTGCGCGCTCTGCCACAGCATGAAGCCGGAGAGGCGCTGCTCGCCGCTGGTCCGGATCACCAGGTCCGGGTCGGGCTGGCCGCGGGTGTACAGGTGCTCCGAGATGAGGTCGATGGAGACGGTCTCGGCCAGCTCCTCGAAGCTGGTGCCGCGCTCGGCGTGGTCCAGGAGGAGGGAGCGGACCGCGTCCGCGATCTCCTGCCGGCCGCCGTAGCCGACGGCGACGTTGACGAGTATCCCGGCGTTGCCGCGGGTGGCCTCCTCGGCCTCCTTGAGGACCGTCTGGGTCCGGGCGGGCAGCAGGTCCATGGTGCCCACGTGGTGCACCCGCCAGCGGCCGTCCGAGGCCAGTGCCTTCACCGCGCCCTCGATGATCCCGAGCAGCGGCACCAGCTGCTCCTCGGGACGGCTCAGGTTGTCCGTGGAGAGCATCCAGAGCGTGACGACCTCGACGTCGGTCTCGGCGCACCAGCCGAGCAGATCCCGGATCTTGTCCGCGCCGGCCTTGTGTCCCTGCTCGGGGGTGCCGCCGGAGGCCTTGGCCCAGCGCCGGTTGCCGTCGAGGATGACCCCGATGTGCTTGGGCACCTGATCGTGGTCGAGACGGCCTTCCACCCGGCGTGCGTAGAGCCCGTACACCAGGTCGCGCAGGTTCACTGTTCTTTACCCCTCCATGGGCGGGCGGTTCGCAAGCCGCCACACTACTGCCGTCGGGTGAAGGCTCCCAGCCCGGGCGTGTCACAACTCCCCACGGGACTGTCACAGGACCGTGATAAGCAGGGACACGTGACTGATTCCCCCCTCTACCGCGCCGCCCCGGAGCGCTACGACTCCATGGAGTACCGCCGCTCGGGCCGCAGCGGACTCAAGCTCCCCGCCGTCTCCCTCGGGCTCTGGCACAACTTCGGCGACGACCGCACGCTCGACTCGCAGCGCGCGATCCTGCGCCGCGCCTTCGACCTCGGCGTCACCCACTTCGACCTGGCGAACAACTACGGCCCGCCGCCCGGCTCCGCCGAGCTGAACTTCGGCAAGATCTTCGCCCAGGACTTCGCGTCCTACCGCGACGAGCTGATCGTCTCGACGAAGGCCGGCTACCTGATGCACCCCGGCCCGTACGGCGAGTGGGGCTCCCGCAAGTACCTGCTGTCGTCGCTCGACGCCTCCCTGGACCGGATGGGCCTCGACTACGTCGACATCTTCTACTCGCACCGCTTCGACCCGGAGACCCCGCTGGAGGAGACCATGGGGGCGCTGGCCTCCGCGGTCCAGCAGGGCAAGGCGCTGTACGTCGGCGTCTCCTCGTACAACGCCGAGCAGACCGCCGAGGCCGCGCGGCTCCTGAAGGAGATGGGCGTCCCGGCCCTGATCCACCAGCCCTCGTACTCGATGATCAACCGCTGGATCGAGGACGACCGCCTGCTCGACACCCTGGAGGCGGCCGGCATGGGCTGCATCTCCTTCGTGCCGCTCGCCCAGGGCCTGCTCACCAACAAGTACCTGAAGGGCATCCCGGAGGGCTCCCGCGCCACCCAGGGCAAGTCCCTCGACCCGAACCTGCTCTCCGACGAGGTGCTGCGCCGGCTGACCGGCCTGGCGGCCATCGCCGAGCGGCGCGGGCAGTCGCTGGCCCAGCTGGCGCTGAAGTGGGTGCTGCGGGACCCGCGGATGACCTCGGCCCTGATCGGCGCGTCGAGCGTGGGGCAGCTGGAGGAGAACGTGGCGGCGCTGGCCTCCGCGCCGCTGACGGACGCGGAGCTGAAGGAGATCGACTCCTTCGCCGTCGACACCGAGGGCACCAACATCTGGGCCGGCCGGAGCTGACCCGGTCTCCCGGGTGAGCGGAAGCCGGGTCCGGCCCGGTCCCCCGGGTCGGCGTAAGCCGGGTCCGGCCCGGTCTCCCGGGTGAGCGGGAAAAGAAAACGGGCCGGTCCGTGGGGGGGATACGGACCGGCCCGAGGGGGGGGTTCCACCATAACCCTTCCCTGGTCGGGCTGCGCGCCACGTGCGCCGAACGAACGGCGCGGATTTCCCCGGATCCCAGACGCCGCAAGGGTTCCGGGTCCGTGTGGCGGTTTTGTGCCCCGGCGTGGCGGCGGACTTCCGTCCCTCCGACGGGGGAACGCCCCCCGCCGCTCCCCCGTTGACGCCACCCGGGGTCAGGGCACGGCGGTGAAGGCGCCGAGGGCGAGCCCCAGGAGGGCGCCGGCGAGCATGAAGGGCCCGAAGGGGATCGCGGAGGAGCGGCCCGCGCGGCCGAGGAGGACCCGCCCGAAGCCGTAGCCGGCGCCCAGCAGGAAGCCCAGGAACGCGCCGGTGAAGAGGACGCCCCAGCCGTACCAGCCGAGCGCGGCGCCCAGCGGCAGCGCCAGCTTCACGTCGCCGAAGCCGAGGCCCTGCGGGCTGATCAGGTGCAGGGCGAGATAGCCGCCGCCGAGCGCGAGGGCCCCGAGCAGGGCCGACGGCCAGGACCCGGCGTCGTACGGGAGGAGCTCGGCGGCCCCGAGGAGCAGCGGCACGGCGAGCGCGAGCGGCAGGGTCAGCCCGTCCGGCAGCCGCTGCACCCGTACGTCGACGCAGGCGAGCAGCACCCCGAAGGGCGCCGCGAGCAGCCACACCGCGAGCTCGGGCCGGGGCCCTCCGGCGGCCGCGGCGAGCAGCGCGCAGACCGCGGCGGTCAGCAGCGGCGCGGCGAGCGGCGCCGGCGTCGTCGCGCACGCGGCCCGGCCGGGGCCGCCGAGCCAGCCGCCCGCCGGGCCGGTGAGGGCGTGCCCGGCCGGGCACCGCTCCCGCCACGGCTCCTCGGGCGCCACGGACAGCCGGTACGCGGCCCGCGGCACGAGCAGCCCGACGGCGGCGCCCCACAGGGCGGCGAGGACGACGAGGACGATCGGCGAGGCGTACACGGCCCGACCTTAGGTCTAAGGTCGGGCGCATGGGGCGGAGTTGGCGGGACGGGACGGGAACGCTCGCGGTGCCGCGGAGCCCGGCGGCCGACGCCGGGTCCGGGGCCGGGCCTGGGGGCGGGCTTGAGGCCGGGCGTGAGGTCGGGCCTGGGGCCGGGCGTGAGGTCGGTCCTGAGGGCGGGGGCGGGGCCGGGCCTGAGGGCGGGCTAGAGGTCGGGCTTGAGATCGCGGCCTCCTACCGGGCGCGGCGGCGCGGGCTGCTCGGCCGGGACGGGATCGCGGGGGCGATGCTGCTGACCCCGGCGAACAGCGTCCACACCCTCGGCATGCGCTTCCCGATCGACGTGGCCTATCTGGACCGGCGCCTGCGGGTGCTCGCCGTCGTCACCATGCGCCCAGGCCGGCTCGGTCTTCCCCGGCCGCGCGCCCGGCACGTCCTGGAGGCCGAGGCCGGCGCGATGGCGCGGTGGGGCGTCCGGGCGGGGACGCGGCTGACGCTCACGGCGGACCCGGCCCCAGGAGCGTGAAGGCCCCGTACCCGGCGGAGGCCAGCGCCAGCACGGCGAGGACGGCGGCGGCGGGGCCGGTGCGGAGCCGGGCGAGCGCGGCGGCGGGCGGCAGCAGCAGCCCGAAGGCGGGCATCATCAGGCGGGGCCGGGAGCCGAAGTACGCGGCGCCGACGAGGGGGACCACGACCACCCCGACCGTGTGGACGAGCAGCGGCAGCGGCTGCCGCTGCCGGACGCACAGCACCACCAGCCAGGCCAGGAGCGCGAGGGCCGCGCACAGGCCGAGCGCGGCGGGCCACGGCAGGGAGGCGATGAAGCGGGCCAGGGCGACGCCGCCGTCGATGGAGTTCCCCCACGCCGCCTGGACGTCGAAGTAGGCGGTGGCGCTCGACTCGCGGACGCCGACGTACGCCACGTACCCGAGCCAGCCGAGCGGCGCGAGCAGCACCCCGGCGAGCGTCCGGAGGGGCAGCCGCCGGTCCCGTACGAGGGTCACGGCGGCCGTGACGGCGAGGGCGGCGATCAGCGCGGCGGCGGTGGGCCGGGGCAGCCCGGCGAGCGCGCACAGGAACCCGGCGAGAATCCAACGCCCGCGCAGCACCGCGTACAGCGACCAGGCGGCGAGCGCGGTGAACAGCGTCTCCGTGTACGCCATCGACTGCACGAACGCCGTCGGGTACACCCCCCACAGCACGGCGAGGACGACGCCGGCGCGCGCCGAGACGACGTGCTCGCCACAGCGGAAGATCCCCCAGGCGGCGGCGAGCGAGGCGGTCCAGGAGACGAGGAGTCCGGCGCCGGCGGCGTCGAGCGGGAGGACGGCGGAGAGGCCCCGTTCGAGGGCGGGGAGGAGCGGGAAGAACGCCAGGACGGAGTGGACGTCGCCGTTCGGGAGCGTGGTCTCGTACCCGTATCCGTGCTCGGCGATCCGCACGTACCAGACGGAGTCCCAGCGCCCGCTCAGCCGGTGGAAGCCGTCCTTGCCGGCCGCCGCGGCGGCGACGGCGAGGACGGCGAGCCCGACCACCCGCGTGACGGCGTAGCCGCCGAGGGCGAGCAGGAAGGGGAGGGACGGGACGCGGGCGGGGACATGTGCTCGATTATCGCGGGCCGGTCGCCGGCTCCGGCGCTTCGGACGACGTCTCCGGCCGGCAGGGCGGCCGCCCGCCCGGGGCTCATCCCCGGGGTCTCATCCGCCCGAACCGGGCGGCCATGACGGGTCCGAGCTGCAGGACGATGCCGTGGCCCGGCTCGTGCGGGGACGGCAGGTCGCCGAGGAAGGAGGTCACGATCACCTCGTCGACGCCGGTGTCACCGCGCCCGCACCGCTCCTCCAGGAAGTCGAGGGTGCGGCGCCAGTCGGCCGCTTCCCCCTCGACGCCCGCCTCCGCTCCGGCGCCCGCTCCGGTGCGGGTGAGGAAGGAGCGGACGGTCCCCTGGACGACGTCCCAGAAGAAGACGTGCGGCAGGACGTCGCCCTGCCGGAAGACGTGGCTGTCGTAGGCGTCCTGGAAGGAGGGCACGTGGACGACGAGGTCGTGGACGAGCCGCACCCCGGACGTGCGTGCGGCGCTCCGAGGAATGGCGGTCCGAGGAGTGACGGTCTGAGGAGTGACGGTCTGAAAAGTGGCGGAGTGCGGCATCGGCGGCCCTGCCCCGGAGACGTTGTGGTGTTTCGGTCCAGAATGCTCCTCCCCGGCCTCTCCGTCCCGACATCTTTACGTTTTCCTGGGGATAACTTTCGGGGGGTTTTCCACAGGGGGTGCGAAGTGTCGCTCTTCCGTGGATCGTTGGGCGTATGTACGAGTTGGCGATCCTCACCAGGGGCGGGGTGCTCCTCACGGCCCGGGCGCTCGCGGCGGGCTGGCCGCCGGGCCGGCTCGCCGCGCGCCTGCGGCGGGACGGCTGGCAGCGGATCCGCCCGGGTGCGTGGGCGGCGCCGGGCAAGGAGACGGACTGGCGGGTCCGGGAGACCGCGCTGCAACTGCTGCGCCCGGGGCGGGTCTGCCGCCACGGGACGGCGGCCCGCGTCCACCGCATCGAGCTCCTGACGGGCCCTCCGCCGCCCGAGGCCTCCCGTTCCTCCCTCCCGCCGGAGGACGTCTGCCTGCGCCGGGGCCTGCGGGTGACGACGGCCGCGCGGACGGTCGCGGACCTGATACGGACCGCCGGGAGCAGGGAGGCGGCGGTGGTGACGGCGGACTCGGCCCTCTCCCGCCGGGTGGTCGAGGGCGTCCGCAGGGACCCGCTGGTCCGCTACGAGGAGCTGGCCGCACAGCTCGCGGTCCGCCGCCCCGGCGCCCCGCGCGCCCGCGCCTGGCTCCCCCTCGTCCACCCGGCGTCCGGCTCCCCCGCGGAGACGGTGGCCCGCCTGCGCATGGCCGACGCCGCCCTGCGTCCCGAGTGCCAGCCGCAGGTGCGCCCCCCCGGGGCCGGGCCCTGCGCCCGGACTTCCTCTTCCGGTCCGCGGGCCTGGCGGTGGAGGTCGAGGGGTACGCGTACCACGGCACCCCCCGCACCCACGAACGGGACGTCGCCCGCTTCAACGCCCTCCAGTCCTGCCCCGGGATCCGCCGCGTGCTCCGCTTCACGGCGAGGGAGGTCTTCACGGAGCCGGGGAGGATGACGGCGACGATCGCGGACGCGCTGGCCGACCTGACCGGTGCGACGGGCGGGTGTCCGCGATCGGCCTGACGGAGGGCCCGCCGGTTCGGCACCATGGAGCTCTCGCGGAGGGGGAGCGGCGGATGGCTCGTGCGGTGCGTTGGGGGGTGGCCGGGGTCGCGGCCCTGGTGACCTTCGGGCTGGGCGTGACCCTCGTACGGGCACTGCCGTGGGGCTGGCTGCCCCGGGAGGACGGGGCGCGGCTCGACACGGCGCTGGCGTTCGGCGCGATCGCCGGAACGGCGGTCCTGGGAGCGCTGAGCTGGTGGGCCGCCCGCGACCGGCCGCCCACGACCGTGCCCGCGACCGCCGTGACCGCCGTGACCGCCCCGACCCTGCTCCAGACGGCCACCGCCTCCGACGACGCCGAGATCCGCCAGTCCGGCGGCGGGGTCGGCGCGCCCCACCTGGAACAGCACGCGGAGGCGCGGGACTCGGGCCGCGTCACCCAGTCCGCCCGGACCCCCGGCACCGGAACCGACACCGGAACCAGGACCGGCACCGGGTACGACCGGATCGAGCAGCGCGGCACGGCGACGGGCCGGGCCCGCGTGGTGCAGTCCGGCGCCGACGACCGGCCCGCCGAAAGGACCTGAGCGTTGGCCGGCGCCGAACAGCACGCCACTGCCTCCGGCAACGCCCGGATCTACCAGGCCCTGGAGAACGTCTACGTCACGGAGACGCACCCGGCCCCCGCGCCGCGGTCCCTGGGAGCCCTGCCCGCCGCACGACGACTGACAGGACGGGACGAGCCCGTCTCCGCGCTCCTGAAGGCCCTCGGTCCGGAGGGGCCGGCCGCGACCGTGGTGACGGGGTCTCCGGGCGCCGGCAAGACGGCGCTGGCCGTCCGGGCCGCCCACCAGGCCGTGGCCTCGGGGCTCTTCCCCGGCGGAGTCCTCTTCGTGCACCTGCGCGGCTACGCCCCGGCGGGCGCCGCCACGCCCGAGGAAGCGCTGGAGACCCTGCTGCGGGCCCTGGGCGTACGGGACGCGGACCTGCCGCCGACGGGCGAGGAGCTGGCAGCGCTCTACCAGTCGGAGCTGGCCCGCCGGGCCGAGGAGCACGGGGCGGTCCTGATCGTCGCCGACGACGCGTCCTCGCCCGGCCAGCTCCGGCCCCTCGTCCCCGCGCACGCCCGCCACCGCCTCCTCTCCACCTCGCGGGACGCCCTGGCCGCCCCCGGCCTCGGGGCCCGCCTCGTCCCCCTGGCCGAGCTGGACGCCGAGTCGGCCACCGAACTGATCGCCGCCGCCCTCGCCGACGTGCGCCCCGACGACCCGCGCGCCGGGACGTCGCCGCGGGCGCTGAGGCAGGTGGCCGACTACTGCGGCCGGCTGCCGCTGGCCCTGACGGTCGCCGCCGCCCTCCTGGCCGACGACCCGGGGCTCCCCGTCGACGTGCTGGCGGGCGACCTCGCCGACGCCCGCACCCGGTTGGCGGCGCTCGAGCACGAGGACGCGGACGGTCACACCCTCGGGGTGCGCGCCGCCATCCGGCTCTCCCACCAGCGCATGAAGGAGCGGGAGGACCGGCTCTTCCGCCTCCTGCCCCAGGACCCCGGCCCGGACGTCTCCACCGAGGCGGCCGCCGCACTGTGCGACCGGACGCCGCGCGAGACGCGCAAGAGCCTGGCCGCCCTCACCCGTGCCGGCCTGCTGGCCGAGCAGCCGGTGGGCTCGAACCGCTGGCGCATGCACGACCTGATCCGCCTGTACGCGGCCGGACTTCCGCCCTGCCCGGGGACGGACGAAGCACGGGAGAGGCTGCTGATCCACTACGGCACGGCCTGCGTGGAGGCGAACGCCCACCTGTCCGCCCGGCCTCCGCGCTCCGGCACGGACGCGGGCGCGGCACGGTTCGCCGACCGCGCCGCCGCGCTGAAGTGGCTGGACGCGGAGTCCCGCAACCTCGTCGCCCTCGTCTTCCGCGTCGCCTCCCTGTACCCGCAAGCCTCCCTGATCACCGCGAACGCGCTGAACCTGTACCTCGACCGCCGGCACCGATTCCGCGAGATGGCCGAGATCAACGCCTTCGCCGTGACCGTCGCCCAGGCGTTGAAGGACCGCCGTCACGAGGGCCGGGCGCTCAACGGCCTCGGCAACGCCTACCTGAACCTGCGGCGGTACAAGGAGTCGACCGACGCACACCTCCGGGCGATGAAGATCCACGGGGAGCTCGGTGACACCGTCGCCCAGAACCTCACCCTCATGAACGTCGGCAACACCCTCCAGCTGCTGGGGCGCCACGACGAGGCCATCGACGTGCTCACGCAGGTGGTGGCCCTCTACCGGAAGGGCGACCACAGCCACGGCGAGGCCGCGGCGCTCAACAACCTCGGGGCCGCGCTGCTCTGCCGGGGCCGCCACGAGGACGCCATCGCCGCGTTCCGCCGGGCCGCGACGATCCACAGCGCCAACGGCGACAGCCACGAGGAAGCCCAGGTGCGCAACAACCTCGGCAGCGCGCTCCGCAGGACCCACCGCCACCGGGAGGCCGTCGCCGAACTGACCTGGGCAGCCGACACGTACCGCGAGTACGGCGATTTCCACCGCGAAGCCGAGACCCGCGACAACCTCGGCCACGCGCTGCTGCACACCCGACGCCACGAGGAGGCCGCCGCGGCGCACGCGTGGGCCGCCGAACTCTTCCGCCGCTTCGGCGAAACCGCCCGGGAGCGCCGCGCCCTGGCCCACGCCGGCCGGGCCCGACAGGCGCTCAGGGAGTAGCGGCCCGGGGCGGCGGTGGCGCGGTGCGGGGGAAGGACACCTCGACGCGGCGGTTCTTCTTGCGGCCCTCCTCGGTGCGGTTGTCCGCGATCGGGTAGTCCTCGCTGTAGCCGCGGATCTCGTACGAGGTCCCCGGCTCCAGCTCGCGCGCCAGGACCTGCTGCACGGCGACGGCCCGCTCCTTGGAGAGCTTCAGGCCGTGCTCGTACGTCCCGAGGTTGTCGGTGAATCCGAAGACGCGCACCTTCCCGGACCCCTGCGTCCGCACCTCCGCCGCGATGGCGCGGATGCGCGCGGCCGCGGCGGGGCTCAGCTTGGCGCTGTCCTTCGGGAACAGCACCTCCGCCTGCAGCGCGAACGTCACGTCCACGTTCGTGTCCTCGCGCCGCTGCTCGCCGCCCTCCTCCTCGACGATCTGCTTGATGTCGAGCACCTTGGCGGGCGCGAGCGTGGCGCCGTCGGGGAGCATCAGGTTCGGGGAGTTGGTGTCGATGGCGGGGGGCGGGGAGGTGGAGGTGCTGCCCGGCGGATCGTCCGCGTACGCCACGGGGCCGGCCGCCGCCGACCACCCGACCATCGCCACGACCACCAGCGCGGCCACCCTGCGTCGTCGTCCTGTCGTCGTCATCATGGCGTCGCCTCAGGAGAGCTTGAGCGTGGCGGGTTCGAAGGTGGGCAGCTGGAACGAGACCTCGGTGGTGGAGGCGGGGGGTGCGGGGAATTGCATGAAGACGGTGGTGGACTTGCCGGGGCCCAGGCTGTCGAGATTGGTGGTGGTGAGGGGGCGGCCGTCGGTGTCCCTGAGGACGTAGTACCGCTTCTTGCCGAGGGAGTCCACGAGGGTGGCACCGCCGAGGGACGTACCGTGTTTGACCACTTCGGTCTCGTTGCCGCTCGTCTGCGGAGGGACAGCAACCACCCCATTCGATGCGTTGCTCAGCCTGCCCTTGAGGGTCACGAATCCACCCGCATCTCGCTCGGCGGAGTTGATCGCGAGCTCGAGCCCCTTCTGCCCCTTGACGACCAGCAGCGTTTCCGTCGGGCTTTCGGCGCCCTCCGACGCAGTCGTCGACGCAGGTGGCTGAGCGGACTGAGTCACCTGCGTCGGCTTGTCGGCGGTCTTGGGTTTGGCATCGGCGCCACAACCGACAACGGTCAGGGAGGCTGCCACCGCGAAGGCGAGGAACCCCCCTCTCACGTACGAGACATTCATGAAGAGCTCTTCCTTTATTCGTCGTCGCCGGTCAGTCGGACACGGAAGAGATCACCCGCATCGGGAAGGTCAGGATCCATAGGATCAATGACCTGGGGCAATCCGTCACACTCGAGGCCCACGATCGGTGGGGGATCCTCCTCCTCAGGCGCAGCCGACGGCGTCGAAGTAGCCTCGGGCTCCTCGGTGGGGTCTACTTCAGCGAATGAGCAGCGCGGCTCGATCACGGCCACCGCAGAAGCCACCGCCGGGCTGTTCCCCACTCCTGGGACCGTGGAGTCTCCCACCGTGCTGGTGCTGTGAACGGTCACCCTGAAGCCGAAGGCCGTGGGCGAGCAGTCCTCGACCCGGGCACCATTGCGGGCAGCGAAGCTCGACGCCGCCTGGCACGCCAACTCGGGTTCGTAACCGTCACCTGCGACGTACTGCTGCCACTGAGCCGGGTTGTCGATGACTCCAAGCCAGCCCTCCCGTAGCTGCTGCCTTGCGTCCTGGGCGGCAGCAAGGGCTGCCGCGTCGGCAGCAGTCTGCGCACCGTTCCGCACAACGGCTGCCTTGCCCACGACGAAGTAGACGAAACCGAGTAACAGCAGCCCTGCAATCACCGCTACATATACGGGAAATGCCTGGCCCGCATCGGCTACTCTCCTCCGCCGCCGGTGATTTCGGCAATCTTCTGACTGATGGCGCCCTTGATCGACTGGCCGATGTCCGTCCCGGTGATCGCAATGATGATCGCCACCACCACCACAATGATCCCCAGATACTCCACCGCCGTCTGCCCCCGGTCGCCCCGGGACGCTGCGTGGAGTCGGGCTCTGGTCAGGGCCTTCAGCATGGCGTCGTACATCGTGCTCCCCTCCGAGGTCTGACGCTCGTGCGGTGGCACGGTACGCCCGGGGGGCCTGCCGTGGACAGGGGAGGCTGGGTCGTTCGTCAGCTCCGGGTTCGGGCGGGGCCGTGCACTCCGGCAGGGTATGGCCTGGGGCGGGGGTTCCGTGGGGAGTTGGGGGAAGTTTCATCCGTCGTCGCACCGCGCTCACTCCCCCGCGATCGAGCCGAGGTCCGTGCCCGTGCCGAGGAACAGGCCCGCGCCGAGGAGGATCATGGTCGCGGGGACCATCAGGGTGGTGATGACCATGGTCGCCTTGGGGACCGCCTTCGCCGCCTTGCGGCGGGCGTTCTGCGCGTCCGTGCGGCGCATGTCCTCCGCGATCTGGATCAGCGTGTCGACGATGGGCGCGCCGAGCTCCTCGCCCTGCTGGAGCGCGGTCACGAACTGGGCGACCTGCTCGGAGTCGTTGCGGCGGCGGAGTTCGTCGAAGGCCTGGCGGCGGGGGACGCCCATGTCCATCTGGCGGAGGGTGATGCGGAGTTCGTCGGACCAGGGGCCCTCGTACTTCTCCGCGACCCGTTCCAGGGCCTGGCGGAAGCCCAGGCCGGCGGAGACCACGACGGCGAGCACGTCGAGGAAGTCCGGGAGGGTGCGTTCGATCTGGTCCTTGCGGATGCGGACGGCCGACCAGATGCCGACCTCCGTCCAGAACGCGCCGAAGGCGAAGAGCAGCGCCGCCGTGACGTACGAGCCCCGCGTCAGCATCAGCAGGCCGCCCAGGCCGCCCAGGAAGCCGTACACCGCGCGCCGCGCGCCGTAGCGGTCGATGGTCAGGCCTCCGGGGTTGCCGGCCAGGTCGATGCGGCGGCGGACCGCCCCGACCCGCTTGGGGCCCATCCAGCGCAGGACCGTGGGGGACCAGCGCATGCCGAGCCGGTCCACGGCGGAGTCGACGGCGCCGGTGCGGGTCGCGCCGACCTCCAGGGCGAGGCGGAGGTCGTCGGGGAGGCGGGCGTCGGCGCGGTAGAGGCGGAGCCCGTACGCGAAGCCGGCGACGGAGAGGGCGGCCAGGAGGGCCAGGGCCAGTTCCAGCATCCGTACCAGTCCCTACACGTCGATCTTCGAGAAGCGGCGGATGACCGCGAAGCCGAGGACGTACAGCGCGCACGCCACGACCACCGCTCCCTGGCCCAGCGGCGAGCCGGTCATGCGGTCCAGCGCGCCCGGCTGCATGTTGTCGATCAGCAGTAGCGAGCCGAAGCCGATGACCGGGACCGCGTACGCCGTCATGCTCACCTGGGAGAGCTGCGTGCGGACCTCCCGCCGCGTCTCCTTGCGCTGCTCCAGCGTCTCGGTGAGGTTGCGGAGGGAGGAGACGACGGTGCCGCCGGCGCGGTTGGCGAGGACCAGGGTCGTCACCAGGACCACCAGTTCGCGGGAGGGGAGGCGCTCGGCGAGCTCCGCCAGGGCGTCGTCGAGCGGGGTGCCGACGGCCAGCTGCTGAGCGACCTTCTCCAGTTCGTCGCCCGCCGGGGACTCCATCTCGTCCGCCGCCAGGCTGATCGCCATGCGCAGCGCGAGGCCCGCCTGGGTGGCGTTGGCCAGGATCCGGGAGAGTTCGGGGAGCTGGTTGATGAAGCGCTCGATGCGCTTCTGCCGCTGCCAGTTGAGGTATCCGAGGGCCACCCAGACCCCCAGGAGGCCGCAGATCGGGCCGAAGAAGGGGGAGAGCGCCACCTGGCCGACCGTCCAGAGGACCGCGACCGTGACCGTCAGGCCGACGACGAACTCGCCCGGCGTCACGTCGAGTCCGGTGGCCGCGATCCGGCGCTCCAGGTTGCGGCCGAGGGCGGTGGCCCTGACCCGCCGGTCCAGGGACGGGAAGCGTCGCCTGCGGCGGCCGGTCGTCTCGGGCGCGGCGGTGTCGTCGAGGCGGGCGACGAGCGCGGCGTGGCGCCGGGCGCCGTTCGCGTACACCTGGACTCCGGCGACGCCGAGGACGCAGGCGAGCAGGGCGACGGCGGTCGTCAGCCAGAAGGGATCGGTCATCGGCGCTCCTAGGTCGCTTCCCGGACGGCGAGGGCGTCGTCGTCGGCGGCGACGCCGAAGGCCGGCGGGACGGGCTGGCCGGCCATGTAGAGGCGTTCGGCGACGCGGCGCGGGAGCGGATGGTGGACGTAGTGGCCGTGGACGCGGCCGTCGGCGGCGAGGGGTTCGGCCCGGAAGTGGCAGACGGTGGCGAGGAGGAAGCGTTCGCGGCCGTGGGAGGCGAGGATCGCGATCTCGGTGACGCGGCGGGTGCCGTCGGGGTGGCGGGTGAGCTGGACGAGGACGTCGACGGCGCTGTTGATCTGGTCGCGCAGTGCCTCGAAGGGGACCTTGACCTCGGACATGGAGGCGAGGGTCTGGAGGCGCGTCAGGGCGTCCTCGGCGGAGTTGGCGTGGACGGTGGCGAGGGAGCCGTCGTGGCCGGTGGACATGGCCTGGAGCATGTCGAGGGTCTCGCCGCCGCGGACCTCGCCGACGATGATCCGGTCGGGGCGCATGCGCAGCGAGTTGCGGACGAGGTCGCGGATGGTGACCTGGCCGCGGCCCTCGATGTTCGGGGGGCGGGCTTCGAGGCGGATGACGTGGGACTGCTGGAGCTGGAGTTCGGCGGAGTCCTCGATGGTGATGATGCGCTCGCCCTCGGGGACGAGGCCGGAGAGGGCGTTGAGGAGGGTGGTCTTCCCGGTGCCGGTGGCGCCGGAGACGATGATGTTGAACTTCGCCTGGACCAGGCCGGAGAGGAGCATCAGCATCTGCTCGTCGAGGGAGCCGAGGCCGATCATCTCGTGGAGCGTGTAGGCGCGGGGGAAGCGGCGGATGGTGAGGGTCGCACCGGTGAGGGAGAGCGGCGGGATGATGACGTTGACGCGCTCGCCGGAGGGGAGGCGGGCGTCGACCATCGGGTTCGATTCGTCGACGCGGCGGTTGACGGTGGAGACGATCCGCTCGATGGTCTGCATCAGCTGGTCGTGGGAGGCGAAGCGGAGCGGGAGGAGTTCCACGCGGCCGGCGCGCTCGATGTAGATCTGGTCGGGGCCGTTGACCATGATCTCGGTGATGGAGGCGTCTTCGAGGAGCGGTTCGAGGACGCCGAGGCCGAGGGCCTCGTCGACGACGCGGCGGATGAGCCGACCGCGTTCGGCGGTGGAGAGGACGGGGCCCTCGCGGCTGATGATGTGGCCGAGGACGCGTTCGAGGCGGGCCCGGCGTTCGGCCGCCGCGAGCGCGGACATCTCGGTGAGGTCGATCTCCTCCAGGAGTTTCGCCCGGAAGGAGACCACGAGGTGGCCGTCCTCCCGGCCTCCGTCGGGGCCGGGGGCACGCGGGTCGTCGCCGGTGTGGTGGATGCGGGCGCGCAGGCTCATGGGACCTCGTCCTCCTGCGGAGTGTAGGGCATGGTGGCGGACCTCTCGACCGGGTCGAAGGTCCAGAAGGGGACGACCTGGGGGACCTCGACGCGGACGGTGACGGTCACCGCCCCGTCGCTCACGGCCGGTTCCCCTCCGCTGACGTCGAGCCAGCCGCTGACGGCCGCCCGCGCGGCGGCGGAGGCGTCCGGCGCCTCCTCCTCGTCGCTGGTCACGGCGCGCGCGGCGGCCCGCGCCGCCGTCCCCGCCTGCTGCGCGGCGTACGCGGCGAGGCCGAGCTGGAGCCCCGCGAGCCCGACGAGGAGCAGGAGGGGGAGGAAGCCGAGGTATTCGATGGCCGCCTGGCCGCGGTCGCGGACCCGAGGACGAGATCCCGTACGGCTCCGAGGGCCGTCGCCCGGCCGCCGGGCACCGTCCCGCGGCGCACTGCCCCGGGCCCCGCCGGCACCGGCCCGCCGGGAAGCGCCCCCACGCCTCTCCGCACGTCCTCCCAGGCCACGCGTACCCGTCCCCCCGGCGGGGCCCGCACCCGGGCCGCCGACGCCGTCCCGCGCCCGGAGTCGTCCCGTACGCCTCACCGGTCCGTCCCCTCCCCCTCGTACACGGCGCCGGCCGTGGCCGGGACCCCGTCGAAGGAGCCCAGGCCTGGGAAGAGGACAGGGACGGGGACTACGACCGTCACCGTCACCATGCCGCCGGACGGCGCACCTCCGCATTCCACGGTGGCTCCCGCCCACGCCCCGTCGAGGTGCCGGCGGGCGGCGCCGTCGCAGTCGCCGTCCACGGCGGCCGCCCGTGCCGCCTCGTCCGCCGCGTTCCCCGCCAGGATGTAGGAGTACCCGACGAGCACCACCTGCCACAGCAGCGCGAGGGTCAGCAGGATGACCGGGACCATGCCGGCGAACTCCACCGCCACCTGGCCCCCGTCTCCGCTCCCCCGCTGCCGGCGCATGGTTCAGCGGCCTCCGCGGCGGCGCAGGCCGAGGGAGCCGCGGTCGCCGGCGCGGGCGAGCTGCTTCCCGGGGGCGGCGGGCGCTCCGGCCGGGGGGCCGGTGAGGCCCAGTTCGGCGGCGAGGGTCCACAGGGCCTGCTTGACAGTGGAGCGGGCGTCGAGTTCGTGGAGGCGGCCGGCGTCGACGACGGCCTGGAGTTCCTTGTAGGCGGCGGGGACGGTGACGCCGGCGATGCGGGTGCCGGTGATCTTCTGCACCAGGGGCGGCTGGATCTCGCTGGTGCGGGAGTGGCGGTTGACGACGGAGACGGTGGACTCCGCCTTGCGGACCTGGAGCCGTTCCCACATCCGTACGGTCCGCTTGGCGGCGCGGACGGCGATGACGTCGGGGGTGGTGACGAGGAGCGCGGTGTCGGCCGTCTCGACGGCGGCGGCGTTGGCGCTGTCGAGGCGGGAGCCGCAGTCGACGACGACGACGTCGTGGCGGCCGCGCAGGGCGCTGACGATCTGGCGGGCGGCGCGGTCGGTGACCTCTTCGCCGCGTTCGCCCTCGGCGGGGGCGAGGAGCAGGGAGAGGCCGGTCTCGTGGACGTAGACGGCGTCCTGGAGGACGCGGGGCGAGATGTCGTTGATGGCGGCGAGGTCGGCGGCGGAGCGGCGGAACTGGACGTCGAGGTAGGAGGCGAGGTCGCCGCTCTGGAGGTCGAGGTCGACGAGGGCGACGGTGCGGCCGGCGGCGCGGGCGGCGAGGGCGAGCTGGACGGCGGTGAGGGTGGTGCCGACGCCGCCCTTGGCGCCGCTGACGGTCACCACGGTGCCGCCGGGGCCGGCGAGGAGTTCGGCGGCGCCGCCGCCGAGGTGGCGGCGGAAGCCGGCGGACCACTGGGCGGCGGCCTGGACGCGGCCGGCCAGCTCCTCGTAGCCGAGCGGGAGGGAGACGAGGCCGCGGGCGCCGGAGTCCATGGCGGCGGAGAGGAGTCCGGGGCCGGAGTCGGCGGTGATGAGGACGACGCCGACGGCGGGGAAGCGGAGGGCGACCTCGCGGACGAGGTCGAGCGCGGGGACGGGGCCGATCCGTTCGTGGACGAGGACGACCTCGGGGAGCGCGTCGAGGGATTCGGCGGCGAGCCGGGCGAGGGCGTCGACGAGCTGGGTGGAGTCGGGGACGGGCGGGGCGGGCTCGGCGTCGGGGAGCTGGCCGAGGAGGGTGGCGACGGCCCGGGCGGCGTCGGGGTCGCCGACGGCCGGCAGGATCCTGGTGGGCATGGCCGGGCCTCACTTGTCCGTGTCGAGCGTGTAGGTGCGGTCGCCGGGCGCGGGCCCGGCGGGGGCGCCGTCGGCCGAGGGGGCGACGAGGGCGAGGCGTACGTGCTCCGCGAAGGACTCGGCGTAGGCGACGCGCTGGGTGTCCTGGGCGGAGAGGGCGAAGGTGATGGGGACGGCCTCGGTGTCGCGGTCGACGCGGTTGCTCCCGGTGTCGATGGAGGTCAGCTTGCCGACGTCGATGACGCGGGCGGCGGCGACGAGGAGGCGGGACTGGTCGGGCTCGTCCTTCTTGTCGCCGGCGAAGGTGGCGTAGATGTTGACGGTGGCACCGGGGTTGATCTTGCCGGCGACGCCGGTGGCGGCGTCGATCATGATGGCGATCTCCTGCTCGCCGGGCTTGAGCGCGGGGCGGGCGACGATCATGTCCTTCTGGAGGAGCGAGCCGGCCTTGAGGGTGGTGACGGCGATCTTGCCGTCGATCTGGGCGAGGTCGGTGACGGCGGTGCCGGAGAGCCAGCGCTCCGGCATGGAGACCTTCTCGAAGTCGCCCGCCTTCAGGCGGACGTAGGGCTTGATGTCCTTCTTGACCCGGTAGGCGGTGGTCTCCGGTCCGACCTTGGCGTTGACGTCGCTGATGACCGCGAGGACGCCGGCGAAGGCGCCGAGGGCGCAGAGGACGGAGAGCAGCAGCAGGATGACGCCGCGGCGCTGGCGGGAGTTCATCGGGTTTCCTCGTTCATCGGGTCGCCGTTCATCAGGTCGCCGTTCATCGGGTCACCGGCCCGCCTGGGCCGGCGCGGTGGGGCCGGTCAGGGGGGCCGCGCAGAAGCCGCAGCGGTCGCCGATGAGCTCCATGCCGCACCAGTGGCAGGTCTCGCGGCGCACCGAGGCGACGAGTCGGTGGAGGACGGGGAGGTCGGGGAGGTGGGCGGCGAACTCGGTGAGCTTGGGGGTGCCCCACCAGGCGGGCGAGGAGGCGGGGAGGGCGGTCTCCTCGACGGGGCCGGCGACGGCCCAGCGGGGGGCGAGGGCGGTGGTGGGCCATTCGGTGGCGAGCTGGCCGCGGGCGATCAGGAGCCGGGTGGCGAACTCGGGTCCGGTGAAGCCGGATTCGTCGGCGCCGACGCGGACGATCCGGGGGGTGGGTCCGGCGAGGACGGCGAAGTGGGCGCCGGGGAGCCAGCTCTTGAGGTGGGAGCCGAGGGTGACGGGGACACGGTCGAGGCGGGAGACGGAGCCGAGGACGGCGCCCGCGTAGATGTAGTGGGCGAGCAGCCGGGCGGCGGAGGCGAGGACTCCGGGGCTGAAGTCGCAGGTGGAGAGCTGTCGGAGCTGGCGGACGAGGACGGCGGCGCCGAGCGGCGGCAGATCGGTCCTGACCACCGCGATCCGGTCGCTCTCCAGGAGGCCGCGGACGGTGTGGAGGCGGTGGGCGACGGCGGTCGGCGCGGAGGCGGGGCAGACGACGAGGACGTGTCCGAACCGGTCGACGAGCCGGCGGAGTTCGGTGACCGAGTCGTCGAGGCTGCGGGCCGCCGGGTCGGCGAGCACGGCGGCGTTGGGGGTCGCGGGATCGGTGGGCGGCAGCACGAGGTCGGCGCCGGTGACCGCGATCGCTGTCGGCACGTCGGACCCCCCGTCTTCCCGTACCCCCTTCCCCTCGGGGCGCACGTCATGACTGTTCTGCACCTTATCCACGGGGACCGGGGTGGTGAACAGACAATCCGTCAACTCCCCCCTCCCATTTCGACCGCCGGACGTACGAGTTCCGGTTGTCAGAGGCCTTGACAACGCAATTGGTCTGGACCAACTTGGTGCGACGACGGCGGTGGCCACCTCCCGAGAAGCCCGAGAACCCGATCCCGCGATCCCTCCCCGATCGCGCCGATCCCCCGATCCTCGCTCCCGATCGCACCGATCCCCCGATCCCCCGATCGCCCCGATCTCCCCCACCGGAGGACGCACGTGGACCGCACCACCACCTCCCGGCCCGTCGGCCGCCGCCTGCTCGGCAGCGCCCTCGCGCTCGCCGTCGGGTCCGGCCTCGCCCTGGCCGGCGGCGTCGGCACCGCCTTCGCCGCCGACGTCAACAACGCCAGGAACGCGGGCTTCGAGAACGGCCTCGCCAACTGGTCCTGCTCGGCCGGCAGCGGCACCGCCGTCGCCACCCCGACGCGCACCGGCGCCGGCGCCCTCAAGGCCACTCCCGCCGGTCTCGACAACGCCAAGTGCGTGCAGACCGTGGCCGTGAAGCCCAACTCCGCCTACACGCTGAGCGCCTGGGTCCAGGGCGGCTACGCCTACCTCGGCGCGAGCGGCACCGGGACCGGCACCGGCACGGTCTCCACCTGGACGCCCGACTCCCCGTCCTGGAAGCAGCTGACCACCACCTTCACCACCGGCTCCTCGACCACCTCGGTCGAGATCTTCACCCACGGGTGGTACGGCACCGCCGCCTACCACGTGGACGACGTGAGCGTCTTCGGCCCCGACGGCGGCGGCACGCCGGACCCCGACCCGGTCGTCCCCGCCACCCCGGCCGGACTCGCCGCGGGCACCCCGACCACCAGCGCCGTCCCGCTGAGCTGGAACGCGGTCTCCGGCGCGACGAGCTACAAGGTCTACAAGGACGGCGCCCTCGCCGCGACCGTGACCGGCACCGCCACCACGGTCACCGGCCTCACCGCCGACACCGCGTACTCCTTCCAGGTCGCGGCCGCCAACGCGGCGGGCGAGTCCGCCAAGTCGGCCGCCGTGAACGCCCGCACGGCCAAGACCGGCGGTGGCGGCGGCGACAACCCGGCCGTCCCGAAGCACGCGGTCACCGGCTACTGGCAGAACTTCGACAACGGCGCCGCCAAGCAGAAGCTCCGCGACGTCCAGAACGCCTACGACATCATCGCCGTCTCCTTCGCGGACTCGACGGCCACGCCCGGCCAGATCGTCTTCAACCTCGACCCGGCCGTCGGCTACGCCTCGGTCGCCGACTTCAAGGCCGACATCGCGGCCAAGAAGGCGGCCGGCAAGTCGGTGATCATCTCGGTCGGCGGCGAGAAGGGCAACGTCACGATCAACAGCGACGCCAGCGCCACCGCCTTCGCGAACAGCGCCTACGCCCTCTTCCAGGAGTACGGCTTCAACGGGATCGACATCGACCTCGAGCACGGCATCAACTCCACGTACCTGACGAAGGCGCTGCGCCAGCTGTCCGCCCTCGCCGGGCCGAAGATGGTCCTGACGATGGCCCCGCAGACCATCGACATGCAGAACACGGGCACCGAGTACTTCAAGACCGCGCTCGCCGTGAAGGACATCCTCACGGTGGTCAACACCCAGTACTACAACAGTGGTTCGATGCTCGGCTGCGACGGAAAGGTGTACAGCCAGGGCTCGGTGGACTTCCTCACCGCGCTCGCCTGCATCCAGATCCAGGGCGGTCTCGACCCGTCCCAGGTCGGCCTGGGCGTCCCCGCCTCCACCCGGGGCGCGGGCAGCGGCTACGTCGCCCCGTCGGTCGTGAACAACGCGATCGACTGCCTCACCAAGCTGACCGGCTGCGGCACCTTCAAGCCCGCCCAGGCCTGGCCGACCCTCCGGGGCGCGATGACCTGGTCCACCAACTGGGACGCGACGGCCGGCAACGCCTGGTCGAACGCGGTCGGCCCGCACGTCCACGGCCTGCCGTAACCCGTCCGGACCCTTCCCCCGAGGCGTCGCCGGCTCTCCGGCGGCGCCTCGGCGCGTGCGGGGGCGGGGTCGCCTACCGTGGGCCGACCATGGCCGAACTCCCCCCCTTGACCCGTCCATGACACGACGTCACCATGTGCCCCGGACACCCGCACCTGTTGTCGCACTCCCCCACACTCCCCACCCAGGAGACACCATGCGACGTCCCCGAAGCGGCAGAAGGTCCGCCACCCTCGCGGCCCTCGTGGCGCTCGCCCTCGCGGCGCCCCTCTCCGCCCTCTCCTCACCCGCCGGAGCCGACCCGGCCACCACCGCACGGACCGACCGGGACGTGATCCGGCAGTACGAGATCACCGGACCCGCCACCCCGGCCGCCCGCACCGCGCTCACCGCCACCGGCGTCTCGATCGACGAGGTCGACGCCCGCTCGGTCGTGGTCAGCGCCGACGCGGGCGAGCTCGCCCGGCTCAGGGCCCTCGGCTACGAGCCGGTCGCCCTCCCCGGCCCGCCCGACCGGGGCGAGGCCGGCCGCTCCGCGCTCGGCCCGCTCGACTTCCCCTCCGCCGACGCGAAGTACCACAACTTCGCCGAGATGACGGCGGAGATCGACCAGCGGCTCGCCGCGTACCCGTCGATCATGAGCAAGCGGGTCATCGGCAAGAGCTACCAGGGCCGCGACATCGTCGCCGTCAAGATCAGCGACAACGTGGCCGCGGACGAGAACGAGCCGGAGGTCCTCTTCACCCACCACCAGCACGCCCGCGAGCACCTCACCGTCGAGATGGCGCTGTACCTGCTGCGCGAGCTGGGCGCCGGATACGGCTCCGACGCCCGCGTGACGAAGATGGTGAACGAGCGCGAGATCTGGATCGTGCCGGACCTCAACCCGGACGGCGGCGAGTACGACATCGCCTCCGGCTCCTACCGCAGCTGGCGCAAGAACCGGCAGCCCAACTCCGGCTCCTCGTACGTCGGCACCGACATGAACCGGAACTGGGACTACAAGTGGGGCTGCTGCGGCGGCTCCTCCGGCTCCAAGAGCTCGGAGACGTACCGGGGCGCCGCCCCCGAGTCGGCCCCCGAGGTGAAGGTCGTCGCCGACTTCGTCCGCTCCCGCGTGGTGGGCGGCAAGCAGCAGATCAAGGCCGGCGTCGACTTCCACACCTACAGCGAACTCGTCCTCTGGCCGTTCGGCTGGACCAGCGCCGACACCGCCCCCGGCATGACCCAGGACGACCGCGACGCGTTCGCCGCCGTCGGCGGCAAGATGGCCGCCAGCAACGGCTACACCGCCGAGCAGTCCAGCGACCTCTACATCACGGACGGCTCGATCGACGACTACCTGTGGGGCGTCCACAAGATCTTCGGGTACACCTTCGAGATGTACCCGACCTCGTCCTGGAACGGCGGCTTCTACCCGCCCGACGAGGTCATCGAGCGCGAGACGAGCCGCAACCGCGACGCCGTCCTCCAGCTCCTGGAGAACGCCGACTGCATGTACCGCTCCATCGGCAAGCAGGCGCAGTACTGCGGTACCGCGTGAGCTGACCGGGCGTCAGGACGCCTCGTCGAAGTAGGCGTCCAGGACCGCGTCCAGCTCGGTCTCCCAGCCCGCGATGTGCCCCCTGTCCGGCGCGATGATCTCGATCGGGTACCAGCGCCGGTCAGGGGTGTGCACGGTGACGGTGAACCGCTTGCCGAACCGGCCCTTCTCGCTCTCGACGGCGGCGATCTCGTCCCAGCGGAAGTCGCACGCCTCCTCGTCGTAGCTCAGCCGCACGCCCTCGGAGTCGGCGACGATCCGCCCCCGCCGGTCGGCGGCCTCGAAGACGGGACCGTCGGCGGCGACGGCCGCCGGGGCCGCGTCCTCCTCGTCCTCCTCGACGTCCTCCTCGACGGCGTCCGGGTCCGCGACGGCGTCCGCCGCCACGTCCTCGGGCGCTTCCTCGGTCCCGGGCGCGTCGTCGGGGGACGCCACGACCCCGGCGAGGCCGGGGACGAACGCCGGGTCGGCCGAAGCGGCGTGCAGGGGCTGCTGTATGGGTCCGTTGCTCTGCTCCACGGCGGCAGTATGGCCGACGCCGCTGTGAAGGGCCCATGGAGGGGTCAGTCGAGGACGGCCAGCGCGTCGATCTCGATGAGGAGGCCCTTCGGGAGGCCGACGTAGACGGTGGTGCGGGCGGCCGGCGGGGCCTTGAGGTCCTGCTCCTCGAAGTACTGGTCGTAGAGCGCGTTCATCTCGGCGAAGTGGTCCACGTTCGTGAGGTAGACGCGCATCATCATCACGTCGTCCCAGCTCGCCCCGCCCGCCTCCAGGATCGCCTTGACGTTGGCGAAGGTCTGGAGGGTCTGCTCGCGCAGGGTCGGTCCGGCCGGCGTCGGCGGCTGCCCCTCGACGGCCGGGAGGAAGCCGACCTGGCCGGCGACCTGGAGGATGTTCCCCTTCCGCACGCCGTGCGAGAACGTCGCGGGCGGGGTGGTGTGGGACGCGGGGGTGATCGCGGTCTTCTCACTCATCGTCAGTGGCTCCTGCTTCCTTCGGTGGGGTGGTTCCGGAGTAGTCGTGGCTGATCGCCTCCGCCGTGCGGCGCACCAGCGGCAGCAGGGCGAGCAGTTCCTCGGCGGTGACGACGACGTTGGGCGCCGAGACCGACATGGCGGCGACGACCCGGCCGTCGGCGCCGCGGATCGGGGCGGCGACGCAGTTGATGGACTCCTCGTGGCCGCCGAGGTCGGTGGCCCAGCCCTGTTCGCGCACGGTCGCCAGCTCCTGGAGGAAGGCGGCGGCGTCCGGGGTGGAGCGGGGCGTGTAGCGGGGGTAGTCGAGCTTGGCGGCGAGGGCGCGGCGTTCGGGTTCGGGCAGGTCGGCGAGGAGCAGTTTGGCGACGGCGGCGACGGTGATCGCGACGGGCTTGCCGATCCGGGAGTACATGCGGACCGGGTAGCGGCTCTCGACCTTGTCGATGTAGAGCACCTCGCCGTCCTCGTGGACGGCGAGGTGGACGGTGTGGCCGGTGCGTTCGTTGAGCGCGGCGAGGTGGGGGTGGGCGATCTCGCGCACGTCGAGGTTCTCGACGGCCTCCTGGGCGAGGGCGAAGAGCCGGGCGCCGAGGCGGTAGCGCTGGTCCTGCTGCCGGTAGACGAGCCCGTGCTCGTGGAGGGTGCGCAGCAGCCGCAGGGCGGTGGACTTGTGGACGCCGAGCCGGTCGGCGACCTGGCCGAGGTCGGCGGGCCCCTGGGCGAGCAGCGGCAGGATGCTGAGCGCGCGGTCGACGGTCTGGCTCATCGGGTACGTACCTCCTCGTCGGCCTCCGTGCCGGCGGACGTCCACCCGGGGCCGAGGTGCAGTCTCCCCCAGGCGTCGTCGTCGAGCCCGGCGAGCCGGTCGGCGCGGGCGTGCCCGGGGGGCGCGGCGAGGTCCCCGGGGACGGTGAGCGCGGCGGCGGCGGCGAGGTGCCCGTGGCGGAGGCGGTCGCGCATGCGGAGTCCGCGGAGGACGGCGGAGAGGTAGCCGGCGGCGAAGCCGTCGCCCGCGCCGACGGCGGCGAGGACGTCGACGCGGGGCGCGGGGACGGTGGTGACGGTGTCGGCCCGCCCGTCGCGGGGCCGCTCGAAGGCGACGGCCGGGCCCTCGCCGCCCTTGACGACGAGGACCGCCGGCTCCGGCAGGAGGGCGCGGACGGCGGCGGCGTCGGCGGTGCCCCAGAGGCGTTCGGCCTCGTCGGCGCCGACGAGGACGAGGTCGGCGCGGGCGGCGAGCTCCCGCAGCACCTCCGGGGCGCCTCCCTCGTGCCACAGCGCGGGCCGGTGGTTGACGTCGAAGGAGACGAGCGGGCGGCCGGGGCGGGGGGCGGTGAGCTCGTACAGCAGGGCGCGGCAGTCGGCGGAGAGCGCGGCGGTGATGCCGGTGAGGTGGAGGATCCGGGCGTCCGCGACGGTGTCGTACGGGACGGTCCTCGGCGACATCGCGGAGGCGGCGGAGCCGGCCCGGTAGTAGACGACCTCGTGGGCGTCGGTGGTGCGGTCGGCGTCGGTGCGGAAGTAGACGCCGGTGGGCCGGTGCGGGTCGCGGCGGACGGCGCCGGTGTCGACTCCGTACGCTGCGATGGTGTCGAGCAGGTGGTCGCCGAAGCCGTCGGTGCCGACCCGGCCGACCCAGCGGGCGCGGTGGCCGGTCGCGGCGAGGGCGCAGGCGACGTTGGACTCGGCGCCGCCGATGGCGCGGGTGAAGGCGGGGACGTCGGCGAGCCGGCCGGGCCGGGTGGGCAGGAAGGTCACCATGGACTCGCCCACGCAGACGACGTCGCACGACGGTCCGGCCACGGTCACGGTCACGCTCCTGCGGGTCGCCGGGTCCGGGTCCATTGACCCGGCCTCGGCCCGGATGTTAGACAGCGGTGAGCGATATACGCAATGCGCGTTGCGCATGACGCAACGCCCGGAGGAGGGATCCATGCCGACCGATCTGTCGGGCGAGCGCGTCGACCACCGCTTCAAGGGTCTCCCGCCGGACGCCGAGGGCCTCACCGTCGGCGAGCTGGCCGCCCAGCGCCGCTCCCTCTTCACCGGCGGTTTCACCACTCCCGTCCTCGCCCTCTCCGCCGAGTCGGTCGAGCACAACCTCCGCGCCCTGGAGGAGTACGCCGAGCGCCACGGCCTCGCCTTCGCCCCGCACGGCAAGACCTCGATGGCGCCGGTCCTCTTCCACCGCCAGATCGAGCACGGCGCCTGGGGCATCACCGCCGCCGTCCCCCATCAGGTGCGGGTCTGCCGGGCGCACGGCGTCGACCGGGTCTTCCTCGCCAACGAGGTGGTCGACCCGGCGGCGCTGCGCTGGCTCTCCGCCGAGCTGGACGCCCACCCGGACTTCCGCCTGGTCTGCTACGTCGACTCGGTGCGCGGGGTCGGGCTGATGGACGCGGCGCTGCGCGCGGCCGGGGCCCGGCGCCCGCTGGACGTGGTGGTGGAGCTGGGCGCCGGCGAGGGGGCCCGTACCGGTGCCCGTACGGAGGCGGAGTGCGCGGCCGTCGCCGACGCGGTCGCCGCGACCGCCACCCTCCGGCTCGTCGGCGTCGCCGGCTACGAGGCCGAGGTGCCGGGCGCCGACGGGGAGTCGGTCCGCGCCTGGCTGCGCCGGCTGACCGGCCTCGCGGTCGCCTTCGACGAGGACGGCCGTTTCGACCCGGCCGCCGGCGAGATCGTGGTGAGCGCGGGCGGCAGCGCGTGGTTCGACGCGGTCGCCGACGTCTTCGCGGAGATCCCGGAACTCTCCCTGCCCGTCCTGAAGCTGCTGCGCTCCGGCGCGTACGTCTCGCACGACGACGGCCAGTACCGCGAGCGGACGCCCTTCAACCGGGTCCCCGAGGAGGGCGCCCTCCGGCCGGCGTTCCGCCTCTGGTCGCAGGTGGTGTCGCGGCCGTCCGCCGGGCAGGCGTTCACCAACGCGGGCAAGCGGGACGCCGCGTACGACCTCCACCTGCCGGAGGCGCAGGTGGTGCGGGACGCCGGGACCGGCGAGGTCCGGCCCGCCGACGGGATCACCGTGACCGCGCTGTCCGACCAGCACGCCTGGCTGCGCACCGGGGACGGCGCGGAGCTGGAGGTCGGCGACTGGGTCGGGATGGGCCTGTCGCACCCGTGCACGTCCTTCGACAAGTGGCAGCTGATCCCGCTGGTCGAGGCGGACGGCACGGTCGTCGACTACGTCCGCACCTTCTTCTGAGCCGGGGGCCGGGATGAGGGATCTGGTCCTGCGGGACGCCGAGGTCGTCGACGGTTCCGGCGCGCCCTCCTACCGGGCCGACGTGGCGGTCGAGGACGGCAGGATCGTCTCGATCGTGAAGGAGGCCGCGGCGGCCGGCTGCCAGCGGCCGACGGCCACCCGGGTCGTCGACGCGGAGGGCCTCGTCCTGGCCCCCGGCTTCGTCGACATGCACGCCCACAGCGACCTCGCGCTGCTCCGCGACCCGGACCACGGTGCGAAGGCCGCGCAGGGCGTGACGCTCGAAGTCCTCGGCCAGGACGGGCTGTCGTACGCGCCGGTGGACGACCGCACCCGCGAGGAGGTGCGGCGGGCGATCACCGGCTGGAACGGCGACGGCTCCGATCTGGACCTGGACTGGCGGACGGTCGGCGAGTACCTGGACCGGCTCGACTCCGCCCACGGCGGCGAGGGCATCGCGGTGAACGCCGCCTACCTCGTCCCGCAGGGCACGGTCCGGATGTACGCGATGGGCTGGGAGGACCGGCCCGCGACCCCCGCCGAGCTGGACCGGATGCGGCGGCTCGTCGCCGAGGGCCTGGAGCAGGGCGCGGTCGGCATGTCCTCCGGCCTCACCTACACCCCCGGCATGTACGCCCCCGACGCCGAACTGACCGAGCTCTGCCGGGTGGTGGCCTCGTACGGCGGCTACTACTGCCCCCACCACCGCAGTTACGGGGCGGGGGCGCTGCGCGCGTACGAGGAGATGATCGCGCTGACCCGGGAGGCGGGCTGCGCCCTCCACCTCGCGCACGCCACGCTGAACTTCGCGGGGAACGAGGGCCGCGCCCCCGAGCTCCTCGCCCTCCTGGACCGGGCCCTCGACGCGGGCGCCGACCTCAGCCTCGACACGTACCCGTACACCGCCGGCTGCACCACCCTGCTCGCGCTGCTCCCCTCGTGGGCGCAAGAGGGCGGCCCGGAGGCGGTCCTGGCGCGCCTCGCGGACGGGGCGACGGCGGAACGGATCCGGTACGACCTGGAGGTGACCGGTTCGGACGGCTGCCACGGGGTGCCGGTCGACTGGCGGACGGTGGAGGTCTCGGGCGTCACGGAACCGGCGCTCGGGGACCGGGTGGGCAGGCGGCTCGCCGGCTGGGAGGAGGCGCGGGCGCTGCTCCTCGCCGACCGGCTCGGCACGACGGTCCTCCAGCACGTGGGCCACGAGGAGAACGTGCGGGCGATCATGCGCCACCGGGTCCACACGGGCGGTTCGGACGGCATCCTCCAGGGCGCCAAGCCGCATCCACGGGCCCACGGCACCTTCCCCGAGTACCTGGGGCGGTACGTCCGCGAGGAGGGCGTCCTCTCCCTGGAGGAGTGCGTGGCCCACCTGACCTCGCGCCCGGCGGCCCGGATCGGGCTGCCCGACCGGGGCCTCGTGAAGGAGGGGTACGTGGCGGACCTGGTGCTCTTCGACCCGGCGACGGTCGCGGCGGGAGCCACCTACGAGGCCCCGCGGACCCTCCCCGTCGGCATCCCGCACGTCCTGGTCGCCGGCCGCTTCGTCATCGAGGACGGCCGGCGCACGGACGCCCTCGCGGGCCGCGCGATCCGCCGGACGCCGTCCTAGACGCGTTCCGCCACGCGGGCGGTGGCCGACGGCCACCGCTCGCGCCGCAGCCACACCAGGCCGAGGGCGAGGACGAGACCGGCGGCGACGAAGCCGTACCAGGGGGTGTGGCCGGCGGGCTGCGTCTCGTAGACGAGGGCCGCCGAGACGACGGCGAGCACCTGCCCGGCCCGGCTGTGCCAGGCGACGGCCGCGACGGCGGCCGTGCCCCAGAGCAGGTACCAGGGCTGCACCATCGGCGAGAGGGCGACCAGCGCGACGAGCCCGTACCCGAGCCCGAGGACGGGGTCGATCCGTCCCCGGTACGCCCGCCACGCGAGGGCCGCGATGATCGCGGCGGCGGCGAGCAGCCCCAGCTTCTGGACGACCGCCTTGACCGGCTCGGGGTCGTCGGCGACGAGCGTGCCGAGCGCCAGGCCGAGGTCGCTGGTGAGCGAGAGCGGGGTGTGGATGGCCCCGGCGACGGACTGCGTCCCCAGCCAGCCGAAGCCGGTCCCGGAGACCAGGCTCGCCCCGGCGGCCACCGCGCCGGCGACGGCCGGCGGGAGCAGCAGCCCCTTGAGGAGCCCGCCGCGCCGGGCGACGACCACCGCGACGAAGAGGAGCGCGACTGCCGCCGGCGACTTCACCATCACGGCGCAGCCGACGAGGGCGCTGCCGAGGACCCACCGGCCGCGCACGGCGAGCAGCACCCCGCCGAGCATCAGTCCGGTCATGAGCCCGTCGTTGTGGGCGCCGCCGACGACGTGGATCAGGTAGAGCGGGTTGAGCACGGCGAGCCACAGGGCCCCGTCCCCGCGCCCGAAGCCGCGCACCGCCCAGACGGTGAGGGCGAGCGCGCCGACGGCGACGAGCCGCAGCAGCAGGACGGCCGGGACGACGGCCCCGCCGGTCAGCTTCACCACGCCCTCCGCGAGGAGCAGGAAGACGGGCCCGTACGGCGCCGGGGTGTCGGTCCAGTTCCCGCCGACGCTCGCCGCCGCGTCCGCCCCGAGCTGCCCGGGCGCCAGCACGGAGGGTCCGGCGCCGTAGACGTCGTGGCCCTCCAGGACCATCGCGCCCTGGGCGACGTAGCTGTAGACGTCGGCGCTGTGCAGCGGCGGGGCGGCCAGCAGCGGAGCGACCCACGCGGCGAGCGTGACCGGCACCCGGTCGCGGGCGCCGCGCGCGAGGAGCAGGCCGTACCGCCACCAGGCGGCGACGAGCAGGGTCAGCCCGACCGCCGCGACGACGGCCCCGACGGTCTCGACGGCGCCTTCCCGCGGGGCCCACGGGGCTCCGCCGCCGACCACGGGCAGCGCCCCGGCCGCGTACCCGCCGACGGCCACGGCGAGCGATCCGCCCGCACCCAGCCATCGACATCCGGAAGCACTCACGACCCACATGACCTGCAAACCTACCGTCCCCGTGGAGGGCGGGCGCCCCGCCGGGGGTGCCTCAGCGCTGGCCCCTGCCGTTCCCCCGCCCCCGCCCCGGCTTGCCGGTCGTCGCGGAGGGGCGGGGCGCGGCGGTCCGCGGGGCGGCCTCCTTCGACGGCGCCGCCGTGGCGGACGGCGCGGCGGAGGTCGTGGCGGACGCGTCGGGCGTCACCGTCGTCCCGGGGCCCGCCGGGCGGCTCGCGCCGCGGCTCGCCGACGGCGTGGGCGACGGCGTCGGAGCCGTACCGCTCCGGTCCGGGTCCGGCTGGATCAGCGCGGGGAGCCCCCCGCCGCCGTCGGCTTCCCGTTCGGCCGGACGCTTCCCCCCGCCCCCGCCGGTCAGCGCCACCGCGCCGAGGCCGAGCACCGCGGCCCCGCCGACGGCGACCAGCCACACCGCCCCGCGCCCGCGCCGGGCGGAGGCGTGCCGGCGGCGCGCGGGTCTCTCAGGGTCCTCGAAGCTCATGGCCCCGCATTCTAGGGAGCGCGGCGATCACCCGAAGCGGGCGCGCCCCCGCCCGACGTGGCCGAGAACACCACGCGTCCCGCCGCCACCCGCCGTAAGCTCTCGTCATGCAGGTGATCCAGTCCACGAAGCTCGCCAACGTCTGTTACGAAATCCGGGGCCCGGTGCTCGAAGAGGCGATGCGGCTCGAAGCCGCGGGTCATCGCATCCTCAAGCTCAACACCGGAAACCCGGCCGCCTTCGGCTTCGAGTGTCCGCCCGCGATCCTGGAGGACGTCCTCCGGAACCTCTCCGAGGCGCACGGCTACGGCGACGCGAAGGGCCTGCTGTCCGCCCGCCGCGCGGTGATGAGCCACTACGAGACCAAGGGCATCCACCTCTCCGTCGAGGACGTCTACCTCGGCAACGGCGTCTCCGAGCTGATCCAGATGGCGATGCAGGCGCTGCTCGACGACGGCGACGAGGTGCTCGTCCCGGCCCCCGACTACCCGCTGTGGACGGCGTCCGTCTCCCTCGCGGGCGGTACGGCGGTGCACTACCGCTGCGACGAGCAGTCGGACTGGATGCCGGACCTCGCCGACATCGAGCGGAAGATCACCGACCGCACCAAGGCGATCGTGATCATCAATCCGAACAACCCCACCGGCGCCGTCTACGACGACGAGATGCTCCGCTCGCTCACGGACCTCGCCCGCCGCCACGACCTCGTCGTCTGCTCGGACGAGATCTACGACAAGATCCTCTACGACGGCGCCACCCACACCCCGACCGCCGCGATCGCCCCCGACCTGCTGTGCCTCACCTTCAACGGCATGAGCAAGAACTACCGGGTGGCCGGTTTCCGCTCCGGGTGGCTCGCGGTCTGCGGCCCGAAGCACCACGCCTCCTCGTACATCGAGGGGCTGACGATCCTCGCGAACATGCGGCTGTGCGCGAACATGCCGGCCCAGCACGCGGTGGCCGCCGCCCTCCAGGGACGGCAGTCGATCGAGGACCTGGTGCTGCCGGGCGGGCGGCTCCTGGAGCAGCGGAACACGGCGTACGAGCTGCTGACCTCGATCCCGGGCGTGACCTGCGTGAAGCCGAAGGGCGCGCTGTACCTCTTCCCGCGGCTCGACCCGAACGTCTACAAGGTCAAGGACGACCGGCAGATGGTCCTGGACCTGCTGCGGGCCGAGAAGATCATGGTGGTGCACGGGACCGGCTTCAACTGGCACGAGCCCGACCACTTCCGGATCGTCACGCTGCCGTCGGTCGCGGACCTCACGGACGCGGTGACGCGGATCGGCCGCTTCCTGGACGGCTACAGCCAGCACTGACGGCCGCTGCGGGGCCCCGTTCTTGACCCGCCCTCGAACCGGACCGGAATCAACTTTAGACGGAATCTAAGCTAGGCTGGTCTCCGAGCAGTGAAGGAGGCCGTCCCCATGTACGAACCGATCCGCACCAAGTCGGTCCACACGACGGCCGGCGAGTCCGGCACCATCCCGCACCGTTCCCGCGAGGAGGAGCTGGACATCCAGCTCGCCGGCCACCTCGCCGCCCTGCTCGCGGTCACCGACGAGCTCGGCGACGGCGAGGGCGGCGAGCAGATCGCCCGCCAGGTGGCCCGGCTCCGCGGCGCGCCCCCCGCCCGGCACGCCGCCCTGAGCGGCGCCTCCCCCGAGGCACTCCACCGCAAGGCCCACGCCCTCGCCGGCCGGGCCCTGCTCGTCGCCGCGTCCCGCGCCGACACCTCCGCCGCCATCCTCGCGGCCACCCGCATGGACACCCACACCGCGGCCCTCACCGCCGCCCCCTAGTCGGCCCCGGGCCGCGCGGCACGAACCGCCCGGCCCGGGAGCCATCCACCCAGGGTCCACACCCACCCCGCACCACCTCCCCCCGCCCCACACTCCGCCCCGCCACACCCCCGCGGCTCCCCCGGCCGCCATCCGGCGGTCATCCCTCCGGTTCCCATCCGGGATCGCCCCTTCACCCGCCGTCCACCCAACTCCCTCTGGAATGTGGGTTTCCGCGAGCACTCTGCCCGCGTGAGACGCATTCTCGGAATCGTCCTTGCCGTCCTGCTCCTCGGCGGCGTGGCCGTCGTCCTCGTGACGGGCGGCGAAAAGGACCAGGGCACGGCAACGAAGACCGTGCGAGGAGTCATCGGCTCGGAGAAGAGCGAGTTCTTCTCCGACCCCGACGTCGTGAAGGCCCTGTCCGCCAAGGGCCTCACCGTGAGCACCGAGACCTCCGGGTCCTGGGACATGGAGCAACTCCCCCTCCAGGGATACGACTTCGCGTTCCCTTCCTCGAAGGGGCCGGCCGACGAGCTGCGCGCCAAGGCCCCCGACAAGGCCGCCGCCGCGCCGCTGCGCCCGTTCTACTCCCCCCTCGTGGTCGTCGCGCACAGCAACGCCGCCCGGGTCCTCGCCGGCAACGGCCTGGCCACCCTCGGCGCCCGCGGCACCAGCGGCATCCTGAAGATGGACGCCTATCTGGACGCCGTCCGCGCCGACCGCGGCTGGCGCCAGCTCAAGGGCGCCGACAAGCACACCGAGCTGAGCGGGACGCTCTTCATCACCTCCACCGACCCGATGGCCTCCAACTCCGGCGCCCTCTACCTCGCCGCCGCGAGCTACGTCGCCGACGGCGGCCGGGTCGCCGACGGCAAGGAGGCCGTCACCCGCACCGCCCCGCTCCTCCGCAAGCTCACCCAGGTGCAGGGCGCCCAGCAGACCAGCTCCGACGCCCCCTTCCGGGACTTCGTGAGCGGCGTCGGCAACCCCCTCGTCCTCGTGTACGAGTCCCAGGTCGCCGCCCAGCTCCTCGCCGGCCGGCCCATGGGCGACCTCGTCGTGCTCTACCCGGACACCACGGTGAACAGCGACCACACCCTCGTACCGCTCACCGAGGGCGGCAAGGAGCTGGGCCGGCTGCTCGCCGAGGACCCGGAGCTGCGCCGCCTCGCCGTCCGGCACGGCTTCCGGCCGCAGGGCGCCGCGCCCGAGTTCACCGAGGCCACCAACCCGTACGGCCAGTACCTCAACCAGACACTGACCGGAGTCCGCCAGGCGCCCGTGCCCACCGGCGCGGTGCTGCGCGACATGGCGCGGCGGGCCCGTGACCAGGGGGGCACCGCATGACCGGACCGACCGACCCGCGCGCCGCCGGCGGGCCCCGCAACCCCTACGCGGGACCGCCCGAGGCCACCTTCCTGCTGTCCCCGCCCGAGCAGGACGCCCCGCTCGTCCTCACCCCGCCCGCCCCGGCCCCCGTGGTCCGCGCCGAGCAGGCCTCCGGCCTGGTGCCGCTGGACGAGTCGGTGCGCGCCGAGACGGCCCGGCGGGCCGAGGAGTACGTGGGCTCCCTCGCCGGACTCGACCCGCGCTCCCCGGAGTTCGCGAGCCGCATCGGCGAGATCACGGCGCTCGGCTCCGGCGAGATGCGGGCCGCCGCCCAACAGTCGAACCGGATGCTGGACCGCACGGTCCGCTCCCTCGGCCGGGGCGGCGGCGACGCCTCCGCCCGCGTCGGCTCCTCGCTCGTCGAACTCCGGCGCACCGTCGAGGACCTGGACCCCGGGGACACCCCCGGCAAGGGCTTCAAGGGACTCCTCGCCAAGCTGCCCGGCGGCAACAGGTTCCGCGACCACGTCGCCCGGTACGCCTCCTCGCAGGCGACGCTCAACCGGATCGTCGGCGCGCTCCGCGGCGGCCAGGACGAACTGCGGCGCGACAACGCCGCGTTGCAGACCGAGCGGGCCCGGCTCTGGGAGACCATGGGCAAGCTCCAGGAGTTCGCCGTCCTCACCGAGGCCCTCGACGCGGCCGTCGAGCAGCGGATCGCGGGCACCCACGACCCGGCCGAGGCGGACGCGCTCCGCGCCGACGTCCTCTTCCCGGTCCGCCAGAAGCACCAGGACCTCCTCACCCAGCTCGCCGTCTGCGCCCAGGGATACCTCGCCATGGACGTGGTCCGGCGGAACAACGACGAGCTGATCAAGGGCGTGGACCGGGCCGCGACGACGACCCTGTCGGCGCTGCGGATCGCGGTCATGCTCGCCTCCGCCCTGGAGAACCAGCGCAAGGTCACCGAGCAGGTGAACGTGCTCCGCTCGACCACCGAGGACCTGATCCGCGGCAACGCCGAGATGCTCTCCACCCAGGCCGGCGAGATCCAGCGGATCGCCTCCGACCCGGCGGTCGGCGCCGAGACCCTGCGCGCCGCCTTCCAGCAGATCTACCGCACGCTCGACGCCATCGACACGTACAAGGTCCAGGCGACCGAGGCGATGGCGGCGACCGTGTCCTCCCTCACGGGCGAACTCCAGGAGGCGAGCGCCCACCTGGACCGCAGCCGCCGCACGGGCGCTCTGGAAGGCGGCCCCTCCGCATGAGACCCCGCACGCTCCCCCGCCTCCTGGCGGGCCTCGCGCTCACCCTGCTCCTCACGGCCACCGCGGGCTCCTGCGGCACGATCGACAACTCGGCCGGCGGCACCGGCGAGCAGTTCGACAAGTCCGACACCAGCCCCGCCGGGCCCGGCACCCTCCGCGTCCTCGCCTCCTCCGAACTTGCCGACATGGCACCGGTCCTGGAGGACGCCCGCGAGGCGACCGGCGTCACCGTCCGCACCACCTACGCGGGCACCCTCGACGCCGTCGAGCAGATCGCCTCGGGCCGGGCCGAGAAGGAGTACGACGCCGTCTGGCTCTCCTCCAACGACTACCTGCGGCTGCGCCCCGACACCGCCGGCCGGATCAGCAACGAGACCCCGGTGATGACCTCCCCGGTGGCGCTCGGCGTCCGCCCCGAGGCCGTCGCCCGGCTCGGCTGGGACCCGGAGAAGGTCACCTGGTCGCAGCTCCACCAGGCCGTCGCCGCCGGCCGGCTGACGTACGGCATGACCGACCCCAAGCGCTCCAACTCCGGTTTCTCCGCACTGGTCTCGGTCGCCTCCGGGCTCTCCGGCGCCCAGTCCGCGCTGAGCGACGGCGACGTGGCGAAGGCGACCCCGAAGCTCCGCGAGTTCTTCACCGGCCAGAAGCTCACCTCCGGCTCCTCCGGCTGGCTCGCCACCGCCTACGGCCGCCGCACCGACGTCGACGCCCTGGTGAACTACGAGTCGGTGCTGCTCTCCACGTCCGGCCCGCTCACCGTGATCCGCCCCTCCGACGGCGTCGTCACCGCCGACTACCCGCTCACCCTGCTCACCGCGGCCCCCGCCGCCGCCAAGGAGTCGGCCCAGCGGCTCACCACCTACCTCCGCACCCCGGAGGCGCAGCGCCGGATCACCGAGACCACCCTGCGCCGCCCGGTCGTCGCGGGCGTCGACCCGGCGCCCCGGCTCGACCGCGGACTGCGGCGCGAGCTGCCCTTCCCCGGCAGCCGCTCGGTCGCCGACGGCCTGCTCGACGCGTACGACAACACGCTGCGCCGGCCCTCCCGCACGGTCTACGTCCTGGACACCTCGGGCTCGATGCGCGGCGAGCGGCTGACCCGTCTCAAGGCGGCGATCGCCGAGCTGACGGCGGACTTCCGGGACCGCGAGGAGGTCACCCTGATGCCCTTCGGCTCCGCGGTGAAGGACGCCGAGGTGCGGACGTACACGGTCGACCCGGCGGACCCGGCGAAGGCCAGGGACGCGATCCGCGCCGACGCCGGACGGCTGTCCGCCTCCGGCGGCACCGCGATCTACTCCAGTCTGAGCGAGGCCTACCGCGCCCTGGGCTCCGCGCCCCGCGACACCTTCACCTCGATCGTGCTCATGACGGACGGGGAGAACACCGACGGGATGAAGGCCGCCGGCTTCGACGCCTTCTTCCGGGAGCTGCCCGCCGAACAGCGGCACACCCCGGTCTTCCCGGTCCTCTTCGGCGACTCCGACCGGAGCGAGCTGGACCACATCGCGGAGCTGACCGGCGGCAAGCTCTTCGACGCGACGAAGGGCTCCCTGGAGGGCGCCTTCGAGGAGATCCGTGGCTACCAGTGACCGGGTGCTCCGGTACGCGGAGTCCCGCAAGAACCTGACGGGCTGTCTGTGCGGCCTGGCCGGACTCGGCATCGGCCTCACCGGCGCGGCCGGCGGCCTGTGGCCGCTGGTGGTGCTCGGCCTGTACGGCGCGGGCGCGCTGATCGCCCCGCCGGAGCGGCCGGACGCCCCGGCCTTCCCGAGCGCCGACGAGCAGCTGGAGTCGCTGCGCGCGGACCACGTCACCCTGCGGGAGTACCTCGCCGAGGTGGAGCTGCCGGAGGAGTCCCGGAAGCGGCTCGACGAACTGGACGCGCTCTTCGAGGCGCTGCTCGAACCGGGCTGGGTCAGCGACCCGGAGCATCTGCACGTGCTGGCCCGCGCGGTCCGCCAGGACGTGCCGGAGGCGGTCGACGCCTTCGTCCGCACCCGCTGGTGGACCCGGGTGAACCCGGGTTCCGAGCCTCCCGAGCGCCATCTGGAGCGGCAGCTGGCCGCCCTGCGCGAGGAGGCCGGCCGGATCGCCGCGGCACTCCAGGAGGCGGAGGAGCTCCGCCAGCGGGCGCACACCCGCTACCTGGAGGACCGGGGTGACTGATCCCCGCACGGGGACGTGCGCCGGCCCCGGAGCCTGAGGGGGCTCCGGGGCCGGTTGCGTCGTGGTGGACCGTCGTGACCCCACTGGTCAGGGCGGTATGTCGGGGCAGCCCACCACGAGTCTCGGTGCCGCCGCGGGATCAGCCCAGGCGCTCGACCAGCGCGCGGTACTCGTCCCACAGCTCCTTCGGGGTGTGCTCGCCGAAGGTCTCCAGGTGCGCGGGGACCAGGGCGGCCTCCTCGCGCCAGACGTCCTTGTCGACGGTGAGCAGGAAGTCCAGGTCCTCGTCGGCCAGGTCGAGGCCGTCGGTGTCCAGGGCCTCCCGGGTCGGCAGGACGCCGATCGGGGTCTCGACGCCCTCGGCCTTGCCGTCGAGACGCTCGACGATCCACTTGAGGACGCGGCTGTTCTCGCCGAAGCCGGGCCAGACGAACTTGCCGGCGTCGTTCTTGCGGAACCAGTTCACGTAGTAGATCTTCGGCAGCTTCGCCGCGTCGGCGGTGGCGCCGACCTTGACCCAGTGGGCCATGTAGTCGCCCATGTTGTAGCCGCAGAACGGCAGCATGGCGAAGGGGTCGCGGCGCAGCTCGCCGACCTTGCCCTCGGCGGCGGCGGTCTTCTCGGAGGCCACGTTGGCGCCGAGGAAGACGCCGTGGTTCCAGTCGAAGGACTCGGTGACCAGCGGGACGGCGGAGGCGCGGCGGCCGCCGAAGAGGATCGCGGAGATCGGGACGCCCTTGGGGTCCTCCCACTCGGGGGCGATCGTCGGGCACTGGGCGGCCGGGACGGTGAAGCGGGCGTTCGGGTGGGCGGCGGGCGTCTCGGACGCGGGCGTCCAGTCGTTGCCCTTCCAGTCCGTGAGGTGCGCGGGCGCCGTCTCGGTCATGCCCTCCCACCAGACGTCGCCGTCGTCGGTGAGCGCGACGTTGGTGAAGACGGAGTTGCCCCAGAGGGTCTTCATGGCGTTGGCGTTGGTGTGCTCGCCGGTGCCGGGGGCGACGCCGAAGAAGCCGGCCTCGGGGTTGATGGCGTAGAGGCGGCCGTCCTCGCCGAAGCGCATCCAGGCGATGTCGTCGCCGATGGTCTCCACGGTCCAGCCGGGGACGGTCGGCTCCAGCATGGCGAGGTTGGTCTTGCCGCAGGCCGACGGGAAGGCGGCGGCCACGTACTTCGCCTCGCCCTGCGGCGGGGTGAGCTTGAGGATGAGCATGTGCTCGGCGAGCCAGCCCTCGTCACGGGCCATGACGGAGGCGATGCGCAGGGCGTAGCACTTCTTGCCGAGGAGCGCGTTGCCGCCGTAGCCGGAGCCGTACGACCAGATCTCGCGGGTCTCCGGGAAGTGCGAGATGTACTTGGTGGAGTTGCACGGCCACGGCACGTCCTCCTGGCCCTCCGCGAGGGGGGCGCCGAGGGTGTGGACGGCCTTCACGAAGAAGCCGTCGGTGCCGAGCTCGTCGAGGACGGCCTGGCCCATGCGGGTCATGGTGCGCATGGAGACCGCGACGTAGGCGGAGTCGGTGATCTCGACGCCGATCGCGGAGAGCGGGGAGCCGACGGGGCCCATGCAGAAGGGGACCACGTACATGGTGCGGCCCTTCATGGAGCCGCGGAAGATGCCCTCGGAGCCCGCGAAGAGCTCCTTCATCTCCGCCGGGGCCTTCCAGTGGTTGGTCGGACCCGCGTCCTCCTCCTTCTCGGAGCAGATGAAGGTCCGGTCCTCGACGCGGGCGACGTCGGTCGGGTCGGAGGCGGCGTAGTACGAGTTCGGGCGCTTCACCGGGTCGAGCTTCGTGAACGTGCCCTTGGCGACGAGCTCCTCGCACAGGCGCTCGTACTCGGCCTCGGAGCCGTCGCACCAGACGATGCGGTCCGGCTGCGTGATCTCGGCGATCTCGTTCACCCAGGAGACGAGCTCCTGGTGCTGGGTGGGAAGGGGAGCCGCGTTGTCGCGCGCCACGATTGCTCCTTGTAGAGGGGTGTATTCCGCTGTATGCCCCGTGGGGGCCGCGACCCGGATGCGTCGTAGCTGCTCATCCGGTGCCGACCGCACTCATTTGATCATCCGCTGGAAACGCCCATATGTCCAGGGGGGTGCACACGTGAGCATCGCCACTCATATCCGGGACCTACGGGCGCGTAGGTACGATGTGGTGTCATGACTGCAGCCACGCCGGAAGTGACCCCGGTCGAGCCCGAACCGATCGCCCAGTCCCCGTCGGCCCCGCTGAAGCCCCTGCTCCGAGGCTGGTTGCACGCGGGCATGTTCCCCGCCGTGATCGTCGCGGGCCTGGTCCTCGTCGCCCTCGCCGACTCCCCGCGCGCCCGGATCGCCTGCGGGATCTACGTCCTCACCGCCTGCCTGCTCTTCGGCGTCAGCGCGCTCTACCACCGGGGCGACTGGGGCCCGCGCGGCGAGGCCGTCCTGCGCCGCCTCGACCACGCCAACATCTTCCTGATCATCGCGGGCACCTACACCCCGCTCACCCTGCTGCTGCTCCCGGACTCCACCGCGAAGCCGCTCATGTGGGCGGTCTGGGCCGCCGCGGCCGCCGGCATCGCCTTCCGCGTCTTCTGGGTCGGCGCCCCCCGCTGGCTCTACACCCCCTGCTACATCGCCATGGGCTGGGCCGCCGTCTTCTTCCTCCCCGACTTCATGCGGACCGGCGGCATCGCCGTCCTGGTCCTGGTCGTCGTCGGCGGGCTGCTCTACAGCGCCGGCGGCGTCATCTACGGCATCAAGCGACCGAACCCGTCCCCCCGCTGGTTCGGCTTCCACGAGGTGTTCCACTCCCTCACCCTCGCCGCCTTCATCGTCCACTACGTGGGCATCTCCCTGGTCGCCTACCAGTCCTGACCAGGCATGACACGGCAGAATGACCCCATGACCAGCGGTCTGAGGGAACGCAAGAAGCAGAAGACCCGCGCGGCGATCCGCCGGGCCGGACGACGGATCGCCGCCGCCCACGGCTGGGAGGCCGCCACCATCGAGCGCATCGCCGCCGAGGCCGAGGTCTCCCCCTCCACCGTCGTCCGCTACTTCCCCGTCCGCGAGGACATCCTCCTCACCGACGAGGACGACGAGCACCTCGAAGCCCTGCTGCGCGCCCGCCCGGCCGGCGAGGAACCCCTCGAATCCCTCCGCGCGGTCACCGTCGAGGCCATCGGCGCGGCCCTGGCCGCCGACCCGGAGGAGCTCAGGCTCCGCGCCCGGCTGATGGCCGACACCCCCGCCGTCCGCGCCCGGTTCACCGAGACCACCGCCGAGACCGGCCGCCGGCTCGCCCGCGCCCTCGCCGACCGCACCGGCCGCGCCCCCGACGACCTGGAGGTCCGGGTCTTCGCCGCCGCCGTCCTCGGCGCCCTGCGGGAGGCCGTCCTCTACTGGGCCGAGCGCGGCCTCGCCGAGGACCTCACGGCGCTGCTGCACCGCACCCTCGACACGCTCAGGACCGGGCCGGCGCTCCCAGCGCGCCCCTGACCACCTCGGCCGAGCGCGGATTGGCCGCGCACCCCCACACGCCGTGCGGGCAGTAGTCGGTCACCGTCTGGTAGACGGGCCGGTGAAGGGCGAACCAGTCGAGCATCCCCCGTACGTACGCGGGGTTGTCGCCGTTCCGGAAGAGCCCCCACTCCGGGTACGAGACGGGCTTGCCGTGCCCCTTCGCGAAGGCCACGTGGTGCGCGAGCCCGTACTCCTCGCTCACCTGCTCCTCGAAGGAGGCCCCCTCGGGCTGGTCGTAGGCGTCCATCCCGATGATGTCGACGACGTCGTCCCCCGGGTAGCACTCCGGCCACGGCACCGCGTCCCGCCCCCGGCTCGGCGTGAAGTCGAAGCGGAACCGCTGCCCCTCGACCCCGCGCAGCACCCCGACCACCTGCCGCCAGTACGCCTTCCAGGCCGCCGGGTCCGGTCCGCAGCGGTGCCCGTACGTGGTGCCGTTCATCTCCCAGCCGAGCACCAGGACCGCGTCCCCGAGCCCGTGCTCCACCAGCCCCTCGCCCAGCGCCTCGAAGTGCGCGTCGAAGGCGCCGCCCGCCCCGCGCCGCAGCCCGTCCCGCACCTCGGCGTCGCTCAGCCCCGCCTCGTTCCGGTCCATCATCGGCACGTTCAGCACGAAGAGCCGCCCCGGCCGCTCGGCCTTCCACCGCGCCCAGGGCGCGAAGAGCTCCGGGTGGCCCTCGATGTTGGTCCAGCGGTCACCCGGCAGGTAGGTGTGACCCACCGACAGCTCCCCGCCGCCCAGCCAGGCCTGCGCCCCGGCGATCCGCCGCACCCCCTCCGCGTCGGAGCCGGTGAAGAAACCGGACGGCACCCCCGGCAGCGGCGGCGGCTCGGTCGCGGTTCCGGCGTGCCGCTCGTCCGTCGCGAGCCGGCCGACGATCCCGGGCAGCAGCACGAGCGCGGCGACGGCCGCGAGCAGCACCCAGAGTGCGGCCCGCGGCCGGGAACGGTGACGGGGAGGACTCACGTCAACTGGTCCAGAACTCCCACCAGCGGGTCAGGATCAGCATCCCGATGATCCCGATGTGCAGCACGGGCGGCGCGAAGGCGAAGTCGCCGAGGAAGCCCCGCACCGCCGCCGGAGCGGGCAGCACCCCGGTCCGCACGTTGTGGGCGGTGACGTACCAGAACATGGTGATGGTCGCCGCCCAGGCGAGGCAGCACCACAGGCAGAGCGCGTTGATCTCGTACAGCGACTGCTGCATCAGCCAGGTGCAGAAGCCGACGCCGAACAGCGTCCCGCCGTTCAGCCCGAGCCAGAACCACCCCCGGTACCGGGCCCCCGCCAGGAGCCCGGCACCGATCGCGACGACGACGCCGTACGTGACGAGTCCGAGCATCGGGTTGGGGAAGCCGAAGACCGCCGCCTGCTCGCTCTTCATGATGTTCCCGCAGGACACGACCGGGTTCAGGCTGCACCCCGGCTGGAAGCCCGGGTCCTCCAGGAGCTTGAACTTGTCGATCGTGATCACCCACGCGGCCAGGATCCCGGCCGCGCCGGTGACGACGAGGAGCAGGCCGAGCCCCCGTCCGGCGCCGACGGTGCCGTCCTCCCGCCGCCCGGCCTCCGCCGCGCGGTCCTCCCGCCGCTGCCCCGGGAGCCCGCTCCGTACCCCGAGCGTCGTCATCGCGCCGCCCCTCCCGCTCAGGCCTGCACGCGCCGGACCGGCAGCAGGACGTGGGCGCACTCCGCGAGCGTCTCCTCGTCGGAGACGAAGGCGCGCAGCCGGTCCTCGTCCACGGGCTGCCCGGGGACCGCCTCGGCCCACGGCCGCACCGAGCAGAGGAAGTAGACCTTGCCGGTCTCGCGGGCGGCGGCCTGCCACTCGGCGGGCACCGGGCACTGCACCTTGAGGAAGGGCAGGGTGAGGACGGCGGTGCCGGCCTCGACCAGCAGCGAGGCGCTGATCCCCGCGTCCTTCTCCAGGTCGAAGAGGCGGTCCCCGACCGAGAGGCCCATCGACTCCAGGGCGGCGCGCATGGCCTGCTGCCCCGCCTCCGGTCCGTCCCGGCCGTCGCCGAGCGAATACGCCATGAGGAAAGGCGTCCCGGCGGAGTCTTCGGTGACTTCGCTGGACCACGGAATCACCGTGAGCGTGCCCAGCGGAGAGACGCTGCGCGCCTCGGAAAGGACGTGGGGAGTGGTCATGGAAGGGGATGCTAGTGGGGCAACCACCCTTTCCCCGTACCGAATTCACTCATCCGGCCGACATTCCCCCGCTCGAACTCCCGGCCGCAACGAACGCGGGTTTTCATCGTTGTGCCCTGAGGCCCCTTGTCGACACCAGGAGATCGCCGATGCCCTTCCCGCGCCGTGTCGCCCTCCGGTCGCTGTTCGCGCTGGCCGTCACCGCCGCCACCGGCGGGACCCTCGGCCGGATCGCCGCCCGCCCGCCGGAGACGGGAGCGGACCCGTACGCCTTCGACGAGATGTACGCGGGCCGCCGGATCCGCGGCCTGACCGGGCCGGGGGGCGAGCCGGTGGCGCTGGTGGACGGGCGCCCGCTGCACCTGATGCGCTGCGCCGACGGCGGCTGGGTGACCCCGCTGGACCACTACGAGTCCTGTCCGAGCCCGCTCGCCGCCACCCGCGCGGCCGTGGACGCGGCGGGGTCGGCCCCGCTCTCCCGGTACGCGGCGGGGCACGGCCTCCACTCCGATCCGACGGGAGGGAACCCGCGTGGTGTACACGCGTAAGAACCAGCGCGACCTGACGACGGCCGAGCGCCGCCGGTTCGTCGCCGCGGTGCTCGAACTGAAGCGCCGCGGCACGTACGACGAGTTCGTCCGGACGCACATCGACCACTACGTCGCCGACGGCGCCGGCCGGCTGCGGACCGCCCACATGGCGCCGAGCTTCCTGCCCTGGCACCGGAAGTTCCTCCTGGAGTTCGAGCGGGCGCTGCGCCGGATCGACGCGACGGTGACGGTCCCGTACTGGGACTGGACCCGGGACTCGACCCCGGCGGCCTCGCTCTGGTCGGAGGACTTCATGGGCGGCAACGGCCGCCGCTCGGACCTCCAGGTGACCACCGGCCCCTTCGCCTACGCCAAGGGGAAGTGGACGGTAAAGCACGCGATGACCGAGACCTCCTTCCTGACCAGGGACTTCGGCCGTCCGCGCGATCCGGTCGCGCTGCCGACGGCGGCCCAGCTGGAGGAGGTGATGCGGGAGCGGACGTACGACACGGCCCCGTGGAACTCGACCAGCCCGTCCGGCTTCCGCAACCGCCTGGAGGGGTGGGCGCAGGGCTCGGGCAACGACCGGTTCCGGATCCACAACCGGGTGCACCGCTGGGTGGGCGGCCTGATGCTCGGCGGCGGTTCGGTGAACGACCCGGTCTTCTGGCTGCACCACTCCTTCGTGGACCTGGTGTGGTCGAGGTGGCAGCAGCGCAATCCGCAGGCCGCGTACCTGCCGGCGGAGCCGCCGCCGCTGGGCGACGCGCAGTACCGGAAGGTGGTGGCACGGCACCAGCCGATGGCGCCGTGGGGCGTGACGCCGGCCGAGATGTTCGACCACAGCGCCGTCTACCGGTACGTCTGACGGGACCGGCCCCATGACGCGGGCGTCCCCCCGGCCCTCGAGTGGCCGGGGGGACGCTCGGGGGAAGCGGGGCGGTCAGCCGCCGTAGCCGCCGTCGCCGTGGCCGTTGCCGTCCGGGCTGTCGACGTTGGCGCACTGGTTGCCGAAGGCCGGGTTCAGCAGGCCGATGACGTTGACGGTGTTGCCGCAGAGGTTGACCGGGACGTGGACCGGGACCTGGACGACGTTGCCGGAGGCGACGCCGGGCGACTGGGCGGCGACGGCCTCGGCGCCCGAGTCGGCGACGGCCAGGCCGGCTCCGCTGAGGGCGACGGCACCGGTGCCGGCCAGAACGGCGGCAGCCTTCGCGATGCGAGACATCAGAACTCCTTGAATGGGTCGAGCGACCGCAGGGATCACGGCCGTCACGTGCGTTCAACGCCGTACCACGGAGGGGGTCACGGCCATTGGGCTGAAAAGGTGGCCCGCGGTCCGAGGACCGCCCCCCGTCGGATACGAGGGGCGGCACTCCGGTCCGCGGGCCGCGGCCATGCGACAAGCCTTCCGGTGCAACGAGGAAAGACCCTTGCGGTAGCGGGGAAGAATCGTGTCTTCACTCGCGCGGAACGCGCCCGAACGGAATTCCGAAAAGATGGACGGGGAGCGTGGAGAAAGGGTTCAGCCGCGCTCGGGGGCGAGGCCGAGCTGGGAGTCGAGGGCCCCGCTGAGCGTCGGGGCGATGAGGCCGAGCCTGGGGTCGGCGAGCCGGGGCAGTCCGGCGAGGCCGTCGCCCCGGGGCGCCTCGACCGGGTGGCCGAGGGTGGCGCCGGGGGTGGCGGCCTCCATCTCGGAGTACGGGGAGGCGAGGACCGCCCGGCCCGGCTCGCCGCCCTTCAGGAGCTCGGGGAGCGGGGCGTCCACGACGGTCTCGGGCAGGGTGCCGGTGAGCGGGACGGACGGCAGGGTCACGTCGGGCAGCGCGCCGAGGCCCTTCTGGAAGCCGGTGGGGGCGCCGGGCATCGGCACCGGCACGCCGGTCGCGACGGTCGGGGCGTCCATCGGCAGGACCGGCTCCAGTCCCTGGAGGGGAACGATCACCGGGGCCTCGACGGCGGCGGCCGGGGCGGCCATGGCGGCGGAGGCGAGCGCGGTCATGAGGAGCCCCATGCCGGCGTGAGAGCGCAGAGTCATGCCGGGTGAACGAGCCGTCTGGCCGAAACGTCGCGCGGGTGTCCCCCGTGTGCAGCAATGCCGGAGGCCCCCACCGGTGAGGGCGGGGGCCTCCGTTGACGTCACGTCGGGCGGACGCGTACGTCAGTGGCGACGGCTCCGGACGAGGCGGCCGCCCCGGAGCTGGACGAGGGTGCCGCCGATGATGAGGGCGGCACTGACCGCGGCCGCTCCCCACAGGGCGGGATCGCTGCCCGTGTCGGGGAGTTCGGGCTTGTCGGGCCCGTGCGGCGGGGTGGTCGGCGTGGTGGGCTCGCAGCCGGGCTCCGGGGTCTGGCCCGGCTCGGGCTCCTCGCACTCGCCGGGAGGCGTGGTGGGCTCACATCCCGGCTCGCCCTCCTCGCACCCGCCCGGCGGCGTGGTCGGCGGCGGCGTGGTCGGAGGGTGGGTGGTCGGCGGGTGGGTGGTCGGCGGGTGGGTGGTGGGGGGCTTGGTGGGCTCGCACCCCGGCTCGCCCTCCTCGCACCCGCCCGGCGGCGTGGTCGGCGGGTGGGTGGTGGGGGGCTTGGTGGGCTCGCACCCCGGCTCGCCCTCCTCGCACCCGCCCGGCGGCGTGGTCGGAGGGTGGGTGGTCGGCGGGTGGGTGGTCGGCGGGTGCGTGGTGGGGGGCTTGGTGGGCTCGCACCCCGGCTCGCCCTCCTCGCACCCGCCCGGCGGCGTCGTCGGCGGATGGGTGGTCGGCGGCGCCGTCGTCGGCGGATGGGTGGTGGGAGGCGCCGTCGTCGGCGGGTGGGTGGTGGGGGGCTTGGTGGGCTCGCACCCCGGCTCGCCCTCCTCGCACCCACCCGGCGGCGTCGTCGGCGGATGGGTGGTCGGCGGCGCCGTCGTCGGCGGCTGGGTGGTGGGAGGCGCCGTCGTCGGCGGATGGGTGGTCGGCGGCGCCGTCGTCGGCGGCTGGGTGGTGGGAGGCGCCGTCGTCGGCGGATGAGTGGGCTCTTCGCCGTAGCCGCCGTCGGGTTCCTCCGTCGCGCGGGCGCAGAGGTCTCCGACGGCCGAGGCCACGTAGTCACCCAGGTCGAGGCCGGCGCAGAGTTCCGGCGAGAGGGGGGCGTGGGCCTGCCCGTTGCCGGGTCCTGGGGCGTCGCCCGTGCCGGGGTGCGCGTTCGCGGCCAGTGCGAGACCGCCGGTCAGCGACAGCAAGCCGGTCGCTGCCGCCGCGGTGAGTACTTTCCTGCTGATGATGGACCGCATACCGCTCTTCCTCGGGAGAAAGGGAGAGACCGGCGAGGATCCCCCCTCGCTCCGTCCGGCCGCGTCCCGCGCTGACGTTCGCGTGGGACGGTCCCGAGAGTAGGGAGCGGCACACCGTGTGAAGACGAGGCCACACGGCGACCGGTCAGAAAATCATTCGATCAGCCGCCGAGCGGGTTGACCGGGAGGCCGCCGACCAGCGGGAGTCCCTTGCCGGTCTGGTTCAGCTGGGTCGCGGCGTCGGTGACCGACTTGACCGGGGAGCCCTCGGTGGTGCTGCTGAGCACGTCCGACTTCAGACCGTTGGCGGCGATGGCCTCCAGGCCGCCGTTCAGGCTGGTGGGCGTGAGCGCCTGCTGGGCCATGGCGGGGGCGGCGGCGCCGAGGGCCATGAGGGAACCGGCGACGACCGCGGCGACCTTGGTGGGCTTCATGGGGAGAATCCTTCCTCTGTTCTTCAACTCGCGTTCCGCACGGGCTTCTTGACGAATTCCCGAGCTTCGCTTCCGTCTTCTGTAACGAGAGGTTCGCTCCCCGGAAACTCCAGAAGGAAGGATTTCTCGACACTGCACCCGATCGAAGGGGACCGGTGTTATTTCCGGATGACCGGGCGCGGACGCGCCCGTACCGGCCCGGCGGGAGGCCGGACCGGTACGGGTCGGGGGTGCGCGCGGGTCAGCGGACCGGCAGCGGCGGCTTCACCGGTACGTCGACCGGCGGCTCCGGCGCCTCGGCCGGCGGGTCGACGGGCAGTTCGGGCGCCTCGGCCGGGAGCGCGGGCAGCGCCGGCAGGCCGGGCAGGTCCGGGGCGGGCAGTCCGCTGCCGAGCACGGTGGCGACGGCGAGGTCGACCAGGGACGTCAGTGTGGCCGTGGCCTGCGGGGCGACACCGGCGGCGTCCCCGGAGGCGGCGGCGGCGAGCAGCCCGGCGACGGCCTTCTCGACGGTGCCGAGTGCCGCGCCCACCGGATCGGCGGGCGCGGCCCGAGCGGACCCGGCCGCGACGGACAGGGTGACGGGCGGCTTCGCGGGCAGTCCGGCCGGGGACTCGACGGCGGGCGAGGAGACGGGGGTCCCGCCGGCCGGAGGGGAGACCGGGGCGTTCACGACGGGCGGGGCGGCCGGGGTCTCCGGAAGCGGCGCGGGGGCGGCCTCCCCGGCCCGGTCGACGGCGGCCTGGATCTTCGCCTTCAGGGCGTCGGCGTCGGCCGCGGGAATCCGACCGTCGTCGGCCTTCAGGGCGGCGGCGACGAGTTCGGTCACGGGGACGGTCACTCCGCCGACGTCCGCGAGCGCCCGGGTCCGGGCCGGCAGGGCGGCGACGTCGGGGAGCGGGGCGCGGGCGGCCCGGTCGGCGGCCGCGCGGGAGGGACGGTGCTCGTCGGCGAGGGCGGGTCCCGCCGTGCCGAGGGCAAGGACGGCTGGTATCGCCAGGGCGGCGAGACGGCGTGCAGCCAGGGGACGCACATGTGTTCCTTTTCCTTATGCGTCGGACAACTGCCCTCCCACCGGGCCTGCGGTTATAGCCCTCCGCGATCGGAGAACTACTGAGCGCCACGCCCCCGTTCGAGTGAATCCGTCTTCCGGCCTGCTCCCCCGAGGGGCGTACGCCGTTGCACCGGGCGGCGCACGGGGGTGCGTCCGAACGGGTGCCGGCCCGGTGGCCGCAAGGAAAAAGCCGGTGCGCCCGCCCCGAGGGGCGGGCGCACCGGCTTCGGAAGGACCGATCAGACGTGCGAGGTCAGACGTTGGCGCAGACGTTGCCGAAGGCCGGGTTCAGCGCGCCGATGACGCTCACGGTGTTGCCGCAGACGTTGACCGGCACGTGGACCGGGACCTGCACGACGTTGCCGGAGCCGACACCGGGGGACTTCACGGCGGCGCCCTCGGCGATGGAGTCGGCGGCGGCGGCACCGGCGGCACCGGCGACCGCGGCGGCGGCACCCACGGTCAGGACGACGGCCTTGGCGATACGGGACATGGAGAAGTTCTCCTCGATCGATTTCCAACTCGGACTGCGCGGACTGTTCGGCCCGGCTCCCTCAACAACGCGCCGGTTTTTCTTCGGTTGCTCTCCCGAACGGGTGACGTTCAACCGATCTTTGGCTTGCAGGAGGGCCATTCGAGCGACGGGCCGGAGAAAGGCGCAACACGCTCAACGAGGAACCTGCCGCACGGATACGGGAGTTAGCGTTTCCGGGCAGCTAATGCTTACTATCGCCCCGCACCGGGGTTATAACGTTCCCGAACGTTGCTTCCGGGCCCGCCGCGCGTTCACCCATTTTGTGCGGACGACACCTCCCCCTCCCCCGGTCTTCACGGGTCTTCCCTTCCTTCTCTCATCAAAGCGGAGAACCTGTATGCGGAATTCAGCGGTTCTTGCTGTGCGTCGCGGCGTGTGGTGCGCCCCGCCGTGCGCGGTTCTGTCCGCCGCGTCGCCACTCGCCTCCGCCGCCGCGCCGCCCGCACCCGGGGAGGCCGCCCGGGCCCGGCTGCACCGGGGCGCCGACCCGCGGGTGGGCGAGCAGAAGTCGCCGAAGGACAACGGGCGGGTGCTGATCGCGGAGCCCGGCGACCGGGAAACTGCCGGGGATTACCCGGCGGCGCGGACGCGCCGTCAGGAGTCCGCGTCGATCAACGATTCCACCCATTCCGCGGACGACTGGCCGAACTCCGGGAGCACCGAATTCGGCAAGGCCGGTACGGCACGCTTCCCCGCCGTCGGGAACACCCCGGGGTACGACTCCGACGTCTTCGATCTGCGGGGGGCGCCGCGCAACGGGGCCGACCGTGTCCACGTCCGGCTCGGCAGCCGCGAGGACACCGTCTGGCCCGGCGCGCTCTTCCCGCGGGCGGACGTACGGCGCTGACGTGCGGGCCCCGATCGAGGCGGACCCCGGGTCCGTCACCGTCCTGCACGCGGTCCAGCCCGGTGACGGCGGGGTGGCCAGGGTCGTCGTCGACCTGGTGCGCGCCCAGCGCGCCGCCGGGCTGCGGCCCGTCACCGCCTGCCCGCCCGGCACCGCGCTCGCCGCGGATCTGCGCGCCGAGGGCGCCGAGGTCCACGACTGGCGGGCCGGGCGCGACCCCGGCCCCGCGCTGCTGCGGGAGACCCGCGGGTTGGCCCGGGTGGTCCGGGCCGTGCGGCCCGGGCTCGTCCACGCGCACTCGGCGAAGGCCGGGCTCTGCGCCCGGCTCGCGGTGCGCGGCCGGGTCCCGACCGTGTACCAGCCGCACGCCTGGTCCTTCGAGGCCGTGACCGGCACCACCGCCGAACTGGCGCGCCGCTGGGAGCGTTTCGGCGCCCGCTGGACCGACCGGATCCTGTGCGTGAGCGAGGCCGAGCGGCGTACCGGCGAGGAGGCCGGGGTGGCGGCGGCCTGGTCGGTGGTGCACAACGGCGTGGACGTGGCGCGGTTCGCGACCGACGGCCCCGCCGGGAACCCGGCGCCGACCGTGGTGTGCGTGGGCCGGCTGTGCCGGCAGAAGGGCCAGGACGTGCTGCTCGCCGCCTGGCCCGCGGTCCTCGCCGAGGTGCCGGCCGCGCGGCTCGTGCTCGTCGGCGACGGTCCGGACGGGGAGCGGCTGCGGGCCGCCGCCGGTCCCTCGGTGCGGTTCGCCGGCGCGGTCGGCGACACCGCGCCCTGGTACCGGGAGGCGGACGTCGTCGTGTTGCCGTCCCGCTGGGAGGGCATGGCACTGGCGCCCCTGGAGGCGATGGCGGCGGGCCGGCCGGTCGTCGTCACCGAGGTCGACGGGGCCCGCGAGAGCCTGCCGCCCGGCCACGAAGCCCTGTGCCTGGTCCCGTCGGAGGACCCGGCCGCCCTCGCCACCGCTCTCGGCCGTCTCCTGGGCCGGCCGGAGCTGCGGCACCACCTGGGCCGCGAGGCCCACGAGCACGTCCTCAGCAGTTTCGATGTGCGGCGCACCGGCGCGGCCGTCGCGGAGATCTACCGCGAGCTGGCCGGAGTGCGGGGCACGGAGCACAGAGAGCCGATTGCGCAGTGACCACGGAAAGTACCAGCGTTCCTTCCTCACCCGGCCCGTGGCCGGTCGCGGGTCCGGCCTTCGGGCCGGCCTCGTTCGTTCCCCGCCGGCGACTCTCGGGCCGGCTCGCGCCGGCGCGCCGCCGGGCGGCCGTGCGGCCGGGCCCCGGGGCGTCGGCGCTGCGGGTCGTCGACTGTCTGGCGGTGCTGGCCGGGGCCGCGCTGCTCGGCCCGGCGCACCAGGACCCGCGGCTGCTGCTGCCGGTCGTGGCGCTGCTGCTCCTGCTCGACGGGCGCGGTGGGCTCTACCGGCCGCCGATGCACGCGCGTCTGCTCGACGAGCTGCCGGCGCTCGCCTCGCGGGCCGGGGTGGTGTGGTGCGTGGCGGCGGCGGGCGCGGCGGCCTGGTCGCCGCTGCTCGCGATCGGGCCGCTGCGGCTGTGCGGGGCGTACGCCGCGCACGTCGGGGTGGCGGCCGTGCTGCGGGCGGTGCTGCTGGCGCGCGGGCGGCGGATCGCCCGGGAGCGGCCGCGGTCGGCGCTCGTGGTGGGTCCGCCGGCGGCGGCCCGCCGGTTCGCGGCGGCGGCGGCGCAGCACCCCGAGTACGGGATGCGGCCGGTCGGGATCGTGGGGCTGCCGGAGGCGACGGTCGGCGAGCAGCGGCCGGTCGAGCCGGGGCTTCCGCTCCTGACGACGGCGGAGGAGATCCGCCGGGCGGTCATCCAGAACACGGTCCGCGAGGCGGTGTTCCTGTCCCACGAGCCGGAGCTGGTGACGCTCTTCCAGCACTACGGCTGTACGACCTGGCGGGTCGGCGGGGAGTGGCACGAGGGTCCGATGGGCGAACACGTGTGGGGGTACGCGCGGCGTCGTCTGGTCCCGGCGACCGAGCGGCGCGGGGCGGTGGCCAAGCGGGCTTTGGACATCGCGCTCGCCGGTCCGGCGCTGGCGCTGGCCCTGCCGGTCCTCGCGGCGTGCGCGCTCGCGGTGCGGCTGTCGGACGGGCCGGGGGTGCTGTTCCGGCAGGAGCGGGTGGGCCAGCACGGGCGGCACTTCACGCTGCTGAAGTTCCGGACGCTGCGGCCCTCGGACGAGACGGAGTCGGCGACCCGGTGGAACGTGGCCGGGGACCGGCGGATGAGCGCGGCCGGCGGCTTCCTGCGGAAGTCGTCGCTCGACGAGCTGCCGCAGCTGTGGAACGTGCTGCGCGGCGACATGAGCCTGGTCGGGCCCCGGCCCGAGCGCCCTTACTTCGTCGCCCAGTTCAGCAAGATCCACGCGGGGTACGCGGCCCGCCACCGGATGCCGGTCGGGCTGACCGGTCTGGCGCAGGTCCACGGGCTGCGCGGCGACACCTCGATCGAGGACCGCTGCCGCTTCGACAACCACTACATCGACCACTGGTCGCTCTGGCAGGACGTCTGCATCCTCGTCCGCACGGCGGCCGGGCTCGTCCGGCCGACGGGGAGCTGAGGATGGCGACGGCCGTGACGACGGTGCCGGCCCCGGCGAGGGTTCCCGAGCCGAGGGACTGGGTCCGCAGGGCCGGGGCGCTCTCCCCGGTCCTGGCGGTGATCGCGCTGCTCCTGGTGCCGGGCGGCGGGGCGCAGGGCGGGACCGGCGGCACCGGCACGGTCGCCGACGCGGCCTCGGGACTGCTCGTCCTGATCTGTCTCGTACGGCTCCTGCGCGGCGGCGCGCGGCCGCTGACCCGGACGGCGGCGGTGGTGCTCGGGCTGCCGGTGTTCGGGATCTGCCTGGCGGCGGTCACCTCGAACGACCCGGCGTCGAGCCTGCCGGGCGTCGCCCGCTACGTGCAGGTCTTCGTGCTCGTCCCGGCGGCGGTGCTGCTGACGATCCGGGACCGGCGGGACTTCGCGGTGGTCGCGTGGGGCGTGGTGGCGCTGGCGCTGGTCCAGGGCGCGGTGGGCGTCGGGCAGTTCCTGACGGGGACGGGCGCCTCGTACCAGGGCGAGGACATCCGGGCGGTCGGCACCTTCGGCGCGACCGACGTGATGGGCATGGCGACGGTGGTCGCGTACGGCCTGGTGATCGTCACGGGGATCGCGCTCGGTTCGCCGGCCGGGCGGACGCGGACCGCCGCGCTGGTCTGCGCCGCGCTGCTGGTGGTGCCGCTGCTGCTCTCCTTCAGCCGGGGCGCGTGGATCGCGACCGTGCTGGCCTGCGGGATCCAGCTGCTGCTCGGCGGGGTGCGGCGGGCGGCACGGGTGACGCTGGCGGTGGGCGCGCTCGCGGTGGTCCTCGTCGGCGGCCTCGGGATCGGCTCGGAGATGGTGAAGGAGCGGGTCACCAGCATCACGCGGGTGACGGCGGCGCCGGACCAGTCGGTGACGGACCGGTACACGATGTGGGCGGCGGCCGGGCGGATGTGGCGCTCCGAGCCGCTGACCGGCGTCGGCCTGAAGGGCTTCCCCCACTACCGGGACTCGCACGCCTCGGTGGCGCTCTCCGCGGGCAGCGACACGGCGGGCGCGGGCGCGGGGTACCGGAAGCAGCCGCTGCTCTCCCCGCACAACATGTACCTGCTGGTCCTCGGCGAGCAGGGGCTCATCGGGCTGCTCGCGCTCGCCGGGAGCTGGCTGGCGCTGCTCGTGGGCGCGCTGCGGCGGCGCCGGACGGGGGCGGAGTGCGCCCTGGTGGCGGGCGGGCTGCTGGCCTGGCAGCTGATCGACTTCTTCTACGCGGACATCGGCGGCCCGTCGACGGTGCTGATGTCGGTGGTCTTCGGGCTCGCGGCCTGGTGGGCCCTCGCACCCGGGCCGGAGGGCCCGCCGGAGGTGCGCGGTGCGTGACCCGTGGGCCGGTCCGCCGGATCCCACGGACGCGCACGTCGCGCCTCCGGGCTCCGGCGGCCCCGCCGCCCCGCCGTGTCCGCCGCGCGGCGAACCCCTGACCGACCCCTGGTCCCCCCAGCCCCCGGACGCCACGGACTCCCCGTGCGCCCCGGGGGCCGCCGTGCTGCCGGGGGGCGGTGCCGGGGCGCCGCCGGCCGGACCGAGCGGGGCGCGGCGGATCCCGGTGCGCCGCCCGGTGGGACACACCCCGGCCTCCGACGTGTGGGCACCCGCGCCGGCCGCCACGGCCACCGCCCCGCCGCCCGACCCCTCCTCCGCCCACGCCCCCGCGCCCGTCACGCCGAAGGGGCGGCGGGCGCACGCGCGGGCCAAGGCGCGGGCGGCGGGGGGCGGACAGGGGCGGGGCTTCCTCGCGAAGGCGGCGGCCGTGACGGCGGTGCTGACGGCCCTCGGGGCGGTGCTCGGGCTCGTACGGGACCAGATCCTCGCCGGATACTTCGGCGCGGGCGCGGAGACGGACGCCTTCCTGGTGGCGTGGACGGTGCCGGAGTTCGCGTCGACGCTGCTCATCGAGGACGCGATGGCGCTGATCCTCGTACCGGCCTTCTCCCGTGCCCTCGCCCGCCGTCCGGGGTCGCTCGGCGGGGATCCCGTACGGGAGCTGGTGCGGGGGACGCTGCCGCGGCTCACCCTCTCCGTCGCCGCCGTCGCCGCCGTCCTGGTCGCGGCCGCGCCGGCGGTCGTCCGGCTGCTCGCGCCCGGCCTCTCCGACCCCGGCCTCGCGGTGGACTGCACCCGGCTCACCGCGACCTGTGTGCTCACCTTCGCGCTGGTCGGCTACTGCTCGGCGGCGCTGCGGGCGCACCACGTCTTCCTGTCGCCGGCCGCGATCTACGTGGCGTACAACGTCGGCATCATCGGCACGATGGTGCTCCTGCGCGATCCGTGGGGGGTGCGGTCGGCCGCCGCCGGGGTCGCGGTCGGCGGGGTGCTCATGGTGCTGGTGCAGGTGCCGGCGCTCGTGCGGGAGCTGCGGGCGCGGCCGGTGCCGGCGCGGGAGCCGGAGTCGTCCGCGCCGGGCTTCGCCGGGGACGGGCGGCTCGTGGTCCTCGGGCTGGTCGCGCCGGTGGTCGCCTTCTCGCTGATCCGGCAGTCGCAGACCCTGATCGAGCGGTTCCTCGCCGCGCCGCTCCCGTCGGGCGCGATCTCGCACCTGAACTACGCGCAGAAGATCGCCCAGATGCCGATGATCCTGTCGCTGATGCTGTGCACGGTCAGCTTCCCGGTGGTCGCGCGGGCGCTGGCCGCGGGCGATCCGGAGGGGGCGCGGCGGCGGGTCGAGCGGGATCTGCTGCTCGCGGCCGTGGTGGTCCTCGCGGGTGCCTCCGTGGTGATCGCCGCCGCCCCCAAGATCGTCGAACTACTCTTCCAGAGGGGGGAGTTCGACCGCTCGGACACGGTCGCCACCGCCGCCGTCATGCGGGTCTACGCCCTCGGGCTGCTCGGCCAGACCATGGTCGGCGCCCTCGTCCGCTGCTACTTCTCCGCCGCCCGCCCCCTCTGGTACCCGGCCGCCGCGATGGCCGCCGGGCTCGCCGCCACCGCCGCCGCCGGAGTGCCCGGCGCCGCCGCCTGGGGCGCCGTCGGCATCGCCGCGGCCAACGCCCTCGGCATCACGCTCACCGCCGTCCTGCTGCTGTGCGGGGCCCACCGGCAGACCGTCCCGGTCCGGGCCGACCGGCTCGGCGACGGCCTGCTGCGGCTCGCGACGGCGGGCGCCTGCGCGACCGGCGCGGGCTGGCTCTGCTCGGTGGCGGTCGGCCCCCCGCTGGTCTCCCTCGCCGTCGCGGCCCTCGCCGTCGCGGCCGTCTTCCTCGTCTTCCTCGCCTGCGCCGCCAAGGCGCCCGAGATCCCTCCCCTCCCCCACGCCACCACCCGACGCCGAAGGACAGACCATGCCCGCCCCCACCGCGCTGCGCCGTCTGCTGCCGAAGCCGCCCCTGTGGGCGAAGCCGCCCCTGTGGGTGGCGATGTACCACTCGATCACGGACACCGCTGACGATCCGTACCGGGTGACGGTCTCCCCCGTACGGTTCGCCCGTCAGCTCCACTGGCTCGGCGACCGGGGCCTGCGCGGGGTGTCGGTGCGGGAGCTGCTCGCCGCGACCGCCGCCGGACGCGCCGGGGGCCTCGTCGGCCTCACCTTCGACGACGGCTACGCCGACTTCCTCGACTCGGCGCTGCCGCTGCTGCGCCGGCACGGCTTCACGGCCACGGTCTACGTCCTGCCGGGCCGGCTCGGCGGCACCAACGACTGGGACGCCGAGGGGCCGCGCAAGCCGCTGCTCACCGAGGAGGGCATCGAGCGGATCGCCGGCGCCGGCATGGAGATCGGCTCGCACGGACTGACGCACCGCCGCCTCACGGAGGCCGACGACGCCACCCTCGCCGACGAGACCCGCCGCTCCCGGGCCCTCCTGGAGGAGATCACCGGCGGCCCGGTGGACGGCTTCTGCTACCCCTACGGGGCGGTCGACCCGCGCGTGGTCCGCGCCGTGCGCAAGGCCGGGTACGGCTATGCCTGCGCCATCGACCCCGGCCCCCTGACCGGCACCCACGCCCTGCCCCGCGTCCACATCGGCGAGAACGACACCCCGTGGCGGCTCACCGCGAAGCGGGCCCTGCACCCGCTGCGCCGCCGCCATCCCGCCGAACTGGTCCCCGCCCGCACCGGCCCGGCGGCGGCGGTGCTGGGATGAGCCGCCCCGGAAAGAGCGGGCCCCTGAAGGTCCTGCACGTCATCACCGGCCTCGGCATCGGCGGCGCCGAGCAGCAGCTCCGCCTGCTGCTGCGCCACCTCCCCGTCCAGGGCCGGGTGGTGACGCTCACCAACCCCGGCCCGGTCGCGGCCGGCATCGAGGCCGACGGCACCCCGGTCAGCCACCTCGGCATGACCGGGAACCGGGACGTGGGCGCCCTGCCCCGGCTCGCCCGGCTGATCCGCGGGGGCGGCTACGACCTCGTCCACACCCATCTGTACCGGGCCTGCGTCTACGGCCGGCTCGCCGCCCGGCTCGGCGGCGTCCGCCGGGTCATCGCCACCGAGCACTCGCTCGGGGAGAAGCAGATCGAGGGCCGTCCGCTGTCGGCGGGCACCCGCGCGCTCTATCTGGCGTCGGAGCGGCTCGGCACCTCCACGGTCGCGGTCTCGGCGAGCGTGGCCCGCCGGCTCGCCGACTGGGGGGTGGCGCCGGACCGGATCCAGGTGGTGCCGAACGGCATCGAGACCGACCGCTTCGCCTTCGCGCCCCGCGCCCGCCGGCTCACCCGGGGCGTCCTCGGCATCCCCGAGGACGCCTTCGTGGTCGGCGGGGTGGGCCGGCTCGCGCCCGGCAAGCGGTTCGACCGGCTGATCCGGGCCGTGGCCGCGGTGCCGGAGGCCCGGCTCCTCCTCGTCGGCGACGGCGAGCGCCGCGAGGAGCTGCGCACGGTGGCCCGCGAGTGCGGCGCCGCCGGCCGGGTGCTGTTCTTCGGCGCCTGCGAGGACCCGCCGCTGGACGTCCCCGCCGGGCCGATGCTCCCCGAACTCCTCGCCGCCATGGACGTCTTCGTCTCCACCTCGCCCGACGAGGCCTTCGGACTCGCCGTCGTCGAGGCGCTCGCCGCCGGGCTGCCCGTGCTGTACGTGGCGTGCCCGGCGATCGAGGACCTGCCGGCCGACGCGGCGCCCGGCGCCCGGCGGATCGGCGAGTCGGTGCCCGAGCTGATCGGCGCCCTGCACGAGCTGCGGGCCGCGCACGGCCCCCGGCCCGTACGCCTGCCCGCCCCGGCCGCCGCCCGCCGCTACGACATCGCGCACAGCGCCGACCGGCTGATGACCCTCTACGACCGGGCCGTCCACGGCCGCCCCGCACCGTGAGCACCCCCTGAAACGCCTTCGAATCCCCTGCCCGTCCCAGCGAGAGAGCCCGTCATGACCACCACCCCACCCCGCGCCGCACGCGTGCCCGCCCCCCTGCGCTCCCCCGGCCGCTGGGCGGTGCTGCCCGCCGCCGTGGTCGCCGGGGCCGCGCTCGGCGGCGGCTACGGGGCCCTGAAGACCCCCGAGTACGCCGCCACCAGCTACGTCATCGTCGTCCCCGGCGAGAAGTCCGACCCGGCGGCGGCGCTCGGCTTCGCCCAGGCGTACGGCCGGGTCGCCACCGACATCGCGGTCACCGGCGACGCCCAGGTCTGGGCCGGCGTCAGCGCCGCCACCCTCCGCGAGAGCGTCCAGGCCGAGACCTCCCCGGACGCGCCGATGATCTCCCTCACCGCCCGGGCGTCGAAGCCGTCGAAGGCGGTGTCGATCGCCGACGGCGTGGCCCGCGCGCTCGTCCTCAACTCCTCGCACGTCGCCGGCAGCACCGGCGTCAAGGTCGTCCAGTTCTCCCGGGCGACCAAGCCGACCGCCCCCGTGTCGCCGTCCGCGCCGCTCTCCGCACTCGTCGGCGCCTGCGCCGGCGGGCTGCTCGGCGGGCTCGCGCTGCTCGTCCGCCCGAGGCGGTCCGCCGGACGCGCCGAGGGCCGCCACTCCCGTCCCGCGGCGGCCACGGGCGCCGCGGTGCCCGCGCCCGCCGCCCACCAGCCGGAGGCGGTGTGACCTTGGGAAGAACCCTGCGGACCGAACTCTGCCGTGACACGGAGGCCTTCGGGCGGCTGGCGGCCGAATGGACGGCGCTGTACGGGCGCTGCTCCTCGGCGACCCCCTTCCAGTCCCACTCCTGGCTGCACTCCTGGTGGGTGTCGTACGGCCGTCCCGGCGCGCTGCGGGTGGTGCTCGTACGGGACGGCTCCGGCGCGCTGGTCGCGGCGGCACCCCTGATGCGGGCGCGCGGGCCGCTGCCCGTGCTCACCCAGCTCGGCGGCGCCATCACCGACTTCACCGACGTCCTCCTCGACGACGAGCGCCCCGAGGCGGCCGCCGCGCTGGCCGCCGCCGTCGCCCGGGCGGCCCGGGGCGCGGTGGTCGACCTGCGGGAGGTGCGGCCCGGCGCCGCCGCCGAACGGGTCTTCGCGCACTGGCGCGGACCGCGCCGCCGGCTCCCCGACTCGCTCTGCCTGGAGCTGCCGGCCGTCCCCATGGAGGGCCTGCTCGAACGGATCCCGTCCGGGAAGGCCCAGCGGGTCCGCGCCAAGCTGCGCAAACTCGACGCGCTCGGCATCGACGCGCACGTGGTGACCGGCCCCGACGTGCCGGCCGCCCTCGACCGCCTGCTCACCCTCCACCAGCTCCAGTGGCGGGGCCGCGGCGTGACCGCCGAGCACACCAGCGAGCGGTTCGCCCAGCACCTGGCACGGGCGGTCCGGCCCATGGTGGAGCGGGGCGACGCGATGGTCACCGAGTTCCGGCTCGGCGGGGACGTCGTCGCCGCCGACCTCACCCTGATGTCCCCGCGCCTCGCCGGCGGCTACCTGTACGGCGCCGACCCGGTGCTGCGGGAACGGAAGGTCGACGTCGCCGCGATGCTGCTGCGGCACGGGGCCCGGGAGACCAGCGCGGGCGGCCGGGCCACGCTGAGCATGCTGCGGGGCAGCGAACCGTACAAGCAGCACTGGCGACCGGAGCCGGTCCGCAACCGGCGGCTGCTGCTCACCGCCCGTGGTACGGCCCCGCTGCTCTGGCTCCGCGCGGGCGCGGCGGACGCCCGGCGCTGGGCGGCCCGGCAGGCGCGGGAGCGGGCCTGGGCCGGCCGGCTCCTCGCCCGCCTCCCCGGCCGCGCGCCCGCGTCCGCGCCGGGCGGCTGACCGTCAGAACGGCCAGGCGCCGTTCAGGGCCTCCTTCCAGACGAGGTCCAGCTTCAGGCCCAGGTCGAGGTCGAGCTTCGGCTCGTCCTTCCAGCCGGTCTCCTCGGACACGCACACCGGCCCGCCGAGCCAGCTCTCCACCCAGTCCCCGAGCTCGACCTCCCAACAGTCGGGCTTGGGCTCGGGCTTGGGTTCAGGCTTGGGCTCAGGCTTCGGTTCCGGCTTGGGCTCGGGCTTCGGCTCAGGCTTCGGTTCCGGCTTGGGCTCGGGCTTCGGCTCAGGCTTCGGTTCCGGCTTGGGCTCGGGCTTCGGCTCGGGCTCGGGCTTGGGCTCAGGCTTCGGTTCCGGCTTCGGTTCCGGCTTCGGTTCCGGCTTCGGTTCCGGCTTCGGTTCCGGCTTCGGCTTCGGCTCAGGCTTCGGCTCGGGAACCGTCGGGTCCACCGGATCCACCGGGTCGACAGGATCCACCGGGTCCACGGGGTCGACCGGATCCACCGGCACCGAAGGCTCCGCCCCGTACAGCATCTCCCGGAACACCCGTGACGACTGCGGATTGTCGTCGCACTGCCAGACGCCGTGCGGGCAATAGTCCGTGATGGTGTGGTAGAGCGGCTTGTGCTGCCGGATCCATTCCAGCATGCGCCGCATGTACGTCGGGTTGTCGCCGTTCCGGAAGAGCCCCCATTCGGGATAGGAGATCTGCTTTCCGTGCTCGGCCGCGAAATCGACCTGTTTCTGGAGCCCGTACGGCTCGTTCACGTGCCGGTCGAAATCCGAACCGGGCGGCTGGTCGTACGAGTCCATGCCGATGATGTCGACGACGTCGTCGCCGGGGTAGCACTCGGTCCACGGCACGGCGTCCCGGCCGCGGCTCGGGTTGAAGTCGAAGCGGAACCGCTGGCCGGGCACGGACCGCATGGTCGTGACGATCCGGTTCCAGTACTTCTTCCAGGCCGTCGGGTCGGGCCCGCAGCGATGGGTGTAGGTGGTGCCGTTCATCTCCCAGCCGAGGATGAGGACCGGGTCCAGGGCCCCCGCCTCGACGAGCCGCTGCGCGAGGGTGCGGAAGTGGTGGTCGTAGTAGCCGGCCGCGCCGAGCTGGAGCTGGCGGCGTACCTCCTGGTCGGAGACGCCGGCCTCGTTGCGTTCCAGCATCGGGACGTTGAGGACGAAGATCCGGTCCCGTTTGGCGTTGCGCCAGTCGGCCCAGGCGTCGAGGAAGCCGGGCGGGCCCTCGATGTTGGACCAGAGGTCGCCGGGCAGGTAGGTGTGGCCGACGCGGAGCTCGCGGCCGCCGAGCCAGCGCTCCAGCTCGGCGATCCGGCTGACGCCCCGCGAACCGGAATCGAGGAAGGCGCCCATGGCCGAGACGGCGGGGAGAGCCTTACCGGGATCCTCCGTCATGGGGGACGCGGCGGCGTGGGCGGGTGCCGACAGCACGACCGAGCCCGAGACGAGGAGGCCGGCGGTGATCACCCCCAGCCATGTTCTTGTTCTTCTCGGTGTTCCTCCGACAGGTTCCATGGCCGCTCCTTCAGACACACGCCGCTTGACGCACAGTCAATCCGATGTTCTGAAAGTATTCCTAATGAGCCGACCGTGAACGCGGCTTTCCTTCTCTCCGTAGTCCATTAGAGGATTTCATCGCCCACTTGGGGCACCCGAGATGAAGGGGCCATGGCCGTGCCGCCTTTCGACACCCGCGTACCCGCAGTCCTCGTGCGGCTCGACCGGAACCCCTTCCACCACGGGACCCTCGGGGCGGCCCGCTCCCTGGGCCGGGCCGGGATCCCCGTGCACGCGGTCGTCGAGTCCCGCGACAGCCCCGTCGCCCGTTCGCGGTACGTCCGCTCGGTCCACGTCCGGCCCGCCTCCACGGCCTCCACCGAACTGGCCGCGCTGCTGCGCCGGATCGCCGATGAGGTCGCCGGCACCGCGTCGGGTCCGGTGCTGGCCGTGCCGCTGGACGACGTCAGCGCCCTCGCGCTCGCCCGCCGCCGCACCGAGCTCGCGGGCAGGTTCCTGCTGCCCGAGCGGACCGAGGAGCAGCTGCTGCGGGTCGCGGACAAGGCCCGGCTCGCCGGGGTCTGCGCCGAGCTGGGCCTGCCCCACCCGCGCACCGGCCTCCCCGCCGACGCCGAGGAGGCCGCCGCCATGGCCTGGTCGCTCGGCCTGCCGGTGGTCGCCAAGTGGAGCCGCCCCTGGCTGCTGCCCACCGGTTCGGGACTGCGCAGTACGACGATCCTCCGCTCGCCGGCCGAGGCGCGGGAGCTGTACCGCCGCACCCCACAGGCCGGCAGCCGGCTGCTGCTCCAGGAGCTGCTGCCGCCGGGCCGGGACCTCGACTGGTTCTTCCACGGGTACGCGGACTCCGCCGGCCGCTGCGCCGTCGGGGCCACCGGCCGCAAGGAGCGGTCCTGGCCGGACGGGGCCGGGCTCACCGCCGTGGGCCGCTGGACGCCCAACCCCGAGGTGGACCGGCTCGCCCGCGGGCTGCTCGAAGCCCTCGGCCACCGGGGCGTCTGCGACCTCGACTTCCGGCTCGACCCGGACACCGGCGCGTACCACCTGCTCGACTTCAACCCCCGCCCCGGCGCCCAGTTCCGGCTCTTCGCCGACCGCGGGGGCCTCGACGTGGTGCGGGCCCTGCACCTGGACCTCTCCGGGCGCCCGGTGCCGCCGCTCTCCCCCGCGTACGGCCGCCGGTTCGTCGTCGAGAACTACGCGGCGCTCTCGCTGCTCGCCTCCCCGCGCCGCCGGTACGCCCCCGGACCCGGCACCGCCCGGCAGCCCGCCGAGCGCACCGAGCGCGCCTGGTGCGCCGCCGACGACCCGGCGCCCGCGCTCGCCATGGGCCGCGCCTGGTGCGCCCATCTGCTGCGCCGGGCCCTGGCGGCGGTCCGCCGGCGGCTCGCGGCCCGCCGGCCCCGGCACCCGGTCACCCTCCCCCGCCCCGCGGGCCGCCCCTCCTCCCCCGCCCGGCTCACCCGGCGATGAAGAAGGAAGGCACGAGGACGTACGCGCATCCGGTCCACGGCCCGACGGCCGTCGGGCCGGCTCCTGTGGGCTCTCGGTAGCCGCGCACGCGGCGGCCCGCGGCCTCGACCCGGTCGCCCTCGGCCGGCCCATGGAGCCCTGGCACACCACGCCCTCCGGCATGTTCCCGAAGTCCGAGCCGTGGGCCTCGCGGCTCTCCGCCCGCCCCGGCAGGGGCGTACGGGCTCGACGCCTACGCGGCCGCCCGGGGCGTGCGGCCGATCACGGCGTCCCGCTCCCGGCCTCCTTCTTCGCCGCCCACGGCGACCGGTTCGCCGGCCGCGCGGCGGCGGGCGGGCGGCGGCGGGCGGGCGGCGGCGGACAGCGGCGGGCGGGCGGACGGGCATGGAAAGGGGCCGGCCCCGGGAGGCGGTGTGCCTCCCGGGGCCGGTGGTTGCCGTGGACTCCGCCGCGGCGGTCTGGATCAGTCGTTGACGCAGACGTTGCCGAAGGCCGGGTTCAGCGCGCCGATGACGTTGATGCTGTTGCCGCAGACGTTGATCGGCACGTGGATCGGGACCTGGACGACGTTGCCCGAGAGGACACCCGGCGAACCGATGGCCGCACCGGCCGCCTCGGCGTCGGCGAAGGCGGGGGTGGCCGCGCCCATGGCCATGATGACTCCGGCGATGACGGCGGCAGCCTTCTTGCACTTCATTTCGTCTGGCTCCTTTTCCGCGGCGGAAGATCGGCTTCCGTCGCTCACACGGACAACGACAAACTGCCGCGAAGGAAACCGGAATTCGCGTTGCCCGGCCGGGCATTCACTCCGTTGGCGCGCACGACACAGGGCCGGAGGAAGGAATTCCTCCGGCCCTGCGGTTCGCTTTTACCGGATCAGCTGTTGCCGATGCCGTTGCCGGAGAGGACCGGGATGTCCTCCACGAGGTGCGACAGCGGCTCGTCGCCCTTGGCCTGCGTCGAGTTCTCGACGCACTGCTGGTTCTGCGGGGAGGACAGGACGTTGATGTCCTGGACGGCGACCGGGACGAGGACGCCGACGACCGAGCCGACGTTGCCCTTGACCGGGACGCCCAGGCAGAGCTTGTTCAGCGAGCCCTGGACCGCCGAGAACTGCGGGCTCATGTCGCCCTTGGTCTTCGAGTTGCCGAACGACTGGTGGGCGCCGTTCCCGGAGAGGGAGGTCGTGCCGCCGTCGTTGGCGATGGCCATCGCGGGAGCGGCGGCCGCGGCGGCGACGCCGACGGCCGAAGCGGTGACGGCCGCGGCCGTCATCATCTTCTTGATCACGGTGATTCCGTTTCTCTTCCCACCAATCGACGTGATTGATGCGACGGGATCAACTGCGGGCGGGGGCGGAGGTTCCGGCGCTTCACCCGATCGACTGGGCGCCGCGACGAGCGCTGCCGCGCGCGCTCCGCCAATGGGGTGACCGGGCGGAACCCAGCGCTCCGAAGCCAGTTGACCAGGGGGCTCCCTGCACGGAGCCGGTTCTAGAAGGGAACTCCCGTGATCAAGAAGGTCATGGCCACTGCGGCCGCCGCCGCCTCGATCGTCGGCGCCACCGCCGCCGCGGCCACCCCCGCCCTCGCCATCGCCGACGACGGAGGCACCACCTCCAAGAGCGGCAACTTCGCCCACCAGGAGTACGGCAACTCCTACACGTACGGGAACATGAGCCCGCAGTTCGCGCTGGTCCAGGGCTCCCTGAACAAGCCGTGCATCGGTCTGCCGGCGAAGCTCAACGCCGGTTCGCTGGTCGGCGCGATCCCGATCGCGGTCCAGGACGTCAACGTCCTGTCCTCCCCGCAGAACCAGCAGTGCGTCGAGAACTCGACGCAGGCCAAGGGCGACGAGCCGCTGTCGCACATCCTGGAGGACATCCCGATCCTCTCGGGCAACGGCGTCGGCAACAGCTGACGACCGCGCGTCGAGGGGCCGCCCCGCCGGGGCGGCCCCTCCGCGCGTACCGGGCCCGCTAACGCGGCCAGACGGGCGTGGACATCAGGCGCTCCCACTCCCGGTCCGGCATGCCCGGCACCGCCCGCCCCTCCTGCACCCACTGGGTCACCAGGGCGGAATAGACCGGGAATTGCCGGGTGGACGGGGCCGGGTCGACGGTCGGCGGATCGCTCACGTACCGGCTCTTCGGAATGAAGGCCATCCGTTCCCATTTCCCGGGATTACCGGGAACCGGCGGCGTCATTCTCGCTCCTTCCGCTGCTATTCCCGCATCATTACACAAGCCTCGCAACGGAGTGATTCACACACCCGGCACCGCGTCGCGCAACTGTGTGCGAGCGGGGTCGAAATAGCGTGCGGGCATGAGATTCCCGCGTCCGTGGCGGCTCCTGCTCGCACCGGCGGCGCTTCTCGCGCTCGCCCCCGGAGCCCTCGCCTCCGCCCTCGGCGGACCCACCGAACTCCCCTCTCCCCCCAAGGGACTCAATCTGCTCCTCGTCGGCATCGATTCCCGGGCGGGGGTCACCGCAGAGGAGAAGGAACGTTTCCGGCTCGGCGGCGCGGACTGCGACTGCGCGGACGCGATCATGCTCGTGCACGTCTCCGCCGGGAACGACCGGGTGAGCGTGCTCTCCCTGCCCCGCGACTCGCTCGCCGAACTCCCCGGTCCGCACACCGACCGGCGGACCGGCACCGTCCACGACGCCCACCTCGCGAAGATCAACGCGGCGCGCGCGGAAGGCGGTCCGGCCCTCGCGATCGAGACCGTGGAGGCGATGACCGGACTCCCCGTGCACCGCTACCTCGAAGTCGACTTCCGACGCTTCATGGACAGCGTCGACCGGGTCGAGGACGGGGTGCCCATCTGCACGCAGAAGCCGCTGAAGGACCCGGCGACCGGGCTGGACCTCCCGGTCGGCACCCGGAACGTGGGCGGCGGCGAGGGGCTGCAGTACGTGCGCTCGCGGAAGGCCGACGGGGAGATGGACTTCGGCCGCATCCGCAAGCAGCAGAAGTTCCTCGTCAACATGCTGGAGCAGGTGCGCTCCGGCGGGATCCTCGGGGACCCGGCGAAGCTCCGGACCCTCGCCTCGACGCTGCGCGGCGCGGCCGCCGCCGAGCGGGGCGTCTCGGTGTCCGAACTCCTCACGCTCGCGAACCGGTTGAAGGCCCTCGGGCCGTCCCGTACCGAGTTCGCGACGGTGCCGGTCCGCGGCTTCAACCCGGTGATCGACGGGGTCGGATCCACCGTGGGCTGGGACGAGGAGGGGGCCGCGGAGGTCTTCGCGCGGCTGCGCGCGGACCGGCCGCTGCCGCCCGGCGACGTCATCGCCCCCAGCAAGCTCTCCGTCGCCGACTACGCCCCCGCCCGGGGGTCTTCGCTCATCTGCCCGTAGGCCGTCCGGTGGACATGCCGGAACCTCGGCCCCTCCGGCCAGTTGATCAGTACGGCTCGGCACTCAGCTCGGGCCAGTCATCCGAAAGGCCAGAACATGAAGAAGCTCCTCGCGACCGCTGCGGTGGCTGTTTCGGTCGTCGGCGCGACGGCCGGGCAGGCGCTCGCGATCGCCGACGACGGTGGCACCACCTCGCTCTCCGGAAACGGCGCGCACCAGGAGTTCGGCAACTCCGCCACCCACGGCGACATGAGCCCGCAGTTCGCGCTCGTCCAGGGTTCCCTGAACAAGCCGTGCGTCGGTCTCCCGGCCAAGGTCAACGCCGGTTCGATCGTCGGCCTCATCCCGATCGCCGTCCAGGACATCAACGTCCTGTCCTCCCCGCAGAACCAGCAGTGCGTCGAGAACTCCACCCAGGCCAAGGGTGACGAGCCGCTCTCGCACATCCTCAGCGACATCCCCGTGCTGTCCGGCAACGGCGCCGGCAACAGCTGAGCAACGGCGCTCGGCCACGGCGCGGCCCCGTCGTCCCTCTCTGGAGGGGCGGCGGGGCCGTGCCCTTGTCAGGGGATCAGCGCAGCGTCCGGGCCAGGGCGTCCGGGTCGGTGACGGGTGCGTCGCAGGTGAAGTGACGGCAGACGTATGCGGCGGCCGAACCGGCGACCAGGGGGCGGTCGCGCAGGAGCGGGAACTCCTCGCTGTCGGGGGCTCCGGCGGCGAGGACCGCTCCGGGGGTGGCCGCCCTCAGGGCCGTACGGCGCAGCTCCTGGTAGACGGGGTCGGCGGCGTGGCCGACGACGGCGATCTCGCGGGGGCCGTCGAGCAGGGCCTCGGCGACGGCGAGGCCCCAGCCGATGAAGCGGGGGGCACGCGGGCCGAGCGCCTTGACCACGCCGAGGGCGCCCTCGGCGGCGGTCCGGTGGGCCTCCGAGCCGGTGTGGGCCGCGTACGAGAGCAGTGCTCCGGCGGCGGCGGTCCAGCCGGACGGGGTGGCGTTGTCGGTGGGGTCCTGGGGACGCCGGATGAGGGTCTCGGCGTCGTGGGCCGTGTCGTACAGCGCGCCGCCCTCGCCGGTGAAGCGGTCGAGGACGTGGTCCAGGAGGAGGCCGGCGAAGTCGAGCCAGGCGCCCTCGCCGGTGACGGCGGCGAGGGCCAGGAAGCCCTCGGCGACGTCGGCGTAGTCCTCCAGGACGCCCGCGTGGCCGCCGGCCCGCCCGTCCTTCGAGGTGCGGGCGAGCCGGCCGCCGTCGTCGAAATGGAGGCGGACCAACAGGTCGGCGGCCTCGGTGGCGCGCTCCACCAGGTCGGCGCGGTCGAAGAGGGCACCGGTCTCGGCGAGGGCGGCGATCGCGAGGCCGTTCCAGGCGGCGACGACCTTGTCGTCGCGGCCTGGGCGCTCGCGCCGCTCGCGGGCGGCGTGGAGCCGGGTGCGGATGGAGGCGATCCGGCCGGCGTCGGCGGGACCCGCCTCCTGGGGGAGCTGGAGGACCGAGGCGCCGTGCTCGAAGGTGCCCTCCTCAGTGACTCCGTAGTGGGCGGCGGCGAGGGCGGCGTCCTCGGCGCCGAGCGCCTCCTCCAGCTGGGCGGGGGTCCAGACGTAGTAGGCGCCTTCGACGTGCTTGCCGGTGCTGTCGTCACTGTCGGCGTCGAGCGCGGAGGCGAAGCCGCCTTCGGGAGTGCGGAGTTCGCGCACCATGAAGTCGGCGGTCTCCAGGGCGACCCGGCGGGCGAGGACGCTGCCGGTGGCCTTCCACAGGTGGGCGTAGACCCGGCAGAGCAGGGCGTTGTCGTACAGCATCTTCTCGAAGTGCGGGACGACCCAGGCGCGGTCCACGGCGTAGCGGGCGAAGCCGCCGCCGAGCTGGTCGTAGATGCCGCCGCGGGCCATCGCCTCGCAGGTGTCGGCGGCCATCTGGAGGGCGCCCTCGGAGCCGGTGCGGGCGTGGTGGCGGAGGAGGAACTCCAGGACCATCGACGGCGGGAACTTGGGGGCGCCGCCGAAGCCGCCGCGGGCGGCGTCGTAGTCGCGGGTGAGGCCGAGGAGGGCGGCGGCGAGCTCCTCCTCTCCGGGGAGGCCGTCGCCGACGACGGCGAGGGAGCGCCCGGCGAGGTCCTTCACGATCCGGCCGGCGACCTCGGCGACCTCGCCGCGGCGCTCGGTCCAGGCGGTGTGGACGCCTTCGAGGACCTCGGGGAAGGACGGCATGCCGTGGCGGGGCTCCGGCGGGAAGTAGGTGCCGAAGTAGAAGGGGGCGGCGTCGGGGGTGAGGAAGACGGTCATGGGCCAGCCGCCCTGACCGGTGGCGGCCTGCACGGCCTCCATGTACACGGCGTCGATGTCGGGCCGCTCCTCCCGGTCCACCTTCACGGCGACGAAGTGCTCGTTGAGCAGCGCGGCGGTGGCCTCGTCCTCGAAGGACTCGTGCGCCATGACGTGGCACCAGTGGCACGAGCTGTAACCGACGCTGAGCAGTACGGGGACGTCCCGGCGGCGGGCCTCCTCGAAGGCCTCGGGCGACCAGGGCCACCAGTCGACGGGGTTGTCGGCGTGCTGGAGGAGGTACGGGGACGTGGCCTGAGCGAGTCGGTTGGGCATGTCCCCATCCTTGCGCAACGGGGGGCGCGATGGCTGTTACGGGGCGCTTCCGGGCGTCGCGATGGGGGGCGAGAGGGGCCGGTCGCGGGTCTCCCCGGTGCCGGGGGCCGGGACGTGGACCGAGGTCACGACGTGGTGGGGGGTGATCGTCCAGCGGCCGGTGAAGCCGGTCAGGGTGCGGCCGTCGACGTGCGGGCCCGGGACGAGGAGGCGGGCGGTGAAGCGGCCGTCCGGGGCGAAGGCGAGGCGGGCCTCGTCGAAGCCGAGCATGCGGCCGGCCAGCGGGAACCACGCCTTGTAGACGGACTCCTTGGCGCTGAACAGCAGACGGTCCCAGTGGACGTCGGGCCGCTCGCGCCGCAGGTCCCGGAGGTGCGCGGCCTCCTCGGGGAGCGCGATGGCGTCGCGTACGCCCTCCGGGAGGGGGGCGTGCGGTTCGGCGTCGATGCCGACGGAGCGGAGGTCCGTGCGGCGGGCGACGGCGGCGGCCCGCAGTCCGGCGCAGTGGGTGAGGCTGCCGACGATCCCGTCCGGCCAGCGGGGTTCGCCGCGCGGCCCGGCCGGTATCTCGACGGGCGGGACGCCGAGGCGCGCCAGGGCCAACCGGGCGCAGTGCCGGCCGGCGGCGAACTCGGCGCGCCGGGAGGCGACGGAGTCGGCGACGAGCGCGGCCTCGGCGGGGAACAGCACGTCGGGCCCCGGGTCGTGGTCGAGCGTCGCCCAGGACGCCTCCGGCGGCAGGACGGCCCCGATCACCGCTCCTCCCCGCGCACCCGCAGGACGTCCCGCAGCACTCCCCGGGGCAGGCCGCGCTTGCGGTGCTCCCTCGGGTAGCCGATGGAGACCTCCTCGAAGCGGACGCCGTCGTGGAAGGTGGTGCGCGGGATGTGCAGGTGCCCGTACACGACGGCCGCGGCGCGGTAGCGGGTGTGCCAGTCGGCGGTGAGCGTGGTGCCGCACCACTGGGCGAACTCCTGGTAGTGGAGCAGTGCGGTGTCCTCCCGCACGAGCGGGAAGTGGTTGACGAGGACGGTGGGCAGGGACGGGTCGACGGCGTCGAGCCGGGCCCTGGTCTCGGCGACCCGCGCCCGGCACCAGGCGTCGCGGGAGGGGTACGGCTCGGGGTGGAGGAGGAACTCGTCCGAGCAGACCACGCCCGACTCGTACGCGGCGGCCAGCGCCTGCTCCTGGGTGAGGCCGTCGGCGCGGAACGAGTAGTCGTAGAGGAGGAACAGGGGAGCCACGACCACCGGGCCGCCGGCTCCGGTCCACACCGGGTACGGGTCCTCGGGGGTCAGCACGCCGAGTCCCCGGCAGATCTCCACGAGGTGGCGGTAGCGCTCCTCCCCGCGCAGCTGGACGGGGTCGTCCCCCGGGGTCCACAGCTCGTGGTTTCCGGGCACCCAGATCACCCGGGCGAAGCGGTCGCGGAGCAGCTTGAGGGCGCCTTCGACGTCGGAGACGGTCTCGCCGACGTCGCCGGCGACCAGCAGCCAGTCGTCGGGGGAGGTGGGGAGGACCCGCTCCTCCAGGATGGCGCGGTTCTCGCGGTAGGCGATGTGCAGGTCGGAGACGGCCAGCAGACGGCCGGCGGACCGTCCCGTGCCGGCGATGGCGGTGTCTTCCGGCATCAGTTCTGTCCACCCTCACGTGTCGGCGCGGGTCCTGCGGCGGTCCTGACGAAGTCTGCGCCACCGGGCGCGTGGCGCGCACGCGTCCCGCCACACCCTGTCACGTCGCTCTCGGTGACCGGCGCCGCCGGCGCGGGCCGCCGGCCCGGAGACACGCGTGTCCGCACCGCGAGGAGACGCGGTGCGGACACGTGTACGGGAGTGCGGGAGCGGGTGCTCCGCTACTTCGCGGCGGGGGCGGCCTTGCCGCCGCCGGGGGCGGCCTCGGCGGTCTCCGGGGCCTCCTCGAAGTCGATCTTGTGCATGTGGCGGTTCATCGACTTCATCAGCGCCCAGACGGCGAGGGCCAGGACCGCGAAGACGACGAACCCGAGGACGCCGGGGGTCACCTTGTTCTTGTCCAGCTCTTCGGCGGCGAAGGGGACCAGCTGCGTCAGTGCGAGGTGTGCGCTCATGCTAGGCATTGTCCCGGATGCCCGCGAAGAGATCTTCCTCGGGGAGGGAGGTCGGCACCAGGGACTTGCTGAGCTCGTACTCCTCCGTCGGCCAGACCTCCTTCTGGATCTCCATCGGGACGCGGAACCAGCCGCCGTCGGGGTCGATCTGGGTGGCGTGGGCGATCAGCGCCCGGTCGCGGGTCTCGAAGAAGTCGGCGCACGGGACGAAGGTGGTGAGCGTCCGCTCCTTGCGCTCGAACTCGCTCCACCGCGCCAGCCAGTCGCCGTACGGGGACTCCAGGCCCCGGTCGAGGAGCGCCTTGTGCAGGGCCTCGGTGCGCGGGCGGTTGAAGCCCTGGTTGTAGTAGAGCTTCTGCGGCGTGAAGACCGGGCCGTACTCGGCCTCGGGGAACTTCTCGGCGTCGGCCGCGCCGTCGAAGGCCACCATCGTGATCTTGTGGGTCATGATGTGGTCCGGGTGCGGGTACCCGCCGTTCTCGTCGTAGGTCGTGATGACCTGCGGACGGAAGGAACGGATCTTGCGCACCAGCTCGCCGGCCGCGTGGTCCACGTCCTCCAGGGCGAAGCAGCCCTCGGGGAGCGGCGGCAGCGGGTCGCCCTCGGGCAGCCCCGAGTCGACGAAGCCGAGCCACTCCTGTCGCACGCCCAGGATCTCCCGGGCCTCGTCCATCTCCTTGCGGCGGACCTCGTGGATGTTCTCCTCGATGGAGGGGTCGCCCTGGAGCTTCGGGTTCAGGACCGAACCCCGCTCGCCGCCCGTGCACGTCACCACCAGGACGTCCACCCCCTCGGACACGTACTTGGCCATGGTCGCCGCGCCCTTGCTCGACTCGTCGTCGGGGTGGGCGTGAACGGCCATCAGTCGCAGCTGCTCAGTCAAGACTCGATCCTCAGTGATTCGACGCGGAGGGTGGTCTCTATAGTGACGGAATCGGGGGGACGAAAATTCCGCCGCCCCCGCCCCGAGAGGACCGAACCATGAGCGCCGTGCGAGAGCAGCCGCCCGAGGGGCGCTACGGGCGCTCCGCGGACGAGCGGGCCGACCGGAAGCTGAAGATCGCCGGAGCGGTCCTCGGCACCCTCTTCCTCGCCATGATCGTCTGGTTCGGCTGGCACCACGTCGGCGGCAGCAGGATCAGCGCCGAGTTGATCAAGTTCGACGTGGTGAGCGACTCCGAGGTGCAGGTGCACCTGGAGGTCCGCAAGGACGAGGGCGTCGAGGGCGTGTGCACGCTCCGCTCCCGTTCCGAGGACGGCGCCGAGGTGGCCCGCAAGGACGTCGTGGTCGACGAGCCGGCCGGCCGGGTCGACCGCGTCTACTCGCTCCGCACCACCGCCCGCGCCACCAGCGCGGAGCTGCTGGGGTGTACGCCGCGTTAGCGGCGGGTAGGGACATCGGGACGGGCCCCGGCGGGCCACCGCGGTGACCTGGACCGACGCCATTCCGATGGTTTATGTCCTCCCGCTTTCCGCCACACATTGTTAGGCTCGTGGTTTCGCCCACCCGGAAGGCGCCGGCTTTCCGCGTAGGGCGATGCTTTGTATTCCCAGTACCTACGAGGAGCACCTGTGACCCAGACCAGCGACAACGTCACCTGGCTCACCCAGGAGGCGTACAACAAGCTCAAGGACGAGCTTGAGTACCTGTCTGGTCCCGCGCGTACCGAGATCGCCGCGAAGATCGCCGCCGCGCGCGAGGAGGGCGACCTGCGCGAGAACGGCGGGTACCACGCGGCGAAGGAGGAGCAGGGCAAGCAGGAGCTCCGGGTCCGCCAGCTGACCCAGCTGCTGCAGAACGCGAAGGTCGGCGAGGCCCCGGCGGACGACGGCGTCGTCGAGCCCGGCATGGTCGTCACGATCGCCTTCGACGGCGACGAGTCCGACACGATGACCTTCCTGCTCGCCTCCCGCGAGTACGCGAGCGACAAGATCGACACCTACTCGCCGCAGTCTCCGCTCGGCATCGGCGTCAACGGCAAGAAGGCCGGCGACGACGCCGAGTACGAGCTTCCGAACGGCAAGAAGGCCATGGTCAAGATCCTCAGCGCCAAGCCCTACACCGGCTGAGCCCCCTCTCCACGACCGAAGGGCCGGTCCCCCTCCCGGGGGGGGACCGGCCCTTCGGCGTCGCAGGGTCCCGCGCGCCGGCTACTCGGCCTTGGCGACCCCGATCGGGCAGGAGACGCCGGTGCCGCCGATGCCGCAGTAACCGGCCGGGTTCTTGTCGAGGTACTGCTGGTGGTAGGCCTCGGCCGGGTAGAAGGCGCGGTCGTCGGCGGGGAGGACGGTGGTGGTGATCTCGCCGTAGCCGGAGGCCGTCAGGACCTTCTGGTAGGCGGCGCGGGACGCCTCGGCCGTCCCGGCCTGGGCGGGCGTGTGGGTGTAGACGGCGGAGCGGTACTGGGTGCCCACGTCGTTGCCCTGGCGGAAGCCCTGCGTCGGGTCGTGGGACTCCCAGAAGACCTTGAGCAGGGTCTCGTACGACACCTTCGCCGGGTCGAAGACGACCCGGACGACCTCGGTGTGCCCGGTGAGGCCCGAGCAGACCTCCTCGTACGTCGGGTTCGGCGTGTAGCCGCCCTGGTAGCCGACGAGCGTGGTCCAGACGCCGTCGGTCTGCCAGAACTTCCGCTCGGCGCCCCAGAAGCAGCCGAGGCCGAAGTCGGCGACCTCCAGGCCCTCCGGGTACGGGCCGAGCAGCGGGTTGCCGAGCACCGTGTGGCGCTCGGGGACGGAGAACTCCGGCTCCGGGCGGCCGCGCAGGGCCTGCTCCGGGGTGGGCAGGACGGGGGTGCGGGACAGGAACATGCGGCATCTCTCCTCGACGCGGTTCGGCAGTGGACACAACGCCGACGGGGGCACCGCTGTTCCCCGCGGGCGGCTGCGGAGCGGGCTCGGAGGAGCGGCCCCGCAGGGGGCCGGGCGACGGCGCGGCCGGAGCCGGGCGGAGGGCGGGGCGGCGGGGGCGCGGACCACGCGGGGCGGGGGCGCGGACTGCGGGACGGCGGGGGCGGGGTGGCGGGGGCGCGGGCTGCGCCGGGGGGCGCGGACGGTGGGGCCACGGAGGGCCGGACTGCGCGGAGGGCGACCCCGTGGAGGGCGGGACCCGCCGAGGACCGGGCCACGTGGGCGGTCGGGCCCGCGTCGAGGGCCGGGCCGCGTGGGCGGCCCGGCGTGGCCCGGAGAGGGCTCGTCGGGGGCGGGGGCTCGGTGCCGGGTGTCGTCAGTGGCGCAGGGTGGCCGGGCTGCCGCCGTTCGACTCGTAGCCGGCCACCGCCAGGTTCCGGTACAGGGTGTACTCGGCCGCCGGGTCGCCGCTCAGCGTCCACGGGACCGCGCCCACGTGGCCGTCGACGTGGACCAGCTGGCGCATCGCCTCCGCCCAGCGCTCGCCGCGCACCAGGAAGTACACGAGCAGATGGCGCACGTGCGACAGCATCGGGTCGTCCGGGCGGGCCGAGTGCACCGCGTACAGCGCGCCCTCCATCGCCCTGCTCACCACGGCCGTGCGGTAGAAGTCCTGGACGAGCACCACGTCCGGCACGTGCTCGAAGACCGCGAAGAGCGGCAGCGCGGCGAGCAGCGAGCCCTGCGGGGCGCGGGCGGCGGCCGTCGTCGCGAAGTGGTCGGCCTCCTCGCGCGAGCCGTGCCACTTCTCGCACCAGTAGTGCAGGGCCGCCAGATGCGCCCCCATGTGCTGCGGCGCCCGGTCGATGACCTTCGCCCACACCTGGTCGAACTGCTCGTGGGTGTAGCCGAGTCCGCGGGCCACGGCCAGCTGCGTGATGTACGGGACCGGGTCGCCGGGGGCCAGCAGCGCCGCCTCCTCCGCGACCTTCCGGGCCTCCTCCAGGATGATCCGGAAGTCGTCGCTGCCGGCCGCCGAGGAGCGCCACGCCTGCTGCACCAGGAACTCCGCGTGCACCGCCGCCGCGCCCGCGTCCTTCGGCGCGTCCGAACGCCAGGCGCGCAGCCAGGAACCGCCGGCGCCCGGCTTCTCCGCGAGCTCCAGGGAGGCCGCGCCCGCGAAGGCCTGGACGCGCTGCCAGCGGACCTCGCCCTCCTTCGGCGTCCCGGCGAGGAGCTGGGACGCGGCCCGCCAGTCCTGGGTGGCCTGGACGACCCGGAGGACGTCGAGGAGATCGTGGTCGGGGCCCGGGAGCCGCACGTCCAGCTCCTCCTGACGGACGAATCCGTACGCCTCCGGGTCGGCCGCGTCGGGCGTGCCGGGCGCGACCTGCCGGATGCCGCCGCCGCGACGGCGCAGCAGATAGGGGCCGAGGACGCCGAAGAGCAGGCCCAGGGCGATCAGGAACCAGAGAATCTCCATGCGTCCATTGTCCAGGACACCGGTGGGGAGGAACCCGGCCGGGACCGGTCTGTGGACAACTCCCCGGCATCCGCCGGGCCACGCCGCCCCTGTGGACGAACAGCGGCAGGAAGCGGACCCCGGCACTACGCTCCTGACCATGAGCGACCAGCACAACCACCAGAACTTCGAGACCCGCGCCATCCACGCGGGCAACACCGCCGACCCGCTGACCGGCGCGGTCGTCCCGCCCATCTACCAGGTGTCCACCTACAAGCAGGACGGGGTGGGCGGGCTGCGCGGCGGCTACGAGTACAGCCGCAGCGCCAATCCGACGCGTACCGCCCTGGAGGAGAACCTCGCGGCCCTGGAGGGCGGCCGGCGCGGCCTCGCCTTCGCCTCCGGCCTGGCCGCCGAGGACTGCCTGCTGCGCACCCTCCTCTCCCCCGGCGACCACGTGGTCATCCCGAACGACGCGTACGGCGGCACCTTCCGGCTCTTCGCCAAGGTCGTGCAGCGCTGGGGCGTGGACTTCTCCGTGGCGAACACCTCGGACGTCGCCTCGGTGCGCGCCGCGGTCAACGACCGCACGAAGCTGATCTGGGTCGAGACGCCGTCGAACCCGCTGCTCGGCATCACCGACATCGAGGCGGTCGCGGGCGTGGCCCGGCAGGCCGGGGTGAAGCTGGTCGTCGACAACACCTTCGCCTCGCCCTACCTCCAGCAGCCGCTGGCGCTCGGCGCGGACGTCGTCGTGCACTCCCTCACCAAGTACATGGGCGGCCACTCGGACGTCGTCGGCGGCGCCCTGGTCGCGGCCGACGCGGAACTCGGCGAGGAGCTGGCGTACCACCAGAACGCGATGGGCGCGGTGGCCGGTCCGTTCGACTCGTGGATCGTGCTGCGCGGCATCAAGACCCTCGCCGTCCGCATGGACCGCCACGGCGAGAACGCGACGAAGGTCGCCGACTTCCTGACCCGGCACCCGAAGGTCACGCAGGTCCTCTACCCGGGGCTCGCCGAGCACCCCGGCCACGAGGTCGCGGCCAAGCAGATGCGGTCCTTCGGCGGCATGATCTCCTTCCGCGTCGAGGGCGGCGAGGAGGCGGCGGTCGCCGTCTGCGACCGCGCGAGGCTCTTCACCCTGGGCGAGTCCCTCGGCGGCGTCGAGTCGCTGATCGAGCACCCGGGCCGGATGACGCACGCCAGCGTCGCCGGTTCGGCCCTGGAGGTCCCGGCCGACCTGGTCCGCCTGTCGGTCGGCATCGAGAACGTCGACGACCTGATCGCCGACCTCCGCGAGGCGCTGGGCTGATCCGGCGGCGCCGGTCCGCACGCGGGCCCGGGTACGGCGAGGTGATCCCGTGCCCGGGGCCGCCGGGCCGCCCAGGTCCCCGGCGGCAGGCCGTTCGGGACCCCGGCAGCAGGCCGTCCGGGTCCCTGGGCGCCGGGCCGGCTCAGGTCCCCGGCAGCGGGTCCTTCAGGCTCGCCCTGATCTCGTCCCGCAGCTCCGGCGAGTCCGCGTGCTCGTGCACGGAGACGGCGTGCTCGGTGGCCGCGCGGACCACTTCCTCCTCCTCGCCCGAGATGTAGAGCGAGCAGCCCGACACGCTCGGGGTGTCCCGGCAGTCGGCGGCTTTCCTGGTCATGTCGGCCTCCTGCGACGCTGTTCCGGCCGATGCTGTTCCGGCCGCCCCCTTCCTCCAGGCTAGAACCGTCCTCACGGCCCGGCGAACGGCGGTGTCGTCGCGGCCGGCGGCGGCTCCCAGGGGCGGGCCTCGGCCGCCCAGAGGGAGAAGGCCAGCGCGGCGATCCCGGCCAGCACGCCGCCGGTCCGCCGCAGCGCCCGCTCCCGCCGCCGGGCCCGGCCGCCGCGGGCCGCCGCCCGCGCCGCCAGATCGCCCGGGACGGGCGGATGGGGCGTGTCGAGCAGCCGCCGGACGGCCGCCTCCTTGTCACCGTGCCTCACGCGGCGGCCCCCTTCCTGACGCGCGCCACCGCGCGGGCGCACACCGCGCGGACCCGGGCCTCCGGGAGGCCGAGCAGCGCGGCGGTCTGCTCCTCGGGCACGTCCTCGTACAGGCGAAGCACGAGGACGAGCCGCTCCCGCGGGGTGAGGAGGCCGAGGACGCCGCCGCGGCCGGCGCGGTGCCGCCGGGCGGTCCGGGCGAAGCGGAGGGCGAGCCCGTCACGGGTCAGGGCGTACGGATCCTCGTCGTGGCCGCGGTCACGGACCGCGTACGTGTGGGCGAGGGCGGCGGCGAGGAGCGCGCGGGCGTACGGGTTCCGGGCCCGGGTCTCGGCGGTGAGCAGCGTCGCGACGTGCAGCAGCCGCCCCGCCGCTCCCGCCACGAAGGCGTCGAACTCCCGGGCGCGGGCGGCGTGTTCCGATCGGATCCGCTGCTTCCCCACCCGCTCATGTATGGGGCGGGGAGGGAAGCGGGGTCAACCCCCCTGCGTCGAACTCCCGCTGCCGGCGGGGTGCCCGGACTGGCGGGCGGAGAGCGCCGCGTTGAAGCGGGTGAGCAGGGAGCAGAAGGACGCGCGCTCGTCCTCCGTCCAGCCGTCGGTGACCTCGGCCATGAGCGTGCGGCGCGAGGAGCGGACCTCCTCCAGGCGCTCCAGGCCCCGCGGGGAGAGCTGGAGGACGACCGCGCGGCCGTCCTCGGGGTGCGAGGCGCGCTTGACGAGGCCGGAGTCGACGAGCGGGGCGACCTGGCGGGTCACGGTCGAGGAGTCGATCCCCATGCCGGCCGCGAGCGCCTTGACGCCCATCGGCCCTTCCTGGTCGAGACGGTTGAGGAGGAGGTAGGCGGCCCGGTCCATGGAGTTGCGGAGCTGTCCGGTGCCGCCGAGGCGGGTCTGCTCGGCCCGGCGGGCGAAGACGGCCACCTGGTGCTGGAGGGCATCGAGGAGGCCGGGGTCGAGCTCGGTCGTCATGTCCTGAGATGTGGGCATGGCTGGGGGGCTCTCTCGTGCGGGGGTGGTCGGTGTGGGGGACAGAGTACGCGGACGGGGCGGGCTCCGTACCGGCCGTGCGCAAACCCGCGACGGGCCCGCGGTCCGCGCGGCCGCGACCCCGGTGAGCTGCGAGACTTGGGGTCATGACCTTCGGTACGCCATACCCCTTGCACCGGCTGATGCTCGACGACGTGCGCGGGGCGCAGAAGATGCTGGCGGGGGTGGCCCGGATGACCGCCCTGGAGGGCAGCCGCCACCTGTCGTCGCTGGTCGGGGCGCCGGTCCTGCTCAAGTGCGAGAACCTCCAGCGGACCGGATCGTTCAAACTGCGCGGTGCGTACGTGCGGATCGCGGGGCTCCGGCCGGAGGAGCGGGCGGCGGGGGTCGTCGCCGCGTCGGCCGGGAACCACGCGCAGGGTGTGGCGCTCGCCTCACAGCTCCTCGGGGTGCGGGCGACGGTCTTCATGCCGGTCGGCGCCCCGCTGCCGAAGGTCGCGGCGACCCGCGAGTACGGCGCGGACGTGCGGCTGCACGGGCACGTGGTGGACGAGACGCTGGCCGCCGCGCAGGAGTACGCGCGGGAGACCGGCGCGGTCTTCATCCACCCCTTCGACCACCCCGACGTCATCGTCGGCCAGGGCACGGTCGGTCTGGAGATCCTGGAGCAGTGCCCGGAGGTCCGCACGATCGTCGTCGGGATCGGCGGCGGCGGGCTCGCGGCCGGGATCGGCCTCGCGGTGAAGTCGGTCCGGCCGGACGTGCGGATCGTCGGCGTGCAGGCGGAGGGGGCGGCGGCGTATCCGCCGTCGCTGGCCGCCGGCCATCCGGTGGTGGTGGACTCACCGGTGACGATGGCGGACGGCATCAAGGTCGGCCGGCCCGGGGACGTGCCCTTCGGTCTCGTCCAGGAGTACGTGGACGAGGTCCGCACCGTCTCGGAGGACGCGCTCTCCTCGGCCCTGCTGCTCTGCCTGGAGCGGGCGAAGCTGGTGGTGGAGCCGGCCGGGGCGAGCCCGGTCGCGGCGCTGCTGAGCGATCCGGCCTCGTTCCGGGGCCCGGTGGTCGCGGTCCTGTCGGGCGGCAACGTCGACCCGCTGCTGCTCCAGCGGATCCTGCGGCACGGCATGGCGGCGGCGGGCCGCTATCTGAGCCTGCGGCTGCGGGTGGCGGACCGGCCGGGGGCGCTGGCGACGCTGCTCGCCGTGCTGACGGTGGTCGACGCGAACGTGCTCGACGTCAGTCACGTGCGGACCGACCCGCGGCTCGGCCTCACGGAGGTGGAGGTGGAGCTGCATCTGGAGACGAAGGGCCCGGAGCACTGCCGTGAGGTGGAGGGGGCGCTGCGGGAGGCGGGGTACACGGTCCTGGCCTGAGCACGGCCCTCCACACTGCCCTAGGATCGGCAGAAATGCCCGAAATGATCCGGGAGTGTGGACATGCCAGGCGCGATCCACGCCGAGGGACTGGTGAAGACCTTCGGCGACGTCACCGCACTGGACGGAGTGGACCTCGACGTGCCCGAAGGCACCGTCCTCGGTCTGCTCGGACCCAACGGCGCGGGGAAGACGACCACCGTACGGGTCCTGACGACCCTGCTCCGGCCCGACAGCGGCACCGCCACCGTCGCCGGCGTCGACGTCCTGGAGCACCCCGACGAGGTCCGCCGCTCCATCGGCCTCTCCGGCCAGTTCGCCGCCGTCGACGAGTACCTCACCGGCCGCGAGAACCTCCAGATGGTCGGCCGGCTCTACCAGATGAGGGCGAGGGCCGCGAAGGAACGGGCCGGTGAGCTCCTGGAGCGCTTCCACCTCGCCGACGCCGCCGACCGCCCCGCCAGGACGTACTCGGGCGGCATGCGCCGCCGCCTCGACCTCGCCGCCGCCCTGGTCGTCGCCCCGCCCGTGATGTTCATGGACGAGCCGACCACCGGCCTCGACCCCCGCAACCGGCAAGCCCTGTGGGACGTCATCAAGGAGCTCGTCTCCGGCGGCACCACCCTCCTCCTCACCACCCAGTACCTGGAGGAGGCCGACCACCTCGCCCACGACATCGCCGTCGTCGACCACGGCAAGGTCATCGCCCGCGGCACCTCCGACCAGCTCAAGGCCCGCACCGGCGGCGAGCGCGTCGAGGTCGTCGTCCACGACCGCGAGGCCGTCGCCCCCGCCCGCGCCGTCCTCGCCCGCTACGGCCCCGGCGGACGCGGTCCCGACGACGTCTCCGTCGAGGAGCACACCCGCAAGCTGACCGTCCCCGTCACCGGCGGCGCCAAGCTGCTCGCCGAGGTGATCCGGGACCTCGACGCCGTCGGCGTGGAGATCGACGACATCGGCCTGCGCCGCCCCACCCTCGACGACGTCTTCATCTCCCTCACCGGCCACGCCGCCGCGCGGGCGCAGGAGGACGGGAACGGCGGGGGCCTCCAGCGGAAGGAACCGGCCGCATGAGCAGCCTCACCGACACCGCCGCGCACGCCCCCGCGCCCCGGGGCGGCATCGCGCAGTCCTTCTCGGACTCCCTGGTCATCACGAAGCGGAACCTGATCCGCATGTCCAGGATCCCGGAGATGATCCTGTTCGGGCTGATCCAGCCCGTCATGTTCGTCGTCCTGTTCACGTACGTGTTCGGCGGCTCGATGCAGATCGGGAACAGCACCGATCCGGACGTCTACAAGAACTTCCTGATGGCGGGCATCTTCGCCCAGACGGTCACCTTCGCCACCGCCGGCGCGGGCGCGGGCATCGCCGACGACATGCACAAGGGGCTCATCGACCGCTTCCGCTCGCTGCCGATGGCGCGCGGCGCGGTCCTGACCGGCCGCACGATGGCCGACCTCGTGCAGACCGCCCTGACCCTGCTGGTCCTCGCGGTCGTCGCCCTGCTCATCGGCTGGCGGCCCGGCTACGCGGCGCCGACCGACTTCGGGAAGATCATGCTGGGCTTCGCCCTGCTGCTGCTCCTCGGCTACGCCTTCACCTGGATCGGCGCCCTCATCGGCCTCTCCGTCCGCACCCCGGAGGCGGCCACCTCCGGCGGCCTGATCTGGCTCTTCCCCGTCACGTTCCTCTCGAACGCCTTCGTGGACTCCAGCAAGCTCCCCGGCTGGCTCCAGCCGGTCGCGGAGTGGAACCCGTTCAGCGCCACCGTCCAGGCCTGCCGGAAACTCTTCGGCGACCCCGGTCTCTCCCCCTCCGACGCCTGGCCGATGCAGTACCCGGTGTGGGCCTCGCTGATCTACTCGGTCCTCATCATCGCCGTCTTCCGCACCCTCTCCGTCCGCAAGTACCGCCGCGCGGAGGGCTGAGCGGAGGGCTGACGAGACCGCGGAAAGGCCCCCCTCCGGAGCGGAGGGGGGCCTTCTCGTGGCGGTACGGGGCGGCTCAGAGGGCCGAGCCGGCCTTCCAGGCGGACCAGTTCATGTTCCAGCCGTTGAGGCCGTTGTCGGGGGCGATCGTCTTGTCCTTGGAGTTCTTGACGATCACGACGTCGCCGATCATCGACTGGTCGTAGAACCAGGCGGCCATCTGCTTGGGGTCGCCCGCGCCCTTGACGTCGGCGAGGCCGACGCAGCCGTGGCTGGTGTTCACGGAGCCGAAGATGGAGCGGGCGCCCCAGTAGTTGCCGTGGATGAAGGTGCCGGAGGTGGACAGGCGCATGGCGTGCGGCACGTCCTTGATGTCGTACTCGCCCTTGCCGTCGGAGTCGGTGAAGCCGACGGTGGCGCCGTTCATCCGGGTCTCCTTGAACTTCTCGGAGATCACCATCTGGCCGTTGTACGTGGTGTTCTCCGGCGATCCCGCGGAGATCGGGATCGTGCGGATCACCTTGCCGTCGCGCTTGACGGTCATCGTCTTCGTGGCGACGTCGACGGTGGAGACCTGGCTGCGGCCGACCTTGAAGGTGACCGTCTTCTGCTGGACGCCGAAGACGCCCTTCGCGCCCTCGACGCCGTCCAGGTCGAGCTTCAGGGTGACCGTCGAGCCGGCCTTCCAGTAGTCGTCCGGACGGAAGTCGAGCCGGGTCGAGTTGAACCAGTGGCCGACGACCTCCTGGCCGGAGCTGGAGGAGACCTTGATGCCGCCCTGGACGGCCTTCTTGTCGGTGATCGCCTTGTTGAAGTTGATCGAGACCGGCATGCCCACGCCGACGGTCGAACCGTCCTCGGGGGTGAAGTTGCCGATGAAGCTGTTCTCCTTCGACACGGTGGTGAAGGAGGAGTTCTCGTGCGCCTCCCTGCCCTCCGCGTCGACGGCGGTCGCGGCGATCTTGTAGACCGTGGCGCGCTCCAGCTGGCCGGCCGGCTTCCAGGAGAGGCCGTCGGCCGCTATCTCGCCCTTGACGGCGGTGCCCTCGGAGGAGGTCATGGTGACCTCGGTGAGCTTGCCCTCGGTGACGGCGACCTTGGCGTCGTTGTTGATGGAGGCGTTCTGCGAGCCGTTCTCCGGCGAGATGGTGATCTGCGCCTTGGACGTCTTCTGCTCGGCGGCCTCGTCGACCTGGGCCTGTGACGTGGCGGAGGCCGAACCGGACGCGGCCGGGCCGGCCGCCTCGCCGTCGTCGCAGGCCGAGAGCACGAGTACGCCGCTGAGCACCGCCGCCGCCGCGGCCAGGCTCCTGCGGCGCTTGCCGACCGTCATCACACGCTTCTCCATCGTCGCCGATTCCCTGTCAATCCATCAGAACACCCATCAGCCCCCTCCGGTTCCGGAAGCGGGGGGTTTGTGGGCAACACCACTGAACACCACTGAACTACACGAACGCGGAGGACTCCCGGTTCCCCGTCCGCCGCGCGACGGCGCGAAAAGGCCCCGGGACGCCGCCCCGGGGCCCACCCGCGGAGGGCGGGTCGCACCGCCCTCCGCCCGCGCCTTCTACGGCCGGTCGTCGTCCTCCCCGTCCTCATCATCCTCGTCGAGGTCCCACTCCATCGCGTCGGGGTCGTACTCGATCTCCTCGCTGCTCCAGGCGGCCTGGACGAGCTCGACGCCCGGCAGGTCACGGACCAGGTCGAAGGGCTCCACGAGGTAGGCGAGGGCCTCGGAGGGGTCCTCCTGGACGGCGGCCCTGGCGTGCTCGCGCTCCTCGGCCGGCATGAACTCGTCGGCGTCGATCCGGCCTTCGGCGGCGGCGGTCAGCTCGGCGGGGCCGTCGATCTCCAGGACGATGTCGACCCGGAGGCGGACGTGGCGGGCGGCGGCCCCGGCGGCGGTGGCGGGGGTTTCGGAGGTGCTCATGGCTGGGAGCGTAGGGTCTGCCCGGCCTCGGCTTTCCCGCGACCCGCTGGGTTCACTAGCATCGGCGCACCGCGGGCTTCCCGCGGGGCTTTCCGTGAGGAGAACGAGATCCGCGTGTCCGCCGCCCGACGCCCGCTGCTGACCGCCACCGCGGCGGGGACCCTGCTGTGCGCCCTGTGGTTCGTCCCCTCGGCCAACGCCTCCGACGCGGCTCCCGGGGCGGCGGCCGTACGGAGCGGGAGCACCGGGCCCGCGACCGGCCGGCTCGCCGAGACCGGCGGCCCGGACACCACCGCGTACGTGCTCGGCGGGACCGGTTTCCTCGGGGTCGGCGCCGGCTTCGTGGCGCTGGCGATGCGGCGTCACGGGCGCGCGTCCTAGAGGACGGCGCGGGGCGGGTCGCCGGTGAACGGCGGAGGGCCGCCCCGGTGGGGCGGCCCTTCCGGTACGGACGCGGGTCAGGCCAGCGGGCCGGTGACCGGTTCGACGGCGGCGACCAGGCGCCCTTCCCGGACGAAGGCGTCGGCGGCGGCCAGGTCGGGGGCGAGGAAGCGGTCCGGGCCCGGGCCCTCGACGCCGGCGGCGCGCAGGGCGTCGATGACGGCCTGGGAGGCGGGCGCCGGGGTGAGGCCCTCGCGCAGCTCGATGCCGCGGGTGGCGGCGTACAGCTCGACGGCGATGATCCGGGCGAGGTTGCCGACGGCGGTGCGCAGCTTGCGGGCGGCGGACCAGCCCATGGAGACGTGGTCCTCCTGCATCGCCGAGGACGGGATGGAGTCGGCGGAGGCCGGGACGGCGAGCCGCTTCATCTCGCCGACCAGGGCGGCCTGCGTGTACTGGGCGATCATGAGGCCCGAGTCGACGCCGGCGTCGTCGGCGAGGAAGGGCGGCAGGCCGTGGCTGCGGTTCTTGTCGAGGAGCCGGTCGGTGCGGCGCTCGGCGATGGAGCCGAGGTCGGCGGCGGCGATGGCGAGGAAGTCGAGGACGTACGCGACGGGGGCGCCGTGGAAGTTGCCGTTGGAGCGGACCTCGCCGTTGCCGAGGACGACCGGGTTGTCGACGGCGGCGGCGAGCTCGCGCTCGGCGACGAGGAGGGCGTGGGCCATGGTGTCGCGGCCGGCGCCGGCGACCTGCGGGGCGCAGCGGATCGAGTAGGCGTCCTGGACGCGGGGGGCCTCGCCGGCCTGGAAGTGGCCGGTGAGGCCGGAGCCCTTGAGGACGGCCAGCATGTTGGCGGCGGAGGCGGCCTGGCCGGGGTGGGGGCGGATGGCGTGCAGCTCGGGTTCGAGGACCTTCTCGGTGCCGAGGAGGGCTTCGAGGGAGAGGGCGGCGGTGACGTCGGCCGACTTGTAGAGGGTGTCGAGGTCGGCGAGGGCCATGATCAGCATGCCGAGCATGCCGTCGGTGCCGTTGAGGAGGGCGAGGCCCTCCTTCTCCTTGAGGACGACGGGCTCGATGCCGGCGGCGGCGAGCAGTTCGCCGGCGGGCTTCACGGTGCCGTCGGGGCCCTCGGCGTCGCCTTCGCCCATGAGCGCGAGGGCGCAGTGGGAGAGCGGGGCGAGGTCGCCGGAGCAGCCGAGGGAGCCGTACTCGTGGACGACCGGGGTGATGCCGGCGTTGAGGACGTCGGCCATGGTCCGCGCGACCTCGGGGCGGACGCCGGTGTGGCCGGAGGCGACGGTCTTGAGCCGCAGGAACATCAGGGCGCGGACGACCTCGCGCTCGACGCGCGGGCCCATGCCGGCGGCGTGCGAGCGGACGATGTTCCGCTGGAGCTGGGTGCGCAGCTCGTGGTCGATGTGCCGGGTGGCGAGGGCGCCGAAGCCGGTGGAGACGCCGTAGACGGGCTCGGGCTTGGCGGCGAGCGCGTCGACGACGGCGCGGGACGCGGCGAGCGCCTCGACGGCCCCCTCCGACAGCTCGACACGGGCGCCGTGGCGGGCGACGGCGATGACGTCCTGCGGGGTCGTGCCGGACGTGCCGAGAACGACTGTCTGCATATCCATATTCAGCACCCTACGGATTGAAGAGCGACCTGTCACTAGGCAATCTGTCACCGTCCCCCACCAAGGCGGCCCCTTACCTTTCCGGCGGCGGCTCCACCGTCGGCGCGTCCCGGAAGCGGCGGCGGTCACGGGCGCCGGGCGGGGCGTCGGCGAGGCGGATGACGGCGCCGTCCCGGCCGGCCACGACGGGCTTCGTGGAGCGGGCGGCCTTGGCCTGGTACTGCGCCGCGTCGGCGAGCCGGAAGAGCCGGCGGGCGGACTTCAGGGGCCCGATGGGGTCGCCCGTGGAAGCCACCCCGCAGGCGACGCCCTCGCCGAGCTCCAGCTCCGCGGCGCGGACGCACAGCTCCTCCGCGACGGCCACCACCTCGTCCGCGCTCGGGCCGACGGCCAGCAGGCAGAACTCGTCGCCGCCGAGGCGGGCGGCGAGGGCCCCGCGGAGCCGGGCGCCGCAGCGGGAGAGGACCGAGCCGAAGCGTTCGAGGAGGCGGTCCCCGACCGCGTGGCCGTGGGTGTCGTTGACGCGCTTGAGGCCGTTGAGGTCGCAGACGACGAGGCTGACGACGGAGCCGTCGGACCGGTAGCGCTCGATGGCCTCGTCGAGGCGGGCGTCGACCGCCCGGCGGTTGGCGAGGCCGGTGAGGGGATCGGTGAAGGCCAGCTTGCGGACCTCCTCCAGGCGCTGGGCCTGGGCGATGCCGGCGGCGACGACCGCCGCGAGGACGTTGGCGAAGTCGGCGTCCTCACTGGTGAAAGGTTTCGCCCCCAGTGGCCTGGCCACGTACAGCTCGCCCCAGGCCCGGCCGTGGAGCACGATCGGGGCGACCACGCAGGCGCCCCGGCCGCGCCGCCGCAGCCCCTCCACCCGCCCGGTGACCCGCTCGGCGCCGGCCGTCTCGATCCAGGCGTGCGGACCGGCGCCGAGCGCCCACCGCTCGTGCAGGAACTCGGTGATCTCGGGGAACTGGTGGACCGGATACGTCTCCGCGTCCGGGAACTCCTCCTCGCCGGGGGCCCGCTCCCCCGCGTTCACCAGGACCCGCAGCCGCCCGTGGTCCCGCTCCCAGACCGACAGGGCGCCGAAGCTCCCGCCCAGTCCGGCGGACACCCCGAGCGCAGCGGCCCGCCAGAACTCGCGCGGGGTGTGCGCCGCCGCCATCCCCTGCGCCAGCGCCACCACGGCCCGCAGCCGCACGTCCTCTCCCATTCCTCCAGCTTAGGGAGGTTTGACCCGTTTTCCCTACCGAGACGTCACGGAAAGTGACAAATGGTGCGAAATTGGATCAATTTCGTCACTCGCCGGGCCACTCCGGCTTCCGCTTCTCGTTGAAGGCCGCCACGCCCTCCGCACGGTCGCCCGAGAAGGCCACCGAGCGCCAGGCACCGTCCTCGACCTCCAGGCCGGCCCGCAGGTCCAGGCCCTGGCCCAGCCGCATCGCCTTCTTCGCGGCGCGCAGCCCGACCGGCGAGTTCGCGGCGATCCGCCCCGCCAGCTCCAGGGCGGCCGTCCGGGCGTCCTCCGCCAGCACGTCCACCAGGCCCAGCTCCGCGGCCTCGGCGGCCTCCACCCGGCGGGCCGTGAAGACCAGCTCGGCGGCGCGCGCGGCACCCACCCGGCGCGGCAGCAGCTGCGTGCCGCCACCGCCGGGGATGACGCCGACGGAGACCTCGGGGAGGCCGACGACGGTGGTGGCGTCGGCGACGATGACGTCGCAGGAGAGCGCCAGCTCGTACCCGCCGCCGAGGGCGAAGCCGTGGACGGCCGCCACGGTCGGCATCGGCAGCTCCAGGACGCCGGTGTACGCCGCCCGGGCGGTGGGCCGCTGGCGGACCAGCTCGGCGTCGGTGAAGGAGTTGCGCTCCTTCAGGTCGGCGCCGACGCAGAACGCCCGGTCGTTCGAGGAGCTCAGGACCGTGACCCGGACCTCCCGGTCGGCGGCGAGCGCCGCACAGGCCTCGCCGATGGAGCGGGCCATCTCGGAGGAGACCGCGTTCATCGCCTTGGGCCGGTCGAGGACGAACTCGGCGACGTGCCCCTCCTTGCGGACCAGCACGAACTCACCAAAACGCTGCTCGGACATCTCCTGCGCCCTCCCGGTTAACGACGGTTCACACGGTTCACCGGGAGGGATCTTAGGTCGGACGGCGGTTCAGGAGCCAGGGCTCCACGACGCCGAGGCCGCGCACCGACCGCTGCCACATCGGCTGGAGCGCGAAGCGGTACGTCTCCGGGGCCCGGCCCTCCTTCTCCGCGAGGGCGGCCTCCTCCGCCGCCCTGGCCTCCGAGACGGGCACCTCGCCGGTGCGGGTCAGCTCCTCGGCGAAGGCGCTGTCGACCAGCACGGCGTCCTTCGGCGCTATCGAGGTGAGCCGGCTGGCGAGGTTCACGGTGGTGCCGAAGACGTCGCCCATCCGGGTCGTGACGGTGCCGAAGGCGATGCCGACCCGCAGCGCCGGCATGGTCTCGTCCTGGCTGAGCGTCTCGATCAGCCGGAGCGCGATCTCGGCGGCGATGCCGGCGTCGTCCGCCGCGTACAGCACCTCGTCGCCGAGGGTCTTGATGAGCCGGCCGCCGTGCGCGGCGACCAGGTCGGCGCAGGTGGTCTCGAAGGCCTCGACCAGCTCGCCGAGCTCCTCCTCTTCCAGGCGGCGGGTGAGCCGGGTGAAGCCGACGAGGTCGGCGAAGGCGACGGCGAGGCGGCGGTCGACCATCTCCTCGTCGTCGGCGGCCTGGGCGACGCGCCCGGTGGCGGCGGCGAGCTGCCGCCGCCACACGTAGATCAGGAACTCCTCCAGCTCCGGCAGGAGCAGCTCCACCAGCGGGTACGTGACCTCGGCGCGGGTCATGCCGGGCTCGGGCGGCTCGGTGAGGCCCTCCAGGAAGGAGTCGATCTGCCATTCGGCCAACCGGGCGGTGGTCTGCCCGGTGGAGCGGGCCACCTGCACCGCCATCGGCTCGCTCAGCAGCCCCGCCTCGACGAGACCGGCGAGCCGGCGCAGGGCGAGGACGTCGGCCTCGGTGAGCGCCTTGGCCTGCCCGATGTCGGCGAAGCCCATGGCCCGCCAGAAGCGGGAGGCCAGCTCCATGGAGACGCCGGCGGTGCGGGCGGCCTGGAAGGGGGTGTAGCGACGGTCGGCACCGAGGATGAGCTGTTCGAGGCGGATGGCGAGCGGGTCGTCGGTCGGCTCGACGGTGTGGTCGACGGCGTGGTGCGGCGTGGGATAGGCCGGGCCCTCGGCGCCACCGGAGGCGTCGGCCGCGCGGGACGGCTCGCGCGCGCCGTCCGGCTCGTGCGGACCGTCGGGCTCGCCCGCGCCCTCCGGCTCGTGCGGACCCGCGGGCTCGCCTGAGCCCCGCGGCTCGTGCGACTCGGAGCGGCCGTCGCCCGCGTTCGCGTCGTCGACGGTCACCGGCCGCCTCCTGCCCGTTCCCTGCCGCTGCCGCTTCCCACAGTCCTGCCGATCTGTTCGCCTGGATCGCGCTCCACGATACGACAGGTGTGGGCTGGCTCACGCCCGAACGGTCCGGGGGTTCAGCCCGTCGCCCGCAGGTGGACGACGTCGCCCGCGCCGACCGCCTCCGTGCCGCCCCCCTCGGTGGCGACGACCAGGCGCCCGTCGCCGTCCAGGGAGACCGCCTCGCCCTCCAGCATCCGCTCGCCCGGCAGGTCGGCGCGGATCCGTCGGCCGAGGGTCGCGCAGTCGGCCGTGTACGCCGCCAGGATCCCGGACGCCTCGGGGTCGCCGTCGGCCCGCACCCAGGCGCCGTACCGGTCGGCGAGGGAGCGCAGGACGGCCCGCAGCAGGGTGTCGCGGTCGGTGGAGACGGCGCCGGCGAGCAGCAGCGAGCCGGCCGTGGGTACGGGCAGCTCGTCGGCGCGCAGCGAGACGTTGATCCCGAGCCCGACGACGATCCCGTCGCCCCCGGCCCGCTCGGCGAGGATCCCGCCGGTCTTCCGCTCCTCGCCGTCGACCGTGACGAGGAGGTCGTTGGGCCACTTGAGGGAGAGGTCGACGCCGGCCGCCTTGGCGAGGCCGGTGGCGGCGGCCACGCCGGTGAGCAGCGGCAGCCAGCCGAGCCGGTGCGCGGGCACGTCCGGCTTGAGGAGCACGGAGAGGAAGAGACCGGACCGCGCGGGCGCGCTCCAGGTGCGGTCGAGCCGGCCCCGGCCGGAGGTCTGCTCCTCGGCGACGAGCACGGCCCCCTCGGGCAGTTCGCCCGCCCGCGCGGCCAGATCGGAATTGGTCGACCCGGTGCTCGCGACCACGTCGAGGGAGCTCCACAGCCCGTCCGGGAGGAGGAGGGCCCGGCGCAGGGCGGAGGCGTTGAGCGGGGGCCGGTCGAGGTCGGACCAGCGGCCGCCGGAGGCGTTGGAGGACGTCATGCAAGCCAGACTAGGTGTGGCAAAGACCGCAGTGCCGAACCGTATCGCCGTCGATACCCTACGGATCAGTAGGCCTTCAGTAGCCCATTCGCAGTCAACGAACCCCCCGTGACCAGGCAGGGAGCCGCATCCCGATGTCCGAGCCGGCAGAGCAGTACGAGATCGACATTCACACGACCGCGGGCAAGATCGCGGACCTCAGGCGCCGTATCGACGAGGCCACGCACGCCGGTTCGGAGCGGGCCGTGGAGAAGCAGCACGCGAAGGGGAAGCTGACCGCGCGCGAGCGGATCGCCCTGCTGCTCGACGAGGGCTCCTTCGTGGAGCTGGACGAGCTGGCCCGGCACCGCTCCACCAACTTCGGCCTGGAGAAGAACCGGCCGTACGGCGACGGGGTCGTCACCGGGTACGGCACCGTGGACGGGCGTCCGGTGGCCGTGTTCTCGCAGGACTTCACGGTCTTCGGCGGGGCGCTCGGCGAGACGTACGGCCAGAAGATCATCAAGGTGATGGACTTCGCGCTGAAGACCGGCTGCCCGGTCGTCGGCATCAACGACTCCGGCGGCGCCCGCATCCAGGAGGGCGTGAGCGCGCTCGGCATGTACGGCGAGATCTTCCGCCGCAACACCCACGCCTCCGGCGTGATCCCGCAGATCTCCCTGGTCGTGGGCCCCTGCGCGGGCGGCGCCGTGTACTCCCCCGCGATCACCGACTTCACGGTGATGGTGGACCAGACCTCGCACATGTTCATCACGGGTCCGGACGTCATCAAGACGGTGACCGGCGAGGACGTGGGCTTCGAGGAGCTGGGCGGCGCCCGGACGCACAACGCGACCTCGGGCGTGGCGCACCACATGGCCGGCGACGAGAAGGACGCCGTCGAGTACGTGAAGCAGCTGCTCTCGTACCTGCCGTCGAACAACCTCTCGGAGCCGCCGGCCTTCCCGGAGACGGCGGAGACCGAGGTGTCGGCCGAGGACCTGGAGCTCGACACGCTGATCCCGGACTCGGCGAACCAGCCGTACGACATGCACAAGGTCATCGAGCACGTCGTGGACGACGGCGAGTTCCTGGAGACGCAGGCGCTCTTCGCGCCGAACATCCTGACCGGCTTCGGCCGGGTGGAGGGCTTCCCGGTCGGCATCGTCGCCAACCAGCCGATGCAGTTCGCCGGCTGCCTGGACATCGACGCCTCGGAGAAGGCCGCGCGGTTCGTGCGGACCTGCGACGCCTTCAACATCCCGGTCCTCACCTTCGTGGACGTGCCGGGCTTCCTGCCGGGCGTGGACCAGGAGTACGGCGGCATCATCCGGCGCGGCGCGAAGCTGATCTACGCGTACGCCGAGGCGACCGTCCCGCTCATCACGGTCATCACCCGGAAGGCCTTCGGCGGCGCGTACGACGTCATGGGCTCCAAGCACCTGGGCGCCGACCTGAACCTCGCGTGGCCGACGGCGCAGATCGCGGTCATGGGCGCGCAGGGCGCCGTCAACATCCTGCACCGCCGCACGATCGCGGAGGCGGAGGCGAACGGCGGGACCGCCGAAGAGGTCGAGGCGGTGCGGGCGCGGCTGATCCAGGAGTACGAGGACACCCTGCTCAACCCGTACACCGCGGCCGAACGCGGTTACGTCGACGGGGTGATCCCGCCGTCCGAGACCCGGCCGCAGATCGTGAAGGGTCTGCGTCAGCTGCGGACGAAGCGGGAATCCCTGCCTCCGAAGAAGCACGGCAACATCCCGCTCTAGCCCTCGGGAGGGACAGCACGATGATCAAGGTCGTACGAGGCAACCCGACGCCCGAGGAGCTGGCCGCCGCACTGGCGGTGGTCCAGGCCCGGGCCGCGGCCACGGCGGCGGCTGCCGCCCCGGGTCTCGGCCCGGCGGTACCGGAAGGCTGGTCGGACCCGTCCCGCATCGCCCGCTCGGCCCGGCCCAGCCCGGGTCCGCGGGCCTGGGCCCGGTCCTACTGGCCGGCCTGAGGGGCAGGGCGCGAGCGGCGTGACACGAACGAAGGCCGGGCCCCTTGTGCGGGGGGTCCGGCCTCCCGCACACCCGCTCCCGCACGGCCACCGGGCCGGTTGAGTATCCGTACTCAGGCGTTCCGGGCGGCCCGGCAGCAGGATCGGGGCATGCTGTGGTCCGACCCGGAGAACAAGCCGCCGAAGTTCCTGCGCGAGGCACAGGCCATGATGCGCAGGTCCGGTGTGATCCTGGCGCTGGCCATGGTCGTCCTGATGCTCGCGGTGGGCGCGCGCTGAGTACGCTGCCCCCATGACTGCTGATCACCCGGGCGGCACGCCCCGCCGGCTCGTCCTCGCCTCCGCCTCGCCCGCCCGGCTCGGTCTGCTCCGGCAGGCCGGCCTCGCGCCCGAGGTGATCGTCAGCGGGGTGGACGAGTCCAAGCTCCACGCCCCCACCCCGGCCGAGCTGGCGCTGGCCCTCGCGGAGGCCAAGGCGGCGCACGTGGCGGCCCGCCCGGAGGTGAGCGGCGCGCTGGTGATCGGCTGCGACTCGGTGCTGGAGCTCGACGGGCGGGCCCTCGGCAAGCCCGCCGACGCCGCCGAGGCCACCGCCCGCTGGAAGGAGATGCGGGGCCGGGTCGGCATCCTCCAGACGGGTCACTGCGTGTACGACACGCGGGCCAAGCGGTACGAGTCGGCGACGGCCTCGACGGTGGTGCGGTTCGGCGAGCCGACGGACGCGGAGGTGGCGGCGTACGTGGCGAGCGGCGAACCGCTGCACGTGGCGGGCGCGTTCACGCTGGACGGCCGCTCGGCGCCGTTCATCGACGGCATCGACGGCGACCCGGGCAATGTGATCGGTCTGTCGCTGCCGCTGCTGCGCCGGCTCCTCGCCAAGCTGGACGTGGGGATCACCGAGCTCTGGAGCGCCTGAGCCCGGACGGGGCGAACGGGCTCCGTCCCGAGCGTCCGGGCTCCGTCCCGGGCGCCCGAGTGGCCGTCAGGCCTCGTTCGGCTCCAGGGCCTTGACCGGCTCCGGGGCCGCGCCTTCCTTCCCGTACATGACCAGGGTGAGCACGATGAGCCCGACGACCGTCATGAGGACGGCGAAGGCGTGCCAGCCGATCAGGCCGACGGCGACCGCGCCGAGGACGCCGTGGACGATGGCGCAGCCGATGAGCAGTCCCCGGCCGAGGCGGCCGGGGCGGCGGTCGCGGATCCCCGCGAGCAGGGCGACGAGGGAGCACAGCGCGAGGGCGACGCCGGAGCCGATGCCGAGGGCCCAGGTGCCGGTGACCATGTGGTCGGGGTCGAGCCCGTCGAGGGACATCGACTGCGCCTCCACGAAACGCGCCATGACCGCGTTCAGGCCGACGATGGCCGGCGCCTCCACGAGGAGCACGGCGGCCGTGACGAGTGCGATCGGTCTGCGGGCCACTCGGCCACCCCCTGGATTCACCTGTTACCGACAGTACGGTCGACAGCGCGAAGGCTACTGGCCAGTAAACGCCCGGACAAGAGTGTGCGCCGCATGGCCGAAGCCCGACGTTCCGGCAAAGAATCATTGCGCCATTCGTAGGGACTCCACAAAGAAACCCGAATGGCGACTGGCTCCACGAACAGAGACCTGCGCCACACCTCGGAGCTACTGTGCCGTAAAGGAACCCTGCGTACCGTGGTGCGACAAGGGATTTCACGACCCGAGGAAAACTCGAGCCGCCCTCTATGTGGGCAAGCTCACCAAGGGACACGGGTCGAGGGGCCGTGTCGGTAGTCCCTAAACTCAGCTTGTTTCAAGGAGGGAGCCATCGTGCGCAAGGTGCTCATCGCCAACCGTGGCGAAATCGCTGTTCGTGTCGCCCGTGCCTGCCGGGA
>NZ_BMTV01000006.1:243282-316800 GCF_014649855.1 Streptomyces roseolus | reverse complement strand
CCGCTACGAAGCGACCGTGCTGGTCGCAGCCATCAACGAGTGGCTGTGACCAGCACTTTCACAACAGACCCTAGGCGAGCGTCTCCAGGGCCAGTTCGGTGGCGCGCCGGTGCCAGAGGCCGGCGCCGCGGAGCATGGTGTGGCCGCCGGCCGGCATGGGGACGCCGGTGGCGTCCGCTCCGGCCTCACGGGCCCGGCGGACGAACTCCCAGGAGTCGCGGGCCACCGTGACCCGGTCCGTCTCGTCGTGGAGGAGGTGGATGCGGCGGCCCGCGAGGTGGGCGACGGGTTCGCCGGGCGGGCACCAGGGAGCGAGGGCGACGACGCCCCGGACGGCCGGGTCGCCGGCGACGGCGAGCGCCGCCCGGCCTCCCATCGAATGGCCGACGAGGACGACCGGCACCTCCCCGAAGCGCGACCGCAGCCCGGCGAGCGCGGCCTCGGCGTCCCGGGCGGCGTCGGCGCGCTCGCCGTTCCAGCCCCGGTACCGGTAGCGGCCCTCGGCGACCAGGACCGCCCTCCCCCGCGCCGCGCGCCGCACGGCCTCGGCGAAGGGCCGCATGCGCAGGGCGGGCAGGTTGAGCAGGGGCGGCGCGCCGAGGCCGTCCGCCCGGCCGCCGTGCAGCAGGAGCACCGCGGCCTCCGGGGCCTCGGCTCCGTACCGTACGAGCAGCTGCCCGGCCTCTTCGGACCGGGGACGCGCGGGCATCGGACCTCCTGGTCGGCCGTTCGGGCGAGGGCGCGAGGAGGCCAGTCTGCCACGGACGGCCCCGCGCCCCCGGGGAGCGGGCGGACGGGTCAGCGGGCGCCGAAGACCTGGGTCCAGTAGGGGCCGCCGCCGTCGTGGACGCCGACGCCGAGCTCCTTGAAGTCGCAGTTGAGGATGTTCGCGCGATGGCCCGGGCTGTTCATCCACGCCTCCATGACCTGCTCGGGCGTGCGCTGTCCCATGGCGATGTTCTCGCCGTAGGTGGACCAGGGGTAGCCGGCGGCCGTGACGCGGTCGCCGGGGTCGGCGCCGTCGGGGTTGGTGTGGTCGAAGAAGTCGCGGGCGGCCATGTCGTCGGAGTGGGCCTGGGCGGCGCGCGCGAGGGTCGCGTTCGCGGTGAGCGGTCCGCAGCCGGCCTTGGCGCGTTCGGCGTTGACGAGCGACAGCACCTGGTCGGCGGCGGAGCCCCGGCCGTCGTCGTTCTGCGCGCCGCCGCCCGGGGCCGGGTCGGTGCCGGCCGTCGGCGACGCCGTGGTCGGGGCGGGCTCGGGGGCGGCCGTCGTCGGTGCGGCGGTCTTCTTCGGCAGGGTGGGGGTGGGGATCGCGGTGGTGCGCTGCGGGGTGGGGGCCGCCGTGGTGGGCCGCGCGGTGGGGGTCTTCCCGCCCCGGCTTCCGGGCGTGGCGGAGGCGGTCGCCCGGCCGGGGGCCGGGGCGGACGCGGACGGGGTCGCGCCGAGGTCGGCGGGGGTGGCGGAGAGGGAGTCCGGGTCGTGGGTGAGGGGCGCGTCGGGGCCGGGGGCGGCCGCGCGGTTCACCTCCAGGAGCTCCTTGCCGTCCCGGCCGCCGCCGTACAGCGAGAACGCCCCGCCCGTCACCGCGACGACCGCGATGCCGGCCGCGACGGCGGCGCGCCGGCGGGTCCGCTCCTCGGCCTGGCGCCGACGGCGGCGGTCGCCGCGCGTGGCGCGGCGTCCGGTGGGGGCGGCGGCGGGGGCGAGCCCGCCGAGGTCGTAGGCCCGGGTCATCTCCTCGGCGAAGGCGTCGCCGACGGCGGTGTCCGTGACCGCGCCGCCGTACGCGGCGGCGGGCTCGGCCTCCCCGGCGGCCGGCGCGACGGCAGAAGGCACGACGACAGAAGGCACGATGACGGTCGGCGCGGCGACGGTCGGCGCGGCCGAGCCGCAGAGGGCGCACCAGAGGGTGTGCCGGGCGAGGTGGTCGCGCCAGCCGGCGCCGGGGCGGCCGTCCCAGCCGGCGGCCAGTTCCTGGAGTCCGGGGCAGCGGGGCCGGCGCGCCAGGGCGGCGTCCACGGACCGGGCGGCCTCGGCGCGCGTGCGTACCGTCTCCATCCGCGCCGCGGTGTCCTCCGGCGTCCACTGGAGCGCGGCGGACGTCTCCCACCGGTGGAGCAGCCCCTCGACCTCCAGGGACGCGAGGGCGGCGAGCACCGCGTCCTGGAGGTCGAGCCAGCCGCCGCCCCCGTCGGGACCGACGGCGGCGTGGCCGAGGAGGGTGTCGACGGCCAGCCCGAGGAGCCAGGGCCGGAAGGCCTCCGGGTACGGCAGGGTGGGCAGGGCTCCCTGTGCCCGGAGCAGGGTGTCGGGGACGACGGCGTCGACGGCGGAGGCATCGGGGCGGGCGTCGAGGGCGCGGGACACCAGGGCGTGGACGAGCGGCCGATGGGCGCCGAGGACCTGCTCGCACGCCCAGGGGTCCCCGTACCGCGCCGCCCGTATCCGCTCCGTCGTCCACTCGGCCATCCGGTCCGTCTCCCTCGTCCGCTGCACGCCGTCCGTCCTTCTCTCGCCCGTTCCCGGAGTTTCCTGCGCCTGGGAGAGCCTGTGCGGAGGACGGCGATAACGCAAAGAGGGAAAGCAAAATCCGTGACGTGGGTCACAGAGGGGCTGGGCGGTGGCGGCCCTAGGGTGGCCGCATGGATGGGGAGCGGACGGGCGGGGAACACGGTGACGCGCGGCTGGCCGGGCGGCTGCGGGAGCTGACGGGCGGGCGGTTCGCGGCCGCCGCGGCGGTGGTCGGGCCCGGGGGCGCGACGGTCGCCTCGGTCGGGGCCGGACTCAAAGCCGACTACGAGATCGGGTCGGTGTCGAAGGGCGTGACCGGGCTGCTGTACGCGGAGGCGCTGAGGCGCGGTGAGGTCACCGCGCGGACGGCGCTCGGGGAGCTGCTGCCCCTCGCGGACGCGCCGGCCGGCGGCGTGACGCTGGGGGCGCTGGTCACGCACCGGTCGGGGCTGCCGAGGGTGCCGGGGTCGGCGCAGCCGTGGCGGCGGACGTTCGCCCTCTGGCGGCACGGCACCAATCCGTACGGCGAGTCCGTCGCCGAGCTGCTCGACCAGGCGCGGGCGGTACGGCTCCGCTCGCCGCGGCCCCGCTACTCCAACCTCGGGTTCGAGCTCCTCGGGCACGCGCTGGCGGTCGCGGCCGGGACGTCGTACGAGCGGCTGGTCGCCGACCGGCTGAGCGCCCCGCTCGGCCTCGACCCCTTCTACCTGCCGGCCGGACCGGCGGAGCTCCAGCCGGGCGCGCTCACCGGCACCACCCGGCGCGGCCGGCCGCGCGAGCCGTGGACGGGCGAGGCGCTGGGGCCGGCCGGCGGGATCCGGGCGGACATCGGCAGCATGGCGCGTCTCACCGGTGCCCTCCTCGACGGCTCGGCGCCGGGGACCGCCGCGCTCGACCCCGTCCTCCCGTTCACCACGGGGACGCGGATCGGCGCGGCCTGGATCACCCTGAGGGTGGGGAAACTGACGGTCACGATGCACAACGGCGGCACCGGCGGCTTCCGTTCCTGGCTCGGCCTGGACCGCGCGTCCGGCACCGGCGCGGTGGTCCTGGCCGCCACGACCGCCTCCGTCGACCGCCACGGCTTCGCCCTCCTCACGAAGGACGGACCGCGGGGCTGAGGGCCGGCCCCCGGTCCCGGGCGTCGGCGGGCCGCGTCCGGGCCGCCCAGCGGGCGACCGGGCCGGTGGCGGCGCCGGCCAGGGCGAAGGCGGCGCCGAGGAGGAGCCAGCCGGCAGCGCCGACGCCGATGAGGAGGCTCGTGACGACGAGCGGGCCGAGGGTGCGGGCGACGGGGACGCCGGCGCCGAAGAAGCCCTGGTACTGGCCGATCCGGCCGGCGGGGGCGAGCCCGAGGCCCAGCTGCCAGGAGCCGGCCGAGTGCCGCATCTCGGCGGCCACGTGGAGCACCGCGCCGAGGACGAGGACGGCGGTGGCCGTCACGGCGCCGAGGCCCGGGAGCGCGGTCGCCGCGAAGACGGCGCAGGAGGCGGCCATGACCGCGCCCGCGCCCCGCACCGCCGCCGAGGCCGTTTCCAGGTCGGTGACCGAGCGGGCGGCGCGCACCTGGAAGGCGGTCACCGCGGCGGTGTTGAGGACGAAGAGCGCGGAGACCGTCCAGCCGGGCGCGGCGGTCCGCTGCACGGTCCAGAGCGGCAGGGCGAGGCTCAGCACCGGCATCCGCAGCAGCATCAGGGCGTTGAGGAGGGTGAGGACGACGTAGGGCCGGTCGCGGAGCACCGCCGTCCCGGAGGCCCGGCCCGGGCCGGCCGCCGGCACGGCCGCGGGTGCGGGGAGACGGGCGAGCAGGGCGGCGCCGAGGACGAAGCCGGCCGCGTCGAGGGCGAGGACGGCGAGGTACGCGCCCCGGGTGTCGGCGTGCAGGGCGATGCCGCCGAGGGCCGCGCCGACGGCGAGTCCGGCGTTGAGGACCGCCTGGAGGCGGGCCAGGACGGCCGTGCGGTCGGCCGGGGCGACGAGTCCGGCGAGGAGCGCCTGCCGGGCGGCGGCCAGCCCGCTCTGCGCGGAGGCGAAGAGGGTGGCGGCGGCGAGGAAGGCCGGGAAGGAGTCGATGACGAGGAAGGCGGCGACCGCCGCCGCCGTCACGAGCGCGAGGAGCACGGAGACACCGCGCGGTCCGCGCCGGTCGGCGAGTGTCCCGAGCGGCACGCCGGCCAGTGATCCCACCGCCCAGGCGACGGCGAGCCCGGCCCCGACCTGGGCGGCGGAGAGCCCGACGACGCCGGTGAAGTAGAGCGCGGACGTCACGTAGTAGGCGCCGTCGCCGACGGAGTTGCTCAACTGGGCGAGGAGCAGGAGGCGGGGCGCGGCGGGGCGGCCGGGGCCCGGGGCGGCGGAGCCTTCGGGAGCGGGGGGCGTGACGGTGGGGTCCGTCGGGGTGGTGTTCGCCATGAACACGACGGTAGGGCGAAGTGGCCTGCGTTCCCTGGTCCATTGACGGCCTGTGGGACTGGGCCATTTCACGGGCGGCGCCCTCAGCCCCCGTACATGCTCCGGCACAGTTCCGCCGCCTCCATGGGCGCGTCGATCCGCCGCGCCTCACGGCAGAGTCGCCGCATCTCGGGGAGCCGCTCCCCCGCCGCCGGGCGTGCGGCGGGCGCGGGCTTCCGGGGAGGGGCCGCGGCGCGGGTCCTGGGCGGGCGCGGTTGCGACGCGGGCGCCGGCGGGCGGGGCGGTGCGGTGCGCGGGGGCGTCGTACGGGGTGGCGTGGCGCCGGGAGCCGTCGCGCGGAGCGCCGGGCGGGCGGGAGGCGGAACGGCACGGGGGCCGGCTTCGGAGACCGTCGCGCGGGGCTCCGGCTCCGTGTGCGCCAACTCCTCCCGGGGCTCGGCCTCCACCGGTGGTTCGGGCGGCTCCGGGAGGGCCGACGGGGGGCGCTGGGCTGCGGGCGCGAGCGCGGGAGGCCGGGTTCCCGGGGGTTGCGGGGCGGGCGGTGCGGTCCGCTCGGGCAGGGCGACGCAGCCGCCGACGAGGAGGGCGGTGAGCAGGGGGAGCACGGCGCGGCGGGCGTTCATGACGGTCACGCTGCCGCACGCGGACGGGCCGGGCGGACGGTACGGGCCGCGACCACCGCCACGGGTGAACGTGTCGCGGAGGGTGTACGTCAGGCGGTGAGCGCGTCGAGGACCGTGAAGAAGCCGTCGAGCGGGGCCCGGCTCCGGGTGACCTTCGCCCGGAGCACCGCACCCTCCCACGCCTCCACGAGGAACGGCCCCAGCCGTTCGGGGTCGGGCGGACCGGTCAGGTCGCCCGCGGCGCGGGCCTCGTCGAGGACGCGGACGACGGCCTCGGTCCAGGCGGTGAGGCCGGCCTCGACCCGGTCGCGGAGCATGTCGCTCTGGTTGGAGAGTTCGGCGCCGAAGGTCCCGAAGAGGCAGCCGCGCTCGAAGGAGAAGCGTGCGAGGTCGTCGGCGAGGTACGCGAAGTGCGCCCGCAGCCGCGGGAGGGGGGCGAGCGCCGGGTCGTCGAGCCGGGAGAGGTCGCGGGAGGCGGCGTAGCGCTCCAGGACCTCGGCGGCCAGGTCCTCCTTGCTGGCGAAGTGGTTGTACACCGACCCCTTGGGGACTCCGGCCGCGCGGGCGATGTCCTGGATGCCGGTGCCGTTGAACCCGCGCAGGTGGAAGCACTCCACGGCGCCCTCGACCAACTGCTCCCGCACGCTGGGCCTGGCCACTGCTTCCTCCTCGGTCTCCCCGCCAGAATATGAACGGTCGTCTTACGCGTCAAACGACCTCCGCGCGCCCCCTCGCCGCGTCCTCGCCGAATGGCCGGAAGCCGTCCTTGCCGATTCCAAGACGGTCGGTCATATTGACTCCGGATCTCGTCGCTCGAACCCCCGATGGCCGAACCGACGATCTCTCGACGCACCGATCCACCGACCTACCCGAGGAGCAGCACATGGACACCTACCGAGCCGTCGAAGTCACCGGGTCCCAGGACTTCCGCCTCGTCGACCGGGAGTTGGTCGACCCGGACCCGAACCAGGTCCGGGTCCGGGTCGAGTACTGCGGCATCTGCCACACCGACGTCCTCGCGGCCGAGGGCATGCGGGCCGATCCCGCGCGGCCGATCGTCCCGGGCCACGAGATCGTCGGCGTGATCGAGGCGGTCGGGCCCGGGGTCCGCGCCTGGCGGACCGGGGAGCGCGTCGGCATCGGCTTCCTCGCCGGGCACTGCGGGGAGTGCGACCCGTGCCGCCGGGGCGACTTCGTGAGCTGCCGGGACCAGGAGCAGACGGGGACCACGATCGACGGCGGCTACGCGGAGGTGGCGTACGCCCGGACCAGCGGCCTCGTCCGGGTGCCCGACGGCGTGCCGCCGGCCGAGGCGGCGCCCCTGCTGTGCGCCGGACTGACCACGTTCACCGCCCTCCAGCGCAGCGGGGCCCGGCCCGGCTCGCTCATAGCGGTGCAGGGCATCGGCGGGCTCGGGCACCTCGCCGTGCAGTACGCCCGCGCGCTCGGGTACCGCGTCGTCGCCGTCGGCCGCGGCCGGGACAAGGAGGCGGCGGCCCGCGAACTGGGCGCCCACCACTACGTCGACAGCACCGCGCAGGACGTCGCGGAGGCCCTCCAGGCACTCGGCGGCGCGGCCGCCGTCCTGGCCACCGCCTCCTCCGGCGCCTCGATGGGCCCCCTGGTGGCGGGGCTCGCGCCGCGCGGCCGGCTGCTGGTCCTCGGCGCCGCGGCCGACCCGCTCCAGGTGGACACCGGGGAGCTGATCATCGGCACCCGCACCGTCCAGGGCCACCTGACGGGCACCCCCGTCGAGAACGAGGACAACCTCGCCTTCAGCGCCGCGCAGGGGATCAGGCCGAGCATCGAGCTCTTCCCGCTCTCCGAGGCCCCGAAGGCGTACGAGCACATGCTCACCGGCAAGGCCCGCTTCCGCGCGGTCCTCGACGCCACCGCCTGAGCACGGCGGGACGCACCGGTCGGCCGCGCGGGCGGCGCGGCGAAGAGGGCGGACAGGGCGGCGGCCAGGGCCGTGAGGGCCGGGGGCCGCCCGGTACCTCGGCCTCCGCGCAGGGGAGGGACACGCTCCTCGGAGTTCGCCGGGCGGCCGGGCCGGGCCCGGGTGGGGACGGACGGGGCCGCGCGCACCGAGGAACGAGGGGCCTGGACCCGCTCGCGCCAAGGAATGAGGCGAAGCCCGGGGAAGCGGGTCCAGGCTCTCACCGCACGCGGAGGGTCTCCATCAGGGTGAGGAGCAGCGGAGTGTTCGCGAGGTACCGGGTGGGCGCGACCACCAGCGGGCCGCGCCGCCCCTCGGCCCGCACGGTGAGGGTGCCGTCCGCCAGCTCGACCCCGTGGACCGCGGGCCAGGGCGCGGAGGCGCGCCCCGAACCGAGTTCGGTGGCGGTGAGCCACACCAGACCGAAGTCGAGGCGCTCGCCGGCGTCCAGCCGGGCGAGCGCGCCGGGCAGTTGGGCGCGGGCGGAGTCCTGGCGCAGCAGCGGGCCCCAGATCTCGCCGCCGGTGAAGACGCTGCCGACGACGAGGTTGCGCCCCTCGGTGTCGGTGAGCCCGAAGGAGTAGGTGACCGAGAGGGGCTGACCGTACTGGGTGCGGCGGACGGTGTTGTCGAGGACCTTCGTGTCGGCGTAACGGACCACCCGGATAAGGCCCTTGAGGCGGACCACCAGCCCGCCCTCGTACTGCTCCAGGCGCGCGTCACCGGTGCGGCCGCCGAAGAAGAGGTGGCCGAGGAGGGAGAAGAGGCAGAGGACGAGCGGGAGTCCGGGGACCATCGCGAGCGGGCCGTAGCCCCCGGCGAGCGCGGCGACGACGGCCGCCGCGAGGACGGCGGCGAGGACCGCGACCCCGAGGGCGCCGCGGTTGCGCGCCGGCGCGGACGAGGCGTGGCCGCCGCGATGGGCGCCGAGCCCCTCCCGCGCCGCGGCTTCCCTCATCAGCCTTTCGTAGTCGCCCTGTTCGGCGTCGGTCCGCACCATCGTCGCCCCCGTTCCCGCGTCGGTCACCCGCGTGGCCCGCTCCGTCCGGCCGCGGCGTCCGGCCGCGCCCGCTGTCCGCACTGTCTGTCGGCGCCGCTATGCTACGACCAAAACAGAATTTCGTTCTAGAACTATCCTCTGAACCGCCGGTGCTGCCCAGGAGGCCCCGATGTCGTACACACCGCCGTCCTGGTCTCCGCCGGGGCAGCGGCCCCCCGGCCCCGCCCCCCGCTCCCGGCGCGACCGCGGGCTGACCGCCCTCGCCGTCGGCCTGGCGCTGCTGGTCGTCGCGGTGACCGGAGCGGGGTGGTACGGATACGGGGCCGGGGACGAGCGGCCGCGGGCGGCGGACGCGAAGGAGAGCGCCGCCCCGGGGAGCACCGCCCCTCCGTCCACGGGGACGGCCTCCCCCGGCCCCTCCCCGCGCACCCCACGGCCGGTCCGCGCCCCCGGTGCCCAGGAGCTCGCCGCGGCCCGCCGGCCCGGCGAGGCCGCCGCCTGGATCGCCTCGGACCCCACGGACCTGCCCCGGCGCAACATCCGCGTCGACGGCCCCTGGATCGTCGGCGACACCGTCATCCAGGCCCTCTACCGGGAGGTCACCGCCTACCGGCTCTCGGACGGCGCCGAGGTCTGGAACCTGACCCTGCCCACCCCGGTCTGCGAGGCGCCGGAGCACACGACCCCGGACGGCCGGATCGTCCTCGCCCTCGCGTCCAGCGGCTCCCAGCGGGGCGCGCGCTGCGACCGGTTCCAGATGATCGACCTGCGGACCGGGAAGGCTGGCTGGACGAAGGAGCTGCTGCGGGACCCCGCCCGCGACACCCCCGCCATCATCGTGCACACGGCGATCAGCGGAGACACCCTCGCCGTCGCCGAGGGCCTGGGCGCCGCGGCCTTCCGCGTCTCCGACGGCTCCCGGCTCTTCACCGTCCCCACCGAGAACCCGGGCCGCTGTCACCCCGACCGGGTGGCCGGCGGCAGCAGGCTCCTCGTCAGCGCCACCTGCGCGCTCGGCGCCGACCCGCGGACGCGGTACTCCCAGCTCCGCGCACTCGATCCGCGCACCGGCGCCGTGCGCTGGCGCCACCGGACCCCGGCCGGCCGGCGGGTGGAACGCGTGGTCTCGGTCGACCCGGTGGTGTACACGTCGATCGACAACGAACGGCTCACCGACGACTGGCGGATCGTCGCCCTCGGCCCCCGGGGCGAGCTGCGCCGCACCATCGACCCGCGCCCCAAGGGGTTCGAGCACTGCGTGCACGTCGGCATCGGCGCGGGCCTCCAGCCGTGCCCCGGCGTCGTCGTGGGTCACGGCCTCGTCCACGTCGGCGGCACGGACCGGGCCGGCGCCTACGACCTGGCGACCGGGAAGCTCCTCTGGGGAGTCCGGGCGCACGACGGCAGGACCCTGACGCCGGTCGGCTTCCGCTCCTCGCGGGGCACCGTCGTGTACGAGTCGGCCACCCTGAGCCGCCCCGGTCGCACCTTCGTCCTCGGCAAGGACGGGGCCGGCAAGGAGGAGACGCTGATGAACCACCCGGCGGCCGCCGTCGAGGCCGAGTAGAGCACGATGGCGGGCCGGGTCCTCCAGGCCGGCGGGAGGATCGTCGTCATGCCCTCGTTCGTCACCGGCGACGACGACCGGCGCCGGCCCCGTCTCGTCTCCTTCGCCCCGGCCCCGGAGTGACCCCTCTCCCCCGCCCGGCGACGATCCAGAGAGCGCTCTCAAGCCTCTCGCCGGTGCGGATATCCTGGGCCGGTCCGAGCAGACGAAGGGGGCCGACGTGGCCGAGCAGACGACGGGGGCGCGCCCGACCCTGGAGGCCGTCGCGGCCCGTGCCGGGGTGTCGCGGGCCACGGCCTCGCGGGTCGTCAACGGCGGCGCGGGGGTCCGCGCCCCGCTGGTCGACAAGGTGCGGCAGGCGGTGGAGGAGCTCGGCTACGTCCCGAACCTCGCGGCCCGCACCCTGGTCACCCGGCGCAACGACGCGGTGGCGGTGGTCATCGCGGAGCCCGAGTTCCGGATCTTCTCGGACCCCTTCTTCCAGGAGCAGGTGCGCGGCATCAGCCGCGAACTGACCGCCCACGACTCGCAGTTGGTCCTGCTGTGGGTGGAGAGCCCGGGTGATCACGACCGGATCGCCCGGTACCTCGGCGGCGGGCACGTGGACGGCGCGCTCGCCTTCTCCCTGCACGACGAGGACGAGCTGGCGGCGGTGCTGCGCCGGGCGAAGATCCCGACGGTGCTCGGCGGCCGGCCGACGGACGGGATCGGTCCCGCCATGCCGTACGTCGACTGCGACAACCGCGGCGGGGCGCGCGAGGCCGTCCGGCTCCTGGTCGACCGGGGCTGCCGGACCGTCGCGCACCTGGCCGGGCCGCGCGACCAGACCTCGGCCGCGGACCGCGCCGACGGCTACCGCGACGCGCTCGGGGACCCGGATCCGGCCCTCGTCGGCCACGGCGACTTCACCGCCGAGAGCGGCGCCCGGGCGATGGCCGAACTCCTCGACCGGCGCCCGGACGTGGACGGGGTGTTCGCCGCCAACGACCTGATGGCCTCGGGTGCGCTGCGGGTGCTGCGGGAGCGGGGGCTGCGGGTGCCGGAGGACGTCGCCGTGGTCGGCTTCGACGACGTGGCGTCGATCGCCGAACGCACGGACCCGCCGCTGACGACCGTCCGGCAGGACATCGAGGGCATGGGGCGGCTGATGGTCCGGCTGCTGATGCGCGTGCTGAACGAGCACGGGTCCGGGGCACCCGCCCCGGACCCGCTGATCACGCCGACGACGCTGGTGCGCCGGGCCTCGGCGTGAGGCCCGGCGCCCCCGTCAGTCGAAGGGGATGACGAGGACCGAGTCGGCCGTCCCGGTGCGGACGGTCGCCGGTCCGTTGCCGATGGCGCTCCACAGCTCCACGCGGACGGTGCCGCCGCGCAGGTCGCCGAGGGTGCCGGTGGCGGACTTCAGGCCGCGGTTCTGGTCGTAGCGCTCCCAGCCGGGCACCGGGTCGGTGGCGAAGTAGTGGTAGGTCTCGGTGCGTTCGAAGGTGCCGTCGCCGGTCAGGTCGTAGCTGACCCGGACCTGCTGGCCGAGGCCGACGGAGGTGCCGGCGTCCACGGCGAGGCGGAAGGCGGTGGCGGCGCCCGGGGTGAGGGTGCCGGTGACGTTCCGCGCCACGTAGACGAGCGGCTGGTACGGGGTGCCGTCGCGGTTGATGCCGCCGGCGGAGGCGAGGGTGTCGCTGCCGGCGGTGGTGTCGGTGGCGGTGGTCAGCGTGCCGCCGGAGACGAGCCGGAAGGTGTCGCCGGTGCCCGGCTCGGGGCAGGCGGGACCGCCCGGCTGGCCGCAGGGGATCGTTCCGGTGCCCTTGCCGGTGGCGGTGGAACGGGCCGGTACGGTCAGGGACTTGCCGTCGGAGAAGGTGACGGTGACCGGCGCGGAGCCGTGGTTGTGGGCGGCGTAGGTGCGTTCGGTGCCCTTCAGGAAGACGGCCGAGGTCGGGAGGGAGCCGGTGACGCTCGCGTCGGGGGCGCCGAGCGCGTCCAGGGTGGTCAGCCAGTGGTAGGTGTGGGCGCGGGTCTCGCCCGCCTCGGGGGTGTAGTTCCCGCCGGTGGCGTCGAACCTCGCCTTGGCGCGCGCCGGTTCGGCGAGCGACTCGAACTCCCAGAGGATGTCGCGCCATTCGACGGCCGGGCCGCCGTTCTCCCGCTCCATCTCGGCCAGGTTGCGCCGGATCGCGGCCGGGTAGGCGCCCATGTGCAGCGCGTTGCCGGAGGTCACCGGGAGGGTGTTGATGCCGTGGATCTCCTCGGGGTTGGCGGTCCACCAGGTGGAGTACGCGCCGCCGCTGCCCCAGACCATGCCGACGGTGTCGTGGCCGAAGGAGCCCGGGAAGACCTGCTGGTCGGCGTCGAACCAGTACTGGCCGATGGCGTCGGACTCGGTGGCGAGGAGGTAGCCGCCGAGGTCGCGCAGGGAGGTGTCGCCGGTGGCGGAGCCCCACAGGACGAGGGCGGCGCTGAGGTTGGTGGACTCGGAGGACGACTCCTGGTTGTTGCCGGCCGCGAAGCCGGAGTGGCCGGAGGCCCAGCTGTGTCCGGCGTACACGTCGAAGCCGCGCAGGAAGGGGAAGGCCGTGTCCGTACGGCTGGGGTTGGCGACGTCGCGCACCAGGGTCTTCACCATGCCGCCCCAGGCGGAGTCGGCGGCCCAGGCCTGGTCGTACTGGGCGACGATCGCGGCGGCGTACACGTAGTAGCCGTAGTGGAAGTGGTGGTCGTTGAGCTCGGTGTCGCTGCCGTAGGAGGCCGGGTAGCCGGTCAGGGTCTTCCAGGTCCGGTCGTACGAGAACTCGTTCGCGCCGCCCGTGGTGAACCAGTCCTGGAGCCGGCCCTTGATCAGGCCGAGGAGCCGGTCGCGCAGCGCCGTGTCGCCGAGCTGCTCGGCGAGCGGCACGAGCTGGGCGAGCTTCCCCAGCGCCTTGCCGGTCCAGTACGTGTCGGTGGCGCCGGAGAACGGGTCGGAGGAGTTCACCACCTCGTTCAGGTACGTGCGCAGCCGGGCCTGGTCGACGGCGCCGGTGGCGGGCAGCCCGGGCAGGACGGCGGCCTGCTTGCGGCTGGTGGAGAAGGAGCGGCCCTCGCGGACCTTCATGGTGCCGCGCGGGGAGACGTACGTGTACGCGGTGAGGGGGTCGGTGGAGTTCAGCCACTGGTGCCGGTAGAGGGCCTGGAGCGTGCCGGTCTCGGTGCCCTCCTTCGCCTCGGTGGTGAGCGTGTAGGTGGCGTTGGCCTTCCCGCCGGAGGAGGACCAGGCGACGCGGGAGCCGGTGACGAAGCTGTAGGCGTAGCGCCGGTAGGTGGCGAGGGCGTCGGTGGAGGGGAGGACGGCGACGGAGAAGTAGTCCTTGCCGCCGAGGCCGGCCGTGAGGGTGGTGCCGGAGACGTTCCAGTCGGTGCCGGTGGGGGCGAAGAGGGCGTAGTGGTGCCCGGCGACGGTGATGCCGAGGACGTTGCCCTGGTCGGCGAAGACGGTGGGCGGGGCGGCGGTGGTGATCCGGGCGTCGCCGCCGGTGCCCTTGGCGTACACGTAGGGCAGGCCGTGGCCGATGGTGGTGCGCAGGGTGCGGGCGCCGTCGGACCAGAGGGGGGTGACGGTCCAGTCGGACCAGTCGTCGGCCTTGGCGTCGGGCGAGTTGAGCCCGGTGAGGCCGAGGGTGAGGTCGGCCTTGTGGGGGAACTCGTACTGGCGGCCGTCGCCGACGATCGCCGGGGTGGTGGGGTAGCCGATCTCCAGGCCGCCGGCGACCGCCTGGTAGGTGAGCGGATGGCCGTACATGGGGGTCGAGTACGGGTTGTCGCCGTAGCGCTGGAAGGCGAGGGAGGACCACCAGTCGTTGGTGGGGACGGGCCGGTCCTTGGCGGCGGCGGTCACCTTGGGGGTGACGGGGGTCCCGGTGTTGGTGGTGGGACCGGAGGTCCCGGCGGGGCGGGTGTCGGAGTATCCGCCCGCGCCCACGGGGACGGTGGCGGCGGAGGCGGAACCGGCGGCGACCGGTACGAGACCGGCGGCGGCCAGGGCGGCGGTGAGGACCAGCGACGCGGCCGGTCGGGAGCGGGGAGCTGACACGTACAGCACCTCGTTGGCTCGGAGGAGGGGTTCGTGGGGGTTCGTTCTTGGGTGTGACGGCTTTTGAGAGCGCTCTCAGCAGTGCGCAACGTAAAACTCCCGAAACCTGGGCGTCAAGAGAGAGGAACGAAAGCGGAGTTGGGGCGGCGGTCTCGTAGCGACCCTTCGATTCCGAGCCGTTACGCCTTCGAGTCTTGACGGGAACGGGCGAGTCGGGGCACGCTCCAGACCGTTCTTGAGAGCGCTCTCAAGAGCGCGGGCCGGTCCCTTCCGGGACCCCCGCCACGCCGTTCGACCGCTTCCCCACCCCTGCTCCACCTCGAAACACCCCGAACCACCACGGTCCACCTCGATCCGCCCTGACTCCAAGGGAGCCCGTCCATGCCCATCACCCGAGCCGCCACGCAGGCAGCCCTCCGCATCGGAGCGGTCGTGCTCACCGGTTCCCTGCTCGCCGCCTGCGGCTCCGGAGCCTCCGACACCGCCTCCGACAAGGCCGGCGGCAAGGTCACCGTCACCGTCGACCTCTTCGGCTCCTTCGGCTACAAGGAGGCCGGCCTCTACGCCGAGTACGAGAAGCTCCACCCCGAGGTCACCATCAAGCAGACCGACACCGAGGACGAGGCCGACTACTGGAAGTCCCTCCAGACCCGGCTCGCCGGCGGCGGCGGCCTCGCCGACGTCCAGGGCATCGAGGTCGGCCGGATCGCCTCCGTCACCCAGCAGCAGGCCGACCGCTTCGAGGACCTGCGGAAGTACGGCGCCGACGGGCTGAAGGGCCAGTTCGCCGAGGCGAAGTGGGCCGCCGCGACCGGGAAGAACGGCGAGGTGCTGGGCCTCGGCACGGACGTCGGCCCCGAGGCGATGTGCTACCGCACCGACCTCTTCGAGCAGGCCGGGCTGCCCACCGACCGGGCCGAACTGGCGAAGAAGTGGTCCACCTGGGACGGGTACCTGGAGCTCGGCAAGCAGTACAAGGCCAAGGCCCCCGCGAAGAGCGCGTGGCTCGACAGCGTCGGCAGCCTCTACTCGATCATGATCGGGCAGGAGAAGGAGCGGTACTACGACGCCTCCGGTGCGCTGATCTGGGAGACCAACCCCGCCCTGAAGACCGCCTGGGAGACCGCCGTCGAGGCGAGCGCCGCCGGGCTCAGCGCGAAGCTGGACCAGTGGTCGCCGCAGTGGAACCAGGCCTTCGCCGCGGGCTCCTTCGCGACGATCCCCTGCCCCGCCTGGATGCTCGGCTACATCAAGGGCCAGGCCGGCGAGTCCGGCAAGGGCAAGTGGGACATCGCCGCGCTGCCCGGCGGCGCCGGGAACTGGGGCGGCTCCTACCTCGCGGTGCCGCGCGCCGCGAAGCACAAGAAGGAGGCGTACGAGCTGGTGAAGTGGCTCACCGCGCCGGAGCAGCAGGCGAAGGTCTTCGCCAAGCAGGGCAACTTCCCGTCCTCGACCGGCGCCATCGCCGAGGTCGCCGGCACGACCGACCCGTACTTCTCCGGCGCGCCGATCGGGCAGATCTTCGGCGACGCGGCGAAGGCTGCGCCGGTGCAGGTGCTCGGCGTCCACGACCAGAACATCAGCCAGCAGATCACCAACGCCCTGAGCGAGGTCGAACGCAAGGGCCTCGCCCCGGAGAAGGCCTGGGAGAACGCGAAGAAGGGCGTCGCGAACACCCTGGGCTGACGCCTGTCGGCGGGCGGGGCCCGGGCCACGCGCGGCACGGACCGCCCGGCGCCCACGGCCCGCCGCGGAGCGGGGTGGCCCGGCCGGGACCGGACGCCGCACCGGGACCGGACGCCGTATCGAGACCGGACGCCGTACCGAGACCGGACGCCGCACGCCGCTGGGCGGCGGTACGGCTCCGGGAGGGCCGGACAGCCGCGACCGACGGGGTCCTGGCGGGCCGGCGCGGCGCCCGCCGGGTCCGGTGGGGGCGGCCCTGTCGGGGCAGCCGAAGGCCGGGGCCACGCCACGCAGTGCGTCCGCTCCTGCCGGGGTGCGACGACGGTCGCCGCCCCCGCTCCCCGCACGGCGCGCCCCGTGGTGGTCCGAACCCGCCAGAGGGTCGCACCGACGGGCTTGCGGAGCACGCCGCCGCGCCGCGACCGGCGGCGGACGCCGCACTGTCCGCCCGGTTCCGCCGAGTTCCGCCAGAAGGGCCCGCCGCGCGGCGGGCTCCGGTCGGCACCGGTCAGGCAGGCGGGTTCCGGCCCGTGCCGACCGGGCCGGCGGGCTCCGGTCGACGGGTGTCCGGCCCGAACGGGCCCCCGGCGGCGGGCCCCGGCGCGTCACGCCGCACCGCCGCTCCCGTCCCACGGGGGTGGGGGCACTCGGCCGGCCCACACTCCCGACGGGCTCCCGCCGGACGGTCGGCCTCCGTGCCGACGCCCACCCGACCGGCACCGCTCAACAGGCTTTCGCCCTGCGGGCGGCGCCCCGGCGGAAGCCACCCGTCGGGCGCCGGACCGCAGGCCGCACCACGCCTGGGCCGAGGCGGCCGGGGACCCCGGACCGCCGGACCGCAAGGGGCCGGACCTCCGGGTCACCTGGGCCCAGGCCCCGGACCGCCGGACCGCCGGAGGCCGGGCACCCGGACCGCAGGGCCACCGGACCGCCGGGGGGCCGGGCGCCCGGACCGCAGGGCCACCGGGCCCGGGACCGAGCACCGACAGCCCCGCCCCGACCCGCCCGCAGAACCGCCGCGCCCGTGAGGGCCCGTCGTCATCCTTCCGAACCGTCTCCCGAAGGGCCGCACCGTGACCCTCGTCGCACCGGCGAAAGCCGCCACCGTTCCGCGTACGTCGGGCTTCCGGCGTGTGTGGGACGCCCTCTCCCCCTACACGTACGTCGCACCGTTCTTCACCCTGTTCGCCGCCTTCGGGCTCTTCCCGCTGGTCTACACGGCGTACGTGTCGCTCCACCGGGTGGAGCTCCAGGACCCCGGGTCCATGGAGTGGCGCGGGCTCGGCAACTACACCGCGCTCTTCGGCGACGAGTTCTTCTGGACCGCGCTGCGCAACACCTTCACCATCGGCGTGCTGTCGACCGTGCCGCAGCTGGTGATGGCCCTCGCGCTCGCGCACCTGCTCAACCACCGGCTCCGCGGCCGGACGTTCCTGCGGACGGCGATGCTGCTGCCGTACGCCACCTCCGTCGCCGCGGCGACCCTCGTCTTCGCGCAACTCTTCGGCCGCGACTTCGGGCTCTTCAACTACGTCCTCGGCCTCGTCGGCGTCGGGCCGATCGACTGGCAGTCGGGCACCCTCAGCTCGCAGATCGCGGTCTCCACGATCGTCGTCTGGCGGTGGACGGGCTACAACGCGCTCATCTACCTCGCCGGCATGCAGTCCATCCCGTCCGAGCTGTACGAGGCGGCGGAGATGGACGGCGCCTCCCGCTGGCGGCAGTTCTTCCACGTCACCCTGCCGGGGCTGCGGCCGACGATCCTCTTCACCGTCGTCGTGTCGACGATCGGCGCCACCCAGCTCTTCGGCGAGCCGCTGCTCTTCGAGGGGTCCATGTCGGGCGGCATCTCGCACCAGTACCAGACCCTCGGCCTGTACATGTACGAGCAGGGCTGGGGCTTCTTCCACCTGGGCCGGGCCGCCGCGATCGCCTGGGTGATGTTCCTGCTGATCCTGGTGCTGGTCGGGGTCAACGCCCTGATCGCGCGCCGCCGTTCCCGCAAGGAGGCCGGCCGATGACCGCGCTCGCCGATCCGCCCGCCCAGGTCCACGCCCCCGCCCGGCGGACGCCGTCCCGGCCGCGCCGCCGGTCCGGCGCCGGGCGGACCCTGAAGGCCGGGCCGGTCGCGTACGCCGTGCTGATCCTGGCCGTGCTCGTCTCCGCCTTCCCCTTCTACTGGACGATCGTCGCCGCCAGCCGCTCCAACGCCGACCTGGCCCAGGTGCCGCCGTCGCTGGTGCCGGGCCCGCACCTGATCCGCAACTTCGAGGCGGTGCTCGCCGAGGCGGACATCGGCAAGGCGCTGCTCAACTCCCTCATCGTGTCCGGTTCGATCACCGTGGGCACGGTCCTGTGCTGCACGCTCGCCGGCTTCGCCTTCGCCAAGCTCCGCTTCCGGGGCCGGGGCGCACTGCTCGCGGTGACGGTCGGGACGATGATGATCCCGCCGCAGCTCGGCGTCATCCCGCTCTTCATGCTGATCGCGGAGCTCCAGTGGGTGAACCAGCTCCAGTCGGTGATCCTGCCGGGACTCGTCTCCGCCTTCGGGGTGTTCTTCATGCGCCAGTACCTGGTGCAGTCGCTGCCCGACGAGCTGATCGAGGCGGCGCGGGTGGACGGCGCGTCCACGGCCCGGATCTTCTGGTCGATCGTGGTGCCGATCGCCCGCCCCGGCATGGCCGTCCTCGGTCTGCTGACCTTCATGGCCGCCTGGAACGACTTCTTCTGGCCGATCGTGGCGCTCTCCTCGCAGGAGCCGACCGTCCAGGTGGCGCTGCGCCAGCTCGGCGGCGGCTACGTCCACGACCAGTCCGTGATCATGGCCGGCACCCTGCTCGGCACGCTGCCCGTGCTGCTGGTCTTCGGCCTGCTCGGCCGCCAGATCGTCGGCGGCATCATGCAGGGCGCGGTCAAGGGCTGAGCCCCTCCCGTCTTCTTCGTCTCTTCCCTCGACTTCTTGGAGTTGCCTCCTCATGACCGCTGTCGACGCACGCCCCGAGTCCTCCGCGACGCTCCGTTTCCCGGAGGGTTTCCGCTGGGGCACCGCCACCGCCGCGTACCAGATCGAGGGCGCGGCCACGGAGGACGGCCGGACGCCGTCCATCTGGGACACCTTCAGCCGGACGCCGGGCAAGGTCCGCAACGGCGACACCGGTGACATCGCCGCCGACCACTACCACCGGGTGCGCGAGGACGTGGCGCTGATGCGCGAGCTGGGCGTGACGGACTACCGGTTCTCGGTGGCGTGGCCGCGCGTCCAGCCGACCGGCCGCGGGCCCGCGCTGCAGAAGGGGCTGGACTTCTACCGGCGGCTCTGCGACGAGCTGCGGGAGGCGGGGATCCGCCCGGTGGCGACGCTGTACCACTGGGACCTGCCGCAGGAGCTGGAGGACGCGGGCGGCTGGCCGCGCCGGGAGACGGCGGAGCGGTTCGCCGAGTACGCGGGGATCACGGCGGCGGCGCTCGGCGACCGGGTCGCGACCTGGACGACGCTGAACGAGCCGTGGTGCGCCGCCTTCCTGGGGTACGGGAACGGGGTGCACGCGCCGGGCCGGACCAGCGACGCGGAGGCGCTGCGCGCGGCGCACCACCTGAACCTGGCGCACGGCCTCGCGGTGGGCGCCCTGCGGGAGGCGCTGCCGGCCGGGTCGGAGGTGTCGCTGACGCTGAACCTGCACGTGGTGCGGGCGCTGACGGAGTCGTCGGAGGACCTGGACGCGGCGCGCCGGATCGACGCGGTGGCGAACCGGATCTTCCTGGACCCGGTGTTCCGGGGCCGGCTGCCGGAGGACCTGGTGCGCGACACGGCCCGGGTGACGGACTGGGGGTTCGTGCGGGACGGGGACCTGGCGACGATCTCGGCGCCGATCGACTCGCTGGGGCTCAACTACTACTCCCCCACCGTCGTCGCGGCGGGGTCCTCGGAGTCGCCGTCGCCGTGGGGCGGCGCCGAGCGGCACGTACGGTTCCTGCCGGCGCCGGGGCCCCGGACGGCGATGGACTGGCCGGTGGACGCGGACGGGCTGTACGAGCTGCTCGTCCGGCTGCGCGACGAGCTGCCGGGCGTGCCGCTGGTGATCACCGAGAACGGGGCGGCGTACGACGACTACGCGGACCCGTCCGGGCAGGTGCGGGACCCGGAGCGGGTGGCGTACCTGCACGGGCATCTGGCGGCGGTGCGCCGGGCGATCGAGGACGGCGCGGACGTGCGGGGCTACTTCCTGTGGTCGCTCCTGGACAACTTCGAGTGGGCGTTCGGGTACAGCAAGCGGTTCGGGATCGTGCACGTGGACTTCGCGAGCCAGCGGCGGACGCTCAAGGACAGTGCCCGCTGGTACGCGCGGGTGATCGCGCGGGGCGGGCTGCCGTCCTGAGCGTCCGGCCCGCCGCCGCGCTTCCGGTCAGGCGGTGGTGAGGACGGCGAGGCGCTGGGTGGCGCGGGTCATCGCCACGTAGTGGTCGACCGCGCCCTCGACGCCCTCGCCGTACGTCTCCGGGTCGAGGAGGACGACGAGGTCGAACTCCAGGCCCTTGGAGAGGCTCGGGGTGAGCGCCCTGACCCGGGGGCGGTCGCCGAGTGCGGGGAGCCGGCCCTCGGCGGCGATGACGCAGGCGACTCCGTCGGCGTTCGCGGCGAGCCAGTCGTCGAGGAGGGCGTCGAGTTCGCCGGTGGTGCCGTGGTGGACGGGGAGGCCGGAGGCGCGGACCGAGGTCGGCACGTTGGCGTCCGGGAGGGCGGCGCGGATGACCGGTTCGGCCTCGGTCATGACCTCTTCCGGGGTGCGGTAGTTGATGCTGAGCGAGGCCGTCTGGACGCGGTCGAGGCCGACGCGCTCCAGGCGCTCCCGCCAGGTCTCGGTGAAGCCGTGGCGGGCCTGGGCGCGGTCGCCGACGATGGTGAAGCTGCGCGAGGGGCAGCGGGCGATCAGCATCTGCCATTCGGCGTCGGTGAGTTCCTGGGCCTCGTCGACGACGACGTGGGCGAAGGGCCCGGCCAGCGGGTCGCCGGCGGCGACGGGCAGTCCGGCGTCGTCGACGAGGCTGTCCTGGAGGTCCTGGCCGAGGAGCATGGTGACGGCGCCCTCGCCGTCGTCGTCGCCCCGCACGATGGTGTCGATGACGCCGGCCATGCGCTCCTTGCGGGCGGCGAGGGTGGCCTTCTCGCGGCGCTTGCGGGCACTGGACCGGGGGTCGCCGAGGCGCTGCCGGGCGGCGTCGAGGTAGGGCAGGTCGGACTCGGTCCACGCCTGGGCGTCGGCCCGCTGGAGGGCGCGCACCTCGTCCCGGTCGAGCCAGGGGGCGCACAGGCGGAGGTAGGCGGGCACGGTCCACAGGTCGCCGACGAGGTCGGTGGGCTCCAGCATGGGCCAGGCCCGGTCGAGAGTGGAGACGAGTTCGCGGTCGTGGCGCAGGGCGCGCTCGAAGAGGACGTCGGGAACCTCGCCGCGGGTCTTCTCCTTCAGGAGGGTGACGAGCTCCTCCCAGATCAGTTCGCGGGCCTCGTTGTGCGGGGTGCTGGGGCCGGGGGCGTCGAAGGCCTCGGCCCAGTCGTCGGCGGTGACGGTGAGGTCGCCCCAGTCGGTGGTGACGCGGGTCGGCCCGGCGGGGGGCTCCTCGTAGAAGCGGACGGCCTTCTCGATGCCCCGGACCAGGGCGGCGGAGGACTTGAGCCGGGCGACCTCGGGGTCCTTCTCGGGGCGGACGGTCGCCCCTTCGGGGACGAGGTCGCGGACGGTGCAGGTCCGCACGCCTTCCTCGCCGAGGCTGGGCAGCACGTCGGAGACGTAGGCGAGGTAGGGCTGGTGGGGGCCGACGAAGAGGACGCCGCCCCGGCGGTGGCCGAGCCGGGGGTCGGCGTAGAGGAGGTAGGCGGCCCGGTGGAGGGCGACGACGGTCTTGCCGGTGCCGGGTCCGCCGTCGACGACGAGGGCGCCGCGCGAGCCGGCGCGGACGATGGCGTCCTGGTCGGCCTGGATGGTGGAGAGGACGTCGCGCATCCGCTCGGAGCGGTTGGTGCCGAGGCTGGCGATGAAGGCGGACTGGTCGTCGAGGGCGGCGTGTTCGCCGAGGCCGCCCTCGGTGAAGACCTCGTCCCAGTAGTCGGTGATCCGGCCGCCGTTCCAGCGGTAACGGCGGCGGCTGGCGAGGCCCATCGGGTGGGCGTGGGTGGCGCCGAAGAAGGGCTCGGCGGCGGGCGAGCGCCAGTCGACGAGCAGCCGGTTCCCGGCGCTGTCGGTGAGGCCGAGGCGTCCGATGTAGAGGGGCTCGGAGCCGTCGGCGGAGACGATCCGGCCGAGGCAGAGGTCGAGGCCGAAGCGGCGCAGGGCGCGCAGCCGGCCGGAGAGGCGGTGGACCTCCAGGTCGCGCTCCATCGCCTCGCGGCCGACGCCGCCGGGGGCGCGGAGGGCCTCGCCGAGGCGCTCGGAGAGTTCGGCGACGGCCTGGTCGAGGCTCTCGGCGACGGCGGCGAAGTGCTTCTCGTCGTCGGCGATCAGCGCCGGGTCGGCCTTGGCGGCGAGACGGTCGGGAAGCTCGAAGGGGCCGGTGGTCCGCTGAGGCATGGGCACGCGCGCAATCTCGTTTCAGCAGGTGAAGGGGTAGATGTGCGATTGTGCGGCATCCGGGGGGCCTTGCCGCAAGGCCCCCCGTGCGCTATATCTTGAACATGGCGGGAGGAGTCCCGCCTTTCGCATGTCCGGCCCCACCGGTCCGCGTGCCGCGCGGGCGCCGGGCGCCCGGGGCCGTCAGCGGGTGTCGCCCGTCCAGTCGAAGCGTGCCGGATCGCCGGCCCGGGGGGCGTACACGGCCTTGCCCTCCGCGCCGTAGCGGCTCAGCTCCGTCTCCAGGACGGCGCCGGCGCGTATCTCCTCGCCGGTCCAGTCGGTGACGTCGAGCAGCAGCCCGTCGAGCGGGCCGCCGACCAGCTCCGCGTAGGCCCGCCCGGGGCGCGGTCCCGGGCGCGGGTCGTCGTGGTCCTGGCCGTAGACCCGGCCTCTCAGCAGCTCCTCGTCACGGTTCCCTCCCATGCCGTCTTCCTTCCCCCCGCCGCCGGGACTCTCGCTCCGCCTGTCCATGGCCCCAGGGTGACAGCCGCCACTGACAACGGCCCGCCGGCCGGCCCCGTACGGGGGCTTCCATGGGCGCCGGGGAACCGGACGGGGCGTCAGACCGTCCTCCCGGGCAGACCACCGGATCCCGTTCCGGCCGTGCCACCTGGAAGGACGTCGATGTCGATCACGCTCGCCGAGGAGATCACGCTGTTGTCCCTGGACGACGAGTCCGGGGAGGCGAAGGAGCGGCAGTCGGCGGCCTGGGCGGTCGCGGGCGGGATCCTCCTGGAGCTGGTGCTCGCGGGGCGGGTGTCGGTGACCGGCGGACGGCTGGCCGTGACGGACGAGGGCCCCACCGGGGAGGCGCTGCTCGACGGACGCCTTGCGGCGGTCGCGGCCTGGGCGGGGCGCCGGGGCAGGGTGCCGAAGGTCACCGAGTGGCTGGCGAAGGACCAGGCGAAGGCGCCGGCCGCGACGGTCGCCCGGCTGTGCGAGCGCGGGCTCGTCGTGGAGGAGACGCGCCGGGTCCTGGGCCTGTTCCCGGTCCGGCGGTATCCGGAGGCGGACGGCTCGGTCGAGCGGGAGCTGCGGGAGCGGCTGCGGGCCGTGGTCCTGGACGGCGCCGCGCCGGACGAGCGGACCGCCGGGCTGATCGCCCTGCTGCACGGGGCGAAGCTGCACCGGATCGCCTTCCCCGGCGAACCCCGCAAGGAGGTCGCCGCGCGGATGGCGGAGCTCGCGGAGGGCCGCTGGGCGGGCGAGGGCGTGCGGGAGGCGATCCGGGACATGCAGGCGGCGATGGCCGCGGTGACGGTGGTCACGATCGTCGCGGCCGCCGGCTGAGCGGGGGGCGGCTCAGGTCACGGCGTGTCCGTGTGCGGCGGCCAGGGCCTCGAGTTCGGGGTCCCCGTACAGACGGCGCAGGGTCTGGAAGACGGTGACCTTCTCCGGTCCGAAGCGGGCGATCCCCGCCTCGAAGGTGTCGGGGGAGACGAAGCGGGGCGGGGTGCTCTTGCTGTGGAACTTGTCAGCGTACATGACCATCCGCTCCTCCGGCGTGACGGGCACGTAGTCGGCGGGCGGGATGGGCAGCCCCTGCGTGAGGACGTCCTCCTGGGTGAGGCCGACTCCGGTGTGGCAGGAGCAGAAGCGGCAGAGGGTCTCGGGGAGGCCCTCCTCCGCGAGCAGCCGGTGGCCGAGGACGCCGTGGGTCACGTAGGAGGCGCCGTCGATGCGCCCGGCGGAGTCGTACAGGCGGTAGACGCCGATGTCGTGGAGCAGGCAGCCGGCGCGGACGAGCTCCGCGTCGGTCCCCCGGCCGTGTCGGGCGAGGAGCTGCTCGGCGATGGCGGCGACGATCTCGCAGTGGGTGAAGACGAGTTCGAAGGCGGCATCGCTCGGCGCGTGCTTCCGGTGCAGCGCCCGGATGTCGTCATATGAGGGGATCTCCACACCGGAAGGATAGCCGGGCGGGCCTCCGCCCCCGCCGGGGTTCGGCGCTGGCGTGACGGCCGGGCGCCGCGCCCGTCGGGGCCGGCGCCGCCGGGCCCTGTCCGCCGCGCGTCGTGAGCCGGGCCCGGGAGAGGGGGGAACCGAACCTTCCACCGCTCTGCCACAGGAGTCGAACTGCGCGTCATCATCCGGTAACTGACGGCTCGTTCCCTCGGTATCCAGGCAGTTCCCACTCGGGAAGGACTCCCATGCAGCGTAGGCCCCTCCTCATCCTGGTGGCCGCCGCGGTCCTGTCGACCGGGTCCTCGGTGCCCCTCGCCCAGGCCCGTCCCACCGGCCCCGCGGCCGCCACGCCCGCCCCCGCCCCCGCCGCACCGGCCGCCGGTGCCACGCGCGGCGCCGTCCACGCCGCCACCCGCGTCACCAGCGCCCCGGCACCGGGCGTGACGCTCACCTCCCTCACGTACGGGAAGCGCGACGCGAACGACTACTGGACCGTCCAGGTCAACCTCCCGCAGCAGCCCGACGGGCCCCTGACCGGCGCGCCGCTCGCGCTCGGACCCCACGACACCGCGCAGCGGGTCGCGAAGAACCTGGGCGCGGCCGGCTTCCCGCCGCGCGTCGAACGGGTGACGACACCCGCGTACGCGGACCGGCCCGCGGGGGTGCTCGGCTGGACGGTGCGGACCGGGCGGTACGCGGACGAGGCCGACGCGACCGCGCTCGTCGCACGGCTCAGGGCCGCCGGCTTCACCGCCCGCACCCGCTACACCGCCCAGGACGGCACCGACGAGGACGCCCCCCAGCGGGTGCACGTCCTGCGGATCGACCTCGACGCCTTCGGGGGCCGTCTCGCGGCCGGCCACGGTCCCGCGCTCAAGGGCACCGAGAAGCTGACGGACCTGATCGACGCCTCGGGCGCCGTCGCGGGGATCAACGGCCAGTGGTTCTACAACAGCGCGCCCGGCGGCATGTACGTGAAGGACGGCCGGATCCTCGGTTCCGCCACCCAGGGGCGGGCCGGCGTCCGGCTGGACCGCGGCGGCCGCTCCTTCGCCGTCGACACCTTCACCACCCGGGTGACGGTGACCGCCGGCGGCGAGACGGCGGAGGTCGACGGGATCAACCGGCTCCCCGGCGAGGTCTGGAACTGCGGCGGGGTCGGCGGCGACCAGCCGACCGAGCGCCCCCAGCACGATTTCAAGTGCACCGACCCCAGTGAACTCGTCCGCTTCACCCCCGAGTGGGGCGCTCCCCCGGCCGGCGCCGGCGCGGAGGCCGTCCTCGACGCCCGGGGCCGGGTGACCGCCGTGCACGCCACGCGCGGCGCGGCCGTCCCGGCCGGCGGCTCGACGCTGCAGGCCATCGGCGACAGCGCCGCCTGGCTGCTGCGCACCGCGCGGGTCGGCGCCACCCTCTCCTTCGACGAGCGGATACGGGACGGCCAGGGCCGTCCGGTCGCGCTCGGGCCCGACACGACGATCCTCCAGGTGGGCCCGTCCCTGGTCCGCGCGGGCCGGGTCGCGGTCAACGCGGTGGGCGACGGCATCGTCCGCGAGGGCCCCGACCAGTCCTTCACCTACGACTGGACGGTACGCGCCAACCCCCGGTCCATGATCGGCAGGGACGACCGGGGGCGGCTGCTCCTCGTCGTCGCCGACGGGCGCGATCCCGGCGTCAGCGAGGGCCTGAGCGTCGACGGCGCCGCCCGCCTGATGCGCTCCCTGGGCGCCCGTGAGGCCCTCAACCTCGACGGCGGCGGTTCGAGCGTCCTCGCGACCTCCGCGGGGATCGTCAACCGGCCCTCGGACGCCTCCGGCCAGCGCTCCCTCGGCAACGCGCTGCTCCTGCTCCCCTGGTGACGCCCGCCGCGTCACGACCGCCGCGTGTCGGTGGGAGTGGCGACGGGCGAAGGGCGCCCGGAGCGGCGAGACTGGGCCCGGACCGGGTGTCGACCGCAGGCAGGTGCACATGTTCGAGGACATCCCGCCCCTTCCCGGCACGGAGGGGGCGGCCTCCCTGGGCGGTGTGGCGGTGTCCGCGCTCGACCACGCCGTCCTCGACGCCGTGTTCCGGCAGTCCTCGGTCGGCGTGCACGTGCTCGACCGGGAGCTGCGGGTGATCCGGGTCACCGGTCCGGCGCTCGCGACGCGGGGCGCCTCGGAGGAGGTGCTCGGCCGGCCGGCGGTGGAGGCGTACCGGCGCTTGGGCGTCGACGTGAAGCAGCACGTGCTCCGGGACGTCCTCGACGGCGGGCCGCCGGCCCGGGACGTCCTGGTGCGGGGCCGTCCGGAGGGCGACGCGGACCGGGAGCACGTCTACTCGGTGTCCGTCCACCCGCTGTACGACCCGGCACCGGACGGCGCGGACCGACCCGCGATCGGGCTGGTCGCCACCGTCACGGACGTCACCGACCGGGTCCTGGCCGAGCAGCGGCTCGCCCTGCTCTACGAGGCCCGCGAGCGGATCGGGCGCACGCTCGACGTGGAACGGACCGCCCGCGAACTCGTCGAGGTGACCACGCCCGGCTTCGCCGGCTCGGTCGTCGTCGCGCTGACGGACGCGGTGCTGCGCGGGAAACCCCCGGAGCTGCGGCGGCCGGACGAGACGCCGCTGCTGCGGTGCACCGCCGTGGGCGGCTCCGGGCAGGCGGACGGCGACGCGCCGCTGCCGGAACCGGGGGCGGTGCTGCTGCCCGGGCTGTTCGGCGAGCGGCTGCCGGACGGTCCCGAACTGCGGCGGTGGGACGGCGGGGTACGGCTGGTGGCGCCGCTCGCGGTGCGCGGGCAGCTGCTCGGGGCCGTCGCCTTCGGGCGGCCGCCCGGGGCCGACCCGTACACCGAGGACGATCTCGCCGTCGTCGAGGGGGTGACCGCGCACACGGCGACCTGTCTGGAGAACGCGCTCCGCTTCACCCGCGAACACATCGTGATGACGGCCCTGCAGTCCTGGCCGCTGCGGCCCGACGGCGAGACCCGGCACGCGGTGGAGCTCGCCCAGCGGCACCGGCCCGGCGGCACGGGCGCGGGCTCGTGGTTCGACGTGATCGCGCTGCCGGGCGCGCGGGTGGCGCTGGTGGTCGGTCAGGTGGAGCGGCCCGGGCTGAGTGCGGTGGCGACGATGGGCCGGCTGCGGACCGCCGTGTACAGCCTGACGACGCTCGACCTCGCCCCGCACGAACTGCTGGCCCGGCTGCACGCGGTGACGCTGCGGCTCGCCCGGGAGCAGGGCCACGGGGACGGGAACGGCGCCGACGAGCCGGCCGCCAGCTGCACGGTCGCCGTGCACGATCCGCTGACCGGCCGGCTCGACCTCGCCCGGGCCGGGACGTCGCTGTGCGTCGCCGTCCGGCCGGACGGCTCCCTCGACGCGGACCTGGTGGACGAGGGGCCGCTCCTCGGCGAGGACGGCCCGCCGTTCGCCTGCTCCTCGCACCTCCTGCCGGAGGGCACCACGCTGTGCCTCGCCTCCTCCGCCCGCGCGGGCGGCGGCCCGTCGCGGGCGCGGGTGGCCCAGGCCCTGGCCGCCCCCGACCGGGGCCCGCACCCCATGGCGGACGACCTGGCGGCGCTGCTCGCGCCCGAGCGGGTCCTGCTGGTGGCCCGCACGCTGCGGCTGCCGGCCTCGGACGTCGCCGAGTGGGAGCTGCCGGGCGAGCTGTCGGCGGTGGCGCCGACACGGCACGCGGCGGAGGAGCGGGTGCGGGAGTGGGGCCTCGGCGTGGACCCGCTCACCGTCGAACTGGTCGTCAGCGAGCTGGTCACCAACGCGGTGCGGCACGGGGCTCCGCCGTACGCCCTCCGGCTGCTGCGGGGCGGGTCCGCCCTGACCGTGGAGGTGCGCGACGGCGCGGCCGCCGCCCCGAACCTGCGGCACGCGAAGGCCGGCGACGAGGGCGGCCGGGGCCTGCACATCTGCGCGATGCTGGCGGACGCGTGGGGCGTGCGGTACGAGGAGGACGGCAAGACGGTGTGGGCGGAGATCGCGCTGGACGCGGAGGGGGGCGGGGGCCGGGCCGCCGGGTGAACGGCCCCGGCCGGATCAGCCGATCCCGTACGCCCGGGGGGCCAGCGGCGCGACGGCGCGCGGGGCGACGAAGAGCCCGAAGCCGTGGTTGGCGGCGATCGCCCGGATGTGGTCGGCGGAGAGGGACCCCTGCCGTTCCAGGACGAGCGCGGGCAGGCCGGAGCGGGTGTGCCCGGCGGTGCGGTGGAAGGCCACGATGCTGACGGACGTCGGCCGGTGGAAGGGATGGCGGCGACGGGCGGCCTCCTCGTCGGCGTGGGCCAGGACGCGGACGCCCTCCTCGGCGCCGAACTCGTCGACGAGGCCGTCGGCCCGCCAGTGCGGCGGCTCGTGGTCGCGGCCGGTGAGGTGGCGGGAGCGGTTGACGGAGGTGACGGCGAGGAAGTCGCCGCCGGTGAGCGCCAGCGCGGCTGCGAGGAAGGCGTGCGAGGGGCAGCGGGTGCCGGTCGCGACGACCTGGACGGTGGGCCCGTCCCCGCCGGCGGCGACGAGCGCCTCCGGCACCCGGCCGGACGCGGGGCCGCGCAGCCCGACGGGCCCGAGCCCGAGCAGCTCGTCCATCAGCGACCTGACCTGCTGCCAGGGCACCCCGTCCGGCAGCCGCGTCCAGTCGAACGCGGCCGGCACCCGCTCCGGCACGGTCGTCGCGCTCGCGGTCCGTCCGGCCGGTCGCCCCTTCATCCGGCTGACCCGCTCCACGGCCTCCCGCTCCGGCCGGCAGCTCAGCGCGTAGACGTTCCCGAACCCGTACGCCACGGCCTCCCCGCCCGCGACGGCGCCCGCCGCCTCCCGTACGTCCTCCGGGTCGTCGAGCACCAGGGTCTTCACCGCCGCGTCCTGCTGCACGCTCACGGAACCACCTCCGCGTCTTCGCCATGTGATCGTTTTACGCGTGCAACGACCCAGCACCCCCACGGTCACCCGAACCGCCCCATCGGCCCATCGGATGCGCTCCGGGGTCGGGCCCGGGCGGCTCGCCCGGAGGGGGGTGGGCGTGGGGGTGCGGGCGGTGGTGCCGGCCGGGCGCCCGTCGGCGGGGTCAGACGACCGCGCCCGTGGGGTTGCTCGTGCGCGGCTTCGCCGGGCGGGCGGGGGGCTTCGGGGCGCGGGATTCCAGGGTGACCGTCAGGGGGAGGGCCGTGAAGACCGTCGACGCCATGCCCAGGACGACGCCGGCCAGGAGGGCCACGGAGAAGTCCGTGAGGGTGTCGCCGCCGAGGACGGCCAGGGCCGCGAGGACGAAGAGGGCGCCCATGCCGGTGTTGACCGTCCGCGGAAGGGTCTGGGCGACCGCGCGGTCGGCGAGGTCCGCGAGCGGGAGGCGGGTGCCGGTGCGGCGGATCTCCCTGAGGCGGTCGAGGACGACGACCGAGTCGTTGACCGAGTAGCCGACGACGGTCAGCAGCGCCGCCAGGAAGACGCTGTCCACCGGCTTGCCGAGCCAGGCGAAGAGGCCCACGACGAGCAGCACGTCCTGGGCCATCGCGACGACGGCCGCCGCCGCGTACGTCCAGCGGAAGCGGACGGAGAGGTAGGCGAGCTGGGCGGCGACCGCGAGGCCGAGCGCGAGGAGCGCGTGGGTGCGGAGCTCGCCGCCGAGGCTCGGGCCGACCAGGTCGTCGCGTTCGACGGTGACGGGGCCCGCGGTCCCGGTGAGGGCCTCGGTGATGCGGCGCTGCGCGGAGTCGCCGGTCTCCGCCACGCGTACGGTGACGTCCCGGCCGCCGTCGCCGGTGGCCTGGACGACGGCGTCGGGGAAGCCCGCCGCGGCGACCGCCGCGCGCGCCGCGTCCGCGTCGACGGGGCGGGTGGCCGCGTACTGGACGTCCCGGCCGCCGGTGAACTCGACGCCCAGCTGCACCCCGCGCACGCCGATCCCCGCGAGGGCGACCAGGAGGAGGACCGTGCTGACGGTGAACCAGCGGCGCCGGTGGACCATCAGCCGCGGTGCCCGCCGGGCCAGCCGGGTCCGCAGCCGGCCGAGCCCCGCCATGCCGGTGAGCGCGGGCCTGCGGCGTACGGCGGGCAGGGCGAGGGCCGCGTCGGCGAGCAGCCGGGTGATCACCATGGCGGTGACCATGGAGGCGAGGACGCCGAGGGCGAGGGTCACGCCGAAGCCCTTCACCGGCCCGGTGGCGAAGGCGAAGAGGAGGCCCGCGGCGAGGAGCGTGGTGACGTTGGAGTCGGCGACGGCGCTCCACGCCTTGGCGAAGGCGGTGGCGAGCGGGCGGCGCGGGTCGCGGACGGCGGTGGTGCGGCCGAGCGCCGCGTACTCCTCCCTGGCCCGTTCGAAGACGAGGACGTTCGCGTCGACGGCGATGCCGACCGCGAGGACGAAGCCGGCGAGGCCCGGGAGGGTGAGGGTGGCGCCGAGGGCGACGACCGCCGCGTACGAGAGGAGTCCGTAGAGGAGCAGGGCGAGCGTGGCGAGGAGGCCGAGGAGCCGGTAGACGACGATGACGAAGACGCCGGTGCAGGCGAGGCCGATGACGGCGGCGAGCGCGCTGGCGCGGATCGCGTCGGCGCCCAGCGTCGGTCCGACGGCGCTCTGTTCGAGGGTGGTGACGGGCAGCGGCAGCGCGCCGCCCTCGACGAGCGCGGCGAGGTCGCGGGCCTCCTCGGCGGAGAAGCCGCCGGTGATCTGGGTGGAGCCGCCGGCGATGCCGGCGCCGCAGGTCACGCCGGCCTGGACGGCGGGCGCGGAGACGATCCGGTCGTCGAGGACGATCGCGACCCGGCGGGCCGGGTCGCCGGCCGGTGCGCAGGCGGCCTCGCCGGTGAGCCGGGCCCAGTCGGCGGCGGCGCCGTCGCGGAAGGCGAGGTCGACGGTCCAGCCGCGGCCGCTCGTGGTGTCGAGGACGGCGTCGGCGCTCTTCACGCCGTCGCCGGTGAGGGCGGGCGCGGCGAGGGCGAGGAGGCCTCCGCCGTCGGGGTCGGCGAGGACGCGGCTGCCGTCGGCGGCGGGGCGGCCCCCGGGCACCGCGGCGGCGGTGCCGGTGACGGCGTGGACGGTGAGCTGGGCGGTGCGGCCGATGACCTCGGCGGCCTCGCGCGGGTCGCGCAGGCCGGGGAGCTCGACGACGATCCGGTTCTCGCCGGCGCGGGCGAGCGAGGGCTCGGCGACGCCGAGGCCGTCGACCCGCTTGCGGAGCACTTCGAGGGCGCGGTCGGTGGCCTCCGCGTCGGCGCGGAGCGCGGGGGTGTCCTGGGTCTCCAGGACGATCCGGGTGCCGCCGCGGAGGTCGAGTCCGAGGCGGGGCTGGGTGGTGAGGGCGGTCCAGAGGGCGAGTGCGACGACGGCGAGCGCGAGGAGCGCGCGCCGGAGCACGGCGGACGAGGGCATGGGTCCTCCACGGGCGGTGCACGGCCGGAGGCGTGAGGGCGGACGGTCCGTGCGGGCATGACGGGGGTACGCGCGCGTGGCCGGGGCTCGGGCATGCCGAGGGCCCGGACGGCGGCGCGGTGGAACGGCGTCACCTGTGCCGGGTGGAGGGCGGACCCCGGGGGTCCCTGGGGTCGTACGGGAGGCCGGGCGGGGCGCGCTCCCGGCGCGGGTCGCCCGCGACGCGCCCGGGTACGGGGATCACGTCGGCGGTCCGGACGACCGGCGGTGCGACGGGCGGGACCGGGAAGCGTACGGACTGCTCGACGACGGCGGGGAGTTCGGCCGCCTCGGCACCCGTCAGCTGCGGGTCCGGCGCGGACGGCGCCGCGGCGGCGGCCGTCGGGACCTCGATGCCGGCGCCGGTGCCGGTGGTCGCGGGCGCCATGAGGAACGCGCAGAGCGCGCAGAGCAGCGCCGGGAGGAGCCGGGCGAGGGCCGGGGACGGTCTCATGCTGCGCACCGCCCGCCTCCCCGCTCCGTCGTGACCTCGTGTCGGATCAGCCTAGACGGGCGGGCCGCGGGATGAGTACGGGGGTGAGTACGGGCGCGCATGTCGGAGGCGGGGGCTCCGGCCGACGATGGGCGGGCCGTCGTCGTCCGGTTCCCCGAAGGTGGAGGGTCCGCCCGTGCTCAGTCGTCTCGCCGCGCATCTCGTGCCGTTCTTCGGACGGTTGACCGTGACCGCGGACCCCGGTGCCCGGATCGAGCCGGGCACCATCATCGTCGCCAACCACACGTCGCTCGCCGATCCGGCGCTGGTCCTCGCCGCGCTGCGGCACCGGCTCGGCGCCGAGCCGGTGCTGCTCGCGGCGGCCGGCCTGTGGCGGGTGCCGGGGCTCGGGCGGGCGCTGTCCCGGGACGGGTACGTGCCGGTGCACCGCAACACGGCGCACGCCTCGGCGGCGCTGGACCGGGCGGCGGTGGCGCTCGCCTCGGGGCGGCCGGTGATGCTCTACGCGGAGGGGCGGATCCCGCCGCGCAGGGAGGCCTCGGAGGCGCCGCCGGAGGAGTTCCGCACCGGCCTCGCGCGGCTCGCGGGGGCGACGGGCGCGACGGTGGTGCCGGTCGGGCAGGCGGGGGCGCGACGGATCACCTCGGGCGGGACGGTGAAGCAGATCGCGGGCGTGCTGACGGCCCCGCTGCGGCGCCCGTGTCTGCACGTGCACATCGGGGCGCCGCTGCGGCTGCCGGAGGACGTGCCGGCGGCGACGGCGCTGGCGCACGGGGCCGTCACGGAGGCGTGGCGGACGGCGGCGCTGGCGCTGGGCGAGCCGGCGGCCGGGGCGGAGCCGGCCCGCCGCCCGAGGCGGTCCGGCTGACCCTTTCCGCCGGAAAGGGCCCGGGCGGCCGGGTGTCCTCGACGCGGCGCGGTCCGGGCCGGACCCCGCGGGACGGGTCAGACTGACCCGAGGCCGAGGTCGCCGCCGGGCGGGGGCACGAGGTAGCGGGCGACGGCGTCGTCGGTGACGCCGGCGAGCGCGGGCGGGTCCCAGCGCGGGTTCCGGTCCTTGTCGACGACCTGGGCGCGGATGCCCTCGACGAGGTCGTGGCTGGTGAGGGCGGCGCAGGAGGCCCGGTACTCCAGGTCGAGGACGGCTTCGAGGCCGTCGAGTCCGCGGGCGGCGCGGAGCACGGCGAGGGTGGCCTTGAGGGCGGTCGGGGACTTGGCGAGGAGGGTGTCGGCGGTCTCCTTCGCCGCGGGGACGCCGGAGTCGAGGAGGCGGTCGACGATCTCCTCGACGGTGGGGGCGGAGTAGCAGGCGTCGATCCACTCGCGCTGCTCGGCGAGGACGCCGGGGGCGGCCGGGGTGGTGTGCCGGGCGAGGGCCTCGTCGGCGGGGAGGCGGGTGAGGTCGGCGGCGAGGACGTCGAGCGCGGCGGCGGGGACGTGATGGTCGGCGAGGCCGGTGAGGAGGGCGTCGGCCGCGCCGATCTGCGCGCCGGTGAGGGCCAGGTGGGTGCCGAGTTCACCGGGGGCGCGGCCGAGGAGCCAGGTGCCGCCGACGTCGGGGACGAAGCCGATGCCGGTCTCGGGCATGGCGATCCGGGAACGTTCGGTGACGACGCGGACGGAGCCGTGGGCGGAGACGCCGACGCCGCCGCCCATGACGATGCCGTCCATGAAGGCGACGTACGGCTTCGGGTAGCGGGCGATGCGGGCGTTGAGGCGGTACTCGTCGCGCCAGAAGGCGGCGGAGGCGGTGCCGCCGGCGCGGGCGTCGTCGTGGATGGCGCGGATGTCGCCGCCGGCGCACAGGCCCCGCTCCCCCGCGCCGCGCAGGACGACGGTGGTGACGGCCGGGTCGTCCGCCCAGTCGGTGAGGGCGGCGTCGAGGGCGAGGACCATGGGATGGGTGAGGGCGTTGATGGCCCGGGGCCGGTCGAGGGTGAGGAAACCGGCCCGGCCCTCGGTGCGGCGCAGGACGTCGGGGCCCGGGGCCGCGGAGGCGGCGGCGGGGTTCTCGGCGGGCACGGCGATCACTCGGTCCTTCCCTGGCACGGCTCTGTGTCGCCGCCCACGCTACCCGCCGGCCTTGGGCCGACGGGCGGGGGGAGCCGGGGCGGCCTAGCGTGGATCGGGGGCCGGTGGCGAGGAGGGAGCGCGGTCATGGGCGGCAGCGCCGACAAGGCCCGGGGCAGGTGGAAGGAGCTCGCCGGGAAGCTCACCGGCGACGAGCGGCTGGCGGCCGAGGGCAGGACGGACCAGGCGCGGGCCAAGGCCCGCGAGGCGGTGAGGAGACTCCGTGAACGCGCTCGTGGCGTCAGGGACTCGTTCGGGCGTTCCTGACGGCCGCCGTCCCGCCGGGACGCACGGACGCGGGGTCGGAACGACTCCCGGGTACGGGTCCGCCGACGGACCCGGGCTCGGTTTCGGGCTCGGGCTCGGGCTCGGTTTCGGGCTCGGGCTCGGTTTCGGGTGGTGGCGCGATGGCGCTTGACCTGCTGTTGATCGGGCTGGCGGTGACGCTCTTCCCGCTGCCCGTCATGGCCTTCGTCGTGGTGCTGGCCTCGCCGCGCGGGGTGCGCAAGGGGCTGGTGTTCATCCTGGCCTGGGTGGCGTGTCTGGTGCTGGTGATCACGCTGGTGCTGCTCCTGACGGGCGGGAAGCCGCCGGAGCCCCGCTCGCCGCCGTCCATAGCGGCGCTCTGGGCCTCGCTGGTCTTCGGCGTCGGCCTGGTGGGCTACGGCCTGTACCGGTGGCGGCGGGTGCGGAGCGGCGCGATCGCGCCGAAGGCCGCGGAGAAGACCTCGGCGACCGCCCACGAGGGGGCCTCGCTCTGGTCCGCCGCGGTCCTCGCCGTGCTTCTCCAGCCGTGGGGGATGGTCGGCGCCGCGGCCGCCACCGTCGTCCAGGCCGATCTCTCCGACGCCGGGTCCGTCGTGGCCCTGGCCGCCTTCTGCCTGGTGGCCACGTCGAGCCTGCTGGTCATGGAGCTGTCGATGGTCTTCGCGCCGGAGCGGTCCGCGGGCGCCCTGATGGGGCTGCACGGCTGGTTGCGGCGGCACAAGGAGCCCGCGGTGATCGGCGTGTGCCTGGCGCTGGGCCTGTGGCTGATCAGCCGCAGCCTCTACCAGCTGGCGTGACGCACCGGCGCCCGCCCGTCCCGGTGGGCGTCGGCCGCGGAAAAGGCACGGAGGTGGAGGGAGGGGGGCGGGAAGGACTCACCCGCTTCTCGCGGATCCTGATTGCACGGTGCGCGGCCTCGGGGACCGCTACCCCGTGTCCTCACGCGGAGTCCTTCCCGTCATCCCCATGGAACCACCCCGTGGCGCCGCCCGCAGGTCAGGCGGCGCCCGGTGGTTCAGGCCGGGAGGAGGTCCGGGAGGACCCTGCCCCGGCGGGGGGAGCTGAGGCGCAGTTCGATGATGTCCCGGACGGTCGGCCACTCCTCGTCGAGGATCGAGTAGAAGGCCGTGTCCCGGACGGCGCCGTCGAGGCCGCGCGAGTGGGCCCGGCGGATCCCCTCGCAGGTGGCGCCGAGGCGTTCGATGGCGACACGCGAGCGGGTGTTGCGGGCGTCGGCGCGCAGCGTGATCCGGCGGACGCCCCAGGTGTCGAAGGCGTGGCGGAGCATGAGCAGCTTCGCCTCCGTGTTGATGCCGGTGCCCCGGGCGTCGCCGGAGATCCAGGTGTTCCCGATCTCGGCGGCGTCGGGGACCGCGGTGAGCGGATCGCCGTGGGGGTGGCCGGGGGTCGGCGGCCAGACGAGCGGGCCCCGCCAGTAGTCGAGTTCGAGGAAGCGGGTGGAGCCGATCACCCGGTCGTCGGCGGTACTGACCAGGGCGAAGGGCAGGCAGCGCCCGGTGGCCTGTTCGGCCAGGGCGCGGGCGATGTAGTCGAGCGCGGATTCCAGGCCGTTCGGCACGGGAGTGAAGGCATAGGCCGATCGGTCCGCCTCGCCGGCCCGCGCAAGGGCTTCGGCGTGCCGCATCGCCAGCGGCTCCAGGCGCACGGAGCGCCCGGTCAGGAGAACAGGTACTGGCACGGAACCTCGGGTCTTTCACGGGCAGGGGTCACTTCCGTCACGACGCTGTGCGCCGGAAGTGAAGGGGGGAATCTCGCCGGGTGCCGAGGTCAGCCGATGTCGCGTCGAAAGACGCCGGATGAGCAGGCAAAACGGTTCGTCACCAGGTGCGAGGAGGAACAGTATGCAGCCCCGACAGCTCTGAGAACAGAACCTGCGGAGAACCCGGATCCACGCGCGGGTGAAGCCTCCCGGAGGGGCCCCGAGGACGGTCTCAGGGGGCGGACAGGGACGCCCGCCCCTCGGACGGCCTCAGTGCTCAGACGCAGGTGGGATGGCCCCAGCCCTCACTGTTCTTCGCGATGCTCTCCCCCTTGTCATAGGCACGCCCACAGCGGCAGCGGCCCGGAAACTTGGCCTTCAGGGTGCCGCCGGACGGGCGACTCCGGCGGGCACCGGAAGCGGTGGATCCGCCGGGCGCGGAGGAGCGCGCCCGGGGCGTGCGGGGCGCGGAGACCCGCGCGGAGGCGGGCTCGGGGTCCGGCAGGGCGGAGCCGGCGTCCGAGCCGAGGGGTTCCTGGGTCCGGGCGCTGTGGCTGGCGGCCCGGTCGGCGGCGTCGTTGAGGGGGTCGCCGCCGGTCCGGTGCGCGGGGGTGTAGACGAAGTCGACGTCCCGGCCGGTGAGCAGGGCGTCGATGCGGACGACGAGGTCCTTGTTGGCGACCGGGGTGCCGGCGGCCGTCTTCCAGCCCTTGCGGCGCCAGCCGGGCAGCCAGGTGGTGACGGCCTTCATGGCGTACTGCGAGTCCATCCGGATCTCCGCGGGGGCGGCGGGATCCAGGGTTTCCAGGAGCCGTTCCAGGGCAGTGAGTTCGGCCACGTTGTTGGTGGCGCGGCCGAGCGGTCCGGCTTCCCAGCGCTCCAGCGTGCCGTCCGCGCGGCCGATGACCCAGGCCCAGGCGGCGGGGCCGGGATTTCCCTTGGACGCGCCGTCACACGCGGCGATGATCTTCTCAGGCATCCTTCGATCCTGACACGGGCGGGGGTGTGCTCGGGGCCGTCGGCGGTGTTCGTACGGGGTCCCCCGGGCGAGGGGCGGCGGGCTCCCCGCGCCACGCGCCGTCGGCGCTTCCCCGTAGACTCGCCGTCTGCCCGCCGGTGCGCGGCACCGACCCAGCTGACAGGAAGCGACGGACTCCATGAACCACGCGGACGGCACCGCACCGATCTACGCCCAGCTCATACGGGAGCGGGGGGACGTTCCCGGTGACGTGCGCCAGACCGCGGAGGAGGTGCTGCGGGACCTGAGCCGCTACATCAAGCTTCCCGCGCCCACGCAGCAGCAGCCGACGGGCCTCCAGGGGATGCCGGGCGTGCCGGGCCAGCCCGGGATGCACGGCCAGCCGCCGATGGGCGGGCCGGGGATGCACGGGCAGCCGCCGATGGGCCGGCCCGGGCTGCCGGGCCCGTCGCCGATGGGGCAGCCGGGCATGCACGGTCAGCCGGGGATGCCGGGGCAGCCGGGCATGTCGGCTCCGGCCCTTCCCGCGGTTCCCGGTCAGCCGATGCCCGGCCAGCCCGGGATGGCGGGCCCCGCGGGACTGCCGGGCCCGGCGGGCCTCCAGGGCCCCGCCGCGACCCCCGGCCAGGGCGGCCCGACCGGTCACGCCGGCGTCGTCGCGATGCGCTCGCTGCCCCAGGGCGGCTGAGACGCGCGCCCCGGGGCGGTACAGGGAAGCGGCGCCGGCGACGAGGCCGCCGCGGGGCGGTACGCACGGATCGGGCGTCGCTGCCGCGCCGGTGCGTACGACGGTCCGGACGCGGCCGCCGTCCTCCGCCGCCATTTCCAGGGGCTCGGCCCTGGTGCCCATGACGGTGACCGACTCCCCGCCGCACGCCGGGACCGGCGCTTCGAGATCCCCGTCACGGTGCGGCACGGCCTGGTCCCCGGTCCGCTCCGGACGACGGGCGCCCCCACGACCCTCGCACCCGGACACGCGGGGTACACGGACCCGCGCCTCGCGTCGTCCGATCGGTGGACCCCCGGGTCCACCGGAGGGGTCGGAGGGTGTGGACGGGCGGGCGAAAGAGCGGGGTGCCCGGAGGCCGGAGGATCGGGGTACGGGAGGGGCCGGGTCCGCGCGGCGTCCTCCTCCTGTCCCGTATCCGAGGAGCCGAGATGACGAAGATCCCCCGCACGTCCCGAACCGCTCGCGTCCTGCTGCCCGCGGCCGTCGCCGGGGCGCTGCTGTCGGGATGCGCCCAGGCCGACGAGGCTCCCGCCGCAGCGCCGGGCCGGTCCGCGAGCGCGGCTCCCGCCCCCGCCGTCACCGTCACTCCCCCACCCTCCGCCGAGTCCGGCGCGAAGCCCGCGGCGGGGACGCTGCTCGTCAGCGACTTCGGGTCGGACACGGTGACCTTCGTCGATCCGGCACGCGGCGCCACCGGCTCCGTACGGGTGGGCACCGCGCCGTACGGGCTGGCGCTCGGTGAGGACGGGCGGGCCTGGGTGGCGACGGCCGAGGGCGTCGCCGTCGTCGACACGGACACCCGCCGTCGCCTGGCCCTCGTCCCGTACCGGACGGACAGCGGGCCGGTGACCACCGGCGAGTACCGGGGCGGCGGGATGGGCATCGCGCTGTCGCCGGACGGGAAGCGGGTGTACGTGGGGGTGAACGTGCCCGGCGGGAACGGCACCCTGGAGGTGATCGACACCGCGTCCGTGGAGGTCGTGGACGTGGTCGGCGTGGGGCGCCGGCCGTTCGACGTGGACGTGAGCCGGGACGGGTCCGCCGTGTACGCCACGAACCACGACTCCTTCGACGTGACCGTCGTCGACGCGGACTCCCTCGACGCCCGGCGCGTCGAGGTCGCCCCGTACGGCACGGAGGGCGGGCTCGGCTCCTGGCTGAAGCCGCACTACACCGCCGTACGCCCCTCGGACGGGAAGCTGCTGCTGCCGTTCGAGGGCGAGCGGCTCGCCGTCGTCGACCCGGCCACCGGCCGGGTCGAGATCGAGGACATGACCGCGAACACCCACCAGCACGGGGCGGCCGTGACGGCGGACGGGACGCTGTACGCCGTCGGCACCGGGCCGATCGACCCGAGCGAGGACCGGGGCCCGTCGCTGACCGTCCGGCCGCCCGGGGGCAGGGAGCGGGTCTACCCGCTCGACGGGCCGCACGAGGACGTCGCCGTGTCGAAGGACGGCCGCACCGCGTACGTGACCGGCGGCTTCACCCGGGACGGGTACTGGGACGGGATCAGCGTCGTCGACCTCGGCTCGGGCGAGGTGAAGCGCCTCGCGGCGGGCTCGCGCCCGCTGGGCGTGGTCGTCCTCTAGGGGCCGGGCCCTGGTCGGCTTCCGAACCTCTCAGGGATTCCCCCCTAGGCCCTGTCCGCCGTGATCAGCCACGCCGTGCTGAGCAGCCTGACGGTGCCGTCGGGCTGCTCGTGCGCGCGCAGGTGGTCGGTGAGGGCGGCGCGGGCGCGGGCCCGCGCGGGCCCGTCGGCCCGGTCCATCAGGTGGCGGCCGGGGCCGGTGGCGAGGAGGAAGTCCGCCGCGTCCGTGGCGTCCCGGCCCCAGGTGCCGTACGCGCGCGTCTCTTCGAGCGTGACCGCCGTGAAGCCGGCGGCGGTGAGGACGGCGCGGACGCGGTCCGGCTCGCCGAGGGAGAACATGCCCGGATGTCCGGGGCGGGCGAAGTCGCCGACGGGCAGGATGCCGCGCAGGGAGGCCATGGCGGTGACCCAGCCGTTGAGGCCGGGGTCCGACGGGCAGATCAGGGCGAGCCGGCCGCCGGGGCGCAGGGCGCGCGCGATGTTCCCGAAGGCGGCTTCGGGGTCGGCGAAGAACATGGCGCCGTAGCGGCTGATCGCCGCGTCGAAGGCGCTCGCGTCGAGGGGATGGGTCTGGGCGTCGCCCCGGGTGAAGGTGACGTTCCGGACGCCTTCGGCCTCCGCCAGGGCGCGGGCCTCGGCGAGCATGGGGCCGGAGAGGTCGAGGCCGGAGGCGTGTCCCCGCGGGGCGCGGAGGGCGGCGAGCCGGGTGGTCCGGCCGGCGCCGCAGCCGATGTCGAGGGTGCGGTGGCGCTCCCCGATGCGGGCGGCGTCGAGCAGCGGCTCGTTGAAGCCGTCGTTGACGGCGTTCCAGCGGTCCTGGTGGCGGGCCCAGTGGGCGCCTTCCGGGCCGTTCCAGGCCTGCTCCTGCGCGGTGTTGACGATGACGGTCACGACTGCCTCCGTGAGTGACGGACCAGAATGGGCGGTCGCCCATTCTCGTGCGGCCCACAGTATGGGCAGGTGCCCATTCCGGCAATCCCGTCTACGATCCAGGTGACCCCGGCGGCCGGACGCCGGAAGGCACGAGCGACGTACGACGGAGAGGACGGCGGGTTCATGTCACCGCGTGGAGTGGCGACGCCGGATGTGCGCGAACGGCTGTTCGCGGCGGCCGAGCGGGTCGTGGAGAGGGACGGTCCGGGGGCGCTCACCAGCCGGTCCGTGACCACGGAGGCGGGGTGCGCCAAGGGGTTGCTGCACGCGCACTTCGAGGGCTTCGACGAGTTCGTCGCCGAGCTGTGCCTCGACCGCTTCGCCCGTACGACGGCGAGCGCGCGGGCCCTCGCCGGGCTGGTCGGCCGGGGGACGGTGGCCGGCAACCTCGACACGGTCGTCCAGGCCCTCTTCGACTCCGGCGGCCCCGCGCTCTCCGGCCTCGCCATGGCCCGCCCGGCCGCCGCGCTGCGCGTCCGCGAGGCCCTGGCGGCCGGTGCGCCGGGCTTCGCCTCGGTCGAGGAGGCCGTCGCCGGCTACCTGGAGGCCGAACGCGCCCTCGGCCGCACCCCCGCTTCCCTGGACCCGGCCTCCGTCGCCCTCGCCCTGGTCGGCGCCGGCCACCACCTCCTGATGACCACCTGGCCCGGCTCCCCCGACCCCCGCCCCGCGATCCGCCGCCTGGTGACCGCCCTGGTCGCGGGCGGGGGCGCGGAATGAGCGACGCGACGGCGGACGCGGGCGCACCCGTCGGATCCGGAGGACGGGCCGGACCCGGCGAGCGGGCCGAACCCGACGGACGGGCCGGACGAACCGCGGCGGCAGGCGTCGAACACCTGGACGTCCTCGTCGTGGGCGCCGGGGTGTCCGGCATCGGCATCGCCTGCCACCTGCGCAGGGAGCTGCCGGGGAAGAGCTTCGCGATCCTGGAGGCCCGCGCCCGCCTCGGCGGCACCTGGGACCTCTTCCGCTACCCCGGCGTCCGGTCCGACTCCGACCTGCACACCTTCGGCTACGCCTTCAAGCCCTGGCGGGACCGGCAGGCCATCGCCGACGGCTCCCGGATCCGGGACTACCTGCGCGAGACGGCGGCCGAGCACGGTCTCGACGGGGCCATCCGCCACCACCACCGGGTGCGCGCCGCCTCCTGGTCGGACGAACGAGCCCTGTGGACCGTGGAGGCGGAGCGCGCCGACACGGGCGAGTCGACCACGCTGACCTGCGACTGGCTGGTCGCCGCCGGCGGCTACTACCGCTACGACGAGGGGTTCACCCCCGCGTTCGAGGGCCGGGAGCGGTTCCGCGGCACGATCGCGCACCCGCAGCACTGGCCGGACGACCTGGATCACGCGGGGAAGCGGGTCGTGGTGATCGGCAGCGGCGCGACCGCCGTCACGCTGGTGCCCGCCCTGGCCGGCAGCGCCGCGCACGTGACGATGGTGCAGCGGACACCGACGTACGTCCTGCCGGTGAACCGGAACGACGCGCTCGCCGACGCCCTGCGCCGCTGCCTCGGCGAGCGGCGCGCCCATGCGCTGATCCGGCGGAAGAACGTCCTCCTGCAGAGCGTGTTCTTCCGCTTCTGCCGGCGGTACCCGAAGGCGGCGCGCCGCCTGATCCGCCGGCTCAACGCCCGTCGGCTGCCGCCCGGTTATCCGGTCGACGAGCACTTCAACCCGCCGTACGAGCCGTGGGACCAGCGGCTGTGCACCGCGCCCGACGGCGACCTGTTCACCGCGGTCCGGGAGGGACGGGCGACGGTGGTGACCGACCGGATCGCCGCCTTCACCGAGACCGGCGTGGAGCTGGCCTCCGGCCGGCACGTCGACGCGGACGTCGTCGTCACCGCCACCGGTCTGAACGTCCGGCTGATGGGCGGCATCGCGCTCACCGTCGACGGCGCCCCGGTGCGCCTCGCGGACACCGTCGTCTTCAAGGGGCTGATGCTGTCCGGGGTGCCGAACCTCGCCCTCGCGATCGGCTACACCCACGCGTCCTGGACGCTGAAGATCGACCTGGTCGGCGAGCACCTCTGCCGGTTGCTCCGGCACATGGACGCGCGCGGCCTGACCGTCTGCCGCCCCGAGCCGGCCGATCCCGCCATGCCGACCCGGCCGTTGTTCGACCTCGGCGCGGGGTACGTCCGGCGCGCCGCGGACGAGCTGCCCCGCCAGGGCGACCGGGGGCCGTGGCGGACGTCGGTGGACCACCGCGCGGACGTGAGGCTGTTGAGGGACGGGAGCGTGTCCGATCCCGAGCTGCGCTTCAGGTGACCAGACGCTCGATGGAGGTCTTGAAGTCGTCCGTGAGGTCCGGGAGGAACTGCTGGACGGTGGGGGCGGTGACCTCGCCGTCGCCGGAGAAGAGGCCGGCCCGGTACGTGGTGACGGGCGGGCGCCGTCTTCCGTGCGGGGTCCTCGGGCAACGTGTCCCGGGGACGGGAAGGCCGCCGGTCAGAGGCCGACGATGAGCTGGACGCAGACGATCTTCACCAGGATGGCGAGGGCGAAGAGGGTGGCGTAGCCGGTGTTGACGCGGCTGTCGGAGACCCGGCCGTTGGCGTACGCGGTGATGGCGGGATTGCCGACGTATCCGGCGAGCAGGCCCATCGTGCGGGGGCGGCTCTGGCCGAGGAGGCGGCAGACCAGGACCATCAGGGCGTAGCTGAGGACCGCGCCGGCGACGAGGACGGCGAGGAGCTTGAGGCCGAAGACGGAGAAGGCGTCGCGGCGGAAGGCGTAGCCGGAGGTGAGGCCGACGCAGGCGAGGAAGACGAGCAGGCCGATCTGGCGCAGGGTGAGGTTGGCGCGGGTGGGCAGGACCCAGACGAGGGGGCCGGTGCGGCGGAGCCGGCCGAGGAGCATGGCCATGACGAGGGGGCCGGCGGCGGTGCCGAGGGAGAGGGCCGTGGAGCCGATCGTGAGGGTGGGGATGCCGATGAGGAAGCCGGCGGCGAGGCCGAGGCCCATGCTGACGGCACTGACCTCGCTGACCTTGGCCTCGGTGTCGCCGAGGTGGGCGGTGACGTCGGCGGTGCGTTCGCGGGGCATCGCGACGCGGACGCGGTCGTCGAGCTGGAGCAGCAGGTCGTCGTGGGCGAGGAGGTCCTGGTCGCCGCGGCGGACCCGGGTGGCGCGGGCGCCGAAGCGTGGGCCGAGGCCGAGTTCGGCGACGGTGCGGGCGGCGAGGTCCGGGTTGGTGAGGAGGATGCGGCGGTAGTCGACGACGTCGCGGTGGTCGAGGAGGTGCTCGGGGGCCTCCGTGCCGAGGGCGGCGACGCCGGCGGCGACCGCCTCGGGGCCGCCGACGAGGACGAGCGCGTCGCCGGGGGCGAGCGGCCCGGGATCCCCGCCGTCGACGATGTGGACGGTGCCGCCCGCCGGGCGGTGGGCGCTGGCGAGGAGGTCGCCGGAGGCCGTGCCGGGGACGTCGGCCCAGCGTGCGGGGCGGGTGACGTCGACCGTCCGGGTGACGAGCCGGTCGGGGAGGCCGGTGCCGGGGTCGCGGCGGCCGGGCCAGTTCCGGGCGGCGGCGACGGCCGCGACGAAGAGGATGGTGAGGATGACGGCCAGCGGGTAGCCGATCGCGTAGCCGGTGGCCGCCTGGGTGGGGTCGTCGGAGGCGGCCTGGGCGGCGGCGAGGCCGGGGGTGGTGGTGCCGATGCCCGCGTAGCCGCCGGCGAGGAAGGGACCGGGGATGTCGAGGAGTCCGCTGCCGAGGACGCCGACGGCGAGCGCGGTGAGGACGAGGGCGACGACCGCGCCGGCCATCACCGCGAGCTGGGGCCGCAGCTCGCGGAAGAAGGCCGGTCCGGCCTCCAGGCCCACCGTGTACACGTACAGGGCGAGGCCGAGGACGGACAGCCCCGCGGGGACCGCCGCGCCGACGTCCGGGTCCAGCGCTCCCACCAGCAGTCCGACGAAGAGGACGCCGGCCGCGCCGAGCTTCACGGGACCGAAGCGGACCATGCCGAAGAGCGATCCTGATGCAATGACGATAAAAAGGGTAAACCACGGATAGTCAGCGAAAAATTGCCACATGTCCCTATGCAGTCACAGGGGACGGCACATTGCACGCTCATAGGGAAGGCGGCAAGCGTGACGCGACCGAGGATCCTCGTGGTGGGCGCCGGGTTCGCCGGCGTGGGCTGTGTGAAGCGGCTCGAACGGCGGCTGACCGAGCGGGAGGCGCGCATCACGCTGCTCTCCCCCTTCTCGTACCAGCTCTATCTGCCGCTGCTCCCCCAGGTGGCGGCGGGCGTCCTGACGCCCCAGTCGGTGGCGCTGTCGCTGCGGCGCAGCCAGCGGCACCGGACGCGGATCGTGCCGGGCGGCGCGGTGGGCGTGGACACGGCGGCGAAGGCCGTGGTGGTCCGGACGATCTCCGGGGAGTACGACGTCGAGCCCTACGACCATCTGGTGCTCGCGCCCGGCAGCGTGACCCGGACCTTCGACATCCCGGGGCTCGCCGACCACGCCCGCGGCATGAAGACCCTGGCGGAGGCGGTCTACGTGCGGGACCACGTGATCGCCCAGCTGGACCTGGCGGACGCGAGCGACGACGACGCCGAGCGGGCGGCCCGGCTGCAGTTCGTGGTCGTCGGCGGCGGATACGCGGGCACCGAGACGGCGGCCTGCCTGCAGCTGCTCACCCACAACGCGGTCAAGCGCTATCCGCGGCTCGACCCGGCCCTGATCAAGTGGCACCTGGTGGACATCGCGCCCCGGTTGATGCCGGAGCTGGGCGAGAAGCTGGGCGCGGCGGCGATGGACATCCTCACGAAGCGGGGCATCCAGGTCTCGCTGGGGGTGTCGGTGGCCTCGGTGGACGACGAGAACGTGACCCTGACGGACGGTCGGGTGCTGCCCTGCCGCACCCTGATCTGGACGGCCGGCGTGGCGGCCAGCCCGCTGGTCGGGACGGTCGGCGCGGAGACCGTGCGCGGCCGGCTCGTGACGACGGCCGAGATGCGGGTGCCGGGGACCGACGGGGTGTGGGCGCTGGGTGACGCGGCGGCCGTGCCGGATCTGGCGAAGGGCGAGGAGGGCGCGATCTGCCCTCCGACGGCGCAGCACGCGATGCGGCAGGGCAAGGCGCTCGCGGACAACCTGGTGTCGACCCTGCGCGGCGGGTCCCCGCGGCCGTACACGCACAAGGACCTGGGTCTGGTGGTGGACCTGGGCGGGATGGACGGGGTGTCGAAGCCGCTGGGCGTGGAGCTGCACGGGCCCGCGGCCCAGGCGGTGGCGCGCGGCTACCACTGGGCGGCGCTGCGGACGAACGTGGCGAAGACCCGGGTGATGACGAACTGGCTGCTGAACGCGGTGGCCGGGGACGACTACGTGCGCACCGGGTTCCTGGCGTCGAAGGCGGGGACGCTGCGGGACTTCGAGTACACCGACGCCTACCTGACGCCCGACCAGATCCGGCAGCACACCGAGCCGTTCCGGGGAGCGGTCGGCTGAGTCCGCCTCCCGCTCCCCGCGTCCCGCCCGGCCTCCGGCTCCGCCCGCTCAGCGGGCGAGTTCGGGGGCCGGTCCCATGACGACGACGGGTTCGGCGGCCGGGTCGAGGGCGACGAGCAGGGTGCGCAGGTCGTCGCGGTCGAGGGCGACGCAGGCCTGGGTGGGGCCGCCGTGGTCGACGTGGATCCAGACGCCGCCGCCCTTGGCCGCGCCGAGCGGGCGTTCCTTGTCGAGCGGGGTGCGGCCGGGGACCCGGTTGTAGTCGATGGCGATGACGTGGTCGAAGGAGCCTTCGAGGGACTCCCCGCGGAAGCCGGTGCCGCTGATGGCGAATTCGGGGTCCTCGTCGTAGGGGAGGCGGGCTCCGGGGTCGGGCAGCCGGCCGCCGGCGTCGCCGATGCGGTAGACGCCGATGGGGGTGCGCAGGTCACCCGCGGAGTGGTCGGCGGTCCAGCCCTTGAGGGCGTTGCGGGCGGGCCACGGGCCGCCGGCCTCGTACCAGCGGCCGCCGGGGGCGCGCTGGTGGAGGACGGCGGTGGCGGTGTTGCTGTTCTCGGTGGCGCCGGTGACGACGAGGGCCTGGGTGGCGCCGTCGGGGATCCGGGCCTGGGTGAGGGGGCCGAGGCCGGGAACGCGCGGGGCGGTGCGGGGGCGGGCGTCGGTGGCCGGGGCGGCCGCGCTCTTCTCGGGGGCGGGGGCGGTCGCCGGGGCGGGGCCGGTCGGTTCCGGGTGCGCGCAGGCGGTGAGCAGCAGGGCCGCGCACAGGGTGCCGGCGCCGAGGAGCGCGGGGGCGCCCTTGCGGACGAAGGCGGGCATGGGAAGGCATCCTCCTGGCCGGGGGCAGTGGAGCGATCCGTACCCGTTCGGCGGGCGGCGCTGCGCGGGGCGGCGGTGGCCCACCCGTACGGCGGAGCGGGCGGTGGGGGGGGAACCGGGTTGACCGGCGGGCGGGGACCGGGTTGGGTACGGGAATGAGTGATCTTGAGGCGTACGGGGAGCTGCGGGTGGTTCCGGCGGCGGACGGGCGGCGGCTGGCCGACTGGCGGGCGGTCCACAACGCGGTCATCCCGACGGCGGTGCTGACCGAGGACGAGGTGCGGGAGCGGGCCGGGCGGAACCGGCTGGACGTGGCGTATCTGGACGGGGTGGCCGTGGGCTGCTCGACGGTGCGGCCGCCGGACGGGGAGACGCCGGCGGCGACGGTGATCGCGCGGATCCTGCCGGAATACCGGGGGCGGGGTCACGGGACGGCGCTGTACGAACGGGGGCTCGCGCACGCGCGGACGCTGGGCGGCGACGGGGTGGAGACGGTGGTCCTCGCCTCGAACGAGGAGGGGCTGCGGTTCGCGCTGGCGCGGGGCTTCACGGAGGTGGAGCGGTACGTGCTGCCGGGGGACACGATCCCGTACGTGACGCTGCGCCTGACGTGATATCCGCCTTGGGAACAGTCGCCTGACCGGGCGTCAGGTCTTCTCGTCGCGGCTCTGGGAACCTCCGTCGCCCGGCGCTACCCTCCGCGCATGATACGGACGGTGGTGTGGGGGACCGGAAATGTCGGGCGGGCGGCCATCCGGGCCGTGGACGCCCATCCCGGGCTCGAACTCGCGGCGGTCCTCGTCGCCGACCCGGCGAAGGCGGGCCGGGACGCGGGCGCGCTCGCGGGCCTCGGGCACGGGCTCGGCGTGGTCGCGACCGACGACGTCGGGGCGGTCCTGGGCGCACGGCCGGGGGCCGTGGTGTACGCGGCCTCCGGGGACGCGCGGCCCGACGGGGCCCTGGAGGACGTGGTGCGGGCGGTGGCCGCGGGGGCGGTGGTGTCGATCTGCTCGATGGCCACGGTGTAGCCGCCGGCGGCGGCCGGGGTGACCGAGGTGACCCGGTGGAGGGCGGCGACGGTGACCCGGCCGGTGGCGGCGGCCTGGGCGAGGTAGGTCTTCCGGAGGGTCTTCTTGCCGTGGTTGTCGCCGTAGATGACCTCGCCGGCCAGGGCGGACTTCGGTACGGCTCCGGCGGCCTCCCGCTTCATGTGGTCCCGGTCGTAGACGTCGGGCACGAAGACGAACGGGAAGCCGGAGCGCTGGGCGTGCTTGCGGCCCACGCGCGCGTACTGGTAGGCGTCGGTGCCCTCCCACCAGGCCTCGTCGACGGAGGTGACGCCGAGGCCCGCGTTGGCGCGCGGGTAGTGGGTGGCGTACATCTCGGCCGGGTCGACGGTGGGGAGGATCTCGGGGAAGCGCTCGCGGAGCGGGGTGACGGCCATGCCGCCGTTGACGAGGGAGCCGCCTCCGATGCCGCGGCCCTGGTAGACGGTGATGCCGGCGAAGTCCTCGGCGTCGAGGATGCCGGTGTGCCGGGACACGTCCTTGTCGAGGGGGAAGCCGAGGAACTGGCTCAGCGGCTGCTTGGTGCGGGTGCGCAGCCAGAGGGAGCGGTGGTCGGGGACGGTGGTGTTGGCGAAGACCTTGCCGTCGGGGCCCGCGGTGTCCCAGGCCATGCCCATCTCGGTCATGTGGACGTCGACGCCGGCGCGGGCCGGCAGGAGGGCGGCGACGGAGCCGCCGTGTCCGGTGCCGACGACGAGGACGCGCACGCGGGAGTCGGCGGGGACGGGGCGGACGTCGAGGCCGGGGACCTGGGCGCGGGCGGGGGCGGGGAGAGTGCCGGCCAGGGCGGCGGCGCCGAGAACGGAACCCGTTCCCGTCAGGAAGCGGCGGCGGCTGACCCCGTGAATTCCCTGGGCGGAAAGGGGCATTCACTCATGCGATCTTCCTCACTCGTGAGCGAAGGGGAACATGTTCTACGACCGACCGCCGAGGAAGTCACGAGAAACCGACGGGTAACTTCAGGCCTGGCGAGCCCTCTCGATCTCCCCGGCGACGTACGCCGCGTGGGCCCGCGCGGCGGGCAGCGCGTCCGCCCAGGAGCCGTACTCCCCCGCCAGGTACTGGGCCCGGGCCGCCGCGAGCACCGGCCGGTGCGCTTCCGGGAGCTCCGGCAGCAGCGCGGCGGCGGCCGCGTCCTTCGACCGGATCCGGCCGGTGCGGAGGGTGGTGAGGATCCGGGCCAGGGTGAGCAGGACGTTGCGGGTGTCGCCGTCCAGATCGGCGAGGAGCCCGGGCACGCCCGCGACGATCGCCGCCCGCAGGTCGGCATCGGGAACCGGGTCGAACAGCTCGGACGGGCGCGGCCCGAGCAGGGAGACGTCACCGGTGCGGGCCATGGTGATCAGCGGGGCCAGATCGGGGCAGGGCGAGGGGGCGGGGGTGACCCCGGCCTCGAAGTCGTCGCGCAGCCACTCGCCGTAGAGGTACTCGCAGACCGGCGGGTACCGCCAGGGACGGACCTCGGCGTGGACGACCAGGCTCAGCTCGACGGGCCGGGCGGGGCCCTCGTACGCCCGCGCGCCGGAGACGGCGAGCAGCGCGTCGGTGAGGGCGCGGCGCTCGGCCGCGGTGGTCGGCCGGCTCAGCACCGCGAGGACGTCGACGTCGCTGGTGGGCCGCAGCCCGCCGAGGACGGCGGAACCGTGCACGCAGGCGGCCGGGACGGCCCGGTCGCCGAGGACCTCGCGGACGACGCGGACGACGTGCCGGGCCTGCGCGGTGGCGTCCGCGCTCGCGGTCGCTCCGGCTTCGGGCACGGGGGCTCCTGGCGGCGGTCGGGGACGGGGAGTCCGTCACCGTACCGAAGGAACCGGGGGCGTACCGGGGTGTTTCGGCTCGCGCCGGAGACAACCGGGGCGCAGGGGGTGCTTCCGCTCGCGCGGGAAGGAACCGGGGTCGTACTGGGGGGCTTCTCGCTCGCGCGGGAAGGAACTGGGGCCGTGCAGGGGATGCCTCCCGCTCCCGCGGGGAGGAACCGGGGCCGTACGGGAAGTGTTTCCGGCTCGCGGGCGGAGGAGGGGGCGACGCCCGCGAGCCGGTGCCGGGGCCGCTCGCCGGAGGGTGCCGGGCCGTCAGGCCCGGGTCGGGACCGGGGTGGGGGCGGCCTCGCGGGAGGCACCGGTGGCGAGGGCGGGAGCGGGGCGGACCGGGCCTTCGAGGAGGCGGCGCAGGAGGGCGGTGCGGCGGGCCGGGTCGTCGCCGTCGGTCTCCGCGAGGAGCACGGAGAGGACGGCGATGCGGGCCTGGGCGGCCCGCAGGGTGCCGGCCAGCAGGCCGCCGTTGGCGACGAGGTCGACGGCGCCGCCGCCGGTGTAGATCTCGGCGAGCGGGCCGGCCGGGACGCGGGTGGTGACGGCGACGAGGACGCCCCGCGCGGTGGCCTCGGCGACGGCCTCGGCGATCTCCGGGGTGGCGTTGCCGGCACCGGTGGCGACGAGGACGATGCCGCGGGCCCCGGCGGCGAGGGCCGCGTCGAAGTGGAGCCGGTCGCCGTCGGTGTGGTGGAGGACGACGTCCACGCGGGGCAGCGCGCCCCGGCCCGCGGCCGGGTCGGCGGTGCGGGCGGCGGCCGGCAGCGGAAGGACGGCCGGACGGTCCGGGAGGCGCTCGATGTCGACGCGGGAGAATCCGACCCGGCCCAGGCGCTCGGCCGACGGGTCCGAGAAGGCGTCCGCGGCGAGGGTCTGCGTCTTCACCGTGCCGCGGGCGGCGTGCACGCGGCCGTCGAAGACGACGAGGACGCCGAGGTCGCGGACGGTCGCGGCGACCTGGAGGGCGTCGTACAGATTGCCGGGGCCGTCGCCGTCGCCGGTGCCGAAGGGGCGCTGGGCGCCGGTGAGGACGACCGGGCGGGCGTCGTCGTGGTGGAGGTCCAGGAGGAAGGCGGTCTCCTCCAGGGTGTCGGTGCCGTGGGTGACGACGATGCCGTCGACGCCCGGGTCAGCCAGGGTCTCGTGGACCGTGCGGAGCAGCACGAGCTGGTGGGCGGCGGTGAGGAGCGAGCTGTTGACGTTGAAGAGGTCGCGGACCTCGACCGTCACGCCCTCGGGCAGCGGGGCGGTGGCGAGGACGTCGTCGCCGGAGGCGTCGGCCGCGTAGCCGGTCCCCTGCCAGCGGCTCGCGATGGTGCCGCCGGTGCTGATGACGACGATCCGCCGCGGGCTTCCGTCGTTCGTCCGCTGCATGTCCGCCGCCTCTCCGTGCCTGGTGTGCCGCGGCCCCGCCCGGTTCCGGGGCCATCTCGGCAACGGTAGGCCAGAAGGAGGAGCAGGCGATTGCCAATCCCGGCGCAGAAATGTTTCACCGTGGCAGATAATCGCGCCATGGACCGAATCGATCTCCACATCTTGCGCGAGCTCCAGCAGGACGGCCGGCTGAGCAACCAGGAGCTGGCCCAGCGGGTCGGCCTGAGCCCCTCCCCCTGTCTGCGCCGGGTGCGCCAGCTGGAGCAGGACGGAGTGATCCGGGGGTACCGGGCGGTCATCGACCCGGAGGCGGTGGGCCGGGGCTTCGAGGTGCTGGTCTCCGTCGAGGTGAGGCGCGACCGGGAGACGGTGGAGGCCTTCGAGGAGGCGCTCCAGTCGATCCCGGACGTCATCGAGGCGTACCGGCTCTTCGGCAGCCCGGGGTGCCTGCTGCGGATCGCGGTGGCGGACCTCTCGGCGTACGAGCGGCTCTGGATCGAACAGCTGACGGCGCTGGCCGGGGTCACCGAGGTGAACTCCCAGATCATCATGAAGCGGATCAAGGAGCCGAAGGGGATGCCGGTGGACCTCCGGGGCGCCTGAGGCCGAAGTGGCGCGACTCGCCCGCCCGCGGCCGCCGCGTATGCGAGAACGTCACCGAATGGCTCTTTGTCCGTAACACGACAACCCCCTCTCCCGTGCGACCCTCCCCGGTGACACGAAGTCAACACGCGTAGAACGCCGTCCCCTCGAGCCGGGCGCACGGCGGTCGTCCGCGTGCCCGTCCCCGGGAAAGGGCCCCCATGTCGGTTGCACGGATACGCAGGTGGAAGGTCTGGGCGGCGCTGTCGGCCGCCGTCGCCGGACTCACGCTCCCCGTGGTGACGGCGACCCCCGCGGCCGCCACCACGACCGCGTACGACACCACGTACTACAAGAACGCCGTCGGCAAGACCGGCACCAGCCTCAAGTCGGCGCTGCACACCATCATCAGCAGCCAGAACAAGATCTCGTACGACGCGGTCTGGAACGCCCTGAAGGTCACCGACCAGGACCCGAACAACACCAACAACGTCGTCCTGCTGTACAGCGGCGCCTCGCGCAGCAAGGCGCTCAACGGCGGCGACGTCGGCGACTGGAACCGCGAGCACGTCTGGGCCCAGTCCCACGGCAGCTTCGGGACCTCGGCCGGCCCCGGCACGGACCTGCACCACCTGCGCGCCTGTGACGTCCAGGTCAACAGCATCCGCGGCAATAAGGACTGGGACCTCGGCGGCAGCGCCGTCAGCGGCGCCACCGGCAGCTACACGGACTCCAACTCCTTCGAGCCTCGCAACGCCGACAAGGGCGACGTGGCCCGGATGATCCTCTACATGGCCGTCCGCTACGAGGGCGACGACGCCTGGCCCGACCTGGAGCCCAACGAGTCGACCGCCAACGGCAGCGTCCCCTGGCACGGCCGCCTCTCGGTCCTCAAGCAGTGGAACGAGCAGGACCCGCCGAGCGCCTTCGAGGAGCGCCGCAACGACATCATCTTCAACTCCTACCAGGGCAACCGGAACCCGTTCATCGACCACCCGGAGTGGGTCGAGGCGATCTGGTAGCCCGTCAGGGCCGCACGTCCGGCTCCCCGTCCGGCTCCCCGCCCGGTTCCGGACCGACGGGGAGCCGGACCCCGGTTTTGGATTGTCGGAGGATCATCAATACGATCCGCCGATGATCACGAGAAAACGGCTGGCGACCGGGGTCTGCGCACTGCTCGTCGCCCTGACCGCCGCGCTGCTCCCCGCGAGCGCCTCCGCCGACGGACCGGCGGCGAAGGAATCCCCCAAGGTCGAACTGGTCCTCGACGTCAGCGGCTCCATGCGGGCCAAGGACATCGACGGCAAGTCCCGGATGAGCGCCGCCAAACAGGCCTTCAACGAGGTCCTGGACGCGGTGCCGGAGGAGGTCAGGCTCGGCATCCGCACGCTCGGCGCCGACTACCCCGGAAACGACCGCAAGCGCGGCTGCAAGGACACCCGCCAGCTGTACCCCGTCGGACCGCTCGACCGGACCGAGGCGAAGGCCGCCGTCGCCACCCTCGCCCCCACCGGCTGGACCCCGATCGGTCCGGCCCTGCTCGGCGCGGCCGACGACCTCGGCGAGGACGGGGCGACCAAGCGGATCGTCCTCATCACCGACGGCGAGGACACCTGCGCCCCGCTCGACCCCTGCCAGGTGGCCCGCGAGATCGCCGCCAAGGGCATCCACCTCGTGATCGACACCCTGGGCCTGGTCCCCGACGCCAAGACCCGGCAGCAGCTCACCTGCATCGCCGAGGCCACCGGAGGCACGTACACCTCCGTCCACCGCACCGACGAACTCTCCCGGCGGGTCCGCCAGCTGGTGGACCGCGCCGCCGACCCGGTGGTGACCCCCGTCGCCACCGAGGGCGCCGGGCGCTGCGCGGACGCCCCGCGGCTCACGCCGGGCCTCTACACGGACCGGGAGGCCTTCGGCGAGCACCGCTGGTACAAGGTCGACCTGCTGCCCGGCCAGGAGCTGCGCGCCTCCGTCAGCGTCTCCGCCGACCGGGCCGTCAACGACGACTACGGGGTGCTGCTGCGCGCCGTCACCCGCCACGGACGGGAGATCGTGCGTGGCTCGGAGGCCGGCGACGGCCGCACCGACGTCATCTCGACCGGACTGCGCTACCCGAAGCCGGAGGCGCAGGACGCGGACGGCGACGACAAGCCGGCCGCCGAGACCGTCTGCCTCCAGGTCAGCAACTCCTTCTCCGCGCCCCCGGCGGTGAAGACCACGCCCGGCATGCCGATCGAGCTCACCGTCGACGTCGTGGACGGCCCGGCGAGCGCCTCGGACGTCGCCTCCTTCGGCCTCGGCCGCGGCTGGTGGCTCCTCGGCGCGCTGGTGCTCGCCGGCTTCCTCGCCGGTCTGATCTGGGGCTGGCTGTCCCGCTGGCGCGTCGCCGTCTGGAGGACCCACTGATGCGTACCGTACGGATGCTCGCGGCGGCCGCGCTGGCCGGCGCCGCCCTCCTCGGCCCCGCCGCGCCGGGCGCCCTCGCCGACGCGCCCACCCCATCGGCCACGGCCGGCGAGGACGCCGGCCCCACCGAGGCCGGCACCACCTTCCGGACCGCCGCCGCCTTCCGCCCCGGCCAGGAGGCCACCGCGCAGGCGGCGACGGGCGACTACCTGTACTGGGTGTTCCCGGCCGACACCGGCGAGCGGCCCACCGTGAAGGCGACGGTGACGCTGCCGGAGAGCGCCCTGCGGCACGGCCCGGCCACCTGGCGGGTCGACGTGTACGACGGCCTGCGCCGCCGTCAGCCGTGCATGTACGGAGCCCAGTCGCGCACCGCCGCGAAGGAGGCGGCGTCACTGGAGCTCGCCTGCGTGCTGCGGCCGGTGCGGGCCTCCGCCGACGCCTGGGCGAACGACCCGCTGCCGGGCAGCTACTACGTGCGGCTGACCGTCACCGGGCTGCCGGAGGAGGACCTGGGCCAGTCGTTCTCGGCCCGGGTCGGCGTCGACGTCTCCGACAAGGGCGGCGCGTACGCCACCGACGGGGCGCTCGCCGCGCCGCTGGTGCCGGGTGCCACCACGGCCGAACCGGCGGAGCAGGCCGAGGAGGAGGACCGCCGGACCGCCGTGGAGGCGGCCGCGCCCGAGGACGGCTGGTCCTCCGGCCGGTGGTCCGACCGCTGGCTCTGGACCGCGGCCGGCGGTGTCCTCGCCGCGCTCGCGGGCATCGGCGGCCACGCCCTGACCAGGGGTGCGGGCCGTCCGCCGCGGGTGCCGCCCGCCACCTGAGCCGCCCCCTTCCGAAGGCCCCCGTCGCGCACGCGGCGGGGGCCTTCGCGCGTCCGGGCCGGAACCGGGTTTACAGTTCGTGACACGAACTATATGGTTCGTAGCACGAACTACCTGGGCGGGTGCGCCGCCCGGGGGCTTCTTCCGGAGGGGAACACGGACATGAACGCGATCGTCACCGTCATCGGCGGGGGTTACGGCGGCTCGACCCTCGTCAAGGCGCTGGAAGCGGACGCCGAGGCGGGCGTCGAGGTGGTCCTCGTCGACCCGAAGGACGCCTTCGTGCACGCCGCCGGCGCGCTGCGGGCCCTCGTCCGGCCCGAGTGGGCACCGAACGTCTTCTTCCCGTACGACCGGCTCCTCTCCCGGGGCCGGGTGGTCCGCGACCGGGCCGTCTCGGTCGACGCCCGCGGCGTCACCCTCGCCTCCGGGGAACGCGTCGACGCCGACTACGTGGTGGTCGCCACCGGCTCCGCCTACCCGTACCCGGCGAAGTTCGCCACCGACTCCTCCGCCGAGGCCCTGGCCCTGCTCCGCGCCACCCACGAGGAACTGGCCGGTGCCGGCCACGTACTGATCAGCGGTGCCGGCCCGGTCGGCCTGGAGCTGGCCGGCGAGGTCCGGGCCGTCTGGCCCGACAAGCGGATCACCCTCGTCGACCCGGGCGAGGCGCTCCTCCCCGGCTTCGACCCCGAGCTCCGCGAGGACCTCGCCCGCCAGCTGGAGGAGCTGAAGGTGGAGGTGCGGCTCGGCGTCACGCTCACCGAGGAGCCGCCGGCCGGTCCCGGCCGCGCGGGGACCTTCACGGTGGGCACCTCGGACGGCGGCGCGCTCACCGCCGACATCTGGTTCCGGGCCCACGGCGGCAGCGTGAACGGCGGCTTCCTCGCGGACGAGCCGGCCGGCGCGCTCACCCCGCGGGGGCAGCTGCGCGTCGACGAGCGCCTGCGGGTCGAGGGCCAGGAGCGGGTCTACGCGATCGGGGACGTCACGGCCCTGGAGGAGGCCAAGATGGCCGGGTACGCGATGCGGCACGCGGAGGTCGTCGCGGCCGACATCCTGGCCCGGGTGCGGGGCGAGGAGCCGGGGGTCACGTACGCGCCCTCCCCCGTCCCCTCCGTGCTGCTGCCGCTCGGGCCGCTCGGCGGGGTCGGACAGTTCCCGTCCCCGGACGGGCCGCTGGTCCTGCCGGCCGCCACGGTCTGCGAGTACAAGGGCGGCGACCTCTTCACCGGCCGGTTCGCCGAACTGTTCGGCACGGGTGCCGGCACCGGCGGGGCGTAGCCCCGGAGGAGGCGCGTAGCTCCGGAGGAGGCGGGCTCAGCGCCGGTCGGCGAAGACCTCCGGGACCTCGTTGTCCACGACGACCCGGCCGAGGAGCTCGGCCAGCCGCTCCCGCTCGGGGCCGTCGAGCCCCGAGGGCAGCAGGTCGATGCGGCGGCAGGCCTCCGTGTAGAAGGCGTCGGCGAGACGGGCGCCCTCCTCGGTGAGGACGACCCGCACGGCCCGGCCGTCGTCCGGGTCGGCCTCGCGGCCGACGAAGCCCAGCCTGGAGGTGCGGTCGACCAGGCCGGTGAGGCTGGACTTGGCGAGTCCGAGCTTGGCGCCCAGCTCGCCCATCCCGGTCGGCCCCGGCATCAGGACGCAGAGCAGCTGGCCCTGCTGGGGCGTCAGCCCGTACGCGTGCGCGGCCTCCGCGTACGCGGTGTTCACCAGGAACGCGGAGCGCACCAGCGCGCCGACCACTCCGATCCGCTCACCCTCGTCCTTCGCCATGCCGACAGAGTACCTACCCTTCGCGGCACGAACTATCTTCCGGGAGCCCGTCAGGGCATGCGGCGGGCCCCTTCGAGGACCGCCTGCCGGATGCGGTGGTAGGTGCCGCAGCGGCAGATGTTGCGCAGCTCGTCGAGGTCGGCCTCGGTGACCTCGCGGCCCGCCTCCCGGGCCCGGCGGACCGCGTCGACGGCCGCCATGATCTGGCCGGGCTGGCAGTAGCCGCACTGGGCGACGTCGAGGTCCAGCCAGGCCTCCTGCATCGGGTGGAGGTCGGCGCCGACGGTGTCGGGCAGCCCCTCGATGGTGGTGACCTCGTCGTCGGCCGCGAGCTCGCCGACGGGCACGGCGCAGGGCGTGAACGCCTTGCCGTTCAGATGGCTCGTACAGGCCCGGCAGACGCCGACCCCGCAGCCGTACTTGGGCCCGGTGACGCCGAGGACGTCCCTGAGGACCCACAGGAGCCGGACGTCGGACTCGACCTCGGCGGTGACGGCCTTGCCGTTGAGGATGAAGGTGTGCTGGGGCACGGGGAGCTCCGGGAGGGGTCAGAGGACGCGGTCGCGGCCGTCGGTCGGGGAGGCCGGGACCGGCGGGACGGCCGGTGCGGGCGTGAAGGCGAGCGGGGCGGTGTGGTTGACGGGGAAGACCGTCGGCATGGTGCCGGTCGCCCGGCCGTACGCGCCGGCGACGGCCGCCATCGCCGCGGCGACGGCCAGCTCGCCCGCCCCGCCGGGCTTGTCGCCCGTCGGCGGCATGACGACGATCTCCAGCTCCGGCGGGGTGTTCCACTGCCGCGTGTAGTAGTAGTTGTCCCAGCTGGACTCCAGGAAGGCGCCGTCCTCCAGGTGCAGCCCGGAGGTGAGCGCGAGGGCGATGCCGTCGGAGATGCCGCCCATCATCTGGGCTTCCAGGCCGCGCGGGTTGACGGCGAGGCCGACGTCGACCGCGCAGACCACCTTGGTGACCCGCGGGCCGGTGTACGCGTTCGGGACGGTGCGCCCGGTGGTCGCGGGCCGGCAGTCGATCTCGGCGAGCACGGCGACGTACGCGTGGTACTCGGGGTGCACGGCGATGCCCTGCGCCGTGCCGGGCTCCATCGGCCGTCCCCAGCGGCCCCGTCGCGCGACCTCGTCGAGGACGGCCCGGGCCCGGGCCTCCTTCATCAGGCGGCGCCGCAGCCCGTAGGCGTCCTCGCCCAGGCGGCGGGCCAGCTCGTCGATGACGAGCTCCTGGGCGGTGCGCACGTTCGGCGAGTAGATGTTCCGCATCGAGCCGGTGTTGTAGCCCTTGTCGGTCTCGGCGAGGAGCTGGGTGGTGACGCCCAGGTGGTAGGGGCTGATCTGGGTGAGCTGGAACATCGTCTCGGAGAAGGTGAGGTCGGCGACCGGCAGCCGGGCCGCCTCCGCCGTCAGCACCTCGCCGATGCCGTGCCCGAAGTCCGTGGCGACGGAGGTGTGCCGCTGCTCGTACGTGAGCACCTCGCCGAGCGAGTAGGTGGCGCGGACCCGGGAGGTCGACATGGGGTGGGTACGCCCCTGCCGGAAGTCGTCGGTGCGGTGCCACATCAGCTTCACCGGCTTGCCGAGCTTCTCCGAGATCTCGGCGGCCTCGTGGGCGGCGTCGTGGAACAGCTTGCGGCCGAAGGAGCCACCGCCCTCGGTGACGTGCACCTTCACGGCGGAGACGGGCAGACCGAGGCGGAGCGCGATCTGCTCCTGGGCGATGATCGGCGCCTTCAACGAGCCCCAGATCTCGGCGGAGTCCGGACGGACGTCGGCGATCGCGCAGTTGGTCTCCAGGGCGCCGTTGCTGGCGAAGTGGAAGGTGAAGCGGGCGTCGACGGCCTTGGTGAGAAGCGGCAACGGCGGTACGACGAGAGGGAGTTCCGCGCGGCGCAGCTCGGCGAGGACGGTGGCGTCGGTGGCGCCCTCGGCGGTGCCGGGGCCCCAGTCGACGTCGAGGGCGCGGATCGCGTCGACGCACTGGCCGAAGGTGCGGGCGCGGACGGCGACGCCGGTGGAGACGGTGACGACGTCGGTGACGCCCGGCATGGCCCGTACGGCGTCGAGGTTGGCGACGGAGCGGACGGTGCCGTTGATGGTGGGCGGGCGGCAGACCATGGTCGGCAGGGCGCCGTCGACCTGGAGGTCCATCGCGAACTTCTTGCGGCCGGTGACGGCGTCGAGCGCGTCGAGCCGGCGGCGGGACGTGCCGATGACCCGGAAGTCCTCGCGGTCCTTGAGGGTGACGGTGACGGCGGAGTCCGCCACGGCGGCGGCCCTGGCGGCGAGTTCGCCGTAGCCGAGGACGGCGCCCGCCGGGGAGAGGACCGTGCCCGCCTTGGTGGTGAGGGTGGAGACGGCCTCGCCGAGGACGAGGGAGGCGGCGTGCAGCAGCCGGCCGCGCGCGACGGCGGCGGCGACCCGGATCGGGGTGTAGGTGGAGACGGTGGTGTTGGAACCGCCGGTCAGTTGGTTGAAGAGCAGCTCGGGGCGGGCGTCGGCGAGCGTGACCCTCACCTTCTCCAGGGGGATGTCCAGCTCCTCCGCGATGAGCATGGCGGAGGAGGTGGTGACGCCCTGCCCGACCTCGGCGCGCGGCAGGGCGAAGTGGACGGTGCCGTCCGGGTCGAGGCGGAGGGTGATGAGGTGGCTGGTCGGCAGCGCGGCCACGGTCAGCAGGTCGTTGAGGTCGAGGATCTCGGCCGGCCCGGGCAGGGAGGGGACGACGGCCTCGGCGGTGGCGGGGGCGAGGGCCTCGACGCCTGCCTGGGCGGCGACGGTGAGCGTCGGCGCGGCGAGCACGTAGCCGAGGAAGCGGCGCCGGCCGATGCCGGCCGGGTCGCCGCCGTCCCGTGCCGAAACGGCGGGCGGGGGGCTCTGCTCGTTCGCGCGCGCGGGATGCCGCCTGGCCATGAGGGATGCCTTTCGACGCTGCCGTACCCGCCCGAGGGTCCGGTCCTCCTCGGGTGCGGGCGCGATCATCGCGCATCCCGGGGCGACGCGGGGCCACTTCGGTGCGGATTCCGCGAAGATCCCCGCTGGTCAGAGACGTTTTCAGTCAGGTCCGCCGGATTTCGCCCCGGGCTCCGGAGCGGATCGTGCGGCTCCTGGGTGCGGTGGGCCCGGTCGGGTCGGCGCGGCTGGTGCGGGAACCGGACGCGGCCGACGCTTCGCCCCGGGGCTTCGTCCTGGCGCGCAGGCCGCGCAGGGCCCGAACGCGGCGGGCGTTCATCCGGTCCCCGCAGGAGCGCAGCTGGTGCCGGGAGACGCGGGCCCGCTGGCCGCCGCCGGCGATGAGGGCGTTCACCGAGACCATCGGGTCGCCGCCGACCGAGCGGGCGAGCAGCGCGCCCACCACGACCGGGCCGAGCGCGACCACCAGGGCGGTGCCGGTGGCCGAGGCGCGGCGGAGGGGGCGGGGGCGGCGCGGGGTGCGGAGGCTCATGGACCCATTGCAGCCGCCGGGGGCGCCGGGCGGATCCGCCGGTGTACTCAGCGGACGGCGGCAACCGTACTCAGGGAAGCGCACCGGCAGGGGCCGTCAGCCGCCGCGGCGGGCACGGACGAACGTCCGGGCGCCGAGGGCCGTCGCGGCGAGGCAGCCGCTGATCCGCAGTGGTTTCCGCGCCCTGCTCGATCTGGACGACGGCATCGAGGTGGTGGCCGCGTACGGGTCCGGTCCCGTCGCCCCGGGCGGGTGGCGGCGTCCGGGGCCGGGTGGGGCGGGCGGGCCGGGAGCCGTAGCGTACGGGGCAGATGTCCGTACGCAGCTGAGGAGTACCCCATGGCCGACTACCGCGTCGAGACCGAACGCACCGGATACCGCCGGTGGACCGCCCGCAACGACCGGGGCGCGGAGGTGCTGATGGCCGCCGCCGACGACGAGGGGGCGCAGCCCTCCTTCACGCCGGTGGAGCTGCTGCTGGCGGCGATGGCGGGCTGCGGGGGCCTGGTGACCGACCGGACGGCGCGGGCCGTCGAGCACGACGGGCTGCGGATCGTGGTGGAGTCGGTGTCGGCGCCGGAGGACGAGGGGCGGATCGGGCGGATCCGGGTGAGCTACGAGATGGAGCTGCCGGAGTCGAACCCGAAGGCGGCGGAGGTGTTCGCGCGCGGGGTGCGGCTCACGCACGAGAAGTTCTGCACGGTGAGCCGCACGGTCGAGCACGGGGCGCGGGTGGAGGCGATCCTGCCGGACGGCACGGTCGGGTTCGAGGGCTGACGGGACCCGCTCCCGCTCCCCGGCGGTCGTCCCGGTCGGCGCGGCCGGAGTGCGCGGACACGGGCGAGCGGGTCGCCGGCGACGCGGCTCTCGGTGTCCCGGAGCCTCGTGGCGCGGCCGCCGGGGGTGTGGCGGGGCCGGTCGGCACCCCGGGTCCTGGTCCTTGGCGAAGGCGGCCCGGGCGCGGTGGACGGCGTCGGCGAGGGCCTGCGGCCGCGCCGTCGGAGCGGCAGTCGTCGCGAGCCCCGCACGCCGTGGGCGCGGTGTTCGGTGCGGGTGCGGAGCCGGCGGCGCGCGCCCATCATGGAGGCATGACCGTCCGGGACGACTTCCTGACGTGGGTCAGGACCGACCTCCAGGCCGCCGAGCGGGCGCTGCACGACGGGGACCCGGCACCGCGCCGGGCGCTCTGGTCGCGCCGCGAACCGGTGAGCGTGCTGGGGGCCTGGTACAACGCCGTCGGGCAGGAGGACGTGGACACGCTGTTCACGGCGCTCGCCCGGCGTTTCTCCGACTGCGTCGACTACCGCGTCGAGGTGCTCAGCCACGACGTCGTCGGCGACATGGCCTACACCGCGTGCTTCGAGCACATCTCGGCGTCGGTGGACGGCGAGGCCCGCGTCTACACGCTGCGCGCCACCCAGACGTACCGCCGCGAGGACGGCGAGTGGCGGGTGGTCCACCGGCACGGCGATCTCGTCCAGGCCTGACCCGCGACCGTAGGATCCCCTGCGGACGAGGAGGGCGGCGGATCGTGCAGTGGAGCGTCGGCGGCGTCGTGGCCGGACTGATCGTGGGCGGCGGAGGGCTCGGGCTGATGGTGGCCGGGGTGGTGTGGAAGGGGCGCGCCACCCGCCCGTTCGCCGCCCGGCGGGCGCGGGTGATGGCCCACCGGGCGTACGTACGGGACCTGACGCGCGCCGCGGACCGGGCGATCGCCGCCGCCCGCCGGGCCGCCGGCGAGGGCGAGCCGGCGATCGTCACCGTCGAGGCCGTCGAACGGCTGGTGCGCGAGCGGTACGGGCACGCGCACGTGGAGCGGCGGCACGCGGCGGCGGCCCTCCGCCGCGGCTTCCGCGAGCACGGTTGCGCGGCGGACTGCGTGACGGACGCCTACGGCTGAGGCGTGCCGTCCGGGACCGGGGTGCCCTGGTGGTAGTAGAGGCGGAGGGTGCCGGCGGTGTCGCGGCGCCAGAGGGAGGAGCGGCGGGCGCGGCGGCCGTCGATGACGGTCTCGTAGGTGAGGTGGACGAGACCGGGGGCGAGGACCGTCCCGGCGAACGCCTCGGCGACGATGGGCGGTCCTTCCTCGCCGCCGTGGAGGCCGGGCAGGGCGGCGAGCATCTCCTCGTACGTCCAGCGCCGCCCGGAGGCGCCGACCTCGGTGAACTCGGGATCGAACAGGTCCTCGACGAGCGTCCGGGAGAGCCGGACGGCGGGGTCGTGGAGGCGGAGCTCGCCGCGGATCGCCTCGGCGACGTCCGGGTGCTGACGTTCCGTCATGGCCGTGTCACTCCCCCGTCGCGCCGTCGATGCGCTCGCGGAGCAGGTCCGCGTGGCCGTTGTGCCGGGCGTATTCCTCGATCATGTGGGCGAGGACGTAGCGGACCGAGTACGTCTCCTCCCCCAGCCGTCCGGTGGCGTCGAGGGAGTCCGCCGCCTCGACGATCGCGCGGGAGCGGGCGCACTCGGCGCGCCAGACGGCGAAGTCCGCCTCGGCGTCGGCGTGTTCGACGTCGAAGTCGGCCCACCGGGTCGAGCCCGGCGGGGTCCAGGGGCTGCGGCTCTCCTCCCCCGCGAGGACGTTCCGGAACCAGCCGCGCTCGACCTCCGCGGCGTGCCGGACCAGACCGTGGAGGGAGAGCCCGGAGGGCGGCACGGCGCGCTCCTTGAGCTGCTCGGGGGTGAGCCCCGCGCACTTGAGCGCGAGGGTGTCCCGCTGGAACTGGAGCATGGCCGTGAGCGTGGCGCGCTCGTCGGCGCCGGCGGTCGGAACGGGGGTGCGGCGGTCGTTCTGGATCATGGCGGCATTCTGCCCGGCCGGGGACGTCGGGTCGCGGGGATATCAGCGGGTGGACGGTGCCGCACCGGCACCCTCGCGCCGGACGGCCTCCTCGCCCTCGGTGTCCGGGCGGGCAGGACGCGGTCCGACCCCCGCGGACCGTGCGTCCACGGCCCCGCCGCGCCCGGAGGGGCACGTCCCCGGGCCGGCCGTGCCGCGTCGCTCCCCGTCGGTTCGTCGTCGCTCCGTCCATGGTGCCCCCGCCGGGCGGCGACGGCATCCCGTCTCGGGCGCGCGCCGGGCGACGGTCGCGGATAGTGGAGGGATGAAGCGCTATCCGCTCATCGCCGAGCACGGCCTGGTGGGGGATCTGCAGACCGCCGCGCTCATCTCGGACGAGGGCGTCGTGGACTGGTTCGCGGCGCCCCGGTTCGACTCCCCGGGGGTGTTCTCGGCGCTCCTGGACCACGACCGGGGCGGTTACTTCCGGCTCTCGGTGGACGGGCCGGGCGTGACGGTCAAGCAGCTCTATTATCCGGACACGGCGATCCTGGTGACCCGGTTCATGTCCCCCGACGGGGTGGGCGAGTTGATGGACTGGATGCCGCCGGACCGGACCGGGAGGCCGACGGACCGGCACACCCTGATGCGGGCGATGCGGTGCACCCGGGGCAGCATCGCGTTCACCCTGGAGTGCCGGCCCCGGTTCGGCTTCGGGCGGACCCCGCACGACGTCCGGATCGACGGACGCACGGCGGCCTTCCGCTCCGCGGCGATGGCGGGATTCCTCCGGACGAACGTGCCGCTGGAGCGGGACGGGCCGTACGACGTGCGGGGGCGACTGGAGCTGTCCGAGGGGCAGCTGGCGGGGGCGTCCTTCACCGTGGACGGCCCCGAGGCCGCGCCGCCGCCGCTGCCGGACCTCCGGGAGGCGGAGGCCGCGCTGTGGGGCGCGGTGGACTTCTGGCAGCGGTGGGTGCGCACCGCGCGGTACCGGGGACGCTGGCCCGACATGGTGCACCGCTCGGCGATCACCCTGAAGCTGCTGACGTACCTGCCGTCGGGGGCGCCGATCGCGGCGCCGACGCTGGGGCTGCCGGAGCAGGTGGGCGGCGAGCGGAACTGGGACTACCGCTACACCTGGGTGCGGGACGGCTCGCTGGCCGTGCGGGCCCTGCTCGACCTGGGCTTCGCGGAGGAGGCGGCGGCGTTCACGGAGTGGCTGACGGCGCGGGTCGCCGAGCGGTCGGCGGGCCCGGCGGGCGGGCGGCCGCTGCAGATCATGTACCGGGTGGACGGGGACCCGTCGCTGCCCGAGGAGGTGCTGCCGGAGTTCGAGGGGTACCGGGGTTCGGCCCCGGTGCGGGTGGGGAACGCGGCGGCGGACCAGCTCCAGCTCGACGTCTTCGGCGAGGCGATGTACGCGCTGGCGCAGGGCGGCGGGCAGGACATCCTGCCGACGTACGAGGGGTGGCGGGCGGTGTCGGGGATGCTCGACTGGCTCGCCGACGCCTGGGACGCGCCCGACGAGGGCATCTGGGAGACGCGCGGCGGGCGCCGGGACTTCACCTTCAGCCGGGTGATGTCCTGGGTGGCCTTCGACCGGGGGCTGCGGCTGGCGGAGGAGTTCGGCCGGCCGGCGGCCCTGGACACCTGGCGGGCGGCGCGGGACGAGATCTTCGCGCAGGTGATGCGGCGCGGGTGGAGCGAGCGGCGCCGGGCGCTGACGCAGTACTTCGGCGGGGACGTGCTGGACGCCTCGCTGCTGCTGGTCCCCCGGACCGGGCTGCTCAATCCGACGGACCCGCGGTGGCTGAGCACCCTGGACGCGATCGAGCGCGGCCTCGTCCGGGACAACCTGGTCCACCGCTACGACCCGGGCACCGCGCCGGACGGACTGCGGGGCGCCGAGGGCACGTTCAGCCTCTGCACCTTCCTGTACGTGGACGCGCTGGCGCGGGCCGGGCGGGTGCGGCAGGCGCGGTTCGCCTTCGAGAAGATGCTCACGTACGCCAACCATGTCGGCCTGTTCGCCGAGGAGATCGGGCCGAGCGGCGAGCAACTGGGCAACTTCCCGCAGGCGTTCACCCACCTGTCGCTGATCATGGCGGCCACGACCCTGGACGAGGCCCTGGACGCCCTCGCCGCCCGGCAGGACTGAGGGCGCCTGCCCGAAGGCGGCGGCGACGGCTTCGGGGATCGGGTCCGGGGCCGGACGGCCGGCTGCGGGAACGGCGGGGACGGCCGCCGTCGCGGCCGTCCCCGCCGTTCCGTGCCCCGCCCGTGGGGAGGGTCCACGAGGAGGGGCACCGACAGGGCGGAGGAGGTGTCAGGAGGCCTTGGCGTAGTCGGCGAAGCCGTTCCAGTCCAGCGCCACGCAGGGTTCGTCACCGACGACCCAGGCGTCGTGCCCGGGAGTGACCTGCATGAAGTCGCCGGGGCCGAACTCGTCCTCCTCGCCGTCGTCCATGACGACGTGGATCCGTCCGCTGACCACGTAGCCGACGTGCGCCGCCTGGCAGCTGTCCGTGCCGGCGATCGGTTTCACGTGCTCGGACCACCGCCAGCCGGGCTCGAACACGGCCCGTCCGACGGAGCCGCTCTCCGTGCTGAGCAGATCGAGCCTGCCCTTGTCGCCCTCGAAGGGACGGGTCTCGTCCGCCTGGTCGAAACTTCTTCGCGTGATGCCGGTCATCGTCTCCGCCTCCCGGCGGTGAGCGGGTTCCCCGAGTCCTCTCCCAGCCTACGCCGCACCGGGCGGACGCTCCCGCCTCCACTTCACATAAGGAACATATAAGAGCACAATGGGACTGCGGCATTCGTGCCGCGAGCGCGGTCCGACACGCAGCACGCCAAGCAAGGAGGCGAGTCACATGGCCGATGTCTCTCACCGTCACGGTGACATCGCGGGACACCCCGACGCGACGGAGATGCGCGCACGCTACGCACAGATCATGCAGACCAGGGGGGTGGCGGCCGTCGAGGAACTCGTCATCCTCGCCGGCGTCTGGATCGCGATCTCCGCCTACACGGTCCACTTCGCGGCCGCCAGGCCGGAGCTGGCCATCACCAACCTGGTCGTCGGCATCGCGCTCGCGGTCCTCGGCCTGTGCGCTTCGATGGCACCCGAGCGTTCCCAGGACCTCAACTTCGTGGTCCTGCTGCTCGGCGCCTGGACGATCGTCGCGCCGTGGATCGTCACCCGGGGCCCCGACACCGGCATGATCCTGAGCAACGTCATCGCGGGCGCGTGCGTCTGTCTGTTCGCCCTCGCCGCGGGCGGAATGCTGATGAGCAAGCGCCGGACGTGAGGCACCCCCTTCCCGTCCCCACGGCGGCGCTCCCCCGGGAGCGCCGCCGTACGCGTGTCCGCGCCGCTCCGCCCAGTGACGAAGCGGCGCGTTTCCGTACCGGGCCTTGTGCAGGATGGCGCAGGCCCCGCCGCACCGCCCCCGCCTAGCCTCGCCGCAACGAGCAACGAGGGGCGGAACCACCGGTGAACTGGCACATCCACGACTACCGCGAGAACGATCTCGCCGCCGTCGTCCACCTGATCGACACCACGGCCGAGCTGGGACAGGAGTCCGTCTTCTCGCTCGCCGAGTGCATCGGCGCGCTCACCTCCCGGCAGCCGGCCGTCGTCGCCGTCCACCAGGGCATGCCCATCGGCGCGGCGCTCGCCTGCGTCTCCGGGGAGCGCGCCTGGGTGATGCGGGTGGCGATCGCCTCGGGCTGGCGCGGCCGGGGCCTGGCCAGCGCCCTCCTGGTGGAGCTGGAGCGGAAGCTGGTCGCCGCCCGGGTGGGGAGGATCGCGTACGTGCTCCCCGAGGAGGAACTGCTCGGCGAGGGACTCCTCAACGCCGGGTACACGCGCCGGCCGGCGGTCGCGTACTTCGAGAAGACCGAGCCGCTGCACGGGCCCGCCGCCGGGCTGCTCGACGACCTCGGCGGCCGGCTCCTGCCGGGCGACCTGTGGGCGAAGGTGGCCGGCATGGAGCGGGAGAAGGACCTCATCGAGCGGCGGGTGGTGCTGCCGCTCGCCGAGCCGGAGCGGGCGGCCCGACACGGAGTCCGGCCGCCCCGGGCGATCTGCCTCTTCGGGCCGCCGGGCACCGGCAAGACGACCTTCGCCCGCGCGGTGGCCTCGCGGCTCGGCTGGCCGTTCGTGGAGATCCTGCCGTCGCGGCTCGCCGACGGCGGCAACCTCGCGGCGGCGCTGCGCACCGCCTTCGCGCGGATCGCGGAGCTCGACCGGGTCCTCGTCTTCATCGACGAGGTCGAGGAGATCGCCCCGGTCCGCTCCGAGCCGGCGCAGCCGGGCGGGCTGCACGGGGTCACCAACGAACTGCTCAAGCTGATCCCGGGCTTCCGGGAGGGCGACGAGCGGCTCCTGGTGTGCGCGACCAACTCGGTCCGCTCCCTCGACCCCGCCTTCCTGCGGCCCGGCCGCTTCGACTACCTGATCCCGATCGGTACGCCGGACAAGGCGGCCCGGGCGGCGATCTGGTCCCGCTACACGGACGGCCGCCCGGAGGTGGACATCGACGGACTGGTCCTCGCCAGCGACCTGTTCACCCCGGCGGACATCGAGCACGCGGCCCGGGTGGCGGCGCAGGCCTCCTTCGAGCGGGACCTCGTCGCCCCCGGCGGCCGGGGCCCGGACGTCGCGGCGCCGGGCGCGCGCACGACCGACTACCTGGCGGCGATCGCCGCCGCCCGCCCGACGGTGACGCCGGAGCTCGTCGAACGGTTCGCGGAGGACATCACGAGCCACGCCCGCACGTGACGGCGACCGCGGCCGTCGCCCGGACCTCCGCGCGCGGCGTCACCGGTCGGCGAGCGCCGCGTCCAGCTCCGCCCGGTCGGGCGGCCGGGCGCCGGCCCGGGAGACGGTGACGGCCGCCGCGGCGCCCGCCCGGGCCAGCAGCCCGGCGAGGTCGCCGGGGCCGAGCGCGGCGAGCGCGGCCCGGTCGCGGCCGGCGAGGGCGTCGAGGACGGCCGCCATGAAGGAGTCGCCCGCGCCGACCGTGTCGACGACGGCGACGGGCGGCGCCTCGGCGGCCACGGAGTGCTCCCGGGTCACGGCCAGCGCCCCGTCCCCTCCCCGCGTGACGAGGACGACGGAGGGCCCGAGCGCCAGCCAGCGCGCGGCCACCGCCGCCGGCGGCTCGCCCGGATGGAGCCAGGCCAGGTCCTCGTCACTCGCCTTCACCACGTCGGCGAGGGCGACGCACCGCTCGACCCGGGCCACGGCCGCCCCGTGCTCCCCCATCAGGGCGGGCCGCACGTTCGGGTCGTAGCTGACGGTGGCGGTGGCCCGGAGCCGTTCCGTCAGGGCGAGCACGGTGGCGGCCCCGGGGTCGGTGACGGCCGCGATCGAGCCCAGGTGCACGTGCCGCACCGGCTCCGGAGTCGCCGGCGGCTCCTCGGCGCTCAGGGTCCAGGCGATGTCGAAGGCGTACGTCGCCTGCCCGCCCCCGTCGAGCGAGACGACGGCCGACGGGGTGCGGGCGGGGGCGCCCCCGACGGCGAGGCGCACCCCCGCGCGGGTGAGGTGCCCGGCGATGAGGCGCCCGGAGGGGTCGTCGGCGAGCTGGGTGAGCAGGGTGGTGGCACGGCCGAGCCGGGCGAGGCCGTAGGCGACGTTGGCGGGACTGCCGCCGGGGTGGACGACGTCGGCGGCGCCGGGGCCACGGACGATGTCGGCGACGCACTCGCCGATCACCAGGAAGGACATCGGGATTCACGGCTCCTTGGCGTGGGGTGTCCTGGCGGCCCGCACGGACACGTACGCGGGGCCGGGGCGTGGTTCGGGGTCGGAGGGCGGGGTCGAAGAGCGGGGTCGGAGGGCGGGTCGGTCAGGTCGATGATGCCGCGCCCGTGGAGGAAGCCCCGGACCGCCCCGGATCCGGGTGTCCCCGCACGCGCGGCGGCACCCGACCGGTGTCGATATCTTGGGATCTTGGGCGCGACGCGAGGGAAGGCGGATGCCCGTGGAACCGGTCGGTACGGACGAGGGCCTGGAGGTCCTCGCCTTCGAGGACTGCGGCGAGCTGGAGGAGTGGCTGGCCGCGCACCACGGCGACACCGCGGGCATCTGGCTGCTGCTGGGCCGCAGGGGCGGCGGTCTGCCCTCGCCGACGGCCGACGAGATCCTCGACGCGACGCTGGCGTACGGCTGGATCACCGGCAAGCGCAAGGCCCGGGACGCGCGCTCGTACCTCCAGAAGATCACCCCGCGCCGGCCCCGCAGCCTGTGGTCCCAGGTCAACGTCCGCCAGGTCGAACACCTGCTCGCCGCAGGTCGGATGCGCGAGCCGGGCCTGGCGGAGGTGCGGGCGGCGCGGGCGGACGGCCGGTGGGAGGCGGCGTACCCCTCCCAGAAGGACGCGACGGTCCCCGACGACCTGGCGACGGCCCTCGCGGCCCGCCCGGAGGCGGCCCGCGCCTTCGAGGCGCTGGGGAAGACGGACCGCTACCTGATCGTCCTCGGCCTGTGGCAGGCCAGGACGGCGAAGACCCGCGCCGCCCGCCTGGACCGGGCGGTGACCCGGCTGGCGGAGGGCGGCGGCCCCTGAGGGGATCCTCCGGCCGCGCCGCTCAGGCGCGGCGGCGGTAGAGGACCTGGTGGGCGTCCCACTCCACGAAGGATCCGGCGTGTCCCAGGCCGACGGCCTCCAGGAGGCGACGCGAGCGGTGGTTCTCCTCCTGGGTGACGGCGACGACGCTCGGCGCGGTCTCCAGGACCCGGGCGACGACCGCGGCCACCGCCTCGCGGGCGTAGCCGCTCCCCCAGTGCTCGGGCAGGAACTGGTACGACACCTCGGTCTCGCCGCCGCGCCCGGCCGCCTCCACGGTGACGAGCCCGAGCAGCACGCCGTCCCCGGCCCGCACGACGGCGTGGCAGCCGGGCGCGCCGACGATCCGCCGCTGCCGGATCCGCACGACGGAGTCGATGACCGGCCCGCCGAGATGGCGACGCACCTCCGGATCGGTCCAGAGCCGGGTCACCGCGGGGACGTCCGCGCTCCGCACGGGCCGCAGCTCCAGCCGCTCGGTGCGGAGCGCGGCGGCCGGGCGCCGGGCCGGTGAGACGGTCATGCCTCCGATCATCGCAGCCCCGACGACAGCACCGCCGCACCGGCTCCGGGGCGCCGCTCCGGACGCTCGGCCCGGTCCCCCGCGGTTGCACGCGGTCGCCGGCCCCGGAATGATCACCAGGATCCGCGGGGGCGGGTCCCGGCGCGGTGAGCGTGGCGAGAAGCCGCTCGGCGACGTTCGCGTCGCCGAGCAGGTCGTCGTGGCCCCTGTCGGCCACCTGCACGGTGCGCGCGCCCGACAGGGCGGTGCTGCTCGCGGGGATGATCCGGCCGTCGCCGGCGGACCAGAGCGTGGTGGGGCGAGCCGGCCGGCGAGCACCTCGTTCGTCGACTGCGACCAGTCGTAGCTCCACGCGAAGATCCGGTCGGCGGGCGTCCCGGCGACGGTCAGGCGCTCCGCCGGCGACCCCCACACGCCGGGCCGGCATTGCGGCCGTGGACGAACACCACCGGCCGCGGCACGCCCGCCGAGACGTCCCGGGGCTCGGCCTGCGCGGTGGCGGGGAGGGCGACCGCACCGGCGGGGAGTGCTCCGGCGAGGAACGGGACGGCGGTGCGGCGCATGGAGGACCTCCGACGGGGGCGGCGGAACAGGCCTGCCCTCTGCCTGACGTGACGCCACCTCACTCCCACCCCTGCGCATGAAAGGATTTACCGCCGGTGATCTCCAGCGTGTCCCGTACGCCCCCGCGCGGTCGGACCACCGCCCTCCCCCTCTTCGAGGACGGTGAGGAAGAACCCTCCCCCGGCGGCGTTCAGACCTTCAGGAGAGCCCGTACGGCGTCCCAGTCGGCGTCCATCGGCGCGACCGCCGTCCGCCCCGTGGCCACGTCCTTGTACCCGCTGGAGGTGACCACGCAGACGACGGGCCCCTCCTCGTCCGCCGGATCCGGTCCGTGCCCGCGCAGGCCGGCGAGGCCGGCGGCCGCCGACACCTCGCACCAGATGCCCTGCGCGGCCAACTCCTCTCGCGCGGAGACGAGCTGGGGGTCGGTCACCGTGCTTGCGGCGCCGCCGGTGCGCCGGATCGCGAGGACCCCCCGGTAGCTGTTCACCTCGCAGTCGATGGCGTACGCGGCGGTCGGCCCGACGGGCACGCGGGCGGCCGGGCGGCCGGACCGCAGCGCCTCGGTGAGGGCGCCCGCCGCGGCCGGCTCGACGCCGTACACCCGGGGCACGGCGTCCGTCACCCCCAGCCGGGCCAGCTCCTGGAATCCCTTCGCCACACCGAACAGCAACTCGCCGTACCCCGTGGGCACATGGACGGCGGCGGGAGCCCTGCCGAGCGCGAGCGCGATCTCGTACGCGATGGTCTTGTACCCCTCCGGGCCGAACGAGTGCCCGGTGTGCGCGGAGTCCGTGACGCTGCTGACCGACTGGAAGCCCAGCTCGTCGACGATCCGCCGCATCAGGGGCCGTACGGAGGCGTACGGGACGGTCAGCACGGTCGCGCCGTAGGCCCTCAGGTGGGAGGCGACGGCGGGCGGCGCGTCCGGCGAGGTGAACACGGCGCACGGCAGTCCCGCGCGGGCCGCGTACGCGGCGGCGGCCGCACCGTGGTTGCCCGACGAGGACACGACGACGCCCCGCGCGCCGGAGGCCACCGCGGCGCTGACCGCCACCCGGTTCAGCCGGTCCTTGTGGCTCCACGTGGGGTTGCGCGACTCGTCCTTCACCCACACGCCGTCGGCGAGCTCCACCAGCGGCGTGTTCCCCTCCCCCAGTCCCGGCGCGGCCAGCGGCGGCGACAGCGGCGCCCACCGTTCGAGCCCGTGCGCGGCGGGCCGGGCGAAGAGGTCCGCCGGGACGGCGTCGTAGTCGTACTCCACCTCCAGCGGGTACGCGACCTCGTCGGTCGACGTCACCGGGCACCCGGCGGTCAGCGGCGGCCACAGCGGATGGCGCACGGACGGATCGGCGAGCGACCGCTGGAAACGGGCGAGAGACGTCACGAGGAACCTTCCTGCGGGGTCGAGCAGCCGCGTCAGGACGCCGGAAGGGGCGGCGGGGTCGGCGACGGCCCCCCGGAGCCAGGCGTCCGGGAGAGAGGCGGCGGATGGCATCCCGACATCCTGTCAGGCCGCCGCGAGGCGTCGGCAGTCCGGCCCCGGCGCCCACGCGTCGGGACATGACGAGGCGCAATGGGGGACGGCGGGGGACGAGTGGGACGGAAAACCATCCGACGGGCCGCGGGCACGGTGACGTTCCTGGACCTTCTCCGGAGCCCGGGCAGGCTGCTCGACAGGGCCACGGGAAGGGGCGGCGCCCGTGCCGAGGCCGACGTGGCGGCGCTGCGCGCGGGCGAGGGGCGCGAGATGTCCGCGTTCGTGCGCGACGGGCGACGCCTCCGGCCGGGGTCGCTGGTCCTCGACCCCGGCGCGCGGTCACCGGTGGTGTGGCGGCCGTACCGGTTCCCCGGCCGGCGTGGCCGGGCCGTCGCGCTGACCGGCCCGCTCCGCGTCCGCGGGGAGGGGCCGGCCGACGGCCCGGGAAGCCCGGCGGTCGACCGGCGCGCCTTCCGGCTGCTCACCGTCGAAGCGGCCGACCGCTCCTGGGAACTGGCCGTTCCCGCCGTCGACGTCCCGCTGGTCCGCGCGGCGCTGCGACTCCCCCGGACCGGTGCGTAGGCCCGTCAGCGGGCGTGCATACGACGGCGGAGCGCCTCCAGGGCGCCGGGGCGGCGGCCGGGTACACGGCGGCGGAGCGCCAAGAGGGTGGGGCCGAGGGCCCGGGCCCGGGCCGGCTCGGTGATCTGCTCCCACTGGTGGTGCGCCCGGTCCACCGCGCCCTCGACGTCCCGGTCGTCCGGCTGCTGGCGCAGCCCGAGCCGCGCCTCGGCGACGGCGAGCCACAGCTCGCAGCTACGGGCCGGCTCGCCCGCCAGCCGGGCGAGGTCCGCGCGGACCTCCATCCAGTGCACCGCCTCGGCCGACCGGGGCCCGAACCGCCGCAGCGCGTCCCGCTCCCACGCGGCCGCCATCTCCGCGGCCTCGGCGTGCCGCCCTGCCATCGCGGCGGACAGGATCGCGGGATGCGGATCGTGCGGGGCCGGCCCCGCCGTCGCGGCCTGCCCGTACCCGGCGCGCCGCGGATCCACGGCCCCGGCTGCCCCGGCTGCCCCGGCGGGCACGGCGGGCACGGCGGGAGGAGTCGAAGGCATCGGCGGGATACCCGGCCCCGGCACGCTCCCCGCCTGCCCCTTCCCGCCGGACGGCAGCGACTTCATGGTCCCCGGAGCCTCTTCGGCCTCGGCGGCGACCGGCGGAACGGGCGAGGGAACCTCCGCCGCGCCCGCCTCGGGCCCGGCACCCGCCGCAGGCGCGGGCGGCACGGCCTCGCGCGCGATCCCGGGAGCGGATCCACTCCGCTCCGGCGCGACCGGATCCGCCGAGGCGGGCCCGCCGTCGGCGTCGTCCCGAACCGGGGACACGGAGGCGACCTCCCCCTCCCCCTCCGCCTCGGGCCCGGCCCCGGAGTCCGCCTCCCCGTCCGCCGGCTCCGGCGCGGGCTCGACCACAGGTGCCGGCTCGACGTCCACGGGTTCGTCAGGTTCGTCCCGGACAGGGGTGGCCGCCGCCGGCACGGCCCCGGCCCCGACCTCG
>NZ_BMTV01000006.1:228936-243258 GCF_014649855.1 Streptomyces roseolus | reverse complement strand
CCGGCTCCGGCTCCGGCTCCGGCTCCGGCTCCGGCTCCGGCTCCGGCTCCGGCTCCGGCTCCGGCTCCGGCTCCGGCAGAGGGTCGGACGCGGCCGGGGGCGCGACCCCGACGACCGGGTGATCCGGTACGGGCCGGGCCGCCGTGTAGCCCGCGGGAAGGGGCGGAATCCGGGACGAGGCCGGCGGCGGCGCCGAAACGGGGACGGGCCCCGGCACCGGACCCCGAACCGGCTCCGGAGCAGGCGCGAGCACGACACTCCCCCGGGGCTGCGGACCCGGCACGGCATCCGCCACGGGTACGTGCCCGGGCACGGGAGCCGGGGCGGGCGCGGCGTGCGCCACCGCCCCGGCCTCCGGCACGCGGGCGGGAGCGGGAGCCGCCGCCGGCACGGACCCCGGCACGCGGACGGGCGCGGGCACGGGTACCGGTGCGGGGCCGGGGGCGGGAACCGCCGCCGGAACGGGGGCCGGTCCGGACACGGGGGCCGCGACCGTCCCCGCCCCGTGCCCCCACTCCCCGCTCTGCGGCGCCGGCGGCACGAACAGCGACTGCGGTGACCGGGTGCGGACGGCCGCCTCCGCGTGGAGGACGGAGAAGGGGGCGCGGGCGCCGGCGCGCCACTGGTCGGCCCAGGCCCGGAGGTAGTCGGGAGTGGCGCGTTCGCCCCTCCGCGGGGGCGGGGTGACGCGGGCGTACAGCGTCGGGGACGGGCTCAGGCGCAGCAGGTCCTGGCCGGTGCCGAGGCGGCTCCAGGCCTCCGGGTCGGCCACGAGGTCCGCCACGACCGTGGCCGGTCCCGCGGCGGCCGCTTCCGCGAGCCAGTGCCACGGGAACGCCGTGTAGCGGAGGGCGGCCGTCGTGCTGCGCGCCAGCGCGAGGTGGGGCAGCTGCTGGCGGCGGTCCAGGTGGAGCTGGCCGGCGAGGTAGACGACCAGCGGGCCGGGGCTCTGCGCGGCGGCGCGCAGCCGGGTGAGGACGGTCTGCGGATCGATGGGGTCCGCGAGTTCGACGAGCGTCGCGGTCGCCGTGCCGGTGAGGACGCCGGGCGGCACCGCCGCGAGGGCGGGCAGCACGGACGCCGCGTCCATGGTCCGGCCGCGCCCCGCCGGCGCCGCCGCGAGCAGCACCGCCGTGCCCGAAGTCACCGCCGCCTCCCCCGTGTCCCTGCCCACCGCGCCCGCCGTACCGTTCGCCTCGTCGCTCACCACACGTGCACCGTAACCCCTGGTGTCGGCCCGGCCGACGGCCGGGCCTTTGGCATATGCCGGAAGCACCACCGGATCGAGTGTTGCCAAACCCCTTACGGGCTCTCGCGCCCTGTGCCACAGTCATCCCTGGCCCTGTTTCCATTCGGGCCGCGCCGCGTCTGTATCGGAGTACGACATGCCGTCCCCACTCTTCGCGGACCGTCCCGCCCAGCCTCCCGAGCCGGGTGCGGTGGACGCGCTGATCTCGCAGACGAGTCGTCTGCGCGGCGAGGTCGACGCCGTCCGCCGGGACGCCGCTCACGACGACGACCCCCAGCTCCGCTGGCAGCGCGCGCTCTGCGACCTGGCGATGCATCAGCTCGACGAACTGCGCGCCCAGTTCGGACAGTTGCGCGACGGCGCACCGGCGGCGACGCAGCCGACGACCCACCCGGCGGACCTGTCGCCCGAGGACGACGCCTCCGTCTTCGACGGCTCGTTCACGAGCCACGCCGGCGCGGCCTACGGCGAGGCCCCGGTCTCCACCGGCTCGCTCCTCACCCGCGTCGGCAGCGCCGAGTGGAACCTGCTCACCGACGAGGTGAGCTGGTCCGACGAGCTGTTCCAGATCTTCGGACGCGCGCGCGAGCGGGGCCCGATGTCGCTGGACGAGATGCCGACGATGGTGCTCCCGGAGGACCAGCCGCGCCTCCAGGCGATGGTGACGGACTGCCTGATCGACGGGAAGCCGATCGACGGCGAGTTCCGCATCGTCCGCACCGACGCCGCCGTCCGCACCGTGCACATGACCGGGGAACCGGTGCTCGACGCCGACGGCTGCACGGCCTCCATGTGGGCCGTCCTGAGGGACGTCAGCGAGCTGCGGCGCAGCGAGCGGGCCGTCCGGGAGAGCCGGGACAGCCTGGAGCACAGCCGCCACGTCGAGCGCACCGAGCGGCGGGTCGCGGTCGAGCTCCAGGAGGCGGTCCTGCCGCCCTGGCGCGGCTCGCTCCGCTTCGCCCACGACGGCCCCGCCCCGCTCGACGTCGCCGGGCACTACCTCCCGGCCGCCTCCACCGACCTCATCGGCGGCGACTGGTACGACGCGCTGACCCTCCCCTCGGGCGACGCCCTCCTCACCGTCGGCGACCTCACCGGCCACGGCGTGGCGGCGACGTCCTCGATGGCCATGCTGCTCGGTGCGCTGCGCGGCATGGCCGTGGCCGGCATCCGGCCCGGCGCCCTGATGGGCCACCTGAACCAGCTCCTGGACAGCTCGGGCCAGCCCGCCCTCGGCAGCGCCATGTGCTGCCGCTACGACCCGGTGGCCCAGACCCTCGTCTGGGCGCAGGCCGGACACCCCGCCCCGCTGCTGTTCCGCGGCGGGACGGGCCGTCCGCTGCGCCGCCCGGAGGGCGTCCTCCTGGGGGCGACGCCGAGGGTCGCGTACGAGGAGACCGAGACCCGGCTCCGCCCCGGCGACGTGCTCGTGCTCCACACCGACGGGCTGACCCGGACCCCGGGCGCCGTCGGCGACGAGGCCGGTCTCGCCCGGCTGCTGGCCCTGGCCCCCCGCTTCGCGGAGGCCCGGGACGCGCAGGAGTGCCTGCGGTCCGTCCTGGAGGAGTTCGGCGAGGAGACCCGTGAGGACGACGCCTGTCTGATGGTCGTCCGCGTCGGTTCCTGACGGCCGGCGCGCCCGGAGCCCGATCCGGGTGTGCCCTCCTGTCCGTACCCCTGGGCACGCGGAGACGCGTACCGCGTACGGGGATGCGCGCAGCGCCGCGCGGGGCCCTGCCCCGCCCTCAGATCCGGCCCGTTCTCGGGGCCTCCGGCGAGCGCGGCAGCTCGACCTCCAGCTCGGCGCGCAGGTCCTCGATCTTCGAGTAGCCCGCGTACTGGCCGGTGAGCCGGTACATCTCGCGCAGCCGGTGCCAGGTGCGGTGCGAGGAGGTCTCGCCCATGGAGATGAGGGCGAGCCGGGCGTAGCGGTCGGCCTGCTCCGGGTCGTCGGCGATGAAGCAGGCCGAGGCCATCGAGATGCGGTCGAAGAGCTTGGAGCGGTCGTGCCCGTCGCGCCGCAGGTCCAGGGCCAGCTTCGCGTGGTGCTGGGCGGTGACGGCCGCCGCCGGGTCGTGCTCGGCGAGGGTGCGGTAGGCGAGGGCCTGCATGCCGTGCATGTCGGCCTCGTCGAAGCTCTGCATCCAGCCCGGCGTCTCCTCGTTCCGGTCGGAGACGAAGAGTTCCTCGGCCTCGCCCAGGGTGCGGCGCATCGCCTGCCCCCGGCCCATCGACGCCTGCGCCCACGCCTCGATGGTGTGGAACATCGCCTGGGTGCGCGGCAACAGCCGTTCCCCCGCTCCGGACTTGGCGAGCTCCATCAGGTCGAGGGCGTCGTCGGGGCGGCCCAGGTGGACCATCTGACGGGCGGCCCGGGACAGCGCCTCGCCGGCGCGCGGCCGGTCGCCGCTCTCGCGGGCCGCGTGGGCGGCGATGAGGAAGTACCGCTGGGCGGTGGGTTCGAGACCCACGTCGTGGGACATCCAGCCCGCCAGGACGGCGAGGTTGGCGGCCACGTCCCAGAGCCGGCGCTGGAGGTGGTCGGCGTGGCGGTAGGCGAGCATGCCGCCGACCTCGTTGAGCTGGCCGACCACGGCCTTGCGCTGGAGTCCGCCGCCCCGGGAGGCGTCCCAGGCGCGGAAGATCTTGACCGACTGCTCCAGCGCCTCGATCTCCTCGGAGCCGATGGGGGCTGCCTCGTAGCGGTCGAAACCGGCGGGGTCGGCGTGGTACGGATCGGTGGCGCGGGGGGCCGCGGCGGGGCGGGAGGGCTCTGTCCTGAGCCAGTCGTTCAGGGAGCTGTTGAGTGCGGAGCCGGCGGTGAGCGCGATTCCCGCGCCCATCAGGCCGCGTCGGTTGAGCATGAGGTCCATTCCCGTGAATTCGGTGAGGACCGCAGCCGTACGGTCGGGAGCCCAGGGCATTCCGTCAGGGTTCTCGTCCTTGTTCCTGACGGCCTGCCGCGTTCCGGCACGCCCGCGTCGTACGAACCCGAGGTCCTCGATGGTCACGACACGACCGAGTCGCTCGGTGAACAGGGCCGCCAGCACCCGGGGTACGGGATCGCGCGGGGTCTCGCCCTTGTCGATCCAGCGCCGCACCCGCGAGGTGTCGGTCGACAGCTGGGGGTGGCCCATGGCCGCCGCCTGCCGGTTGACCAGTCTCGCGAGTTCGCCCTTGGACCATCCGGCGAGGCCGAAGAGGTCCGCCAGGCGGGTGTTGGTCTGTCCTGTCACGTCTAAGCCCCCAGGTTCTCGGCTGAGTTGACAGTAGCCCGCTGTCATAGGGCTGGCGACTATTCGCCATGGTTCGCCAGGGTGCGCTCGATGTTCCGCCACCCGCGCGCGGGTGTCAGGTAGGTATGCGCCACCCCGCCCCGTCGACCGGCCCTCATTTTCCCCAGGGTGCGGACCGGGGGCGGGCGGGGCGACGCACGCGATTCGTCGGCACACGAAGGGATCTGTCACCTCCATGTACACAGCATCGTCCTCCGTGTCCGCCCCGCCCCGCCCGGGGACCCGCACGGTGCCGACCGGTGCCGGACCGTACCTCGCCCCCGCGCAGCGGGCCGTGCGTCCGCGGTCCTGGGCGGCCGGGACCGGCACCGGACCCGGTGCCCGGGTCAGCGGCAGGATCGACCTCTCCGGTCCGCAGGGGGCGCAGCTCAAGGTCGCCATCGCCTCGGTGCAGCGGATCTGCCCGGAGTTCAATCCGGTGCAGGTGCTGCGCCGCAGCGGCCGGTCCGTCCTGATCGTCGGGACCACCGGACGCATGACGGCGGTGGCGAAGTGTTTACTGGACCACTCCCCCGCGTGGGTCGAGCGGTTCCAGCACGAAATAGCTTCCTACCGTTCCTTCGTGCGTCACCGTCCGCCGGTGCGGGCACCGCGGCTGATCGCGGCGGACCCGGAGAACGGCGTCCTGGTGATCGAGCGGATGCCCGGGCGGGCGGCGGCCCTCTCGCGCCACCCCCTGGAGGCCCCGCCGCGGGCCGACGTGCGGGCGGCGCTCGGGGCGATCGCCCGGCTGAACGCCTGGCGGCCGCCGGCCGGGACCTTCGACGCGCCGCTGGACTACGGCACGCGGATCGCCCGCTACCACGAGCTGGGGCTGTTCACCGACCGCGACCGCGACGACCTGCAGACGCTGCTGCACGGGCTGGCGCACGCCGGCGGCCGGCAGGGCATGGGGCAGTTCTGCCACGGTGACGCCCTGCTCTCCAACATCCTCCTCTCCCCCGCCGGTCCGGTCCTCGTCGACTGGGAGCACGCCGGGTGGTACCTGCCCGGCTACGACCTGGCGACGCTCTGGACGGTGCTCGGTGACGCGCCGCTGGCGCGTCGGCAGATCAGCCAGATGGCGCAGCAGCAGGGTCCGGCCGCCCGGGACGCCTTCCTGGTGAACCTGATGCTGGTGCTGACGCGGGAGATCCGTACGTACGAGACGGCCGTGCAGCGGACCATCAAGGAGGCCCCGCCGGCGGGCTCGGTGCCGATGGGTTCGGGGGCGCTGGCCCCCGGGGAGGAACAGCGGCTGCTGCTGAGGCGGCTGCACGACGACTGCGCCATGGCACGGCGGGCCGTGCGCGCGGCGGTGGGGACGCGCTGAGCGTCCCTGCCGCGAGACGGGGGTGTGCGCCGCGCACCCGGTGCCGACACACCGGGAGTGCGGCGCTTCGCCGTGTCCGGGGCGGGATCCCCGCACGCCCCATTGGTCGAGACCACCGACGCGCCGCCGGTGGGCGGCCCGTCATCGCGAAAGTGGCCCCGATCGGCCCACATGACCCCGCTGACGTGGGAACTCGCCTGCGGTGACGGGTGATTGACGGGCGGTCCGGGAGCCGCTACCCCTGTACGGGTTCGGTTCCCGCACGCCCCCGCGCCACCCCCGTCCCTGGAGGCTGCCTTGCTCCGTTCCGCGTCCCGAGGCCGTGTGCTCGCGTTCGCCGGGTCCGCCGCCCTGCTCCTCCCCCTCCTGTCGGGCGCGCCGCCGGCCGGTGCCGACGCTCCGGTGGCGGACTCGCTGCAGCGCCAGTTCGCGGCGGCGGCCGAGCGCCACGGCGTGCCGGAGGGCGTGCTGCTCGCCGTCTCGTACCTCCAGTCCCGCTGGGACGGGCACGCCGGCGCGCCCAGCGTGACCGGCGGCTACGGGCCGATGCACCTCACCGACACGGCGACCGCGCTGGCCCGTTCCGTGCCGCACCACTCGGCGGACGGCGAGGACGCGCGCGGCGACGGGTCCCGGCCCGCCCGCGCCGGGGCGGAGGCCGACCCGCCGGCGCCGGAGGAGCTGCCGGCGCGGCTGCGGACCCTGGAGCGGGCCTCGGCGCTCTCCGGCATCCCGGCCGAGGAGCTGCGGAGCTCGACGGCGGCGAACATCGAGGGCGGCGCCGCCCTGCTCGCGGCGGCCCAGCGGGAGGCCGGTCTCGCGCCGAGCACCGACCCGGGCGACTGGTACGGGGCGGTGGCGCGGTACTCGGGCGCCGACGACGCGGCCACGGCGGCGGCGTTCGCGAACGACGTCTTCGAGGTGCTCAGGACCGGCGAGGCGCGGGTCACGGACAGCGGGCAGCGGGTGGCGCTGCCGGCCGTTCCCGGGGTGGTGCCGGAGACGGGCCAGGTGGCGTCGCTCGGGCTGCGGGCGCCGGAGCGGGGCCCGGTGGAGTGCCCGACGACGGTGGCGTGCGAGTGGATCCCGGCGCCGTACGAGGAGTTCGGCGACGGCGACTACGGCAACCACGACAAGGCGGACCGGCCGGTCTCGCAGTCGATCGACTACATCGTGGTCCACGACACGGAGGCGACCTGGGACGTCACCCTGAAGCTGGTGCAGGACCCGACGTACGTCTCCTGGCAGTACTCGCTCCGCTCCTCGGACGGCCACGTCGCCCAGCACCTGCCGCTGAAGGACGTCGGCTGGCACGCCGGGAACTGGTACGTGAACGCCAAGTCGGTGGGCCTGGAGCACGAGGGCTTCCTGACGGCCCCGGACTCCTGGTACACGGAGGCGATGTACCGGTCCTCGGCGCGGCTGGTGCGGTACCTGGCGAAGCGGTACGACATCCCGCTCGACCGGCAGCACGTGATCGGGCACGACAACGTGCCGGGCACGGTGACCTCGTCGATCCGGGGCATGCACACCGACCCGGGGCCCTACTGGGACTGGGCGCACTACTTCCGGCTGCTCGGACGGCCGCTGACGCCGAGCGCGGGCCCGGCGGCCGGCGTGGTGACGATCCGCCCGGAGTACGGCGAGAACCGGCCGGTGTACACGGGGTGCGCGGTGGCCGGGGAGGCGTGCGCGCCGCACGGCAGCGGCGCCGTGCGCCTGCACACGGCGCCGAGCGCCGACGCTCCCCTGGTGAAGGACATCGGGCTGCGCCCCGGCGGGCAGGACTCCACGACCGGCGTCAACGACACGGGTGCGCGGGCGGCGACGGGGCAGAGCTACGCGGTGGCGGAGCGCCGGGGCGACTGGACGGCGGTCTGGTACCTGGGGCAGAAGGCATGGTTCCACAACCCGGAGGAGGCGCCGACGGCGGTGGACGCGCGCGGGCGGGTGCTGACGCCGCGGGACGGGCTCGCGGAGGTGCCGGTGTACGGGCGGGCCTATCCGGAGGCGTCGGCGTATCCGGCGGGGGTCCCGGTGCAGGCGGTGTCGCCGCTGCCGTACCGGCTGCTCGCGGGGCAGCGGTACGTGGTGGGCGGCAAGGTTCCCGGGGAGTACTACTACGCACCGGTGTTCGACAGCAGCAGGCACCGGGTGGTACGTGGCCAGGAGGAGTACTACCAGATCCAGTTCGGCCATCGGATCGCCTTCGTGAAGGCCGCTGACGTGCGGGTTTCACAGGGCTGAGCAGGCCTGGCCGAAAAGCGCGGGTGGCGTCGGGGTTTTCCTCCGGCGCCACCCTTTCCTGTGCTCATACGACTACTTCCGACCCGGGGTTCGGCGACCGGCACGGGGGTAAGGCTGGGCCGGAACAGCACCCCGCCACCGGAAAGGCCCGCCCGCACATGCCTCAGCCCTTCGTCATGCCGGATTTCTATGTCCCGTATCCGGCGCGCCTCAATACCCATGTGGAGGCCGCCCGGACGCACACCCGGGACTGGGCACGCGCCATGGGCATGCTGGAGGGCTCGGGGGTCTGGGAGACGGCCGACCTCGACGCGCACGACTACGCGCTGCTCTGCGCCTACACCCACCCCGACTGCGACGAGGACACGCTGAACCTCGTCACCGACTGGTACACGTGGGTCTTCTTCTTCGACGACCACTTCCTGGAGGTCTTCAAGCGCACCCAGGACCGGGCGGCCGGCAAGGAGTACCTCGACCGGCTCCCGGCCTTCATGCCGGCCGACCCGGCGACCGGCATGCCCGAGCCCGCCAACCCCGTCGAGGCGGGCCTCGCCGACCTGTGGCGGCGCACCGTCCCCGCCATGTCCGGGGGCTGGCGGCAGCGGTTCGCCGAGGCCACCGAGGCGCTCCTCCACGAATCCCTGTGGGAGCTCGACAACATCAACGACGGCCGGATCGCCAACCCCCTCGAGTACATCGAGATGCGGCGCAAGGTCGGCGGCGCCCCCTGGTCCGCCGGCCTCGTCGAGTACGCCGCCGGGGCCGAGGTCCCCGACCGGGTCGCCCGCTCCCGGCCCCTGCGCGTGCTCCGTGACTCCTTCTCGGACGCCGTCCACCTGCGCAACGACCTCTTCTCGTACCAGCGCGAAGTCGAGGACGAGGGCGAGAACAGCAACGGCGTGCTCGTCCTGGAGCACTTCCTCGGCTGCTCCACCCAGGAGGCCGCCGAGGCCGTCAACGACCTGCTGACCTCGCGGGTCCAGCAGTTCGAGAACACCGCGCTCACCGAAGTGCCCGCGCTGGCCGTCCAGGAGGGGCTGACGCCGCTGGAGTGCGCGGCGATCGGCGCGTACACCAAGGGACTCCAGGACTGGCAGTCGGGCGGCCACGAGTGGCACATGCGCTCCAGCCGGTACATGAACGAAGGCATGGCCGACGGCACCGCCTCCGCCTCCGGCGCGCTCGGCACCGGTGTCCCCGACATCCGCACCCTGCTCGCCGGGCGGCCCGCCGAGGCGCGGGTGCGGAGCCTCACCCACACCCCGCACCGGCCCGTCGGTCACCTGCCGCTGCCCGACTTCGAGCTGCCCTATCCGCTCACCCTCAGCCCCCACCACCAGGAGGCCAAGCGGCGCTCCGAGGACTGGGCCGAGGCGATGGGGCTGCTCGACGACGTCTGGGACCGGCCCCTGATGGAGGGCTTCGACCTCGCCCTCTGCTCGGCCGGCATCGATCCCGACGCCACCCTGGAGGAACTGGAGCTCAGCGCCCTCTGGTTGACCTGGGGCACCTACGCCGACGACTACTACCCGCTGGTCTTCGGCCGCACCCGCGACCTGGCGGGGGCCCGGACGCAGACCGCCCGGCTGAAGGCGTGCCTGCCGGTGGACGACCCCGCCTCAGCCCGGGAGTTCGCCGGGAACCCGCTGGAGCGGGCCCTGGCGGACGTCTGGGCGCGGACCGCCGGGGCGATGGGGCAGGAGGCCCGGACCGAACTGTGGACCTCGCTCGACCTCATGCTGGAGAGCTGGATGTGGGAGCTGCGCAACCAGGCGCAGCACCGCGTGCCCGACCCGGTCGACTACGTGGAGATGCGCCGCAGCACCTTCGGCTCCGAACTGACCATGCTGCTGGGCCGGTTGCGCCGAAGGCGCGCGCTGCCCCCGGAGCTGTTCCGCTCCGGGACGGTCCGGGCGCTGGAGAACGCGGTGGCGGACTACGCGGCGCTCCTCAACGACCTCTTCTCGTACCAGAAGGAGATCGAGGTCGAGGGCGAGCTGCACAACGGCGTCCTCGTCCTGGAGAAGTTCTTCGACGTCGACCACGTCACCGCCGCGAGGATGGTGCACGACCTGATGCGTGGTCGGCTGCGCCAGTACGAGCATCTGAAGCAGCGTGAAGTCCCCCTCCTGTACGCCCACTTCGAGCTGGACGCCGAGGGCAGGGCCGCCTTCGGGGCCCGGCTGCGGGAGCTGGAGGACTGGCTCGCGGCCATCCTGAACTGGCACCGGAACGTACGGCGGTACGGCGCCGCGCACGTGCACGCGGGTGCCGGTGTCCCGCGTCTCCGCGAGCGCGGGCGGGACGCGGCCCCGCTGCCGGACTGGACCGTGCCGCACGGCCTCGGAACCACGGCGGCGCGGGTGGCCACCGCCTTCTCCGGCGCCTCGTCCTGACACGCGGCGAGGGGCCGCCCCGGAAACGCCCGGGGCGACCCCTCGGCCGTCTATCGGGGACCGCGGCCGCGCAGCTCGTCGAGTTCGCGGCGTTCGCGCTTGGTGGGGCGGCCCGCGCCGCGGTCGCGGACGGCGGCGAGGGCGACGTGCTCGCGCGGCGGCGGGGGCGGGCTGTTGTCCACGTACGCCTCGGCGGCGACCGGCGGGCCCACCCGCTTGGTCAGCAGCTCCTTGACCTCGACGATCCGCTCGCGGCCCGCCACGTAGACCCGGACCTCGTCGCCCGGCTTCACGGCCTGCGCGGGCTTGGCCCGCTCGCCGTTGACCTTGACGTGACCGGCCCGGCAGGCCGCGGCGGCCTGCGAGCGGGTCTTGGTGAGCCGGACCGCCCAGATCCAGGCGTCGACGCGTGCGCTCATCGGCCCCCGCCCTCCCGCTCAGCCCTGCTGGAACAGTTCGGCGGGCAGCGGCTTGAGCAGCGCGTAGAGGTCGTCGGTGATCGGCCGGTCCCAACTGGCGATCGTCACCAGGACGTTGTCGCTGCGGTCGAACTGGACGCAGGAGATGCGGCTCTCGGAGAGCTTGAGGCGGCGCACGATGAGGAGGTTGTCGCCCTGCATGACGGGGACGTCCTCGGTGTCGAGCACCTCGACCGGCTCGTCGTTCTCGAGGGCGGCGAGGAGCTGGGCGACCTCGAAGGGGATCTGGCCCTCGGCGAGCTCCCGGGCCGGGGAGCCCTCGGGGAGGTTGCCGATGATCATCGCGGGGCCGCGGCCGCCGAAGAGGTCGTAGCGCAGGAAGACGCCCTGGCAGGAACCGTCGGGAGCGGGCAGCAGACCCGCGCCGAGATTGCCGGGCCAGTCTCCCGGGTCCATGGCCAGGACATCGAAGTCCGGACCGGCGGGAGTGGCGCTGCGACGGCGGAGGAAGGACATACGGCCATGGTACGTGTCCGGGCGCGCGGTGTGGCGCCGGGCTCCTCCGTCCCGGCGCCGCGGGGCTCAGTCGGCCGGGGCCGACGCCTGGGGCTTCTCCGCCTCCGTGCGGGGCTCGCCGGTGGCGCCGAAGGCGTGGGCGAGGCCGGAGCGGTCGGTGCCCAGCTTGCGGTAGACGGCGGACAGCAGCCGGGCGGCCGTGGTGGCGTCGACGCCGAGGGTCGCGGCCGGATCCAGGCCGCGGACGCTGGCCCGTGCCGCGGCCCGCTCACGCGCGGTGAGCGAGTGGCCGTCGGCGGTGTGCAGGGCGCGCGGGCGCAGCCCGGCGGCGGCCAGCTCGGCCCTGGCCTCGTCGACCAGGCCGTCGGCGCCGCAGTCCTGCGCGGTCTCCAGGCCCCGGTACAGGTGGTCGGCGGCTTCGGCGTGGCGTTCGGTCCTGCGGAGCGCCGCGCCGAGGGCGACCAGGGAGCGGGCCAGCTCGTACGCGGCCGGGGACTGGTCCAGCCAGTCGACGGACTCCTCCAGGAGCTTGATCCGCTCGGCGCCGTCGGTGACCTCGGCGGTCACCCGGAGCGCCTGGCCGATGGCGGAGGGCGCGCCGTACTGGCGGGCGCGGGCGACGGCGCTCTCCGCGGTGGCGAGCGCCCTGGCCGGGGAGCCGGTGGCGGCCTCGGCGAGGGCCAGGTGGAGCTGCCAGGGGCTGCACGAGGGGTTGCGCTTGCCGCGCGGCTCCAGACGGCGGCCGATGTCGGCGAGCGCGGCGGCGGCGTCCTCGGCGCGGCCGGTGGCGAGCAGCAGCTCGGCGTGGACGGTCTCGCAGTCGGGGATGGTGACGGTGGCCGGGAACGGCTCGCCGAAGTCGTGGTCGCGGGCGACCCGCTCGGCCTCCTCCGTGCGGCCGCGGGCGAGCAGGACCTCGATCATGACGCCGGTGGCGTACCAGAGGGCGGGGGTGCGGGGGCCGACGCGCTCGGCGAGGCGGAGTCCGGCGCGGGCGAAGTCCTCGGCCTCCATGAGCCGGCCGCGGCGGAAGCGGATGTAGCCGAGGAGGGTGTACGCGAAGGAGAGGTGGGCGCCGCGCCAGCCCTGCTTCTCGAACTCGGCGGTGCCGGCGGCGAAGAGCTCCTCGGCGCGGCCGGGCCGGTCGGCGTACAGGTGGGTGAGGGCGACGAGGACCGGGACCTCGAAGCCGCGGCTCTCGTCGGCCCAGCTCAGGCCGCCTTCGAGGGCGCGCTCGGCGTGCCGGAGGGCGACGGCGGCGGGTTCGGCGCGCAAGGTGGCGTCCCAGGCACGCAGGCCGATGATGTACCGCTCGGTGAGGTCGCGGCCGGCGAGCCGGTCGGCGAGGGTCGCGAGGCGGCGGGAGCGGGCCGGCGACTCGGGTTCGTCGGAGCGGAGCGCGTCCCACATGAACCGCTCGGCCTGCATGCGGAGGCGGCTGCGCGGGTCGGTGGTCTGCCGGGTCTCGTGTTCGAGCAGCTCGGAGGCCTCGACGAGGCGGTCGCTGTGGGCGAGGACCTGCGAGAGGCGGTAGACGATGCCGTGCCGCAGGGCCTGGTCGGAGATGGGCTCCTCCAGGGCGGCGCGGAGCTGGTTGACCGTGGTGGCGGGCTCGGTGAGGAGCGAGGCGGAGCTGAGCTCGAAGAGGACGGCGGCCCGCGCGTCGGCGGTGGGAGGCTCGCGCAGGGCGCGGGCCAGCTGGCGCCGGGCCGCGTCGGGGGCGCCCGCGCGGAGGTTCTCGCGGGCGGCGGCGCGCAACTGGGTGACGACCCAGGCGTCGCCCTCGGGGTGGGTCTCCAGGAGGTGGCGGGCCGCCGCGGCCGGGCCGAGTCCGGCGTCGATGACGCACCAGGCGGCCTGGCCGTGGAAGGCGACCCGGATGGCATCGGGAATGGCGCGGTAGATGGTGCCGGCGACGAGCGGGTGGACGAATTCAAGGGGCCCGTCGGCGGCGCCGGTGTCGGCGAGGACCCGGGCCTCGCGGAGCCGTTCGGCGCAGTCGGCGACCGCCTCGTCGCCCAGTCCGGCGAGGGCGCCGGCGAGCGAGGGCGAGATCTCGGTGCCGAGGACGGCGCAGGCCCAGGCGAGCCGCATGGTGGCGGTGCCGAGGCGTTCGATGCGGTTGACGAGGCCGCTGCCCTTGAGGGCGGCGGCGAGGTCGCGGAGCTCGTGGGCGCCGTCGGCGGTGGGGTCGAGGCCCCGGTCGCGGACCTTGGCGGCCAGTTCGACGGTCTCGAAGGGGTTGCCGGAGGTGACGGTCCAGAAGTCGCGGCAGAACTCGTCGTCGGCGTGGGCGCCGATGCGGTCGCGGACCAGCTGGGCGACGGCGTCGGCGGTGAGGGGCGCCAGGCCGTGCGGGCGCTGTCCGGACCGGCGTCCGGTGAACTCGGCGCCTTCCTCGGGCAGTTCGTCGGGCCGGTAGGCGACGACGAGGAGCATGGGGAGGTCGTCGGCGCGCGGGGCGAAGGAGGCGAGCCAGCCGAGGGACTCGGGGTCGGCCCAGTGGGCGTCGTCGAGGACGACGACGAGCGGGGCGCGGCGCACGGCGAGGTGGGTGAGGACCCAGTCGAGGCCGTCGCGCAGGCCCTGCGGGTCGGGCGGGGAGCCGGCGGTGGCGGCGCGCAGTCCGAGGGCGGGGCCGATGATGTCGTACCAGGAGCCGAGCCGTTCGCGGAGTTCCGCGTCGGAGGCGTGGGCGAGCTGGGGCTGGAGGAGCTGGCGGGCGACGTGGAAGGCGACCCGCTGCTCCTGGTCGCCGCCGCGGGCGGAGAGGACGGTGCAGCCGCGGGAGACGGCCCGGCGGCGGATCTCGGCGAGGAGGGTGGTCTTGCCGAGTCCGGCGGGCGCCGCGTAGACGAGCACGCCGCCCTGGGCGGCGGGCGGTTCG
>NZ_BMTV01000006.1:80623-228797 GCF_014649855.1 Streptomyces roseolus | reverse complement strand
ACGGGGGCACTTCCTGCGCGAGGCCGGTGAGGAGGTCGAGCGCCTCCTCCGCGGCGTCGAGCGCGGCCTCCCGTTCGAAGAGGCCGAAACCCAGGCGGGCCGCCCTGCCGTCCTGTCGTGCCACGTTCCACCCCCACACAGGGGGCGCACGCCCGGCGCACGGTCGGGGCGCCGGGGCGATCACCCCACGAAAGGTCCAGCGTACGCCGGAACGAGCCCCGTGTAACGGCATTCTCCCAAGCAGTTCGGGTGGTCTTCGGCCCGGCGGGCGGACCGAAGGCCCCGCAGGTCGGGGCGTGTTCGACGGACAGATGTACGAAGTCGGGTGCGGGGTGGGGGGCGCGTGTCGTCCTTGACCGTGACCCCCGGGCGGACTCCTCTATGACAGACGGTCAGATCATGATCGTCGCACGATCCTGATGAGGGGATGAGCCGAACTTGAGACCTCCCATTTTCCGCGCGCGGTCCTGGGCCGCCCGCTCGGTGTGTTCCCTCGCCCTGTGCGCCACCGCGCTGACCGCGCTGCCGGCCGTGGCGCCCGCCGTGGCGGGCCCCGCGGCCGCCGGGCCCACCGCGCCCGCGGCCCCGGCGGCGGGGGCGGCGGCCGCGGCGCCGTTCTCGGTGGGCGCGGCGCGGGCGGCCCTGGTACGGCTGCTGCCGAAGCACGCGCGCCAGTTCGAACTGGCCCTGGTCCCCCGCCCCGCCTCCGGCGACCGGTTCACCGTGTCGGGGTCGACGGGGCGGATCGTCGTCACGGGCACGACGCCCGCGGTGCTGCTGCGCGGGGTGCACTGGTACCTCTCCTACACGGCGGGCGTGGACCTCGGCGCGCCCGGGGACAGCGTCTCGGCCCTGCCGGACCGGCTGCCGGGCCCCGCCGGCACGGTCACCCGGTCGGCGTCGGTGCCGCACCGCTTCGCCCTCAACGACACGGACGACGGCTACTCGGGGGCGTACCGGGACTGGGACGCCTACGAACGGCAGATCGACCTCCTCGCCCTCCACGGGGTCAACGAGGTGTTCGTCCAGATGGGCGCGGAGGCGGCGTACCACGCGGCCTTCCAGGAGTTCGGCTACACGGGCGCCGAGCTGCGCGAGTGGATCCCGGGGCCCGCGCACCAGCCGTGGTGGCTCATGCAGAACATGGCCTCCTTCGGCGGCCCGGTGACCGAGCAGCTGATCGCCCGGCGGGCCGCGCTCGGCAAGCGGATCGTGGACCGGCTGCGGGAGCTGGGCATGACGCCCGTCCTCCCGGGATACTTCGGCACGGTGCCGCCGGGCTTCACGGAGCGCAACCCGACGGGCCGGGTGGTGCCGCAGGGCCGGTGGATCGGCTTCACGCGGCCGGACTGGCTCGATCCGCGCGGTCCGCTCTTCGCGCGCGTCGCCTCGGCGTTCTACCGGCACCAGGCGCGGCTGCTCGGCACCAGCACGATGTACAAGATGGACCTGCTCCACGAGGGCGGCAACGCCGGGGACGTACCGGTCGGCGAGGCCGCCGCGAAGGTCCTCGAAACCCTGGACGACGCCCGGCCGGGCGCGACCTGGGTGCTGCTCGGCTGGCAGCGCAACCCCAAGGCCGAGCTGCTCGCCGGCGTCGACACCTCACGGCTGCTCGTGGTGGACGGCCTCTCCGACCGGTACGACGGCCTGGACCGGGAGACCGCCTGGTCGGGGACGCCGTACGCCTACGGCACCATCCCCAACTTCGGCGGGCACACCACGATCGGCGCCAACACCTCGGTGTGGACCGACCGCTTCGAGGCGTGGCGGACGAAGCCGAACAGCGCGCTGAGGGGGATCGCCTTCCTTCCCGAGGCGACCGCCGCCAACCCGGTGGCCTTCAGCCTCTTCACCGAACTGGCCTGGCGGGACGCCCCGGTGGACCACGCCGACTGGTTCGCGCGGTACGCGGCCCGTCGCTACGGCGCCCCCGACCCGCACGCCGCCAAGGCGTGGGAGTGGCTGCGGCAGGGCCCGTACGGCACGAAGGCGAACGGCTGGAGCGAGTCCCAGGACAGCCTCTTCACGGCCCGGCCGAGCCTCACCGTGCGCACCTCGGCCTCGTGGGGGCCGAAGTCGATGCGGTACGACGCGGCGACCGTCGAGCGGGCGCTGACCGAGCTGTTGCAGGTGGCGCCGGAGCTGCGGACCACCGACGCGTACCGCTTCGACCTCGTCGACACGGCCCGGCAGGCGCTCACCAACCGCAGCCGGGTGCTGCTGCCCCGGATCAAGGCCGCGTACGAGGCGAAGGACCTGGCCGCGTTCCGCGCGCGGGCGGCGGAGTGGCGGGCCTCCATGACGCTGCTCGACGCCGTCCTCGCCACCGACCGGCGGTTCCTGCTCGGGCCGTGGCTGGAGAACGCCCGCTCGTGGGCGCGCTCCGACGCGGAGCGGGCCGTCCTGGAGTTCGACGCCCGCTCGCTGATCACGACCTGGGGCCACCGGGCGGGCAGCGAGGCCGGACTCCACGACTACGCCAACCGCGAGTGGTCGGGCCTCGTCTCGGGCTTCTACGCGCCCCGCTGGTCGGCCTACCTGGACTCGCTGGAGACCGCGCTGGTCACCGGGCGGACGCCGGCCGCGATCGACTGGTTCGCCTGGGAGAACGCCTGGAACCTGCGGCGGGACTCCTACCCGGTGACCCCCGAGGGCGACCCGGTGGCCCTGGCGACACGGGTGCGGGACGCCCTGCGCGCCTGACCGACCGGACGGCCCGTGCGGCCGGGCGCGCGGACCGCCCGGACCGCCTCGGCGTCCGGGCCGGCCTCAGCCGGCGGGCGGTTCGGCGCCCACCAGCCACATGGCGAAGAACCGGGCGCCACCGCCGTAGGCGTGGCCGAGGGCCCGGCGGGCGCCGTCCACCTGGTGCTCGCCGGCCTCCCCCCGTACCTGGAGGGCGGCCTCGGCGAAGCGGATCATGCCGGAGGCGCCGATCGGGTTGGCGGAGAGGACACCTCCGGAGGGGTTCACGGGCAGGTCGCCGTCGAGTTCGGTGACGCCGGACTCGGTGAGCTTCCAGCCCTCGCCCTCGGCGGCGAAGCCGAGGTTCTCCAGCCACATCGGCTCGTACCAGGAGAACGGCACGTACATCTCGACGGCGTCGATCTGCCGGCGCGGATCGGTGATCCCCGCCTGCCGGTAGACGTCGGCGGCGCAGTCGCGGCCCGCCCGCGGCGAGACGAAGTCCTTGCCCGCGAAGAGGGTCGGCTCGCTGCGCATGGCCCCGCCGTGCACCCACGCGGCGGGCCGCGGCGCCCGCTCCGCGCCCGCCCGGTCGCTGAGGACCATGGCGCAGGCGCCGTCGGAGGACGGGCAGGTCTCCGAGTACCGGATCGGGTCCCACAGCATCGGCGAGGCCTGCACCTTCTCCAGGGTGAGGTCGTGCTCGTGGAGGTGGGCGTACGGGTTCTTCAGCGCGTTGCGCCGGTCCTTGTACGCGACGAGGGAGCCGATCGCGTCGGGGGCGCCGGTGCGCCGCATGTAGGCGCGGACGTGCGGGGCGAAGAAGACGCCCGCGCCGGCGAGGAGGGGCTGCCGGAAGGGCACGGGCGGGGAGAGGCCCCACAGGGCGTTGGACTCGGACTGCTTCGCGAAGGCGAGGGTGAGGACGGTCCGGTGGACGCGGGCGGCGACCAGGTCGGCGGCGACGAGGGCCGTGGAGCCGCCGACGGAGTCGGCGGTGTGGACCCGGAGCATCGGCTTGCCGACGGCGCCGAGGGCGTCGGCGAGGTACAGCTCCGGCATCATGACGCCCTCGAAGAAGTCGGGCGCCTTCCCGATGCCGACGGCGTCGACGTCCGCCCAGGTCAGCTCGGCGTCGGCGAGGGCCCGGACGGCGGCCTCGCCCAGCGGGGTCACGTGCCGCTCGGCTACCACGACGGTCCCGCGAAGACGGCGGAGACCTTCTTCGAGCGCGACGGGGTGCGCTGGGTCCTCCTCGGGGGCATGGCCACGGTCGACGCGGACGGCGTGGTGACCGTCCTCGGCCGTGGCTCCCAGTGCATCGACACCGGCGGCGAGAAGGTCTGCCCGGAGGAGGTCGAGCAGGCCCTCAAGTCGCACCCCGACGTGTACGACGCGCTGGTCGCCGGCGTCCCGGACGCGACCTGGAGCAGCCACGTGGCCGCCGTCGTCCAGCAGCGGGGGGCACGGACCCGCTGGACCTGGCGGCCGTCCAGGACCACTGCCGCCGCCACCTCGCGGGCTACAGGGTGCCCCGCCGGCTCGTCCTCACCGACCGCGTCCAGCGCTCGCCGAGCGGCAAGGCGGACTACCGCTGGGCGAAGGCGGTCGCGGCGGAGGCGGACGCGGCCGGCTGACGGGGCGGTGCCGGGAGGGCGGCCACGGGAGGGTCCGGGCGCCGCGCGATACGGTGGAGGACCGTCTCCTCGCTGCTAAGGAACCGTTCCACCGTGCCCGACACCCGGGAATCCGCCCTGCGCGGCGACTGCGCGCAGTGCTTCGGTCTGTGCTGTGTGGCCCTGCCGTTCGCCAAGTCGGCCGACTTCGCCGTGGACAAGTCCGCCGGCGACCCCTGCCGCAACCTCCAGGACGACTTCCGGTGCGGGATCCACACCCGGCTGCGGCCCAGCGGTTTCCAGGGGTGCACGGTGTACGACTGCTTCGGCGCCGGTCAGCGGGTCTCCCAGGTGACCTTCGGCGGCGTGTCCTGGCGCGAGGCACCGGAGACCGCCCGGCAGATGTACGAGGTCTTCCCGGTGATGCGGCAGCTCCACGAGCTGCTGCGCTACCTCACGGAGGCCCTGGAGCGGCCCGCCGCCCGCCGGCTCCACGGCGAGCTGCGCACGGCGCTCGGCCGGGTCGAGGCGCTGACCGCGCTGCCGGCCGCCGAGCTGGAGAAGCTGGACGTCGGCCCGGTGCGGGCCGAGGTCAATCCGCTGCTGCTGCGGACCAGCGAGCTCGTCCGCACCACGGCGGGCGGCAAGCCGCGCGGCCGGCGGGGCGCGGACCTCATCGGCAAGCGACTGCGCGGCGCGCGGCTGCGGGGCATGGACCTGCGGGGCGCGCTGCTGATCGCCGCCGACCTGACGGACGCGGACCTCACCCTGGCGGACCTGATCGGCGCCGACCTGCGGGACGCGGACCTGTCCGGGGCGGTCCTGACGGGCGCCCTCTTCCTCACCCAGCCCCAGCTGAACTCGGCACGCGGCGACGCGAAGACCGTCCTCCCGGAGGGCTTCGACCGCCCGGCCCACTGGACGGCGAGCTGAGCCGCCCGGCGTCCACCCGGGGCGCGTGTCCACCAGGGCACGGTGGCGGCGCCCGAGGGCCTGTCGGCCGGCTCGGAAAGGCCGTCCCGGCCGACGCGGACACGGCGGTCGGCGCGGTCCGTGCGGTGATCGCGCCGGGCCGCGCGGCCCTGGCGGTGACCACCCTCCACAGGGCGTCCTGACACGGCGCCTCGGCCCGCGAGCGCCTCAGGCGTGCACGTACGGGGTGGTCGTGGTGAGCGGCACGAAGCCGAGGCGCTGGAAGATGGGGCGGCTGGTGGGGGCGGCGTCGACCTGGAGCCAGCGGTGGCCGTGGGCGGCGGCGACGCGGGCGCGGTGGGCGACGAGGGCGCGGTAGAGGCCCCGGCCCCGCCACTCCTCGACGGTGCCGCCGCCCCACAGGCCGGCGAAGTCGGTGCCCGGGTAGAGCTCCAGGCGGGCCGCGCTCACCGGGACCCCGTCCGCGAGGGCGAGGACGGCGGTGACGGTGCCGGGGTCGGCGGCGAGCCGGTCCAGGAGGCGCCGGCCCAGGTCGGAGCTGTCGGTGCCGAAGGCCCGTTCGTGGACCTCGACGACCTGGCGCACGCCCTCCGGGTCGGTGACGCCGCGGAGTTCGACGCCGTCCGGCAGGTCGACCGGGCCGGCCTGCGCGGACGCCTCCGCGACGAGCAGCGTCTCCGGTTCCTCCGCCTCGAAGCCGGCGGCCAGGAGCCGTGCGCCGAGGTCGGCGGGCCCGTCGTGGCCGTACAGCTTCCACTCGAAGGGGACGCCCTCCGCGCGGTAGTGGGCGAGCTGGGCGGCGACGGCCGCGTCGGCGGTCCCGTCGTCGAGCCCGGACCAGAGGACGCCGTTCCAGGCGTGGGCCGGTCCGGTCTGGCGGACGACGGGGCCGGCGCGCTCGATCCGGCAGCCGGGGCCGTCGGGCCGCGCCGCCCGCCGCAGCTGGTCGTCGTACAGGGCGAGGAGGTCGTGTGCGGGGTTCATCGCGGCCATTCAAGGGCGTGGCCCGGTGGCGGGCAACGCCTTTTCCGGTGCCGGCCCGTCGCCGCCGGCCGGCCGCTCAGTCGCCTCCCTCGTGCCGCAGCGGGGTGATCTGGTCGATGTCGTAGTGGACGCGGAGCCGTGCGATGGCGGCGTGGTCGACCTCGCGGCCCTCGCCCGCCTCCGCGAGGATCTCCATCAGCTCCTCGAAGTAGCGCTCGTGGTCGGGCGGCGGGGACGCCTGGAAGAGCATGCGGGCCGGGGCGCCCGTCGGGTTGGCGAAGGCGTGCGGGCAGCCGGGCGGCACGAGGATCAGGGTGCCCGGGGTGGCCCGCACCACCCGCTCCCCCGAGGCCGACTCCCACTCCCGCCAGGTGTCCCGGGTGCGGACGAGCGGTTCGAAGGCGAGGACGTCGAGTTCGCCGTCGAGGAGGTAGAACAACTCCTCGCTGCGGCCGTGGGCGTGGGCGCCGACGTCGAAGCCGGGCGGGACGACGACCTCGAAGGTGGAGGCCGTGCGGGAGTGCTCGCCGGTCACCTTGAAGGTGACGTGCTGGGCGGCGGTGGCGAGGGTCCGGCCGTGTCCGGGCGGGACGACGAGGCCGCCGGCGGCTCCGATGGCGGTGGCGGTCACGGGGGCGCTCCTTCCGTCACCAGGTCACGGGCAGGGCCTCGGGGCCCCGGATGAGCGCGCCGCGCTGCCAGCGGAGCTCCTCCTCGGGGACGGCGAGCCGCAGGCCGGGGAAGCGGGTCCACAGGGAGCCGAGGAGGATCTCGGACTCCATGCGGGCGAGGGTGGCGCCGGGGCAGTAGTGCGGGCCGTGGCCGAAGGCGACGTGCGGGTTGTGGGCGCGGTCGAAGTCGAGCCGGTCGGGCTCGGCGAAGACCTCCGGGTCGCGGTTGGCCGTCAGGTACGAGACGTAGACGGGGTCGCCGGCCGGGATGCGGACCCCGCCGACCTCGACGTCCTCCATGGCGATCCGGGAGAGGCCGACGGCGTTGCGGTGCGGGATGTACCGCAGCAGTTCGTCGACGGCCCGCGGGATCAGCTCGGGCTCGGCGCGGAGTCTGGCCAGGTGCTCGGGGTGGGTGAGGAGCGCGAAGACCATGTTGGCGCTGTTGTTGCGGACGGCGTGGGCGCCGCCGATCTGGATGAGGACGGCGAGGCCGACGGCCTCCTCCTCGGTGAGGGTGCCGTCGGCGACGGCCTCGGCGAGGACGGCCGCGAGCTGGTCGCTGTCGGTGGCGTGGTCGCCGGCGATGAGGTCGGTGAAGTAGCGGCCCATCTCGTCCTTGGCCCGTTCGCTGGCCTCCCGTCCCGCGCCGGCCGAGATGATGGTGTCGGACCAGTGGGCCATGAGGGCGTGGTCGGTGCCGGGGACGCCCATGAGTTCGCTGACCATGGCGAGCGGGAAGGGCCGGTTGAGCGCCTCCATGAGGTCGACGGGCGGGCCCTGCTCCGCCATCCGGTCGAGCAGGCCGTCCATGACGGTCTGGGCGTGGTCGCGCAGCGAGCGCAGCGCGCGGGCGCTGAAGGCGCGGGCGACGACGCGGCGCATCCGGGTGTGGTCCGGCGGGTCGGCGAAGCCGACGGCGTCGGCCATGGGGATGAAGTGGGGGGCGAGGCGGGTGACCTGGCGGCCCCAGACGGCCTGCCGGCTGAAGCGGGGGTCGACGGTGACGAACTTGACGTCGTCGTAGCGGGTGACGAGCCAGGCGTGGCCCTCGCCGTGCGGGAGCCGGACGCGGGTGACCGGGTCCTCGTGGAGGAGCTTGGCGAGCATCGGGTCGAAGTCGAGCCCGGTGAGGTCGGGGACGGCCCAGAAGTGCACCTGGGGGGTGTCGGCGGTGCCGGGGGCGGTGGTGGTCACGGCGTCACCCCGGCGGGGGCGGGCGGGGGCGGTACGGGCATGGCGGTCGCTTTCGTCCGGGCGCGCGGGCGGGCCCGCCGGGCCTGGCGCGGCCGGCGGGGTGCGGGGCCGCGGGGCCCCGGCTGGTCCCACGGGTCCCCGGGGCCCCCGGCCCGTATGCGTACGCCCGCGGGAACCCACCCCATGGGGTGATGGCGGCACGCCCACTCGCCGACGCCGGGCGGCGCGGGGCGGCGCCCCCGGCCGTGCGGAAAAGTGGCGTCGTACCCTTGCCAAACCCCTCCCCGGGGACGTTTTACTGGCCCCCACACGTATCTACCGAATGATCGGTCGTCCGTTTTCGCGTGGGTGCGCGCGCCGGACGGCCGGGCGAGCGCGGAGGGGTGGCGGCACATGAAGGAACTGCCGGACGGCGGCGAACGGCTCGGGCGCGAGGAACTGGCGGCGCTCCAGCTGGAGCGGCTGCGGGCCACGCTGCGGCACGCGTACGCGCACGTGGACTTCCACCGCCGGGCCTTCGACGCGGCCGGGGTGCATCCGGACGACTGCCGCTCCCTCGCCGACCTGGCCCGCTTCCCCTTCACCACCAAGGCGGACCTGCGCGACCACTACCCCTTCGGGATGTTCGCCGTCGACCGGTCGCGGATCCGCCGGATCCACGCCTCCAGCGGCACCACCGGCCTGCCGACGGTGGTCGGCTACACGGAGGGCGACCTGGACGTGTGGGCCGAGGTGGTGGCGCGCTCGCTGCGCGCGGCCGGCGCCCGGCCCGGTCACCGGGTCCATGTGGCGTACGGCTACGGGCTGTTCACCGGCGGGCTCGGCGCGCACTACGGCGCGGAGCGCCTCGGCTGCACGGTGATCCCGGCCTCCGGCGGCATGACGGCCCGCCAGGTCCGGCTGATCCAGGACTTCGAGCCCGAGATCATCATGGTGACGCCCAGTTACATGCTCACGCTGCTCGACGAGTTCGAGCGCCAGGGCGTGGATCCGCGCTCGACCTCGTTGAAGGTGGGCGTCTTCGGGGCGGAGCCGTGGACGGAGGCGATGCGCGCGGAGATCGAGGAGCGGTTCGCCATCGACGCGGTCGACATCTACGGCCTGTCGGAGGTGATGGGGCCGGGCGTGGCGCAGGAGTGCGTGGAGACGAAGGACGGGCTCCACATCTGGGAGGACCACTTCTATCCCGAGATCGTGGACCCGGTCACCGGCGAGGTGCTCCCGGACGGCGAGGAGGGCGAACTGGTCTTCACCTCGCTCACCAAGGAGGCCATGCCGGTCGTCCGCTACCGCACCCGGGACCTGACCCGGCTGCTCCCCGGCACCGCGCGGCCCGCGTTCCGGCGGATGGAGAAGGTGACCGGCCGCAGCGACGACATGATCATCCTGCGCGGGGTGAACCTCTTCCCCACCCAGATCGAGGAGATCGTGCTCCGGACCCCCGCCGTCGCCCCGCACTTCCAGCTCCGCCTGACCCGCGAGGGCCGCCTCGACGCCCTCACCGTGCGCGCCGAGGCCCGCGCCGACGCGACGCCCGAGGCCCGCGCGGAGGCGGCCCGGGCGATCGCGACGGCGGTGAAGGACGGCATCGGCGTCTCGGTCGGGGTCGAGGTGGTCGACCCCGAGGCGCTGGAGCGGTCGGTCGGCAAGCTGAAGCGGATCGTGGACCTGCGGAAGGACTGAACGACCCGTCCCGGACGGCCACCGGATACCCACTTTTTTGTGGGTACTTGTCGCCGTCCGGGCTCCGGGAGAGAGTGGGGACGTCCACAGGGACGGCGCCTCACGGATCCGGAGGGAGTGAGTCAGGAGGCGGCCCGTCGCGCCTCGGCCAGCCAGTCGAGGTGTCCGTGGCCCCAGTCGGACAGCGGGGCCAGCACCCGCGAGAGCGCGAGACCCTGCTCGGTCAGCGAGTAGACGGTCTTGAGCGGCACGACATCGTGCGTCTCGCGGTGCACGATCCCGTCCTCCTCCATCTCGCGCAGGGCCTGGGTCAGCACCTTCTCGCTGAGCCGCGGCACCTTCCGGCGCAGTTCGCCGGGCCGGTGCGGCCCCGATTCGAGCAGCCACAGCAGCGTGGTCTTCCACTTGCCGTCGATCACCGAGATCGCGGCGGCCACGCCGCAGATCCCCTCGTGGTCGTCGAGACCGATGCGCGCCATCTCGTCCCTCTCGCATTCGTGCGCGGCCGGCCTGCCGCGCCGCGTCGCCCCACCCCACCTTATTCCGTTTTCACGCACAGGAGTTCCCGCATGTCCGCCACCCCGGAATCCACCCCCCAGCAGTCCGCCGTCACCGTCCTCGGGCTCGGCCCGATGGGTCGCGCCCTGGCCGGCGCCTTCCTCGCGGGCGGAGTCCGCACCACGGTGTGGAACCGCACGCCCGGCCGGGAAGGCGACCTGGTCGAGCGCGGCGCCACCGTCGCGGCCAGCGCCGCCGAAGCGGTCGCGGCGAGCCCGGTGACCGTGATCTGCATGGTCAACTACGACGCCACGGACGCGGTGCTGCGGCAGGACGCGGTCACGGACGCCCTCAAGGGCCGCGTCCTGGTCAACCTCTCCGCCGACACCCCCGGCCGCGCCCGGGACACCGGGGCGTGGGCCGGCGAGCACGGCATCCAGTACCTCGACGGCGCCATCATGACGCCGGCCGTCACGATCGGCTCGCCCGCCGGCGTGTTCCTCTTCAGCGGCCCGTCCGACACGTACGGGGAGCACCGCGCGGTCCTCGACGCGCTCGGCGGCACCCACACCCACCTCGGCGACGAGGTCTCCCGCGCGGCGGCCTTCGACATCGCGCTCCTCGACATCTTCTGGACCTCGATGGCCGGGTACGTGCACGCCCTCGCCCTCGCGGACGCGGAGGGCATCACCCCGCGCGAGCTGGCCCCGTTCGCGGTGGGCATCGCGCAGATCCTGCCGCCGCTGTTCGAGGAGCTCGCCGGTGACGTGCAGGACGGCACGTACTCCGGTGCGATCAACCCGGTGACGTCGGCGGTGTCGACGATGGCGCACATCGTGCACGCCGCCGAGGACCACGCCATCGACTCGGGCGTGATGCGCGCCGTCGAGGGCCTCGCCCGCCGCACCGTGGCGCTCGGCCACGGCACGGACGGCTTCTCCCGCGCCGCCGAGGTGCTGCGCCGGCGCTGAGCCCGGCCGGTCAGGTCCCCGCGTACCGGTCGCGCAGCTCCCGCTTGAGGATCTTGCCGCTGGCGTTGCGGGGCAGGGCGTCGACGAAGACGATCCGCTTGGGGGCCTTGAAGGAGGAGAGGCGGTCGCGGGCGTGGGCGAGGAGTTCCGCTTCGGTGACCTCGCCGCGCGGGACGACCACGGCGGTGACCGCCTCGATCCAGCGGTCGTCGGGAAGGCCGATCACGGCCGTCTCGGCGACCGCCGGGTGCGTGTAGAGGGCGTCCTCGACCTGGCGGGAGGCGACCAGCACCCCGCCGGAGTTGATGACGTCCTTCACCCGGTCGACGATGGTCAGATAGCCCTCGGCGTCGCGGACCGCGAGGTCGCCGGAGCGGAACCAGCCGTCGCGGAAGGCCGCGGCGGTCTCCTCGGGCTTGGCCCAGTAGCCCTCGCAGAGCTGCGGGGAGCGGTAGACGATCTCGCCGGGGGTGCCGTCGGGGACGTCCGCGCCGTCCTCGTCGACGACCCTGGCCTCGACGTGCCGGACGGGCCGGCCGCAGGAGTCCATCCGGCCCTCGTGCTCGTCGGGTCCGAGGACGGTGGCGAGCGGGCCGATCTCCGACTGGCCGAAGCAGTTGAAGAAGGCCAGGCCGGGGAGGTGCCCGCGCAACCGTTCCAGGACGGGCACGGGCATGATCGAGGCGCCGTAGTAGGCCTTGCGCAGCGCGGACAGCTCCCGCTTCTCGAAGCCCGGGTGGCCGGCGAGCGCGATCCACACGGTCGGCGGGGCGAAGAGGCTGTCCGCGCGGCCCGCCTCGACGAGCCCGAACAGGGTCTCCGGGTCGGGCCCTTCGAGGAGGGTGTTCTCCGCGCCGACCGCCAGGTACGGCAGCAGGAAGACGTGCGACTGGGCCGAGTGGTAGAGCGGCAGCGCGTGCACGGGCAGGTCGTCCTCGGCGAGGCCGAGCGCCTCGATCGCGCTCTCGTACTCGTGGACGAGCGCCCGGTGGGTCATCATCGCGCCCTTGGGCAGGGCCGTGGTGCCCGAGGTGTAGAGCAGCTGCACGAGGTCACGGGGGTCGCTGTCGGAGTCGTACGGCTCCGGTGCCGCGAGCGCGTCGAGGAGCGAGCCCGGCGCGTCCCGCAGCGCCCTGACCCGCACGCCGGCGGGGATCCGGTCGGCGAGCCCGGGATCGGCGAGGACGAGGGAGCTCCCGGACTGGTCCAGGAGGTAGCCGAGGTCGTCGCCGGTCAGGTGGTGGTTCACGGGGACGTGGACGAGGCCGGCGCGGGCGCAGGCCAGGAAGGCGATCAGGTACGCGTCGGAGTTGTGGCCGTACGTGGCGACCCGGGCGCCCGGCACCAGACCCGGCTCGCGGCGCAGCACGGCGGCGGCGGTGGAGACGGCGGCGTCCAGCTCGGCGTAGGTCCAGGCGCGGTCCGCGCAGCGCAGTGCGGTCCGGTCGGGGACGCGTTCGGCGCTGGCGCTCAGCACGCCGTCGACGGTGCGGGTGAGGAGTCCTCGTTCCATGGCTGGATCCTCGGCGCGGCGGTGCGGCGGGTCAAGTACCGCGCCGCGAAGGCGAGCTGAGCCCGCGCCTCCCCGCCTCGGATACCGAACGGGATGTTGACAGGGCGGCCGCTTGCTGACTGGATGTCCCAACCGGCTCCGGCCACCGGCCCGTTGGGAGGCACCCTTGCGCAACCTCAGCTTCGTCGACCGCCGTTCCCGGGGGCGTCTGGCGCTGGTGGGCGCCGCGCTCGCCGCCGTCACCGCGGGCCTGCTGCCCGCGACGGCGGCGGCCGGTCCGGGCGGGCGGGGCGGCGAGCACCGGCCGTCCGACCGGGGGCTGAGCGCCGTCATCCGGTACACCGAGTACGGCGTGCCGCACATCCTCGCCGACGGCTACGCCGACCTGGGCTTCGGCACGGGCTGGGCGCAGGCCGCCGACCAGGTGTGCGTGCTCGCCGACGGCTTCGTGACCGTGAACGGCGAGCGCTCCCGCCACTTCGGGGCCTCCGGCACGCCGGACGGCTCGCTCTCCTCCGCGACCTCGAACCTCTCCAGCGACCTGTACTTCCGGGGCGTCCAGGAGGCCGGCACGGTCGAGGAGCTGCTGCGCACCCCGGCCCCCGCGGGTCCGAGCCGTGAGCTGAAGGAGCTGATGCGCGGGTGGGCGGCCGGGTACAACGCCTGGCTGCGGAAGAACCGGATCACCGATCCGGCGTGCGCGGGCGCCGCCTGGGTCCGGCCGGTGACGGCCCTGGACGTGGCCCGGCGCGGTTTCGCCGTCTCGGTGCTCGGGGGTCAGGGCCGGGCGGTCGACGGCATCGCGGCGGCCCGCCCGCCGGCGGCGCCCGCCGCGAGGACGCGGGAGGGGGAGGTCGACCCGGAGCGCACGGCGGAGGCGGCGCGGGCCCTGTTCGCTCCGGAGAACGCCACCATGGGGTCGAACGCGGTCGCGTTCTCGGGCGCGACGACGGCGAACGGGCGGGGGCTGCTGCTCGGCAACCCGCACTACCCGTGGCAGGGCGGCCGCCGCTTCTGGCAGTCGCAGCAGACCATCCCCGGCGAGCTGAACGTCTCCGGCGCCTCGCTGCTCGGCACGACCGTCGTCAACATCGGCTTCAACGACAAGGTGGCCTGGAGCCACACCGTCGCCACGGGTGTGCCGATGAACCTCCACCAGCTGACGCTCGTGCCGGGCGACCCGACCGCCTACCTGGTGGACGGGAAGCCGGAGCGGATGACCGCGCGGACGGTGACGGTGGCGGACCGGGACGGCACGCCGGTGACCCGTACTCAGTGGTGGACCCGGTACGGCCCGGTCACCAGCGGGCTCGGCGCGAGCCTGCCGCTGCCGTGGACGGAGACCACCGCGTACGCGCTCAACGACCCGAACGCCGCGAACCTGCGCGGCTCCGACACCGCGCTCGGCTTCGCCAGGGCCCGCTCGACCCGGGACGTCGCCGAGACGCTGCGCCGCACCCAGGGCCTGCCGTGGGTGAACACGATCGCCGCGGACTCCTCCGGGCACAGCTGGTTCGGACAGTCGCAGGTGCTGCCCCGGATCACCGACGAGCTGGCGGAGCGCTGCTCCACCCCGCTCGGCCGGGTCGTCTACCCGGCGTCGGGCGTCGCCGTCCTCGACGGCTCGCGGACGGAGTGCGCGCTCGGCTCGGACCGGGACGCGGTGCAGCCCGGGATCTTCGGGCCGTCGCGGATGCCGGTGCTCCGGGACGCGCCGTACGCGGTGAACTCCAACGACAGCGCCTGGCTGACCAACGCGGAGCGCCCGCTGACCGGGTACGAGCGGGTCTTCGGGACGCTCGCGACGCCGCGTTCGCTGCGGACCCGGGGCGGGATCGAGGACGTGGCGGGGATGGCGGCGCGGGGCCGGCTGACCGTGGCGGACCTCCAGCGGCAGCAGTTCGCGAACCGGGTGCCGGCCGCGGACCTGGCGGCGGCGGACGTGGTCGCGGCCTGCCCCGCGGCGCTGCCGGCGGAACCGGAGGCGTGCCGGGTGCTCGCGGCCTGGGACCGCACGATGGACTCGGACAGCCGGGGCGCGCTGCTCTTCGACCGGTTCTGGCGGAAGTTCACGGCCGCGGTGCCGGCGGCCCGGCAGTGGAAGGTGCCGTTCTCGGCGGCGGACCCGGTACGGACCCCGCGCGGGCTGAACACGGGCGCGGCCGGTTTCGCGACGGCCCTGGCGGACGCGGTGGCGGAGCTGCGTACGGCGGGGATCGCGCTGGACGCGCCGCTGCGCGACCACCAGTTCGTCGTCCGCGGCGGGGAGCGGATCCCGGTGAGCGGGGGGACGGAGTCGCTGGGCGTCTGGAACAAGACGGAGGCGGTGTGGAACGCGGCGGGCGGCGGCTACGTCGAGGTCGCGCACGGCACGAGCCACGTGCAGGCGGTCGGCTGGGACGGCGGGCGCTGCCCGGTGGCCCGCACCCTGCTCACGTACTCCCAGTCCTCGAACCCCGCCTCGCCGCACCACGCCGACCAGACGAAGCTGTACGCGGGCGAGCGCTGGGTGACCTCCCGGTTCTGCGAGAGGGACATCCTGCGCTCGCCCGCGCTGAAGGTGGTGCGGGTCAGGGACTGAACGACAGGAAGACGAAGGCGGCGAAGATCGCGAGGTGGACGCCGCCCTGGAGGAGCGTGGCCCGTCCGGGCACCACGGTCAGGGCGCTCACCACACCGGTGAGGGCGAGCAGGACCAGGTGGAGGGGGCCCAGGCCGAGCACCAGGGGCCCGGACAGCCAGATGGAGGCGAGCGCGATCGCCGGGATGGTGAGGCCGATGCTGGCGATCGCGGAACCGTAGGCGAGGTTGAGGCTGGTCTGCACGCGGTCGCGGCGGGCGGCGCGCACGGCGGCGAGCGTCTCGGGCAGCAGGACCATGAGGGCGATGACGACACCGACGACGGCCTTGGGCAGGCCGGCGGACTGGACGCCGTCCTCGATGGTCGGGGAGATCACCTTGGCGTTGCCGACGACGGCGACCAGCGCGACGAGGAGCAGGCCGAGGCTGGCGACGGTGACGGCCTTGGTCGGCGGCTCGGCGTGCTCCTCCTCCGAGCTCTCCTTGCCCTCGACGGGGACGGGGAGGAAGTAGTCGCGGTGCCGGACGGTCTGTACGGCGACGAAGACGCCGTACAGCGCGATCGAGGCGATCGCGGCGAAGGCGAGCTGCGCGCCGGAGAACTCGGGGCCCTGGTGGCTGGTGGTGAAGGTGGGGAGCACCAGGGTCATCGTGGCGAGGGTGCAGACGGTGGCGAGCGCGCCGCCGGAGCCCTCGGCGTTGAAGACCGCGACCCGGTTGCGGAGCGCGGCGACGAGGAGCGCGAGCCCGACGATGCCGTTGCAGGTGATCATGACGGCGGCGAAGACCGTGTCGCGGGCGTAGGTGGCGGTCTTCTCGCCGCCTCCGGCCATGAGGCTGACGATGAGTCCGACCTCGATGACGGTGACGGCGACGGCGAGGACGAGCGAGCCGAAGGGTTCGCCGACCCGGTGGGCGATCACCTCGGCGTGGTGGACGGCGGCGAGGACCGCGGCGGCGAGGCAGAGCGCGACGAGGCCCACGGCGAGGCCCGGTAGGTCGCGCCCCCAGGCGAAGACCAGCGCAAGCAGGGCCACCACCGGCCCCCACGTGGTCCACTCCCGGGTCAACGCCTTGGTGCTCGAGGTCATCATCCTCTTCCTGCCCTAGGAGGCCGTGGCACCCGCCGTGGGAGGCCGCGGCCCGTTTCCGTCATTGTTCTGCGTCGGCCGGACCGTGCTCGTACGCGGCGGGGGTGTCGATGAACATCCGCCGTTCGGCCGGTCCCAGGGGGCCGGGGCCGCCCGCCGGGCGTCGGCGCCGCGGCCGAGCCGGCCGTCGACGGCGTCGCGGCGCTCCTCCGCGATCGACACGGTCTTCCGCCGGCGGTCGGCGGGAGCCTCGCGCCGCTCCAGGATCCCCTTCTTCGCGGGGTCCCCCGCCATCAGGCCGACGGTGGCGGGCGCGGCCCCCGGCCGCGCGGCCGGTTCGTCGCCAAGGGATCTGTCGTGATCGATGTTGCTGGAGGGCACGGTCGTGACCGCGTGGAGAGAGCAGCGGGGCACGGCGCCGGTCCGCACCCCGAAGAGGCGGCACGTGGCCGCCTCTTCGGGGCGGGCGGTCCGCGGGGGTCAGTCGTCGTCGCCCAGGGGGCGGGTCGCCGGGCCCTGGAGGACGGTGCCGTCGGCGGCGAAGCGGGAGCCGTGGCAGGGGCACTCCCAGGTGTTCTCCGCGTGGTTGAAGCCCATGGCGCAGCCCATGTGGGTGCAGCGCCTGGTCCGGGGGCCGAAGCCGGACGCGAAGTGGCGCGCCACGGACGCCTGGTGCCGCGCGACGCCGGGGTACTCGCGCAGCGGCAGGGACCGGCGCGGGTCGACGAGGTCGGCCCAGGCCGGGAGGGTCCCGCCCGTCAGGCGCGCGGTCAGGAGCCGGCCGGCGGCCACCCCGTTGCTGAGGCCCCAGCCGCCGAACCCGGTGGCGACGTGCAGGTGCCCGGCGCCGGAGTCCTCGGGGCCGAGGGGGCCCACGCAGGGCAGCCCGTCGGCGGTGTGGACGTCCTGCGCGGCCCACCGGTGGACGTCCGGCGCGTCCGCGAAACCGGGCAGATGGCCGGCGGCCCAGGCCTCCAGCCGCCCGAACCGGTGCCGGACGCCGCCGGCCCCCGGCTCGAACGCCTCGCCCGCGACGATGAGCAGCCTCCGGCCCTCGCCGGCCGGAGCCGAACGCACCGAGCGCGTGCCGCCCTCGGACGTCAGGTACATCCCGTACGGGGCGTGCCGTTCCTCGACGACGGCGGCGACGACGAGCTCCCGGCTCACCGAGAGCCGCATCAGCAGCGGGGTGGGGCAGTGGAGCGGGAAGTTCGTGGCCAGGACGACGTCCCGGGCCCGGACGGTGAACCCGCCCTCGACCGTGACCCCGCGGTCGGCGCCCTCGCGGACCTCGGTGACCCGGCTGTTCTCGTGGACGCGCCCGCCGCGGGCGACCAGGTCGTCGGCGATCCCGAGGACGAAGCGGCGGGCGTGGAACTGGAGCTGGTCGTCCACCCGCACGGCCGCCGCCACCGGGTAGGGAAGCCCCGTGTCGGTCACCGTCGTGGCCGGCAGGCCGGCCGCCTCCGCGGCCTCGGCCTCCGCCCGGATCTGCCCCGCGTTCCGCTGCTCCAAGGTGTACGTGTACGCCGGACGGCGCTCGATCTCGGCGTCGATGCCGAGCTCCGCGCAGACGTCCACCACGTCACCGAGCGCGTCCTGCTGGGCCCGCGCGTAATGCGCCGCCGCCTCGGCGCCGTGCTCACTGCGCAGCCGTTCGTAGCGCAGTCCGTGCAGGGCGGTCAGCTTGCCGGTGGTGTGGCCGGTGACTCCCGCCGCGATCCGGCGCGCCTCCAGCACCACCACCTCGCACCCGGCGCGGGCCAGCTTACGGGCGGCGCAGAGGCCCGCGATGCCCGCGCCGACCACGACCACGTCGGCGTCGAGGTCCCGGTCGAGGGGCGGGTGGGGGGCGCCGGGCGGCGCCGACTCCATCCAGTACGACCCGTCATATCCGTGCACGACGGCTTCCTTCCGTGGAGGGGGCGGGGGCGAGGGTGAGGGGCTCGGCCGGGGCGGGACCCGGGTGCGGGGGGGGCGGCCGGTGCCGGGGGCGGCTCGGCGGCCGTCGGGGCGTCTGCGGCGGAGGGGGCGGAGGCCGGTGCCGGGGGCGGGCGTCAGGCGTCCGGTTCGTCGCCTTCGCCCGCGTCGTCCGCGCCGTTCACCGCCGTGTCCACGTGCATCGCCGCCTCCTCGGCCGGCGCCGTGCCGTCGTCGGGGCCGACGTCACGGGCGACCGCGCGGTCGACGTGGCCGGACCGTGCGGCCTCCGGGGCGAGGCGTCCGGCCCGGGTGGCGCCCGCCTCCTCGTCCACGGGCTCGCCCTCGCCTCCCGGAAGGTCCCCGATGCCGTCGCCCGCCGGCGGCGGCGACTCCGGCTCCTCCTGGCGCAGCCGTTCGTCGAGCGATTCGCCCTCCCGCTGCTCCCGCTGCGTGGTGCCGTGCCGGGTGACGCCTCTGGGGCGCTCCGGCGGGGAGTACCCGGGGGCGCTCAGGTCGTCGGTGGGGTCGGTCGCGAGCGCGTTGTCGGGGTCCAGGGGGTCGGAGGGACGGTTGCCGCTGTCGGAATGGGTGGGCTGGTAGACGTCGTCGCCGCGGCCCTCGTCGGGATCGGACGCGACGGACCGGTCGATGTCGGCCATGAGGGGCTCCCTTCGTCAGCCGGTCGCGAGGAGGATCGCGTACACGAGGAAGAACAGCGCGCACAGGACGACGACCACCCACATCGCCACGAGGGGGCCCTTGGTCCAGCCGCGGCTGAGCGGCCGGTAAGGCCCGGTGGCCGTGCCGGTGCCCGATTCCGCCGGGGGTGTCTCGCCCGGGCCGACGCCTCCGGCGACGCCGCCGGGGGGTTCCTCCGGGATGCTCCCCGGGATGCCCGTGGGGTCGGGGTCGGGGTTGCTCGGGGTGGTGGTCATGGCGTGCGGCTTCCTGTGACGGGGTTCGGCGCTGCGGCCCGCGGTCGTCCTCATGGGGGGCGACTTGCCACCACCGGCCGTCTGAAACGGCTCTCGGCCGACGTACTGGATCCTGGCCCGGGCCGGTCGCGCTCGGTGGCGGCCGGGCCACCGAGCGCTCGCCCCGCGGCCGCCCCGGGCGGGCGCGTCCTCACAGCGGGCGCTCGCGGCCCTCCCCGTAGGGGTCGCGGAGCCGGCGCTTGTAGAGCTTGCCGTCGGGGTCGCGGGGCATCACGGCGACGAAGTCGAGGGACTTCGGGTGCTTGAAGCCCGCCAGGCGGCCGGCGTAGTGGGCCAGGATCTCCTCGGCGAGCGCCGGCCCCTCCTCGTACCCCTCCGCGGTCTCCACGACCGCCCTCACCTCCTCGCCCCGGTCGGTGTGCGGGACGCCGAAGGCGGCGGCGTCGGCGACGGCCGGGTGGGACAGGAGCGCCGCCTCGATCTCGGCGGGGTAGAGGTTCACGCCGCCCGAGATGATCATGTCGATCTTGCGGTCGCGGAGGTAGAGGCAGCCGTCCTCGTCGAGATGGCCGAGGTCCCCGGCGGTGAAGAAGTCGCCGACGCGGCTCTTCGCGGTCTTGGCCGCGTCCTTGTGGTACTGGAAGCCGCCGGTGTTCATCTTGAGGTAGACGGTGCCGAGTTCGCCGGGCGGGAGCGGGTGGCCGTCGTCGTCGAGGATCGCGAGTTCGCTGATCGGCCAGGCGCGGCCGACCGTGCCGGGCCGCTTCAGCCACTCCTCGGCGGTGGCGAAGGCACCACCGCCCTCGCCGGCCGCGTAGTACCCCTCCACGCACCCGCCCCACCAGGCGATCATCGCCCGCTTGACGTGTTCGGGGCAGGGTGCGGCGCCGTGGACGGCGTGCCGCATCGAGCTCACGTCGTAGCGTGCGCGGGTCTCCTCGGGGAGGGCGAGCAGCCGGTGGAACTGCGTGGGGACCATGTGGGTGTGCGTGCAGGCGTACGTGTCGATCAGCCGCAGCATCTCCTCGGGCGCCCACGTGTCCATGACCACCAGCGGGTGTCCGATGTGCAGCGCGGCGGCGGCGAACTGCAGGACCGCGGTGTGGTGCAGCGGCGAGCACACCAGGTGCGCGTTCGCGTCGAAGGGCCGGATGCCGAGGTATCCGCCGAGAGGGGACTCCTCGGGCAGTCGGCCCGGCAGGGGGCGGCGGATGCCCCGGGGACGTCCGGTCGTGCCCGAGGTGTAGTTCATGACCCAGCCGAGGGTCCGGTCGGCGGGCTCCGACTCCGGCTGCCCGGCCAGGAGTTCGGCGTACGGACGGAATCCGGGGACCGTCCCGACGGCGTACCGGTGGCTGGAGGCGAGCCCGGCCTCGTCGGCGGCGGCGCCGACCGCCCCGGCGAAGCGCTCGTGGGCGATGAGCACCTTGGCACCGGAGCCGGCGACGATCCAGGCGATCTCCGCGGCCACGAAGTGGTGGTTGACCGGGACCAGGTAGAACCCGGCCTGAGTGGCGGCGAGATGGGCGGTGAAGAACTCGGCACCGTTGGGCAGGACGACGGCGAAGGCGTCGCGTCCGAGCCCGGCCGCGCGCAGTCCGTGCACCATGCGGTTCGCGGCGGCGAGCAGCCGGCCCGCCGACCACTCCTCGCCGTCCGGCGCCACCAGCACCGTGCGCTCCGGGTCGGCGGCGGCCTGGGCCCAGAAGCCGTTGGGGGCGGTGGCACCGCTCACGACGTGCTCCTTCCGGCGATGCGGTCGATCCGGTCGACGGCCTTCTCGAAACCGCGGGTGAGCTCGTCGACGACCTGCTGGACGCTGCGTTCGGAGTTCATCCGGCCGACGATCTGCCCGACGGGGGCGCCGAGGAACGGATCGACCTCGTACTTCTGGATCCTGGACACGGCCTCCGCGACCAGGAGCCCCTGGAGCGACGTCGGCAACGGGCCCGGCCCCGCCGGATCCTCCCAGGCGTCGGTCCATCCGGTGCGGAGCCGCCGGGCCGGCTTGCCCGTGAGCGCCCGGGAACGGACGGTGTCGCCGGAGCCCGCCGCCAGCAGTTTCGCGGTGAGGGCGCGCGAGTGGAGCTCGGCCTCGGTGGTGGTGAGCCATATCGAACCGAGCCACACGCCCTGCGCGCCGAGCGCGAGCCCGGCGGCGATCTGCTCGCCGCTGCCGATGCCGCCGGCGGCGAGCACCGGCAGCGGTGAGACGGCCTCCACCACTTCCGGGGTGAGCACCATGGAGGCGATCTCACCGGTGTGGCCGCCGGCCTCGTACCCCTGGGCGACGACGATGTCGATGCCCGCCTCCGCGTGCCGACGCGCGGGCGACGACGTCGGGCGGGCGGCGAGCCGAGGGCGTTGGCGAGCAGCTTGATCGGGTAGTCGAAGGCGACGTCGAGCTGGCTGCGGGCGACCTCCTCCACCCAGCCGGTGATCCGCCGGCCCGAGGCCTCGCCCTCGGCCAGTTCGGGCACGCCGTGTTCGGCGAGGACCGAGCGCACGTACGCACGGCGCCCGGCCGGGATCATCGCCTCGACATCCGCCTCGCTGACGCCCTCGACCTTCTTCGCGGGCATCACGACGTCGAGGCCGTACGGCCGCCCGTCGGTGTGCTCCTGCATCCGGTCGAGGTCGCGGGCCAGGTCGTCCGGGGCGGTGTAGCGGACCGCGCCCAGCACCCCGAAACAGCCGGCCCGGCCGAGGGCGGCGGCGACCGCGGGGAAGGGCGTGAAGCCGAAGATGGCGTGCTCGATCCCCAGTGTGCGACTCAGCTCCGTCTCCATGGGCGGCAGGATGCCGCAGCGGGGCGGAGGAGGGAGGAGGTTTTCTGATGGAGCGTCAGTTCGTTCGGGTGGGGGCGGCCGTTTGGGCGGAGGAGCCGGGTCGGGGAGGGTGGGAGTACGTACGACTGGATCCAAGATCCAAGATCCAAGATCCGGGATCCGGGATCCGGGATCCGGGATCCGGGATCCGGGATCCGGGATCCGGGATCCGGAAGGCGGGATCCGGGATCCGGAAGGCAGGATCCGGGATCCGGAAGGCAGGATCCGGGATTCTGGATCCAGGTCACGGGAGGCGGGCGCATGGGCGAGGCAGGGAGTGAGCCGACCGGCGGGGTCCCCGGCCTGCGCTGGGGCACGGCGGAGGAGGCCGGGCTGCTGGGGCGGGAGCTGGAGGGGATGGTGGAGGACGTGCGCGGGTTCCTCGGCCCGTCGCCCGCGCGTCCGTGGTGCGCGGGGGCCGTGCTGCTCGCGGGGCGGGGCAGGACGGTGGCGCTGCACCGGGCGGTCGGGTGGGCGGCGCGCTGGGAGGCGTACGACGAGGGGAACGACGCGGGGGTCGGGCTCGCGCCGGAGCTGCGGGTTCCGATGACGCCGGACACGGTCTTCGACGTGGCCTCGCTGACCAAGCTGTTCACCGCGATCCTGGCGGTGCGCCAGGTGGAGCGGGGCGCGCTGGAGCTCGGGGAGCGGGTGGCCGCGTACCTGCCGGAGTTCGGCCGGGCGGGGAAGGCGGGGATCACGGTCCGGCAGCTGCTCGGCCACACGTCGGGGCTGCGGGCGGAGTTGCCGCTGTACGAGGCGCCGGACCGGGAGGGGCGGTTGCGGATGCTGTGGGAGGAGGCGCCGCTCGCACCGCCGGGGACCGCGTACCGCTACTCGGACCTGAACATGATCACGCTGCACCTGCTCCTGGAACGGATCACCGGTCGCGGTCTGAAGGCGTTGCTCCACGACGAGATCACCGCTCCGCTCGGGATGCGCCGCACGCGTTTCGTGCCGCCGCTCTCGTGGCGGCCGGAGACCGCCGCCACCGAGGACTCCCGCCGGCCGTGGGCGCGGCTCGACCGGGGCATGGTGCGGGGCGAGGTCCATGACGAGAACGCGTACGCGATGGGCGGCGTCGCCGGTCACGCCGGCGTCTTCTCCCGTGCCCGCGACCTCGCCGTCCTGGCCCGCGCCCTCCTCGACGGCGGCGCGTACGGTTCCACCCGCGTCCTCTCCCCCGCCTCCGTGGACCTCCTCCTCACCGACGTCAACGAAGCCTTCCCCGGCCACGCGCACGGCCTCGGCTTCGAGCTGGACCAGCGCTGGTACATGGGCGCCCTCTCCGGCCCCCGTACCGCCGGGCACACCGGTTTCACCGGCACCAGCATGGTCCTCGCCCCGGACTCCGACGCGTTCCTGATCCTGCTCGCCAACTCGGTGCACCCGGTCCGCACCTGGCGCACCGGCTCGGCGCCCCGCCTGGCCGCCGCCGACCGCCTGGCCCGGGCGGTCCCGGTGCGTCCCCCGGCCGGCGCGCCCGGCCCCACGGCCTGGTTCTCCGGCATGGCGGCCCCCGACGGCGCCACCCTCACCCTCCCGGCGACGGGCCCGGACGCCGGCCTCCTCACCTGCCTCCTCTGGTGGGACACCGTGCCGGCCACCGACCCCCTGGTCCTGGAGGCGGCGACCGACGGCGGCACGGACTGGCGCCCCCTCCCCTTCCGCACCGCCCCGCTCGAACGGCCCGAGAAGGAACGCGGCCACCCGGACGGCACGGCGTCGGGGTGGTCCGGCCGCCGCTGGCACCGCCTCACCGCGGCCCTCCCGCCGCCCCCCACGCCCACGCCCGCGCCCGCCCTTTCCACCGGTCCCCGCCCCCTCCTCCGGCTCCGCTTCCGCTACTCCACCGCCGGCCGCGCCGTCGGACGCGGGGTGTACGTGACCGGTGTCCGGGTCCTGGACGGTTCGGGCCGCGCCCTCTTCGACGAGGCCCGCCCGTCGGACGCCTCCCGGGTCGGGGCCGTCGGCTGGCACCGCTCGGCGGACTGAGCGCGGAATCAGTTCCTTCGCCACGCCTCCGGCGGGCCCGCGACGCCGACGCAGACCTCGTTGCCCTCGGGGTCGGCGAGGACCACGTTCGAGGGCGCGTCGGCGTCGTTCACGATCCGGCCGCCGGCGGCGAGGGCCGCCGCGATCCGCGCCTCGGCCTCGTCGTACGGCACCCAGACGTCCACGTGGATCCGGTTCCGCCCGCTCCTCGGGGCGTCCATCCGCTGGAAGTAGAAGGGCGCGCCGCGGCGCAGCGGGTCGATCAGGTCCTCGTCGCTGCCCGCGCGGTCCTCGTACCCGAGCACCGCCCGCCAGAAGGGCAGCACCTCCGGCAGGACGAGCGCGTCCAGCGTCACCTGGACGGTGCGTATGCCCGACGGATCGGCGGTCAGGCCGTGGGCGCGGGCCAGTGACGAGACCCGCCGGGCGAGTTCGAGGTGCCGTTCGGTGAGGCCGTAGTAGTCGTCGGTGACGGTGACGAGCCGGACGAGCACGCCGCCGGGCCGCAGGTCCACATCGGGCTCCGCCCCGTCCGGCAGCGCCCCGGCGAGCGCGCCCACGAACGCGGCCCCGGCCGCGAACGACTCCGTGGGGAAATAGGCGCAGGCCCCTTCGCCGACGACCCTCCAGTCCTGGAGGCCGGGCGTCTCGTGGAACCGCCGCGGCCTGATGTGCTCGGTCTTCTCTGTCTCCAGCATGAGGAGAACCTAAGGGATCCCGGGGGTAGAGTCGGCGGCTCGGTCGGCGCGACCGGACGACCGGACGACCGGACGACCGGAGCGTGCGGAGAGGGAGATGGGGCGGGTCATGGCGGGGCGGCGGTCACTGGGGCGGCGGTTCGGACGCCTGTGGGCCGCGTACGCGGTGAGCACGTACGGCACCTGGCTCGGTTTCGGTGCCTTTCCGCTGCTCGCGGTGGTCGTCCTCGACTCGGGCCCGGCGCAGGTGGCCGCGCTGGCGGCGACGGGGCGGGCGGTCGGGTCGGTGCTCGCGGTGCCGCTCGGGCCGTGGGTGGAGTTCCGGCGGAAGCGGCCCGTCATGGTGGCGATGGACCTGGTCCGCTTCGCGGCTCTGGCCAGTGTCCCCGTGGCGTACCTCCTCGGGTGGCTGGGCTTCGCCCAGCTGCTGGTGGTCTCGGTGGTCGTCGCGACGGCGGACATCGCGTTCCGGGCGGCGAGCGGCGCCTTCCTGAAGGGCCTCCTGCCGCCGGAGGACCTCCTCGTCGCCCACAGCCGCTTCGAGGCGACGGCCTGGACGGCCTCGATGGCGGGCCCGCCGCTCGGCGGGGCCGCCATCGGGTTCCTGGGACCCGTGACGACGATCTTCGCCGACGCCTGCAGCTACGTCCTCTCCGCCCTCGGCATCCGTTCCGTCGGCGGCAGGGAACCGGAGCCCGCGCGGCGGCCGAAGGGGCGGCTGCGCGCGGGTGAGCTGCTGGAGGGGTGGCGCCACATCCTGCGCCACCCGGTGCTGCGCCCGCTCTTCCTCAACGCGCTCGCGGTCAACGGCCTGATCATGGCCTCGGAGCCGCTGCTCGCCGTCCTGCTCCTGCGCGACCTCGGTCTCGCCCCCTGGCAGTACGGGCTCGTCTTCGCCGCCCCGTGCGTCGGCGGGCTCGTCGGCTCACGCCTGGCGCCCCGGCTGGCCGCCCGCCACGGCGACGCCCGGGTGCTCCGTACCGCCGGGGTGCTGCGCTCCTGCTGGTCGCTGGGGCTCGCGTTCGTGCCCTCCGGCGTCGCCGGCATGGCGGTGGTGATGGGCGTACAACTCGGCCTCGTGGCGTCCTGCGGCGTCTTCAACCCCCTGCTCGCCACCCACCGCCTCCGCCACACGGACCCCGACCGCCTCGCCCGTACCCTGGCCGCCTGGTCGGTCAGCGCGAGCCTCTCCATCGCGGCCCTCACCGCCCTCTGGGGCCTGCTCGCCGCCGCCACCGGCCCCCGTACCGCCCTCGCCGCGGCGGGCGTCCTCCTGCTCGCCACCCCTCTGCTGCTCCGGGGCGCCACCGGCGACCGGGTGACGGCGGCCGTCTAGACCGGCGCGGGCCGTCCGGTCACCACCTGTTCCTGCCGTGCTGGTCGATGACGTTCCCGTTGGGGTCGTCCGTCCCCCGGACGTACGCCGCGAAGTCGGCCTCCGGATGGTCGATCGCGTGGACGATCTGCCCGGCGATCGCCCGCAGCTCGTCCATGTGGGGCAGGGTCACGATCTCCAGGGAGCCGCCGGCCGTCTCCACGACCAGCACCGGCCGCGCCGGTCTGAACAGTTCGCCGAGGAGGAGGATAACGAGACCGATCGCGGCGGCGAGGAGGAACGGGCCGCCCTCCGACCCTCTCCACGCCCTTCCGCCGTCCACCACGCCGAGCAGGAGATAGGCGAGGACGGCGAACGCCAGCCACTTCAGGAAGCCGACGAACGGCGTGTCCCGGCGGGGTTTGGCCTTCAACGCCTCGACCCGCGTGATGTTCTGCAAGGGGAACGCCGCCGAACCCACCCAGAGCATCCGACGCCTCACCGCGATCTCCAGCACCTCCTTCGGACGCGGCGGCGCGGGGAAGCGCGGCGGCACCACCACAGCCGGAGGCACCACCAGCGGCGCCGCCGACCCGGTCGGCTGCGCGGGCGGGGGCGCGGGCGGAGACCCGGCCGGCGGTGTGGGGGGTGGTACGGCCGGCTGCCCGGTCTGCGGCACGGGCGGCTGCCCTGCCGGTGGTGCGGGCGGTTGCCCGGTCGGTGGTACGGGCGGTGGTACGGGTGGCTGCCCGGTCGGTGGTACCGGCGGTAGTACGGGTGGCTGCCCGGTCGGTGGTGCGGGCGGCTGGGTCGGCGGGACCGCGGGCGGTGTGCCCGGCGGCGGCCCGGGGCTTCCGGTGGTGGCCATGTGCTCCCCCTGCACTCGTCGCTCACCCCGCGCCTCGCGGGAGCCCCATTAAGCGCCCGCGCCCTCGCGCGCGGCAGACGAGAACTGGCCAATCCCCGCTCGGCGTGGCCCTAGGGCACACCGAGGCCGAGGGCTGCGGCCGTGTGGAGGGCGGTGAGCACGGGGGCGATGAGGGGATGGCCCTCGGAGCCCCGGCGTACGGCGGCGAAGACGCGGCGGGTGGGGGCGACGCCGTCGACGGGGCGGACCGCGACGTCCCTGAGGTCCATGCCGCGCAGGGCCGAGCGGGGCACGAGGGCCGCGCCGGCGCCGGCGGCGGCGAGCGCGACGACGGCCCGGAAGTCGTCCGACACGTGCTCGAAGCGGGGTGCGAAGCCCGCGTACTCGCAGGCCAGGACGGTCACGTCGTGGCAGGGATTGCCCGTGGACTGGCCGATCCAGGCGTCCTTGGCGAGGTCGGCGAGCGCGATGCGTTCGGTGGCGCCGAGGGCGTGGCCGGGCGGGAGCACCACGTCGAAGGGTTCCGCGTAGAGCGGGACCCGGGTGAGCCGGTCGTCGTCCTCGCCCGGCGCGCCCCGGTATTCGACGGCCACGGCCACGTCCACCTGCCGGTCGAGCACCATCAGCAGGCTCGCGTCGCCCTCGGCGTCCCGCACCCTGACCCTGATGCCGGGTGCCGTGCCGGCGAGTCCCGCGATGGCGGGGGCGACGACGAGGCCGATGCCGGTGGCGAAGGCCGCGACCGTGACGGTCCCCGCCTCCCCGGAGCCGTACGCGGCGAGCTCCGCCTCCGCCCGCTCCAGCTGGGCCAGCACCGCGTTGGCGTGGCTCAGGAGGATCTCGCCGGCCGGGGTGAGCCTCGCTCCCCGGGCACTGCGGTCGACGAGCCGGTGGCCGGTCTCCTGCTCCAGGGCGGCGAGCTGCTGGGAGACGGCGGAGGGGGTGAGGTAGAGCGCGGCGGCCGCCGCGGTGACCGTGCGGTGGTCGGCCACCGCACGGAGAATGTGCAACCGCCGTGCTTCGATCATGCGCCCAGTCTCCCAGGCCGGGGGTGGGGCTTGCGCCCGCGGCCTGGGATTTTGGATCCAAGATCGTGGATCCAAAATCGTGGGTTCACGATCGTGGATCCACGGGGCCGGATCCAAAAGATTGGATCCGGGAGATTGGGTCCAGGAGATTGGGTCCAGGAGATTGGGTCCAGGAGATTGGATCCAACGTCCAGAAGGTGGGAGCCGGGATTCCGGATCCAGGAGGTTGGATCCGGGATCCCGACTCCGGGGCTCAGGCGCCCAGTTCCGCGCGGGCCGCCACGAAGGCGTCCACCGCGCGGTTCACGTCCTCCGTGGAGTGCGCGGCCGAGAGCTGGACGCGGATGCGGGCCTGGCCCTGGGGGACGACCGGGTAGGAGAAGCCGATCACGTAGACGCCGCGCTCCAGAAGGAGCTCGGCCATCTTCCCGGCCACGGCGGCGTCGCCGATCATGACGGGGGCGATGGCGTGGTCGCCGGGGAGGATGTCGAAGCCCTCCTCGGTCATGCGGCCGCGGAAGAGGGCGGTGTTGGCGTTGAGCTTGTCGCGCAGGTCACCGGCGGACTCCAGGAGGTCGAGGACCTTGAGGGAGGCGGCGGCGATGACCGGGGCGAGGGTGTTGGAGAAGAGGTACGGGCGGGAGCGCTGGCGCAGCAGGGCGACGATCTCGGCGCGGGCGGCGACGTAGCCGCCGGAGGCGCCGCCGAGGGCCTTGCCGAGGGTGCCGGTGATGATGTCGACGCGGTCCATGACGCCGTGGAGCTCGGGGGTGCCGCGGCCGCCGGCGCCGACGAAGCCGACGGCGTGCGAGTCGTCGACCATGACCATGGCGTCGTAGCGCTCGGCCAGGTCGCAGATGTCGGCGAGCGGGGCGACGTAGCCGTCCATGGAGAAGACGCCGTCGGTGACGATCAGCTTGCGCCGGGCGCCGCCCTCGGTGGCCTCCTTGAGCTGCTGCTCCAGGTCGGCCATGTCGCGGTTGGCGTAACGGAAGCGGCGGGCCTTGGAGAGGCGGATGCCGTCGATGATGGAGGCGTGGTTGAGGGCGTCGGAGATGACCGCGTCCTCAGGCCCGAGGAGGGTCTCGAAGACGCCGCCGTTGGCGTCGAAGCAGGAGGAGTAGAGGATCGTGTCCTCCTGGCCGAGGAAGGCCGAGAGGCGGGCCTCCAGCTCCTTGTGCACCTCCTGCGTGCCGCAGATGAAGCGGACCGAGGCCATGCCGTAGCCCCAGCGGTCGAGCGCCTCGTGGGCGGCGGCGACCACGTCGGGGTGGTCGGCGAGGCCGAGGTAGTTGTTGGCGCAGAAGTTCAGCACCTCGCCGGGGCGGCCTCCGGCGGTGACCTCGACGGTCGCGGACTGGGGGGTGCCGATGACCCGCTCGGGCTTGTGGAGGCCAGCCGCCCGGATCTCGTCGAGGGTGGCGCGGATGTCGTCGCGTACGGAATCGAACATGGGTCAGGCTCCCGCAGTCCAGTCGAGAATGATCTTGCCGCTCTTGCCGGAGGCCGCGTCGTCGAAGGCGGCCTCGAAGTCGGTGTGGTCGTATCGGCCCGTGATGACCGGGGACAGGTCGAGTCCGCCCTCCAGGAGGACCGACATGGCGTACCAGGTCTCGAACATCTCGCGGCCGTAGATGCCCTTGATGGTGATCATCGAAGTGACGATCTTCGCCCAGTCGACGGCGAAGTCCTCGCTCGGCAGGCCGAGCATGGCGATCTTCCCGCCGTGGGTCATGTTGGCGATCATGTCGCGCATGGCGTGCGGGTTGCCCGACATCTCCAGGCCGACGTCGAAGCCCTCCTTCAGCCCGAGGGTGCGCTGGCCGTCGGCGATGGTCCCCTCGGCGACGTTGAGCGCGAGCGAGACGCCGGTCTTGCGGGCGAGGTCGAGGCGCTCCTCGCTGACGTCGGTGATGACGACGTTGCGGGCGCCGGCGTGCTTGGCGACGGCGGCGGCCATGATGCCGATCGGGCCCGCGCCGGTGACGAGGACGTCCTCGCCGACGAGCGGGAAGGAGAGCGCGGTGTGGACGGCGTTGCCGAAGGGGTCGAAGATCGCGGCGACGTCGAGGTCGACCGGCACGCGGTGCACCCACACGTTGGAGGCGGGCAGCGCCACGTACTCGGCGAAGGCGCCGTCGCGGCCGACGCCGAGGCCGACGGTGGCGCGGCAGAGGTGGCGGCGGCCGGCGAGACAGTTGCGGCACTTGCCGCAGACGAGGTGGCCCTCGCCGCTGACCAGGTCGCCGACGGAGACGTCGGTGACGTCACGGCCGACGGAGACGACCTCGCCGACGAACTCGTGGCCGATGGTCATCGGGGTCGTGATGGTCTTCTGCGCCCAGCCGTCCCAGGAGCGGATGTGCAGGTCGGTACCGCAGATCCCGGTCCGCTTGACCTTGATCAGTACGTCCCCGGGGCCGGTCTCCGGCTCGGGCACGTCCGTGAGCCAGAGTCCCGGCTCCGCCTTCAGCTTGACCAACGCCTTCAATGCCACGGCTCCCGACGTACGTGTCCTGTGATGTACGGGTCAAGGCACGCGCGCGTGCCCAAGATCCTCGGAGAGGAATCTTCCGCACCGGGGGCTCGTGGTCCATCGAGGATTTCTTAAGCGCGCTCGCAGTTCAGCTTCACGCCGGGGCGTCCTCGCTGCTCAGGACGGTGCGCCCGAGGGCTCGGCGGTGGCGGAGGCGGTCACGAAGGAGGAGGGAAGCCAACTCGAACGGACGAGTCCCGGGGTTCCCTCGACCGCGACGGCCGCCGCGTGTCCGTCGGCGGTGGTCACGTCCCGGACGGCCCAGCCCCCGGGGCGGGCGGCGGGGTCGTCCCCGCCCAGGTAGTCCTGGTCGAGGGGGCGGGCCACGCCGATGCCGAGGCCCTTGAGGTAGGCCTCCTTGCGGCACCAGACGCGGGTGAACGCCTCGGGCGCGTGCCCGGCCCGGGCGATCTCGGCCCGTTCCAGCGGGTGGAGGGCCGAGGCGACCTCGCGGACGGTGGCGGCCTCCGGGAAGATCTCGACGTCGACGCCGACGGGCCGGCCGGCGATGCCGATGAGGACGACGTCGCCGCTGTGCGAGAGGGAGAAGTGCGGGGCGCCGGGCGGGCCTTCGACGGCGGGGCGGCCGTGGAGGGCGCCGCAGCCGGGGCAGGGTTCGCGACGGTACGCGACCGCGGCGGGGGCGACGCCCAGGCGGGGGGCCAGGAGGCGGCGCAGGGCGATGTGGCCGATGCCGTACCGGAGCCGGTCCGCCACCCGGAGGGGTGCGGCGAGCCGGGCGCGTTCCCCGTCGTCGAGTTCGGACGGGTCGAGGTCCTCCTCGGCGAGGTGGTCCACCCGGAGCTGCCACAGCTCGACGTCGCCCCGGGCGGGAACGGCGTCCGGGCCGAAGGCGGGCGGGTGGGGCTCGGGTGCGGATGCGTCGCGGCGGTCGGTGATCACATGGTCATTCAAGCAGGGCGGGCGCCGACTCAGGGTGCTCCGGCGGCAGTTGGGCCGCGGGAGCCACGGTCGCCCGCCCCGGGCCCGCCGGGTCCGTGGCCTTCGGGGGTGGGTGTGCCGCCCCGGCGGACCGCGTCGGCCTCGGTGTGGCGGCCGAGGCGGTCGAGGCAGTGGGTGAGGTCGGCGAGGGCGGAGAGGGTGTCCGGGTGCAGGGGGCCGAGGGTCCGGGCCCGGGCCTCGGCGAGGGAGCGCAACGGGGCGAGGGCCTCGTCCCAGCGCCCGAGCCGGCCGAGGACGACGGCGGCCTCCCGGCGGCTGCGCAGGGTGTCGGGGTGGTCGGGCCCGAGGACGCGCCTGCGGGCGGCGTGGACCGCCTGCACGGTGTCGAGCGACTCCTGCCAGCGGCCGAGGCGGGCGAGGTGGAGGGCGAGGGCGTGCCGGACGCGCAGCGTCTCGGGGGCGTCGGCGCCCTGGGTGCGGGTCCGGACGGCGACCAGGTCGCGGCAGACGGCGAGCGCGTCGGCGGCCCGGCCGAGGCGGCCGAGGCAGGCACTGGTCTCGTAGCGGGCGGCGAGGGTGTCCGGGTGATCGGGGCCGAGCGAGGAGGCTCGCCCCTCGGCCACCGCGCGGTACTGGTCGAGGGCCTCCTCGGCGCGGCCGAGGCGGCCGAGGGTGTGGGCGAGTTCGTGGCGGGTGACGAGGGTGTCGGGGTGGTCCGCGCCGAGCAGCCGGGTGCGGGTGTCGGCGACCGCCAGGGCCGTACGGTACGACTCCTCCAGGCGGCCGAGCCGGGCGAGGGTGTACGCGAGGTTGTGGCGGCAGCGCAGGGTGTCGGGGTGGTCGGGACCCGCGGTGCGCTCGCGGACGGCGAGGACCTCGGCGTACAGGGCGTGCGCCTCCGCGTGGCGGCCGAGCCGGCCGAGGGTGAAGGCGCGCTCCTGGCGGGCGGCCAGGGTGTCGGGGTGGTCGGGGCCGAGGACGCGGGCACGGGCGTCGGCGACCCGTTCGAAGGCCTCCAGGGCCTCGGTGGTGCAGCCGAGCCGGCCGAGCGCGAAGGCGACCTCGTAGGCGCTGGCGAGGGTGTCGGGGTGGTCGGGGCCGAGGACCCGGGTGCGGTCGCCTGCGACGGAACGGTGCAGGTCCTCCGCCTCCGCCCAGCGGCCGAGCCGGCCGAGGCCGAGGCCGGCCCGGTGGCGGGCGGCGAGCACGGCGAGGAGTTCGGGCGTGGCGTCCGCCGCGGGACGGGCGGGGCCGTCGGCGCCGGCTCCGGCGGTCGTCCACTCGGTGGTGAGGACGGCCGCGGCGGGGTCGTGACCGGCGACGCGGGGCGCCCCCGGGGCGGCGGGGCGCGGGCCGGCGGTGAAGGTCCGGGCCCACGCGGGCGTGGAGCCGGGTTCCGCCACGGGTTCGGTGACGGCTCCGTCGGCGGGGTGCGGCGGCTCGTACGGGAGGGGCGGCACGAGGCGGGTGTCGCCGCCGACGGTGCGGCCGCTGACGATCCGGCGGCGCAGGTCGGAGGCGTCGCGCGGGCGCTGGTCGGGCACCTTGGCGAGGAGGTCGACGACGAGCCGGTCGAAGTAGTCGGGCAGCTCGGAGCGGAGGGCGCGCGGCGGGCTCGGCACGGTGTCCCGGTGGCCGACGAGCACGGCCCAGGAGTCGTCGAGGTCGAACGGCGGCGCTCCGGTGGCGAGTTCGTACAGGACACAGCCGAGCGAGTAGAGGTCGCTGCGGTGGTCGATGTCGCCGCCGCCGATCTGCTCCGGGGACATGTAGTGGGGGGTGCCCATGGCGATGCCGGTGCCGGTGAGGCGGGAGGTGAAGCCCATGTCGGCGCCGAGACGCGCTATGCCGAAGTCGCAGATCTTCACCGTGCCGTCGCGCAGCCTCATGATGTTGGCGGGCTTGAGGTCGCGGTGCACGATGCCCATGCGGTGGGTGTATTCGAGGGCGTCGGCGACCTGGTCGGCGATGTCGACGACCTCGTGGACGGGCAGGGGGTTCCGGGCGTTGGCGGCGAGGAGCTGGCTGAGGTTCTGGCCTTCGAGGAGTTCCATGACGAGGAACAGCACGCCTTCGTACTCGCCGAAGTCGTGGACGACGGTGATGCCGCGGTGCTGGAGCGCGGCCGCGACCCGGGCCTCGCGGCGGAACCGCTCGCGGACCACGGTCTGCACGCCCGCGTCCTGGTGCGGGCCGAGCGGTTTGAGGCACTTGACCGCGACCCCGCGGCCCAGCGCCTCGTCCGTGGAACGCCACACCTCGCCCATCCCGCCGCGGCCGATGACCTCGTGCAGGCGGTAGCGCCCCTGGATCAGTCTGATGTCCCCCATCGTGTGCCGTCGCCCCCGTCGTCTTCGTGCACGCTCTCCGGCCCGTCCAGTATGGCCGCAGGCACGGACAGTGTGTACGGGTCGGGTCGGGTGTCGGGCCCGAGGCGGTCCACGGCGCGCGGGATGTGGCCGGGCGGGAGCCGCCAGCGGAGGGCGGCGGGGACGCGGCGCAGCAGGCGGGCGGTGGTCACGAGGCGCCGGGTGACGGTGGCCTCGGGCGGTACCGGCCGGCCGTAGAGGGCATGGGCCCAGTCCGGCAGGGTGTCGTACGCCAGGGAGCTGATCCGCCGCCACGCCAGCGCCCGCCCGACGGCCAGCGCGGGCGGTACGGGCGGCTCGCGCAGGAAGTCGAGGACGGCGAGCGCGTCCTCTCCGGCGGCGAGTTCGCCGCGGACGGAGTCGAAGTAGGCGGTGAGCGCGGCCCGGGTGGCGGGGACGCCCGTCGGGTCGAGACCCACGAGCCGCGCGGAGGTGCGCTGTTCGTCCACGTACCGGTCGGCGGGTTCCCCGGTGAGCGGCAGCCCGGAGCGGCGGGCGACGGTGACGTACGAGTCGATCTCGGCGCAGTGCACCCAGAGCAGCAGCGCGGGGTCGTCCACCTTGAGGAGCCGGTGGACCCGGCGGACGCGCGCGCCGGCCGCCTCCGCGGCGTCCCGCGTGCCGTAGCTGAGCGTCCCGACGAAGCTCGCCGTCCGCATCAGCCGCCCCCAGGGATCCTCCCGGAAGCTGCTGTTGATCATGACTCCGCGCACGGCGACGGGGTGGAGGGCCTGGAGGTAGAGGGCCCGCACGCCGGCGATCCACATGACCGGGTCGGCGTGCAGCTGCCAGGTGACGGAACGGGGTCCGAAGAGACCGGGGTCGGCGTCCTGCCTCATGGGGTTCAGGCTACGCGGCTGGATCCAACGGGGTGGATGTTGGATCCAGCCACCTGATGGGCTCTCGGATCCAACATGCCGGATGCCAGATATCGGATATCGGATACGGAATATCGGATAGGAGATCCCGTATCCGATATCCCGGATCCCGGATCCCGGATCCCGGATCCCGAATGTTGGATGCTGGATCCAAACGCCTGGAGGAATCAGCCGATCTCCACCACCCGTGCCCACCCCGGCGGTCGGAGCAGCAGCTCGTCCGCCTCCTCGTCCTCCGGATCCGAGGCCGGTGGGCGGGGGAAGAGGCCGACGATCGTACGGCAGGGAGGGGCGGTTCTCGGCCACGGGGTCTGGCCGTCGGTGAAGACGACGAGGACGTCGGGGCGGGGGCTGAGGCGGAGGGCGCGGGCGAAACCGGCGCGGAGGTCGGTGCCGCCGCCGCCCACGAGGGGGATGTCGGCGCCGGCGCAGAGGCGTTGGGCGGTGTGGGCGGCGGCGTCGCAGGCGACGACGGTGACGAGGTCACGGCGGCCGTCGACGGCGCGGGTGAGGGCGGCGACCTCCAGGAGGGCACTGCCTAGTTCGGTGTCGGAGACGGAGCCCGAGGTGTCGATGACGACGCCGATGTGCGGCGGGACGCGGCGGAGGCTGGGCAGGACGACGCCGGGGAGGGCGGCGGAGCGGCGGGAGGGGCGACGGTAGGTGTAGTCCTCGCCGGCACCGGCCGCGGAGACGGCGGCGGCGAGGACCGCGCCGAGGAGTTCCCGCCAGGGCTGGGGCGGGTGGCAGACCTGTTCGGCCCAGCGCTCCCAGGCTTCGGGGGCGGTGCCGGGGCGGCCCTTGATGCCCTGGGCGACGCGGTACACGACGGCGGCGCGCTCCTGCGGGGTGAGGCCGTCGGCACCGTCGGCGCCGAGTTCCCAGGAACGGGGGTGGCCGTCGGCGCCGCTGCCGCAGTCGAGCCAGGCCAGTTCGGAGGTGCGCGGGGTGATGCGTACGGCGCGGACGTACTCCTCCATGAGCAGGCCGGGCGCGAGGTCGAGCATCTCGGGCCGGATGACGCCGCCGGGGCGCGGGAGGCCGTCTCCGTAGATGTCGTCGTTGATCTCGAAGTCGCCGGCGATGTTGAGGCGGAGCCGTTCGGCCGGGCCGTCGAGGCCGAGGTCGCGGGCGAGGCGGTCGCCCCGGCCGTGGTGGTCGCGGAGCAGGTGGGCGACCTCGTGGACCCAGACGCCGGCGAGGTCCGTCATCGGCGTCCGGTCGACGAACGCCGGGGAGACGTACATCCGCCAGTGGCGGTCGACGGCCATGGTGGGGACGGCCCGGGTGGGCACCACGTGGAGGGCGAAGAGGGCGGTGGCGAGGTACGGGCGGACGCGGACGGCGTAGAGCCGGGCGGCGTACAGCTTGTCCCGGTCCAGCGCCTCCTCGGCCGGGACCACGGCGGCCGCGGCGGCGGCCGGGGCGTTCGGGTCGGTCATCGGCGTCCCCGGGCGGTCGCGGCGGGGCGGGCGGCGCGGCGGGAGAGGTCGACGGCTCCCGCGAGGCGCTCGATGGCGGCGGGGACGTCCCAGTCGTCGCGGCGGAGGGCGGCGAGCGTGGTGGCGGGCACGACGACGAGGTCCGGCGGGCCGGTCTCGGCGGCCCGCGCGAGCAGGGCCCAGGCGGCGTCCCAGCGGTCCCGGGCGGGGCGTTCGCGGACGGCGGTCACGACGGCTTCGAGGGCGGCCTGGCGCCGGTCGCCGCGTCCGGGGAGCACGGCACCGGCCGGGTCGGCGAGCAGTTCCTCGGGGTCGGGGAGGTCCATCCGGTCGATCCAGGCGAGGAGTTCGAAGCCCGGCCCGTCGCCGACGGTGCCGCGGACGAGGAGGGAGAGGACCTCGCGGGAGGAGCCGGCGACGGTGGCGAAGGCGAGCAGACGCAGCGTCATGTCCCAGCTGCGGGGCGAGGGCCAGGGCCCGCCCCGGCGGGTCTCCTCCCCCGGCAGCCGGTGGACGAGCGTCGGCCGGCTGCCGAGCAGCCCGCAGACGGCCCGTCGGGCGTGGTCCACGGCCTCGGGGAGCCGTTCGGGGTCGAGGCGGGGCAGGGTGGCGCGGGGCCAGGTGCCGCCGAGGCCGCGGACGACGACCTCGTGTTCGTGCGTCCACCGGAGGTGGACGAAGCGATTGGCGAGCGGGGCGCTCAGCTCCCAGCCGTCGGCGGCCGACGCGCGCGGGTTGGCGGCCGCCACGATCCGCACCCCGGGCGGCAGGGTGAGGGCGCCGACCCTGCGCTCCAGGACGAGCCGCAGGAGGGCGGCCTGGACGGCGGGCGGGGCGGTGGAGAGCTCGTCGAGGAAGAGCAGGCCCCGGCCCTCGCGCACGAGCCGGACGGCCCAGTCGGGCGGGGCCATCGCCACGCCGCGTACGGCCGGGTCGTCGCCGAGGACGGGCAGGCCGGAGAAGTCGCTGGGTTCGTGGACGCTGGCGATGACGGTGGTCAGCGGCAGGTCGAGTTCCTCGGCGAGCTGGGTGAGCGCGGCGGTCTTGCCGATGCCGGGCTCGCCCCACAGGAGGACGGGCAGGTCGGCGGCGACCGCCAGCGTCAGCGCCTCCAGCTGGTCGTCGGCGCGGGGCTCGGTGCGGGTGGCACCGAGGAGGGCGAGGAGCTCGGCGGCGACGTCGAGCTGCCGGCCGGTGCGCGGGACGGTCGTGGCGGTCCCTGCGGTCGTAGGGGACGCACAAGTCGTACCGGTGGCTGTCGGCTTGGTGGGCGTAGGGGTGCGCATGGGTGACATCACCTGGGTGGGTGCGGGCGTGCCGGGGCACGGCGGCGGAAGAGAAGAAGACGGAAGAGAAGAGCAGGACAGGACAGGGCAGGGCAGGACGGCAGGCCGTCGGCCGAGGGCGTGAGGCGGGAGCCGTGAAGCGGGAACCGTGAGGGGCCGGGCGCGGGTCAGCGCGCCAGCGCGTGGCGGGGGCGGTCGCGGTGGCCGAGGGCCCGACGGGCCTCGCGGGCGCCGAACGAGGTGCCGCGGGGGCGGCGGACCGGGCCGCGGGCGGGGTCGGGGGCGGGAGCGGGCGGGGGTTCGGGGACGTCTTCGGGGCCGGTGGCACGCAGCCCCGACCGGTAGAGGCCGTGCAGGACCTTCCGTTCGGCGGCGCGTTCGAGGGCGTCGCGCAGGGGGCCGTCGCGCAGGACGGCGCCGGATCCGAGGAGGCCTTCGACGACGGCGAACGCGCCGGCCGTGTCGCCGTGGGCGAGGCGCTCGCGGACGTCCGTCAGGCTGTCGGGGCTGCGGTGGGCCGCGTCGATCGCCCGCAGGCAGGGCAGGGGCGTCCCGGAGAGGGCGACGAGGAGTTCCTCGCGGCGGAGTTCGGCCGGGTCGTGGTCGAGCGGCACGAGGACTCCGTCGACGAGTCCGATGCGGTGCCGGCTCCCCCGGCAGTCCACCAGCCTCGGCCCGTCCCCCGCGTCTCCGGGGGTTCCCGTGCCGTCCCGGCCTCCGGGGGCCAGCGCCTCGGCGACGAGCGGGTGCAGGTCGCCGGGGGTGACGAGCCCCGCGCGGAGCAGGGCGAGGTCGGGCGGGGTCCAGGTCGCCGCGTCGGGGAGCACGGCCGGCCGCGGACGGCCGGTCGGGTCGTCCGGCGGCGCGTACCGTCCCCGCCCCGCCGGTACGGGTTCGGTCCTGGCCCGTCCGTCCGCCTCCAGGGCGAGGAGGAGCCGCTGCCCCGATCCGAGGCGTACGAGGACGGGGCCGGCGGTCCGGCCTTCGGCGGCGAGCAGGAGGCGGGCCTCGGCGGCCCAGCGGCCCACGGCCCAGCCGGGGCCCGGCGGGTCGTCGGGCGCGGCCGGGAGGGCGGGCAGCAGGTCGGCGCCCGACCGGGTGCGGAGCTCCCCGGCGCGGGTGGCGTCCCACAGATGGCGGTGGAGGTCGAGCCGGAAACGCCGGCTGGGGTGCGGGTGGGGGTGCGCGGTGGCCACGGGGTCGTACGCGCCCCACCGGCGTGGTGGCGGGTCGGCGGGCGGCCCGTCCCAGAGGGCGAGGGAGATCCGCTGCCCGGCGTCGGCCCAGGCGGGCGCCGTGCGGGCGACCAGGTGGACGGGGCGTGGTGTCCGTCCGCCGGGTGCCTCGTGGTCCGGGTAGACGGCGAGGGTGACGGTCGTTCCGGGGCGGAGCAGGCCGTCGGGGGCGGCCCTGGGAAGGTGCCAGCGCAGCAGGTCGGGGGCGAGGCGGCGGAGGTCGGCACGCACGCGTGCGGCGAGTTCCGTGCCGTGGGTCCGGGCCAGGGTCCGGGGGGTCAGGTCGAGGTCGACGCGCGCGGCGGCGCAGGCACCGGCCCAGTCGCCGGCCAGGCGGCGGGCGGTGGCGGTCTCGATCATGGTGGGCGGAACGGCGTAGGCACGCACGCGCCGCCAGAGGGAAAGGCGGGTGTCCTCCCGCACGGGCGTGTCCATCAGGACGCTCCGTGCGCGGTGAGGACCCCCCATCGGTGCGAGGAGTGAGTGATCATCGCGAGCACGCTAACGCGCCCGGCCCCCGGGGCGCCAGGGGTTTTCCCGGCCCGTTCGAAAGGCCCTCCGGAGACCGCTCCCGGATCCACCCCCGAAAGCCCCTCCGGGCCGCACTCCCGGAGGCCGCCCCGGCCCGTTCCCCTGGAGGCGCCCCTCCCGGAGGCTCCCGGGCCCCGCCCCCGGAGGCCCCCGGACGCCTTCCGGGCTCCCCGCCGGAGGTCTTCCGGACCTCGCCGGCGGCCACACGGACGTTTCACGCGATTTGACGGGCTTTTGCGGTGATGTCGGAATGGGAGGCGTCGTCCTTCGTCCCCGCCACCGCACGACGGGAGCAGTCATGACCGCTGGACCGGAGCCCCTCAGCGAGGCCGCGCGCACGGCGCTGAACCGCGAACTGTCCGAGCTGCGCGCCGAACGGGCGAGGGTCGCCGCCACGCTCGGCGACGCCGACGAGCCCGGTGACCAGGCCGATCAGGCCGACGAGTTGCAGCGGGCCACGGAGGCGGACCGGCTGGACACGCGGATCGAGGAGATCGAGGGGCGGCTGCGGGAGGCCTCGGCCGCCGTGGCGCCGTCGGCCGGCACGATCGGCGTGGGCAGCACGGTGGGCGTGCGGTTCGGCGACGGCACCGAGTCGACGCTGCACATCGGCGAGCTGGCCGACGCGGACGATCCGGCGCTGGTCACCGCCGACAGTCCGCTCGGCCGGGCGCTGCTCGGCCGCGCGGCCGGTGACAGCGTCGCGTACGCCACCCCCCTGGGCCGTACCACCGCCGTCGTCCTCTCGGTCGGGGTGCCGGGCGGCGGCTCCTGAGCGGCCCGGCCGACAGCCGGGCCGGCCCGGACCTGACGGAGGAGCGCCGGGCCGACCGCGAGGGCGGCCCGGGGCACACCGTGCTCCTCGCCCTGGCGCTCGCCGTGCCCGTGGCCAAGGTCGCCTACACGGTGGGCGGCGGGGACGCGGTGCGGGACGTGTTCGTCGGCATGGAGCCGGCGAACTGGCCGGACGTGCTGCTCGGCATGGTGATCACGGACCCGCTGCTCGGCTCGGTCCTCGCGGTCGTGGTGTCCCGGGTCGTCTTCGCCGTCTTCGCGGCGCGCGGCGCCGTGCCGACCGGCCACGACCGGCTCGCCCGCCTGCACCGGGTCGGGGTCACCGTCCTGAACCCCCTGGCGGTCGGCGTCATCGACGCCTGCCTCTTCGGCCCGTGGTGGGGCCTGGGCACGACCCTCGCCGCGTACGCGCTCCGCAAGGGCGTGGTGGTGGAGTACCGCACGGGACGGCGCCGCACGCACCACGGGCACGGCGCCCCGCGCGGACCCTCGCACGACCCGGACTACCGGCCGCCCGGGTGGCTGAGGCGGGCCGCGGCCGCCGAGCAGGGCGTGGCCCTGCTCCTCACCGCCGCCGTCCTGCCGCTGCTGTTCCTGGTCTCCGCGCTCGACGGCCAGGCCTGGACCTCGATCGTCGCCTGCCGCGTCACCGACGGGACCCGCACCACCGACGCCCGCCTGATCGAACTGAGCCGCAAGGGCAACGGCGTGGTGGGCTGGAACCTGGACTCCGAGGAGATCTCCGACGGCCTCGGCTGTACCGGTACGGAGAGTCGTTACGTACGGGAGCCCTGGTGGCGTTCGTGACCGCGCGCGAACCGGCCCCGGCCCCCGCCCGCGCGCCCCTCAGCGCGCCGCCGGGACGAACTCGGGCTGGTCCAGGACCCGCAGCCAGCTGCCGTCGGGCTGACGCCTGACGACCTGGGCCCGGGCGCCGGTGCCGTCCTTCGGCGGGGTCGAGGTGAGGGCGATGTCGCCGTTCACCAGGGTGGGCAGCGGCTCCTCCGGCTCGAAGCGGGGCCGGTGGGCGAGCACCTTCTCCCACAGGACGCGGATGGCCTCCCGTCCCACCGTCACCTCGCCCGGCGGGTAGGCCAGCACGGCGTCCTCGGCGTAGAGCGCGGCGACGCCCGCCGCGTCGCCCGCGTTGGACCGCTCGACGAAGAGACGGGTGATGTCCTCGGGGCGCATGGCCTTCTCGTACTCCGGCATCGGGTTCCTCCTGGCTGGACGGGTTGCTTCGTTCCGTGCCTCCAGCCTCGTGGGCCTTCGTCGAGAAGTCCAACAGATGGTTGTGCTGCCTTCTAGAATCAGTGGTCATGGATCTCAGGCAGTTGGAGTACTTCGTCGCGGTCGCCGAGGAGCGGAACTTCACCCGGGCCGCCGAGCGGGTGCACATCAGCCAGTCCGGTGTGAGCGCGCAGATCCGGCGGCTCGAACAGGAGGTGGGCGCCGAGCTGTTCGACCGGTCGGCGCGGGCGGTCACCCTGACCGTCGCCGGGGAGGCCGCCCTCGCGCACGCGCGTGCGGCGCTGGCGTCGGCCCGGGCGGTCCGGCGGGCCGTCGACGAGGTGACGGGGCTGGTGCGCGGCCGGCTGACCCTCGGGATGGTCGTCGGCTGCACGGTCACCCCGCTCTTCGACGCCCTCGCCGCTTTCCGCACGGCCCATCCCGGGGTGGACGTCCTGCTCCGGGAGGACGACTCGGAACGGCTCGTCGAGGGCGTGCGCGGCGGCACGCTCGACCTGGCGCTCATCGGCGCGGCCGCCGCGCCCCCCGACGGCCTGGACGCGCTGACGATCATCGACGAGCGGCTCGTCGCGGCCGTCCCGCCCTCGCATCCCCTGGCCGGCCGGAAACGTCTCACCCTCCGCGAGCTGACCGCCCACCCGATCATCTGCATGCCGCGCGGCACCGGCCTGCGGGCGGTGCTCGACCTGGCGTCCGACGCGCAGGGCCTCCGGCCGGCGATCGCCCTGGAGGCCGGAGCCGCCGGCTCCCTCGCCGACCTCGCCGCGCGGGGCCTGGGGGTCGCCGTCCTGAGCACCTCGATGGCCCGCGCCCACGCCGACCGGCTCACCGCGCTCCCCCTCGACGACGTGGACGTCGCGGCCCTCCTCCTCCTGGTCTGGAGGCCCGCGCCCCACCCGGCCGTCCACGCCTTCCTCGCCCACGCGCGCCCGGCGTTCGGCGTGACCGGCGCTCCGTGACGGAACCCGGTGGAACACCGGCCGCCGCGTCGCCGCCGAAGGGTCCCGTACGGGCCGGGCCGGAGCGGCCCACGCGGGTCGTCCGGCCCATGGGCGGGGCGGGGGGCTACCGCCAGGGCGGCCGGATGCCGAGGTGGCGGAGGGCCGCCGCGGCGGCGCCGGCACCGGACATGCCGTGGGCGCCGGGGCCGGGCGGGGTGGCGGCGGAGCAGAGGTGGACGCCGGGGAGGCCCGTGGCGTAGGGGTCGAGGGCGGGGCGGGCACCGAGGACCAGTTGGGGGACGGTCTTGGCGCCGGTGAGGATGTCGCCGCCGGCGAAGTTGGGGTTGGCGGCGGCGAAGTCGGCGGGCCGGGTGACGCGGAGGCCGACGACGCGGTCCCGGACGCCGGGGGCGAACTGTTCCAGACGGGCCAGGATCGCGTCGGTCGCGTCGCCGTCGTAGCCGTGCGGCACGTGCGCGTACGTCCACACCGGGTGGACGTCGCCGACGGAGCGGGAGGGGTCGGCGAGGTACTGCTGGCCGACGAGGACGAAGGGGCGGTCCGGCATCCGGCCGTCGGTGACGTCCCGTTCGGCGCGGACGACCTCGGCGAGCGGGCCGCCGAGGTGGACCGTGCCGGCCCGGCGGGCGACCTCCGCGCGCCACGGCACCCCGCCCTCCACCGCCAGGTCGACCTTGAAGGCTCCGGGGCCGCGCCGGAAGCGGCGGTACGCGGCCGCGGTGCGGGACGGCAGGAGGTCGCCGTACACGACCGCGACCTGGGCCGGGTCGAGGTCGAGGAGCGTGAGGTCGGCGGGCGGCAGCTGGGAGCGGTGGGTGATCCTGACGCCCGTCTCGATCCGGCCGCCGTGGGCGCGGAGGGCGGCCGCGAGGGCCTCGGTGATGGAGCGGGAGCCGCCCTCGGCGACGGCCCAGCCGGCCGCGTGCCCGGCGGTCAGGATGCCGAGTCCGATGGCGGAGCTGAGGGGGTCGGTGAGGGGGCGGTAGGCGTGGGCGGCGACGCCCGCCCACAGGGCGCGGGCGCCCGGGGTGCGGAAGAGGCGGGCGAGGGCGGCGGCGGGCAGGACGGTCGGCAGTCCGAAGCGGGCGAGCAGCAGCGGGTGGTCGGGCACGCGGAGCAGCGGGCCCATGACGTCTCCGGAGAGCGCCTCCCAGCGGCGTACCGAGGGGGCGAGCAGGGCCCGGTAGCGGGCCGCGTCGGCGCCGAGCCCGGCGGCGGTCTCGGCGACCGAGCGGTGCAGGGCGGCGGCGGTGCCGTCGTCGAGGGGGTGGGCGCAGTCGACCTCGGGGAGCAGCCAGTTCAGCCCGTACCGGTCGAGGCGCAGGTGGCGGAGGGCGGGCGAGGCGACGGCGAGGGGGTGGACGGCCGAGCAGTGGTCGTGGAGCAGGCCGGGCAGGATCGCCTCGTCGGTGCGGGTGCCGCCGCCGATCGTCGCCGCGGCCTCCAGGACCGTGACCTCGACGCCGGCCTCGGCGAGCAGGGCGCCGGCCGCGAGCCCGTTGGGGCCGGCGCCGACGACGACGGCGGTCGGGGTGGACCCGGCGGGGCGGGCGGGGCGCGGGCGCGTGCTGCTCATGGGGCGAGTCTGCCGGGACGCGCGGGGCCGACGCACACCGGGGCGGCCGGGGCACGGCCCGCGGGCCCGGCGCCGGGTCGGCCGGGGCACGGCTTCGCGGGCCTGGTGCCGGGTCGGCCGGTGGCGGCGGCGATCCCGGCGAGGATGCCGACCGCCGTGTCGGTGAGCACGCGGTCGGTGAGCACGCGGTCGGTGAGCACGCGGGGGCGGTGCCGGTGACGGCCCCGGCGGCCGCGCCGACGACTCCCTTCGGGCGGCGGGACACGGGGGCGGAGGCGGGCTCGTGGACGAAGGACGGGGTGTCGGGCTCGTGGACGAGCGGCGGCGAAGGGGAGCCACGAGAAGGGGCGTCACGAACGGGGCGAATCGCCGCCGGCGCATCCACGGTCCGGCGGGCCCGCGGCCCGCCGCCGTGACCCCGCGCGGCCGGATGGCGACGGGGCGGGGCCCGGCATAGCCTGCCGGGAGGGGGTCGTACGCGTTCCCTCGCGCCCGTGTGCGCCGGAAAGGTGGCAGGCCCATGAGCCTCGACCGAGCCAAGCGGCAGGACGACCCGGAACCCCGGGTGGGTCCCGTCCCCGACGGGGAGCCGGAGATCCGGCCGTACCGCCATCCGGCCGCCGGCTGGGGTGCCGCCAAGAGCGTGACGCGCTTCATGGTCCGGGAGGGCGCCCTCCCCGTGGACGGGCCCCGGGCGATCATGAAGATGAACCACGAACGCACCGGCTTCGACTGTCCGGGCTGCGCCTGGCCCGACGACACCAAGGGCCTCCACCTGGACATCTGCGAGAACGGCGTCAAGCACGTCACCTGGGAGATGACCCGGAAGCGGGTCGGGCGGGAGTTCTTCGCCGCGCACTCGGTGACCGAGCTGGCCGGATGGTCGGACCACGCCCTCGAGAACGAGGGCCGGCTGACCGAGCCGATGGTGTACGACCCCGGCACCGACCACTACGTGCCGATCGCCTGGAAGGACGCCTTCGAGCTGGTCGGCGAAGCCCTGCGCGGCCTCGACGACCCGGACCGGGCGTCGTTCTACACCTCGGGCCGGCTCGGCAACGAGGCGACCTTCCTCTACCAGCTGCTCGCCCGCGAGCTCGGCACCAACAACCTCCCCGACTGCTCCAACATGTGCCACGAGGCGAGCGGGCGGGCCATGCAGGCGGCCCTGGGCACCGGCAAGGGGACGGTGGACCTCGCCGACTGGGAGACCGCCGACGCCCTGTTCATCCTCGGCGTCAACGCGGCGTCCAACGCGCCCCGGATGCTCACCGCCCTCACCGAGGCGTACGACCGGGGCGCGCGGATCGTGCACGTCAACCCGCTGGTGGAGGCCGCCGCGACCCGCGCGATCATCCCGCACGACTTCAAGGACATGGCGACCTTCCACTCCACGCCGACGTCCACGCTCAACCTCCAGGTCCGCATCGGCGGCGACATGGCCTTCCTGCGGGGGATGGCCAAGGCGGTCCTCGAGCGGTCGGCGTCCGATCCGAAGGCGCTCGACCGGGAGTTCATCGAGCGGCACACGGCCGGCTTCGAGGAGTACCGGGCGGTGTGCGAGGCGACGCCGTGGGAGGAGATCGAGCACCAGTCGGGGCTCTCCCGCGAGGAGATCCTGGAGGCGGCCCGGGTGTACCGGGAGGCGGACCGGTCGATCGTCAGCTGGTGCCTCGGCGTCACCCAGCACGAGCACGGCGTCGACACCGTCCGCGAGATCGTCGACCTCCTGCTGCTGCGCGGCAACCTGGGCCGCGAGGGCGCCGGCCCCTCCCCCGTACGCGGCCACAGCAACGTCCAGGGCAACCGCACCTGCGGCATCGACCACCGCCCCGCCGAGGCCTTCCTCGACCGGCTCGGCGAGGTCTGCGGGATCGACCCGCCGCGCGCCCACGGCCTCGACACCGTGCGCACCATCGAGGCGATGGCACGCGGCGACGTCGAGGTCTTCGTCGGCATGGGCGGCAACTTCGCGCTGGCCGCCCCCGACACCGCCGTCACGTACGAGGCGCTGCGGAACTGCGAACTGACCGTCCAGGTGAGCACCAAGCTCAACCGCAGCCATGTGGTGCACGGCCGGCGGGCGCTCATCCTGCCGTGCCTGGGCCGCACCGAGAAGGACCACCAGCGCAAGGGCGAACAGGCCGCCTCCGTCGAGGACTCGATGAGCATGGTCCACCTGTCGCGCGGGATGAAGAAGCCCGCGTCGCCGCACCTGCTGTCCGAACCGGCGATCATCGCGGGCATGGCGCGGGCCGCGCTGCCCGACAGCACCACGCCGTGGGCCTGGTACGTGGAGGACTACGACCGGATCCGGGACACCATGGCCCGGGTCCTGGACGGCTTCGAGGACTTCAACCGGCGGGTGCGGCTGCCGCTCGGCTTCCGCATCAGGCAGCCCGCGCGCGAGCTGGTCTTCCTCACCCCGTCGGGGAAGGCGGAGTTCTCCGCCGCGCCGCTGCCGGACGTCGTCCCCGAGCCGGGCACGCTCGCGCTCGGCACGATGCGCTCGCACGACCAGTGGAACACCACGATCTACTCCGACGACGACCGCTACCGGGGCGTCAGCGGGCTGCGCACGCTGGTCTTCATGAACCGCGCCGACATGCGCGAGCGGGGCATCGCGGAACTCGCCCCGGTGGACATCACCGCCACCGCCCGCGACGGCGGCCGGCGCTCGCTGCACGGCTATCTGGCGGTGCCGTACGACATCCCGCGGGGCTGCGCGGCGGGGTACATGCCGGAGATGAACGTGCTGTGCGCCCTCGGCGACCACAGCACCCAGAGCGACCAGCCGATCATGAAGCACCTCAAGGTCGTGATCGAGCCGGCGGGCTGAGTCCGGCGGACACGGCGGCGGGGCCCGTACGGGACGTACGGGCCCCGCCGCCGTGGGGTCAGGCCGCCGCGGCGGCCGTGTCCGTGCCCGCGGGCGCGCCCTTGCGGATCGTGCAGTGGAGGGAGTCGTCGACCACGTCGGCGACGATCGTGTCGCCGGGTTCCGCCTCGCCGCCGAGGAGGAGGGAGGCCACGCGGTTGTCGAGCTCGGTCTGGATGGTGCGGCGCAGCGGGCGGGCGCCGAACTCCGGCTGGTAGCCGTGGGCGACGAGGAGCTTCGTCGCGGCCTCGGTGACCTCCAGGGTCATGCCCTGGGCGTGGACCCGGTGCTTGCTGCGGTCGAGGAGGTGCTCGACGATCTCGGTGAGGTCCTTCTCGGTGAGACTGTGGAAGACGATGATGTCGTCGATGCGGTTGAGGAACTCGGGCAGGAAGCGGCCCCGGAGGTCCTCCATCAGCTCGTCCTTCAGATCGGCCGCGTCGCCCTCGTGGGCGAGGATCCGGTGGGCGCCGATGTTGGACGTCATGATGACGACGCAGTGGCGGAAGTCGACGGTACGGCCCTGGCCGTCCGTCAGGCGCCCGTCGTCGAGGACCTGCAGCAGGGTGCTGAAGACGTCCTGGTGGGCCTTCTCGACCTCGTCGAAGAGGACGACGCTGTACGGCTGGCGGCGGACCTTCTCGGTGAGCTGGCCGGCCTCCTCGTAGCCGACGTATCCGGGCGGGGCGCCGACGAGCCGGGCGACGGTGTGCTTCTCCTGGAACTCGCTCATGTCGAAGCGGATCATCCGGTCCTCGTCGCCGAAGAGCAGTTCGGCGAGGGTCTTGGCGAGTTCCGTCTTGCCGACGCCGGTGGGCCCGAGGAAGAGGAAGGAGCCGACGGGCCGGTCGGGGTCGCCCATGCCGGCGCGGTTGCGGCGGACGGCCTCGGAGACGGCGGTGACGGCCTCGTCCTGGCCGACGATCCGGTCGTGCATCTCCTGCTCCAGCCTGAGCAGGCGCTCCTTCTCGGTGGTGGTGAGCTGGCTGACGGGGATGCCGGTGCGGCGGGAGACGATGTCGGCGATGTCTGAGGCGGTGACGGAGACGACGCCCTCGCGGCGCTCCTCGATGCCGGCGAGCTCGCCCTCGACCTCGGCGATCTCCTCCTTGAGCCGCTTGGCCTTCTCGAACTCCTCGGCGGCGACGGCCTGGTCCTTCTCCCGGCGCAGCTTGGCGAGCCGGTCCTCGCGGCTGATCACCTCGGTGGAGCGGCCCGCGCTGCGGAGCCGTACGCGGGCGCCGGCCTGGTCCATGAGGTCGATGGCCTTGTCGGGGAGGAAGCGGTCGCTGATGTACCGGTCGGAGAGCTCGGCGGCCGCCGCGAGGGCGCCGTCGGCGAACCGGACCTGGTGGTGGGCCTCGTACGCGTCCCGCAGCCCTTCGAGGATCTGGACGGTCTCCTCGACGGTCGGCTCGGGGATGAGGACGGGCTGGAAGCGGCGTTCGAGCGCGGCGTCCTTCTCGATGTACTTGCGGTACTCGTCGATGGTGGTGGCGCCGACGACGTGCAGCTCGCCGCGGGCGAGGGCGGGCTTGAGCATGTTGCCGGCGTCCATCGAGCTCTCGCCGCTCGCGCCGGCGCCGACGACGGTGTGCAGTTCGTCGATGAAGAGGACGATGTCGCCCTCGGACTTCTGGACGTCCTCGATGACCTTCTTGAGGCGTTCCTCGAACTGGCCGCGGTACTGGGCGCCGGCGACCATGCCGGAGAGGTCGAGGGAGACGACCCGCTTGTCCTTGAGGGTGTCGGGGACCTCCCCGGCCACGATCCGCTGGGCGAGGCCCTCGACGATGGCGGTCTTGCCGACGCCGGGCTCGCCGATGAGGACGGGGTTGTTCTTGGAGCGGCGGGAGAGGATCTCGATGGTCTGCTCGATCTCCTCGGCGCGCCCGACGACCGGGTCGAGCTTGCCCGCCCTCGCCTCCTCGGTGAGGTCGCGGCCGAACTCGTCGAGGGTGGTGGCGGGCTGCTTGGGCGCGGCGGGCGCGGTGGCCTCGCCGCCTCGGGCGGCCTGGTCGGTCATCCCGCGCAGCTTGGAGACGTCGAGGTCCTCGGCGCGCAGGTAGCGGGAGGCGCCCGAGTCGGCGTCGCCGAGGAGGGCGCCGAGGATGTGCTCGGGGCCGATGTAGGAGACGCCGGCGGCCTGCGAGGTGGCGTGGGCGAGTGCGAGGGTCCGCTTGGCGGCGGGGGTGAGGCCCGGCTCGGCGGAGGGTTCGGCGGCCTCGTGCGGCAGCACCTTGGCGATCCTGTCGGCGAGTTCGTCGGGGTCGACGCCGGAGCGGGCGAGCAGGCGGCGGGTGGGTTCGACCTGGGTGGCGGCCCACAGGAGGTGCTCGGTGTCGAGGTCGGTGGTGCCGTCGGCGACCGCTTTGGCGGTGGCCGTGTTGAGGAGTTCGTGGGACGACTCGGTGAGGAGGCGGCCGATGGGGACGCGCTGGACGGCCGGCGGCGACGACGCCGGGGACATTCCGAAGAAGCGGTTCAGCAGGTCGCCGAACGGGTCGGAGGGACCGAAGGAGGAACCGAACGCCATCGACATCTCTGTGCTCCTGAAAGGGCGTGGGGGGCATCCACACTCAAACCCGGCTGTTCCGGCTCCGCAAACGGAGGAGGCGGACGGGGCACGCGAGCGCGTCGTCGCGTGTCCCGTGCCCGCCGGGGGCGTCCCCGGTCCGGGGGCGGGTCACCGGGGCGCGGGTCGCTCGGTGCGGCCGAGGGCGAGGTCGAGGACGCGGCGCCAGTCGACGGCGGGCGGGGGCGGTGCGACGCCCGGGCGGTCGCGGGGGACCTGGACGCGGAGGGCGCCCGGGCGGAGGGTGCAGACGACGGGGGTGGGCATGCGGAGGGCCTCGCCGTCGACCGCCACGGGGATCTCCGCCTCGTCGCCGGCGGTCACCTCCACGCGGTGGGCGGTCAGGACGGTGAGGCCGGTGGACTGGGAGCCGCGGACGGCCAGGTCGGCGGCCTGGGCCGCGTCCTCCACCCGGATGCCGAGCACGCCCAGTTCGCCGTCGTCGAGCCGGGGGCGGCGGCCGCCGCCGCTGATCTCGTCGGGCGAGAAGTACGGGTTGTTGCTGACGAGCAGCGCCTGCTGGTCGCCGAGCGGGGCGCCGTCGACGAGGGAGTCGAGCCGTCGCACGCCGTCGCCGACCAGCAGGTCCGGCATGAGGCTGAGCGCCGTACCGGCCTTGGCGTCGCGGTACTCGGGCCGCTGTACGACGTCGGCGTACACGCCGAACGAGACGGTGTTGACGAAGGCCCGCCCCGAGACGTCGCCGAGGTCGATCCGGAGTTCCTCGCCGTCGGTGAGGGCGTCGAGGCAGCGCGCGGGGTCGTTCCGGTCGAGGCCGAGGTCCATGGCGAAGTGGTTGCGGGTCCCGGCGGAGATCACCAGGAAGGGCAGGCCGTGCTCGGCGGCGACCGCCGCGACGAGCGCCTGGGTGCCGTCGCCGCCCGCGACGCCGAGCAGGTCGGCGCCGTCGGCGACGGCCTCCCGGGCCAGTTCGGCGACGTCGGCCGGCGCGTCGGGGTCGAGCAGGATCACCCGCGCGCCCCGCTCCTCCGCCCGCTCGACGAGCCCGAACCGTCCGACCTTCCCGCCGCCCGACTTCGGGTTCATGATCAGCACGGGACGGTGCGGCCGGGACGCCGGGAACGCCCGCTGCGGCCTCTCCGGCCGGGAGCGGCGCAGCGCGGTCCGCGCGCAGAGGACGGCGAGCGCCCAGCACAGGCAGAGCCCGAGAGCCGTCGGCCACAGCCCTTCGAGGGCGAAGAGCACCACGACTCCGGCCGGGGCGAGGAGGACGAGGAGCGCCCCGATCAGCCGCAGCGGGCCCCGGTGGGCCACGAACCACCAGATGCCGGCGGCGCAGAGGACCAGCCCGAGGAGTCCCGCCCCGACGACGAGGAGACCGCCCTCGCCGAAGGCGAGCACGAGCACGGCGAGCGAGCCGGCCACCGCGAGCAGGGCCAGTCGCGCGAAGAACCGAGCGGCCCCGGGGTCCGCCGGGCCGGCCCCCGTGCCGCCGATGTGCGCACCGCCCATGGTTTCCTCACCCGACCCTCTCGCCCACGAGCCCAGCCCGAAGCACCAGCCTGCCCGCGCCGGCGGCGGCGGGCATCCCGGGAGGGGCCGGTCGGGCGGGGTCAGCGGCGGACGCGGGGCATGCCCAGGCCGATCCAGGAGATGATCTCGCGCTGGATCTCGTTGTTGCCGCCGCCGAAGGTGAAGATGACGGCCGAGCGGTAGCCGCGTTCGAGTTCGCCGTGGAGGACGGCGCCCGGGAGCCCTCCTTGAGGGCCCCGGCCGCGCCGACGACCTCCATGAGGGCGGCGTACGCGTCACGGCGGGCCTCGGAGCCGTACACCTTGACGGCGGAGGCGTCCTGGGGGGGGTGAGGGTGCCGTGGTGGACGGCGCTGACCATCCGCCAGTTGAGCAGCCGCATGGCGTCGAGGCGGGTGTGGGTGCGGGCGAGGGTGCGGCGGACCCAGGGGAGGTCGAGGACGCGGCGGCCGTCGGACAGGAGCGTGTCGGCGGCCCGGCGGCGGACGTCGTGGAGGGCGCGGATCGCCATGGTGCCGTGGGCGGCGAGGGTGACGCGTTCGTGGTCGAGCCGGGCGGTGATGAGCCGCCGGCCCTGGTTCTCCTCGCCGACCCGGCGCGAGACGGGGACGCGGACGCCGTCGTAGTGGCCGGCGGTGGTGTCGTGCGAGGCGAGGGTGTTGATGACCGTGCACGAGCAGCCGGGGTCGGTGGTGGGGACGAGGAGCAGGGTGATGCCCTGGTGGGGACGGCGTCCGGGTCGGTGCGGACGGCGAGCCAGACCCAGTCGGCGGTGTCGCCGTCGGTCGTCCAGATCTTCTGCCCGTCGACGACGTACGTGCCCCCCCTCGCGCACGGCGCGGGTCCTGAGGGCGGCGAGGTCGGTGCCGGCGTCGGGTTCGCTGTAGCCGATGGCGAAGTCGAGTTCGCCGGAGAGGACGCGGGGCAGGAAGTACGCCTTCTGCTCCTCCGTGCCGTACCGCATGAGGGTCGGTCCGACGGCGTTCAGCGCCATGAACGGCAGCGGTACGCCCGCCTGGGCGGCCTCGTCGAAGAAGACGAACTGTTCCATCGGGGTGCGGCCGCGGCCGCCGTACTCGACGGGCCGGCCGACGCCGAGCCAGCCGTCCGCGCCGAGGCGGCGGATCGTCTCGCGGTAGAAGCGCTTCCGGGCGGCCGGGTCCCCGTACCGGCCGTGCACGTCCTCGGGGACGAGCTCCGCGGAGTAGGCGCGCAGTTCGGCGCGCAGGCGGTTCTGTTCCGGCGTGTACTGCGGGTGCGTCCCGGCCTCCCGTGACGGCTGTCGGCGCCGGCGTCGGTGTCGGCACGACGGCGGTCACGGGAGAACGTGTTCCACACATGGGGAAGGCCCGGGGCGGGGTGCGTACCGGCCCGGCCCCGGGCGCGTGTCCCCGTGAAGGCTAGGGAAGCAGTTCGTCCAGGGCGGCGCGGCCCTTCTCCGCCATCCGGCGTTCGGCCCAGGCCAGGGTCTCCGGCGTCACGTCGCGGCCGGAGGCGAGCACCACGTCCTCCGCCGTGAACTCGCCCTCCGCACCGGAGTGCAGCACGTCGTCGGGGGTCGGTGCGTTCCCCCGGGACATCTCGTCGGGCTCAGCGTTCATGCCGTCTCCTCCATGCTTCTGCGGGTGGGTCCCGGCACTGGCCATTCTGGTGCCCCCTCCCCCGCCCCGCATCCGGGCGCCCCGCCCTGTCACAGCCATGGCGTCGGCGGGGTGCGGGTTCGACAATGGGGAGGATGACCGAAGACGATCCGCGTGCGCACAGTGGCGGGATCGGTCCCGCCGAGTGGCTCGCCATGAACCGGACCGGCAGTTTCGACTGGGATCTCGACACGGGCACCATCGATGTCGACGCGTCCGGACTGCTGGTCTTCGGCGTGTCCCCGGACGGCTTCGACGGCCGGCCGACGACCCTGGTGGCACGGCTCGACCCGGCCGAGCGGATGCGCCTCGACCATGTCGTGCGGGCCGCGGTGACCGGCGGCGAGTCCTCGTACAGCACCCACTTCCCGATCCCGCAGGCCGATGGGACACCCCATTGGACGCATGTGCTCGCACGGATCCTGCGGGACGGGGACGGGCGGGCGCACCGGATCGTCGGGGCGGTGCGGGACACCACGGCCGAGGTGTCGCACGCGGCCTTCGTGCAGCAGCTGGAGAAGCGCCGCGAGATGCAGACGAGCATCGTCGAGCGGACCACGCACGCGCTGTCGCGGGCGGTGACGGTCGACGACGTGACGGCCGCGCTGACCGGGCCAGGCGGGCTCGCGCGGCTCGGCGCGGACGGGCTCGCGCTGGGACTCGTCGAGAACGGTTCGCTGAACGTGATCGCGCTGAGCGGCGACTCCCTGGACGTCCTCGACGGCCTGCGGATGCGGCGGCTCGACCCGGGGCTGCCGCTGGCGGAGGCCGTGCTGACCGGCCGGCCGCGGTTCGCGTCGTCGTTCGCCGCGCTCGGCCGGGAGTTCCCGGAGCTGGCGCCGTATCTGGACCGGCTGCCGTTCCGCGCGGCCTGCTACCTGCCGCTGGTCGCGCAGGCGCGGTCGCTGGGCGGAATGGCGCTGTTCTACCGGGGCCGGACGGCGTTCACGGCGGACGAGCGGAACCTGGCGCTCGGCCTGGCGGCGATCGTCGCCCAGTCGCTCCAGCGGGCCACCCTCTTCGACGAGGAGCGGGAGCTGGCCACCGGGCTCCAGGAGACGATGCTGCCCCGCCGGATCCCGGAGATCACCGGCGGGGAGATCGCGGTCCGGTACCACGCCGCCTGGAGCGGCCGGCAGGTCGGCGGCGACTGGTACGACGTGATCGCGCTGCCGCGCGGCCGGGTCGGGATCGTCGTCGGCGACGTCCAGGGCCACGACACCCACGCGGCCGCGATCATGGGGCAGCTGCGGATCGCGCTGCGGGCGTACGCGGGCGAGGGCCACGCCCCGTCGACGGTGCTGGCCCGCGCCTCCCGGTTCCTCGCCGAACTGGACACCAACCGCTTCGCGACCTGCACCTACGCCCAGGTGGACCTGGCGAGCGGCACCGTGCGGGCGGTGCGGGCCGGGCACCTGGGACCGCTGATCCGGCACACCGACGGGCGGGTCGGGCAGCCGAAGCTGCGCGGCGGGATGCCGCTGGGCCTCGCGACCGTCTTCGGCGAGGAGGAGTTCCCGGAGACCCGGCTCGACCTGGTGCCGGGCGAGACGCTGGTGCTGTGCACGGACGGGCTGGTCGAGCAGCCGGGCACCGACATCGAGACGGGGCTCGCCGCCCTGTCGGAGGCGGTGGGCAGCGGGCCGCCGCAGGCGGAGGCGCTGGCCGACCACCTCTCGGAGCGGCTGTGGGAGCGGTGGGGCTCGGGCGACGACGTGGCCCTGCTCGTGCTGCGGCGCAGCCCCGACCCCGGCACGCAGCGGGCGCCGCGCATCCACCAGTACATCCACCAGGCCGACCCGCAGGGCCTCTCGGACGCGCGGGCCGCCGTGGGACAGGCGCTGCGGGACTGGGGCATGCCGGAACTCTCCGACGACGCCGAGCTGTTGACCGGCGAACTGCTCGTGAACGTGCTGCTGCACACGGAGGGCGGCGCGGTGCTCACGCTGGAGGTGCTGCCCGAGCCGGTGCGGCGGGTGCGCCTCACGGTGCAGGACCGTTCGAGCGCCTGGCCCCGGCGGCGCACCCCGGGCGAGGCGGCGACCTCGGGCCGGGGGCTGCTCCTGATGGACGCGCTGGCCTCGCGCTGGGGCGTGGAGCCTCGCGGCGAGGGCAAGGCGGTGTGGTGCGAGATCGGCCCGGCGCGGGTGGCCGCGGGCGCCCCGCGCGCGGGTGGCTGAGGAGCCTGGCGTGGACCCCGTCGCGGCACTGAACCGGATCGCCTTCCTCCTGGAGCGCGGCGGCGCCCCGGCCTACCGGGCGCGGGCCTTCCGCACGGCCGCGAAGGCGGTGGACGCGCTGCCCGAGGGCGAGGCCGGGCGCCGGGTGGCGGCGGGCACCCTGGAGGCCCTGAGGGGAGTGGGGCCGAAGACGGCGGCGGTGGTGCGCGAGGCCCTGGAGGGCCGGGTGCCGGGCTACCTCGCCGAACTGGAGCGGGAGTCGGAAAAGTCGCTGGGCGCCGGTCCGGAGCGGTCCGGGCTCGGGGGCGAGCTGCGGGCGGCGCTGCGCGGCGACTGCCACCTCCACTCGGACTGGTCGGACGGCGGCGCGCCGATCGAGGAGATGGGCCGCGCGGCGATCGAACTCGGCCACGACTGGGCGGTCCTGACGGACCATTCGCCGCGTCTGGCGGTGGCCCGGGGCCTGTCGCCGGAGCGGCTGCGGGAGCAACTGGACGTGGTGGCGGATCTGAACGAGCGGTGGGCGCCCTTCCGGCTCCTCACCGGCATCGAGTGCGACATCCTCGACGACGGCTCCCTCGACCAGGAGCCCGGACTCCTCGCCCGGCTCGACCTGGTGGTCGGCTCGGTCCACTCGAAGCTGCGGATGGACGCGCGGGCGATGACCCGGCGGATGGAGGCCGCGGTGCGCGACCCGCTGATGGACGTCCTCGGTCACTGCACCGGCCGGCTGGTCGCGGGCGGACGGCTGCGCCCCGAATCGGAGTTCGACGCGGAGCGGGTCTTCGCGGCGTGCGCGGAGTCGGGCACGGCCGTCGAGGTCAACAGCCGCCCGGAACGGCTCGACCCGCCGCGCCGGCTGCTCCGTCAGGCGGTGGAGGCGGGGGCGTACGTCGCCGTCGACACGGACGCCCACGCCCCGGGCCAGCTGGCCTGGCAGCACATCGGCTGCGCCCGGGCCGAGGAGTGCGGCGTACCTCCCGAACGGGTGATCAACACGTGGGACGCGGACCGGCTGCTGGCGTGGACACGGGAGTGAGCGGGGCGGCGGGACGTGGCGGGGCGGTGCGGCGGGGGCGGGTTCAGGCGCGCTGCCAGACCGTCGTGGCGTTGCAGAACTCCTTGATGCCGTGGCCGGACAGCTCGCGGCCGTAGCCGGAGCGCTTGACGCCGCCGAAGGGGAGCGCGGGGTGGGAGGCGGTCATGCCGTTGACGAAGACGCCGCCGGCCTGGAGGTCGCGGACGAAGAGGTCGACGTCCTCGTCGCGCCGGGTCCACACGTTGGAACTGAGCCCGAACGGCGAGTCGTTGGCGACGGCCACCGCCTCCTCCGCGTCCCGGACCGGGTAGACGGTGGCGACGGGGCCGAAGGTCTCCTCCTGGTGGATCCGCATGGCGGCGGTGATGCCGGTGAGGACGGTGGGACGGTAGTACCAGCCGCGGGCCAGCGCCGGTTCGTCGGGCCGGGAGCCGCCGCACAGGACGTGGGCGCCCTTCCGCACGGCGTCCTCGACGAGCTCCTCTAGGTCGGCGCGGCCCCTCTCGGTGGCGAGCGGGCCGACGTCGGTGGACTCGTCGAGGGGATCGCCGACCGTGAGGGCGTTCATGGCGGCGGTGAACCGTTCGGTGAAGTCCTCGTACACGTCCTGGTGGACGAGGAAGCGCTTGGCGGCGATGCAGGACTGGCCGTTGTTCTGCACGCGCGCGGTGACGGCGGTCTTCACGGCCCGGACGATGTCCGCGGAGGGCATCACGATGTACGGGTCGCTGCCGCCGAGCTCCAGGACGGTCTTCTTGACGACGTCGCCGGCGACCGAGGCGACGGCCCGGCCGGCCGGTTCGCTGCCGGTGAGGGTGGCGGCGGCCACCCGCGGGTCGCGGAGGACCGCCTCGACCTCGGCGGAGCCGATGAGGAGGGTCTGGAAGCAGCCGTCGGGGTAGCCGGCGCGGCGGAACAGGTCGCCGAGGTACAGGGCGGTCCTGGGCACGTTGGAGGCGTGCTTGAGGAGGCCGGTGTTCCCGGCCATGAGCGCGGGCGCGGCGAAGCGGATCACCTGCCACAGGGGGAAGTTCCAGGGCATGACGGCGAGGACGGGGCCGAGCGGCCGGTAGTGCACGCGGGCCCGGTCGGCGCCCGAGTCGCGGACGTCGCTCTCCGCCGGATGCTCGTCGGCGAGCAGGTCCGCGGCGTGCTTGGCGTACCAGCGCATGGCCTTGGCGCACTTGCCGGCCTCGGCGCGGGAGGCGGTGAGGGGCTTGCCCATCTCCAGCGTCATGGTGCGGGCGATGTCCTCGGTGTCCTCCTCGAGGAGGGCGGCGGCGGCGCGCAGCAGCCGGGCCCGCTCGGCGAAGGGGGTCGTGCGCCACCGGCGGAAGGCCTCGTGGGCGGCGGCGACCCGCCGCTCGACCTCCTCCGGTCCGTGCGCGTCGTAGGTGCGCAGCGTCTCGCCGGTGGCGGGGTTCACGGTGGCGATGGCCATGGCCTTCTCCTCCTGCGTCGGCCCCCACGGGAAACCTCCCGCTTCCGGGGCGCGGGCGCAAGGGGGACGGGTGCGGTGGGGTGACGCACGCGCGCGTGCGGTGGGGACGGCGTACGCGCGCGTGCGTCAGCCGAGCAGCCAGGAGAGGGCGCCGTCGAGGTGGGCGCGGAGGACGGGGTCGCGGTACGCCTCCGGGGCGTGCCCGAGGGCGGTGAAGAGGAAACGGCCCCGGTCGACGGTCCGGCACCAGGCGAGCGGGTGGTCGTCGCCGAGCGTGCCGCCCTCGTACGCGGCCTCGTCGGCGCGCAGCAGGACGCGGGCGCCCGGCACGCGCGGGTGGGAGGTGTACTCGTACCACTCGTCGGTCCACTCCCACCGGGCCGGCAGCGGGGCGCAGGCCGGGTGGGCGGGGTCCTCGACGAGGACGGCGCCCGGCTGGAGCGGCGGGTGGCCGGCGAAGCGGGTGCCGAGGAGCTCGCCGTAGAAGGGCCAGTCGGGTTCGGCGTTGGCGGCGGCGTGCACGGCGAGGAGGGCGCCGCCGCCGCGCAGGTACGCCTCCAGGGCGGCGCGGCCGCCGGGTGTGAGGACGGTGCCGGTGGTGGAGAGCAGCACGACGAGGGCGCGGCCGGCGAGCCCCTCGGCGGAGAAGGCGTCGGGGTCCTCGGTGGTCTCCGCGGTGCGGCCCCGGGCGGCGGCGAGCCCGGTGAGGGCGGCGGCGCCGTCGGGGATGGAGTCGTGCCGGTAGCCGGCGGTGCGGGTGTAGACGAGGACGTCGGGGGTGGGCGGCACGCGGGGCTCCCGGGGCGGAGGAACGGCTGCGGGGCGGGTCGCCCGACAACCATGGGGCAAGCGCTTTCTCGCCGCTCGCGCGGCGACCGTAGCCAGCGAAAACCTCGCGCCGCAAGCCCGTCGCCTCCGGCAGACTCCCCCCATGACGACGACTTCCGCGCCCCGCCCCGTCCCTTCGCCGGTCCATGACGCGGGGCGGCGTGCCCTGGCGCACGTGGAGGCCCGCTCGTCGGGCGGACCGATCGACCCGGCCCTGCGGGTCACGCTCAACTTCCACCCGCACTTCCTGGACCGGTTGGCCGACGAGGGCGTCTACCGCTCGCAGTTCGTGACCGGCACCGGCAACGGCGGGCTGACGGCCCGGCCCGGCGGCGACCGCTGGAACTGGGAGAGCCGCATCTTCGGCGGCGCGTACGACGAGGCTCCGGCGCACGAGCGCCCGGTGTACGGCGCGCTGGACTTCCGCCGGCGGCCGTACGGCGCCGCGCCCCGCTTCGGCTCCGCCCATCTGCGGCTGGTGCCGGAGACGACCGCGCGGACGAGCTTCTGCTACCCCGACAGCCACCTGGAGCCGACGGACTTCGGCGTGGCCTCCAGGATGGCGCTGGTGGCGCTCGCGGAGGCCGACGAGCAGGACCTCCTGGACGACTACGTCGAGGCTCAGGTCCACGGCCCGGTCGAGCTCGCGCGGGACGTGGAGGCCCTGGTCCTGGACCCGAGCCACCGGGGCACCGGGGTGGAGGAGGCCGCCCGCCGCCTCCCCTGCCCCGTCGAATGGCACCCCGGCTTCCGCCTCACCGTCGCCGAACTCCGCCGCCACCCCGCCTTCCGCGGCCCCGAGTACGTCGACCTCGGCGCCCGCATCGCCGAGGACGGCCTCCTCACCCCCCGCATCGTCCAGGACGCCTCCCTGTCGGGCGCGTACGACCCCCAGGACGTCAAGAAGGTCTGGCACCACCTGGCCCGCTTCGGCGCCCCCGCCTCCTGACCCGGCAGACGGCCGTCCGATGCGTTGATGCATCGGATACTCGCCGGTATCTTCTCGGGGCGTCGCGCAGTCTCCGCCGCATCCCCCTGGAGTCGCCATGAGCGCCGTGCCGCCCGCCCTCGCCGCCGCCGTCGGGCCGCTGCCCGACGGGGTGGAGCTGCCGCTGCCGCCGACGTTCGGGAGCGTCGAGGAGGAGCGGCGGTACCGGAAGGAGCAACTGGCCGCCGGGTTCAGGATCTTCGGGCGGTTCGGGTTCTCGGAGGGGGTCGCCGGGCACATCACCGTGCGGGATCCGGGTGACCCGGACGCCTTCTGGGTCAACCCCTTCGGCATGGGCTTCGGTCGGATCAAGGCCTCCGACCTGATCCTCGTCGATCACGAGGGGAGGGTCCTGGAGGGGCGCCGGCCGGTGAACCGTGCCGCGTTCGTCATCCACTCGCGCGTGCACGCGGCCCGCCCCGACGCGATCGCCGCCGCCCACGCGCACTCCCTGCACGGCAAGGCGTTCTCCAGCCTCGGGATCCCGCTCGACCCGATCACCCAGGACGCCTGCGCGTTCTTCGAGGACCACGGCGTCCACGACGACTACCGGGGCGTCGTGAACGAGGCCGAGGAGGGCGAGCGGGTCGCCAAGGCGCTCGGCGGGCACAAGGCGGTCATCCTGAAGAACCACGGGCTTCTGACCGTGGGCCACTCCGTCGCCGAGGCCGTCTGGTGGTTCGTCACCATGGAGCGCTCCTGCCAGGCACAGCTTCTCGCGATGGCCGCCGGCACCCCGCAGCTCATCGACCGGGAGACCGCGCTGCTCACCCGGGGCCAGATCGGCGGCCACCTGGCCGGCTGGTTCCAGGCCCGGCCGCTGTGGGATCAGATCGAGGCGTCGGATCCGGACCTGTTCGACTGAGACGGGCGCGCGGGGCGGGTCGAGGCCTCCAGGAGCGCCGGCAGGAACTCCCGTTCCAGGTCGCCCGGCGGCAGCGCCGCCGGCTCCACGTAGCTCTGCGCCAGACCGCCCTCGCGCAGGGCGATCAGCAGCCGCGCGAACCGGTCGGCGTCCACGGTCAGTTCGCGGCCCGCCCGGCGCAGCACGAGGGTCAGCCCGCGCGCGATCTCGGCCCGCAGCCGCTCGTCGTGGCGCGCCAGCACCCAGGCCGCCTGCGGGTCGCGGATCGCGTGCAGCGTGAACTCGGTCGTCACCAGGTACCAGTCGCGTTCGTCCGGCTCGATCGTGGCGGCCAGCTCCGCGAGCCTCGGGAGCGTGTACTCCTCCGCCGCGAGCGCGTCGATCGACGCCGCGAGCCGGCTCACCGTGCGCTCGCTGTGCTCGTCGAAGAGCGCGAGGAAGAGCTCTTCCTTGCCGGCGAAGTTCGAGTAGTACGCCCCCCGCGTGTACCCGGCGCGCTCGCAGATCTGCTCGATGGTGGTGGCGTGGAAACCGTGCTCCGCGAAGGCCTCCAGTGCGGCCTTCAGGAGCGCCGCGCGGGTGCGCGGCCGCCGCCTCGTGACGCCCTTCGGCACGTCCGCCTCCCCGTCGTCCGTCCGGCGCCGCTCCCCGCGGTGCCCCGGGCCCAGCCTACTCGCGCCCGGCACCCCCGCCCCAGGCTCCGGCGCCGGGCGGTCCGGGGCCCCGGCGGATAGGATTCACGCATGGGAGAGCGGCCGGTCACGCCCGCCGCGCCCGGCCTGGTCCTCCTCGTCGACGGCGTCATGACGCGGATGGATCCGGGCCGCGTCTACCGCGTCGGGCGTGACCCCACCAGCGACATCGTGCTGACGGACGCCCGGACGTCCTGGCACCACGCGGTGCTCCGCGCCGCCGACGGCCAGTGGACGCTCGCCGACGACGACAGCACCAACGGCACGTACGCGGACGGCGTGCGGGTACGGATCCCCCGGGTCGTCGGCCCGGGCACCGTCCTCCGCTTCGGCCACCCGCGGGAAGGCCCCCGCGCGGTCCTCACCGCGCCCTCCGGCGAACCCGTCCCCCCACCGCCGCCCGCGCCCGCTCCGCCCCCGGAGCGGCGGCCCGCGGCCGACGGGGACCGGGACGCCCCGCCCGGCTCGTCCGCGATCGCCTCCGACGCGGAGCTCGTACGAGAAGACCTGGCGCGGCCCGCGGGGGTGTCGAGGCCCGGGGCCACCGGGACCTTCCGGCGGCCCACGGCGGTGCGGCCGCTGCCCGAGCACCGGGTACGGATCGGGCGGGCGCCGGACAACGACGTCGTCGTGGCGGATCTCGTGGTGTCCCGGCACCACGCGGAGCTCCTCGCCCGCCCGGACGGCACCTACTGGATCCACGACCTCGGCAGCCACAACGGCACCTTCCTCAACGGGCGGCCCGTCGTCGAGCCCGTGCGGGTCACGGCGGACGACATCGTCGGCATCGGGCGCAGCGCGTTCTGCCTGGCCGGCGGGCAGCTGGTCGAGTTCACGGACACCGGCGAGATCTCGCTCGACGTGCAGCGACTGGCCGTCACCGTCGACCACGGGCGGAAGACGCTGCTCGACGAGGTCTCCTTCCCCGTCGGCGAGAAGACGCTGCTCGCGGTGGTCGGTCCCTCCGGGGCCGGGAAGTCGACGCTCCTCGGAGCGCTCACCGGGCAGCGGCCCGCCGACCGCGGCACCGTCCTCTACGACGGCCGCGACCTGTACCGCGACTACGCGGAGCTGCGCCAGCGCATCGGGCTCGTCCCGCAGGACGACATCCTGCACCTCCAGCTGACCGTCCGGCGCGCCCTCTCGTACGCCGCCGAGCTGCGCTTCCCCGGGGACACCGCGGCCGCCGAGCGCCGCGCGCGCGTGGAGGAGGTCATCGGCGAACTGGGGCTCGCGGAACGCGCCGACCAGCCCGTCCACAGCCTCTCCGGCGGCCAGCGCAAACGCGTCAGCGTCGCCCTGGAACTCCTGACCAAACCCTCGCTGCTCTTCCTCGACGAGCCGACCTCCGGGCTCGACCCCGGCATGGACCGCTCCGTGATGCACATGCTGCGCGGACTCGCGGACGACGGCCGCACCGTGGTCGTCGTCACCCACAGCGTGCTCAGCCTGGACGTCTGCGACCGGCTCCTGGTCCTCGCCCCCGGCGGCCGGGTCGCCTACTACGGGCCGCCCGGCGACGCCCTGTCGTTCTTCGGCTTCGAGCAGTGGCCGGAGGCCTTCGAGGCGTTCGAGACCGACCGGGACCGCGACTGGGCCGGTCAGTACCGGGGGTCGCGCTTCCACCGGCGGTACACCGAGGACGCCACCGTCCGGCCGTACGCTCCGGTGGCGGGCGGGGCCGGCGCGGCCGACGGCGATTCCCGGGAGGTTCCGGCGCCCGCGCCGCCGCCCAAGGCGCAGAGCTGGGGCGGGCAGTTGCGGACGCTGGTGCGGCGCTACGCCGCCGCGCTCGCCGCCGACCGGACCTTCCTCGCCATCATGATCGTGCTGCCGTTCGTGATGGGGGCCATGGCCCGTGCCCTCTCCGAAGGGAGCCTGAATCCCGAGTCCACCCTGAACGTGCTGCTGATCCTGTGCGTCGGCGGCGTCCTCACCGGTGCGGCCAACGCCGTCCGCGAACTGGTGAAGGAGCGGTCGATCTACCGCCGGGAGAGAGCCGTCGGCCTGTCCCGTTCCGCCTATCTCGCCTCCAAGGTCGTCGTCCTCGGCACCGTGACCGTCGTGCAGGCGGTGGTGCTGACCCTGGTCGCCCTGATCGGCGTGCCGCTCAACGTGCCCGACGGCAAGGGCGTGCTGATGCCCGCGCTCGTCGAGATCACGCTCGCCGTGGCCCTCCTCGCCTTCACCGCGATGATGCTCGGCCTGCTGGTGTCGGCGCTGGTGCGCAAGGAGGAGGTGACGATGCCGCTGCTCGTCCTCCTCGCGATCGTCCAGGTGGTGTTCTGCGGAGCGCTCCTGAACGTCCGCGGCACTCCGGTCCTCGAACAGCTGGCGTGGCTGGTGCCCTCGCGGTGGGCGTTCGCCGCGATGGGCGCGACCATCGACATCGGGGCGGTGGCGCCGAGCGAGAAGACGACGGATCCGCTGATGGACCACACGGCGGCGGCCTGGCTCTTCGACATGGGCATGCTGGTCGTGCTCTGCGTGGTGCTCGGCTTCGCCGTGTCCCGGCTGCTGCGGCGGCACGAACCCGTCGTCATGCGTCGCTGAGCGCGGGGCGCGTGCGGTGCGTGCGCGTGCGCGACGGCGGTGCGGTGTGATCAGGAGGTGAGGCTGTGAGCGTGCCCGACCCCGGATCGGAGCTTGGATCCAATATTCAGAATCCGGGATTTCGTGTGCCGCATCCTGGATCCAACATGTCGGATATTGGATCCAGCATGCCGGATATTGGATCCGACAGTCTGTACGCGGCCGACTTCCGCCCCACCCACGTCGTCCCCCGCGGCGGCCTCTCCACCTGGCAGGCGCCCGACCCGGCGTATCCGACGGTGCCGCTGGACGCCTTCCTGCCGGTGCGGCTGATGGAGCGGACCGGCGACTGGGGGCGGGTGCTCTGCTCCAACGGCTGGTCGGCGTGGGTGGACGCGCGCCTCCTGGTGGCGGTCCCCGACGACCCTCCGGCCGCCGGCTCGGCGCTCTCGCGCACGGCCGACCCCCGCCCGCTCATCGCACGCGCCGAGGACGCCCTGGGGCGCTACCGGCGGGCGGTGGAGGAGCTGACGGCGGGACGGGCCGACGGAGAGACGTTCCGGCGGCGCACGCGGGGGCTGCGGGTCGGGATGGTCGTCGACGGCGAGTCCGTCTGGCTGTACGACGCGGAGCACGAGCGCTGGGTCTACTGCGACGGGGTGGGACTGACGACGTACGCGGCCTCCTCCGGCCCCTCCCGCACCGCCCGGCCGCCCCAGCCGCCCCAGCCGCCCCAGTCGGCCCACCCGGCCCCGGAGCCCGCAGCCGAGCCCTCGCCCGCACCCGCACCCGCACCCACCACGGCCTCACCCGCCTCCGAACCCGGCCCGGGACCCGAGCCCGACCCGGTGCCCGAGCCGACGCCCACCGAGCCCGTGCCCGAGGCGCGGCCGGTGAGGGCGCCCGTCGCGTACGAGCCGACGCAGGTGGTGCCGCAGGTGGATCCGGCGAAGGTCGCCGCGCCGCCGCCCACGCAGGTCGTGAGCCGACCGCCCGACGCGGACGGTGAGGGCTGATGGCGGGCGGGGCCAGGGACTCCGGGCTCCCGGCGGGGCGGCCTTCGGGGCTGGTCGGCCAGGAGATCGCGGGGTACCGGGTGGAGGCGGAGATCGGTCGCGGCGGGATGGCCGTCGTGTACCGGGCGCGGGACCTGCGGCTGGACCGGACGGTGGCGCTGAAGCTGCTGGCGCCGGAGCTGGCCCGCAACGACACCTTCCGGAAGCGGTTCGCGCACGAGTCGCGGGTGGCGGCGTCGATCGACCACCCGCACATCGTGCCGATCTTCGAGGCGGGCGAGACGGAGGGCGTCCTCTACATCGCGATGCGGTACGTGGCGGGCCAGGACCTGGTGGCGCTGCTGGCCCGGGAGGGGCCGCTGCCGCCCGTGACGGCGAGCCGGATCGCCGCCCAGGTCGCCTCCGCGCTGGACGCGGCGCACGCGCACGACCTGGTGCACCGGGACGTGAAGCCGGGGAACATCCTCGTCGCGGAGGGAACGGACAGGGACCACCCCGAGCACGTCTATCTGACCGACTTCGGTCTGACGAAGAAGTCGCTGTCGCTGACGGGGTTCACGACGGTCGGCGAGTTCGTCGGCACGCTGGACTACGTGGCGCCGGAGCAGATCTCCGGGAAGCCGGTGGACGGGCGCTGCGACGTGTACAGCCTGGCCTGCGTGGTCTACGAGACGCTCGCCGGGGTGCCGCCGTTCCGCCGGGAGACCGACTGGGCGGTGTTGTGGGCCCAGCAGTACGACCCTCCGCCGCCGCTGGCCGAGCACCGGGCCGGGCTGCCGGAGGCGGCGGACGCGGTGTTCGCGCGGGCGCTGGCGAAGACGCCGGAGGAGCGGTACGGAACGTGCCTGGAGTTCGTCGCGGAGTTGCGCACCGCCCTCGCGCGCGTGCCGGGCGGTTTCCCCGGCACGGGGCAGGGGGCCGGGGCCGAGGATCCGGACGGTGCCGCGTCCCGGGCGCCCGGCCCCCCGCCGGAGCCTCCGGCCTGGGCACGGCCGGTCTTCCGGCGCCTCTGAGGCCGTGACGTCCCTGACGCCGACCGGGCCCGTTCGGCTCGTCGTTCGGCTCGTTCAGCCCTTCCCCGGTCCCGCCTTCTGCTCCCCCGGCTCCCCCGTCGCGCCGGACGGGACCTGTCCCCGGTGTCGTACCCGGGTGGCGAGCAGGCCCGCCAGGAAGCCCGCGACGAGGCCCCACAGGAGGGCGAAGCCCACCGTCCGCCAGACGTCGGGGCGGAGCACGACCTCGCCGCCGAGGGCCGCCAGGTCGCCGATGCCGAGGATGGACAGGCCGAACCGGGCCTCGACGAGGGTGAGGGGGGCGACGGCGAGCATGGTCAGGGCGAAGGCGACGCCGAGGTGCAGGGCGTGGTGCCAGGGCCGGAAGCGGGCCGGGGAGCGTACGGCGGCGACGAAGGCCGCGGCGAGGACGAGGACGGCGGCGACGGGCAGCAGCCACCAGGCGCGCCCGTCCTGGGCGGCGAGCGAGGAGAGGTCCACCGTGGACAGGTCGGGACCGTCGCCGCCGCGCAGGACGGCGTCGAGGAGCTGGGGCATGGGGAGGCCGAAGGGGCCGTCGACCCTGCCCTCCCAGGAGCCGCCGATGCCGACGCCGAGGGCGAGCCAGCTGACGTTGGGCAGGCCGAGGAGGAGGACGGCGAAGGTCTCGGCCGCGTGCCCCTTGGTGGCGGCGACGACCAGGCCGATGACGAGGCCGACGGCCACGTACGCGAGGAGCAGCAGGAGCATCGCCGAGGCGGCGGGCCTGACGGCCTCCTGATGGCGGAGCACGCGCGCGGGGAGGGGGCTCCGGCGGGAGACGAGGAGGGCGACCAGGAGGACGCCGAGGATCCACAGGAGCCCGTAGCCGAGGGTGGGGCCTACGAGGGTGCGGAAGCCGACGGTGGGATCGGTCGCGTCGAGGAGTTCGCCGAAGAGGTCGGTGAGGGGTTCCCGCGGGTCGCCGACGTCGAGGGACAGGGGGAAGTCGTGGCGGGCGGCGGCGGAGAGTCCGGCCAGGACGGCGAGCCAGAGGACGGTGACGGCGGCGGCGCGGGCCGCGAGGTCGCCGGCCCTGGCCACGGCGTGGTGGCGGAGCGGGCGGAGGAAGACCGCGCCGGTGACGAGCGCGCCGACCAGGGTGACGGTGAGGGGCATCGCGGTGAGTTCGCCCTGGGTGCCGGCGAAGGAGCCGGCCGAGCCGGCGATCTCGACCTGGCCTCCGGCGGCCATGACCACGACGGCGGCCAGGACGGCCGTGAATCCGCCGGGGAGGTCGGCCGCGCCGGCGGCCCAGAGGCCGAGGCCGGCGGTGACTCCCATGGCGAGGTAGCCGGCGGCGACGGCGGCGAGGGCCTGGGCGGCGACGCGGAGCGCCGCGGGGGCGCCGTCGCCGCCGGGGGCGCCCCCGCGGCCGGCGGCGGGGGGCGGGGTGGAGGGGAGCCGACTGCTCACTCTGTCCACGCTAGTCCGGCCCGGGCGGCTCCGCCTGCGGGTGCGGTCCGTCCGGACCGCCGTCGGGGTGGCACCACCGTCGCGGTGACGCTCCGTGAACGCTGGCCCATACGAGCAATCCCTAACCGCATCCGGCGCCGTCAAACGGGCTGCCACCAGACAATGCGGTAACGCTCCGGTGACGGTACGAGACCCCGCGAAGGTGTTACATCGTCGTTATAAAGCGAAGATTTGCCCGCTTTTCTTTTACTTTTGAACCCTCGAATCCGTCAGGTGATCGTCCAGCCCCTGGCGCTTCGCCGTCGCGCCATACCATGGATCACCCCCTCGCCGTAACCCCGCAGGGCGAGGAAGTTCATGGCTGCGCTGGGTAACTTCGGCGCCCATGACCACAGCTCACACAGCACCGGAACACGTCCGGGGCGCGGCGCCGGCCCCCGCCCCGAGGTGGACCGTCGGACGACCACGGGTCGGCGACGGCGCCCAACTCTGGCGGCTCGCGCGGGAGTCCGGGACGCTGGACGTCAACTCCTCGTACAGCTACCTCCTGTGGTGCCGCGACTTCGCCGACACGTCCGCCGTCGCCCGTGCCGAGGACGGCCGCCCGGTCGGCTTCGTGACCGGTTACCTCCGGCCGGACGCGCCGGGGACGCTGCTGGTCTGGCAGATCGCCGTCGACGCCGCGTACCGGGGCCTCGGGATCGCCGGGGCGCTCCTCGACCACCTCTCGGAGCGGGTCGCCGGCACGCAGCCGCTCGACGCCGTCGAGACGACCATCACCCCGGACAACGAGGCCTCGGAGCGCCTCTTCGGCGCCTACGCCCGGCGCCACGGGGCCCGGGTGAGCCGGACGGTGCTCTTCCCGTCCGCCGCGTTCCCCGCCCCCGGCCACGAGGCCGAGGTGCTGCACCGCATCGCGCCGCTGGCCTTCTGAAGCGACCCGGCCGGCCGCTTCACCACCCTCACGCACTGGAGTCCCGCATGACGCTCATCGCCGAAACCGAACCCACCGTCTTCGAGACCGTCGAGTCGGAGGTGCGCAGCTACTGCCGCGCCTGGCCCACGGTCTTCGAACGGGCCACGGGCAGCCGCCTGTTCGACGAGCACGGCCGTCCCTTCCTCGACTTCTTCGCCGGCGCCGGCTCGCTCAACTACGGCCACAACAACCCGGCCCTCAAGCGTCCGCTCCTCGACTACCTGGGCGGCGACGGCATCACCCACGGCCTCGACATGTCGACGACGGCGAAGCGACGCTTCCTGGAGACCTTCCGCTCCACCGTCCTCGAACCGCGCGCCCTCCCCTACAAGGTGATGTTCCCCGGCCCGACCGGCACCAACGCCGTCGAGGCGGCCCTGAAGCTCGCCCGCAAGGTGACCGGCCGGAAGACGGTCGTCTCCTTCACCAACGCCTTCCACGGCATGTCCCTCGGCTCCCTCGCCCTCACCGGCAACGCCGGGAAACGCGCCGGCGCGGGCGTGCCGCTGACCCACACCACCCAGATGCCCTTCGACCACTACCTCGGCGGCCGGACCCCGGACTTCCTCTGGTTCGAGCGGCTCCTGGAGGACTCCGGGTCCGGCCTCGACCATCCGGCCGCCGTGATCGTCGAGACCGTGCAGGGCGAGGGCGGGGTCAACGTCGCCCGCGCCGAGTGGCTGCGCGGCCTCGCGGACCTGTGCCGCCGCCGGGACATGCTCCTGATCGTCGACGACATCCAGATGGGCTGCGGCCGCACCGGTGACTTCTTCTCCTTCGAGGAGGCCGGCATCACCCCGGACGTCGTGACCCTGTCCAAGTCCATCAGCGGCTACGGACTGCCCATGTCCCTCTGCCTGTTCCGCGACGAGCTCGACGTGTGGCAGCCCGGCGAGCACAACGGCACCTTCCGCGGCAACAACCCCGCCTTCGTCACCGCCACCGCCACCCTCGACACGTACTGGCGCGACGGCACCCTCCGCGACCGCACCCTGCGGCGGGCCGCCACCGTCGAGGCGGCGCTCCGCGAGCTCGGGCCGGACGCCGTGCCGCGCGGCCGGGGGCTCGTGTGGGGCCTGGAGTTCGAGGACGGGGAGCGGGCCCGCGCGGTGTGCCGGCGCGCCTTCGAACTGGGTCTGCTCGTCGAGACGTCGGGGCCGCGCGACGAGGTCGTCAAGCTGCTGCCGCCGCTGACCGTCACCGACGACGAACTGGACGAGGGCCTCGGCATCCTCGCCCGCGCCGTCCGCCACACCGCCTGAGACCCCCCGCGAGAAAGGCCACCGCCATGATCGTCCGCACCTTCGACGAGCTGGAGAACACCGAGCGGCACGTGAGGTCCGCCTCCGGCACCTGGGAGAGCAAGCGCATCGTCCTCGCCCGCGAGCGCGTCGGCTTCTCCCTCCACGAGACCGTCCTGTACGCCGGGACCGAGACCGCCATGTGGTACGCGAACCACGTCGAGGCGGTCGTCTGCACCGCCGGCGAGGCCGAACTGACCGACCACGAGACCGGGACGACGTACACGATCACCCCCGGCACCATGTACCTCCTCGACGGCCACGAGCGGCACACCCTCCGGGTCAAGGAGGACTTCCGCTGCCTGTGCGTCTTCAACCCGCCGGTGACCGGCCGCGAGGACCACGACGAGAACGGCGTCTACCCGCTGCTGACCGAGCCCGGCGACGCCTGACCCCGCCCGGACCGCCCCTCCCCCGTACGTACGAGAAAGGCCCGCACCGCGATGACCACCGCCCCCGCCCGCCCCGTCGACCCGTACCCCACGCGCGGCACCGAGGAGGCCCTCGTCTACCGCAAGGAACCCGTCGTCTGGTCCGAGGAGGGCACGCCCGGCCCGTTCTGGCCGCGTGAGCTGGAGAGTTACGACCGCAACGGCTTCTTCGCCGTCGACGCCCTCGTCACCCCGGACGAGGTGACCGAACTCCGTGCGGAACTCGACCGGTTGGTCAACGACCCCGCAGTGCGCGACGACGAGCGGGCGATCGTGGAGCCGCGCTCCCAGGAGATCCGCTCGGTCTTCGAAGTGCACCGGATCAGCGAGGTGTTCGCCCGCCTGGCCGCCGACCCCCGGCTCGTGGACCGGGCCCGGCAGATCCTCGGCTCCGACGTGTACGTGCACCAGTCCCGGATCAACGTCAAGCCCGGTTTCGGCGCCAGCGGCTTCTACTGGCACTCCGACTTCGAGACCTGGCACGCGGAGGACGGACTGCCGCTGATGCGGACGGTGTCCGTGTCGATCGCGCTGACGCCGAACTTCACCACCAACGGCAGCCTCATGATCATGCCGGGCTCGCACCGCACCTTCCTCGGCTGCGCCGGCGAGACCCCGAAGGACAACTACAAGCGGTCGCTGCGGATGCAGGACGCCGGCATCCCCTCGCGCAAGGCGCTCACGACCTTCGCCGAGGCCTGCGGCATCGAGCACTTCACCGGCGACGCCGGATCCGCCGTCTGGTTCGACTGCAACGCGATGCACGGCTCCGGCGACAACATCACCCCCTTCCCCCGGAGCAACGTCTTCCTGGTCTTCAACAGCGTGGAGAACGCTCCGGAGCTGCCGTTCGCCGCACCGGTCCGCCGGCCCTCGTTCATCGCCGCCCGCGACACCACCCCCATCGGCACCGCCCCGACCGCCGGCTGACCCCGTCCCCCGTCCCCGTCCCTCCCGCGAAAGGAAGCCCATGACCCCGCACCTCACCCGCAGACGCCTCCTCGGCCGGGGAGCGCTCCTCGGCGGCGCCCTCGCCGTGCCCGGGCTGCTGTCCGCCTGCTCGCGCACGGAGGTCGGCACCGGCGCGCCCGCCGGGGACGCGGACCTGCTGGCGAGGCTGCGGAAGCAGGGCCACGTCCGGGTGGGGTTCGCCGGCGAGGCACCGTACGGCTTCCAGGACGGCGGCGAGCTCGCCGGCGAGGCGCCCACCCTCCACCGGGAGATCTTCACGGCCCTCGGGATCCCCGAACTCAAGCCCACGATCACCGAGTTCGGTGCCCTCATCCCCGGGCTGCTCGCCGGCCGGTTCGACGTGGTGAGCGCCGGCATGGCCATCACCCCCGAGCGCTGCGCCAAAGTCGCCTTCTCCGAACCGGAGTTCATCTCCCCCACCGCGCTCATGGTCCGCGAGGGCAACCCGAAGGGGCTGAGCGACCTCGCCTCCTGCGCGGCGGCGAAGGCCCGGGTCGGCGTCCTGACGGCCGCCGTGGAGGGCGGGTACGCGAAGGCGGCGGGCGTCGGGGACGGGGCCCTGGTGTCGCTCGCCAAGCAGCAGGACGGCCTCGACGCCCTGCTCGCCGGCCGGATCGACGCCTTCGCCCTCACCGGGATCTCGCTGCGCTGGCTGGCCCGCACCAACGAGGGCAAGGCCGTGGAGGTCCTGGAACCGTTCGTGCCGGTCGTCGACGGGGTGAAGCGGTACAGCCCCGGCGGGGCGGTCTTCCGGCAGGGCGCGGTCTCGCTGCGGGAGGCCTTCGACCGCGAGCTGGCGCGGATCACCGGCGACCCGGCCCGCTACGTACGGCTGATCGGGGAGTACGGCTTCACCGAGCGCGAGGTGCCGCCGCGGACCCTGCGGACCGCGGAGCTGTGCGCGGGATGACCGACTCCGGCACGGCCGTGTTCCTGTCCGAGCTGGGCCGGGCCCTCCCGGCGATCGGCGAGGGGCTCCTGGTCACCCTGGAGGCCACGGCGCTCGGCGCGGCCCTCGCGCTGCTCGTCGCGTTCGCCCTGGGCCTGGCCTCCCGCTCCCGTCTCCTCGTCGTGCGCGGCGCCGCCCGCGCCGTCGTGGAGTTCCTGCGCGGCACCTCGCTGTACGTCCAGCTGTTCTGGCTCTTCTTCGCGCTGCCGATGCTCGGCTTCCGGCTCGATCCGATGGCCTGCGGGGTGCTCGCCTTCGGCCTCAACTACGGGGCGTACGGGGCGGAGGTGGTGCGCGGCGCGATCGCGGCCGTGCCCGCCGCGCAGACCGAGGCGGCGATCGCGCTCGGCATGGGGCCGGTCCTGCGGCTGCGGCGGGTCGTGCTGCCGCAGGCGTACGCGCTGATGGTGCCGCCCTTCAAGAACCTCCTGATCCAGCTGCTGAAGGCGACGCCGCTGCTGTCCCTGGTGACGGTCGCCGACCTGACCTTCCGCATCGACCAGCTGCGGTCGGCGACGGGCGGCACGGCCGCCGCCTATCTGCTGCTGCTCCTGCTGTACTTCGCGCTCGCCGCGCTCCTGGGGGCCGGCATGAACGCCCTGGAGCGGCGGGCGAAGGCGCGGCTGGGCGTGGTGAGCGGGCCGGGCGGCCGGGGTGGCCCGCGCGCCGTGCGCGCCGTGCCCCGTGCGGGTCGCGCCGGGGGTGGTGCGTGATGGGCGGCGCGGGAAGCATGTGGGACATGGAGGCGGCGCGTGCCGCACTGCCGGTCGTGCTGTCCGGTTTCGGGATCACCCTGCTGGCGACGGTGCTCGGCTTCGCCGTCGCCGCCGTCGCCGGGCTCGCCATCGCGCTGCTCCAGCGCTCGGGCGGCCGCCGGCTCGCCCTCGCCGTGGGCGCGCCGGCCGCGTTCGTGCGCTCGACGCCGGTGATGGTGCAGCTCTTCGCCGCCTGGGTGCTGGTGCCGGGCCTCGACCCGCTCGTGCTGGGCGTCCTGGTCCTGGGCCTGCACTACGCCACGTACCTCTCCGAGGTGTACCGCGCGGGCATCGACGCCGTACCGAAGGGGCAGTGGGAGGCCTGTACGGCGCTGTCGCTGCCGCGCCGGCGGGTGTGGCGGGCGGTGGTGCTGCCGCAGGCCGTACGGAAGGTGCTTCCGGCGCTCGGGAACTACGCGGTCTCCCTGTTCAAGGAGACGCCGTTCCTGTCGGTCATCACCGTGAACGAGATGGTGCACGAGGCGAGCGCCTTCGGCAGCACCCACTTCGCCTATCTGGAGAGCTTCACCCTGGCCGCCGCCGTCTTCCTGCTGGCGAGCTGGCCGACGTCCCTGCTCGTGCGCCGTCTGGAGGCCCGCCTTGCCCAGTGATCACGTCCCCGGAGCGGAGAAGGTCCGGTTCGACCGGGTGACGAAACGGTTCGGCGACCAGACGGTCCTCGACGGTCTCGACCTGACGGTCGCGCCGGGCGAGCGCGTGACCCTGATCGGCCCGAGCGGTTCCGGGAAGACGACCATCCTGCGGCTCCTGATGACGCTGGAGCGGGTCACCGACGGCGTCGTCCACGTCGACGGCGAACCGTTCTCCCACATGCCGTCCGGCCCCGGCGGCGCGCTCGTCCCCGCCGACGAGCGCCACCTCGCCCCGCGCCGCCGGCGCATCGGCATGGTGTTCCAGCAGTTCAACCTCTTCCCGCACATGAGCGTCCTGGCGAACGTCGTGGAGGCGCCCCGGCACGTCCTGGGCCTCGACGGGGACGAGGCCGCCGCCCGCGCCCGGGACCTCCTCGGCCTCGTCGGCCTCGCCGACAAGGAGGACGCCCACCCCACCCGGCTCTCCGGCGGCCAGCAGCAGCGCGTCGCCATCGCCCGCGCCCTCGCGATGCGCCCCGAGCTGCTCCTCCTCGACGAGGTCACCTCGGCCCTCGACCCCGAGCTGGTGGCGGAGGTCCTGGACGTCCTGCGGGACGTCGCCGACAGCACCGACATCACCATGCTCTGCGTCACCCACGAGATGGGCTTCGCCCGCGACATCTCCGACCGGATCCTGATGTTCGACGGCGGGCGCGTCCTCGAATCGGGGCCGCCGGAGCGCCTGCTCGACGCGCCGGAGCACGAACGGACACAGGCCTTCGTCCGCTCGATCACGTGACGGACCATCAGCTGACGGGAGGTCGGTCGGGGTGGTTCCCGCCGGGAGGGGCGGGCGGACGGTCGACGCGGAGGGCGAAGACCGTGGCCTGGACCGCGATCAGCGTCGTGACGCCCGCCGTGACGAGGACCGTCGTCCAGCCCTCCCAGATCTTTCCCACAGCGACGCCCAGGAGGAACGGGACGCCGAGGACGCCTCCGATCCTCGCCGGGCCGAAGCCGACCCGGGCCCGCACGGGACGGCCGCTCGCGATGCGGCGGGAGCGCCGTCCGCCGCCGTACGCGCCGGTGAAGGCGACCGCGGCCAGCCAGACGCAGGCGGCTGCGAGCCCGGCGAGGGGGCCCACCTCTCCGTCCGGCCGCGCGTCGACGTCCTCGTCGCGGCCCGCGTGGTGCGCGGAGACCCGGACCTCCCGCCAGACGGTGACCGCCACCTCGTCCCCGGGCCCGAGGACCTCCGACAGCTCGCCCCTCGTGCTCAGCTCCAGCGGCCGGTCCAGCGGGGCCGGCACCGGGGGACGCAGCCGCACCCGCAGGACGTGGGTCCTGCCGGAGCGCACCCTTTCGACGGACGCCACCGTGCCGCGCACCGTGCGCAGACAGTCCGCGTCGGCGGCCGTCGCCCGCTCCCCCGCCGCACACGGCACGGCGCCGAGGTAGGCGCGTTCGGTGGCGATCCGGCCGGGCAGCATCGCGCCCAGGCCGACCGCGCCCGCCACGGCGAGCAGGCCGAGCAGCCCGCAGAGGAGACTCCACCAGCGCTGTCCCCGGGCGGATCTCCGCCGTGCCGACAGGTCGTCAGGTGCCCGTGCTCCCGTGCTGTCCGTGGTGCTCGTCGCCATCCGTGTCGCCCTCCCCGCGGCTCCCGGGGCCCCTCGCGGTCCCGGCACGGCGCGATTGAGCCACGGTCCGCGGCGCGGCCGCCATGTACGGCTCCAGCAGCTTGGCGCGTTCACCGGTACCGGCCCCCGGCAACGTCGCTCGGGCCCGTGGCGGCCGTCAGCGGCCCAGCGCGGCCATCGCCGCGTTGTGGCCCGGGATGCCGCTCACGCCGCCGCCGCGCACCGCGCCCGCGCCGCACAGCAGCACGTTCGCGTGGGCGGTCTCCACGCCCCAGCGGCCCGTCGTGCCGTCCGCGTACGGGAAGGACAGGTCGCGGTGGAAGATGTGGCCGCCCGGGAGGCGCAGGTCGCGCTCCAGGTCCCGCGGGGTCCTGGCCTCGATGCACGGCCGCCCGTCCTCGTCGACGGCCAGGCAGTCGGCGATCGGCTCGTCCAGGTGGGCGTCGAGTTCGGCGAGGGTGGCCTTGAGGAGGGCGTCGCGGGTCGCGTCGTGGCCGCCTGCGGGGCCGTGGGCGTCGCCGGCGGGGAAGAGCCGGGCCGGGGTGTGGAGGCCGAACAGGGTCAGGGTCTGGTAGCCGCGGGCGGCGAGCCCGGGGCCGAGGATCGACGGGTCGGTCAGGGAGTGGCAGTAGATCTCCGACGGCGGCGACCCCGGCAGCCGGCCCGCCGCGGCCTGCGCGTAGGCGGTCTCCAACTGGGCGTAGCCCTCGGCGACGTGGAACGTTCCGGCGAACGCCCGCCGCGGGTCGACCGTGCGGTCGCGGAGCCGCGGCAGCCGGCGCAGCAGCATGTTGACCTTGAGCTGCGCGCCTTCCGCCGGGGCGGGGGGCGCCTCGCCGAGCAGCCCCGCGAGAGCCTGGGGCGAGGCGTTCACGAGCACCCGGCGGGCGCCGACCGTCCCCTCGCCGTCCCGGGTGCGGAAGGCGACCTCCGCCGTCCGGCCGTCCGTGTCGACGCGGATCGCCTCGTGGCCGGTGACGAGCTCGGCGCCCGCGCCGCGGGCCGCGTCGGCGAGCGCGTCGGTCAGGGCGCCCATGCCGCCCACGGGCACGTCCCAGTCGCCGGTGCCGCCGCCGATGACGTGGTAGAGGAAGCAGCGGTTCTGCGCCAGCGACGGCTCGTGGGCTCCGGCGAAGGTGCCGATGAGGGCGTCGGTCAGGACGACGCCGCGGACCAGGTCGTCGGCGAAGTGCTCCTCGATCGCGGCGCCGATCGGCTCCTCGAACAGCATCCGCCAGGTGGCGTCGTCGTCGACCCTCGCCCGAAGTCCGGCGCGGGTCGGCAGCGGTCCGGTCAGCGTGGGGAAGATCCGCCCGGCCGCCCGCCGGATCCGGCCGTAGAACGCCTCCCACGCCTCGTACTCGCGGTCCGAACCGGTCAGCGCCGAGAAGGACTCACGGGTCCCGTCCCCGCCGACCAGCAGCCCGGTGGGCCGGCCGCCGCGCACCGCGGGCGTGTACGAGGAGACGGTCCGCTTCCGGACGGCGAAGCGCAGTCCGAGCTCGCGGACGATGGTGTCGGGCAGCAGGGACACCAGGTACGAGTAGCGGGAGAGGCGGGCGTCGACCCCCGCGAACGGGCGGGTGGAGATCGCCGCCCCGCCCGTGCGCCCGAGCCGTTCCAGGACGAGGACGGAGCGGCCCGCGCGGGCGAGACAGGCCGCGGCGACGAGGCCGTTGTGACCACCGCCGACGACCACGGCGTCGTACACGTCCCGGGAACGCTCCTGAGCTGCGCGCATGCCCCTTCGTAGCACGGGCCCGGAGCCGCGGCCAGAGGCCGTGCCCGTCGACTCGCACGGCATCCCGCATCACCCGATACTTGCGAAAACGGACATCGTCACGCGCGGGAAAGGCCGTCACCTTGGGGAAAGTCGACACGGCGGCCGCCCGGCGGATGGCCGACTCGCTGTTCATCGAGCGCGACTGGCGCAGCCCCGGCTCCTCCCGCTTCTGGGTGCTGCTGGTGCTGGCGTCGGTCATCGCGGGCGCCGGCGTGGTCGGCGACTCGACGGCCACCGTCATCGGGGCGATGATCGTGGCCCCGCTGATGACGCCGATCCTCGGGACCGCCCTGGCGCTGGTCCTCGCCGACCGCCCGCACGTCGTACGCAGCGCGCTGCTGGTGCTCGGCGGCGCGGTGGCGGTGGTGTGCGTCGGGATGCTGCTGGGCTGGATCGTCTCGCCGCCGGACGCCTTCGCCGGCAACAGCCAGGTCTCGTCCCGGATCAGTCCGCGCCTGATCGACCTGTTCGCGGCGCTGGCCACCGGAACCGTCGGCGCGTTCGCCCTCGTCCGCACCGACATCTCCGACGCCCTGCCGGGCGTCGCCATCGCCATCTCCCTCGTCCCGCCGCTGGCCGTGACGGGCCTGCTGATCGCGGTGCACCGGTACCACGACGCCGGGGAGTCCGCGCTCCTCTTCGCGACCAACGTCGCCGCGATCGTCGCCACCGGCACGCTCGTCTTCCTCGGCTACCGCGTCCGCGACGCGGCCCGCGGGGCCGGGCTGACCGTCGGGGCGTTCCACGGCCGGACCCTCGTCGCGGTCGCGGCCGTGGTCCTCCTCGTCGCCGTCCCCCTCACCACCGGGTCGATCTCCGTCGCCCGCGACCGCGCGCTGGCCGCCGACGCCGGCCCCGTCGCCGAGCGGTGGGCCGCGGCGGGCGCCTGGCAGATCGCCTCCGTCGACGCCCGCAACGGCGTCGTCCTCATCGACGTCCTCGGCCTGCCGCCCCAGCCCGCGCCCACCGCCCTCCGCGCCGCCCTCGACCGGGCCGGCATGGCCGACGCCGACCTCCAGCTCCGTCTCGTCGGCGGCCGCACCCACTGGTGCGCCGCGCACACCCCCACCTGCACGGTGGAGCACGCGCGGACCGACTGAGCCATGAGCGCGGTCCGGGGCCGGGCTCGGACGCGGGCGGGAGCTCCTGGCCCGGTCCGGGGCCGGGTCCGGGTGCGGAGGGTCCGTTCGGCGCCCAGAATGGCGCCGAACGGAAGAAAGGGAAAAACGTGACTTCCCCACCGCCGCCGTCCGGCCCTCCGTCGGTCCCGCCCTCCGGCCCGCCCACCGGCCCGCCCTCGGGGCCGCTCTCCGGCGCGGCCACCCGTCCCGGCGTCACCGGTCCCCCGACCCCGCCCGCACCGCCCGGCGACGGATCCGGCGGGGGCGGCGGGGGCGGCGGGGGCGGCGGGGGCGCCGGCGGCAGTGGCGGCGGTGCCACGCCGAGTGGCGGCAAGGGCGGCGGGGGGACGCCGTGGTGGCGGTCCGTGCCGAAGGTCGCCTCGCTGACCGCCGTCGTCGTCGCGGCCGCCGTGCTGGCCGTGCTGCTCGTCGGCCGGTCGGACGACAAGGGAGACACGGCCGGTTCCGCCGGCGGGGAGGTCTTCCTCCAGAACACCTCCGCCTCCGGCCCCGACCCGTTCACCGCGTCGACCGCCCGTACGGACGCTTCCTCCGGGGCCGCCTCGCTGCCCCCGCGCACCGGCGCGGCGGAGAGCGCCACCCCACGGGTCTCGGGGGCCACGGCCGGTCTGTACGGCGGTACGCAGGAGGTGGCGAGCTGCGACGTGGAGCGGCAGGTGCGCTACCTGACCGCGGAACCCGACAAGAACGCGGCCTTCGCCTCGGTCCTCGGGATCCGGGCGAACCAGGTCCCCGGCCACCTGCGCTCCCTCACGCCGCTCCAGCTCCGGGTGGACACCCGGGTGACCAACCACGGTTACAAGGACGGCGCCGCCACCGCGTACCAGGCGGTCCTCCAGGCGGGGACCGCGGTCCTCGTCGACGGCCGGGGCGTACCGCGGGTGCGCTGCGCCTGCGGGAATCCGCTGACCGAGCCGGTGGCCCAGCAGCGGCCGCGGACCACGGGCACCCCGTGGCAGGGGTACGACGCCTCGCAGGTCGTGGTCGTGGCCCCGGCGACGACGGTGGTGAACGTGTTCGTGGTGTACGACCCCGAGCGGGACTCCTGGTTCGCGCGGAAGCACGGCGACACCGGGCGGAACGACAAGCCGACCCCGCCGCCGCCCCGGCCGACGCCGACGACCGCCTCCCCGTCGACGTCGGGGACGCCGACCTCGCCGGTGCCCTGCGTGGTGGTGACCGGTGACGAGACGCCGACACCGCGGCACGGCGTGACGCCGGTGCCGTGCCCGTCGTCGTCCTCGCCGACGCGGACGACGCCCACCCCGTCCGACGACACCACGTCGCCGTCGGAGGAGACGCCGTCGGACTCCCCCTCGGATTCGCCGTCGGACCCGCCCTCGGACAGCCCCGACACCCCTCCGGACGGCGGAACGACGGACGACACGACCACCGCGACCACCGACGACACCGCCACCACGACGAGCGGTACGACGGACACGACGGGTACGACCGGCTCCACCGACTCGACCGGGGCCGGGACCGACGGGCCGTCGTCGTCCTCGGTCTCCTCCGCCGGGCTTCAGCCGGTGGTCTGAGGCTCCGGCAGGCCGGCCGGCCGACGGGCCGGGGAGCGGTGCCGTGCGCGCGGGGTGCGCAGGGTGCGGATCCAGGCGCCGACGGGCAGCGCGTGGGCGGGGCGCTCCTCGGCGTACCGCTGCCACTGGCGCTCGTCGCGGTCGGTGAAGTGCGTGGTCATCGTCGGGCTCCTCTCGGTGCCGGGGCGGGAGCCCGGGGCTTCCGGGCCACTGAGGGGAGTCTGTAGTCTCATTGGCCTGGACAGCAGAGCCAATGAGGAGTGATTGGCATGGCGGAGGGCCGTGTGGTCCACACCGCGGACCGGACCTTGTCGGGCCGCCAGCTGGCCTCGCTGCTCACCCCGCCGCCGGAGGGCCGGTTCGGGTACCGCGAGCTGGCGCGGGCGGTGCGGGAGGCGCTTCTGGACGGGCGGGTGGCGCTGCGGCTGCGGCTGCCCGCCGAGCGCGAGCTGGCGCAGGTCCTGGAGGTGAGCCGGACGACGGTGACGGGGGCGTACGACCTGCTGCGGGAGAGCGGGTACGCGCACAGCCGACGGGGCGCGGGGACGTGGACGGCGCTGCCGGACGGACAGGCGCCGATCTCGCTGGGCGCCTTCCCGGACGGGGCCGACGAGCTGATCGACCTGGCCCTGGCCGCGCCGCACGGGCCGCGGGCCGAACTGGCGGAGGCCTTGGCGGAGGCGGCGGCGGAGCTGCCGCGGTACGCCGCCGCGCCGGGCTACCACCCGTACGGCCTGCCGGAGCTGCGGGCGGCTGTCGCGGAGCGGTACACGGCGCGGGGGGTGCCGACGCGGCCCGAGCAGATCCTGGTGACGACGGGGGCGCAGCAGGCGCTGTCGCTGGTCCTCGCGCAGTTCGGGCGGCCGGGCGACCGGGTGCTGGCGGAGAACCCCTCGTACACCAACGCCCTGGACGCGATGCGGGGCCGGGGGATGCGCGTGACGCCGGTCCCGGTGACGGAGCACGGCTGGGACACGGGGCTCGTGGAGGCGGCGCTGCGGCAGACGGCTCCCCGGCTGGCGTATCTGATCCCGGACTTCCACAACCCGACGGGGCGGCTGATGCCGCGCGAGCAGTGCCGGGAGGTGGCGCGGGCGGCACGGGCCACGGGGACGTGGCTGGTGGTGGACGAGACACTGACGGACATGGCGCTCGACGTGCCGGCCCCGGCGCCGTTCGCGGCGGCGGCCGGGGCCGGTGGTGGGGAGCAGATCGTGTCGGTGGGCTCGCTGAGCAAGACCTGCTGGGGCGGGATGCGGGTCGGCTGGGTGCGGGCGTCGGCGCGGGTGGTGACGGAGCTGGCGCGGACCCGGGTGACGGCCGACCTGTCGGGTTCGGTCCTGGACCAGCTGGTCGCGGTGTCCCTGATGCGGAGGTTGGATCCGATCGTGCACGCGCGCGTGGCGGAGCTCCGGGTGCGGCGGGAGGCGCTCGGCGCGGCGCTGGCCCGGCACCTGCCGGAGTGGCGGTGGACGGTTCCGCCGGGCGGCATGTGCCTCTGGATCGACCTGGGTCGGCCGGTGGCGACGCAACTGGCGGCACGGGCGCTGCGGCACGGGGTGCGGGCGGAGGGCGGGGCCCGGTTCGGGGTGGATCCGGGGACGCACGAGCATCGGCTGCGGATCCCGTACACGCTGCCCGAGGAGGTGTACGAGACGGCGGCGGAGCGGCTGGCGGCGGCGCTGGAGGGGGCGCCGGGGCGGTTCTCGGATCCGGGGCTGCCGGAGTGGGTGGCCTGAGCTTTGGATCCAGTACGCGGATCCCCTGCCCGGTGTCCTGGATCCAGGGTCCGATGTCTTGGATCCAGAATCCGATGTTCTGGCTCCGATATCCGCGGGCCTGGATCCGACATCCGCAGGCCTGGATCCGATATCCAGAGTCCTGGATCCGATACCCAAGATCATCCTGGGTCCTATATCCAGATGCCAGGCCGACGGGTATCCGTGTACGGTCCAACGAGTGGAACCGTTGACTGAGAAAGAGATCCGTTCGTCGTTCGTGAACGCGACGAAGGGTGACGCCGCGCGGCTGAAGCTGCCGCTGGACTTCGCCGAGACCCCCTGGGAACACCTGGACTTCCTGGGATGGGTGGATCCGGGCGCGCCGCTCCGGGCCCACCTGGTGGTGCGCCGGGAGGACGGGCCGCTCGGGGTGACCCTGCGGGTGCCGGCGACGGGCCGGACGAGCGCGGTGAAGACGAGCCTGTGCCAGATCTGCCTGACCGGGCACGCCTCTTCGGGCGTGACGCTGCTGGCGGCCCCGCTGGCCGGCACGCGCGGCCGGGAGGGGAACACGGTCGGCGTCTACATCTGCGCCGATCTGGCGTGCTCCCTCTACCTGCGCGGCAAGCGCGTTCCCAAGCTGCGCGGACTGCGCCACGAGGAGACCCTGTCGGTGCCGGAGCGGGTGGCCCGTGCCATGGAGAACCTGGACGGGTTCCTCGCGCGTGTGACCGCGGGCTGAACCCCGGGGGCGGCCCGGCCGGGCCGCCCCTCTCACACCCTCACGGGGTTCAGCGGAAGGCCTGCTCGCCGGTGAGCGCCTTGCCGATGACGAGGGAGTGGACCTCGCTGGTGCCCTCGTAGGTGAGGACGGACTCCAGGTTGTTGGCGTGGCGCAGCACCGGGTATTCGAGGGTGATGCCGTTGGCGCCGAGGATGGTCCGGCACTCGCGGGCGATGGCGATGGCCTCGCGCACGTTGTTGAGCTTGCCCACGCTGATCTGCTCGGGGGTCAGCTCGCCGGCGTCCTTGAGCCGGCCGAGGTGCAGGGCGAGCAGCATGCCCTTGCCGAGTTCGACGGCCATGTCCGCGAGCTTCTGCTGGGTGAGCTGGTAGGAGGCGAGGGAGCGGGCGAAGACGGTCCGGTCCCGCGCGTAGGAGATCGCGGTCTCCAGGCAGTCGCGGGCGGCGCCCAGGGCGCCGAAGACGATGCCGAAGCGGGCCTCGTTGAGGCAGCCGAGAGGGCCGGAGAGACCCCGGGCGTCGGGCAGCATCGCGTCGGCGGGGAGCCGGACGTCCTCCAGGACGAGCTCGGCGGTGACGCTCGCCCGCAGCGACAGCTTCATCTTGATCTCGGGGGCGCTGAAACCGGGCGTGCCGGCGGGGACGAGGAAGCCGCGGACGCCTTCCTCGGTGCGGGCCCAGACGACGGCGACGTCGGCGACGGAGCCGTTGGTGATCCACATCTTGGTGCCGTTGAGGATCCAGTCGGAACCGTCCCGCTTGGCGTTGGTCCGCATGGCGCCCGGGTCGGAACCGGCGTCGGGCTCGGTGAGACCGAAGCAGCCGATGTACTCGCCCGCCGCCATCTTCGGCAGCCACCGCTGCTTCTGCTCCTCGGAGCCGTACTTCCAGATCGCGTACATCGCGAGCGAGCCCTGGACGGAGACGAGCGAGCGCAGCCCGGAGTCGACGGCCTCCAGCTCCATGCAGGCGAGGCCGTACGCGACGGAGTTCGTGCCCGCGCAGCCGTAACCGTCCAGGTGCATGCCGAGCACCCCCAACCCGCCGAGCGTGCGCGCCAGTTCACGCGCCGGGATCTCGCCCTTCTCGAACCAGCCGGCGATGTGCGGGCGCAGCTCGCGGTCGGCGGCGGCACGGACGGTGGCGCGGATCTCGCGCTCCTCCGCGCTGAGCAGGCCGTCGACGGCGAGGAGGGCGAGGGGGTGGGTGGCGGTGGACGGCGAGGACTTCACGGGCGGCCTCCTGGCGGCTGTGACGAGGGTCGTGCTCGGCGTGGCGAGCCGAGCGTAGCCGCAGATTGGATTTTGGATCCAGTATTGAAAATCCCATCTCCGAGCCCTACGGTCCCGATTGGATCCAATCTCCAGCATCCCGGATCCAGGACCCAGGACCCAGGACCCAGGACCCAACGTCTCGGATCCAATCTCCGATGTCCCGGATCCAGGATCCGGGACATCGGATCCCCGCACCGGATCCGAGCCACTGGATCCGATGGAGCCCGGAGGGAGCGCGGAATGCACACGGACCAGCCCGCCGGAGGCGAGCCCGCACCGGAGGCCGAAACCCCGCCCGGCGCCCTGTCGGGCATCGTCGTCGCCGACTTCGGACGGGTGCTCGCGGGCCCGTACATGACGATGCTCCTCGCGGACCTCGGCGCCGACGTGATCAAGATCGAGCGGCCGGGGAGCGGGGACGACACGCGGGCCTGGGGCCCGCCGTTCGCGGACGGGCAGGCGACGTATTTCCTGGGGGTCAACCGCAACAAGCGGTCCGTCGCCCTCGACCTCGCCGACCCGGAGGACCGGGCGGCGGCCCGGGCGATCGTCGACCGGGCCGACGTGCTGGTGGAGAACTTCCGGCCGGGCACGATGGAGAAGCTGGGCCTGGGCTTCGAGGAGGTGCGCCGGAGCAACCCGGGCCTCGTGTACTGCTCGGTGACCGGCTTCGGGACCGACGGCGGCGCCGCGCTGCCCGGCTACGACCTGCTGGTGCAGGCCGTGGGCGGGCTGATGAGCGTCACCGGCGAGCCGGGCGGGCAGGGGACGAAGGCGGGGGTCGCGCTCGTCGACGTCATCACCGGGCTGCACGCCGGCTTCGGGATCCTCGCGGCGCTGCGGCACCGGGAGCGGACCGGCGAGGGCCAGCGCGTGGAGGTGTCGCTGCTCGGTTCGCTGCTCTCCGCCCTCACCAACCAGGCCGCCGCGCACCTCGGCGCCGGTGTCGTGCCGCGCGCGATGGGCAACCGGCACCCGAGCATCACCCCGTACGAGGTCTTCGGGGCGCGGGACCGCCCGCTGGTCCTGGCGGTGGGCAACGACCGCCAGTTCCGGGCCCTCTGCGAGCGGCTCGGCCGCCCGGAACTGGCCGTGGACGACCGCTTCGCGACGAACACGGCCCGCGTCGCCCACCGCGAGGCGCTGTCGGCGGAGCTCTCCGCGGCGCTCGCCACGCGCACGGCGGACGCCTGGTTCGAGGAGCTGACCGCCGCCGGCGTGCCCTGTGGCCCGATCAACGACCTGGCCGGCGCCTTCGCCCTCGCCGACCGGCTGGGCCTCGGCACCCGCGTCCCCGAGGAGGCCGCCGGCCCCGGGCAGGTCGCGCACCCGGTCCGGTTCGGCGCGACCCCGCCCTCGTACCGGTCCGCACCGCCGCGGCTCGGCGAACACACCGACGAGATCCTGGCCGGGATCACGCCTGTGGACAACTCGAACGCGGGTCGGTGATCCGTAGGAAGATGACGACGGTCACACGAGCGACGGCAGGGAAAGGTCGGATCGATGAGCGGAGCGGTGGAGAGGCGACGGCCCCAGACGGCCCAGCAGTTCGTCCTGGAGGAGCTGCGGGGCGCCATCACCAGCGGTGAGCTCCGCCCCGGCGCGCCGATACGACAGGACGCCCTCGCCGCCCGGCTGCAGGTCAGCCGCGTCCCGCTCCGGGAGGCCCTCAAGGCACTGGAGGCCGAGGGCCTGGTCGTCCACCACGTCCACCGCGGCTACTTCGTCGCCCAACTGTCCCTCGCGGACCTGGAGGAGATCTACCGGATCCGCGCCCTCCTGGAGACGGAGGCCGTCAGCCGTGCCCTGACCCTCCGCCCGGACGGCTTCCACGAAACTCTCGCCGGCATCCAGCGCGAGGTCGAGCGCGCGTCGAAGGCCGGGGACGTGACGGCGATGGCCGAGGCCAACCGCCGCTTCCACTTCGCCCTCATCGAGGCCTGCGGGATGCCCCGCCTGGTCCGCATGATCACCACCCTGTGGGACTCCACGGACGCCTACCGCTCCCTCTACTACACCGACCCCGCCCACCGCTCCCAGGCCGTCCACGAACACCGGGCCGTCCTCAGCAGCATCCTCCACGACGACAAGGCCAACGCCCTCCGCTGGCTCGACGACCACCGCGCCCACGCGGTGACGGCCCTCCGCGCCGTGCTGCCCCCGCAGGAGGGCTGAACAGGACGGACGAAAATCCGGGTGCCGTCGCCCCGCCCGGCCTCCTACGCTCCGCGCATGGAACCCCACCACCTGATCAACGTCGTCGACGTCGAAGCCACCTGCTGGGACACGGCCACGCCGCCCGGGGCGGTGAGCGAGATCATCGAGATCGGGCTGACCGTGGTGGACGTGACCGTGGGGGAACGGATCAGCCGTCACCGGCTCCTGGTCCGCCCGACCCGCTCGCGCGTGAGCCCGTTCTGCACCGAACTGACCGGTCTCACCCAGGCCGAGGTCGACAGCGGCGTCGACTTCGCGACCGCCTGCCGGACCCTCGCCCGCGACCACGCCGCCGGCAGGCGCCCGTGGGCGAGCTGGGGCGACTACGACCGCAAGCAGTTCGCCCGCCAGTGCGAGGCGACGGGCACCCCGTATCCCTTCGGCCGCCACCACACCAACGCCAAGGCCGCCTTCACCCAGGCTCACGGCCTCCGCCGCCGCCCGGGCATGGCCCAGGCGCTCGCGCACGTCGGACTCCCTCTGGAAGGCCGCCACCACCGCGGCGAGGACGACGCCTGGAACATCGCCGCCCTGATCCTGGACCTCGCACGGCGGAACGCCTGGCCCCCGGCGGCCTGAGCCGCACCCAGCCGCTACTCGTTTACATCGCCAACACATGACCCGAAGCTCTTTCTCTGCCGTGGCGTGTACCTTGGGAAACATGAAGGATGAGACCGCACGCCCGGAAGGCACCGACGCTGTCGTCACCGCAGCCGAGATCGCCCGGCTGGCTGGGGTCACGCGCGCGGCCGTCTCCAACTGGCGCCGACGGCACGAGGACTTTCCGGCCCCGGTGACGGGCGGGACAAGCAGCCCCCTCTTCGCCCTCTCGGACGTCCGACGCTGGCTCGAGAGCCAGCGCAAGGGACGCGAGGCATCCGCCGAGGTCCGGCTGTGGGAGCAGTTGCGCGCGGAATTCGGCGACGACATGCTCGGTGGGCTGACGGCAGTCGCCGAGGTCCTGGCGGAGGACAGCCCGGACTCGATCGGTGGCGACGGCAGAACGCCCCTCCGGACACTCGTCGCCGAGCTCGTCGCCGACGTCCCCGCCGGTACGCTCCTCACCGATCTCACCTCCCGGCTCGTCGACTCGTCGGGACGTGCGGGTTCCGACGGCGTCACGTCGGCACGTCTCATCCAGGCGATCAAGTACATCGCGGGACCGCCGGCCGGAGCCGTTCTGGACCCCACGTGCGGAATCGGTTCTCTCCTCTTCGCCTTCGCGGACGGGGGCACGGAACTGTTCGGGCAGGACATCGTTCCCGGGAACGTGCGCTTCGCCGAGCTGCGGGCCCGGCTGACCGGGCTGACCGACGTCGCCCTCCAAGCGGGCGACTCCCTGCGGAACGACGCGTACCCGGACCTCAGGGCAGGCCTCGTGGTCTGCGAACCACCGGTCGGGGTCGCCGAATGGGGGCGGGAGGACCTTCTCCTGGACGCCCGCTGGGAGTTCGGCGTCCCGTCCCGCGCCGAGAGCGAGCTGGCCTGGCTCCAGCACTGCTACGCCCACACCGCCCCCGGCGGACAGGTCGTCATGGTGATGCCGACGTCGGTCGCCTACCGCAAGGCGGGACGCCGCATCCGGGCCGAGATCGTGCGTCGCGGGCTGCTCACCCACGTGGTCGCCCTTCCGCCGGGCATGGCCGCCTCGCACTCCCTCTCGGTCCATCTATGGGTTCTCCGCCGCCCCTCGGAGGAGCATCCCGCCGTCGAGACCGTACGGATGACCGACCTCAGCGCTCTCGACGCGAGCGCGTCGTTCGAAACCGGATCGGGTCAGAGCACCGAAGTCCCCCGCATCGAACTGCTCGACGACACAGTCGACCTGACGCCTGCAGCGCACATCGCGGCGAAACTCACCGACTACGTGACCGAGTACGCTGCCGTCAGAAGGGCGATCGGCCAACGGATGGCCCTGCTCCACGGCCTGCTGCCGCCACTCGGCGCGGGTTCGGGCAGCCTCAACGAAGGGGCCTCTGTCAGTCTCTCGGAGCTCGCTCGTGCCGGTCTGATCGAGATCTCCGACGACGAGGCGCTGTCGACGAGCAAGCAGCTCGACAGCGACTATCTGAACGGCTTCCTGCGGAGCGCGGCCAACAACCGCCGCTCGACGAGCGCGAGCGGAACGTTCCGCGTGGACACCCGTGGTGCTCGCATCCCTCAGATGGGGATCGACGAACAACGTCGCTACGGAGCCGCTTTCCGAGACCTCGCCGCCTTCGAGCAGAGCGTCCGCGAGCTCACGGAGCTCAGCCGTCGCGCCGCCGCGCTGGCACGCGACGGCCTCACCAACGGTGCGCTGCTTCCACCGTCGGACGACGACGGAAGCTGATCGCGGCCCCTGCCCGTCAAGGCGTCGGCAGGAACGGGCTCGGGACACCGCTCCAGGAGACGTGCAGGGCTTCGCGTGCGCGCGTGCAGGCCACGAAGAGCACGCACCGCTCACGCAACATGTCCGAATCGTGCTGAAGGCGGTCCACCTCCACGGGAGTGACCTCCCGGGCGAACGGCACCGCGCTTTCGGTGACGCCCACGACCGCCACGCAACGGAACTCCAGCCCCTTCATGGCGTGCATGGTCGCCAGACGCACTCCTTCGGTGGACGCCGCCGGGTTGTCCTTCACCTTCACGGTGGGCACACCCGCGGCTTCGAGGCGGGTGCCGACCTTGTCGAGGAGCAGGTTGAACCGTGTGCAGACCGCGATCTCGGAGGGGCGGATTCCCTGCCCCAGCCAGCCCCTGACACGCTCGACGAGTGCGGTGACCTCGGCCTGCTCCGAGGAATGGCCCTCGACGTGCGGGCGCCTTCCGTGCAGCAGGGACCGGTATCCGGTGAGGCTGTCAGCGCCCTCTCCCCCGAGATCGCCGACCGGCTCGTCGGCGAGGACACCGGTGGACCACGTCAGAATCTCCTCGGTGCTGCGGTAGTTGATCCGCAGTCGGCTGGACCGGCCGGTCACCTGAATGCCGAGGGCCGCCAGGGAGACGTGGGCGTCGTAGATCCGCTGGTGCGGGTCGCCGGTGATGAACAGGTCGTCCGGTCCAGGGGCGACGGCCGCCCTCAGGACCCGCCACTGCGCCGGATGGAGGTCCTGCGCCTCGTCGACCACCACGTGCGTGTAGCCGTACGCCGCGCGGTCCGCTTCCGCCATCCTGCGGGCGGCGTCGTCACAGATCCGGAGGTGCGTGGAGATCCCCTTCGTATGGAGCGCGGTCTCGAAGGCGTCGACCGCCCTCCACAACTGCGCGCGCTTCAGGGGCCCGAGGGCCGTCCCCCGCCCCTTGCGGGTGGCGTTGAGGTAGTCCTCGACGGTGCGCAGCCCCTGGGCGAGGACCACGTGGCGGTACTCCTGTGCCAGGAACTGTTCGGTCCAGGGAAGGCCGAGCTGCTTCGCCACCTGCTGCCAGATCCGCCGTTCCTCCTGGTCGCCGACGGGGCTGGGGACCCGGCCTGCCAGCTCCCGCACCATCCGGTACGCGTAGGCGTTGACGGTGGTGACGTCCACGCGGGAGAGCAGGTCGGCGTCGTCGAGGAGCAGCGCCAGGTTCTCGCGGAGCGAGGCGGCGAGCGCGTTCGTGTACGTGGTGAGGAGCACCCGGCTGTCCGGCGAGCGGGACAGCAGGTGCTTGACCCGGTGCAGGGCGACGACCGTCTTGCCGGTTCCCGGCCCGCCGGAGACCTGTACGGGACCGTTGTACGAGAAGCGGTAGGCGAGGCGCCGCTGGGAGGGGTGCAGGAAGACGCGCCAGGCGGCGAACGGCTTCGCGAGGATGTCGGCGAGCTCGTCGGGTTCGGTGACGAGCCGGATGCGGCTGCTGGTGTTGGCGATGGCGGTGGCGAGGTCCTCGGTGGGTTCGGGGGTGGCACGGGCCGGCCTGCGCCCGGCGACCACGTCCCGGTACACCTCCTCCGGGGAGAAGCCCTCGGCGAGGAAGGTGAGCACCTCGAACTGGTCCTCGGGCAGCAGGGTGCCGAAGGCGTCGAGCTGGGGCCGGTCGATGATGGTCCGGACGGCACGGAGCACTTGGTCGTCGATGCCGAGGTGTCGGAGTACGCGGCGAAGAGCAGGTCCGGAGCGGTGCGGGCGGCCTTCTCCAGAGCCGGCGTCAGCTGCTCGATGGCGGCGACGTTGCGCACTTCGAGGGCGCGCGTGGCGGTGTTGACCGTGTAGAGGCGCTTCGCGGCCCAGGTGTAGGCGTCGTCGTGGGGCACCACGTTCAGCAGGAGGAAGGTGTCACTGCCGTCGTCGGGTGCGAGGACGACGCCGCGCCAGAAGTCGTTGATGCGGATGGTGCGCATCCGCGGATCCCTGGCCTTGTCGACGGATTCGAGGTGCAGGCCCTTGTCCGCGCGCAGTTCCGCGACCGTGAGCAGCTGGAACTTCGCCATCGCCTTGCGTACGCCGGCCTTGACCTGCTTCTCCAGGACGTCGTAGCTCTCCCAGAAGGAGTTGGCGAAGGCGAGCTGGGGCACGGCGGGGCTCCTCACGGGGCGAGGGAAACGGCTTGTCGATCATACGAGGGCACTGATGGCGAGCTGTTCGGCGAGGTCGCCGATGTCCCGGAGCAGGGCGTTCGGTGGCTGGTCCAGGTCCAGGGCGTGCTGGTGGAGGGTGATGCCCGTGTTCCGGACCCGGTGGACGGTGTGGGGTTCGGTGCCCTTGGCGTAGACGAGGTGTCCCTCGGGCAGGCCGAGGGCCGTGCAGTAGGCGAGCATCTGGTACAGGTCAGCCTCCGGGAAGCCTTCCGGCTTCTGGGCCTTGTACTTGGCGTCGACGACCGCGCGCGCCGGCCCCTGGTCCGCGTACCAGACGAGGTCGGGACGCATCCGAACGGTGCCGTCGTGGTCGAGGTGGATGTCCTTGGCCTGGAGTTCGGTCCGCCCTCCGTATGCCGCCAGGGCTTCCCTGAGCGCGGTGCAGAGGAAGTCCTCGAAGAGTTTGTTCATGTCGAAGAGGAAGCCCTCCACGCGGAGGGCTCCTTCGCCGTGCTCGGAGGACGCGCCCCGCAGCAGGGCCTCGGCCAGGCGCAGTGCGCGGTGGCAGCGGGCGTTGAGCCGGGTCGGCCGCCAGGCGGGAAGCGCCTGACCGCGCACGAGCGGCGCGACGTCGGAGAACCGCGCGCGGTGGTGTGCGAGCCGGCGCCGCACGTCGTGGGGCACGTCCGGCATGCGCAGCAGTCGCTCGGTCGCGGCGCGCAGGATGCGGTTCTCGGGGATGTCGGTCGTGTACGCGTCGTAGGTGATCTCGACCGGGAGGGGCTGTCCGAAGCGGCGCCGTATCTGGTCTGCCTCGCGGACGCGGCCGCGGACGACGAGGGCGCTCTCCTCGGTGGTCCGGTACCCCTGGACCAGTCCCTGTCCGAGCGCCCTGGACAGTTGGCGTTCGTAGGCGTGGGCGAAGGCCGGCAGGACTTCGGTGTGCTCGGCGGTGTCGACGTCGTGGCCGGTCGGGGCGGCGGAGGGGGAGAGTGCGTAGCCCATGAGGAAGAAGAGCCGGGCGACGGGCACTTTGGGGGTGATCCGCAGGGTGAAGGCCTGGGTTCCGGGCAGGCGGAAGGTGACCGCGCCGACCTTGCTGCCCGCCCTCAGCCTCCAGTGGCCGGGGAGGACGGGGTCGGGTGCGGCTTCGACGATCCGGGAGGCGGTGAGGGCCTGCCCGACGGCCGCCGGCAGGGGGAGCCGGACGGCGGGGGCGTGCTCGACGAGGTGGATGCCGGTCACACCGCGGACTCCGGGCCTGCGGTGCGCAGGCTGTCGAGCCCGTAGCGGGCCTGCACGTCGACGCCCTCGCCGTAGTGGTGTTCTTCGAGGAGGGGAAGGATCTTGGTCCGCCAGGTGCGTTCCAGTCCTCCTTCCCGGTAGACGCCCTTCTTCATGAGGTAGGAGGGGCCGATCCTGAAGTCGGCGTCGTCGATGCGGGCGTTGAGGGCGTCGAGGAGGTCGGCCGGTTCGGGGTCGAGCCCCTGCTCCGTCAGCCAGCGGCGGAGGAGACCGCTGGTGGGTTCCGTCCGGGGGGACAGTTCCACGAAGGCGAAGCGGCGGCGCATGGCGGCGTCGACGAGCGCGATGGACCGGTCGGCGGTGTTCATGGTGCCGATGACGAAGAGGTTCGGGGGCAGGGCGAAGTCGTCGCCGGAGTAGGTCAGGCGGACCGACTTGTTGCGGTACTCCAGGAGGAAGTACAGCTCGCCGAAGACCTTGGCCAGGTTGGCGCGGTTGATCTCGTCGATGATCAGGAAGTGGGGGACGTGCCGGTTCCCCTCGCGGGAGGCGAGGTCGGCGAGTTCACGCAGGGGGCCGGCCGTGAGCCGGAAGGCGACCTCCCGGGTGTCGGGGTCCTCCCGCGGGCGGAAGCCCTCGAAGAAGTCCTCGTAGGCGTAGGAGGGGTGGAACTGGACGAGTTTGACCTGCTCGGGGCCGCCGCCGAGGAACTCGGCGAGACGCAGGGCGAGGAAGGTCTTGCCGGTTCCGGGAGGGCCGTAGAGGACGAGCTGCCGTTCGTCCCAGAGGAGGTCACGCAGCTCCCTCAGCCATGCCACGTCGTGGACGAGGAGTTCCTCCGCCAGGTCCTTGTCCGGCTCCGGGAGTTCGAGTTCACGCCGGTGCTGGGTGATGGCCTCGATCTCGGCGCTCGTGTCGCCGTCCGCCACCTCGGCCTCCGTGGCCAGTTCCGCGTCTGAGCGTCCGAGGCCGTCCAGCAAGGGCTTGACCAGGGTGAGGTCGACGACGTCGTGTTGGGCCGACAGTTTCTGCTGGAGCTCCTCGGGGAGTTCGTCGTACGGGTAGCCGTGAGCCTGCCACTCGACGGGGCGCCGAAGGTTGGAGCGACCGCCGTCCGAGGCGGTCTGTTCCACGGTTCCGGCGATCTCTCCGACGTACAGCCGCCCACGGGAGATCGTGCACACGGTGTCCCCGGGCTTCATCCGCGACAGGAACGCGTGGAGTTCCTCGACCAGCTGCAGCTTCTGGTTGTACGTGGCGGCCGACTCGTAGTCCTCCTCGACGTGGGAGCGCAGCCGGTCCTTGTTCACTCCCGGCATGACGTTCTGCCGCAGGCGGGCGGCGGGCAGCGAGACGCGCTGCTCGGGCAGCCACATGCGCTGCACCAGGTCGATGCCGGTGACGTTGGAGCCGCGGACGAGCCAGGCCCGGTTGGGGCCCCAGCTGGCATGGTCGACGAAGTCGCCCAGCGGGTGCCCGTCGGCGGTCTTCCACTCCGTCCAGCCGTTGGCACTGCGGCCCACGAGGATCTCGGCGCCGGCCGACGGCGAGTTGCACTCGATGTCGCGTACGGTCTCGAACCACCCCGGCCACGTGGTGGACTCCCGGATCGCCCCTTCCGCGAGGAGCTGTTCCCGGAACCGGTACGAGGAAGGCATCCGCTCGGGGAAGGAGGGTACGACCTCCGGCCGGGCGGGCGAGCCGGCGAGGACGGTGAACTTCTGGCTGCCGTTGGTGCCCTTCTCCGTCAGGAGCCGCCCTCGCGCCCGGGGCCCGCCCCCGGGAAGGCGCAGCAGGAATTCCGGGTACTCCACGGGCTCGGGGCTCTGCCCGTACTGCTCGCTCACGCTCACTCCTCGGCCTCCGTGGTCGGGACGATACCGGCGGAGTCCGACAACGGTCCCACGGGGATGCCGCATATGTCAGGTGAACGAGGCAGGGCCGACTCCCGGGAGGCGGAAGGACCCGACCGAGGCGTGGGCGTCGGCCTCCCCGTGCGGGTCAGCGGGAGGCGGACGTCTCCACCTTGAACAGGGGGTGCTCCAGGGTGTCGTAGAACTCCAGGACGCCCGCCTGGTCGTCGGGCACCTCGAGTACGGTCACGCCGCGGACGAACTCTCCGGGCCGTGGGTCCGGTTCTGTCAGCAGGTCCTCCTCGACGAGACCGAGCGCGGCGCAGTTCCCGCCGGTCTCCGGGTCGACCTTCGTCGTCTCGCCGTCCTCGCCGGTCCAGCGCGCCCTCGTCAGGGGCGCGGTGTCGAATTCCTCCGTGCTCGCGTTCTTGACCTTGAACTCCAGACAGACGAAGGTCTTGCCCCGCTCGGCGACCTCGGGGCTCAGGTGTTCGCCCTGGGGGAGCCGGTCCGCTTGCTTCAGATCCGTGAGGGTCACTTCGGCCGAGCTCGCCGGGATGTCGAAGAGGTCATTGGGCGAGATCGCGACGGTCAGCGTCTGCCCCTTCTTGAGGGTGCGCACGTCGTCCTCCGAGGGACTGGGCGCGGTCCATCCGGACAGCAGGGCGGCGGCGGTGGCCGCCGCCACGCCGATGGTCGCGAGACGTGCGGCCGCATGAGGGCGACGCGGATTTCCTCCCATGGCTGCGGCTCCTTCCGGCCACTCCCCCGCTTCCAGCTTCCTCCCGGGCCGCGCGGACCGCACTCCGGTCAGGTGCCGACGGGGCCGAGAACCGCCCACACGGTCTTGCCGCCGGGCGGGTACGGGACGACTCCCCAGCAGTCGGCGAGCGCGGCGACCAGCCGCAGTCCCCTGCCCCCGCCACCGTCGGCCTCGCCCGTGGGTGCCACGGTGGGCAGCCGGTCCCCGCGCGCGTCGGTGACCTCGACACGGAGGACGCCGGCCGTCGCGTCCAGCGCCAGGCCCAGCCGGAAGTCGCGACCCCGCAGCCCTCCGTGGAGCACGGCGTTCGCGGCGAGCTCGGCCACGATCTGTTCGGCACGCTGCGTGATGTCCGGTGGGACGCCCCAGAAGTGCAGTTCCGTCAGCGTGAGGAGCCGGGCCAGGCGTGCGCCGCTCCGGGTCGACGAGATCAGCTGCCTGAACGTACGCACGGCGGGGATCAGTTGGGGTGAGGTCTGGTTCATGGGGCCACAGTGACGGCCCCGCCCCTCGGCCCGCGAGAGCGGCACCCCGTACGCTTCGTCAGCGTACGGGCACTCAGGGTGGACAGTACGAGCCGCGCGCCGTCACGCTGTGTAGGCCGACCGCGGGAGCTGCCGCGGATGTACGTGGAGGTGGCGGCGTATGAGCATCGTCGAGGCCGAGCCCGAACCCGAGGACGAGGTGGGGGGCGAGGACGGAGAGAGGGAACCCGATCCTTCGGACAGCCTGCGGACGTTCGACGCCGTCGTCCAGGCCCTGCGCGAACACGCCGGGCTCAGCCGGGCCGAGTTCGCGGAGCTGGTCCGGTTCTCCAAACACACGGTGGAGTCCGTGGAGTTGGGGCGGCGGATGCCGGACGAGGCGTTCGTCGACCGGGGCGACGAGGCCCTGGGGAACACCGGGGCGCTGCGGAGGGCCGCCCCGTTCCTGTCCCGGGCCGAGGCGGGACTCGCGGTGTGGTTCCGGCGCTGGGCCCGGCTGGAGAAGACGGCGGTGGGCCTGAACACGTACGAGTGCCGGCTGGTGCCGGGGCTGTTGCAGTCGGAGGCGTACGCGAGGGCGGTGTTCGAGGGCACGATCCCGCTGCTGACCGACCGGAAGCTGGAGATCCAGCTCACCGCCCGGCAGAAGCGTCAGAGGATGTTGTGGGAGCGGCCGACGGTGCCGTTCAGCTTCATCGTGGAGGAACACGTCTTCCGGCGCCGGTTCGGCAGTGCGGAGGAGATGCGGGAGCTGCTGGACCATGTCCTGGAGGCCAGTGCCCCTCGTAACGTGACCCTGCAAGTCGTGCCGCTGGAGGCGGGGTTGCACGCTTGTCTGGACGGGCCGTTGCAACTTCTCGAAACCCCGAACGGGCGGCGCCTCGGCTACTCCGAAGGGCAGCAAAACGGGCGGCTGATCAACGACTCCAAAGAGGTGAGCCTCCTCCACCAGCGCTATGACACACTGCGCTCGCAGGCCCTCAACCCCAAGGATTCCCGGGGCCTGCTGGAGCGACTGCGAGGAGAGCTATGACCGTCACGAAGGAACTCGCCTGGTTCAAGTCCAGCTACAGCGGCAGCCAGGGCGACAGCTGCGTCGAGGTCGCCGTCGCCGGGCAGGCCGTCCACGTCCGGGACTCCAAGGACGTGAGCCGCCCCTCCCTCGCGGTCGGCCGCGAGGGCTGGGGACGGTTCGTGTCGTTCGCCTCGGAGAAGTAGCGGAAACCGCCCGCCGCGCGGTCGGCCGACAGCCTGGCTTTCGTCTGCCCGCGCGGCGGCCGGCACCGTCCATCAGACTTCAGCGATGCTTCCAGAGGCTGTAGAGCCGCAAGACGTCGAGCTGCCACTGCGCGTGGATCTCGTCCTGGGCCTGCGGCTGCCGCCGGTCGAGCGAGAAAGCCACGTGCCGGTACAGGGGGTGCAGCTCTCCGCCGTTGGTCGTGATCAGGGCGGAGAGCAGCGGCTCGTCGGCCGGTGTATCCGCGTCGGCCAGGACCAGCACCTCCCCTTGATCATCCGGGTGCAGATGGGGAAGTCCCGCGCCGAGGCGGTACCGGATGGCCGACCAGGTCGTGGTCGTCCGGTTGCGGGCGGATTCCTGGAGCGCGGAACGCACGACCGCGGCCAGTTCGGTCAGCTGCTCCCGGCTCGGCCGGGACGTGTCTTCCGCGATGGGGGCGGGAGCGGTCGTCCCGGCCCGGGCCAGCCCCTCGGAAAGAGCGTCGGCCTCGGCAACCACACCGTTCTGGACGAGGTCGTCGAGTGGCGACCGGAGTTCGGCCAGAGCGCTCTCGTCCTCACGTTCGCGGACCCAGTCGCTCATCTCCTGAAGGGAGGCGCGGTGCTCTTCCCGCGCCTCGGGCGACAGCTTTGTGCTGTACAACTCGGCCGCCTGCTGCCGGATCTTCTTGGCCTCGGCGAGGTCTCCTGACTTTCGGGCCGCGTCGAATCGCCAGCGCAGTCCGATGAGCTTGCCGATGGCCGCGGTCGCTGAGCCTCCGAGAGGGCGCTCTGTCGAGGTGGGGTCCGGGTGAGGGCCGGGCTTCGAGACGGCGGCGGGCCTGGAGACGGGAACGGGCTTCGAAGCCGACGCGGGCCGTGAGGTCCCGGCCGGCGCGGGCGAAGCGACCTTCCGCTGGTCCGTGTTGCCCGCGTACGCGTCACGAATGCGGTCCGTCTCCAGCCGTCTGGCCCGATGCGCTTCGCTCTGGAGGCCGGGCACCGGACGTCCGTGTCGCCGGAGAAGCGCCGGGAAGTACGGCAGCGGCGTACCCCTGCCGGTCACCACGAGAGCCGCGTACATGAGGTCGTGCTCTTTGAGCGGGTCGTCCACACGGAACAGGAGATGAGCACGGCGTTCACTCGTCAGGGCCCCGAAGTCGAAGCCGGTGGCCTCCGAGAGCTCGCCCCAGGTGGTGTCGGCGGCGCCGTTCTTCGCCCGTGCCCTGAGGTGCTCGCGCAGGGCGAGAACGAGCTGAAGCTCCGGAAGACCGACGGGCGACAGCAACCTGCCCGTGGCGGAAGACGTCCTGGCGGTCTGCTTCGGCGGTGCCGCCGCGGAGGAAGAGTCTCCCTCGGCCTTCTCCTCCGTCCTCACCTCCGCCCTCTTCCGGACCTTCGTCTCGTCCCAGAGCGCGTAGGCGCGTCGCGTCTCCTGCTGATGGATACGGTGGACCTGCTCGGCGAGGAGACCCGGGGCCCACCCCAGGCCGGTGAGAACAGCGGCGAACACTCCTACGGGCCCCACACCGTCGCTCTTGACGAGCGAGGACAGAACCGCCTTGTCCTCAGCGCGGGGGAAGTCGAGTGCGATGAGCAGCTCGGTCTGCCGCTCAGGCGTGAGCTGCCCTGTCATCCCGGCCTCACGGACGAGCGCGGACCATTCGACCCGGGCACAGACGCGCGCGGCGCGTTCGAGTGACTTCCGGAAGGAAGCGACGATCTCGGGATCGCTGAGGCCGGAACCCCGGCTCTTCCCGGTGGGGGCAGGGGCCACCGGCTCCGAGCGGGCCGGCTTGAGCTCGCTCCAGGCGGCGGCTTCCCGAGCTTCGAGACGGCGGATCCCGGCAGCGGTGAGCAGCCACACGGGTGTCTCCGCCCCGGTGGGACCGAGGGGGGACAAGGTCACCCGGTCGCGGAGGAGGTACACCCGCGACGGCTGGGGAGTCGCCGCGCCGGGAGGAAGGACGAGACGAGCCCGGACCACGGCCGACCCCAGGGGTTGCGCATCCACGTCGTACACCCGCCCCGGCGGATCACTCTGCGACCGCAGGCCTGTACCAGGGACCGCCGCGGTGAAGGCCACCGTGTCGTCGGCGAGTGGGAAGGAGACCCGGGTGGGAGAAGTGGTCTCCGTCACCGATCCGCGCGGCACGATGCCCTGGGGCGTGCGCACCAAGCTGGGCGTGACGATGCCGAGAGGAGTCATCGAGCATTCCGACAGCGTGGTCCACTCGATGGTGTTGCCTGGAAGCTGGGTTCCGACGCGGACTTCACGCGTGCCCCCGCTGGTCCGGCAGTCGACCCGGATCGCGTACCCGTGGGAGTCCACCCGGTCGAAGGCCACCATGCTCTCCGGCCCGAAGAGCCACTCGACGCAGTCCGCGTGCCGGGCCAACTCGTCCGCCTCCATCCGCCACGGGTTCAGGCCCATCCGGGCCATCTGAACTCGCAGATGCTGCCGGCCGCCGGAGAGGCGGAAGTCCACCGTGCCTCCCGGCCGGTCACCGACCGTCCGGTAGGAGGCTTTGGCTCGCGGATGATTCTGCCGGGCGAGCCACCGGGTCAGGGCCTGGCCGATGTAGAGGTGGTCCGCGCTGGACTCGCCGTTCGCGGTACGGCGGCAACGGACAGGCGGGCGGTGTGCGAAGTGGCACTTCTTGTCGGTGTAACGCTTGGCCGTGAGCTTCTTCCCGCAGCCTCCGAGAAGCGTCCCGCAGTAGAAGTCGTCACGGGAGCGACCCCGGATGAACAGGTCGTAATCGTCGTGGTCGTAGGGGAGGAAAACGGGGTCTTCGGACTCGGCCCCGCCGATGACGGCGGTCTGGACCTTGCGGGTGTCTCCCTCGTCGGGGATCGGGGTCATGGCGCGGCTCCGGGTGGGTGGCGGGTCGTCAGCTCGACGTGGAGCCGGGGGCGAGCCGTACGGTGGTCAGGTCGCCTTCGGTCATGCCTTGGGAGCCGGAGAACGCCCACTCGGCCGGGCTCGAGTCGGCGGGGATCTTGTAGACGAAGACGGCGTCACGCTTGAACCCGGGCTGTACCTCCTCGCCGCAGGCGTCGGCCTTGTGGTTGGCCTTGACCAGGAACGCCTCTTCGATGAGGTCGAACTTCCGTCCCTCGGCGTCGATGAGGCCCTGCGAGATGCCGCCGCCGCACACGGGGTCGAAGGAGTCGGTGCCGTCGTTCTGGACGGTCGTCTCCACGATCGCGAACTTCGCACCCGTACCGGCCTTGAGGATCTTGTCCGAGTCGAAGTCGTCCAACGTCACCGTCGCGGCCACACCGACCTTCTTGACGACGACCGTCGCACCGCCGCTCTTCGCCTTCTCCCCCACGGCGAAGCTCTTGGGGGTCGGCGTCGGGCTCGGGACCGTCTCCGGCTCCTGAGGAGGATCGGCGGGGTACGTACGGGTGTCCTGCCATATCGACGGGCCGGCCGCCGGCGCGGCGGCGTCCTCGACGTCGCCGCCGCCGTCTCCGACCACGGCGGCGGTGATGCCGGAGGACACGCCGGCGACGAGGACCGTCCAGACGGCCACCAGGACGGCGGCGCGGCGGGACGGACGGGGTCTGGCGGGTGCGGGGGCCGGCGGGGCGGGGAGGGCCGGGTCGCCGGTGGGCCTGGGCGGGATCATGGCAGGAGGCTCCTGGGGTGCGGGCCCGGCCGGAAGGAGTGGGCCGGGCGGGTTCGGGGGTTCATCATCGCGATCGGGTGTGCGGCGGGGGCTGTTTTTCGCCGGACTCCGGCAGCCACCGGCTCGCATGAGGCTGACGGGATGCGCCCGTGGGCCTGCGGTCGCCGCTCGGTCAGGCTTTCTCTTCCTCCCCCTCTTCCCCGTCTCCGTCGCGCCGTCGGCGCGCTCGCTCCGCGATGCCGCTGGAGAGCTTGCCCGTCGCCGACTTCGCCCGGCCGAGGGTCTCGGTGCCGAGGCGGCGGGCGGCGTCGATGTTCTCCGCGCCCTTCTCCAGTGCCTTGTCCCTCACCTCCACGGCCGCTTCCTTCCAGCGCCGCGCCTCCAGCGACTCCTGGTCGCGCTCGATCCCGAGCCGGCCGTGGAAGTCGACGACGGCGACCTCGACGTGGTTGCGCGCGTGGACCACCTCGCGGGACGTGGTCGGGTGCAGCAGCACCTTCGCGTTGGCCGTGCCGGCGGCCGTGTGCATCCTGGCCACCAGGCGCTCGGTGCTCTCCGAGATGAGGTCCATCCGGTTCTTCCGGGCGGCCCGGAGCCCGAGGCGGTGCGCGTCCAGCTCGTGCGGGGTCGTTTCCCGTACCCGGTCGAGTTCGAGTACGGCGAAGGCGTCCTGGAGCTGGAAGCAGTGCGCGAGTACGGCGAGCCACTCGCGCGCCTTGGCCTCGATCTCCTTGGACGCCTTGGCCAGTTCACCGATCTTGCTCTTCTGCTCCGTCTTCTCGGCGAGGGCGTCGAGCCGGCGCAGTGCGTACGCCTGGGTGTCGGCGATCGTCGTGGAGGTGTTCTGCACCTTCGACCACGTGACCTCGGAGACGCGGCCCACCTGCTCCCGGACGGTGAGGGCGTCCTTGAGCACGAAGTCCACCCCGATCATCCGCGCCAGCGCCTGGTCCTCCTGGGCGCGGAGCACGTCGTCGACCTTCTCGTCGATCGTGGCGAGGTAGTCGGCGATCTCGTCCATGGCCTGCTGCATGGCCAGTTGCGCCATGACCGTGGCGACGTTGGCGAGTTGAGCCGGGTTGCCCTTGAGGGACCTCGCCCCCTTCGCGAACTCGACGAAGCCGTCGATCTGGCCCTTCGGCCCCTTCAGCACACCCGTTTCGAGCCCCGTCGTGGCGCTCTTCCGCAGCCCGATCTTGTCGATGCGCTGCGCGGACTCCTTGGTCAGCTTCACCCAGCGACCCGAGTCGGCGGCGAAGCCGGAACCCGTCTGCGCGAGCCCGGCGGCGTCACCGAGGGTCTTCCCGAACCGGCGCGTCCCGGGGCCCTTCGCCGGCAGTCCCTCCGAGACGAGGAAGCGCTCGACCGCCGCCGGGTCTCCGATGACCGCCAGACCGTCACCGTCTCTGAACAACTGGATCTCGTCATCCATGGTCGACCCCTTTCGGGTCACGGCCCGGACCGTGGCTCCCCTCCGGTCCGGGCCGCGTAGGCGTGGTGGGTTTTCAGGCCGCCGGGTGGCGGGGGCCGTGTCCCGGGGGCGGGGTGAGCGTGGAGGTGTAGTTCTCGCCGTCCACGAGGGGGTTGGTCAGGCTGACGCCGGCGGCCGCCATGCGGTCGTACTCGGCGAGGATGAGGTCCTTGGTGCGGTAGGTGCCGTACTTGGCCTCGTCCTTGCGCTTGACGATGGGGAAGGTGTCGAGGATGTAGGCGACGTCGTCCCTGTCGATGCCGTAGAGGTGGAAGAAGAGGGCGTCGAGTTCGGCGCGGATGATGGTGCGGCGGTCTTCGTCCCAGACGAAGGGGGCGCCGGTGTCGCCGAGGTCGCGGGCGAACGGTTCGAGCTCCCGCGTCACGAACGCCAGCTCCAGACCGCGCTTCCTCATGAACTCCTGATGCACAAGAACGGTGGCGAGAAGCGGAACAGGGATTTGCTCGAAATAGTTGAACGACAGGTTCACGCCACCCAGTTTCTGGCGCAAGACATAGTCGCAGACGTAGGAGCTGAGAACCTGCTGCAGAAGGTTCCCTTCGCGGGCCAAAACGAGCGGCGCACTGTGCCCCACCGCAGATTCGGGAATCACCGAACTGATGACCGTGCGCTCATCTGTGTTGCGGCACACGTTGCGGAATGCCAGCAACCAGTGATTTTCCCAGCCTCGCGCGACAAGGCGCTCGCGCACGTTCGTCGCCGGCACCCAGTAACGGGGGGCGATCACCCCGTCTCGTTCCTTCTTCTCCTCCAGCTTCACGTCCCGCGTAGAACCGTCCTCGTCATAGGTCGCCCAGCGGTGGTCGTAGTGGTGAAGCATCTTCGCCTCGTACAACGGAAGCATCCGGGCCCCACCGAGAACGAAGACGTTGCCGTCCAGCCTCCACCCCTCGGCCATCAGATCCTCACGAGCGTGGAAGAGATGCGAGTCGTGCGACATGTCGAACATCCTCAGGAACGACACACTCCACGGGTCGCCTGCCGGGTCGCCCTCCCTCAGCAGAACGGGCACTCGGCGGTACACACCCAAGGTGATCTCCGCGTCGCGACGGGTTCGGAAGACCGGACAGGTGCCCGTGTTGGGATTGAGGAGGGTGATCTCCTCGGGCGTGAGCACGAACGCCTTCTCCGCGTCGTCCAGCTCCGCCGGGTCCTGGAGGAAGAAGGCGAACCGGCCCTCCGCCTCACGCAGGGCTCGGCCCGCCAAGGACAGGATGCTGAACTTCATGCGAGAGTCCACATCCGGGAACAGGCCGGCCCGGTTCTCGAAGTCGTACAGCGCCGCGATCGAGCCGTTCTCCACGAGGTCCTTGAAGAAGTACTGCGTCCGCGCGTCCGTCGCGATGCCCGTCGGGACGATGACGCCGGCCCGGCCCCGCTCGCCCGTCAGGATGCGGTCCGTCTCGGCGAACACCGCGTACAGGTTCAGGTTGCCCTGGCCCGTCAGCGGTACCCGCTCGGACCTGCGCAGGAAGTGGCTCTCCGCGTAGACGGCTCGTTTGGCCGCCGCGTACTCACCGTACAGTTCCAGCGTCTCCGGGGTCTCCTGGAGCTTGGCGATCTGCTTCTTGCGGGCGCTGGCGTTCGAGATGGCGGCGATCTCGGGGGCGCGCTGCGCGAAGAACTCCTGCTCCTTCAGCTCCACGCTGTCCCACGGCGGGTTGCCCAGCACACAGTCGAAGCCGCCCGCCCAGCCCGTCGCCTCGCTGATGCCCGCTCCCGACTCCGGGACGGAGAACACCTCCGGGAACTCCAGGTGCCAGTGGAAGAAGCGGTACTGCTCGCGCAGGCGCACGATCTCGTCGTGGGTGGCCTTGGAGGCGCTGGATGCGTTCGGGTCCTCCAGGGAGCGGAAGACGCCGTGCGTGACGGCCCTCGGGGCCTCGGGGGTCTTGAGCCACATGAAGGCGGCGCACCAGGCGTCGGCCAGGTGGAGGGCGTTGACGTAGTCGGCGGACTTCTCCCACTGCTCGTAGGCCGCCGCCTGGCCGCGTACCTCGCTCAGGTTGCCGGAAGGCGCGTGGGTGATGCGGCGCATGCCGGACGCGAAGGCCGTGTTGGCGACCCTCACTCCCTCGTCCTCCAGGTCGAAGAGGGTGAACTGGCCCTTGCGCTCCTCGGCGTTGAGCTTCTCCAGAGTCTTGGCGTGCTTCTTGTCGTCTCCCTCGGTCGCGATGAACGCGTCGTCCGGGATCCCGTCCCGCAGCAGTTTCGGCGTCGCGCCGATCAGGGCGTTGCCGTGCTTGACGTGGGCGTTCAGGAAGCCGAGGGGGCGGCCGGGTTCCAGGGCTTCCAGCCACAGGGACACCTTGGCCAGTTCGACCGCCATCGGGTTGAGGTCGACGCCGTAGATGCAGCGGGCCACGACCTCGTGGAGCGCGTGGCGGACGGCTTCCAGGGTCGGCTCGGGGTTGCGTTCGCGGACCGCCGCCACGCGCTTGGCGATCCTGCGCGCCGCCGCCACCAGGAAGTGGCCGGAGCCGCAGGCCGGGTCGCAGACCGTGAGGGAGAGGAGTTCGCTGACGATCGCGTCCGACGGGTCCGGCTCGCCCGCCGCCGTCGCCGCCTGCTCGCCGCGCTTCACCGCGTCGTCCAGGACCGGGTCCAGGGAGGAGTCCAGCAGGCATTCGATGAGGGAGGACGGGGTGTAGTACGAGCCCGTCGTCTTCCGCGTGTTGCCGGCCAGTTCGACCAGTTCGAAGGTGCGGTCGACCGCGCTGTGCTGCGGGACCAGTTCGAGCAGGGACTCGTAGATCGAGCCCAGTTCCTCGGCGTCCAAGTGGCGGTAGTCGACCGTGCGCCAGCGGCGGGAGCCCGTGTCGCGGACCTGGGAGAGGTGGCGCACGGCGGTGAGGAGGTGCTCGTTCGCCAGGGACAGGCCCTTCAGCGGGGTGTCCGCGTCCGTCTCGTCGAAGATGCCGCCGAGGCCCGGCAGGCCCAGCTCCGGGCGGCCGTTCTCGTCGCCGAGGGCGTCCAGGACGATGCGGAGGGCCTGGTAGAGGTCGCCGTGGGCGGTGCCGCGGCGCTTCCGGGCGTGGGTGCGGAGGCGGCTCGACGAGAAGTACGTCTCGTACCGCTGACGGGCCTGCTCGTCGGCGTCCGGGGAGAGGAGGGCGTCACGGTCCTCCGCCACGAAGACGAACAGGAGGCGGTAGACCAGCCGCAGGAGTGCCCCGTGCAGGGCCTTGACGTCGGTGTCGTCGCGCAGGGCCGTGTTGGCGGGGTGGCGGAGGAAGCCGGTGCCGAGGGCGGTGATGGCCTCCTGGACGCCCTTGCGGAGCTGTTCCAGGGCGCGGGTGCCGGAGGCGATCGCCTCGGTGCGCCACTTCTCCAGGCGGCAGCCCGACGGCGCCGCCCCGTCCGCCACCTCGAAGCGGGAGACGTGCAGGAGGCGGTAGAGGAGGACGAACTCGCTGAAGAGTTCGCCGTCGAAGACCGCTTCGAGGTCGAACTCGACGTAGGACGCCGTGGCGAGGGCGTTGGAGTCGCGCAGCAGGCGCACCCGGCGGCCGTTGGTGAGGACTCCCCACAGGTGGGTCTCGGTGCGGTTGAGGCATTCCTGGAGCATGGACTGGGGCGGGACCTGGCCGGCGGCGGCGCGCTTGTCGAGGTCCGTGTTCCACGCGGTCTGGTGGATGAGGGCGTGGTGCCAGCGGTGGGAGACCGGGAAGGACTTCTCCGCGTCGGAGTCGGCGGTGATGCCGGCCGGGCCCACGGCCGTCAGGGGGCCGAAGCCGAGTTCGCGCCAGAGGGGGGCCAGCCAGTCGCTGGTGGCGAGGCCCGTGGGGTCGGCGGCGGGGGCGCCCGTGACGGGGTCCTCGGGGAGACGCTTGCGCAGGTCGCGCCAGAGGGGCTTCAGGTACTCCCAGCTCCGCTCGGCCTCGTCGCGTACGGAGCGGGAGGTCGGGAGGCCGTAGTCGGCGGGCTTGGAGCCGGGGACGTCCTTGCCCTCGGAGATCCGGACCAGCATGTCGGCGGGCAGCAGCGCGCCGACCGTCTGGACGGCGGAGAAGACCTGGCTGCGGGTGGTGGCGGACATCAGGCGGCGGCCTCTCCGGAAGCGGCGGGCAGGTAGACGTAGGCGCCGAGGACGTCGGCGGGCCGCTGGGCGGTGACGCGGAGGCCGCGGACGATCTCGTCGGACGCCCTGCGGACGCGGCGGTGGGAGTCGGCGAGGTCGGCCGCGAGGTCGTCGCCGTAGGACTCCAGGTGGCCGGTCACCGTGTCCAGCTGCCCGAGGATGCGGGTCATGGTGCGTTCGCCGAAGTCGGCGGGCGTGTTCTCGGTGGCGGTGGCGTCGAGGAGCGCGACGGCCTCCGCCGGGGACAGCCACTCGGCGTTCTTCGGGGCGCCGCGGAAGGCCAGCAGCCGGGCGTCCTCGGCCACGAGCTGCTTCTCGCCGGTCCGCGAGGGCAGGGTGAGGTGGAAGCGGTAGCGGACGAGGAGCAGGGTCGTACGGGTGGTGACGGCGTCCGTGGTGATGACGCCGCAGCGGCGGGCCGGCCGGACGCCTTCGGCCTCCTTGTCGAGGGCCGCGTTCAGGACGTGTCCGGCGAGGGCGCCGATCACCGGGTCCGTACGGACGAGGGCGGCCTCTCCACGGGCCACCGCGGGGTCGTGGCGGAAGGGGATCGGGCGGTCCTTCTCGATGACCTCCGGGCCGACGGCGGGGGCGAGCGCGTCGCGCAGGCCGGCGGGCGTGCCGCCGACCTGGGCGGTGAAGTCGCCCGGCGTCGAGCCGTCCGTCTCGCGCAGGACGCCTCCGAGCGCGCCCAGGGCCTCCCGTACGAAGGTCTCGACCTCGCCGACGCCGCCCAGGGCCTCACGCACCGAGGCGACCTCGCGGGCGACCTCCTCCGGGTGGATGGAGCGCTGGGCGAAGCGGGAGCGGGACTTCTTCTCGCGCTCGGCGGCGGAGTTCCAGTCCTGCTCCAGGTCGCCGAAGCTCTGCTGGAAGGCGTCGGAGCCGAAGAGGGCCTGCTGTTCGCCCTCGCGGCCGCGCAGGAGCAGCCACTCCACGATCGCGTCCGTGACGCCGGTGGACATCTCGTCCGGCACGGAGACGGAGATGCCGAGGTCCTTCTTGATCTGGCGGTGCTTCTTGATGAGGACTTCGAGGACCTTGCCGTCGATGCCGTTGTCGTCGCCGTACAGGGTGATGACCCGGACCTGGTCCCGCTTCTGGCCGTAGCGGTCGACGCGGCCCTCGCGCTGGTCGTGCCGGGTCGGGTTCCAGGCCAGGTCGTAGTGGACGACGGCGTCGAAGTGGTGCTGGAGGTTGACGCCCTCGGACAGGCAGTCGGTGGCGACGAGGACCCGGCGGGCTGCGGCGTCCTCGCCGGCCTCCGCGGCCAGCTCCTCGATGCGCTCGATGCGCTGCTGCGGGGAGAGGGTGCCGGTGACGGCCTTGACGACGGTCTTCGCGCCGAGGGGGCCGCGCTTCTTCGTCTCCGGGTCGCCGCTCAGCTGCTCGGCGAGGTATTCGGCGGTGGGGATGTAGCGGCAGAAGACGATCGGGTTGTGGCCGTCGGCGAGCAGGGCCTTGAGGTGCTTGACGAGCGCCTTCAGCTTGAGGTCCTGCTCGGGTCCCTCCAGTGCCTCGGCGCGGGCGGCGAGTTCGGCGAGGCGGCTGCCCGCGTTCTCCCCGTTCCCTTCCTCCGTTCCGGCGCCGGGTGCGACGTCCATCCCCTCCAGGGTGTCGCTCTCCGCGGAGTCGCTGGTCAGCGGGGCGCCCAGGCGGTCGGCCTCCTCGGCGGAGGCGGCGACCGCGGCGGCGGAGCGGGTACGGAGGGTCTGGGCGGCGGCCCGGGGCGAGGAGACGAGGGAGCGCAGCAGGGCGATCGCGGACCACCAGGCGATGCGGGCCTCCCGCTTGCCCTGGCCGCCGGCCGCCTCGACGCGGTCGCTCGCGTAGGCGATGGCGTCGTCGAGCAGGGCCCGGTAGGCGGGCGCGAGCTTGTAGGTCTCGTCCTTGAAGTAGCGGTCGGAAGGGAAGGCCGTCCGCTCGGCGAGGCTGTCGTCGCTCAGTCCGTCCCCCTTCGTGAGGTACTGGCGGACGTCGGCGCGCTTGCGGGCGACGAAGTGCCGGGCGAGGAGGGCGCGGCCGGATTCGCTGTCCAGGTCCACCCGGGCCAGTTCCGGCGTGACCAGGCCGAGGAGGTTGCGGAAGGCGGACTCCTTGCCGGAGTGCGGGGTGGCGGTGACGAGGAGCAGGTGACGCTCGGGGTCGGCCGCGACCCGCTTGAGGAGTTCGTACCGCAGCTGGTTCTGCGAGCCGGCCGAGGTGTCGTCGGCGGCGACGCAGGTGTGGGCCTCGTCGACGATCACCAGGTCGGGGCAGTGGCGGACGAAGTCGTCGCGGTGGCGGGTGGACTTGATGAAGTCCGTCGAGACGATGACGTGGGGGTACTTGTCGAAGAGGGACTGTCCGAGGTCCAGGCCTCGCTCCAGCCTGGACACCGTCGAGGAGAGGACGAGTTCGGCGTCGATGCCGAACTTTCCGCGCAGCTCGGCCTGCCACTGCTCGGCCAGGGCCGGCGCGCACAGCACGGCGAGGCCGGTGGCCTCGCCCTGGGCGAGGAGCTCGGAGGCGATGAGGCCGGCCTCGACCGTCTTGCCGATGCCGACGTCGTCGGAGATCAGCATGCGCACGGTCTGCTGGCGCAGGGCCATCAGGAGCGGCACCAGCTGGTAGGCGCGGGGCTCGACGGCGATGCCCGCGAGGGAGCGGAAGGGGCCGGCGCCGGAGCGGAAGCCGATGCGCAGGGCCGTACGCAGCAGGCCGGCGGCGCGCTGGTCACCGAGGTCGGTGGGCGCGGGGGCGGCGAACTCGGCGCCCTTGACGTCCTCGAAGGCGGGGAAGACGGCGGCGACGTCGTCGTCGGATCCGCCGAGGGGGCGCAGGACGAGCATGTCCGGGGCGCTCTCGGGGAGCACCACCCATTCGCGGCCGCGCGCGGTCACCAGGGATCCGGCGGAGTATGTGAGTGCCATGTCGGTGGTCGAGTCCTCGTGGTGGGCGGGCGTCAGCGGGTGGTGCCGAAGATGCGGGGGTGCGCGGCGACGATGGCGTTCCAGTCGGCGTCGTGCGGGAAGCGGACGACGTCCCAGCGGGCGTCGAGGAGCCGCTCCTCGGCGTCCTCGTCCCGCAGGGCCGTCGGTTCCGTGCCGGGCAGGTCGACGAAGACGGCGACGTCGAGGTTGCCGAGGCGGTAGACGTAGTCGGCCTGGGCGTTGGCCTCGGTGATCAGCGTCTCGCCCTCGTCGGGGAGGTGGAGGCCCTTGGCCTTGAGCCAGGTCAGCAGGTTGTCCTGGGCGAGGTCCTCGGCCAGCACCGTCTCGACGGGGGTGAGCGCCGGGCCGACCGGGGCGACTGGCGTGCCGGTCTGCTCCAGGAGGCGGTGGAACTGCTCCGTACGAGACTCGCCGCGCTGCTCGCGTACCGCGGTCGACGAGGCCAGCCGGAGCAGGAGCTCCCTGACGGAGTGGCGGTTGATGTGGGCGTGGTCGCCCTGATTGCCGTAGGTCAGGAGGCAGTCGTAGCAGCCGAGGGCGCAGGGGCGGTCGGAGTCCGGGTGGGCGAGGTCGGTGCCTTCCTTGTCGAAGTGGCAGATCTCCAGGGCTCGTTCGGCGGCGCGGGCGATCCCGCCCGGTTCGGCCTGGAGGCGGCGCAGCACGCCGGCGCCGCCCTCTGCCGCCTCGGTGAAGAGGATGCGGCCGCGCGGGCCGTCGTCGGGCGGGAGGAGTTCGGCGCCGAGTTCGGAGTCCTCCAGCTCGTAGGCGGCCTCGATGCCGCGTTCGAGCGCGTACATCAGGGAGAGCGCGACGGGCTCGTACAGGGGCTCCTCGAGGGTGACGACGAGGATGTTGCGGCGGTCCTCGACGAAGGGCAGGACGCGCTTCTTGCGGCGGCGCTCGTTGCCGTCCGCGTCGACGACGGGCAGCTCGCCGGAATCGCCGGACGCCTCGGCGGCGTCGCGGTCGTTCATCCAGCGGCCGTCGCCCAGGTCGAGCCAGTAACCCGCGGGTTCGTCCTTCTTGGCGCGGACGCGGCCGGTGTTGGTGATCCGGACGGTCGCCGAGTCCCCGTAGGAGACGACGGCGATCGGTCCGCCGGACGAGTCGGAGACGGTGGCGTCCTGGCGGCCCTTGCGGGTGCCGTGGTCCTGGAAGCGGTACGAGGTCTCCAGGCGGAAGCCGGCCCGGCGGCGCTCCTCCTCGTCGGACGAGATGCGCTCGCGGCGGGTGGTGTAGACCGTGTGCAGGTGCAGCAGGCCGTACGTGGCGGCGCCCAGGGGCTCGTGGCACATCTCGCAGCGGTCGGCGCGCTCCTCCGGGTCGTGGTGGTAGCCGCACCCGGCACAGCGGCGCGAGGCGGTCGTGGCGAGGTCGCCGGAGGAGTCCGGCGGGAGCTGGATGCGGGTGACCTGGTAGCGGGCGCCCTCGTGGTAGATGAGCGCGCCGGGGCCGAATTCGCGGATGGCGAGGAAGCGGGGCCGCTGGAGGTAGTCGCCGTCGCCGCGGCGCCGGCCGACGGTGGGGATGTAGGCGGCGAGTGGAAGCCGCGGGAAGGAGTAGCCGGGCAGGAAGCCCTCGGAGGCGAGGTAGCGGTAGGGGTTGAAGTCGGAGAGCACGGACTTGCTGTCGGCGCTCTCGTTCATCAGCAGGTTGAGCTGGGTCTCCGCCTCGCGGCGGCGGCCGTTGGCGCGGTTGCGGTCGCCTTCGGTGAGGGTGTAGTCGAGCCGGCGCTTGTTCTGGATGTACTGGTCGTCGAGGGCGGCCCGGAAGAGGTCGCGCCAGCGGTCGAAGGCGTCGTCGAACCGCTGCGGGACGGTGCGGACCCGGTCCTGGATCCAGTCGTCGTACCACCAGGTCGTCTCCGCGAACTGCGGGATGAGCGGTGCCAGGACGCGCAGGGCCGCGTCGACGGTGCGGCGCTGGGCGTCGGGGTCGAGGGAGGCGTCCCGGATGTCCGGCTGGAGCCGGAGCTCGGGCCGCGGCCGGTCGCCGGTCTCGGAGTAGGAGACGTCGAGCACCTCGGGGATGGACCGGCCCAGTTTGAGGCCGGCCTCGGCGATCCAGACGCCCTGGAGGTGGGAGAGGACCAGGTCCTCGTTGGCGAGATCCAGACGGGGCGGGGCGACGGCTCCGGCGACCATGCGGTCGGAGCGGCGGAAGTAGTACTGGTCGTGGCTGTTGCCGGTGGCGCAGTACGTGGTGACGAGAGCGGGCTGGCCGCTGCGGCCGGCGCGTCCGCTGCGCTGGGCGTAGTTGGCGGGTGTCGGCGGGACGTTGCGCATCATCACCGCGTTGAGCGAGGAGATGTCGACGCCGAGCTCCATCGTCGGCGAGCAGTAGAGCAGCTTCAGTTCCGCCTTGCGGAACGCCTCTTCGCGCTTCTCCCGCTCCTCGGGGGCGACCTGGGCGGTGTGTTCGCGGGCGAACAGGCCGGCCAGCTCGCTCGCCGCGTCCTTGTAGAGGTTCTGGAAGAAGGAGTTGACGCGGGGTCCGTCACCGCTCTGGTAGGTGCGCGTGAGCGGGTCGTGGGCGCCGGTCACGCCCTTTCCGGCCCGCCAGACGAGGGACTGGGCGGCCACCCGGTAGCCGGTGGGGAGGGGGCCGGTGGGGCGGTGGAATCGCCCGGCCCGCTGCGGGACCTCGGCGACCTCCTTCACCAGGCCGGCCTTGGCGAGGACCTTGAACAGGTCACCGATGACGAGCTGGAGGTCGTCCTGGTCGAGCTTCCTGAACCCGGCGTCGGTGCGCTTCAGGTACTTGCCGAACTTGCCGCGGGCGGAGAGGAAGAGGTTCGAGCGGTCCAGGCCGGGACGCGAAGGGTGCGGGTAGGCGGTGGCGACCTTGGGCTTGTCCGCGGCGCTCAGGGTCCACGGGTCGATGAGCCGCTCCTCGCTGGCGCGCTGGAGCGTGTCGAAGTCGTCGCGGAAGTAGGCGACGTCGATGGCGAGGGACCGGCGCATCTCGTCGAGGAGCGCCTTCATGATCTCGGCGCGCAGGGCGGGATCCGCGGTGAGCAGGGCCTTGTGGGTGCCCGTCCAGCGGTCGTCCTTGCGCGCGACCCAGACCAGGTCCTCGTAGTCGATCTCGAGCAGGCCGGTCTGCTCCAGGTTGGGCATGGTGATGCGCCAGCCGCGTTCGAGGTCGAGGTAGAGACGGAAGGCGATCACGTCGCGCAGGGTACGGGCGGCGTTGCGGGCGAGGGCGGGGGGCAGTTCGGCGTCGCCGGTGTAGTCGACGGGGTCGAGGCCGATGACGTTGGCGACGGCGGAGGCGAGGTCCTCGTGGTGCAGGCCGTCCTCGCCCGCGTCGAGAGCCGCCCGGTACAGGGCGCCGCGCAGCTGGGTGATCTGGACGAAGTCGTTGAAGTGGCCTGCCTGGAGCGACGCGTCCTGGCGGTTGTCGACGAAGGTGAGGAGCTTGCGCGCTTCCTTGTCCAGGGCTTCGGCGGGCACCGACTTCAGGGAGCGGACGACGGAGGCGGAGATGAGGGAGGTCGCCGAGGATCGGCCCTCCTGGGAGAGGGTGGCGAGCTTGGCGAAGTCCTTGGCTCGGGTCTGCTCGTAGGAGACTCCGCAGTGCAGGCAGAAGAGGAACGGGGAGGGGATGAACGCGGCGTGCAGCTCTCCCCGGCCCTCGTAGCCGAGCGGGTCGACGGTGATCGCGGTGGGGACCCGGTCGCGGTAGGACTTCTTGACGACCTCCTGGTCCTTGTCGTCGATCTCCAGCCAGGATTCGGGCAGCCGGCGGTCGACGACGGCCTGCTGGGTGCCGGCCGGCCAGCGTCGCTCCTGGTCGATGTAGAGGTAGCCGTCGCCCTGGCGTCCGCCGGTGGCGGCGGTGTCGCGGCGCGCTTCGTAGCGGATGTCGCCGTCCTTCTCGGTGCGCCAGACGGTCACGTACTCCTGGCCGCACTCCCGGCAGAAGGCGAGCGGCATCAAGGGCTTGCCGCCGCTGCCGGGCTGCTCCAGCTGGTACGCCCGGGTCATGTGACGGGTGCTCTTGTCCTCCAGGGTGACGTGGACGGTGTCGCCCTTGGAGAGGAACTGGTGGAGCCGGAAGGCGAAGAGGGGCCGTTCGGTGACCGGGTTCTTGGCCTGGGAGCCGGCCTCCAGGGTGGCACGGATCGCGGCGACGCAGGCGTGTTCGTCGACGCCGGAGAGCTCGGCGAGTTCCTTGGCGGCTTCCTCGATCTTCGCCGGCCGCTGACGGACGAGGCGGCCGCTGTCCTCGTCGGTGGCGAGACCGAAGCGGGTCTCGATCCAGCGGGCGAGCGGGTCGCGGACCAGGTCCGCGTACGCGCGGGGGGCGGCGGGGGTGCGCAGGCGTTCGGCGGGAACCGTCTCGGGTGCCGGGTCGGTCGCGCGGACCAGGGTCTCGCCGATGACGTGCTCGGGCCGGACCCGGGTGCCGAAGAGGGTGGAGGCGACGTCGGCCACGACGGCCTTCTGGTCGTCGAGGGTGCCCTCGGTGGACATGGTGGCGGAGGTGCCGACGCACTGCAGATCGGCGGCCTGGCACGCCTCGCGGACTCGCCGGACGAGCAGGGCGACGTCGGCGCCCTGGCGGCCCCGGTAGGTGTGGAGTTCGTCGAAGACGAGGAACTCCAGGCCGCGGGCCATCTTGATGAGGCTGGCCCGGTCCGCCGGGCGGGTCAGCATCAGTTCGAGCATGACGTAGTTGGTGAGCAGGATGTCGGGCGGGTTGTCGCGGATCTCCCTGCGGCGCTCGTCGTCCTCCTGGCCGGTGTAGCGGGCGAAGGTGACGGGTTCGCGCCCCTCGCCGTAGCCGTCGCGGAGGTACTTCTCCAGCTCCTTGAGCTGGCTGTTGGCGAGGGCGTTCATGGGGTAGACGATGATGGCCCGGACACGCCTGGCACGTTCGTGGCCCTCGGCTTCCCGTTCCCGCAGGACCCTGTCGACGATCGGGACGATGTAGGAGAGGGACTTGCCGGATCCCGTTCCGGTGGTGAGTACGTACGAGGCGCGGGCCGCCGCGGCGTCGATCGCCTCCCTCTGGTGCTGGTGGAGGGTGAGGGGGCGGCCGTCGCAGACCCTGCCGCCCTCGGTCTTCCTCGCCTGGAAGATGCGGGCGCACTCGTCGTGGAGGACCTTCTGCCCCGCGAGTTCGAGGACCGTGCCCCCGCTCGCGAAGAACGGGTTGAGGGAGAGCCAGGGGTCGGGCCACTGGGACTTGCCTTCGAGGTCCTTCTCGACGAACTGGCGGATGAGCTCGTCCCGGATGACGGTGCCGCCCTCGGTGAAGGCACGGTAGTCCTTGATGAGTTCGCGGTGGACGTCGAAGACGTCCATGCCGGCCGCGGGCGGGGAGGAGCGGTCCCCTCCTTCCCGCGGGTCGGCGTCCTCGGCCCGAGCCGTGTCCTCGGGACGGCCCTCGGCCGTCTTGCGCTCCTCCTCCAGGGTCCGCAGCCCCCTGACGGGGTCGAAGGCGTCCCAGGCGGGAAGGGCAGGCGTGTCGCCGTCGGAGAGGGCGAGCGGCAGGAGTGCGTCCCGTACGGCGAGGGCGCCGGCCGGCCTGGCGGCCGGGTCCTTGGCCAGCAGCCGGTCGACGAGACGCAGGAGCTCCCGCGGGAGGTCCTGCCGGATGAGTCCCAGCGGCGTCGGGGGGACGTTGACGTGCTTCTCGGCGAGTTCGTAGGCCGAGCCGTCCGTGAACGGCGGCACGCCGCTGAGCATCTCGTACAGCACGCAGCCGAAGGCGTAGAGGTCCGCCGCCTCGGTGACGAGGCCGGCCCTGAACTGCTCGGGGGCCATGTAGCGCGCGGTGCCGACCGCGACGCCGCTGCTGGTCAGGCGGGTCTCGTCCGCGTCGTCCGCGATGCGGCCCATGCCGAAGTCCAGGACCTTGACCACGCCCCCCTGGGTGAGCATGACGTTCCGCGGCTTGAGGTCCCGGTGGATCACGCGGGCGGCGTGCGCGTGGGCGAGGCCGTCGGCGATCTGTACGCCGATGGCCGCGGCCCAGGCGACGGGGAGCTGGGACTCCTCGTCGACGAGGTCGCCGAGGGTGTCGCCGTCCAGGAGTTCCATCGCGAGGTAGGGCAGCCCGCCGCGCTCGGAGTCCCTGGCGGGATCCACTCCTCCGTCGACGATGCGCGTGATGTTGGGGTGCTGGAGGCGGCGCATGATGCGGACCTCCCGCGCGAAGCGTTCCACCGCCTTGGCGTCGGCACGCGTGTCGACGATCGCGCCGGACCGGTGTCGCAGGATGACCTTCACCGCGACGAGACGCCCGGCCGCCCCCTCGGGTTTCTGGAGGTCCTCCGCCCTGTGCACCTCGCCCATGTTCCCGGCGCCGATCGGTCCGCGCAGTCGAAATCGTCCCGCGACCGTCTCCAGGTCCATGGCCACTCCCTCTTGCGCCCGACTCGCGGCCCCTGGTCCAGGGCGCACGCCTCCCCTTGCCTGCCGTCGGGTTCCCTCCTCGCCGAAGAGACGACCCGACGCGGGCAGTGTACACGGGTTTCGCGATCATTCGGCCTGATTCAATCTGTTTACATCGCCAACACGTCACCTCTATACTGACGCCGCATCAACGGCAAGCCGCCGCCTTCACGCCAGGTGAAAGTTGGGTGACCTTGGACCTCAGGGCCGCACTCGCAGCGCTCCACCGCAACCTCCAGCAGGCCGCGGCCGAAGGCGTCGCCCCGGCCGACGCCTTCGCGGCCGAGGTGGCGCGACTGGGACTGGACGCGGCAGCCCGGTCGAGACTGGCGGCCGAACTGAACCGCATGGGATTGCGCACGGATGTTCGCATTGTTGAGGTGTCAACTACTTCTGACGCGCGAGACGCGGAAAAGGTTGCACCGCGCCCCGTACCGCCGCTGCCGGACGAAACCGTCAGCCCCGCCGTCGGGCTCCTGCTCGACGTCGTGGCCCGGTACGCCGAGGCGGGTTCCGTACCCGGCCCGGTGGTCGCGGGAGTGGCCCGCCTGGCGGGGCTCGGCGCGGCCGATTCCGCTGCGCTTCTGACGGCCGCGGCAGCCCGCTTCACCGTGCGCGCGGAGGCGGTCGGGCCCGAGAGCGTGCCCGACGCCGAACCCGCCCTGCCGGAGCCGTCGCCCGACGCCCCCGCGGTCACCCCTGACGGCCTGGACGCCGCCGTCACCGCCGCCCTGCGCGTCCTCGACGAGGACCGCTTCGCCCGGCGGCCCGAGAAGCGCGTCCTCACCGCCGACGAGGAGGTGGGACTGAGCGTGCTGCTCCGCGGGGGCGTCGACGGAGTCGGCGTCGAACCGACCGCCGAGGAACTGGCGGCTCTCCCCTCGGGGCATCCGCGCCGCAGGGCACGCGACTGCCTGGTCTCGCACAACCAGGGGCTCGTCCATTCCCTCGCGCGCAAGCACACGGAGCAGGGGCTGGAGTACGAGGACCTGTTCCAGCACGGCGTCCTCGGGCTGATGACCGCCATCCGCAAGTACGACGCGACACAGGGCAACAAGTTGTCCACCTATGCCACCTGGTGGATCCGGCAGGCGCTGACCCGCGCCGTGGCCGACGAGGGCAGCGCCATCCGGGTTCCGGTCCACATGCACGAGACGATGCAGAAGGTCGCCCGCGAGGAGCGTCGGCTGATCTCCGCGGGGCGCCACCCGACCGTCGCCGACGTGGCCGTCGCGTGCGATCTGCCGATCGACAAGGTCGAGAAGATCCGGCGCATCAGCAAGGTGACCGACTCCCTCGACCGTGTGATCGGCGACGGCACCAGCCTCGGCGAGCTCGTCGAGGGCCGCACCGCGCTCCCTTCCGTGGAGGGGACGGTGCTGCAGCTCCTGTCCGACGAGGACGTCCACCGTCTCGTGGCGCTTCTCCCCACGCGTTACGCGTACGTGGTCAACCGGCGCGTCGGGCTGGGCGGTCACGACCCCGCCACCCTCGACGTCATCGGAACGGAACTCAAGGTGACGCGCGAACGGGTGCGGCAGTTGGAGGCGCAGGTTCTCCCGGTGCTGCGTCTCGCCTTCGAGGCCCCGGGCGAGGACCCCTGCAGGACCTTGGAGTCCATGCTCACGGACCCCCGGGTCGGCTCGAACCCCGTAGGTGCGATCAGCAGGGACCTCAAGAGCGTCAAGTGGGGTGCCGGCGTCGTCGCCATGCGTGCCTTCCACACCCGGACGGGACATGCGCACCCCTCCGAGGACCACCTCGAAGGCGGCTTCCCCCTGGGCGTGTGGGCGGCGGAACAGCGCACGACGGGCGGGGCGTCCGGAAGCGGGCTGCCCACCCACCGCAGAATCATCCTGTCCCTGGTCGGCTTCCGCTGGCGCCGCGCCGCCGACACGCCCCCTCAGCCGCCTCGGGGCCCGCGCCGGACACGCACGACGGTCCGCCCCGGCGTGGCCGTTCCGCCGCCCGGTGCCGGGCCCGGGCCCGGCCCCGCGGCCAAGGAGGAACGCGGCGCGGACGACGCCGTGCCGGCCACCGCGCCCCCACCGGAGCCCTTGCCGGCGGAGGACCGGACGTCCCCTGCGGACCTGCCCGCCGCCCCGGTCGACGAGGGCCCGATCAGCGACGCGACGGGCGACGAAGGCGCGGCGCCCGACGACGCGCCCGCCGTCGGGCAGGCAGGCGGGCCCGGCACCCCGGTGCTCACTGACGCCTCCGCCGCGGCCGGAGGCCCTCGGCGGGCGAGCCGGTGGGAGGAGGCCCTGGAACTGCCCGCGCCCCTGGACCGGAACGTGCGCTGGATGGCCCGGTACACGCTCCTCGCCCTCGGCGACCTCTCACTGACGGGGCTCCTCGGCCCCGCACCCGCGCAGGCGGTCATCGCGACGGCCGAGGGCAGCCGACTGCCCGACCGTTCGGTCGCGGAGTCCCTGCGGGTGCTCGTCAAGGTGCTGGACACGCTGAAGGAACGGGCGCGACGACCGGAGGACTTCTTCGACCGGCCGTCCTCCGCCCTTCTCGGCCAGTGCCCCACGAGGTACCTGACCGCGCGCCCCTTGGTGAAGCCCGAGGGACGCCTCGCGCTCGTCCAGGCGCTGGAGGAGTTCGCCCTGTCCGACACGGACACGGGCCCGACGCCACCCGATGACGCCGCTCAGCCGGACCTCCCCTCGGCAGAGGAGCGGCTGCGGGAGGCCGAACGTCTGCTGCGGGAACGGGAGACCGACATCGCCCGCCGTGTCGCCGCCGCGCGGGCGGACGAACGGGACAAGGCACGAGCCGGGATGGAGGCGGAGGTCGCCCGTCGTGTGGAGGAGAGCCGTCACGAGACGGACCGTCTCCTGCGAGAGGCCCGGGAAGCGGCGGAGGAACGCCTCCGGGAGGCGCTGGAAGCAGCCGAGGCGCGTGCCCGCGAAGCCCGGGAGGAGATCCTCCACCTGCACGAGGCGGTGAGCCGTACCGCGAAACGGTACGAACTCCGCCTCCGGGAGAACGACCGGGCAGCGGCACGGCGCACCGCCGAGCTCGAGGAGCGGCTCGGCGAGGCCCAGGCCGAGATCCGGCGGCTCGTCACGGACGTCCGGGCACGGGAGCACGAGGCGGCCGAGCGCGTACGGGCGGTGGAACGGTGGGCCGAGAGGCGTGTCGCCGAGGCCCAGGAGAACTCCCGGCCCCTCGTGGCCGAACGGGAGGCCCGGCTTCCGGCGCCTCGTCCCACGCCCCCGCAGCAGCCCGACCCCCGCAAGTGGTGGCGCCGCGGCTGAGTCCGCGTCAGACCCCAGCGCCCCGAACGATGACGTCCAAGGAGAACCCGCACGTGAACCCGCGCGACGAGCTCGTCGAGTATCTGCACCGGCAGTTGGTCGGCCCGGCCCACGGCGAGGAAGAAGTGCTCGACGCCCCGCCGGACCGGCAGTACCTGATGGGCACGCTCTACCCTCAGGAAGCGGATCTGCAGCGGCGTCTGACCGAGACCGCCGAGGAGCTGGAGGGGCCCGGTACCGAGGGGGCGGCGGACGACACGGCCCCGGCCACCGACCCCATCCCCGAGTCCAACTCCTGGCTCCCGTCGTCCCTGGGCTTCAGCTTCTACACGGACGCGCCCACCCTGGAGATCGTGTGCGGGGCCGCACGGTACGAGACCCGCCAAGGAGACCGGGCGCGGCACTGGCGGCGCATCCCGCTCCCGGTGGAGACCGTGACCGTCGACGTGGCCGACCACAAGAGCGAGGTGCTCGACGGCAGGGCCGAGATCAGGCTCCGACGCAGGTCGTTCGGTGGCGGCCGGCTCGTCACCGTCGCCCTGGTGAACTCCGCCCGCGCGAGCACACTCCCGACGGCGGGCCGCGGCCGCTCGGCGCAGTGGGACCGGATGCTGTTCCAGGTGCGGCTGGAGGTCCGGCCCCGGGGCGGGAGGATCCGCCCGTATCCGAGTGTGCGCCTCGCCAGCCGCGATCCGGAGGAACAGGAACTGCGGCTCCAGTACCGGCACGTCGTCACCCATGCCGTCGGTCACGGCTGCGCGGTCGACGAACTCCGTGACGGGCACGGTGTCGTCACCGGCGTCGCCGCCACCGTGATGCCGCGGTCCGAAGTCCCGGCCACCCGGGCGGCGGGGCCGGTGGGGCTGCCCGTGCTGCGGGTGCTCCACCTCGCCGATCCCGCCGTGCCGCCGGACGTCCTCCGCTCCGAGCTCCAGGAGTTCGCGGCCGGGTACCACCGGTGGTACGAGGAGCAGCGGAAGGTCGACGTACCGCCCTGGGGCCAGGAGGCCGCGGACCGCATCCTCGGCCGCGTCGAGGGCGCCGTCCGCCGCATCGAGTCGGGCATCCGCACCCTGTGCGACCCCGCGCGGCCCGAACTGCTGGAGGCGTTCCGTACGGCGAACCGTGCCATGGCTCTGCAGATGCGCCATTCCGCCCGTGACCAGGCCGGCGAGCGCAGGGCCCGCGGCGAGGCGGTGGCCGTCGACCCCGCCCCCTTCTCCGACGCCGCTTGGCGCCCGTTCCAGCTGGCGTTCTTCCTCATGGCCCTCGACGGTGTGGCTGACCCGCGTCATCCGGACCGTGAGATCACCGATCTCATCTGGTTCCCGACAGGTGGTGGCAAGACCGAGGCGTACCTGTTGCTCGCCGCCTTCGTCATGGTGCTGCGGCGGCGTCACCCGGACGGGGGCGGGACCGCGGTCCTGAGCCGGTACACGTTGAGCCTGCTCACGACGCAGCAGTTCCAGCGGGCGGCGACCACGGTCTGCGCCCTGGAGAGCCTGCGCCGCGAGAACCCCGCCGTGCTGGGAGAGGAACCCTTCTCCATCGGGCTGTGGGTGGGCGAGGCGACGTCGCCGAACAGCTACGAGTCCGCGCGGAAGGCGTTCGAGGACGTCCGGGCCGCCGCCCGCCCCGAGGACATGTTCATCCTGGACAGGTGTCCGTGGTGCGGCACCCGCATCCTGCCGAGTCACAAGTCCCCGGACATCGGTGACTACGGAGTCCGGGCGGGAGCCGACTCGTTCGCCTTCTTCTGTCCCCGGGACGCGTGCGCCTTCCACGACGAGCTCCCGGTGGCGGTCGTCGACGAGCAGCTCTACGACCGACCGCCCACCTTCGTCCTGGGTACGGTGGACAAGTTCGCGCGCCTCGCCTGGGAGCCGCGCTCAGGGCGGCTGTTCGGCGACGGAAGCGACGTCGCTCCTCCGTCACTGGTCATCCAGGACGAGCTGCATCTGCTCACCGGCCCGCTGGGCACGACCGTCGGGCTGTACGAGGCGGCCGTGCTGGGACTCTGTGCACGCGACGGCGTCGGTCCGAAGGTCGTCGCCTCCACGGCGACCATCCGACGTTCGGGAGAGCAGGTGCGCGGCCTGTACGGACGTGCCGTGCAGCTGTTCCCGCCGGCCGGCGTCGACGCCCGGCACTCGTACTTCGCCGAGCCCGACACGTCACGGCCGGGCCGGCAGTACGTCGGCGTCATGGCTCAGGGACACACCGCCGGTCGTGCCGCGGTCGCCACGGCGGCAGCCATGCTGCAGGGCGCCTGGGAACTCCCTGAGGAGCACCGCGACGCGTACTGGACCCTGGTGGCCTACCACCACAGCCTCCGTGAGCTCGGCCGCACGGTGACCGCGGCCGCCGACGACATCCCCGCCCAGCTGACCGGCCTCGACGGCGGCCTCGGCACGCGGGAACTGCCCGACAACTCCGTCCAGGAGCTGACGAGCAACCTGCCGAGAGCCGAGCAGCCCGTTCTGCTCGACCGGCTGGAGAAGCCGTACACGGCGGCGGACGCCGTGTCGTTCCTGCCCTGTACGAACATGCTGTCGGTCGGCGTGGACGTGAAGCGGCTCGCCCTGATGCTGATGCAAGGACAGCCGAAGACCACCGCCGAATACATCCAGGCGACGAGCCGGGTGGGCCGTCACGCCGTCCCGGGCCTGGTGGTGACGTTCTTCAACGCCACCCGGCCGAGGGACCGCTCGCACTACGAGACCTTCGACGTCTACCACCGGTCCCTGTACCGGCACGTCGAACCGACGAGCGTGACGCCTTGGTCCGCGCCTTCGCGCCGTCGTGCCCTGCACGCCGCGCTGGTCATCCTCGTGCGGCACGGCCTCGGCCTGTCCGGCGAGAACCAGGCCGGCGAGTTGATCGACCGGCTGCCGGAGGTCGTCGTGATCGCGGAGCAACTGGCCGCCCGGGCCTCGGCCGGCGATTCCCGGGCCGCCTCCGCGGTCCATCAGGAACTCGACGAGCTGCTGTCCGCGTGGCAGCAGCACGCGCTCGACGCCCGCAAGGAAGGCAAGGAACTTTATTACCGAAGCCAGGGCAAGGGTCAGATGCATCTGCTGAAGAATTTCGAACAGCACGGCGGACTGTGGGAGACGCCCCACTCGATGCGCAACGTCGACCGGGAATGCCAGGTGACGGTGAAGGGAGCGGAGCTGTGAGCAGGCGACTGCGGGTGCGCCAGGCACAGACGGTCCTCCCGTTCGGAGTCGGGGCCGTCTTCGACATCCAGGGCGAGTCGTTCGTGGCCACCGGCATCGGGGACTGGCCGAAGCAGCGTCAGGAGGTCGTCTCGTCCCGGCTGGCCCACCAGCTCGGGGTGAGCGGCTTCTACGCCGCGCCCCCGGCGGCCGACGAGCGCTTCGACCGACAGGGCGCGGCGGGCGCCCCGTACGTCCGTTTCCCGGCTTGGCTGTTCTGCGGTGCCTGTCGACGCATGATCCGCTGGCGCATCGCCGACGAGAAGCCTGGCACGGCGCCTCGTTGCCCCGGCTGCTCTCCGACGCGGCAGCTGGCTCCGATGCGTTTCGTACAGATCTGCGCGGACGGTCATCTCGGGGACGTGGACTGGTGGTTCTGGGCCCACTCCCGGCTCGATCCGGCGGTACGCCAGTCCTGTACGACGCGCGACCGGCTCCGCTTCGACGTGTCCGAGCGGGCGACGGGCCTCGAAGCGCTCTCCGTCACCTGTCTGGCACGTGGCTGCGGGGCCTCCCGGGACCTGCTCGACGTCCTCGGCACGCACGGCATGCGCTGCTCGGGACGGAACCCCTGGCAGCGTCTCAGCGAGGCGGCCGACTGCGTCAAGCCCGTCCAGATCGTGCAGCGTACGGCGGGGAACGTGTACTACCCGGTGGTGAGTTCCGCCCTCGACATCCCCGAGGCCGAGCTGCCGGCCGACGCCGGGAGCGAGCTCCTGGCCGAGCGGGTACGAGCCTCGGACCTGTGGATCCCGCTGTGCAGGGCGGCCGGCGGGGCCCGGGCCGAGACCTATCGCGACCTCATCAAGGAGGACACCGGTGCGGACGACGCGCTCCTGGACGCACTCCTCGCCGAGGAGACCGGCATCGCCTCCGCGCCGGCTCCGGCGGCTTCCGGGGACGGCCCGCCGGCCGGGCCCGCGGTACCGGACCTGAGCCGTGAGGAGTGGTCGGCGTTCATCGCTCCGGCCCAGCCCGCCACGAGGGATTTCGCGGTTCGTACGACCGACCTCGGTCTCGCGGGTGAGACGGCGGAGCCGTGGGCGGGGCTGGGCGGGCGCATGGGGCGGATCGTGCTGGCCGACCGGCTCCGGGAGGTGCGCGCGCTGCAGGGGTTCCGCAGGGTCTCCCCCGGTTCGGCCTTCGTTCCCGCCGACACCTCGCGACGGCTGCGCTGGCTGCCCGCCGTGGAGGTGTTCGGCGAGGGGATCTTCCTCACTCTCGACAAGGACGAACTGACGTCATGGGAGCGGGACGCCCGGGTACGGGAACGGGTGGCGGGGATGCGGGAGGACCTCGCCCGCTCGTTCCAGGCCGACCGGCTGGCGGCGGTGGCGGGACATGAGCTGTCCCCCCGCTTCGTGCTCCTGCACACCTTCGCCCACCTTCTCATCCGGCAGTTGTCGTTCGAGTCGGGCTACTCCACCGCGAGCCTGCGCGAGCGGGTGTACGCACGTCCCGAACACGATCAGTACGGCGTGCTGGTGTACACGGCGGCAGGTGACGCGGAAGGCACCCTCGGGGGGCTCGTGCAACAGGGCGAACCCCCTCGCCTCGCCGAGACCCTTCTGCGGATGACGGAGGCGGCGGCCTGGTGCTCGGCCGATCCGCTGTGCGCCGAGCACACGGGGCAGGGATTCGACAGCCTCAACCGGGCGGCGTGCCACGCCTGCGCCCTTCTGCCGGAGACCAGCTGCGAGACGGGCAACACGCTCCTCGACCGGTGCCTGGTGGTGGGTGGCGGCCACGTGCCCGGATACTTCGAACCGATCATCGCGGCGGCCCGCGCGGCCGCCGCGACAGCGATGGAGTGAGCCGACGATGACCCTCACCTACCTGGACCTCACCGCGCGGCAACGCGCGGTGCTCGACAGCCTTCCCTTCGACGGCAACCACCTCGTCAACGGCGCTCCCGGAAGCGGCAAGAGCCTGCTGGCCGTACAGCGTGCGGTGATGCTCTCGCTCACGGGAGGGCCGACCGTACTGCTGACTCGCTCCCACCTGCTGCGGCAGTCGCTGGCACCCGCCGTCGCGGCCCTCGGGACGTCGGGGAACAGGGTGACCGTGTCCACGGCTCACGCCTGGCTGGCCGCCTGGTACCGGGACCGGACCGGCTCCGAGGCGCCTCGTGCGGACGACGGCTGGTACGACTGGAGCGTTCTGGTGCGCACGGCCACGTCCACCGACCCCGTCCCCGGTCTCTCCGTGGTCGTCGACGAGGGTCAGGACCTGCCTCCCGGCTTCTACCGCTTCTGCCGGGTGCTGGGCGCACGGATCACCGTGTACGCGGATGAATGCCAGCAGCTCACGGAGACCCATTCGACCCTCGCGGAGATCTCGAAGGCACTCGGGGGCTGCCCTGTGCGCGAGGTGGAGGGCAACCACCGGAACTCCCGTCAGATCGCGGAGCTGGCACGCCACTTCCACGTCGGCTCGTCGGCGCCGGAACCCCCCGAACGCGAAGGGGCGCTTCCGCAGCTCCATTCTTTCGCGCGCCCCGAGGTCCTCACCGCGTTCCTGACCGGCATCGCACAGTCGCGCCCCCGGTCTTCCGTGGGGGTCGTCCTGAAGTCGACGCGAGCCCAGCTCGACCTGTTGGCCCGTCTGAGCAAGGCGGCCCCACGCCTCAGGCCCCAGCTCTACACGGCGGAGGCGGGCCACGGCCGGTACCGCCACCTGGACCTCTCCCGTCCGGGCCTCACCCTCGTCAATCGGGCCAGTGTCAAAGGGCTCGGCTTCGACGTCGTGGTGGTGCCCGACGCTCACGTGGATGCCGATACGGACCCCTCGTCGGCAGCGCTGCGGATGACGTACTACGTCCTGGCCACCCGCGCCCGGCACGAGCTGCACTTCGGCTACGAAGGCGGGAGCGAGCCCCCGCTGCTGGCACGGATCCCCCGGGACGACCTTTTCAGGGCATGACCGGCTGCTCGGTTCGCGGATGAGGTGGTTACCCTGACGCCCGGACCCGAGGAGGAAGCATGGGGCGGATGCCGTCGGCGGAGCGACGTCGGCAGCTGGTCGAGGCGGCGATCAGGGCGATGAGCAGGGACGGGGTGGCCAGGACCACCACGCGGTCCATCTCCGCCGAGGCCGGGGTCTCGCTGAGCGTCTTCCATTACTGCTTCGACTCCAAGCAGGCGCTCCTGGAGGCGGCCATCGAGACGATCATCGGCGACTACGTGGCGCGGGTGATGCGGGCGGTCGAGCCCCGGGCGACGCTGCGCGAGACGGTGCGGGCGGCGCTGCGGACGTACTGGGAGGACGTCACGGCGCATCCGGAGCACCACCTGCTGACGTACGACCTCACGCAGTACGCGCTGCGCGAGCCGGGGTTCGAGCACCTGGCGCGGGCGCAGTACGAGCAGTACGTGCGGTCGGCGACGGCGCTGGTGGAGCAGGTGGGGGCGGTGCGCGGGGCGGAGCCGAAGGTCCCGGTGCCGACGCTGGCCCGGCACCTCGCGGCGGCGGTGGACGGGATGACGCTCCAGTACCTCGTCCTGCGGGACGAGCAAGCAGCGGAGGAGCAGCTGGAGTTGACGGTTGATCAGCTGGTGCTGCTGATCGAGGGGTGAGCTCGGGGAGACCGGGGAGCGACGCGTCCGGGGTAACCCGAACCCGTCAGTAGGTCGTTTGACCCGGACTCTTGACTCGGTCCTTCATCACCGCGATCCTCGGGGCGCCCGGTACACCCCCACCGACCGGAGGCTTCCCGACCATGTCCCCACGCACGCACCGGACGTCCCCACGCACCGCCCGGACGCGCCGCCTCGGCCTCGTGTCCCTCTTCCTCGCGCTCGCGGCCGTGCTCTTCGGGGCCGCGCCGGTCCCCGCCGCCGGTTCGTCGTGGTGGGAGCCGGCGGCGCGGCCCGCGCCCGACTCGCAGATCAACGCCACCGGCGCGCCGTTCACCGGCACCGACGCCCAGGGGCGGGTGCGCGGCTTCGTCGACGCGCACAACCACGTGATGTCCAACGAGGGCTTCGGCGGCCGGCTGATCTGCGGCAAGCCCTTCTCCACCGCCGGGGCGGCCGACGCCCTGAAGGACTGCCCCGAGCACTACCCGGACGGTTCGGGCGCCCTCTTCGAGAACCTGACGGGCGGGGCGGACGGCACGCACGACCCGGACGGCTGGCCGACCTTCGCCGACTGGCCCGCGCACGACTCGCTGACGCACCAGCAGAACTACTACGCCTGGCTGGAGCGGGCGTGGCGGGGCGGTCAGCGCGTGCTCGTCAACGACCTGGTCTCCAACGGGCTGCTGTGCTCGCTCATGCCCCGGGACCGCGGCTGCGACGAGATGGAGGCCATCCGCCTGGAGGCCCGCAAGACCTACGAGATGCAGGACTACGTCGACTCGATGTTCGGCGGCCCCGGCAAGGGCTGGTTCCGCATCGTCACCAGCGCCGACCAGGCTCGTTCGGTGATCGAGCAGGGCAAGCTCGCCGTCGTCCTCGGCGTGGAGACCTCGGAGCCGTTCGGCTGCAAGCAGATCCTCGACGTCGCCCAGTGCGACAAGGCCGACATCGACCGCGGCCTGGACGAGCTGTACCGGCTCGGCGTGCGCAGCATGTTCCTCTGCCACAAGTTCGACAACGCGCTGTGCGGCGTCCGCTTCGACAGCGGGACGACCGGTGTGGCGGTCAACATCGGCCAGTTCCTGTCCACCGGCACGTTCTGGTCGACCGAGCGGTGCGCCGGTCCGCAGCAGGACAATCCGATCGGACTCGTCGCGCCCGCCGCGATGGCGGAGAAGCTGCCCGCCGGGGTGAGCGTGCCCTCCTACGCCTCCGACGCCCGCTGCAACACCCGGGGCCTGACCCGGCTGGGCGAGTACGCGCTCCGGGGCATGATGGACCGGGGCATGATGCTGGAGCTCGACCACATGAGCGTGAAGGCGGCCGGCCGGGCCCTCGACATGCTGGAGGCCGAGGAGTACCCGGGCGTGCTGTCGACGCACAGCTGGATGGACCTCGACTGGACCGAACGGCTGTACAGGCTGGGCGGGTTCACGGCCCCGTACATGCACGCCGCCCAGGGCTTCATCGACGAGGCGGACGGCAAGGCCGCGCTGCGCGAGAAGTACGGCGTCGGCCTCGGCTACGGCACCGACATGAACGGCGTCGGCGGCTGGCCCGGCCCGGTCGGCACGGACGCGCCGAACGCGGTCACGTACCCGTACCGCAGCTTCGACGGCGGCACGGTCCTCGACCGGCAGGTGACCGGCGAGCGGACCTGGGACCTCAACACGGACGGTGCCGCGCACGCCGGTCTCGTCCCGGACTGGATCGAGCAGATCCGGCTCACCCCGGGCGGCCCGGACGTCATCGACGACCTGGCGCTCGGCGCCGAGTCCTACCTGCGGACCTGGCGGGCGACCGAGCGGCACGAGCCGGGCGTCAACCTCGCGGCCGGCGTGCCCACGTCGGCGAGCAGCACCGAGTGGCACCCCTTCACCAGCTACGCGCCCGGCCGGGCCTTCGACGGCGACACCGGCACCCGCTGGGCCAGCGACTGGTCGGACGACCAGTGGCTCCGGGTGGACCTGGGCGAGGTCCGGCGGGTGGGCCGGGTGACCCTGGACTGGGAGCGGGCCTATGCCCGCCAATACCGGATCGAGGTCTCCGAGGACGGTGAGAACTGGCGGACGGTCTGGTCGACGGAGGTCGGGGACGGCGGCTTCGACACGGCCGCGTTCGCGTCCACGCCGGCCCGCTACGTACGGATCCACGGGGACCGGCGGGCCACGCAGTGGGGCTACTCGCTGTACGAGGTGACGGTCACGCGCTCCTGAGCGGGCGCGGCTGACGAGGAGGGGCCGGCCGGATCGACGGCGATCCGGCCGGCCCCTCCGGTTCGTTCCGGACGGCGCGTCAGTCCGCTGCCGTGCCCGTCCAGTCGGCGGGCACGCGGGCGAGGCGGACGCGCTGGGGGTGGTCGCCGACGGGGACGCTCGCGACGCGCTCGCCGGTGGCGAAGTCGATGGCGCTCACGCGGTCGGCGCCGCTCTCGGAGACCACGCAGGCCTTGCCGTCGCCGCTCACGGTGGCCCAGTAGGGCTTGTCGGCGGGGACGAGCGGGCCCTGGGCGAGGGTGGCGCGGTCGACGACGGTCGCGTAGTCGTCCATGGTGCCGGCGACGCAGAGCTTGCTGCCGTCCGGGCTGATCGACAGGCCGTGGTGGCGCGAGTCGTTGACCCAGGTGGTGCGGTCGGGGTCGGTGGCGGGGTTGCCCGGCAGGGCCTTGAGTCGGGTGACGCGGTCGCTGTCGACGTCGTACTCCAGGAAGCCGTTGAGGAAGGAGACCTGGAAGTAGAGCTTCTTCTCGTCCGGGGTGAAGACGAGGGGGCGGACGGCGTCGGAGAGGTCGTCGCGGCCGAAGGCGTCGAGGCGGGAGCGCATGTCGATCACGCGGACCGTCTCGAAGGTCGTCGCGTCCACCACGGTGATCTTCCGGTCGCCCTTGGTCCAGTCGAGCCAGGGCGCGTCGAGGGCGGTGGTCACCTCGCCGATCGACATGTTCCAGAGCCGGCCGTCGGCGGTGAAGACGTTCTCGTGGGGCTTGTCGCCGGTCTTGAAGCTGCCGAGCTCACGGCCGGTGGAGATGTCGAGGACGTGCACGGTGTTCGCCGTGGAGGCGGAGACGGCGACGCGGGTGCCGTCCGGCGAGACCGCCATGTGGTCGGATCGGTAACCGGCCACGGGGAAGCGCCAGTTGATCCGGCCGGTGCGGAGGCCGATGGAGACGACGTCCGCGAAGCTGGGACGGGAGACGACCATCGCGCCGCCGTCGGGGGTGGCGTACATGTCGTCGACGAACTGGTCGTGTCCCTCGCCCGGGCCGCTGCGGACGCCGAGGAAGAAGGCGAGCTTGACGGGGTTGAGGTAGATCTCCCGGAGGCGCTCCTCCTTGTCGGGGACGACGTTCACCCGGCCGATCCGGTGGAAGTCGCCGCGGGAGGCGATGACATCGGCGGTGCCGTCCCAGTTGTTGCCGACGAACATGACCTCGCGCAGGGGCGCGCCGGAGGCGTGCGCGGGGGCGTCGGGCGTGGCGGCGGGGGCCGCGACGGCGGGGGCGAGGAGGGTGAGGGAGGCGGCGAGGGAAGCCGCCGCGGCGAGCACGAGCCGACGGGGCCGGGGAGTCCTGGTGGGCCCGGGGGTCCGGGCCGTACGCATCGAGGGCATGGAGGGCCTTCTTCCGTGGGGACTTCGGTGGGGAGTTCCGTGCGGGAGTTCCGGGCGTGTACCTCCGCGCGAGGGCTGCCGCACGAGGGCCGACGTACGGGTTCCGTACGGAACTCCCTTGTGGATACTGCTACTTACCGGAGGTAACTGGCAGGTAACCACGGACCCGCGCCCCCCACAAGACGTCTTCCGCACCCCTGTTCCCCCGCCCTTCCGCCACCCCGCCCTCACGCCGCCCGCCGCCCGTGCGGGATCATGGAACCATCACCCGCAGAAGGGACGGAACGGACGATGAGGAACCGCAGTGTCGCGGACCTGATGACCCCTACGGCGGTCGCGGTCCAGCGCGGGACGCCGTTCAAGGAGATCGCGCGGCTCCTCGACGAGTACGGCATCACGGCCGTCCCCGTCGTCGACGACGAGAACCGGCCCGTGGGCGTGGTCTCCGAGGCGGACCTGCTGCGTCGGCACACCGCCAAGGGCGGCCCCAGCACCGCGGAGGCGATGATGTCGAGCCCCGTGCACACCGCCCGTCCCTCCTGGACGGCCGTCGAGGCGGCCCGGCTCATGGAGCGGCACCGCGTCAAGCGGCTGCCGGTCGTGGACGCGGACGGGCGGCTCATCGGCGTGCTCAGCCGCAGCGACCTGCTCCAGCTCTTCCTGCGTCGCGACCGGTCGATCCAGGAGGAGATCCGCGAGGACGTCGTGATGCGCATCCTCGGCCTCTCCCCCGCCGCCGTCCACATCGACGTCGACGAGGGCCGGGTCACGCTCAGCGGCACCCTGGGGCGGAAGGACCTCGGGCCGATGCTCGTGCGGCTGTGCGAGTCCGTCGACGGGGTCGTCGAGGTCGTCGACCACCTCGTGGTCGAGACGCCCGACGCCTAGACGGGCCGGTCCGACGCCCTGGGTCCGTGCCTCGGCGTCCGTCCACCGGGCCGGTGGACGGACATCGAGGCACGGATACGGATACGGATACGGAAGGCGTACGGGACGGGCCACGGCCCGGCGCACGAGCCGCACCGCTCCCGCCGGGCCGTGGCCCGCCCGGCGGCGGGCTCCTCAGGGCGCCAAGCTCCTCAGGAGACCGCCTCCGGCCAGCCGTATCCGGGACCCGTGCGCGACGGTACGGTCCCGGCCCCGATCGCCTCCATCTCACGGTTCGCCTCCCGCATCAGCTTGCCCGCCAGGTCCTTCATGGCCCGGCTCGCGGCGAGCTCGTCGCCGATCGCGGGCACGTCGGTGTCCGTCGGGTTGCAGCGGGCCGATCCGTGCCCCGTGAAGGTCGCCGTCCCCGTGTCGAGCCGCGCCTCGGCCTCGGTGCGGCCGGCCTCCTCGTTCAGCTCCAGGCCGACCCTCCATTCCAGGTTCCGCGCCATGGTCCGCCTCCTCGCGCGCCGTTCGGCACCGCCGGGCCCGCCCTGCGGCGCCCGGGGCGCTGTTTCCCCCGCTCCTTCCAGGATCCGCCCGCCGGAGCCGGGACGCACGGGGAGCGACGGGGGGGTGGAGGCACGTGTTCCGCACCGGCGGGGCGGGAACCACCCCCCGCACGGAGCACGGACACTTCACGGCGAAGGGGTACCGCTATGGCCGGCCGGCTAGGCGCCCGGAAACGGCTGGAGGTGCTCCGGGTCGTGGTGGCCGGCCTCGGGGTCCCCGCGAGCCTGGGCATCGGCGTGATCCTGAACGCGAGCGGGCTGCACGTCGGCGTCGGGCTCGCCGCCACCGCCGTCGTCCTGATGGGCACGGCCACCGCCCTCGCGAGGATCGACACCGCGCTGTCCCGCTATCCCGCGCCGCCGTCCCAGAGGGGCCGCCGCGCGGACCGGGAGCCGGACGACGGCTACCTCTGACCGCCGCACCCGCCGCGTGACGCGACGCCGGCACCGGCACCAGCACCAGCACCAGCACCAGCACCAGCACCGATACGGTCCCCGTTCGCGGCTCAGGCCGACGGGTCCTGCCGCTCCCCGTCGGCGAGGACGTGCGCGAGCAGGAACTCGGTCGCCCCGGCGATCGCCTCCGCGTAGGTGCCGTGGACCGGCCGGGACTCCTCCTCCGCCTGGTCCGCGGCGGTGGCGGCGTACCACCAGGCGTCGGCGTCGGGGTCGTGGTGGACGACGGCGGTGCCGCCCGCGTAGTGGAGCGGGATGGACTCGGCGGAGGACTTCCTGACCACGGCGTGGGGCCACTTGACGCGGGCGGACTGGCGCTTGATCCCGCCCCAGGCGGCTCCGAGCTGGGCGTAGGTGGCCCCGCTGCGGCCCGCCACGGTGGCGGCGGACTCCGCGAGCCGGTCGACGGACCGCTTGGCCTCGTACAGGGACCGCAGGACGGCCAGTTGCACGTCGGGGGAGGCCATGAGGACCGGGTCGTGCTTCTTGCCCGCGGCCCGGTAGGCCAGCAGGCGGGTCGAGATCCGCCCGGCCAGGGCCCGGACCGCCTCGTGGACCCGCTCGTCCATGGTGAAGGCGTCGTCCTGGGTGGGCTCGTTCCACGGGGGCTCGACCAGGTCCGCGAAGGCGGCCCAGAAGTCGTCGTCGGTCTTGTCGGGGGTCGGGACGCCCGACCCTGTCGCATCGCTCATGCGACAACATTAACTGTCACTCGAACGTTTCGACAGATATTTCTGTCGGATCGGCGGGTCTCGTTCTTTCCTCCTACAGGGGTCGCATACGCCATGGACAGTCCAACGAATTTGTTGCAGATGAGAGAGATCGAGCCCTACGGTGTCGCACATGCAGTCCTACACCATCGGGCAGGCCGCGCGGCTCCTCGGCGTCAGCCCCGACACCGCCCGGCGCTGGGCCGACGCGGGCCGGGTCGCCACCCACCGGGACGAGAGCGGCCGACGCGTCATCGACGGCAGGTCGCTGGCCGCGTTCTCCGTGGAGCTCGCGCAGTCGGAGGACGACGACGCGCCGTACACCTCCGCCCGCAACGCGTTCCCCGGGATCGTCACGGCGATCAAGCTCGGCGACGTCGCGGCCCAGGTCACCATCCAGGCCGGTCCGCACCGCCTGGTCTCCCTCCTCACCCGGGAGGCCGTGGAGGAGCTGGGACTGGAAGTCGGCATGCAGGCCACCGCCCGCGTGAAGTCGACCAGCGTGCACATCGACCGCACCTGACACCCCTCACGCAACACCGAGCCGCCGCGCCCGTCCCGGGCCGACGGCACGGGCGGCCGCATCCGCGCCTTCCGTTCCCCGTCAAGGAGTTCCCACCCCATGACCCTCGCTCTCCCCCTCGGCGGACGCCGCGCCACCGCCGCCGCGCTCACCGCCGCCCTGCTCGTCCCGCTCGCCGCCTGCTCCGGCGGCGACGACGGCAACGCGCCCGCCGGGGACGCGAAGCTGACCGTGCTCGCCGCCGCCTCGCTGACGGACGTGTTCAAGACGGCGGGAGCGGCGTACGAGAAGGCGCACCCGGGGACGAGGCTGTCCTTCTCCTTCGCCGGCTCGCAGGAGCTCGTCGCCCAGGTCTCGCAGGGTTCGCCCGCGGACGTCCTGGTCACCGCCGACACCAAGAGCATGGACAAGGTGAGGGCCGACACCGGCACGCCCGTGGTCATCGCGACGAACCGGCTCGTCATCGCCACCGGCGAGGGCAACCCGCACGAGGTCGACGACCTGAAGGACCTCGCCGACGCGAAGCTGAAGGTCGTCCTCGCCGCGCCCGAGGTCCCGGCGGGCAAGTACAGCAGGCAGATCCTGGAGAAGCAGGGCATCGCGGTGAAGCCGGTCTCCCAGGAGCCCAACGTCCGCGCCGTGCTCAGCAAGGTCGAGCTCGGCGAGGCCGACGCCGGGCTCGTCTACCGGACGGACGCCGCGGGCGCCGCGGACAAGGTCGACGCCGTCGAGATCCCCGACGACCGCAACGCCGTCGCGACGTACCCGGCCGCCACGCTGAAGGACTCGGAGAACGCCGAGGCCGCCGCGGCCTTCGTCGCCTGGCTGACCTCGGCCGAGGGCCAGAAGATCCTCCGGGACGCCGGCTTCCAGAAGCCCTAGGGAAGCCGAGGGGGAGCCACAGGGAAGCCGGAGAGAAGTCACAGGGAATCGCGGGGACAGCCATGAGACGCGCAGGCACACGCACGACCCCCGGGGCCCGTCCGCCCCTCGCCCTGGCGCTGCCCGCGCTCCTCGGCGTCGCCTTCCTGGCGCTCCCCCTGCTCGGCATCCTCGTCAGGACCGAATGGGGGGAGCTCGCCGACCACCTGGGCTCCCCCGGCACCGTCGAGGCGCTGAAGCTGTCGCTCGTCGTGTCCTTCTGGGCGCTCGGGCTCTCACTGCTCCTCGGCGTGCCGCTGGCCTGGCTGCTCGCCCGGGTACCGTTCCCCGGCAAGGCGTTCGTCCGCTCCCTCGTCCTGCTGCCCATGGTGCTGCCGCCGACCGTCGGCGGCGTGGCGCTGCTGCTCGCCTTCGGGCGGCGCGGGCTCCTCGGGCCCCGGCTGGAGGACGCCTTCGGGGTCACGTTCCCCTTCCACACCTCGGGCGCGGTCCTCGCCGCCACCTTCGTCGCCATGCCGTTCCTCGTCATCAGCCTGGAGGGCGCGCTCGGCGGACTGCGGCCGCGGTACGAGGAGACGGCGGCCTCCCTGGGGGCCTCGCCGGTCCGGGTCTTCCTCACCGTCACGCTGCCGATGGTGGCGCCGGGCGTCCTCGCCGGGGCGGCGCTCACCTGGGCGCGGGCGCTGGGCGAGTTCGGGGCGACGATCACCTTCGCGGGGAACCTGCCGGGGACCACGCAGACCCTGCCGCTCCAGGTCTACCTGCTCCTCCAGGAGGAGCCCGAGGCGGCCACCTCGGTCTCGCTGCTGCTCCTCGCCATCGCGATGGGCGTGCTCATCGCCCTGCGCGGACGCTGGACGGGGACTCCGCGTGAGCGCGCCGGTGCCGCCGCGGCGCCCGTCCCGGACGGTACGGACCCGGCCGCCGCCGAGCCGCCGGCGCGGTCCGCCGTGCCGGCCCCCACCGGCGGACGCTGGTCCCTGCACGCCGAGGTCACCGGCTTCAACCGGCTCACCCTCGACGCGGAGCCCGGCACCACCATCGCCGTCGTCGGTCCCAACGGCGCCGGGAAGACCACGCTGCTGCGCGCCCTGCTCGGCCTCACGCCCCGCGCCCACGCCGACCTCACGCTCGGCGGCGAGGACGTCACCGCCCTGCCGCCGCACCGGCGCCGGGTCGCCTGGGTCCCCCAGGACGGAGCGCTCTTCCCGCACCTGTCGGCCCTCGCCAACACCGCGTACGGGCTCCGCGCCCAGGGCGTCCCGCGCGCCGAGGCGCGCCGCGAGGCGCAGGCGTGGCTCGACCGGCTCGGCGTCGGGCACCTCGCCCACCGGCGCCCCGGGCAGCTCTCCGGCGGGCAGGCGCAGCGCGTGGCGCTGGCCCGGGCGCTCGCCGCCCGGCCCCGGCTGCTCGTCCTCGACGAGCCGCTCGCCGCGCTCGACCAGACGACCCGCGCGCACGTCCGGCACACGCTGCGGACCCATCTCTCCGGGTTCGGCGGCGTCTGCCTCATCGTCACCCACGACCCGGTGGAGGCGGTGTCGCTCGCCGACCGGGTCCTCGTCCTGGACGGGGGCCGGGCCCTGCAGGACGCCGACCCCGCCGAGGTCACCCGCCATCCCCGCTCCCCGTGGGTGGCGCGGATGCTCGGCCGCAACGCCTGGCCGGGCACGGCCGGCGCGGAGGGGATCGTCCTCGACGGCGGCGGCGTCCTGGTCGCGGCCGAACCGCCGCCGCCCGGCACGCCGGCGCTCGCGGTCGTCGCCCCCGAGGCGGTGTCCGTGCACCGCGAGAAGCCCGTGGGCAGCCCCCGCAACGTCTGGCCCGGCACCGTACGCGAGATCACCGGCAGCGGCAGCCGCCTCCGGGTCCTCGTGACCTCGGCCGAGGCGCCGGACCTCGTCGCCGAGATCACCCCGGGGGCCGCGGCCGAACTCGGCCTCGCCGAGGGGATGTCCGTGTGGACGAGCGTGAAGGCCACGGAGACGACCGTCGTGCCGCTCTGAGGGGCGGGGCGCGTCCTACGCGTCGGGGAGTTCGGCGCGGACGCGGCGGGAGGGGCTGAAGGCGTAGAGGTCGAGGACGCCCGGGGGGTCGGCGAGGCCGGGGCCGCCGGCCTCTATCCAGTCGGCGATGTCCCGGGCGGCGTCCGGGTCGTTGACGAGGCCGAGCCAGACCGGGCGGCCGCCCGCCGCCCGGCCGGCGGCGGAGGGCTGGACGACGACCACGTTGGCCTGCTCGCAGGAGTCCAGGCAGCCGGTGACCCGGACCCTGGCGCCGTCCGGCACGGCGCGGCGCAGGGCGGCGAGCTGGGCGGCGTGGTCGACGCCGGGGATCTTGGGCGTGCCGCAGCAGCAGCCGCGGCACACGGTGACCGTGCAGGTGGCGGACGCGCCCGCGGCGGCTGTCTTCCGCTTGTCGGTGCGGCGGCTCATCACGTCTCCTGGTGGGTGGTGGGGCGGGAACGGCGCCAGGCGCCGTCGGCGAGCAGGCGCAGGCCGTTGAGGCCGACGAGGACGGTGGAGCCTTCGTGGCCGGCGACGCCGAGGGGCAGGGGCAGCGTACCGACGAGGTCCCAGACCGCCAGCACGGCGATGAACGTTCCCGCGATGACGAGGTTCTGGATCACGAGCGCGCGGGCCCTGCGGGACAGGTTCACCACGGTGGGGACGGTCGCGAGTTCGTCACGTACGACGACGGCGTCGGCGGTCTCCAGGGCGAGGTCCGAGCCCGCCCGGCCCATGGCGATGCCGATGTGGGCGGCGGCGAGGGCGGGGGCGTCGTTGACGCCGTCCCCGACGACCAGGACCTTGGCGCCGGCGTCGCGGAGCTCGTGGACGGCGGCGACCTTGTCCTGGGGCAGCAGCCCGGCCCGCACGTCGGTGATGCCGACCTCGGCGGCGAGGCGGGCGGCGGCGCGCGGGTTGTCGCCGGTGACCAGGATCGGCGCGCCGCCGGTCAGTGCGGCGAGGGCGCGGGTCGCGTCGGCGGCCCCGGGGCGGAGCCGGTCGGCGATCCCGAGGACGCCGACCGGGCGCCCGTCGACGGTGACCACGACGGCGGTGCGTCCCTCCGCCTCCAGTCCGTCGGCGAGGACGGCGGCCGGGTGCGCGGGGTCGTCGAGGAGGCGGGCGGGGCTGCCGACGGCGACGGCGCGGCCGTCCACGGTGGCGCTGACGCCCGTGCCGGGCGTGGAGGCGAAGTCCTCGGCCGGCGCCGGCTCCAGTCCCCGCGCGCGGGCCGCTTCGACGACGGCGCGGGCGAGGGGGTGCTCGCTGGGGTGCTCGGCCGCCGCGGCGGCCCCGAGGACCCCGTCGGCGTCGAGGCCGGCGTCGGCCAGGGGGTGGACGTCGGTGACGCGGGGGGTGCCCTCGGTGAGGGTGCCGGTCTTGTCCAGGGCCACCGCGTCGATCTGGCCGAGGCGTTCCATGACCACGGCGGACTTCACCAGGACGCCGTGGCGGCCCGCGTTGGCCATGGCGGAGAGGAGCGGGGGCATGGTGGCGAGGACGACGGCGCACGGGGAGGCGACGATCATGAAGGTCATCGCCCGGAGCAGGGTGGACCGGAGGTCGGAGCCGAGGAGCAGCGGGATCGTGAAGACCAGCAGGGTGACGGCGACCATGGCGAGGCTGTAGCGCTGTTCGACCTTCTCGATGAAGAGCTGGGTCGGCGCCTTGGTCTCGGCGGCCTCCTCGACCATCGCCACGATCCGGGCGATCACCGACTCCGAGGGGTCGCGCTCGACCCGCACGCGCAGGGCGCCGGAGCCGTTCAGGGTGCCGGCGAAGACCTCGTCGCCGGGCTGCTTGGCCGCGGGCAGCGGTTCCCCGGTGATGGTGGCCTGGTCGACGTCGCTCGCGCCGTCGAGCACGCGGCCGTCGGCGCCGATCCGCTCGCCGGGCCGGACGAGGACGACGTCGCCGACGGCGAGGGAGCCGGCCGGGACGACCTCCTCCGTGCCGTCGGCCGCGAGCCGCGTCGCCGTCTCCGGCGCCAGGTCGAGCAGGCCGCGTACGGAGTCGGCGGTCCGGGCGGTGGCGACGGCCTCCAGCGCGCCGGAGGTCGCGAAGATGACGATGAGCAGCGCGCCGTCGAGGACCTGGCCGATGGCGGCGGCGCCGAGCGCGGCCACCACCATCAGGAGGTCCACGTCCAGGATCCGTTGCCTGAGCGCCTTCAGGCCCTCCCAGCCCGGCTCCCAGCCGCCGGTGACGTAGGTCGCCGCGAACAGCGGGCCCCACAGCCAGGCCGGCGCGTCCAGCAGGTACGGCGGGAGCGCGGCCAGGAAGAGCAGCAGAGCCGCGAGCGCCCAGCGGGCCTCGGGGAGCGCCAGGACGCGGGTGCGTCCGCGGGGCGGTACGCGGTCCGGGCGCGGCGACGGGGCGACGGGGGTCTGCGGCCCCGGGCTCTGCACGACAGAGGACATGACGAAGCAACCCTTCACGGGGCCGGCGGGACGGTGCGCCCACCATACAGGAACACATGAATAGGTCTTCAGATGTCGCCCGTATCATGGTCACATGGGCCACGGACCGATTGCCACCAGCACCACCCGCGAACGCCTCGACGCGGTCGGCGCCACCGACGTCGCCGCGACGCTCCAGGCCCTCGCCACGCCCTCGCGGCTGTACATCCTGGCGCGCCTGCACGAAGGGCCCTCCTCGGTCGGCGAGTTGGCGACGGCCGTCGGCATGGAGCCCTCCGCCTGCTCCCACCAGCTCCGCCTGCTGCGCAACCTCGGCCTGGTGACCGGCGAGCGCCACGGCCGCTCGATCGTCTACGCCCTCCACGACAACCACGTCGCCGAACTCCTCGACCAGGCGCTGCACCACGTCGAGCACCTGCGCCTCGGCGTCCGCGACCTGCCCGCCGAGCTCGACGCGCCCGCCGCCGGGGCCACGGCCGCCGCGGGCACCGCCGGGGGCGCGTAGCCCCGCGGGGGAGCAAGATCCGGTTGTGGTAGTTTGCCGGGGCCAGTCGCACCTCTGCACGTATCCACGCGGTACGCGCACGGGTCGGGGAATCCGGTGGGAATCCGGAACTGACGCGCAGCGGTGAGGGTGACGGGCGGGACATCGGCCACTGGGCCCCGAGGGGGCCTGGGAAGGCGTTCCGTCCGGACGACCCCGAGTCCGAAGACCTGCTGGCGGCCCGGGCGGCGGCCGTACGGCGTCCGGGGAGCACCGTACATCAGGCTCCGCGCATGAGCCGTGACGCAGAGGACCCTTCCCGTGCCCTTCCCCGCGCCTTTCGCACGCTCCGCCCGTGCTTTCCGTTCCACCGTGCTGCTCGTGGCCGGCGCCGTGCTCGTGGCCGGCTGCGGCGCGGGCGGGACGGCGGCGCCCGGCCCGTCCGGAGCGAAGGGGGCGGACACCGCCGGACACCCCGTCCGCCTCGACAACTGCGGACAGCGCGTCGAGGTCGCCGCCGCGCCCCGCCGGGCCGTCGCCCTCGACCAGGGCTCGGCCGAGATCCTGCTCTCCCTCGGCCTCGCCGACCGGATGGCGGGCACCGCCACCTGGACGGATCCGGTCCTCAAGGGCCTGGAGGAGGCGAACGCGTCCGTGCCCCGGCTCGCCGAGCGCTACCCGTCGTTCGAGAAGGTGCTCGACGCCGAACCCGACTTCGTCAGCGCCTCCTTCCTCCACACCCTGGGCAAGGGCGGCGTGGCGCCCCGCGAGCGGTTCACGGAGCTCGGCGTCCCCACGTACCTCTCCCCCGCCGACTGCGTCGGCAAGGACAACGGCGGCGACGGCGACGGCGTGCGGACCGAGCCCCTCACGATGGACGCCGTGTACGGCGAGGTCCGCGACCTGGCGCGGATCTTCGGCGTTCCGGAGCGCGGCGAGAAGCTCGTCGGGGAGCTCCGCGCCCGGGTCGAGAAGGCCAAGGCCGGCGCCGACTTCGGCGGGGCGTCCGTCCTGTACTGGTTCTCCGACTCCCAGGGTCCGTACATGGCCGGCTGCTGCGGCGCGCCCGGGATCATGAGCGGGACGCTCGGCGTCAAGAACGTCTTCGACGACACGAAGGAGGAGTGGCCGCAGATCAACTGGGAGACGGTCGTGGACCGCGACCCCGACGTGCTGGTGATCGCCGACCTGACCCGCAAGGCCCAGTCGGCCGAGAGTGCCGCGAAGAAGATCGAGTTCCTGGAGTCGCACCCGGTCACCCGGAACATGACGGCCGTCCGGAAGAAGCGGTACGTGATCCTCAGCGGCCAGGCCATGAACCCCACCATCCGCACCGTGGAAGGCATCGAGCAGCTGGCCGCCGCCCTGCGCACGCACGGGCTCGCCACGTGACCCCCGCCTCCACGTCCGCGTCCGTGTCCGCCTCCGTGCGGTCCTCCCGCGCGCTCACGCCGCTCGCCGGGGCCGCCGGGGTCGCCCTCCTCTGCGTCTCCGTCGCGCTCGCCGTCACCCTCGGCCCGGCCGACGTCCGGGTCGCCGACGCCTGGTCCGTCGTCGCCGCGCGCCTCGGCGGGGAGCCGTCCGGCCTGAGCGCGATCCGCGAGGGCATCGTCTGGGACCTGCGGCTGCCGCGCACCCTCCTCGCCGCCGTGTGCGGGGCCGGGCTCGCCGTCTGCGGCGCGGTGATGCAGTCCCTGCTGCGCAATCCGCTCGCCGACCCCTTCGTCCTCGGCGTCTCCTCCGGCGCATCGACCGGCGCGGTCGCGGTCGTCGTCCTCGGCGCCGGCGGCGGCCTGGTGTCCGTCACCGGCGGCGCCTTCCTGGGCGCGGTCTGCTCCTTCGCCCTGGTCCTGCTGCTGAGCCACACCCTGGGCGGGTCGACGGACCGCGTCGTCCTCGCGGGGGTCGCGGCCATGCAGCTCTTCTCCGCCCTGACCTCCTTCGTCGTGATGACCGCCGCCGACGCCGAGACCACCCGGGGCGTCCTCTTCTGGCTGCTGGGCTCGCTCAGCGGGGCGGACTGGACCGATGCGGGGGTGTGCGCGGCGGTGCTGGCCGGCGCGCTCCTCGTGTGCGGCGGACACGCCCGTACGCTCGACGCCTTCGCGTTCGGCGAGGACGCGGCGGCGACGCTCGGCGTCCCCGTGGCGCGGACCCGGCTCGTCCTCCTCTCCGTGACCGCCCTGCTGACCGCCGTCCTGGTGTCCTCGGCGGGCGCGATCGGCTTCGTCGGCCTGGTCCTGCCGCACGCGGTCCGCGCCCTCACCGGCCCGGGGCACGCCCGGCTGCTGCCGCTGACCGCGCTCGCCGGGGCGGTCTTCCTCGTCTGGGCCGACACCCTCGCCCGTACGGTCCTCGACCCGCAGGAGGTGCCGGTCGGCGTGGTGACGTCGCTGATCGGCGTCCCCGCGTTCGTCCTCGTCCTGTACCGCACCAGGAGCGCCCGATGACCGACACGCCGTCCCCGTCCGACGCCGGTACGGGGCTCCGCGCCGAGGGGATCTCCCGGACCGCCGGGGGCGCGCTCGTCCTGGACGGCGTGACGCTGGCGCCCCGCCCGGGCACGCTCACCGGGCTGCTGGGGCCGAACGGCTCGGGGAAGTCCACCCTGCTGCGCGTCCTGGCGGGCGTCCTCGCGCCGGACGCCGGGGTGGTGACCCTGGACGGCGCGCCGCTCCCCACCGTGCCGCGCCGCGCGCTCGCCCGGCGCGTCGCGGTCGTCGAGCAGCACGCCGACACCCAGGTGGACCTCACCGTGGCCGACGCCGTACGCCTCGGCCGCGTCCCGCACCGACGGGCCTGGTCGCCCGCGACCGCCGCCGACGAGGAGGCCGTACGGTCCGCCCTGGCCCGCACCGGCCTCGCCGACCGGGCCCACCGCACCTGGCGGACCCTCTCCGGCGGCGAGCGGCAGCGCGTCCAGATCGCCCGCGCCCTCGCGCAGGAACCGCGCGAACTGCTGCTCGACGAGCCGACGAACCACCTCGACATCCAGCACCAGCTGGACCTCCTCGCCCTGGTCTCGGCCCTGCCGCTGACCTGCGTGGTGGCCCTGCACGACCTCAACCTCGCCGCGATGCACTGCGACCACCTGGTGGTGCTGCGCGAGGGACGCGTGGCGGCGGCCGGGCCGGTGCGCGAGGTCCTCACCGAGCGGCTCGTCGCGGACGTCTACGGCGTCCGCGCCGCCGTCACCCACCCCGGCCCGGACGGCCGCCCCCACATCCGGTTCCTCGGCACGGCACCCCGGGACGGCTGACGGGCGGTGGCCTGTTCGCGCCCTGTCGGGACGGGCCGCCGGATGGTCGACCGGTCGCCGTGTCGGGCATCATCGCGGCGGCCGTCGCCGTCATCGGAACCTTGCCGGGCGCCGTCGTCGCCCACCGCTACCAGGAGAGGACCGCACTCAGGTCGGCGGCCCGCGCCGGCCGGGAGCGCGGCCACCAGCGCCTCCTCGACGCCTGCGCCGGGTTCGTCGCCGCGGCGGAGGACTACCGGCGCGCCCAGTACGACCGGTGGACGAGCCACCACACGGCGCCGGACACGGAGGCGGCCCTCGCCGCGCGCGCCGCGTCGCACCGCCTCTCCGTCGAGGTCCGCGGCGGTGTCCTCCGGCTGCGGCTCGTCGCCCCCGCACCGGCCGCGCGCCGGCTCGCCGAGCGGGCCGCCGAGATCCTGACGCGGACCCTGGAGAACTTCTTCGCCGTCGACCGGGCCGACCTGCTCGCCGGGGCGAGGCCGTGGAACGCGCCTGCGAGACCTTCACGGCGGAGGCGGCGGAGGCACTGGCCGCGGAGGAGTGACGGCCGGCCGCGGGGCGGGGGGAGGACCCGGATCCGGGTCCCGCGCGGTCCTCTGTACGGCGACGAGCGCCGCGTCGTCGCCGAGGTGGCCGCCCGCGTACGCCTGGAGGTCGGCCCGCAGCCGGTCGAGGAGCGCCGACGGCTCGTCCCCGTCGCCGGCCCAGGCCGCGAGCCGTTCCCCGAGGGGGTAGAAGGCGCGGCCGCGGTCACGGGCCTCCGTCACCCCGTCCGTGTGGAGGAGCAGCACGTCACCGACCGCGAAGGGGAAGGTCTCGACGGTCACGTCCGCCGCGAGGACGTCCGAGAGCCCGAGCGGGGGGCTCGTCCCGGCCGACGCGAGGGGGATCACCCGGCCCCCGCTGAGGAGCAGCGGCGGCGGGTGGCCGCAGTTCACGAGGCGTACGAGCGGCTCGCGGTCGGGGACGTCGAGGACGAGGGCGGTGACGAAGGCCTCGTCGGTGCCGTCGGCGTCGCCCGTCCGGTGGCTCCGCTCGGCCGAGCCGACGCCCGCCTCCAGCCGCCCGACCAGTTCGGGCAGCCCCGGCTCCCGGCGGGCCGTGACCCGGAAGGCGCCGAGGACGAGCGAGGCCTCGCTGACGGCGTCGAGTCCCTTGCCCCGGGCGTCACCGATGAGCAGTCGCGTCCCGGAGGCCGTACGGGCGGCCGCGTACAGGTCGCCGCCCATCTGCGCCTCCTCCTCCGCGGCGAGGTAGACCGAGGCGATCCGCAGGGGTCCCGCCCGCTCGGGGAGGGGCGGCAGGACGACGCTCTGGGCGGCGTGGGCGATCGAGCGGAGGCGCGCCATCCGGCCCTCGTCGCGTTCACGGAGGTGGGCGAAGAAGGTGGCGATGACGGAGATCAGGACGAGGGCGACGATCTGGTAGGTGTGGTTGAGGTCCGTGACGCTGGTGCGGGCGACCGCCACCACCGCCTGCGCGAGGACCGCGACGGCGCCGACGAAGGCCGTCATCCGGGCCCCGGCGAAGGAGGCCGTCACGGCGGGCGCGGCGATCAGGAACGGCCCCAGGTGCACCTCGGGCGGGACCAGGAGGTCCACGATCGTGACCGCGGCGATCAGCGCGAACGGGACGGCGAGCAGGAACCGCCGCCGGGCGCGCCGTGGCGGCCGGGAAACGGGGTCTCGCCGGAGGGGGCACACGTAAAAGGCATACCTCAGGCTCCGGGGCCTGTCCTGTCCTGCCGCGTTCCGTCGTGCCCTGCGCGGTGCCACGGCGATGTTCGACGTCGCGGCGATGGTGAAGGGGCCCGTGGGAACGGGAAACCCCCAGGGCTTCTTCATGGGGTCCCTGGGCCCCGGTCCCCGCGGAAAGGCGGTGGGAGATGTCCGCGAAATTCGGCGTGGGGCGGCGCGGGCACCGCTGGGGTGTCGGCCGGGCGCTCGTCCGGTGGACGCCCAAGGCCCTCGTGTGGCGGGGTTCCGTCCGCGTGACGAAGCGGGGGCTCCGCCTGCTGGGCTGGTGCACGTGGCCGGCGCTGCGGCGGGCCGTGCGCGCGAGGGTGCCGAAGGCCGTCCGGCGCGGGAGGCAGGACGGTGGTCGTCGGGCCGTTCCCGGGAGGGAGCCGGCCCGAGCACGTGGGAGCGAGGCGAAGGCCCGCAGGGAGGACGGGCTCTCCCGGGCGGTGGCCGGCGGGGGGTGTCCGCGTCCGTCGGCGCGTTCTTCGCGCTCACCCCACGGAGCGGAGCGGCTCGGCGCGCCGGCGGAAGGCTCAGTGCGCCGGAGGAAGGCTCAGTGCGCCGGAGGAAGCAGGTGGCCGAGCGGGCCGAGGTCGAGATTGAGGTCCTCGAGCCGGTAGCCGTGCTCGGCGCACAGTTCGGTCATGCGGTCGTGGAGGGCGAGGAGCGTGGCACCGAGTTCCTCCTCCTGCGCGTCCGTGAGGTCGCCCGCGTCGACGCGACGCAGGGCCTGGCGTTCGATGAGCTGGCGAAGAAGCTCGACGACGGTGAGGACGAGCTTGAGGAGGTCCTCGCCGACGGTCTCCGGGTCGGTGCGCAGGCGGTGGGCGGGGGGCGCTTCGGCTCCGGCGCCTTCCGGAGGTGCCTGGACCAGCCGGAAGGCGTGGGCGAGGGGGTCCCCGAGGCCGTCGAGGCCGGGACGAGGCGCTCGCGGGGATCGATCGTCGTCGTTCATGGCCGGTCCCCGGGGTCGAAGAGGTCGTCGCCGGGATCGAAGGGGCCGTCGCCGGGGACGAAGGGGCCGTCGCCGGGATCGAAGGGGGCGGCGGCGGGGACGAGGGGGGCGGCGCCGGATGGGGTGACGGAGGTGATCAGGGCGCGCAGGGAGATGCGGACGAGGTCGATGTCGGCGATGGACAGGACGATGTCCCCGGTGATGACGACGCCCCCCGCGAGGAGCCGGTCGAGGAGGTCGACGAGGGCGACCTGCCGGCCCGGGAGGGGTTCGTTCCGTTCGGCGGGGGTCATGAGGGCGTACCGCGGTCGTCCGGCGGTGGCGCGGCGAAGGAGTAGGGCGCCCAGGGGCCGGTGACGTCGACGCGGATGCCGGGCAGGTCCTGGCCGGCCTCCTCCAGGGCGGCGAGGAAGGCGTCGGTCATGTCGTCGGGGACGAGATAGGCGTCGTTGAGGACGTTCTCGCCCGTCCCGCCGTCCTCGCCGCCGTCGCCGTGGGCGAGCGGTCCGGTCTGGACGGGATGGCGGACGGCCTGGGCGGCGTGCCGGGCGGCCGCGGCGGGTACGGGCCGCGCCCCGGCGTCCAAGCGAGCGGCGAAGAAGACCACGACCGCACGCGCGGCCGGCCGCAAGACGACCGGGCGGAGGTGAGGACCATGGCGACCGACCGTTCGACCGACGAAACCCGCTCCGGCTTCGACCGGTTGATGGACGAGGCCTCCGCCTACCTGGCGGCTCAGGCCGACCGGCTCGCGGACAAGGCCGTCGACAAGCTGGACGATCTGACCGACGGCCTCCAGGACGTCGCCGAGAACGGCGGCAGGCTCGGGGACCTCGGGGGCCGCCTGCTCCAGGGCGACTCCCCCCTCAAGGCCGTGGCCGGCCAGGCGTTCGGCGGGCTCAAGGACAAGGTCAAGGACGTGGGCTCCGGGCTGCTCGGCGGAAAGAAGAAGAACCGCAAGGGCAGCGCCAAGGCCGTCAACATCATCGAGTCCATCGACGTCGGAGTGCCCCTGCGCACGGCCTACGACCACTGGACGCAGTACGAGGAGTTCAGCAGCTTCGCCAAGGGGGTGCGGAGCGTCTCCCGAGGTGACGACACGACCACCGACTGGAAGGTCAAGGTCGGCCCGTCCACCCGCGGCTGGAAGGCCACCGTCCAGGAGCAGGTACCCGACGAGCGGATCGTGTGGACGTCGGAGGGGGCCAAGGGGTCCACGCGCGGATGCGTGAGCTTCCACGAGCTCGCGCCCTCGCTGACGCGCATCCTCCTGGTCGTCGAGTACTACCCTTCCGGGCTCTTCGAGAAGACCGGCAACATGTGGCGGGCCCAGGGCCGCCGCATGCGCCTGGACCTGAAGAACTTCGGCCGCTACGTCACCCTGGCCGGCGAGGAGCCGGAGGGCTGGCGCGGGGAGATCGAGGACGGCGAGGTCGTCCTGACCCACGAGGAAGCCCTCGAAGAGGAGCGCTCCGACGAGGAGGAGCCCGAGGACGAGGAAGAGCCCGAGGAGGGCGAAGAGCAGGAGGAGTACCCCGACGAGGAAGCCGAACCCGACGAGGAGGAAGCCGAGTACGAGGACGGCGAGGACGAGGACGAGGACGGCGAGGACGAGTACGAGTACGAGGACGCCTACGACGACGAGGAGACCGGTCCGCCCCGACGCCGATAGGGGCGGACATCGCGCGCCCCGGCGGCCGGGCGCCGCCCCCGCCGGCGGTGGGACGGGGCCGGGCGGTGCCGCGGCGGACCTCCGCGCTCGTCGAGCTCCGGGAGGCCGCCCTTCCCGGCGCGTGCCGCCCGGTTCCGCCGTGTCGGTAGAGTGGGCGCGGGCGCGGTGAGATCACGAGGAGTCGACGTGACCGCGGTCAGTCTCGAACACGCCACCGTCCCCGCCGACACCGGCGAGGTGACCCTGCTGATAGCCCGCCGGGTGGAGCCCGGCCACGAGGCCTCGTTCCAGCGGTGGGCGCAGGGCATCCTCGACACCGCCGCGACCTTCCCCGGGCACCTCGGGTACGGGCTCTTCCGCTCCTCCGGCGGCGACGCCCCCTGGTTCCTGGTGCACCGGTTCCGGGACGCGGAGGCCTGCCGGACGTGGCAGGAGTCGCCGGAGCGGGCGGCCTGGTTCGCCGACTGCGAGGGGCACCACCACACCGAGATCGCGCGGCGGAAGCTGACCGGCATGGAGACGTGGTTCGCCGAGCCGGGTTCCACCCGGCCCGCGCCGCCCCGCTGGAAGATGGCGGTGAGCGCGACCCTGGCGATCTACCCGATCTCCGTCCTCGGCGGCCTCTTCCTGACGCCCCGCCTCGCCGGCCTCCCCCTCCTCCTGGGCAGCCTGGTCACCGCCTGCGTCTTCAACGTGTTCATGACGTACGTGTCGATGCCGGCGGTCAGCAGACTGCTGCGCCGCTGGCTCACCCCGTAGCGGGCGCCCGGGCGGGGAGCCGGACGGGCGGTCCGGACGGCGGGGGGTGCGTCTCCGGAGGGAGCGGTCAGGCGCCGTCGGGGAGCGGGGCGGCGGGGCTGACGAGGCCGGCGGTGCGCAGCTCGGTCCAGAACGCGGCCGGGACCGTCTCGGCGAGCGCCGCGGTGTCCTCGGCGATGCGGCCGGGGCGGGAGGCGCCGGGGACGACCGCGGCGGCTGCCGGGTGGGCGAGGGAGAACTGCAGGGCGGCGGCCTTGACGCTGACGCCGTGCCGCTCGGCCAGCGCCGTCAGCTTCCCGACCCGCTCGATGATCCCGGCGGGCGCCTGCTGGTACTCGAAGTGGGTGCCGCCGGCGAGGACGCCGGAGCTGTAGGGGCCGCCGACGACCATGTCGACGCCCTGCTCCTGCGCCATGGGGAGCAGCCGGGTCAGGGCGTGCTCGTGGTCGAGGAGGGTGTAGCGGCCGGCGAGGAGGAAGCCGTCGGGCCGGGGCTCGTCGAGGGCGAGGGTGAGCTCGATGGGTTCGGTCTTGTTGACGCCGAGGCCCCAGGCCTTGATGACGCCCTCGTCGCGCAGGCGGGACAGGACGCGGAAGGCGCCGGTGCGGGCCTCCTCGAAGGTGGCGAGCCAGGCGTCGCCGTGGAAGTCCTGGGCGATGTCGTGGACCCAGACGATGTCGAGGCGGTCGGTGCCCAGGCGCTTGAGGCTGCCCTCGATGGAGCGCTCGGTGGCGTCGGCGGTCCACTCGTGGAGGATCTTGTTCGGGTTGCCGTGTGCGAACAGGCCGCCCTTCTCGCCGAAGTCGGGGACGTCGGTCTCGTGCTCGTCGAGGATCACCCGGCCGACCTTCGTCGAGAGGACGTACTCGTCGCGCGGCTTGCCGGCGAGGACTTCGCCGAGCCGTTCCTCGGCGAGGCCCGCGCCGTAGAAGGGCGCGGTGTCGAAGAAGCGGATGCCGTGGTCCCAGGCGGCTTCGACGGTGGCGCGGGCCTCCTCGTCGGGGATCGCGCGGAACATGTTGCCGAGCGGGGCGGTGCCGAAGCCGAGGCGGCCGGGGAGGAGGTGCTGGAGCGACATGGAGGGGGTGCCTTCGCGGGAGGGGGCGGGTCGGGGTCGGGAGGGCCGTGCGGCCTTCCGCGTGCGCGCCGCGCCGTGGGGTGCGGGCGCCTCACGAAGAAGAGTATTACTTGCAGGCGCGGCTTAATGCAATCGCCGTATCGGCGCGTCCGCATGCAAATGTCTCCAGGGTGGCACACCGGCGTGTCACTCCGGAGCGTTCCGGATGCCGTGTCGTCCGTTCCTCCTCCTACCGTGTCGGCGGAGCCCGCCCGACCGAGCAGTACGGAGCCCGAGGAGCATGTTGCCGACGACCGCCACCGGCCGGCCGACCGCCGTCGCGCTCGGGCCGCTGGAGCGCCGGGTGCTCACCGGGGTCGGCTGCGGTCTGCGGGACGACGAGATCGCCGCTTCCCTCGCCCTCCCCGAGGAGAGGGTGGCCGAGCACTTCGCGCGGATCCTCGTGAAGCTCGGTCTGCGCGACCGGGCCGCGGCGATCGTCCACGCCTTCGACTCGGGCCTGGTCTCCCCGGGGCACGGCCCCCGCGCCCGGCCCTCGGACCGCCCGGCGCCGCGGGCCCGCAGCCGCCCGGACGACCCGCCGGAGATACGGATCTCCGTGCTGGGGCCTCTGCGGGCGTGGCGGGACGGCCGGCCGCTGGAGCTCGGGCATCCGCGCCAGCAGGCCGTGCTGGCCGCCCTCGCGACGGCGGCGGGGAGGACGCTGAGCCGGCGGGAACTCCTCGACGGCATCTGGGGCATGGAGCCGCCGGCCGCCAACGTGGTGCCGGTGTACGTCTACCGCCTGCGCGGGACCCTGCGCGCCGACGACCGGACGGACACCGTCATCGAGCACGACGGGCGACGCGGCTACCGCCTCGTTCCGGGGAGGGTCGACGTGGACCTCGGCCGTATGGAGAAGCTGGTGGCCGCCATCGGGGCGGCTGACCGGGCGGACGATCCGGCCGAGGCGGTCCGCCTCTGCTCCCGTGCGCTCGGGCTGTTCCGGGGCGAGCCCCTGGACGGGCTGCCCGGGCCGCTCGCCGAGCTGGAGCGGGTGCGGCTCGGCGAGCGCAGGATCGCCCTCGCGCGGTGGAGGGCGGAGTGCCGGCTGCGGCTCGGGCAGTGCGAGGACGCCGTGGGCGAGTTGTTCGCCCTGTCCACGGAGCAGCCGTGGAACGAGCCGGTCGCGGCGCTGCTGATGCGCGCCCTGTACCGCACCGGCCGGCAGGCCGAGGCACTCGCCGTGTTCGACCGCACCTGCCGGCGCCTCGCCGACGACCTCGGGGTCACGCCGAGCATGCAGCTGCGGCGGACCCGCCGGATGATCCTGTGCGGGGACGAGGCCGGTCTCGGCCGGCCGGCGGGGGCGGACGTGTCGATGCCGTTCGCCTGACGTCGCGCGCTCCGGCGCACCTCTCCGTCCTCGGCGGCGCCCGTGGGGAAGCCGGTGGCGGCGTCGAGCCGACGGGGCCCGTGGCGGCGTCCGCCGGGGACCATGGCGGCGGTCTCCGAAGCCCATGACCCCGGCGATTCCATCCTTATTTCATCGCCCCCTCCTAGGGTCGGCCGCCGACGACCTGGGAGGTCCGAGTGAAGACGTTACGTTCATGGTGGGGCGGGTTCCTCCTTCCCCTGCTGGCCGGCGCGCTGCTGCTGGGCGCCGTCGCGCCGCCCGCCGCGGCGCGCGTCACCGCCGCGGTGTCCTCCGACCGCGGCGGTCCGATCACCCGCGACGAGGTGATCCAGCGTGCGCAGATCTGGGTCGACCAGCGGCCCCCGTACAGCCAGCGGGCCCACTGGCCGGGCCCGGGCGGCGACTTCGACTACCGCACCGACTGCTCGGGGTTCGTGGCCATGGCCTGGCACCTGGACGCCAACCCCAACACGCAGGGCCTGCCGAACTTCTCGTACGAGATCGCACGGAACGAGCTGCGGGCCGGGGACATCCTCAACTCGTTCTACAACCACGTGATCATCTTCCACGCGTGGACGGACGACCAGGGCGGCTTCTCCTACTACAGCTTCGGCGGCGGCTCCAGCGGCGTCGAGCCGCCGGGGCGCTTCCACGGCAACATCCACGCCGCCACGATCGACGGCCACCCGAACGGCGACTACCGGGCGCTGCGCTACCGCAACATCGTCGACGAGGCCGCGACGCGCACGGCGCATCCCCACGGCTCGGGCCGGGTGGTGTCCGCGCGGTCCGCCGACGGACGGCTCGAAGCCTTCGCCGCCGGTGCCGACGGCGTGTACCACTCCTGGCAGACCGAGGTGAACGGCGGCTGGTCGCCCTGGCAGTTCAAGGGAGGCCCGCGCGACGCGCAGCTGGCCCTCGCGGCCAACGCGGACGGCCGGCTCGAACTGTTCGCGCTCTCGGACGCCACCTTCGACCACATGTGGCAGACCGCGCCCAGCGCGGGCTGGTCCGGCTGGGCCAACTTCGGCACCGGCGGACACCGGCTGGCGGCGGGCGCCAACGCCGACGGACGCGTCGAGGTGTTCGCGTCCAACACCAGCGGCGTGTTCCACCGCTGGCAGACGGCGCCCGGCGGCAGCTGGTCGTCCTGGGAGGGCGTCGGGGGCGGCCCGGCGCTCTCCCGGCTCGCCATGGAGACCGCGCCCGACGGACGCCTGGAGGTCTTCGCCCTGTCGGACTCGGCCTTCGGCCACCTCTACCAGACGGCCGTCAACGGCGGCTGGTCCGGGTGGGAGGACTTCGGCGGCGGCGGACACGACCTCGCCGTCAGCCACAACCAGGACGGGCGGCTCGAAGTGTTCGCCTCCAACTCCGACGGCGTCTTCCACAAGTGGCAGACCGGCCCCTCCTCCTGGTCGGAGTGGACGGGCACCGGCGGGATCCCCGACGCCGAGCTGACCACCGCGCGGACGGCCGACGGGCGCGTCGAGGTGTTCGCGATCAACGCGACCACGGCGAGCCACTCCTGGCAGACGGGGCGGAACGCACCGTACTCGGCCTGGGAGCCCTTCGGCGGCGGCGGCACCGAGATCGCCGCGTCCACCAACGCCGACGGACGCGTCGAGGTCTTCGGCACCAGCCACGCCGGTGTCTACCACCGCTGGCAGACGGGCTTCGCCGCGTGGTCGGACTGGGCCTGGC
>NZ_BMTV01000006.1:0-80448 GCF_014649855.1 Streptomyces roseolus | reverse complement strand
CGGCGGGCGCCCGTACCGTACGGTCAGGCGGCGAAGGCCCGCTCCAGCCGGGGGATCAGGTCCAGGAGGGACTGGGCCCAGCAGCCGGCGTTGTGGCCGCCGTCGCACCGGGTGCCCCAGCCGGAACCGTCACCGTAGTTCACGAAGTAGTACGGCATGCCGAGGGCGTCCAGGCGGGCCTTGACGTTCTTGGACGCGCCCGAGACCCAGAACTCCATGTTCACGGGCGAGCCGCCGCCGTCGCCCGTGTAGATCGAGATCCCGATGCCCCGGAGCCGGTCCATGTGCTGCGACGGGTCGACCTGGTTCCACCGCCAGTCGGCGTTGAACACCGGGTAGGGCGAACCGAACAGGGCGTCGCTGTCCACACCGGGCTGGTACGGCGAGTTCTCCGGGTCGCAGTAACCGGACGACGAGGCGCACACCGCGCCCAGCGCGTCGGTGACGGAGGCGACGACCGCCATGCGCAGGTCCATGGAGTTGACCGACAGGTCGATGTCCCCCGACAGCGACGCGGTCTGGCCGAAGAGATCGGGGCGGGCCTGGGCGTAGTGGAAGGCCCCGAAACCGCCCATGGAGATGCCGGCGACCGCGCGGGACTTCTTCGTCGCGAGGGTCCGCAGGTTCGCGTCGACGAACGGGATCACCTGCTCCAGGTGGAAGGTCTCCCAGTTCTGGGCGCCGAGGACGGTGTTCTGGTCGAGCCAGTTCGCGTACCAGCTCCGCGCGCCGCCGTCGGGGATGACGGTGATCATCCGGTCCGACATGGACAGGGCCGGGTAGGTCTGGTCCACGGGATCGTCGGGCGAGCCGTGCAGGAAGTACAGGACCGGGTAGCGCCGGTCCGGGTCGTCGTAGTAGCCGCGGGGCAGAATGATCTTGATGTGCTGTTCGCCCGCCACCTGGGGCGTGGTGACCGTGAGGTAGAAGTCGTGGGCGTTGCCCACGGCGGGTGCGACCTGGGTCAGGCCGAAGCCGTTCGGCAGGTGCGGCGGGGTGGTGCCGTCGGCGGCCCGGGCCGAGCCGACGGGCGCGATGACGGCCGCGGCGGCGACCGCCCACGCCACCACCGTCCTCCACCAGAGCGATGTCCTCTTCACCGTGCTGTTCCCTTCGTGGGTGATGCCGTTCACGGGTGGTGCCGTTCGTGGGGAATGTCGTTCGCGGGTGGCGGTCCTTCAGTCCAGGACCACGACCCTCAGGTCCGGGGCGGCCGCGATCTGCTCCTCGGTGAACCGTTCGGTCACCCAGCCGCCGGCCGCGAACAACTTCGTCTGGTCGGCGTGGTGCGGCGAGTTCGGGTTCGCAGACTGGGAGTAGGCCAGGACGGAGTACGTCTCCGGCGGCCCCTCGGCGGTGAACCGCACCTGCTGGACGAAACTGGACCCGAAGACGATGTCGAGCCGGCCGTCCACCTGTCCCGGCTCGATCACGTTCAGCACGCCGAGGAGGCCGTACGAGCCGTGGACCGGGATCTGCTCGCCGCCGCGGGTGATCCTCTGCACGTCCGAGAGCGCCGCGTCGAGCGGGATGCCGGCCTTGCGCAGGCCGAGGACGGCCCGTGCGAGGGAGTCACGGACGGCGGAACTGCCGCCGTCCAGCGAGTTGGGCGTGTGCACCGGGTCCTTGGGGTCGAACGGGACCCGCCAGGGCAGCTTCTCCAGGCGCTGCGCGCCCTGCAGATGGTGCCAGTAGGCGGCGAACAGCCACGAGCCCCGGCTGTCCGCCGTGTAGTCGTGGCTCTTCCAGCCGGCCAGGACCGGACAGGCCTCCTTGATGTCGACGAGGTTGCCGTCCACGAGGACGAGCCCGAAGGCGACCCCCCGGCACGCCGCCACCGTGGTGTCGAGCGTGAGGTCCGCCGCCCTGCTGTTGTCCGCGAAGAGCAGCTTCCCCATGGTCTCCGGCGTGAAGCCCCTGCCGGGCAGGCCGTCGGTCCCGTCGATCCGCCGCTGCGCGGTGAGGATCAGCTCCTGGGTGCGCAGGGACCGGGGCGCCGCCGTGTCCCCCATCACCCGGGGGAAGGCCAGCGGCTGCTCCGGATGGGCCAGCCACGGGCTGTCGTTGGCGTTGCCGACGAAGTCGGTGCGGATCAGGCGGGGTTGCTTCGCCGGATCGAGGAGGCCCGGCGCGGCCGCGTTCGGGTCGTCGGGCCAGTCGCAGGCGCTGCGCTTGCCGTCGAGGATGGAGACCGGCGGCACGTTGGACAGCGGCAGCGACTGGTGGAACAGCAGTTTGCCGGTCTCGGTGAGGCAGGACCGCGCGTGCGCGTCGGTGATGTTCGGGACGGCCTGGATGTCGGCGTAGAGCGCGTTGCCCCGGCGGTCGGTGGCGACCGTGTTGAAGAAGGGGACGCCCTGGGTGGTCTCCAGGACGTCCACCACGTCGTGGACGTCCTTGGCCCGGTCGAGCCCGAACCAGGTGTTCAGCGCGCGCAGGTTGTGCATGTTCACGTCGCGTACGGCGTGGGCGCTGACCACCCAGGGCAGCGGGCGGCCGAGGATCGAGGTGGTGACCGGTCCGTAGCGGGTGGACCAGAGCGTCCGGGTGACCGTACCGGTCGTGCCGTCCGCGTTGCGGACCGCGACGGAGACCTGCTGGGACCTCATCCGCTCCCAGGCGCCGTCGACCAGGTACATGGTCGGGTCCAGCGGGTCGACCTGCACGTCGAAGAGCCCGAACGGCGCGACCGTCGCGACGGTGTGGGTCCAGGCGACGTCGTCGTTGTGACCGATGTTCACCGCGGGCAGGCCGAGCAGACTGGCCCCGGAGACGTTGACCTCGCCCGGGATCGTCAGGTGGCTCTGCCACATCCGGTTCTTGCCGTGCCACGGGAAGTGCGGGTTGGCGAGGAGCATGCCGGTGCCGCCGGAGACGCCCTGCGAGCCGACCGCCAGCGCGTTGCTGCCCATGCCCTGCCGGCGGCTCTCGGCCAGCGCCTCGCCGATCGCCTTCGCGGTCTCCCGCGCGGTCCGCGCGCGTTCCTCGGCCGAGGGCGCGGGCCCGGCCGCCGCCGACGCCCCCGGGGGCGCGGCGGTGACCTGGCCGTCGAGGAGCGGATCGGCGCTGCCCATGACGATCTCGGCGTGCGCGTGCCGGTAGACGTCCATCTCGGTGATCGGCCGCACCCAGGCCGCGCCGCGGCAGGCCGGGTCGGAGATGTTCGCCGCGCCCGTCTCCGCCAGGTACCTGTTGTATCCCCGGACGTAGCCGCGGACGGCCTCCTCGACCTGGGGTTCCGGGCCGTCGGGCGCGGGCCGGGCCAGCAGCCGCTCGACGACGCCGTCGTCCTTGATCCGCTGGAAGTACAGGTCGCTGTGGAGGTTGGTGGTCGTGTTCTGGTTCTGGCCGGGGCTCGTCCTGCCCTCGGGCCCCAGGTGGCGGGACCGCTCGGCGTTGACCATCAGATAGGTGTCCGCCAGGGTGCAGATGTTGTCCTTGGCCGCCGCGTAGCCGTATCCCGTGCCCAGGCCCTCCCAGTCGGAGGCGATGATGTGCGGGATCCCGTACTCGGTGTAGCGGATCGTCGGCCGCTCCGGCGCCGTCGCGGCGGCACCGGCCGGTGTCCCGCCGGTCGCCGTGGTGCTCGCCACCGCCACCAGGGCCGCGACCGCCACCGGCAGCCGTGCCCTCCGTCTTCTCCGTGCCATCGGTACGCCCCTCCGTGAGGTCCGGGCCTTCGCCCGGACGCGGCCACGCTAGGGAGGAGCGATGAAATACCGATGATGCTCCGGCCGGGGACGGTCAGCGGGCCGCGGCCGGCCGGCACGGGGGCAGGGCGGGGCTGTCCCGGGTGCGGACGGCGGGGAGCCAGGCCTCGGGCGGCACGGAGGCGCGGGAGAGGCGGACGCGGAACCAGCGGGTGGACCGCAGGTCCTCCTCGTCGACGATGGGCTGCCCGTCGTCGACCACGCAGTCGGCGGTGAGGAGGTCACCGTGCCAGACCCGGGTCCGCACGACGTTCTCCGCCGTGTAGGGGCGGTGGGGATCGATCGCCAGGCCCAGGCTGCAGTGCCGGTCGCGGTCGGTCCGCTCCTGGCAGCCCCGCTCCGCGTTGAAGACCCGGACGGTGCCGGCCGGCGCGCCGGTGCCGTGCCCGGCCGTGTCGGCGCACAGGACGGCGCCGGTGCCGCAGAGCACGGCGGCGAGGACCGCCGCCCGGGTCCCGCGGAGCCTGGACGGGGGGCCGCCGGGCCCGTCGGGCCGCCGGGCGGCGATGCGGGCGAGCAGGCTCTCGGCCGTGTGCGGGGCGCGGGAGGCGTGGGTGGGGGCGAGGCAGTCGGCGATGATCCCGCGCCAGAACGGGGGCACGGCGGGGTCGAGCCGGAGGGGGACGCGGCCCGCCCCGTACTCCTGGGCGGCGGCGCTCCGGGCGATCGGCGTGGCGCCGGGGAACGGGGAGGCGCCGGAGGCGAAGAGCTCGTGGAGGACGATGCCGAGGGCCCAGATGTCGGCGCTGGTGCGGACCTGGACGCCGAGCTCGCCCAGGGGTGCCCGGCGCCGTTCCGGGGGCAGGTAGTCGAGCGTGCCCAGGGGCGGCGCGTAGCCGTGGGTGCCGGAGAGTTCGGTGGCGAGGCCGAAGTCGGAGAGCTTCACGGAGCCGTCCCCGGCCAGCAGGACGTTCTCCGGTTTGAGGTCGGCGTGGACCCATCCCGCGCGGTGGAGGTGGGCGAGCCCTTCGCAGACGCCCTCGGCGATGCGGTCGCGGTCGGCCCCGGCGGCGCCCGCGTCGAGGAGTTCCCGCAGGCTGCCGGCGGCCCGCTCCATGACCAGCACCATGGCGCCGTCCAGTGAGGGATGGTCCGGTGCGGAGAGCGCGAAGGAGTCCAGGAGGCCGATCAGGCGGGGGTGTCCGGCCCCGCGGCCGAGCGCGACCTCGCGCCGCGCCGACTCCGCGATCCTGCGGGCCTGGAGGGGCGCGAGCCCGGCGGTCGGCATGATCTTGAGGGCGACCGGAGCGGCCTCCCGCGACCGCCGCGCGGAGGGGGACCGTCCGCGTCCGGGGGCCGGGCGCGCCGCGTAGACCGTGGACCAGCCGCCGGTGCCGATCTGCTCGACGACCTCCCACTCCCCCACGCGGTGGCCGGGCGGGAGACGTTCCGGAAGGTCGCCCCGGCCCGGGGTGGTGCCGCGTGCGTGGAGGGGCGTCATCGCACGGGGTTCCGCTCGTGCCCGGCCGGCCGGGGCGCGGGCGGCAGCAGGGCGAGGTGCTCCTCCCGTACGAGTCCGAAGCGGAGCGCGAGCCCGACGATCTCCTCCCGCTTGCCGTTGCGGCGGTCGCCCTGCCCGTGTCCGTCGATGCGCAGCTTCTCCTCGGCGAGGTAGTCGATGTGCGAGCTGACGGCCCGCGCGGTGAGCGGGGCGCGGCCGGCGGGGGCGCGGAGCCGGTCGACGATCTGGGGCGTGGTGGGGACCGCGACGCGGGACTGGTCGCGCAGCCGCGGTTCGCAGAGCGCGACGAGGACGAGGAAGTAGGTGGCGGTCTCGTCGAGGGAGTACGCGGTGACCGTGCGGCTCTCCCAGGGGCCGCCGACGGCCCCGGGGTCGAGGTACACGTGGTCGGGGGCGAACACCTGGAAGGTGACGGGGAGTTCGCCCCGGGTGGGCAGCACGACCCGGGCGAACTCGAAGGGGACAGGTGCCCCGACGCGGCGCGGCGGGACCCTGAGGTACTCGCCCGCCCCCTCCGGGTTCTCCACGAGGTAGGTGTGCGTGCCGCTGTGGTTGGTCAGCTGCCAGTGGTCGTCGGTCACGCGGATCTCCCCGGCGAGCCGGGAGACCGCGGCGTCGGCGAGGCGGAGTTCGACCGGGGTGGCCGGGGAGCCGCGGCCGAAGCGCGCGGCCTCGCCCGGTCCGAGCCTCAACGTCACCGCCTCGGACCGCCGTTCGCCGCCGTCGGCGCCTCCCGCGCCCTGTGGCAGATGTACGACCACACCGCTCATCGCGCCCCCTTCCGCATCGCCCGCCTGCCGGACGAGCGGAACGATACCCACCCCTTACCGGGGTGTACCGGTGCGCTTCGGCCACTCGGCGGCGTCCACGGGCCCGGCCGCTCCGGAGCCGGGCCCGTGGCCGTCCGAGCACCTCGGCGAGGCCGTCCCGGAGTCCGCCGGGCGGTGGCCGGGGGTGGGCGCGCCTCCTGTGACGGGGGACACCCCCCTCCTCCGCCACGGACGCCTTTTAGAACGCTTTTCCAGTTTTCTGGGTGTCGGAAGGAGACGTTCCGGCGGGCGTCGGGACACCCGGACGTCGACGGAACCCCCGGCCGGGCCACGGCGCCGCGTCCGGGGCCGGGGCCGCCGGACGGCCCCGGCCCCGGACGCAAGGTGGGAAAGGTCACGGCCCCGGGCGGTCGGCCGGGCCGCCGCTCCCGTCCTCCGGGCCCGTCCGGGGCCGTCCGCCGTCCGTCGCATGGCGCGATCCGTACGTCGGGACCGGCGGCGCCCCGGCTCACCGGGCGGCGCCCCGCGGCGGGTTCCGCCCGCCGGCCGGTCGCACGTCAGTCGAGTCCCGGTCCGGCGGAGTCGTTCACCCAGCCCCAGGCGGACCAGGTGGAGAAGCCGGTCTGCCACCGGTGGAAGGTGCCGGTGGGATTGGTCCCGAAGACCTCGATCCGGCCGTCGGCGTTCGTCGCGGCGGCGATCTCCGTCCCGCCGGTGCCGAAGGTCTCCCAGGCGCTGTACGGGGCGTTGACCCCCGTCTGCCACGCGTGCGCGGCGGTGCCGGCGTTGATCGCGAAGACCTCGACCCGCCCGTCCGGACCGCGCTCGCTGGTGAGCCGCGCGTCCGCGGGGCCTCCCGTCGCCTCCCAGCCGGACCAACCGGTGGGGCCCGTCTGGTACTTGTGGAAGACGCCGGCCGGCCCGGAGGCGAAGACCTCGATCCGTCCGTCGGCGTTGTGGTCCACGGTCAGGTCGTGCCCGCCGCCGCCGAAGGCGTCCCACCGCGACCATCCGCCGTTCGGGGACGTCTGGTACCGGTGCTGGAAGACGTCCCCGTTGAGGGCGAAGACCTCAAGGCGTCCGTCGCGGGACTTCGCCATCTCCACCCGGGCGCCCGCAGGGCCGCCCCCGGTCGGCTCCCAGTCCGACCAGCCGCCGTTCGGCGCCGTCTGGTACTTGTGGAACAGCCCGGCCGGACCGGAGGCGAAGACCTCGATCCTTCCGTCGGCGTTCACCCCGGCGGCCGCGTCCGCGCCGCCCCCGCCGAAGGCCTCCCAGTCCGACCAGCCGCCGGACGGGGACAGCTGGTACCGGTGCTGGAAGGTGTCGCCGCCGATCGCGAAGAGCTCCAGACGGCCGTCCGCGTTCGGCGCGACGGCCAGCTCGGCGCCGGCCGGACCGCGGAGCGGCTCCCACGCCGACCAGGCGCCGTTCGCCTCGACCTGCCAGGCGTGGTGCACGCCGTCGGCGCCGGCGGCGAACACCTCCAGGCGGCCGTCCGCCGACCGGGCGGAGACGACCCGGCCCGAGTCGGCCGGGTACACGAGCGGGGCGGGCCCCGGTTCCCCCGGGTGCCCGAGGCGGTCGACGGCGGCCCGCGCCTCGCCCATGTGCCGCTCGTGCAGGTCCCGGTTGTAGGTGGACCAGGGCTGCCAGTTCGTCCCGCCGGAGGAGATGGCGAAGGCGGCGTTCGCGTTGCACTGCGCGTCGTAGGCGCAGGCGTCGTCGACCTCGGAGTGCCAGTAGTCGTTGATCTGCCACAGGCCGCGGTCGGTGGAGGCCGGCGAGTTGTTCTGCGTGTTGGACGCCAGGGGGTCGCAGCCGGACTCGGCGAGGGCCACGGCCACGGCGGTCACCAGCGCGTCGCCCCGGAAACCGGCCTGGTGGCCGACCCGGGCGCAGAGATCGCTCGCGGCGGCGTGCGCCGGAGACGCGCCGGCGAGCGCGCCGGCGGCGAGGAGCAGCGACGTGAGGGCCGACACGGCGATCCGGTGCGGAGCACGGCGTCGGAAGGGCTGGGGGCCGCCCGCTGCGGGGCGTCGAACGCTCGTCACCTGCGGTCTCCTTGGGATGGGGTGGTGCGTCGGCCCGTCGCCCGTCGGTCCTCCCGGACCGGAGGGGTGCGCGGCCCGCCGCACGGGCGCGCCGCGCACCGGGCTCACGCCTTGCGGAGCCGGCCGATGATGCCGTCGATGTCGCGCTGCATCATGTCGTGGCGGATGTGGTGGCCGCCCGGCAGCTCGTGCCACTCGTGCGGGATGCCCGCGTTCCCGAGGAGGGAGCGGAACTCCCGCTGTCCCCAGAGGACATGGGACTCGTTGGCGGTGTCGAACCAGTTGACCGGGTCCGGACTCGTGCCGGCGACCAGGAAGACCCGCTTGTGGCGGTAGCTCTCGATCCGCTGGACCGGGTTGTCGGCGCTCACGCGCGCCTCGTCCCAGAACGGCGCGCCGTAGACCGTACCGCCGCCCAGTTCGAGCGCGGCGGAGGTGGCGTTGGCCCAGTGGACCACCATGCCGTTGTCGCGGCGGAGGCTGGCCGGGCCCGAGTGGGAGCTGACGGAGGCGAAGTGGCCGTAGTACTTGGCCGCGTACTTCAGCGCGCCGAAACCGCCCATGGAGAAGCCGGAGACGGCACGGCCGTCGTACTCGGCGTACGTGCGGAAGTTGGCGTCGATCCACGGGATCAGCTGCGCGATGTGGAAGTGCTCCCAGTTGCGCGGGCCGACGTTGGAGCTGACCGGGTTGGAGTACCAGCCCGTCCGCCCGCCGTCGGGCATGACGACGATGATCGGCTTGCCCGCGGTCCAGGCGCGGACGCCCTCGCGGTCGAAGGTGATGAAGTCCTGCTCGCCGCCGTGGAGCAGGTACAGCACGGGATAGCGGCGGCCGCTCCAGTGGTAGTCGTCGGGCAGGAGCACGTTCACGGCGGGGTTCCAGCCGATGGCGCTGGTGGAGAACCGGTAGTACCACATGCGGTGGTCGGTCTCGCCGCGTTCCACGATCCGCAGCCCGAAGCCGTCCCCGACGGCGGCGGCCGGCCCGGCCGCGGCGACGACGCCCGCACCGCCCAGGGCCAGGGCGGCCGACAGGCCGCCCGCGGACTTGAGGATGTTCCTGCGCGAGGGATGCTGCGCGCCCAACGTGACCTCCGGGTCGAGAGCATGGGAAGGCCCGGAGGGCGACGGGACTCCCGCTCACCCCTCCCCGGACCGTACGGTCGAACGGTCCGGAAGCTAGCAACGGGACGGGCGGGCCCGGGACCCGGAAGGTTACGGACTGACACCCGGGAGCCGGTGCGCTAGAACCGTGGAGGCGGGCGGCGGGGAGCGGGACCGGGGGCGTCCGCGTGCGGTCGGCGCCCGACGCGCAAAGGGGGTCGTACGGGGGCGGCGAGGGGCGTGCCCGGGACGGAGGCGCTGCCGCGGCGCCGTCAGGAGTCGGGCGGCCGTTCGAGGGCCGCGGCCGTGCCGGTCCGCCCGCCGCCGACGCGTGGCGCCGGTTCTCGGGGCGCGCCGGGGGGCCGGGTCCGCGGTGGGCGTGGACGGTCCCCTCCGCGCCGCCGGGGCCGGGCGGCACGCGGCCGTGCGGCGGCGCCCCGGAGGGGTCCGGGGGCCGCCGCACGGACGGGTGCGGCCGGGTCAGGCCGTCGGCGTCACGCCTCCGGCTTCTGGAAGAGGACCAGCGTCGAGGCGCCGAAGGCCTCGGTGTCGGTGTGCGTGCTGCTCACCAGGGTGAAGCCGTGGCGCCGGATCTCCTCGACCAGGGCGTCGCCCTCCCGCTCCGCGTAGGGCAGCACCTCCAGACCGATGTTCTTCTCGCCGTCCGCGACCCGGATCTTCCGGGGGATCACGCGGCCGGGCACGAGGTCGGCGGAGACCTCCTCGTAGTCCGGGATGGAGAAGAAGCCCTTGCCCCACTCGCTCGCGCAGTGGTCCACGACGAAGTGGCCGCCCGGGCGGAGGATGTCGAAGACGCGGGAGATGTGGCCGGCGCGCTGCGCGTCGTCGACGAGCATGTGGAGGCAGCCCATGTTCATGGCCAGGTCGAAGCTGCCCTCCTCGAAGCCGCGGAGGTAGATGATGTCGCGCTCCATGAACCCGGAGGGGTCCAGGTTCGCGGCCGTGGCCCGCTCGCGCGCGCGGGACAGGGCCGAGTGCGACACGTCGACCGAGACGACCTCGTGGCCCTGGGACAGGAGGTACAGCGAGTCGCGGCCCTCGCCGCAGCCGAGGTCGATGATCCGCCGGGAGAAGATCTCCGGACGTTCCCGCATCAGCTGGAGGAGCGAGGCGTTCGGCTCCTCCGACTCCCAGAGCTCGGCGCCGTTCTCGTACACGGTCCGGTAGCGGTCCTCGTAGCCGAAGTAGTAGTCGTCGATCGAGCCGACGATGTTCCGCACGTCGTCGCTGGTGGGCGAGAACTCGACCGGCGAGGCCGTGACGTCCGCCTCCGCGCCCAGGACCATCAGCGCCGTGTCGTCGACCAGCCCGATCACCAGCAGGTACTGCGACTCGTCGCACTCGACCGGCTCGCCGACCCCGAAGGGCGCACAACACTCCTTCAGCGTCTCCAGGGTGATCGCGGCGGCCTTCTCGCACCTGAAGATCGCGGCACGCCCCTGGGTCACCTTGGCGACGAAGCCGGCCGTGCCGTCCAGCTGCCACACGGTCTTGCGGTCCTGGAGCGGGATCGCGGTCAGCTGCATGCCCTCGGGCGCGATCTCGTCGGATATCGCCTGGTAAAGGCTCACGTCAGTACCCCCTGTGAATGGTTCTCGGATGTGCGCAGTTCCGCCAGGCGCTCTTCGTAGCGCTGGATGACGGGGCCTTGGTGCCGGAAGATCCGGCCGGAGTCGCGCAGGTGCCGCGCGAGCTCGTAGTCGCGGGAGCGCAGAGCGGCCTCGATGGCCGTCATCTCGATGACGTCGCGCTGGGCGTTGCTGCCGCCCATCTCGGACGAGTGACGGAAGGACCGGGCCAGGCGGGCCGCCGCGTCGGCGTAGTCGCCGGTGGTGAAGGAACGGAAGCCGAGGAAGATGTCGACCATCTCCTCGGACACCTTCTCGCGCCGCGACAGGACCGCTTCCAGGAGGGAGTCCGCGCGCCCGTGGTCGCCGACCTGGCAGTAGGTGAGGTAGGCGTGGAAGTCGTTGAAGAGGTACCAGTTCTCGTCCGCGTACGGCTTCCAGTCCTCGTGGAGCGACCGCCAGTACGCGGAGAGGTCGAGCGACGGCCTGACGAGGGCGAGCCGCCAGAGCAGCGTCACGGCGTCCAGGTCCTCGGCCGAGCGCGCCGACGTCTTGCGGCGGATGCCTATGCGGTAGCACGCCAGGACGTCCTGGACCCGGTCCGCGTACAGCTCGAAGAGGGCGTAGTGCCACCAGACGTGGATGCGCATGGGCGTCGAGGCGTCCCTGCCGCGCATGTAGTCCTGGATGTAGCGGGCGCCCTCCTCGTGACGGCCCGACTCGTACAGGCAGTGCACCAGGGCGTGCATGGCGTAGATGTCGTCGGAGTGCGCCTCCAGCGCGACCCCGCAGCGCTCGATGGCCGCCGTGATGAGGCCGTTCTCCTCCAGGGCGAAGCCGTGGAGGCCGTGCAGATAGCCGGTGACGGGGTCGTCGTCCGCGAACCGGCCGATGGCGGCCTCGATCGAGGCCAGCATGTGCGGGGCGTCGCCGAGGTAGAAGTCGAGCATGTGCGCCGCGTAGACCGACACGGCGTCGCCGGGGTACGCGTCGACGAGGGCCTGGAAGCCGTTCCGGGCCGTCACCAGGTCGCCGGCCGCCCAGGAGCCGACGGCGGAGAGCATCGCCCTGGTCCGCGGTTCGACCGGTCCGGTCTCCCGGAGGGAGTCGCAGATCCGCGCGGCCTCCATGGCCGAGGGGCGCTCCATGGAGCACAGCAGGTCGACGGCGAGCATGAGCGCCAGGGGCGGGGTGGCCCGCGCGTACCTCCGACATCGCTCGTGGTCCAGTTTCATGGAGACCAGTTGGACGATCGCCTTCTCGACGACCTCCATGTCCGCCGGCTGTTCGACCAGATGCGGAACGCCTCGGGAATCGTGCATCACTGTCATTCGGACACCTCACTCGGAATGAGTCGACGGCCTTGGACCGCGTGGATTCGGTGAAATGAGAGAACAAGCAACAGCGTCAGGGCGAACGGGGCCAGCCAGATGTGGGAGGAGAAGTACCTTCCGCCGGCCAGGACCGCGGACAACAGGAGGAGCGAGTAGGCGTTCGCGTGGGCCACGATCGCCCCGACCTGCTGCGGCGAGAAATTCGATGCCGCTTCCGAGCGCAGGATCACCCGCAGGGACCCGAAGGCGCATCCGAGGATGAAGATGGCGATGGACTGCGGTACCCCGAAGGCCGGGAAGAAGAGCCAGACCGCCATGGCGACGACGACCGCGGCGGCGGCGCCCAGCAGAATCCAGCGCAGCCCGGGGTTTTTCGCGAAGCGATGCAGGAACGTTCCGGCCACGGCCATTCCGATGCCGAGGAGCATGTCCAGGATTCCGACGGTGAGCATGCTCCCGCCGTTGGCCAGCACCTGCAGGGGCAGCATGAAGTTGAACGTGCCCAGGATGGGCCAGACGAACATGAAGGCGAGGAGGTAGAGGACGCCGAGACCGCCCGTGATCTTCGGCCTGGCCTCCTCCGCCGCCTGCTCGCCCAAGGACGCGGCGGCCCGCTGGGCTCCCAGGCTCAGGACCGCCACGACGGCGAACAGGGCGGCGCAGACGACCAGCACCCACTCGGCCCTGACCACCCGCGTGAACAGCGGGGCGAACAGCGGGCCCACCATGAGCGCGACCTGGTTGACGGTCATGGTCAGCGAGCTGGACCTGCGCAGGGCGTCACCGTCGAGCCCGGACGCCTCGTCGTTGAACCAGACCTCCCACGCCGATTCCAGATAGAAGAAGAAGATCCACAGGACGAAGTTCAGGGCGACGACGGCCTGGACGTGGCTGTAGCCCGCCGCGATCACCAGGAGCGTCAGGGCGACGCCGGCGAGCCCCGCGGCGGTCATCCGGGCCCCGCCGGCGATCGGCACGAAGCGGATCAGCGACGGGACGAAGACGGCGGGCACGAAGGAGAGGGCGGTGGAGACGGCGAGCACGTCGTACCCGCCGTCCTGCGCCGACGCGATGTGCCAGTTCAGCAGGAGCAGCACCACTCCGCTGAAGAACCGGTAGAGACCGGAGTAGAGCGTGTACCGCCTCACGCCCCCGCCGCCTCGTCGACGACGAAGATCTCGTCGGCCAGCTCCTTCGCCACGTCGACCGGGAGCGAGGTCTTCTCGTCGAAGAGCCGGTCCCAGTCCAGTTCGACGAGCCCCTCCCTGTTGCTCCAGTTCTTGGCGCTCTGGGAGAGGTCGCCGCTCTTGGCGCTGATGTTGAGGCTGCGCACCTCGGGCGGCAGCGGCTTCCCTTCGCGCACGTCCCGGATCCGGCCCTCCCGGGCCTTCAGGAAGGCGATGGCCGAGGTCCTGACGGGCTCCGCGGCGGCGACGACGTCGAACAGGTCCTCACCGAGGTACGAACCGACGTGCACCCGGTAGGGGTTGAGCTCGTAGGCGCGCTCGACCTGGTCCATGATGCCGTCGCCGCCCGGCCGGGCGGCGACCTCGATCACCCAGGGCGTCCCGTCCGCGGCGAACTTGATCTCCACGTGGGCGAGGCCACGGTCGACGCCGAGCGCGACGCAGGCCCGTACGGCGAGGTCGTTCAGCTCGGGGTCCTCGGTGCGGTGGCTCGGCACCAGGTGCGCGGTCTCGGCGAACCAGGGGCGCGGGGACAGGTACTTCTCGGTCACGGCGAGGACCTGGGCCCGGCCGTCGCCGCACAGGACCTCGACGGACACCTCGTCGTCGGAGTCGACGAACTGCTCGACGAGGTACTTGTCGCCGAGGATGTTGAAGGACGATCCGTACTGGGCGATGACGGCCTTGGACTCCGCGAGACCGGCGACGGCCTCCTCGCGGGTGGTGGCCAGGACGACGCCGCCGCTGCCCCCGAAGTCGTACGGCTTGATGACCACGGGCAGCCCGATGGCGTCGAGGGCCTCCAGCAACTCCTCCTCGGACTGCACGAGGAGGGAGCGGGGAGTCCGCACGTCGGCGTCCAGGAGGGCCCGCTTCATGGCGTGCTTGTTCCGGGCGTTGTTCACCGCGTCGACGGCCAGTCCGCCCAGTCCCAGGGCGCGGTTGACGGCGTTCGCCGAATCCACCGTCCAGTCGTTGAGCGGTACGACGACCTTGGGGGTCCAGCCCTGGGCGGCCTGCGCGCGGATGGCGCTCAGCAGGGATTCCGGGTCCTTGGGATCGGCCGACAGCATATTGTCGAACGTGCGGTTCCGCTTTCGTACGGCGTCTTCCGCGGCCGCCCACACAGGAAGATCGGTAATCTGCTTGGCTCCCGAAAAGGCCCGTTCCCGGAGATACTGGTCGGCGCCGAGCAGGAGTACATATTCCTTGGACTGCACAGATTTTCCCCATCTTCCATGGGTTCAGAAATACTGGGATCCACTCGGCGTCTTCGCACGTCATCGGGTCAGTGACGCGTGCGGAATTCATTGCCGAGGGGGCGTCGGGACGTGGCAGCAGCGATCCTTTAATCGTCTCCGGCTGCGCCTCGTTTTAATTCCCCCATGCCCATTCTCCCCTTCCGCCGCCAGAGCGTAGCTGCGCCATACGGGGCATGCAAGCGATCATTTTCAGACGTGGCGGAAAAAGAACGGCACGCCGTGGCGCGTCTCGAAAACGGAGAATGCGTGCAGGGGGCAATGAATCGCCCGGCACCGCACCGCCGCACGACGGCACGCCATCGAGCTGGGAAAACGGTGCGGACCGCTCGAGCTCGCCGACGTCGCCGTCGGCCGCGGCCCGCTCCGGCGGGCGCGCTCAGCCGGAGCGGTATCCCCAGCGGGCGGCGCCGTCCTTGCCCGTGAAGCACTTCGCCGGACGCCCGTCGGAGGTCGTGGCGGTGGCACCCACGGGCGAGCAGAACTGGCCGAAACCGACGCCTGAAGCGGTACCGGAGCCGGTGCCGGTACCACCGCTCGTGCCGTCCTCCTCCGCGGTGGAGTCGCGGGACGGCCGCGGACGCGGCGGCTCGGGCTCCGGCGCGGCCCCCGAGCCGGACCCGGCTCCGGCTCCGGTCCCGGACCCGGTCCCGTACTTCGGCTTCGGATCCGCCTTGGGCTTCGGATCCACCTTCGGCTTCGGCTTGGGCTTGGGCTTCGGGGTCGGCTTCGGGGTGGGGCTGGGCTCGGTGCAGGAGGCCCCCGGGGCGACGAGCCACAGGTCGACGCGCGTGGTGACGGGCACCTCGATGCCCGCCTCCGGCTGCTGCCGGCAGACCCGCCGGTCCGCCAGGCTCGTACGCCGCTCGTCCAGGCGCTGCCCGGTGTGCGCGTGGAAGCTCGTGACGCGGTCGAGGCCGAGGGGGGCGAGCTCCCGCCACGCGGCGTCGTACCGCTCGCCGACGAGGTCCGGCATGACCACCCGCCGGGTTCCGTCCCGTCGCGAGGGGCACGGTTCGGCCTCGGGCACGGCGTGGAGGGTCAGGGTCCTGCCGTACGGGCGGGTCCGCTCGCCGGGAGAGGGGTTCTGGAAGCAGACGCGCCAGCCGGTCCGGTACGCCGTCACCGTGCGCGCCGCGGACGAGGCGTCGGCGGCGGCCACCCGCCACGACGCGCGGCGTGCCTCCCCGGCGGCCGTGGCCAGCGGGGTCCCCCGGAAGTCGGGCACGGCAGGCGCGTGGTCCGCCCCGTCGCGCGCCACGGCGTCGGGCTGCCCGGGCCCGCCCAGCCCGGCGATCAGCATCGCGGCGGCCCCGACGGCCACCGACACCGGATGCCGTCGCAGCCACGTGGCGGTCCGCCTCCCCCTGCCGGGCCGCAGGGGCGACCCCGCGGGCAGGAGCTCTCCGGCCGCTTCCAGGAGCTCGCCCTTCGGGTCGAGCTTCGAACCGTGCAGCTTGTGCGGCCTCCCGTCCACCAGGATCTCGACGGAGTCGAGCACGCCGTGGGAACGCCTCAGGATCCGCAGCGGCCGGTCCACCCGCGTCGCCTTGGGCGCGAAGAGGTTCCGGAGGAGGATCAGCCCCTTCCCGGTGAGCACGGCATATCCCCAGCCGTCGTGGTAGACGGCCCGGACGGCCTCCCCCGGCCCGAGTTCCCGCAGCAGCACCCGCCGGTGATCGTCGGAGAGGGAGACGCCCTCGCCCGACGCGACCTCGGCGGTACGCGGGTCGGCGGCCGGCGGATCGGCGGCCGGCGGATCGGACACAAGTTTTCCCGTGCTCGGAGGTACGACGGACGGCCCGGGGCAGGCCCCCACGGCGCCCCGGACGTACCGGATGCTAGCCCCCGCCCCGAAGAAGCCCCCGCCCCCGGTCCGGTACCGCCGTGCCGTGAGGCACGCGCGCGGACCCCGGCGGGGAGGGGCGGGCGGCGGAGGCTCGACCGCAGTGCTTGAATAGACCGTCGTTCCTGGTCATGCAAGGAGAAGTGCTGTGCCCCTGGTGTCGGTCGTGATGCCCGTGTACAACTCGGCGGCCACTCTTGGCGCGGCCGTCCGGTCGGTGCTGACGCAGACGCACAGCGACGTGGAGCTGCTGGTCACCGACGACCAGTCCTCCGACGGCTCCATGGACCTGCTCCGCGAGTTCGCCGAGCGGGACGAGCGCGTCCTGCCCCGGTCGGCGCCCGAGCGGGGCGGCGCGGGCCGGGCCCGCAACCTCGCGATCTCGCGGGCCCGCGGCGACTACATCGCCTTCCTCGACAGCGACGACATGTGGCTTCCGGAGAAGACCGAGAAGCAGCTCGCCTTCGCCGCCGAGGGCACGGCTCCGCTGACGTTCACCTCGTACTTCAAGATGGACGCCGACCACGCCGGCGAGAGCACCGAGTGGGTCCCGAACGGCCGGGTGATCCGCGCGCGCGAGCACGTGGACTACCGCGCGATGCTGGTCCGGGACTACATCGGCGCCCTCACCGCCATGTACGACCGCAGGATGCTGGGCACGAGGCTGATGCCGGAGATGCGCAAGCGCCAGGACTACGCCCTCTGGCTGTCGATCATGCGGGACGGCGCGGACGCCCGCGGCCTGGCCGAGCCGCTCGCGGTCTACCGGGCCCATCAGGCGAACTCCCTGTCCTCCAACAAGGCGTCCCTGATCAAGTACAACTGGGAGCTGTACCGCGAGCACGAGCACCTGTCGGTCCCCCGGTCGGCGCGGGCACTGGCCGGCGCGGCGTGGCAGTCCCTCCGCAACTCGCGGATCTAGCCCCCGTCTCGGGCCGGCGGCGCCGGGAGGACCGTCACGGGCGGCGGGTGGGGCCGGGACCGCCCCCTGCACTCCGCCGGATCGCGGATGACCTCGATCGCCCGCCGAGCCGGGCGGGCGTCGGCGGGCGGTACGGGGTCAGTGGCCGCCGGCGAGTTCGCCCGTGAGCCTGCCGTGCAGATCGGCGCTGGGGTCGTTCAGACCGATGATCTCCACGGTCTTGCCGCGCTGGGCGTACTTGTTCTCGACGGCGTCCAGGGAAGCCACCGAGGAGGCGTCCCAGACGTGCGCGGCGGACAGGTCGACGACCACCCGGTCGGGATCGCCGGCGTAGTCGAACCGGCCGACGAGGTCGTTGGAGGAGGCGAAGAACAGCTCGCCGGTGACCCGGTAGACCACCGTCCCGCCGTCGGGGTCGACCACGGCGGTGACCTCGGCGAGATGGGCGACGCGCTTGGCGAAGATGACCATGGCGGTGACCGAGCCGACGACGACGCCGATGGCGAGGTTGTGGGTGGCGACCACCGCCACGACGGTGACCACCATGACGCCGATCTCGCCTGCGGGCATCCGCCTGAGGGTCTTGGGCGCGATCGAGTGCCAGTCGAAGGTCGCGAACGACACCATGATCATGACGGCGACCAGGGCGGCCATGGGGATGTCGGAGACGACCGGGCCGAAGACGATGCACAGCACCATCAGGAAGGCGCCGGCCAGGAAGGTGGAGAGCCGCGTCCGGGCCCCCGACACCTTCACGTTGATCATGGTCTGCCCGATCATGGCGCAGCCGCCCATGCCGCCGAAGAAGCCGGTGACGATGTTGGCGATGCCCTGGCCGACGGACTCGCGGGTCTTGTCCGAGTGGGTGTCGGTGATGTCGTCGACCAGCTTGGCGGTCATCAGCGACTCCATCAGGCCGACCAGCGCCATCGCGAAGGCGTACGGGGCGATCGTCGTCAGGGTGTCGAGGGTGAACGGCACATCGGGCAGGCCCGGCACGGGCAGGGAGGACGGCAGTTCACCCTTGTCGCCCACGGTGGGCACGGCGATCCCGGCCGCGACCGTGATCACGGTGAGGATGACGATGGAGACGAGCGGGGCGGGGATCACCGTGGTGATCTTCGGGAAGAACACCATCAACGCCAGACCACCGGCGATCAGCGGGTAGACCGGCCACGGCACGTTCCGCATCTCGGGTACCTGCGCCATGAAGATCAGGATGGCGAGGGAGTTGACGAAGCCGACCATCACCGAACGCGGGATGAACCGCATCAGCTTCGCCACGCCGAGCATGCCCAGGATCACCTGGAAGACGCCGGCCAGGATGACGGCGGCGACCAGGTACCCCAGGCCGTGCTCACGGTTCAGCGGGGCGATGACGAGGGCGACCGCGCCGGTGGCGGCGGAGATCATGGCCCGTCGGCCGCCGACGACCGAGATGACCACGGCCATGGTGAAGGAGGCGAACAGGCCGATCGCCGGGTCGACCCCGGCGATGATCGAGAAGGAGATCGCCTCGGGGATCAGCGCCAGGGCGACGACCAGGCCCGCGAGGACCTCGGTGCGCCAGACCTTCGGATCGTCCAGCCAGTCGGGCTTGAGGCCGCGCAGCCGCGCGGCGGGAGTCACAGCAGCAGAAGACAAGGAGACGCGTACCTGTCGTACTCGGGCACACCCCTCACGGCAGGGCAGGGCGGGGCGTACGGAAAGGAGACACGGGGGCCGGGGCGGCACCCCGCGGACGGCCCGGACAGCGGGGCCGGGAGTCGTTGAGGACGGACGCGAGGCGGAAACGCACACGGGCCGTCCGGCGGCTCACGTCGAGGGACGAAGAGTCACGGCGGGCAGGCGGCGGCGGTCGGCGTCATGGGCTCGCGCACGCCCTCTCTCCTGCAAGAATCGGATCTTCGCCGGGAGCGCCATCGGCCCCGGAAGCGGCAACAGCGGGGCGGTCCGACCACCCTCACCGGCAACTCTACCCTAACGTTAGAGTAGAGATCGGCGAGGTGGCGCGGACGCGGCCCGCTACGGAAGAAGGGCCAGGGACGCGGCCATGGACGACAAGCACATGCAGATCGGCGAGGTCGCCGCGCGGACGGAACTGTCCCTGCGCACCATCCGCCACTACGAGGAGACCGGCCTGGTCGCCCCCTCCGCCCGCTCCCAGGGAGGCTTCCGCCTCTACACCGAGACCGACGTCGCCCGCCTCATGGTCATCCGCCGCATGAAGCCCCTCGGCTTCACCCTGGACCAGATGCGCGACCTCCTGGACGCCACCGACCGCCTCGACGGTGACGCCGACCTCGCCCCCGACGAGCGCGAAGCGCTGCTGGAGCGCGTACGGACCTACCGGCGGGCCGCCGCCGAGCAGGTGGAGAAGCTCCGCGTCCAGCTGGCCCGGGCCGAGGACTTCGCCGAGACGCTGGGCGCCCGCCTGGAGCAGGACGCTCCGGCCACCCGCCGCTAGCTTCCGCTCACCGGGGACCCAGCGCGTGCGCGGTGCGGTCGCCGTACGCGTCCCGTCCGGGGCACCGCCCCGGCTGACCCGTCCGTTCCCGTCCGCTCCCGTCCAGAGTGGTCCCGGCCCGGGCGTACCGGCCCGGATCGGGCCGGAGGGCGGTCCCTCTCCGGTCGTGGTCCGGTCACCAGGTGCCGTGGTGGGCCAGGTTCACGGCCAGCGCGGCGACGGGCAGGCAGAAGAAGACGGCCCATACGCCCAGCCGGCGGTCGCCGATCCGGAGGTGGGCCCACAGCGCACCGAGGAAGTACAGCACGAGGCCGACGGCCGCGGCCCTGCCGAGCAGGGGCACGGCGAACCCGGCCACCAGCCCCGCGGCCCCCAGGGCCGGCACGATGCCGAGCGGACGCGTCCAGGACCGGGGGACGCCCAGCTTGTCCGCCTGACTCTTCGGACAGTCGTGGCCGATGAGGTTGGCGACGGCGGCCGAACCGTTGACGACCGAGGTGAGGACGGTGATCACGACATAGGTGGCGAACACGGGAAGCTCCTTCTGCTGGACGAGGACGGTGCTGGTTCACCTCCTTGACCACGCAGCGCTCTCGATCTGACACGCCGCTCCGGTGGCCGCGTCCAGGGCCGCCCGCGCCTCGACGCCCGTGCCGACGCCCCCTCGGTACGGGGGTGCCCTTCCGCCTCCGGGTCCCCCACGATCTCCTGGGCGGTGGTGCGCCGGCGTCCCCCGGTGGGCGACCTGTGCCGGGCCCGCACAGGCGTCGACGACCGCCCCACGTGCCCCACCCGTGGGCGAGCGTCCGCCGGATCTGCGTGACCTTCGCCGCCGCAAGGCCGATACTGCCCACAGGGACCGGTCGGACCCGTCCAAGTCGAGGAGGTTCCGCATCTGACGCACCGTCACCGGAGTCGGCGTCCACTCGGCGTCCGTACCGGCGGAAGCCGCCCCCGACCGCCGTGAACCGCCCGGGTCGACTTTCCCACGCGCAGCCGTTGACCTGCGAAAGCACAGGCCACGGGCCCATCTTCCAGCCTCGCGAGGAGACACCGTTGAGAATGCTGATCAATGTGCCGGAGAGCGTCGTGGCCGATGGGCTGCGGGGGCTCGCCGCGGCTCATCCGGAGTTGACCGTGGACGTCGAGCAGCGGGTGGTGGTGCGGCGGGACGCGCCGGTCGCGGGGAAGGTGGCGCTGGTCTCGGGGGGCGGTTCGGGGCACGAGCCGTTGCACGCGGGGTTCGTGGGGCCGGGGATGCTGGACGGGGCCTGCCCCGGGGAGGTGTTCACGTCGCCGGTGCCGACGCAGATGGTGCGGGCGGCGGCGGCCGTGGACAGTGGGGCCGGGGTGTTGTTCGTGGTGAAGAACTACACCGGGGACGTGCTGAACTTCGAGATGGCCGCCGAGCTCGCCGAGGACGAGGGCATCCAGGTCGCCAAGGTGCTCGTGGACGACGACGTGGCCGTGACGGACAGTCTGTACACGGCGGGGCGGCGCGGGACCGGGGCCACGCTGTTCGTGGAGAAGATCGCGGGGGCGGCGGCCGAGGAGGGCGCGCCGCTGGAGCGGGTGGAGGCGCTGGCGCGGCGGGTGGTGACGCGGTCGCGGTCGTTCGGGGTGGCGCTGAGCGCGTGCAGCACGCCCGCGAAGGGCGGCCCGACCTTCGATCTGCCGCCGGGCGAGCTGGAGTTGGGGGTCGGCATCCACGGGGAGCCGGGGCGGGAGCGGCGCGGGATGATGACCGCGGGGGAGATCGCCGAGGTCGCCGTCGACGCCGTCCTGGACGACCTGCGGCCCTCGGACCCGGTGCTGCTGCTGGTGAACGGGATGGGCGGGACGCCGCTCCTGGAGCTGTACGGGTTCAACGCGGAGGTGCGGCGCGTGCTGGACGCCCGGCGGGTGCCGGTGGCCCGCACGCTGGTCGGGAACTACGTGACGTCGCTCGACATGGCGGGCTGCTCGGTGACCGTGTGCGCCGCCGACGAGGAGCTGCTGCGGTTGTGGGACGCGCCGGTGGCCACCCCCGCGCTGCGCTGGGGACGGTGAGCGGGCGATGAGCACGGAGACGTACGGCGCCGCTTTCGCGGTGCGGTGGATGGACGGCGTCGCGGCGGCCGTGGAGCGGGAGGCCGGACGGCTCACCGACCTGGACGCGGCGATCGGCGACGCGGACCACGGGGCCAATCTGAAGCGCGGGTTCGCCGCCGTGGCCGAGGCCCTGGCCAAGGAGCCGCCCGCGACGCCGGGCGCGGTCCTCGTCACCGCCGGCGGGCTGCTGATCGCGACCGTGGGCGGGGCCTCGGGGCCGTTGTACGGGACGTTGCTGCGGCGGGCCGGGAAGGCGCTCGGCGAGGCCGGCGAGGTCTCGCGGGCGGAGCTGGCCGACGCGCTGGCCGCCGGGGTCGCGGCGGTCGGGCGGCTCGGCGGGGCGGTCCCGGGCGACAAGACGATGCTGGACGCGCTGACACCGGCCGTGGAGGCGCTGCGCGAGTCGTTCGCCGCCGCGCGGTCCGCGGCGGAGGCGGGCGCGCTCGCGACCGTGCCGCTGCGCGCCCGCAAGGGCCGGGCCAGCTATCTCGGCGAACGGTCGGTCGGGCACCGGGATCCGGGGGCGACGTCCTCGGTGCTGCTGTTCGCGGCCCTGGAGGAGGCGGCGGCCGGATGAGCGGGGGCAGGGTCGGGATCGTGCTGGTCTCGCACAGCGCGGCCGTCGCCGACGCCGTCGCGGAGCTGGCCCGCGGGCTCGCGGGCGGCGGCGACCTGGCGCCGGTCGCCGCGGCCGGCGGCCTCCCCGACGGCGGTCTGGGGACGAGCTCCGGGCTGATCGCCGCGGCGGCGGAGGCCGTCGACGCGGGCGCCGGGGTGGCGCTCCTGGTGGACCTGGGCAGCGCGGTCCTCACGGTGAAGGCACTCCTCGCGGAGGGCGACGAACTCCCGGCGGGGGCCCGGCTCGTGGACGCCCCCTTCGTCGAGGGCGCGGTGGCCGCCCTGGTGACGGCGAGCGCCGGCGGCGACCTCGACGCGGTCGCCGCCGCCGCTTCGGAGGCGTACGGCTACCGCAAGGTCTGACCCGCGAGGGCCGGCCCGCGCCGCCTCGTCGCACATCCGCCGTCACGTGCCCACCGGAGCGGGTACGTGACGGCGGTAGCGGCCCGGGGGGAGGCCGTGCCGGCGGGAGAAGGCCCGGGAGAAGGCGAACTCGGAGGCGTAGCCGACCGATCGGGCGATGTCGCCGACCGGGGAGTCGGTGTCGCGGAGGAGGCGGGCGGCCAGGTCGACGCGCAGCTCGGCCAGGTAGGCGAGCGGGGTGCTGCCGACGAGGTCCTTGAACCGGCGGGCGAACGCGGCCCGGGACATGGTCACGGCGCGGGCCAGGCCCTCCACCGTCCACGCGCGCTGCGGCTCCTCGTGCATCAGGGAGAGCGAGGTCCCGATCCGGGGGTCGCGCAGGGCCGTCAGCCAGGAGGGCTCCCCCGGTTCTCCGTCGGCGCCGCGCTCCAGCCAGGCGCGGACCGCCTGCACGAACAGCACGTCGGTGAGCCTCGTCGCGAGGGCCTGCGCACCCGGGCGACGGCGGGTGGTCTCCGCCATCATCAGCCTTACGGTGGCCTGGAGTTCGGGGTCGGCGCTCATGCCGGGGAGGTGGACGACCCGGGGCAGGGCGGCCAGGACGGGGTGCCGTCCGGCCGTGCCCTCGTGGGCGAACTTGCCGCACACGACGCGCACCACCGGTCCGTCGCCGCCGAGGTCGACGACGCCCTCGCGGCCCGGCGGATGGGCCGCCTCCAGGTCCGGATAGGCCACGGCGACCGCCTCGGGGGTGCCCGTCAGCTCGTGCGGGTCGCCGTGCGGCAGCAGCACCAGGTCGCCGGGGACGAGCCGCAGCGGTGCCCGGCCGGGTACGCGTAGCCAGCAGACGCCCTCGGCGACCAGGTGGAAGCCCGCGGTGGGCATGGGCGCGATCCCGCAGCCCCAGTCGGGCCGGCCGGAGCGCAGCTGGTTGAGGAGCACCCCGGTGAACCGGGTCGCGGCCATGATGTCGGCGAGTACGTCCATGGCGGGGAGCGTAGGCGAGAACCCACTTTCCGTAGGAGTGGATGAGACGCATGGGCAAAAATCCGAGATCCTCCGTCATGGATCGTCTGTTCGCGGCTTCCTAGGGTGGAGCCCGAGGCGGGGCGCGAGAGCACCGCCCGGCATCCGGCCCCGCCGACCGCGAAGTCCCGGAGCCCCTACCGATTCGATGGAGACACCCATGAGCAAGGTCTGGTTCGTCACCGGTTCGTCGCGCGGCTTCGGCCGGCGGTTCGTCGAGGCCGCCCTGTCCCGCGGGGACCGGGTCGCCGCCACCGCCCGCGACGCGGGAAGCCTCTCCGACCTGTCGGAGCGGTACGGCGACGCGGTGCTCGCCCTGCCCCTGGACGTGACCGACAAGGAGGCGGTGTTCGCGGCCGTCGGGCGGGCCAGGGAGCACTTCGGCCGGCTCGACGTGGTCGTCAACAACGCCGGGTACGGCCTGTTCGGCGCCGTGGAGGAGCTGACCGAGCGCGCGCTGCGCGACCAGCTGGAGACCAACCTCTTCGGGGCCCTCTGGGTGACCCAGGCCGTGCTGCCGCACCTGCGCGAGCAGGGCGGCGGGCACATCGTGCAGATCTCCTCCACCGGCGGCGTCGCGGCCTGGCCGCTGGTCGGTGGCTACCACGCGTCGAAGTGGGCGCTGGAGGGGCTGACCGAGTCGCTGGCGCAGGAGGTCTCGGGCCTCGGCATCAAGGTCACGCTGGTCGAGCCGGGCGCGTACGCCACCGACTGGGGCGGCCCCTCGGCCGTCCGGTCGGAGCCGATCCCGGCGTACGACGGCGTCCGCGAGGCGCTCGGCGCCTTCACCGCGGCGCTGGACCTCGGCGACCCGGCCGCCGCCGGCCGGGCGCTGCTGGAGGTCGTCGACTCGGACGCCCCGCCGCTGCGCGTCTTCCTCGGCACCCAGGGCAACGAGATGCTGCCGCAGGTCTACGCCGACCGTCTCGAGACCTGGGCCGACTGGCAGGAGCTGTCGGTGCGGGCGCAGGGCTGAGCGTCGGGCGCCGGATCGGCGTTCCGGAGCGCGAGTGACCGACCCCGCATTGTGATGAAGCAGGTCAACACACTAATGTCACAGGGCCTTGGTGTTCGGGAAACCGGTGCAGTACCGGTGCGGCCCTCGCCACTGTGATCGGGAGGTCCGGCTCCATCCCCTCGGGGAAGCCACTGTTCCGCCGCGGGAGACCGTCGCGGGGTGGGAAGGCGGAGTCGGGCGGCACTACCGTCAGCCAGGAGACCGGCCAGGGCGCGTTGTCCATCCACGAGGTGCTGGAGAGGGTCTCCCGATCATGCATATCGCCGAGGGGTATCTGCCCCCCGTCCACGCGGCCGCCTGGGGCGTCGCATCGGCTCCGTTCGTCGTCCACGGCGTCCGCGCGCTCACCCGCGAGGTGCGCGCCAACCCCGAGTCCACCCTGCTGCTCGGTGCCTCGGGCGCCTTCACGTTTGTGCTCTCCGCCCTCAAACTGCCGTCGGTGACGGGCAGTTGCTCCCACCCGACGGGCACGGGGCTCGGCGCCATCCTGTTCCGGCCGCCGATCATGGCGGTGCTCGGCACGATCACCCTGCTGTTCCAGGCGCTGCTGCTCGCCCACGGCGGGCTGACCACGCTCGGCGCGAACGTCTTCTCGATGGCGATCGTCGGACCGTGGGCCGGGTACGGCACGTACCTGCTGGTCCGGCGGGCCGGGGCGCCGCTGATGGCGGCGGTGTTCTCCGGCGCGTTCGTCGCCGACCTCTCCACCTACTGCGTGACCAGCGTCCAGCTGGCCCTCGCCTTCCCCGACCCGGGCAGCGGCGTGGCGGGCTCGCTCGCCAAGTTCGGCGGGATCTTCGCGGTGACGCAGATCCCGCTCGCGGTGAGCGAGGGGCTGCTGACCGTCCTGGTGATGCGGCTGCTCACCCAGTCCAGCAAGGGCGACCTGCTGCGGCTCGGCGTGCTCGCCGCGCCGAAGGCGGCGGACCGGCGCGAGGAGGCGGCGGCGTGATGAGCAGGAACACGAAGATCAACGGTCTGCTGCTCCTCCTGGTGGCGGCGCTGGCCGTGCTGCCGCTGGCGCTGGGGCTCGGCGACCACAAGGAGGAACCGTTCGCCGGCGCCGACGCCGAGGCGGAGACGGCGATCACGGAGATCGAGCCGGACTACGAGCCGTGGTTCTCGCCGCTGTACGAGCCGCCGTCCGGTGAGATCGAGTCGGCGCTGTTCGCGCTCCAGGCGGCGCTCGGCGCCGGTGTCCTCGCCTACTACTTCGGGCTGCGGCGCGGGCGGCGGCAGGGCGAGGAGCGGGCGGCGGCCCGTACGGAGGGCGGCGCGCCCGCCGCGGACGCGGACAAGGACGCGTAGGCGCCGATGCTGCCGATCGACGCGGCGGCGCACAGCAGTCGCTGGCGCCGCCGCCATCCGGCGGAGAAGGCCGTCCTCGGGTTCGGCCTGACGCTGTGCGCGGTGTGCCTGCCGCCCTGGCCGGGGGCTCCGCTGGTCGCCGCGGCCACCCTCGCGGTGCTGCTCGGTCCGGCCGGCGTGCCGGGCCGGCAGCTGTGGCGGGCCTTCCGGATCCCGCTGGGCTTCTGCGTCACGGGCGCCGTTCCGCTGCTGTTCTCGGTGGGCGGGCCCGGTGGCCTCGTCGCCTGGGCGCCGGACGGTCCGGTGCACGCCGGGGAGCTGCTGCTGCGGACGGCGTCGGCCTCGCTGGGCGTGCTGCTCTTCGCCTTCACCACGCCGGTGTCGGACGTGCTGCCGCGGCTCGTACGGGCCGGGGTGCCGGCGCCGGTGGTGGACGTGGCCCTGGTGATGTACCGGATCGTGTTCCTGCTGCTCGACGCGCAGGGCAAGGTGCGGCAGGCGCAGGCGGCGCGGCTCGGGGCGACGACCCGGGCCGCGGTGTGGCGCTCGCTGGCGGGGCTCGGCGCGACCTCGTTCGTGCGGGCCTTCGACCGGGCGCAGCGGCTCCAGACCGGACTCGCCGGGCGCGGTTACGACGGCACCCTGCGGGTCCTGCTGCCCGAGGCGCCCGTCTCCCGCCCGTTCCTCGCGGCGACGGGCGGCCTCCTCGCGGGGCTCGTCGCCCTCGTCCTCGTACTGGAAGGACTTCTGCCATGACGACCCCCACCCCGGTCGTGGAGTTGGCCGGCGCGGGTTTCGCGTACGAGGACGGGCCCCCCGTCCTCACGGACGTCGGGTTCGCCGTGCACGAGGGGCGGTCGGTCGCGCTGCTCGGGCGCAACGGCGGCGGGAAGACGACGCTGCTGCGGCTGCTGAGCGGCGGGCTGCGGTGCGGGAGCGGGGCGCTGCTCCTGGACGGCACGGAGGTGGCGTACGACCGGAAGGGCCTGACCCGGCTGCGGACCTCCGTGCAGCTGGTGGTGCAGGACCCGGACGACCAGCTCTTCGCCGCCTCGGTGGCGCAGGACGTGTCCTTCGGGCCGATGAACCTGGGGCTGCCCGAGGACGAGGTGCGGCTCCGGGTGGCGGAGGCGCTGGAGGCGCTGGACATCACGGCGCTCGCGGACCGGCCGACGCACCTGCTGTCCTACGGGCAGCGGAAGCGGGCGGCGATCGCGGGGGCGGTGGCCATGCGCCCCCGGGTCCTGATCATGGACGAGCCGACGGCGGGCCTGGATCCGCACGGCCAGGAGCGGCTCCTGGAGACGCTGGGGCGGCTGCGGGCGGCGGGCACGACGGTGGTCATGGCCACGCACGACGTCGACCTGGCGCTGCGCTGGGCCGACGAGGCCGCCGTCCTCTCCCCCGCCGGTCTGCGCACCGGCCCGGCGGCCGAGCTCCTCGCGGACGAGGCCCTGCTGGACGCGGCGCGGCTGCGCCGCCCGTGGGCGGTGTCGGTCGGCCGGCTGCTGCGGGCCCGGGGGCTGCTGCCGGAGGGCGCCCCCGTCCCCCGGACGGCGGAGGAACTGGACCTGCTGCTGGACCGGGTGGGCTGAGCGGCGGGGCCGTCGGAGGCGTTCAGTCGTCGGCGGCCACGAGCAGGGTGAGGCGGCGGGCCGCGCGGTCGACGAGGACGAGTTCGTGGAACTCGCCGTGGACGCTCGCCCAGTCGTGGTACTCGTCCTCCCCGAGGCCGTTCAGGTGGTGGACGGAGTCCGCCGCCGCCAGGGGGTCGTACGCCTCGCGGCGCAGCGCCCCGGCGAGCGCGCCCGGGAGGGGCCCGTACCGCTCGGCCCAGGTCTCCAGGAGCCGGGCGGCCCCGTCCCGGCCGATGGACCCGTACGCCTCGGGGGTGACGAGGCGGAGCCAGTACGGGCCGTGGCGGGTGCCTTCGGGGTCCACTCCGCCGCCGGCGTAGTCGTCGCGGAACTGCTCGTGGGCGACGAGCGCGGCGAGGAGGTCCCGGTCGGGGACGGACGGGTCGGGGAGGCGGAAGCGTTTCGCGTCGAGCCAGCGGAAGGCGTGCGCGTGCCGTTCGGCGAAGGCGAAGTGCCGGAAGTTCACGAAGGCGCCGGACTCGTGCGGGAGCGTCTCTTTCACGCCTTTGAGCCTAGACACGCCACGCCCTGGCCCCTACCGAGTAGTAACCATCACACCCCGATCTTTCTGCAACTAGTTGCACAAGCGGCTTCGCGTCGCCTACAACAGGATCCGACGATCCCTGCGCGAGGAGGCGCCCCGTGACCGAGACGACCCCGTACCCGCATCTGCTCAGCCCGCTCGACCTCGGCTTCACCACCCTGCCCAACCGGGTGATCATGGGGTCGATGCACGTCGGCCTGGAGGAGACCGAGCACGGCTTCGAGCGGATGGCGGCCTTCTACGCCGAGCGGGCCCGCGGCGGCGCCGGCCTCATCGTCACCGGTGGCATCGCGCCCAACGAGGCCGGTCGGCCGTGGGACGGCGGCGCCAAGCTCACCACCGGCGAGGAGGCCGCCGAGCACAAGCTGATCACCGACGCCGTGCACGCCGAGGGCGGCCGGATCGCGATGCAGATCCTCCACTTCGGCCGGTACGCCTACCACCCCGCCCTGGTGGCGCCGAGCGCGATCCAGGCGCCCATCAGCCCCTTCGTGCCGAACGAGCTGACCGACGCCGAGGTCGAGCAGACCGTCGAGGACTACGCCCGCTGCGCCGAGCTCGCCCGGGAGGCCGGCTACGACGGCGTCGAGGTCATGGGCTCCGAGGGCTACCTCATCAACGAGTTCATCGCCGCCGCCACCAACCACCGCACCGACCGCTGGGGCGGCTCCTACGAGAACCGGGTCCGCTTCCCGCTGGAGATCGTCCGCCGGATCCGCGAGCGGGTCGGCGCCGACTTCATCATCGTCTACCGGCTCTCCATGCTGGACCTCGTCCCCGGCGGCTCCACCCTGGAGGAGGTCGTCCGGCTCGCCCGGGAGATCGAGGCGGCCGGCGCCACCATCATCAACACCGGCATCGGCTGGCACGAGGCCCGCATCCCCACCATCGCCACCTCCGTGCCGCGCGGCGCCTACACCTGGGTGACGAAGAAGCTGATGGGCTCGGTGTCCGTGCCACTCGTCACCTCCAACCGCATCAACACCCCCGAGGTCGCCGAGGAGATCCTCGCCGACGGCCGCGCCGACCTCGTCTCGCTCGCCCGCCCCTTCCTCGCCGACCCCGCCTTCGTGAACAAGGCCGCCGCCGGCCGGGCCGAGACCATCAACACCTGCATCGGGTGCAACCAGGCCTGCCTCGACCACACCTTCAACCTCAAGATCACCTCCTGCCTGGTCAACCCGCGCGCCTGCCACGAGACCGAGCTGGTGCTCTCCCCCACCCGCCTCGCCAAGCGGATCGCCGTCGTCGGCGCCGGCCCGGCCGGCCTCGCCTGCGCGGTCTCGGCCGCCGAGCGCGGCCACGCCGTCACCCTCTTCGACGCCGCCTCCGAGATCGGCGGGCAGCTGAACGTCGCCAAGCGGGTCCCCGGCAAGGAGGAGTTCGACGAGACGCTGCGCTACTTCCGCGTCCAGCTCGCCGAGCACGGCATCGACGTCCGCCTCGGCACGTACGTCTCCGCCGCCGACCTGGACGGCTACGACGAGGTCGTCGTCGCCACCGGCGTCACCCCCCGCGACCCCGGCATCGAGGGCCAGGACCACCCCAGCGTCCTCAGCTACCTCGACGTGCTCCGCGACGGCGCGCCGGTCGGCGAGCGGGTCGCCGTCATCGGCGCCGGCGGCATCGGCTTCGACGTCGCCGAGTTCCTCACCGACGGCGGCGAGGGCGCCGGCCAGGACCCCGAGACGTACTTCCGCCAGTGGGGCGTCGACACCTCCTACGAGAACCGCGGCGGCCTGCGCGCGCCCGAGCGGAACGCGCCGCCGCGCCAGGTCCACCTGCTCCAGCGCAAGACCACCAAGGTAGGCGCCGGGCTCGGCAAGACCACCGGCTGGATCCACCGCACCGAGCTCAAGCACCGCGGCGTCGCCATGGTCGCCGGCGTCACCTACGACCGGATCGACGACGAGGGCCTGCACCTCACCGTCGACGGCGAGCCGCAGGTCCTGCCGGTCGACACCATCGTCCTCTGCTCCGGCCAGGAGCCGCGGCGGGACCTGTACGAGGAGCTGGTCGCCGCCGGCCGGGCGCCGCACCTCATCGGCGGGGCGGACGTCGCCGCCGAACTGGACGCCAAGCGCGCGATCGACCAGGGCACGCGGCTCGCCGCCACCCTGTGACCCGCTGACCCGCCCGTGCGGCGCGCGGCCCGAACCTAGGATGCGAGCATGTCCCTCCCGCACGCGATTCTCACCGCGCTGCTCGAGAAGCCGTCCTCCGGTCTCGAACTGACGCGCCGCTTCGACAAGTCGATCGGCTACTTCTGGTCGGCGACGCACCAGCAGATCTACCGGGAGCTGGGGCGCCTGGAGGAGGCGGGGCAGATCCGCGCCCTGCCCTCCCCCGTACCGGTGCGCGGGCAGCGCAAGGAGTACGAAGTGCTGCCCGCGGGACGGGAGTTCCTGCGGGAGTGGGTGGGCGCGGCGGAGGACCCGAAGCCGCTGCGGTCCGCGCTGCTGCTGCGGATGCGGGCCGCCGCGGTGGTCGGCTCGGCCGGGCTGCGGGCCGAACTGGAGCGGCACCTCGCCCTCCACCGGGCCCAGCTCGACGAGTACAGGGCCATCGAGGAACGCGACTTCCCGGCCGAGCGGCGCACCGGCGAACCCGACCGGCTGCGCCATCTCGTGCTGCGCGGCGGCATCGACCTGGAACGGTTCTGGGTGGAATGGCTGACGGCCGCGCTGACGGAGCTCGGGCCTCCGGAGGAATGAGACGCACCCGCGAAGCGCGCGCCCGTTCCGCGCCCTTCCGCCCCCGGCGCGCGCCGGTGCGCTGCCCCTCCGCCGTGGATACTGGTCGGTATCGGTATCGGTACCGGTTCATGGTCCACAGAAGGAAAGGGCGGGTATGGCCGACGACTTGGGGCGCCGCGGCACACGTCACGCGGTGGTCATCGGGGGAAGTCTCGCCGGACTGCTGGCGGCGCGGGTGCTCGCGGAGCACGCGGAGCGGGTGACGGTCGTCGAGCGCGACCGGCTGCCCGAGGGACCGGACGCCCGGCCGGGGGTGCCGCAGGGCCGGCACCTGCACGTGCTCATCGAAGGCGGCCAGCGGGCGCTCGACGAACTGCTGCCCGGCTTCATGGACGAACTGCGGGAGCTGGGCGCGCCGAAGGTGGCGATGCCGACGGACATGGTCCAGTGGCAGGCGGGCCAGTGGTTCACCCGCTCCCCCGCCTCCGCGCACTTCTACAGCGGCCCGCGGCCCCAGCTGGAGTGGCTGGTGCGGCAGCGGGTGCTCGCCGACCCGCGCATCGAACTCGTCGAGGGCACCGAGACGGTGGGCCTGACCGGCACCGCCGCGCGGGTGACCGGGGTACGGCTCCGGGAGCGGGGGGCGGGCGCCGGGCAGGAGCCCCGCACCCTCGCCGCCGACCTGGTGGTGGACGCCTCCGGGCGGTCGACGAAGGCGGCGGACTGGCTGGCCGGGATCGGCGCGGAGGCCCCGCACGAGGAGACCCTCGACACCGGACTCGCGTACGCCTCCCGGATCTACAAGGCGACGGACGCTGTCCCCGCCACCGACGCGCAGGGCTACTACGTCGTGCCGGGCCCCCGGCAGACGTACGGCGGGGTCATCGTGCCGCTCGGCGACGGCCACCACATGGTCACCTTCTCGGGGCTGCGCGGGGAGGCGCCGCCCACCGAGGAGGAGGCCTTCGAGGCGTACGCGAAGCGGCTGCCGCACCCGGTGCTCAGCGACTGGGTCGCCGCGGCGGAGCCGGTGACGCCGGCCCACGGCTTCCGGCGGACCGCCAACGTCCGCCGCAGGTACGACCGTCCGGGCCGCCGCCCGGCCGGTTTCCTCGCCACCGGCGACGCGCTGTGCGCGTTCAACCCGATCTACGGGCAGGGCATGACGACGGCGGCGCTCGCCGCGGTCGCGCTGCGCCGGGCACTGGCCGACACCCGGCGGGTCCCGACCACGCGGCGGGTGCAGCGGGCCCTCCTCGAGTCGTCCCGGCAGGCCTGGGAGATCTCGGCGGGCGCGGACAGGAAGATGCCGGGCGCCACCGGCGACGCGGCCCGCCTCCAGCCGGCCGACCGGTTCGCCGACTGGTACCTGGGCCGGATCCAGGAGCTGGCGGCGGGCGACCCGGCGGTCGGGGCGCCCTTCCGGGCGGTCCTGAGCCTGACGGCCCCGCTGAGCAGCCTCTTCGCCCCGTCGCTGGTCCGCGCGGTGCTCTTCTCGCCGGTGCCGGAGACCCCGGCGGAGCCGCCGCTGCGCCTGGACTCCTGACCGTCCGGCCGTCCGAAGGAGGGGGCCGGACCGCCTCGTCCGCTCCCCTCCGTCAGACGCCCGGGGCCGCCGTGATCATGCCGGCGGCGATGCCGGCGCCGAGGGTGGCGTAGTCGTCGGCGTTCTGCCCGGCGTAGGCGAGGGCGAAGTCGGCGACGGCGCGGTCGAAGACGTCGGAGGAGCCGAGGTAGGCGGCGATGGCGACGCGGTCGCCGGAGCGCGCGTGGGCGCGGGCCAGGGCGCGGCCGCAGAGGCGGGCGTACGCGCGCAGCAGGGCGGGGGTCATCGTCTCGACCTCGGCGGAGCCCTTCATGTCGCGCAACTGGCGCCAGTAGAAGTGGCGTTCCTCGGGCCCGGTCATCCAGCCGAGGAAGATGTCGCTGGCGGCCTGGGTGAGCCGCTGGCCGCAGACGACGCGCCGGCCCTGGTGGGGGTGGACGGTGGGCGGGAGGTACGCCTCCAGAACCGAGCGGCCGGCCTCCTTGATCTGGAGGATCAGCGGGTCGCCCTCGTCGCGGCCTTCGAGGAGGACGACGAAGCAGCGGGTGCCGACGCTGCCGACGCCGACGACCTTGCGGGCGGCGTCGCGGAAGCGGTAGCGGTCGAGGAGGACGCGGCGCTCCTCGGAGAGCGAGTTGCGGTAGTCGCCGAAGACCTTGCCGATCGTGATCCGGTCGAGGTCGGCGACGCGCTCCAGGAGCGGCGGGTCCTCGGCGATGCGGCGGACGCCGTCGCCGTCCGGGGCGGTGAGCTTGTCGAGGGCCTGGAGGCTGGTGCGGCGGCGGGCCTTGGCGAGGTTGCGGGTGAGCCGCTCGCGTTCGCGGGGGCGGACGAGGGCGGTGAGGTCGTCGGCGGCGATCCGCTCGTACCAGACGGCGAGTTCCCCGAGGCCTGCGAGGCGGTGCATGGTGAGGCGGTACGCCTCGGCGGCGGCGAGCGCGGCGCGGTGGGCCTTGGGGCGCGGGCCGCCGTTCTGGAGGGCGGCGACGGCGACGCTGGCGGCGAGGCGCTTGACGTCCCACTCGAAGGGGCCGGGGAGCGTCTCGTCGAAGTCGTTGACGTCGAAGAGGAGCGTCCGTTCGGGGGAGGCGTAGACGCCGAAGTTCAGCAGATGGGCGTCGCCGCAGAGCTGGACGGTGAGTCCGGTGTTGCGGGTGGCTCCGAGGTCGGCGGCCATGACGGCGGCGGCGCCGCGCAGGAACGCGAAGGGGGAGGCGGCCATCCGCCCGTACCGGACGGGGGCGAGGTCGGGCAGGCGGTCGGCGGCCTGCTTCTCCAGGACGGTGAGCGGGTCGGGGCGCTGCGAGCTCGGTATCCAGCGGCCGTGGGAGGACCGCGGAACCCGCTTGCGGGCCGCGCGGCCCCGGTCGGCGCGCTCGGAGGGCGTCGTCATCCGGCCTCACCCCTCTTCCACACCGGCCGCGGCCGGCCCTGTCGCCTGGTCCCCATTACAAGGCGGCGCGCTGGTTTCGGCCACTCTGCACGGTCGCCCTAGCGAAATGGTTTAGACCAATGATAGGAATTGATCACCCATACGGCCCACGCGGTGACGCTGAGCGAAGAAGGGGTCCATCATGGCCGTACCCGATTCCGCGCCCGACTCCGAGCCCGCGGAGGGGGTGGTCCCGCGCTATCTGCGGGTGGCCGCCGCCCTGCGGGACGACCTCGTCCGCCACGCCCTCGCCCCCGGGAGCAGGCTCCCCTCGGAACGCTCGCTGGCGCAGCGGTACCACGTCAACCGGCAGACCGTCCGCAGCGCGCTCCAACTGCTGCGCGAGGAAGGGCTCGTGGTCACCGACCGCCGCGGCACCTTCGCCGCGCACGACCCGTCGCACGGCGGGGCGCCGCGGCCCGGGCCGCCGCCGGCGCCGTCCGCGGCCCGGCCGGCCTTCCCCGGCGGGCCGCGCGCGGCGGACGCCCTGGTGCGGGCCTCCCTGGGCTGGGAGCCGCCCCCGGCGGCGCTGGCCCCGCGGCTGCACCTGGCACCGGGCGAGCCGACGCTCGTCCACCGCCATCGGGTGCTGGCCCCGCAGGGCCCCGAGCTCCAGCGGGCGGTCTCGTGGTTCTCGCGGGCGGCGCTGGAGGAGATCCCGCAGCTGGCCCGCTACCGGCGGGCCCGGTACGGCGTGCGCCAGCCGGACCTGCGGCTCCTCTACCACTGGATGCACCAGGCGGGCCTGCGGGCCACCCACCGGGAGTCGGTCCGGGTCCCGCCCGGCCCCGCGGAGGCGGCGGGCGGGGCGGCCCGGCTGAGCGTCCACCGGGTGGTGAGCGACCAGCACGGGCACGTCCTGGAGGTCACGGACATCGACTTCTCGGCCCGCGAGGCGGCCTGGACGTACGAGTACAGCCTCTGAGACGCCTCCTGACGGAGCCTCAGACGATGTTCTCGGCGAGCTCCGCCTCCTCGCGGGCCGTGCCGCCGTACGGGGTCGGCGTGCCGTAGGACCGGCGGGCGGCGTACCACCAGACGGTCGCCAGGAGGAGGACGACGGCGAGGGCGATGACCGCGTAGTTCATGGTGTCCACGGTCACCGGGCTCTTCTGGGGCAGGCAGAAGAGGACGGTCACGACCGCGACCCAGCCGACGGCGATCCACCCGATCGGCCGGCTCCAGCGGCCGAGGCTCCACGGGCCGGGCGTGAAGTCGCGCCCGGCCCGCAGCCGCAGCAGGATCGGGATGGCGTAGGCGGGCGTGATGCCGATGACGTTGATCGCGGTGACCGCGCCGTACGCGGTCGGCGAGTACAGCGACGGCAGGGCGAGCACCGCGGCGGCGCCGACCGACAGCCAGACCGCCGGGACCGGCGTCTGGGTGCGGGGACTGACCTTCCGCCAGGTGGCCGACGCCGGCAGGGCGTTGTCGCGGCTGAAGGCGAAGACCATGCGGCTGGCGGCGGCCACCTCGGCGTTGCCGCAGAAGAGCTGGGCGACGATGACGACGAGGAGCAGGGCGGTGGCGCCGCCGGTGCCGAGGGCGTCGAGGAAGATCTGGGCGGGCGGCACGCCGGTCGCGCTGCCGACGGTGCCCGCGTAGTCCTGGATGGCGAAGGTGAGCCCGGCGAGCAGGGCGAAGCCGGCGATCCAGGAGACCCAGATGGCGCGGACGATGCCCTTGGCCGCCGTCACGGAGGCGTTGGCGGTCTCCTCGGAGAGGTGGGCGGAGGCGTCGTACCCCGAGAAGGTGTACTGGGCGAGGAGGAGTCCGATCGCGGCGACGTAGAACGGATTGGCCCAGCCGGTGTCGTTGACGAACTCGGTGAAGACGAAGCCGGCCGACTGGTGCCGGTCGGGGACGATCGCGAGGGCGCCGACGATCGCGGCGACGCCCGCGAGGTGCCACCAGACGCTGATCGAGTTGAGCACGCTGACGAGGCGCACGCCGAAGAGGTTGAGGGCGGCGTGGAGCAGCAGGATCGCCAGGAAGATCAGGAAGGTGGAGCCGGGCGTCGGCTCGAAGCCCCACTGGAGGTTCAGGAAGGCGCCGGTGAAGAGGGCGGCGCCGTAGTCGATGCCCGCGATGGCGCCGAGCAGGCCGAGCAGGTTCAGCCAGCCGGTGTACCAGCCCCAGCGGCGGCCGCCGAGCCGGTCGGCCATGTAGTACAGCGCCCCCGACGTCGGGTAGGCGCTGGTGACCTCGGCGAGGGCGAGGCCGACGCAGAGGACGAAGAGGCCGACGCCCGCCCAGCCCCAGAGCATCACGGCGGGACCGCCGGTGCCGAGCCCGAAGCCGTAGAGGGTCATGCAGCCGGAGAGGACGGAGATGACCGAGAAGCTGATGGCGAAGTTGCCGAAGCCGCCCATGCGGCGGGCGAGCACCGGCTGGTAGCCGAGCTCGCGCAGCCGGGCCTCCTCGTCGGGTAACGCCGGGGACGGGTGGCGCGGTGCCTCGGGTGGGGTGGCGGGGGACATCGGGGAACCTTTCCGGAAGGGGGGCGGGTCTGCTCCGAAGGGGGTGGGTCGCTCCGAAGGGGGTGGGTCGCTCCGAAGGGGGTGGATCTGCTCAGTCGGCGAGGCAGCGGGCACGAGCCCGCAGGAAGACCTCCTCGGCGAGGGCGCGGTCGCCCGGGCGCGGGGTGCGGTAGGCCCAGGGGACGGTGGTGTAGTACGGGCCGAGGGCCTCGAAGACCCGTGCCGCGTCGGCGAAGCGCAGGGCGCCGAAGAGGGCGTGCGCGAGGTGGTTGAGGTCCAGCTGCGAGGCCTCCGGCACCGCGCAGAAGAGGAACCAGGCGTCCATCGCCCGCCGGGCCTCGCGGACCGCGTCCTCGGCCACCCAGTGCAGGTCCAGGGCGTGTTCGTGTCCCCGGTCGCGCCGGTAGCGCTCCACCCGCACGTAGAGCGGCAGGGCGTGCAGGGCGGAGCCGCGCGGCGCGGCGGCGGCCACCCACTGCGCGTAGTTGACGGCCTCGGAGAGCGGGCCCCCGCCGCGCGCGTACACGAACTGCAGCATGCGGTGGTAGGCCTCGCGGTTGTACGGGTCGCGCCGCTCGGCCTCGGCGAGCAGCCCCCACGGGCCGGGCGGCAGCATCGGAGCGGGCGGCGCGGCGCGGAGCTCGGGGGCGTCCTTGCGGGGGTCGAGCGCGGCGAGGGCGAGGAGACAGACCCAGGGCACCGGGTCGGCGGAGGCGCGGTCGGCGGCCTCCCGGCAGGCGGTCCACGCCTCCTGTCGGAGGGTGCGGGCCCGGGGGTGGCCGGCGCGGTGGGCGCGGACGGCGCGCTCGACGGCGACGCGGGCGTGCATGACGCAGGCGGCGGCGCTGCCGGGCCGTTCGGCGCGCCAGGTGTGGACGACGTCGGTGCCGGCGGCGACGGTGGCGAGGACCTGGGTGCGCCGTGTCCAGGCGTCCCAGTGTCCGGCGGCGGTGCGGTCGTCCGTGCCGCCGACGGCATGGGCGTCCGGGCCGTCGGCGCCGTCCGGGCCTTCGAGGAGCCGGGCCATCTCTCCCCAGCGGCCGGTGCGCAGGTCCTGGAGCGCGTGGCGCAGGGCGTGGTCGTGGCCCGCCGGGTGGAAGACGGGCCGGAAGCCGTGCCCGGGCATCAGCCGGCGGGACGGGGTGCGGGCGGGACGACGGGCCGTCCGGCGGGCCGCACGGGGGTCCGGGCGGCGGGCCGCGCGGACCCCCGTGCGGCGGGTCTGGAACGGGGGCGGGCGGCGGGTCGGGCAGACGGGCGGGCGGTGAGCGTGGTCATCGGTCCTCGGTCGGGCGCGGTCGGTCGGCGAGCGGCGCCCGCGCGTCCGTCGGCGAGCGGCGATCACTATAGGCGCGACCGAAGGTGATCGTCCGGATCATTCTTGTGACCGTAACTATCAGGCCAACGCCATTTTTTGAAGTGTCGTCACGCAATCGCCCGTGACCTGACAGGCTCGGCCGGAGAGGGTTGACGGCGGACCCTCCACCCACCAGCCTGACCCCTTCCCTCCGGTGAACCCCACGACGGGAGCAGGCACATGACGGGCGGCCCGGTACTCGCCGTCGACCAAGGCACCTCCGGAACCAAGGCACTCGTCCTGTGCCCGGAACGAGGGGTACTCGGCACCGGCACGGCACCGGTGAGACCCCGCCATCTGCCGGGCGGGCGGGTCGAGGTCGACCCCGCCGAGCTGTACGGCTCCGTGGTCGCGGCGGGCCGCGCCGCGCTCGCCGACGCGGGCGTCCCGGTGGTCGCCGTCGGCCTCGCCAACCAGGGCGAGACGGTCCTCGCCTGGGACCCGGCGACCGGCGGACCGCTCACCGACGCCCTGGTGTGGCAGGACCGCAGAGCGTCCGGAATCTGCACAGAACTCACGGAACACCACGAGGAGTTGAAGGAGCTGACGGGCCTGCCCGTCGACCCCTACTTCGCCGCGCCGAAGATGGCCTGGATCCGTCGCCACGCCAGCGGCGCCGGAGTGGTGACGACGAGCGACGCCTGGCTGGCGCACCGGCTGACGGGCGCCTTCGTCACCGACGCGGCGACGGCCGGCCGCACCGGCCTGCTGGACCCGGCAGCCGTCGCCTGGTCCGGGCCCGCCCTCGACCTGTACGGCCTCGGCGGCGAGAAGCTGCCCCGGATAGTCGACTGCGACGAACCCGTCGGGACCACCACCGCCTTCGGGCCGCCGCTGCCGCTCACCGGACTCGTCGTGGACCAGCAGGCCGCGCTCCTCGCGCAGAGCGCGACCGCGCCCGCCGCCGCCAAGTGCACCTACGGCACCGGGGCGTTCCTCCTCGCCCGCACCGGACCGCTCCCCCGCCGCACCACGACCGGTCTCGTCGGCTGCGTGGCCTGGCGGCTGCGGGGGCGGACCGAACACTGCCTCGACGGGCAGGTGTACACCGTCGCCTCCGCCGTCCGCTGGCTCACCGACCTCGGGGTCGTCTCCGGCGCACGGGACCTGGACGCCGTGGGCGGCTCGGTGCCCGACAGCGGCGGCGTCACCTTCGTGCCCGCGCTCGCCGGGCTCGCCGCCCCCTGGTGGCGCGCCGACGCCCGCGGCACCGTGACCGGCCTGGGCCTCGACACCGGCCGCGGGCACCTGGTGCGGGCCCTCGTCGAAGGCATCGCCGCGCAGGTGGTCGACCTCGCCGAGGCGGCGGCCACGGACCGGGGCGCTCCCCTGGACGCCCTGCGCGCCGACGGCGGCCTCACCCGCTCCGCGCTGCTCATGCAGACCCAGGCCGACCTGCTCCAGCTGCCGGTGGAGGTCTCCGCGCTCCCCGACGCGACCGCCCTCGGCGCCGGCGCGACGGCCCGGCTCGGCCACGACCCGGACCTCACCGTCCCGGAGGCCGTACCGGCGTGGAAACCGTCCGCCGTGTACGAGCCGGCGATCTCGGCGGACGAGGCGGCGGACCGGCTCGGCCGCTTCCGGGCGGAGGTCGCGGCGCTCCTCGCCCGGCCGGCGGCCCCCGGGGCGACCGCGTGATCCGCCCCGGGCACCGCCGGCCGGGCGGCACGGTCGCCTCCCGCCCCGCGGGGGCACCCGGACGGGGAGCGTCACCGGGCCCGGCCGACCGGACGGAGGACGGCGGGCACGTCAGCCGGCGCGGCCCGCTGCCCGGCCGGGCGGGGGACGCGTACGACGTCGTCGTGGTGGGGGCCGGGGTCGTCGGGTGCGCGATCGCGCGCGCCCTGGCCCGGTACCGGCTGCGGGTCGCGCTGGTCGACGCGGCGGACGACGTCGGCGAGGGCACGTCCAAGGCCAACACCGCGATCCTCCACACCGGCTTCGACGCCGCCCCCGGCACCCTGGAGGCCGGGCTCGTCCGGGCGGGCCACCGGTTGCTCACCGCGTACGCCGCCGAGACGGGGATCCCCCTCGAACCGGTCGGCGCGCTCCTCGTCGCCTGGGACGAGGAGCAGCGGGCCGCCCTCCCCGGCCTCGCCGCGAAGGCCGCCCGCAACGGCCACCACGCCACCCGCGTCGTCGGCGCGGACGAACTGCGCCGCCGCGAACCGCACCTCGGCCCCGGCGCGCTCGGCGCGCTGGCCGTGCCCGGCGAGTCGATCGTCTGCCCCTGGAGCACCACCCTCGCCTACGCGACCCAGGCCGTCCTGTCCGGCGTCGACCTGCTGCTCGGCTGCCGGGTGACGGACGTCGTCCCCGGGCCCCGGAGCGGCGCCGGCGCGCCGCACCGGCTCGCCACCACGCGGGGCCCGCTCACCGCGCGGTTCCTGGTCAACGCCTGCGGTCTGCACGCCGACGGCTTCGACGCCCTGCTCGGCGTGCGGGACTTCACGGTCACGCCCCGCCGGGGCCAGCTGCTCGTCCTCGACGCGTACGCCCGCCCGCTCGTGCGGCACGTCCTGCTGCCCGTCCCCGGCCCGCTCGGCAAGGGCGTCCTCGTCACGCCCACCGTGTACGGGAACGTGCTGGTCGGCCCGACCGCCGAGGACCTCGACGACCGGACCGCCACCGGCACGACCGCCGACGGCCTCGCCGGACTCCGGGAGCAGGGCGCGCGGATCGTGCCCGCGCTGGCGGAGGAGGAGGTGACGGCCGCGTACGCCGGCCTGCGGGCCGCCACCGGACGCGAGGACTACCGGTGCGCCGCCCACGCCGGGCTGCGGTACGTCACGATCGGCGGGATCCGCTCCACCGGCCTGTCCTCCTCCCTGGCCCTCGCCGAGCACGCCCTCGGCCTCCTCGCCGAGTGCGGACTGCGGACCGGACCCGAACGGCCGCTCGCGGCGGTCCGGATGCCGAACCTCGGCGAGGCGTCCCCCCGCCCCTGCCGGGACGCGGCGGCCGTCGCCCGGGACCCCGAACTCGGCGCGGTCGTCTGCCACTGCGAGCACGTCACCCGCGGCGAGGTGCGCGCCGCGCTCGCCTCGCCCGTCCCGCCCGCCGGCCTCGCCGGCCTGCGCCGCCGCACCCGCGCCGGTACCGGCCGCTGCCAGGGCGGCCACTGCCGGCCGGCGCTGCGCGCCCTGTTCGAGGAGTACGGGAAGGGGGCGGGGGTCCGGTGAACGCACCGTCACGGGAGGCGCGGGCCGTCGACGTGCTGGTCGTCGGCGCGGGTCCGGCGGGGCTCGCCGCGGCGGCGCGGCTCGCGGCGCGCGGGGCCGGCCGCGTCGAGGTCCTGGAGCGGGATCCCGAGGCCGGCGGCGTACCCCGCTCCTGCGGTCATCCGGGTTTCGGCGCGGACGCGCGCGGACGCGCCCTCGACGGGCCCGGGTACGCGCGCCGCGCGGTGCGGGCGGCGGTGCGGGCCGGGGCCGTCCTGCGCACCGGCGTGTCGGTCGTCGGCTGGGCGGGGCCGCTCGCCCTGGAGACGGCGGCGCCGACCGGGCCGGAGACCCTCGTGGCGCGGGCGGTGGTCCTGGCGACCGGCGCCCGCGAGCGGTCCCGCCCGGCCCGGCTGCTCCCCGGCACCCGCCCCGAGGGGGTCCTGACGGCCGGGGAGCTCCACCGGACCGTCGCCCTCTTCGGCCCGCGCCCGGAGCGGATCGGCCGGCGCGCCGTGGTCGTCGGCGGCGGCTCGACGGCCGCGCACGCCGTCCGCCTGCTGCGCCGCGCCGGGGTCGCGGTCGCGGCCGTGGTCCGGGAGGAGCGGTACGCGGCGGGCCTCGGGGTCCCGGTGCTGGCGGGGGCGGCGGTGACGGAGCTGACCGGCCGGGGACGGCTCGCCGGAGTGACCGTCCGGGACCGGCACGGGGGCAGCCGCGCGATCCGCTGCGACACCCTCGTCCTCACCGGCGACTGGGTCCCGGAGCACGACCTGGCCCGTGCGGGCGGCCTCCCGCTCACGCCCGCCACCCGCGCGCCCCTGGTGGACGCGTCCCTGCGCACCGGCGTCCCGGGCGTCTTCGCGGCGGGCGGCCTCCTGCACGGCGGCACGCCCGCCGTCCGGGCCTCGGCGGAGGGCCGGACGGCCGCCGAGGCCGTGTGGACGCACCTGAACGGCGGGGCGTAGCGGGCCGGCGGGGCGCCCGGCCGTGCGGGCCGGGGGCGGGTCGGCGAGACTGGCGGCATGGCGGTCGGGCGCAGCGCGGGTCTGCTCGTCTTCCGCCGGTCCGCGGCGGAGGACGGCGGGATCGAGGTGCTCATCGGGCACATGGGCGGACCGTTCTGGGCGCGCCGCGAGGAGGCGGCCTGGTCGGTGCCGAAGGGGGAGTACGGGCCGGAGGAGGCGCCGGAGGACGCGGCCCGGCGGGAGTTCCGGGAGGAGCTGGGACTGCCGGTGCCGGAGGGCGAGTGGCTCGACCTCGGGGAGGTGCGGCAGGCCGGCGGAAAGAGGGTCACCGTGTGGGCGGTGGAGGGCGACCTCGATCCCGCGGCGGTGGTGGCGGGCACGTTCTCGATGGAGTGGCCGCCGCGTTCCGGGGTCCTGGCGGAGTTTCCGGAGCTGGACCGGGTGGGGTGGTTCACCGTGGAGGCGGCGGAAGCGCGGCTGGTCGCGGGGCAGCGGGAGTTCCTGGAGCGGCTTGTCACGCGCGTGCGCGGGCGGGCCTGAGGGGCATTGTCGGACCCGTGCGAGAGGGTGGGGTGCGTCAAGCCGTCGAGAGGGAGCCCGACATGACCACCATCACCGCCACCGAGCGCGCCGCGGCCCAGGCGTACCTGCGCCTCCTCGAATCCACCCAGGCCGTCATGACGGATCCGCGCCTCGCCCCGTACGCGGGGGTGATGCTGACGAACCCCATGGCGGAGGCCGACGAGGCGCTGCGCGCGGCGGGCCTCGCGGGGAACGAGGACCGGCTGCTGCGGCTCGTCTCCACGCTGCGGGTCTCCCCCACGCCGCCTCCCGGCGCGCCGGCCCCCGCCAGGGACCTGGACCGGGGCCGGCGCGGCTGAGCGGGGCGGTCAGCGCGCGGCGGGGCCGAGCCGGACGGGCAGGGTGCGGACGCTGTTGCCGACGAAGCCCGCGTGGCGGGTCAGTCCCTCCTCGGGGACGGCGAGGCCGAGGTCCGGGAAGCGGGTGAAGAGCGCTTCGAGGGCGACGGCCGCCTCCATGCGGGCGAGGGGCGCGCCCAGGCAGTAGTGGGGGCCGTGGCCGAGGGACAGGTGCTTGGTCGCGCCCGCCCGCGTGAGGTCGAAGCGGTCGGCGTCGGGGCCGTGCGCCTCCGGGTCGCGGCCCGCCGCCGAGTACCCGGCGAGCACGGGGGTGCCGCGGGGGATGAGCGTGCCGTCGACGGTCAGGTCGCGGGTGGGGTAGCGGAAGGGGAAGTAGCTGACGGGGCTGTCCCAGCGCAGGGTCTCCTCGACGGCGTCGGCCCAGCTCGCGCGTCCCTCGGTGACGAGGGCGAGCTGGTCCCGGTGGGCGCACAGGGCGCGGACGGCGTTGGTGACCAGGTTGAGGGTGGTCTCGTGGCCCGCGACGATCACCAGCATCAGGGTGCCGATGAGCTCCGGCTGGGCGAGCCGGTCGCCGCCCTCGTCGCGGGCGGCGATGAGGGCGCTGGTGAGGTCGTCGCCGGGGTCCGCCGTCCTGGCCTCCGCGATGGCGGTGAGCAGTCCGAGGATTTCGCGGTTGGCCGCGACGGCCCGGGCGGGCTCGGTGTCGGTGGCGACGACGAGGCTCGACAGGTGGTGCAGCCGGTCCTGGTGGGCGGGGTCGACGCCGAGGAGTTCGCAGATCACGCCGAGCGGCAGCGGGAGGGCGTAGTGGCGGCGCAGGTCGGCGACGCCGCCGTCGGCCGCGGCGGCCTCGGCGAGCCCGTCGAGCAGCCCCTCCGCCACCGCCGCCACGCGCGGCCGGAGCTCCTCGACGCGCCGGGGGGTGAAGGCGCTGCTGACGAGGGTCCGCAGCCGGCGGTGGTCGGCGCCGTCGGCGGTGGTCATGCCGGGCACGGTCGCGAAGGTGCGCAGCGGCCAGCCCTCCGGTATGCGGCCCTCGGCGAGCGCGGTGAAGTGTCGCGGCCCCTTGGCGACGTCGGGGTCGGACAGGAAGTCGCGCAGGGCGTCGTGGCCGAGGACCACCATGCCCTCGATGTCCCCGGGCAGCAGCACCGGGGCGACGGCTCCCCGGGCCCGCAGCCGCGCGTTGACGGCGTGCGGGCACCCCCCGGCCGCGTCGAGCCGGTACGGCACCGGAGCCGGCGGCGGGGCGGGGGCCTCGGTGGGTTCGGGGCGTGCGTCCATGTGCGCTCCTGACGACGGGTGAGCCGCCGGACGGACGTCGGCGGGTCGGCCGCATCCTAGGGTCAACCTGCTCGCCCGCGCGTGGAGTTGTGCCGACGGGTCCCGGGGCGGGAGCGCTCACCCGCCCGGCAGAGCGCGACCACCCGCCCGGCGGCACGACGCGCCGCCCGCCGTCGCGTTCTCTAGGCCGGGTGGCGCACTTCCCCCTGCGGGCCGCGCACCCCCTTCCTACGGTGGCTGAATGATCGTCACGTCAGCTGTTCGCCATGCCGCCGCGGGCTCCGCCGCGATGCTGCTCGTGCTCTCCGCCCCCGTGGCCGGCGCCGCGACCCCGCCCCGCGCCGCGATGGCCGCCCCCGCCGCCCTCCCCGCCCTCGGACCCGGCTCCCCCACCGAACCGACGCCTCCCGCACGGCGGTTCATGGACCGGGCCCGGCTCGACCGGGACGGGACACAGGTGCGGCCGCTGGCCGGCGCGCCGGCCGTGCCGACGCCCTCGGCGCTCTCCTGGGTGGTGGCCGACGCCGGCACGGGCGAGGTGCTCGCCGCCCGCGCCGCACACCGGAAGCTGCCGCCGGCCAGCACGCTGAAGACCCTCTTCGCCCTGACGGTGCTCCCGCACCACGAGGCGTCCGCGCGGCACACGGTGGCCGACGAGGAGCTGACGGGGATCGGCGAGGGCAGCAGCCTCGTCGGGGTGAAGGAGGGGTACACGTACCGGGTCTCCGACCTGTGGAACGGCGTCTTCCTCAGCTCGGGCAACGACGCCGTGCGCGTCCTCGCGGCGATGAGCGGCGGCTGGGAGTCGACGGCCCGGCAGATGCAGGAGAAGGCACGGTCCCTGGGGGCGATGGACACGCACGTCGTCTCCCCCGACGGGTACGACGCGCCGGGCCAGGTGTCGTCCGCGTACGACCTGGCGGTCTTCGGCCGGGCGGGGGTGCGGGACGCCGCGTTCACCCGCTACTGCTCGACCGCGTACGCCGACTTCCCGGCCGGCTCGTGGTCGTACGGCATCGCCAACACCAACCGCCTCGTCACCGGCGCGGACGGGGTGGGCCGCTACCCGGGGATCATCGGCGTCAAGAACGGCTACACCAGCAACGCGGGCAACACCCTCGTGGCCGCCGCCCGCCGCGGCGACCGCACCCTGGTGGTGTCGGTGATGAACCCGCAGTCGGGCGGCGGGCTCGCCGTCTACGAGGAGGCCCGCGACCTCCTCGACTGGGGCTTCGCGGCGGCGGGCAAGGTCGAGCCGGTGGGCTCCCTGCTGCCCCGGAAGTCCCAGGAGACCGCCGGGTCCGCGGCATCCCGGCGGCCCGCGGGCGAGAAGCGGGCCGAGGCCCGGGGCGTCTCCGTGCGCGGCGGGGCGGGTGCCCCGGCCGCCGCCCTCGGCTCCTCGACGGGCCGGGCCGGCACCGCCGCCGAGGAGTCCGCCGGAGCCGGCCCGTCGGTGGCACTGCCCCTCTCCCTCGTGGGATCGGCCTGTGCGGCGGCCCTCGCCCTGTGGGCGTGGCGGCGCCGGGTGCCGCGCACCTGATCCGCCCGGGCGGCGGCTCCCGGCGGGCGTTCAGCCCGCGCCGGGAGCCGCCGTCGCCGTCCGCGCGCGACGGTGCGCGGCGACCCGCTCGCGGGTGGCGCAGCGGCGGGAGCAGTAGCGGCGCTCGGGCCCGCTGCCGTGGGCGACGAAGACGTTCCCGCAACTCACGGAGGCGCAGGTGCGACCGGGCGGGGCCTGCCGCTCCCAGAGGAGAACCGTCAGGGACAGACAGCCGGAAGCGCGGAACCACGCCGTCCAGGGCGCGTCGTCGTCGGCGTCCGCGTGGGGGTGCCAGGGGGCCGTGCCGCCGTGCGAGGTGAGCCGGAGGGGGCCGGTGTGGGCGGCGAGCAGGGAGTTGAGGAGGACGGCGGCCTCGTCGGCGGAGCCGGCGGCGAAGACCTCCCGCAGGCGCACGGCGGCGGCGCGCAGCCCCGTGACGTCCTCGGCGGTCACCTCGACCGGCGCGGGTTCGCCATGGGCGAGGAGCACGGCGGCGACCGCCCCGGGCCCGGCCGCCGGATCGGCCAGGACGTTGACGAGGGCGGCGGTGCGGAGGGCCATGGCCACGGTGGAGTGCCGGGCGGACCTGTCGGGGAGCACGGGCATCGGCCGAATGTAACGCATATTGCGAGGTTTTGAGTTACCTCCGTAGCCTCTGCCGCCATGCTCAGCCCTTCGTTCCGCCTCTCCCCCCGCCCGTCCGTCGCCGCTCACCTGACGGGCGCGCTCGCGGCCCGGACCGGTGACGAGGCGGCCGGTCCGGCACTCGCGCTCGCCGGCTTCGCCGCCGCCGGCTCGACCTCCGGGGCCGCCGCGCTCCTCGCCTGCGTCACGGTCTCGGCGGCCCTCGGCGGCCCCGCGCTCGGCGCGCTCCTCGACCGTTCGCCCCGGCCGGGACGGCTCCTCGCCGCCGCTCTCGCCCTCTACGCGGCCGGGCTCGGAGCCGTACTCCTCGGGCTCGGCCGGCTGCCGTTCGCGGTGACGGCGCTGCTCGCGGTGGTCACGGGGCTGACGGGTCCGGCGCTCTCGGGCGGCTGGACGGCGCAGCTGCCGAGGCTCGCGCCCGCGGACCGGATGCCGCGCCTGCACGGCCTGGACTCGCTCACCTTCTCCGCCGCCGCGCTCGCCGGACCCGCCCTCGCGGGTGGCGCCGCACTGTTCCTCGGCGCGCCGGCGGCGGTGGTCGTCGCGGCGGCGCTGGTCGCGGCGGCGGTGCCCGTCGCCTGGGCGCTGCCCCCGGCCGGTCCGCCGCACGACGGGCGTCGCGGAGGCCGCGGGGTGCGGGCGGTGTTCGGGCGGGGGCCGCTACTGCGGGCCACGGTCGCCTCGGTGGGCTGCGCGACCGCGCAGGGCGTGGTGGCGGCCTGCCTCCCCGCGCTCGGGGCGGGGGCGCTGGGCGCGCCCGGCCGGGGGGCGCTGCTGCTCTCCGTCGCGGCGGCGGCCTCCGTCGCCGCGACGGCGCTGCACGCCCGGCTCCCCCGCACGGTGCCCGCGGCGCGGCTGCTGTGGGGCGCGGCGCTGGCGCAGGCGGGCGCGTGGGCGGTGGCCGCGACGGGCGGGCCGGTCGCCCTGGTGGTGGCGTTCGCGGTCGCGGGGGCCGCGGAAGGGCCGCAGCTCACCGCCTTGTTCGCGGTCCGGCACGAGGAGACGCCGGGGCGGTTGCGGGGCCGGGTGTTCACGATCGGGGCCGGTGTGAAGATCACCGGCTTCGCGGTGGGCGCGGCGGCCGCGGCGCCGGTGGCGGCCCGGTCCCTCCCGTCTGCCCTGGTGCTCGCGGCGGCGCTCTGCGCCGCCTCGGCGCTCCCCTGGGCGGGGGCCCCGGGGCGCCGGGGCGTCAGAGGGACGCGCTGGTGGCGACGTAGCGTTCGGCGGCGCGGAGGGCTTCGGCGGTCGAGCGGACGCCCATGAGGACGCACAGGGTGTAGGCGGTGTCCTCGAAGCGGCGGCGGACGGAGAGGTCGCAGGGGCCGGCCAGGACGCGCTGCTCCTGGGTGCGGTAGTGCCGGAGGAGCCGTTCGACGGTGTTGCGGTCGGGCAGCAGCATGGGTTCCTCCGTTACGACCCCGTCTCGTGCGTCGCTCCATGGTGCTCGCGAGCGGCCGCCCGCGCGACCCGCACGGTCACCCTGCGTGACGCGGCGCGGGCCGAGGTGCGGACGCCGCCCGGATGGCGGAGGGTCGAAGACATGAACACGAGTACCGGGAGTACCGGAAGCACCGGGCTGAGGGTGGTCGTCACCGGCGCCACCGGGAACGTGGGCACCAGCGTCGTACGGGCCCTGGCCCGCGAACCGGGGGTCGGCTCCGTCCTGGGCCTGGCGCGCCGGCTGCCGGAGCTCGACGTCCCGGGCGTCGAGTGGGGCGCCGTCGACCTGTCCGCCGACGGCGACGAGCCCCGACTCGCCCGGTACGTCGCCGACGCCGACGCGGTCGTGCACCTGGCGTGGCGCTTCGGGCCGACGCACGACCCCGTGACGACCTGGCGGTCCAACGTCCTCGGCACGCTGCGGGTCTGCGAGGCGGTCGCGGCCGCCCGCGTCCCCGCGCTGGTGTGCGCGTCGTCGGTGGGGGCCTACTCCCCCGGGCCGGAGAGCGGCGCACCGGTCTCCGAGGCCTGGCCGACGCACGGCTGGCCGGACGCCGCCTACAGCCGCGAGAAGGCCTATCTGGAACGCGTCCTGGACACCTTCGAGCGCGATCACCCCCAGACCCGGGTGGTGCGGATGCGGCCCGCGTTCCTGTTCAAGGAGGAGTCGGCGAGCGAGCAACGCCGCATCTTCGCCGGCCGGTTCGTGCCGGGCCGGCTCTTCCGCCCCGATCTGCTGCCCCTGCTGCCGGAGCCGTCCGGGCTCCGCTTCCAGGCCCTGCACACCGACGACGCGGCCGACGCCTACGTGCGGGCCGTGCTGCGGGACGTGCGCGGCGCGTTCAACCTGGCGGCGGACCCGGTGGTCGACGCGGCGCTGCTCGGCGAGATGTTCGGCGCGCGCCCGGTGAAGGTCCCGGCGGGCGCGGTGCGCGGCGCGCTCGCGACGGCCTGGCACCTGCGCCTCGCCCCCGCCTCCCCCGGCCTCTTCGACCTCCTGCGGCACATCCCGGTCATGTCCACGGACCGGGCGCGCGAAGAGCTCGACTGGACGCCGACGGCGAGTTCGGTGGAGGCCCTGGAGGCGTTCCTGCGCGGCGTGCGCGCCGGCGCGGGCGACGACACGGCGCCCCTGGCCGGGCGCCGCGTCGCCTGAACCCCCCGGGCCTTCAGCGGCCGGTGCCGCCCGTCCCCCAGTCGACGATCCCGATGGCCGCGCCGGCCGCCTCCCGCCCCGCGCAGCGCGCGCGGTGCCGGCGGAGGACGGCGGCCACGTCGAGGTGGCGGGCGAACTCCGGTCGGGCGGCGAGCCGTCGGGCGTACGCCCAGAGGGCGCGGTGACCGGCGATACGGCGCACGGCCCCGGCGTCGAGGTGCCAGCGGTGCACGGTGTCGAGCCGGACCAGGGCGCACCAGACGTGCACGTCGGCGAGGGTCGGCGCGTTCCCGAGGACGTACGGCCGTCCCGCGAGCCGCGCGTCGAGCTCGCCGAGCGACCCGAGGAGCGCTCCCAGCGCCTCCGCCGCGTCCCGGCGGGCGCCGGGCGCCGGGTCGAGCCCGAGCTCCCCGGCGCGCTGCGCGGCCCGGTGGATCCCGTCCTCGCAGAGCGCGGCGAGCGCGTCGATCTCCCTCCCGTGCTCCGCCGGCAACAGCTCGGGCCCGTCGCCCCGGAAACGGAGCGCCAGGTCACGGAGGATGTCGGGGACGTGGGTGCTGACGATCCGCCCGGTCCAGTCGTCGCCGAGGACCGGCGCGGCGGCGGGACCGGTGTAGAGGTGGGCGCTGGCCTCGTAGAGCGGCCGGAGCGCGTCGTACGAACCGTCCGGGGCGTCGGGCACCTCGGGCAGCGGCCGCAACGGCAGCGTGGCGTCGAGGCCCAGGAGCTCGTGGGTGACGGCGATGCCCAGACAGTCGGGGTCGGCCGGGGCGACGTGGAGGCGGTAGCGGAACGGCACGGCGTAGTGGCCGCTGGCCGCGTCGCGGCCGATCCGTCCGCGGAAGGCGGGCACGGCGGAGGCGGGCAGCAGCGAGGACGGGACGACGACGGACATGGTGCTCCCAGGGTTGACTCGGCGCCGGAACCGGACGGCCGGACGCCACGGCGGGCGGGAACGCCCGCACGGTGACGGTGACGGCGACTACGACGGCGACGGCGGAGGGGCGGTGTGGCAGGGGGAACGGGCCCCGGCCCGGGGCGCGGTCAGCCCGCGCTGCACACCCGCAGCAGGTCGATGTGACGACGCGAGGTGAGTCCGAGCGGGCGCGGCAGCGGCCGCGCCGGAGAGAGCGGCAGGGACCGCGCCGGTCCCCCGGCGGGGGCCGGACGGGGCCGACGGGCGAGGCGGTCCGGACCGCGGACCGGATCGGTCCCGGTTCCCGCGCCCCCGCCGACCCGTCGCATCATTCCCTACCCGTCCGCTCGGATTCCCGTCCCGAGTGTCGGGCGGTCCGAGGGCGCCGTCAAGGGCGCGCGCACGACGGCCGGCCGCATTCCGCCCCCGCCCCAGGACCGCTCCGCCGACCCGCCGGACGGCGCTCCGCCGCACCCGGCACCGGCGGAGTCGCGCCCTCGGCCCGGCCGCCCGACGCCCCTCGGAGCCGTACGGAATAATGCGCCGCATGCGCATTTCAGCCAGGGCCGACTACGCCGTGCGGGCCGCCCTCCAGCTCGCGGCCGCCCGGGACTCGGGGCCGCTGAAGGCCGAGGCGATCGCCGAGGGGCAGGGCATCTCGCACAAGTTCCTGGAGGGGATCCTGGGCGACATGCGCAAGGGCGGGCTCGTGGAGAGCCAGCGCGGCGGGCGGGGCGGTTACTGGCTCGCGCGGCCGGCGGAGTCCATCTCGGTCGCCGACGTGATCCGCTGCGTGGACGGCCCGCTGGTCTCGGTGCGCGGCGAGCGCCCGCCCGCGCTCAGCTACCCGGGCCCCGCCGAGTCGCTGCTGCCGCTGTGGATCGCGCTGCGGGCCAGTGTCCGCGAGGTGCTGGGCGTCTCGCTCGCGGAGGTGGCGTCGGCGCGCCTGCCGGCCGGGATCACGGAGCGGGCGGACGACCCGGAGGCCTGGACCAACCCCTGACGGGAGCCCGTCCGACCAACCCCCTCCCATCCGCGACGATCTGACACCGTCTCACCCTGCGGAACCCCTGCGCCCGCATTTCGGACGCCTCTTGGGGCCCGGGACCTCGCTCTGCCACTATCCCTAGTGATCCAGTGGGATTAGCGGGAGGGCAGGAGGGGTGGGATGAGCACACAGCAGACGACGCCGAGGGACGACACGCTCTGGCGGCGGATCGTCCGGGAACTCACCGACGACCTGGCCGTCGACGCACACGCCCGCGACCGGGCCGGCAAGGCCCCCGGCGACGAGGTCGAACGCCTCCAGGAGGCCGGTCTCCCCGCCTTCCTGACGGCGGCGGCCCCCGACCCGGCGCTCGGCGGGGGCGGGCACGGCGCCGACCTGCGGACCGCGTGTTCCGCCGTACGGGAACTGTCGGCCGCCGACAGCTCGGTCGGCAAACTCCTCGCCCACCACTACGCCCTGTCCTGGACCAGCCGCTTCCTCGCGGCGCCCACGGGGCTCCCGGCCCTCGCCGGCCGGCCGGGCGAGACCTTCCCCCGCCTCGACGCCCGCACGGCGGCCGAGGGCTGGCTGCTCGCCGGCTCGACGGAGCCCCGGCCGCCCGGGGGCGCCGACGGCCTCGCCCTCACCCGCGCCGACCGCGGCGGCTGGCTGCTCGACGGCCGCCGCGCCTTCGACTCGGCCGTGACGGTCGCCGACCGCCTGGTGGTCGCCGCCCGCCCGGCGGGCACCGGCGACCTGGTGGTCGTGCTGGTGGACCCGGCCCACCCGGGCGTGTTCACGGAACCGGCGGCGGACCGCGTCGGGCAGCGGCTGGCCGGCGCCGGCACGGTCGTCTTCGAGCACGTGCCCGTCCCCCGGAGCCGGGTCCTCGGCACCCTCCCCGCCGACGAGCACGCGGTCGCCCCCTTCACCGCGCTCGCCCCGCTGGTCCTCCGGCTGCTCCTCGTGCACGTGGCGCTCGGCACCACGGAGGGCGCGCTCGCCGAGGCCCGGGACGTCAGCCGGACGGCCCCGGCGCCGGAACCCGCCCCCCGCGTCCCCGCCCCGGAGCAGGACCGGCCCGACGACCCGTACCTGCTGCTCTCCTACGGCGAGCTCGCCACCGCCGCCCACACCGCCGCCGCCGTCGCCGAACGCGCCGCCGACGCCCTCGCGGGCGGTCTGCGGGCGGGCTGGACGCTCGGCTTCGACGAGCGCGCCGACCTCGCCGTCCTGGTCGCCGCCGCCGAGACCGTCACCGGCCGGACGGCCGTGCAGGTGACCACCCGCATCCTGGAACTCGTCGAGGGCGCCCCGCCCGCCGCGCCGGGCGCGGGCGGCGGCGGTCCCGGCCTCGACCGCTTCTGGCGCGACGCCCGCGCGCTCACCGCCCGTACGCGCCCCGCCCACCGGCTCCGCGACATCGGCGACCACTACCTCCACCACGGCCACACCCGGCTGGCCCGCAGCGCCTGACCCCGGGGACGGACGATCCGGCATGTCGGGACCTCCGGCCCTCACCCCCGACGGCCGATGGGCCCAAGCTGGGGGTGGAAGGGGCACGGCCGCCGGCCGGACCCGACACGTGCTGCCAGGGAGGACGTCGGATGAGTCGCGAGGCCCAGGAGTTCCGTACCGGAACGGAGATCGTGGCCGGGGTGGACGGATCGCCGGAGAGTCTCGCCGCCGCCGAGTGGGCGGCGCGGGAGGCCGGGCACCGGGGGGTCGCGCTGCGGCTCGTGCACGCCTGGTGCTGGGAGCCGCTCGACCTGCCGCTGGTCCAGGACAAGGACGTGCAGGAGCAGGCGGCCGAGCAGGTGGTGCGGGCGGCCGAGCGGGAGATCACCGGGCGGCACCCCGGCCTCGCCGTCACGGCCGAGGTGCTGACGGACACGCCGGTCGCGGCGCTGCTCGCCGCGCAGGAGGACGCCGGGATGCTGGTCATCGGCTCGCGCGGGCACGGGGCGGTGGCCGGGTTCCTGCTCGGCTCGTACGGACAGCAGGTCATCGCCGCCGCGACCCGGCCGGTGGTCGCCGTCCGCGCCCGCGACGACCGGGCCGCCGAACCGCCCACGGGCGAGATCCTGGTGGGCCAGCAGGGCACCCCGGAGGACAGCGAGGGGGTGCTGCGCTTCGCCTTCGAGACCGCCGACGCGCGGGGCGCCGCGATCCGGGCGGTGCGCGCCTGGAGCCTGCCGTCGCTGTACGCGTTCAGCCCGGCCTCGCTGCGGCTCGCCGACGACTCCGGCGGCCTGGTGCCGTTCGAGGAACAGGCGCTCCGCGAGGCGCTCGCCCCGTGGCGCGAGCGCTACCCGCACGTCCCGGTGACCGAGCACGTCGAACTCGGCAGCGCCGGCCAGGTCCTCCTCACCACCTCCGGGGCCGCTCAGCTCCTCGTGGTCGGCCGCCGTGCCAAGCGGGGCGCGCTGGGCGGACGGATCGGCTCGGTGGCCCACGCGGCCCTGCACCTGGCCCCGTGCCCGGTGGCCGTGGTCCCCCAGGGCTGAGAGCCGGGCGGACGCGCTGCACCCGTACGGCCGCCACGTCAAGCCGACTCGGCGGGTTGACACGGAGAGTTGACCCGCCGGGTTGACGTCGGGTGTCGGGGCGCGGGCGGGCGGAAAGCCTTGACCCCGTCGCCCCGGGGCCCCTCGCCCCGGTCCGGACGGCGGCGCAGGCGAGAGAGCGGAGCCCCATGCGGTACGACGGTCCCCCAGGTCCCGGCCCTTCCGACCCCCACGACCCCCACGAACCCCCCGGCCCCGAACCCGCCGGACCCCACGCACCCCCCGGCCCCGCCCCCTCCGCCCTGCACGGACCCGCCGGTCTCCCGCCCTCCGACCCCCACGGACACCCCCACTGCCCCGGCTCCCCCGCCGCCGGCCGCCGTCGCCGCGGCGGCCCGGTCCGGCGCCGGGCGCTCCGTCGGCCGGGGTTCGCCGCGTCGGTGCTCGCCGCGGGCACGGCCGCCACCGCCGTCACCGTCCTCCTCGGCCTGTACGCGGCCCACCCGCCCACGGCTTCCGTCCCCCGCGCGGCCAGGCCCCCCGCCGCCGAGGCCCCACCCCCGTCCCACCCCACCCGGGCCCCCGCCTCGCCCCCGGCCCGCGCCGGGGAGCGGGGCGGGCCGGCCTCCGACGGGCTCGCGCCCCAGACGGGGGCCGAGCGCGCCGCTCCGGTGGCGGTGCCGTCGCGCGCCGCCGGCTACGTCGAGGACGTCATCGCCCTCGCCAACGCCGAACGGGACCGGGCTGGTTGCGGGCCGCTGCGGCCGGAGGCGCGGCTCGCCAGGGCCGCCCAGGGGCACGCCGACGACATGGCGGCGCGCGACTACTACGCCCACGACAGCCCGGAGGGGCGCGACGGCGGCGACCGGATGACCCGGGCGGGCTACGACTGGTCGGCGTGGGGCGAGAACATCCACAAGGGGCCGAAGACCCCGCAGCGGGTGATGGACGACTGGATGGACAGCCCGGCGCACCGGGCGAACATCCTCGACTGCTCGTTCCACGACGTCGGCGTCGGCGTGGCCCTGACGGCCGACGGGCCGTGGTGGGTACAGGACTTCGGCAGGAGGAGCTGACCGGGGACGGGGTCAGTGCGCGGGCGCGGCCAGTTTCTGCACCCAGACCGTGCCGCGCGGACCGGGCGCGGCGGCCACGCCGGTGTCGCGGTAGGCGCAGTCGAGCATGTTGCGCGCGTGGCCGGCGTCGTCCCGCCAGCCGGCGACGACCGTGGCCGGGTCCTTCTGGCCCTCGGCGAGGTTCTCCGCCCAGGCCGACCAGCGGTAGCCGGCCCCGGTCATCCGGGCGTCCGCGAACTCGCCCTCGGGGCTGGCGTGACCGTAGTAGCCGCGGGCCGTCATGTCCCGGGCGTAGGCGCGGGCGGCGGCGGTCAGCCGGGGGTCGGTGCGCAGGGGGGCGCAACCGGCTTCCGCGCGGAGCCGGTTGACCAGCTCGGTGACCCGTTCCCCCGGGTCGGCCGGGGGCGGTGGGGTGGTGCGCGTCGGGGTGGGCGGGGCGGTCGTGGGCGTGCGGGTGGGCATCGCGGGACGGGTGGCGGCCGCGGTGGCGGTGCTCGGCGCGGGGGTGGGCGGGGGCGTCGTCGCCGCGGGGGTGGTGGCGGGCGGTGCGGCGGCGGGCCGGGGCGCGGGCGGCGGCTCCGTCGTCCCGGGGAGGGTGAGGACGAGCGCGCCGAGCACGGCGACGGCCGCGACCCCGGCGGCTCCCGCCGCTCCGGCGCGGCGCCCGGCCGGCCGGGACGGCGCGGCGTGACCGCCCGCGGACTCCGCCACGCCGGACGGCTCCGGGCCTCCCGACGGCTGCGGGCCGTCCGACGGTTGCGGGCCGTCCGACGGTTGCGGGCCGTCCGACGGCTGCGGCGCGGTCGCCGCGCCCGCCGGTTCCGCCGCGAACGCCGGGGGCGCACCGGCGTCGAGGAGGACGCCGGCGACGGGCGGGACCAGGCCGATGCCGACGAGGAGGCCCTCGACGGGGGCGAGGCCGCGACGGGCGTCGCCGGCCTCGCAGGCGCGGCAGTCACGCAGGTGGCGGGCTATGCGCTTGCGCCACAGCGGGGAGGGGCGGCCGTCCCAGGGGGCGAGGGCGGCGGCGAGGTCGGGGCAGCGGGGGACGGCGCCGAGGGCGCCGACGACGGCCCGGCCGGTCTCCAGGCGTTCCTTCATGCGCTGGACGCGGACGGCGGTGTGGGCCGGGGGCAGCCCGAGGGCCTCGGCGAGCTCCGCGCGGGTCAGTTCCCCGGCGGCCTCCAGCCACCACAGGGCGAGCAGCTCGCGGTCGTCCTCGTCGAGCCAGCGGGTGGCGCGGGCGACGTCGCGGCGCTGCCCGGTGAGGCCCAGGCGGAGGATGGTGAGGTCGGTGAAGTCGCCCGCCGGGTCGGCGAGGTCGACGGCCCGGTCGAGGCCGGGCACGGGCGCCTGGCTGCGTTCCCGCCAGCGGCGGCGCACCCCGTTCATGGCGATGGCGACGAGCCAGGACCGGAAGCGTTCGGGGTCGCGGAGCCCGGGCAGCCCGTCGAGGGCCCTGACCAGGGTCTCCTGCACGATGTCGTCGGTGTCGGCGTGGCCGTCGAGGGCGCGCCCCACGATGTTGTGGACGAGCGGCAGGAAGGCGCGTACCAGTTCCTCCCGCGCGTGCGGATCGCCCGCGCGCGCCGCCTCCACCAGGGCGGTGGTGCGCTGCTCGTCGCTGTGCATGGATGGTGCTCCCTCGTGCCCGGTCCTGTCCCCGTCCTGCTGGAGACGCGCGGCGCCGGGTGGGGATAACACTTTTTCTAGCCGGTCGGATGGGGGAGGCGGGGAACGGTGGCCCCGGCGCCCTCCCTCACGGCCTCCACGACCGCGTCGTGGAGTTCACGGCTCTCTCCCTCCGAGGAACAGGGGACGGGACTTCCCGACATGGTGAACCAGTCGGAGGCGCCGCTGTACTGCACGGCCACGCGTGCCTCACCGTCGGCGAAGGTCGTGTGCACGGTCAGGTCGCCCGTGACGATTCCGCCTTCGACGGTCAGCACCCCACCACGCCCGGTGTAGACACCGGCGGTCGTCCAAGATGCCCAGCTCATGCCCTCCAGGGTCACACCCGGATGGCGTACGCGCCACCGACGCGACCGCCCCGGCCGGAATCGCTCCGGCCGGGGCGGCGTGCGTCGGGTGCCGGATCAGGCGAGGGACGCGACGGCCTCGTTGAACGTGGCGGACGGGCGCATCACGGCCGCGGCCTTGGCCGGGTCGGGCTGGTAGTAGCCGCCGATCTCGGCCGGGGAGCCCTGGACGGCGTTCAGCTCGTCGACGATCTTCTGCTCGTTGGCGGTGAGCGTCTCGGCGAGCGGGGCGAAGGCCTTGGCGAGCTCGGCGTCCTCGGTCTGCTTGGCCAGCTCCTGGGCCCAGTACAGGGCCAGGTAGAAGTGGCTGCCGCGGTTGTCGATGCCGCCGATGCGACGGGTCGGCGACTTGTCCTCGTTGAGGAAGGTGCCGGTGGCGCGGTCCAGGGTGTCCGCGAGGACCTGGGCGCGGGCGTTGCCCGTGGTGGTGGCCAGGTGCTCGAAGGAGGCGGCCAGCGCGAAGAACTCGCCGAGGGAGTCCCAGCGGAGGTAGTTCTCCTTGACGAGCTGCTGGACGTGCTTCGGGGCGGAGCCGCCGGCGCCGGTCTCGAAGAGGCCGCCGCCCGCCATCAGCGGGACGACCGACAGCATCTTGGCGCTGGTGCCCAGCTCCAGGATGGGGAAGAGGTCGGTCAGGTAGTCGCGGAGGACGTTGCCGGTGACGGAGATGGTGTCCTCGCCGCGGCGGATGCGCTCCAGGGAGAACTTGGTCGCCTCGATCGGGGACAGGATCCGGATGTCCAGGCCCTCGGTGTCGTGCTGCGGCAGGTACTCGTTCACCTTGGCGATGAGCCGCGCGTCGTGGGCGCGGTTCTCGTCCAGCCAGAAGACGGCCGGGGCGCCGGTGGCGCGGGCGCGGGTGACGGCGAGCTTGACCCAGTCCTGGATCGGGAGGTCCTTGGTCTGGCAGGCGCGGAAGATGTCGCCCTCGGAGACCTCCTGCTCCAGCAGGACGGTGCCCTCGGAGTCGACGATGCGGACGGTGCCCGCCTCGGCGATCTCGAAGGTCTTGTCGTGGGAGCCGTACTCCTCGGCCTTCTGCGCCATGAGGCCGACGTTCGGGACGGAGCCCATGGTGGCCGGGTCGAAGGCGCCGTTGGCCTTGCAGTCCTCGATGACGGCCTGGTAGACGCCGGAGTAGCTGTGGTCCGGGAGGACGGCGAGGGTGTCGGCCTCCTGGCCGTCCGGGCCCCACATGTGGCCGGAGGTGCGGATCATGGCCGGCATCGAGGCGTCGACGATGACGTCGGACGGCACGTGCAGGTTGGTGATGCCCTTGTCGGAGTCGACCATGGCGAGGGCGGGGCCCTCGGCGAGCTCGGCGTCGAAGGAGGCCTTGATCTCGGCGCCGTTCGGGAGGGCGGCGAGGCCGTTCAGGACGGTGCCGAGGCCGTCGTTGGCGGAGAGGCCGGCGGCGGCGAGGTCCGCGCCGTACCGGTCGAAGGTCTTCGGGAAGAAGGCGCGCACGACGTGGCCGAAGACGATCGGGTCGGAGACCTTCATCATGGTGGCCTTGAGGTGCACGGAGAAGAGCACGCCCTCGGCCTTGGCGCGGGCGACCTGCTCGCTGAGGAAGGTGCGCAGGGCGGCGGCGCGCATGACGGACGCGTCGACGACCTCGCCGGCGATCACCTTGAGCGGCGCGCGCAGCTCGGAGGTGGTGCCGTCGGCGGCGGTGAACTCGAAGCGCAGGGTGTCGTCCTGGGCGATGACGACGGACTTCTCCGTGGAGGCGAAGTCGTTCTCGCTCATGGTGGCGACGCTGGTCTTGGACTCGGAGGTCCAGGCGCCCATGCGGTGCGGGTGGTTCTTGGCGTAGTTCTTGACCGAACCGGGGGCGCGGCGGTCGGAGTTGCCCTCGCGCAGGACCGGGTTGACGGCCGAGCCCTTGATCTTGTCGTAGCGGGCGCGGACGTCCTGGTCCTGCTCCGTCTTCGGGTCGTCCGGGTAGTCCGGGAGGGCGTAGCCCTGGCCCTGGAGCTCGGCGATCGCGGCCTTCAGCTGCGGGATCGAGGCCGAGACGTTCGGCAGCTTGATGATGTTGGCCGCGGGGGTCTTGGCCAGCTCGCCGAGCTCGGCGAGGGCGTCGCCGATGCGCTGCTCCTCCTGGAGGAACTCGGGGAAGCTGGCGATGATGCGGCCCGCGAGCGAGATGTCACGCGTCTCGACCGTGACGCCTGCCGTGGAGGCGTACGCCTGGATCACGGGCAGGAACGAGTACGTCGCCAGGGCAGGCGCCTCGTCGGTGTGCGTGTAGATGATGGTCGAGTCAGTCACCAGGTGCTCCGCTCCACGTCTGCGAATCGAGATTGCTCGACATCAAGATATCTCGTGATCGTGGTTCTCCGTAAAGGGCCCCACGAGCTCGCCTTGGTCGGGGGCTCCGGAGTCCTCCACGAAGGGGCCTCCGAGCCGGTACGCGGCGGGGCCGCCGTCCAGGTCGACGTGGCGGACGAGGGCGAGGAGGGCGAGGCCCGTGGCGGCGCCGACCCCGGCGGCGAGGGCCTGGCCGCAGCGGTGGGCGAGGCGGAGCTCGTCGGGGTCGTACGGGGCGGTGGCGGGCAGTCCGAGGGTGTCGCCGAGGAGCAGGAATCCGGCCACGAGCCCACCGGTGGCGACGAGCGCCAGCGGCAGGGTGACGGGGAGGCCGCGCAGGGCGGTGCCGCGGCGGGCGCCGGGGCGGACCTTGCCGCGGCGGGCGAGCAGGGCGATCAGTCCGCACTGGACGGCGAGGGCGAGCAGGGCGGCGGCCATGACGTCGCCCGGACGGTGGTCGCCCGCGGCGATCGAGTACGCGCCGAGGAGCACGGCCCACAGGGTCGCGGCGCCGGTGACCAGGGCCCGGGAGTGCCGGGGGACGACCAGCGGGAGGGCGAGGGCGACCCCGAAGGCGAGGGTGGCGGTGGCGCTGGGGAACCCGCTGGGCACGAGCGCCCCGACGCCGTCGACGGGCCGGGGGCGGGGGGCGTACCGCTGGAGGAGTCCGGTGACGGCGAGGGAGACGGCGACGGCTCCGGCGGCGGCGCCGGTGAGCGCGTACCGCTTGCGCACGGCGCCGATGCCGACGAGGAGGACGCAGGCGAGGACGAGGGAGAGGGTGGCGGCCCCGGCGAGCGAGGGATGGTCGCGGACGAGGGCGGCGACACGGGTGTCGGCGCGCCGGCCGGTGACGGCGGCGTCGCCCCAGCGTCGGCCGGTGGCGGTGAGCACGAGTCCCGCGTAGACGAGCGTGAGGAGCAGGATCGCTCCGAGGCAGGCACGCCGGGTCCGGGTGCGGACGCGGGTGCTGAAGGAGTCGGCGGCCTCGGCGGCCACGGCGGCGTACCACCAGGTCTCGCCGGCCTTCGGCGACCTCGGGGAGCCGCCTGTGCGCCTGTCGTAGGGAGCCATGTCCCGATTCGAACCCATGCGCGTCCGGGCCGCCTGCTGGGATCACCCGAACGACACGCCGGGGAGCGGATTCCGTCCTCACGGGGTCCGCGCCGCGCGAGGAGGGCGCCGCCGGAGGCGCGCGGGGGCGCGAACGCCCCGGGGTGGCGCGATCGTGCCGGTGGCGGCGGCCGGCGTCAGGAGGACGCGCGGACGACGAGTTCGGTGGGGAGCATCCGGCGGGGCTGGTCGTCGGGTTCGCTCGGGGAGGCGATCTCGGCCAGGAGCATGCGGGCCATGGTGCGGCCCATCTCCTCGATGGGCTGGCGGACGCTGGTGAGCGGCGGGTCCATGAGGCGGGCGACGGCGGAGTCGTCGACGCCGACGAGGGCGACGTCCTCGGGGACGCGGCGGCCGGCCTCGCGCAGCACGGCCCGGGCGCCGGCCGCCATCACGTCGGAGGCGGCGAAGACGGCGTCGAGGTCCGGGGCGCGGTCGAGGAGTTCGCGCATGGCGCGGCGGCCGCCCTCCTCGGTGAAGTCGCCGGTGGCGACCAGGGCGTCGTCGGCGGGGAGCCCGGCCTCGGCGAGGCCCTCGCGGTAGCCGTCGAGGCGGCAGCGGGCGCCGTACATGTCGAGGGGGCCGGTGACGGTGGCGATGCGGCGGCGGCCGGCGGCGGCGAGGTGGGCGACGGCGGTGCGGCCGGCGCCGGTGTTGTCGGAGTCGACGAAGGCGACGGGCTCGTCCTCGCGGCGGCGGCCGTTGAGGACGGCGGGCAGGCCGAGGGCGCGGACCTGGTCGGGCAGCGGGTCGTCGGCGTGCACGGAGACGAGCAGGACGCCGTCGACGCGCTGGGCGGCGAGGTACTGCTCGAAGCGCTGGCGCTCCTGGTCGCTGCGGATCAGGGTGAGCAGCAACTGCTTGTCGGCGTCGGCGAGTTCGCCGCTGACGCCGCGGATGATGTCGAGGAAGTACGGTTCGGCGAAGAGCCGGGCCTCGGTCTCGGGGACGACGAGGGCGACGGCGTCGGTGCGGCTTCCGGCCAGGGCGCGGGCGGCACGGTTGGGGACGTAGCCGAGTTCGGCGACGGCCTTCTCGACGGCGGCCCTGGCCTGTTCGCTCACCTTCGGGGAGCCGTTGATGACCCGGGAGACGGTGCCGCGGCCGACTCCGGCCCGGGCCGCGACCTCCTCCAGGGTGGGCCTGCCGGTCTGTCGCCCGCTCACCGCCATGCGCCGCTTCTCCCCTCGGCCCCGGGCCCGCCGCCCGCCGTCCGCCCGTACTGTGCGGCGAACCTATCAGGCGGGCGGCGGGCCCCGGCGGGATCAGACGTCGGCGGGCGCGAGCTCCGCCATCGGGCCCCAGCCCCGCTGCTCCGTCTTCACGTTGATGATCTCGGGAGTGGCGGCGACGGCACCGGCCATGGCGGCGAGTCCGGCGGCGAAGTGGTCGGAGGCGACGTGGACGGCGCCGGCCTCGTCGTCGGCGAACCCTTCCAGGAGGGTGAAGACGTTCGGGTCGTCGACGCCGCGGGACCAGTCGAAGAACAGGTTGCCCGGCTCGGCGCGGGTGGCGGCGGTGAAGTCGGCGACCAGGTCGAGCCACTGGTCGGCGAGGTCGGGGCGGACGGTGAAGCGCACGGCGATGAAGATCATGCGGTCAGGCTGCGCCGGGCGGCCCGGTGCGGGCCAGGCCGGCCGGTCAGGATTCCGGCAGGGCCGGAAAGTCCGGCACCGCGCGGGCCAGCGCGGCCCGGACCGCGCCCTGGCGGCGGGCGAAGTCCGCGGTGGGCAGGGAGACGGAGAGGGCGTGCACGATGCCGTCGCCGCGGTCGGGCACGGCGACCGCGAGGCAGGTGTACGCGAGGTCCGCCTCGCCGACGGAGACGGCGTAGCCCTGGCCGCGGACGGTGGCCATCTCGGCCTCGAAGCGTTCGGCTCCGGTGATGGTCCGCTCGGTGAAGCGGGCCATGCCGTGCTCGGCGAGGTAGCGGCGGCGCCGGGAGCGCGGCAGGGCGGCGAGGAGCGCCTTGCCGTGCGCGGTGGCGTGGGCGCGGGCCTCCGGTCCGGGGGCGAAGGGGTGGGCGGTGTCGGTGACGGGGGCGGTGGTGTCGACGACGGTGATCAGGCCGTCGCGGTAGGCGGTGTGGTACGCCTCCGCGCCGGTCGCCCGGCGCAGCCGCCCGAGGAGTTCGCCGGTGGGGGCGCCGAGGCCGTGGTGGCGGAGGTGGGCGCGGTGCAGGGCCGGGACGCGGGGCCCGGGGGCGTACCCCTCGGCGGTACGGACGAGGTGCCCGCGGGCGAGCAGCGGCCCGGCCAGGTGGTAGACGGTCGAGAGCGAGCAGCCCAGCGTCCGCGCGAGCGCCTTGGCCCCGACGGCCCGCCCGGCGTCGGCGACCAGGTCCAGCAGCTCCAGCGCCCGCTCCACCGACTGCGGCCCGACGGCGGCCCGGTGCGGTTCGGGGTGCGGGTGAGAGGGGGGAAGCGGGGCGTCGGCGGGCATCGGACCAGGGTAGCCGCGGGGGCTCCCTGGGAGGCGGGGCACCGGTGCCCGCCGGGGAGCGGGCCCGGCGGGCGCCGGGGCGGCCCGGGTGGGCCGGAGGCGGCCCGGGCAGACCGGGGGCGGCGGGCGCGGGGGCGGCCTAGGGGGCCGGAGGGCCAGCGGCCCGGCGGGAGGCCGGGGCCGCCTCGCGGGCCGGGGGGAGGCGTGCGGGCCGGGGGCTGCCCACGTAGACACCGGAGACAGCCCGGGCGGGCCGGAGACTGGCGGGCGCGGGGGCGGCCTAGGGGGCCGGAGGGCCAGCGGCCCGGCGGGAGATCGGGGGCCGCCTCGCGGGCCGGGGGCGGGGTCGGCGGGAGGCCGGAGGCGGGGTGCGCGAGCCCGGTTCCGCACCCTCCGTGACGGGGACGTCGCATGGGGTATCGCCGCAGGTCAGCACGGCTTTATGTGCATTTGGCACTCTTTCGACGTACCGTCGTGAGGATTCCCTTGTCATCGACGCACCCGGGAGAGCGTGTGCCCCGCCCCAGGACCGACCATGCCCCGACGCACGCCGCCACGAGCCGCCCACGGTGGCGGACGGCCGCGATCGCCACGGGCGTCGTCGCCGTCGCGGCGGGCGGTCTCTACGTGGCCGGTCTGGTGGCCACCGGCGACGACATATCCGCCGGCACCCGGGCCGGCGGCATCGACATAGGCGGCCTGAGCAGGGCCGAGGCCGCCGAGCGGCTGCGGGCGCAGGCCCCGGCGGCCTGGACGGCGCCCATCGCGGTGAAGGTGGGCGAGCGCACGGAGAGCGTCTCCCCGGCCGCCGCCGGACTGACGGTCGACGCGGAGGCGACGGCCGAGAAGGCCGCCGACCCGTCCAAGGACCCCTTCACCGTCATCGGCCGGCTCTTCTCCCCCGGCGACCGCGAGATCGAGCCGGTCCTCGCCCAGGACGCCGCGAAGACCGAGGCGGCCGTCACCGCGCTGGCGAAGCGGAACGACCGGGCCGTCAAGGAGGGCTCTGTCTCCTTCCGGGACGGCGAGGCCGTCGCCACCCGGCCCGTCATCGGGCAGAAGCTGGACACGGCGAAGGCCGCCGAGGCCCTGCGGGCCGCCTACCCGGCCTCCCCCGGTGCCGCCGCCCTCGCCCTGCCGGTGACGCTGACCGAGCCGAAGCTGCCCGCCGCCGAGCTGACCCGCTTCCTCGACACGTACGCCCGGCCCGCCGTCTCCGGGCCGGTGACGCTCACCGTGGGCGACGAGCGGCTGCGGATATCCCCCGAGACCCTCGGCGACCACCTCACCGTGAAGAACGACGGCGGCCGGCTGACCGGCGCCCTCGACACCACGGCCCTGCTGCGCGACCCGGACGTCGCCCGCCCGCTGGCCTCCATGACGGGCGCGCCGGTGGAGGGCACCCTGGGCGTGCGGGACGGCAGGGTCGTCGTGGTGAAGGAGGGCAAGCCGGGCCGCGAGGTGACCGAGAAGTCGCTGGCCGCCGCCGTGGACCCGCTGCTCACCCGGACCGGGGAGGCGGCCCGTACCGCCGCCGTGGCCACCAAGGTCACCCAGCCGCAGGTGAGTTCCGCCACCCTCGACTCGCTCGGCGTGAAGGAGCAGATGTCGACCTTCACCGTGAACTTCCCCACCGCGCCCTACCGGACGATCAACATCGGCCGGGCCGCCGAGCTGATCAACGGCTCGCTGGTGCAGCCGGGCGAGGTGTGGAGCTTCAACGAGACGGTCGGCGAGCGCACCGAGGAGAACGGTTTCGTCGACGGCACGATGATCCTCGACGGCCGCTACCAGGAGGCGCCCGGCGGCGGGGTGTCGGCGGTGGCGACCACCGTCTTCAACGCGGTCTTCTTCGCCGGCGTGCAGCCCGTCGAGTACGGCGCCCACTCCTTCTACATCGAGCGCTACCCGGCCGGCCGGGAGGCGACCGTCGCCTGGGGCAGCCTGGACCAGAAGTTCCGCAACGACTCCGGCAAGCCGATCTACATCGCGGCGAGCGCCACGGACTCCTCGGTGACCATCACCTTCTACGGCACCAGGAAGTACGACTCCGTGGAGGCGGAGGCCGGTCCGCGCACGAACATCACGAAGCCGGAGAAGCGCGAGGCGACCGGCGAGACGTGCGTGCCGCAGGAGCCCCTGGAGGGCTTCGACATCGCGGTCGACCGGGTCTTCAAGAACGGCGGCGAGGAGGTCAAGCGGCAGACCTTCAAGACGCACTACACCCCGCGCGACGAGGTCGTCTGCAACTGACCCCCGCCGGCCCGTCCGGGCCGGAACGGTGTCCTCCACGCCGCGGGCGGGCATGCATCCCGGGTGCGGCCGGACCGGGGCCGCTCCGAGCCCTGCCGGAGGAGTCCGTGGCGGAGCGCAGCGACCTTCCCCCCTACGCCCGGCTGCTGGCCGGTGCGGTCCAGGACGGCGTGTGTCCGGGTGCCGTGTGGGCGGTCGGCGATCCGTCCGGCACCCGCTCCGCCGGCGCGGTCGGCGTCCTCGACCCGGCCCGGCCCGAGGAGCCGGTCCGCCCGGACACCCTCTTCGACGTGGCCAGCCTCACCAAGATCCTCACGGTCTGGGCGGTGACCGGGACCCTCGTGGACGCGGGGAAGCTGGACCTGTCGGCACCGCTCGGCACCCTCTGGCCGGCGGCGGCCGGCCGGCCGGTGGGCCGGGTCACCGCGCACCACCTGCTCACCCACACAGCCGGGATGCCGCTCCGGGCCAACCTGCGCTTCCTGTACGGCTCCGATCCGCAGGACATCAGGGACGGGGTGCTCTCGGAGCCGCTGCGGCACCCGCCCGGCGCGGCCGTCGCGTACACCGACCGGGCCGCGCTCGTCCTCGGCTGGCTGGCCGAGCACCTGACCGGCCGGCCGCTGGCCGAGCTCGCGCGCGAGCGGGTCTGGGCGCCGCTGGGCATGCGGGAGACCCGCTGGGGCCCGCTGCCGCCGGCGGAGGCCGTCCGCTGCGCGCCCACCGAGTACGACGAGGAGACCGGCCGCCGGCTGCGGGGCACGGTCCACGACTTCTCCGCCCGGCTCCTCGGCGGGGCGTGCGGGATCGCCGGCGTCTTCACCACGGCCGGGGACACCGGCCGCTTCCTGCGCGGGGTGCTCTCCCCGCCGCCCGGCACCTTCTCGCCCGCCTGGACGGACGCCTCCCTGCGCGTCGGCACGGGCGTCCTCGAACCGCCGCGCGGCCTCCTGTGGCATCCGGCGCCCGGCACCGGGCCCGCGGACGACGTGTGGGCGCACTTCGGCTTCACCGGCACCGCGATGTGGGTCTCCCCCGCCCGCGCCCGCTGGGCCGTGCTGCTCACCAACCGGCTGTACGTGACCCGCGACCCGGCTCCGCTCGCGCGGGTCCGCGAGACCTTCCGGACGTACGCCTTCGCCTGAGCGGCGGGCGCTGTCGGTGGCCGCCCCTACGGTGCTGCCGTGGCGAACTCCTATACGACCCTGTGGACCAACGAGCTGTGCCGGGAGCTGGAACGCTCCGGGGAGGAGGGCCTGCGGCCGACGGTCCTCTTCGGCGGGCCCTACGCCTCGCAGCCCAGCTTCGTGCGGGCCGGGGTGCGGCCCGGCGACACCGTCTACCCGGTGCGGGCGCACCGCACCCGGCTCCATGTGCTGGGGTCGATGGAGGTGTCCCGCGTCCTCACCCACGAGGAGGCGGGCTCCGAGCTCCACGACGACGACTACGCGAAGCTCCTGTACTGGCGGCGGCTCAAGACCGGCTTCGTGACGGAGGTGCTGCTCGGCCCGCCGGGCTCGCCGCTCTCCTTCGACACCGTGGTCCCCGGCGACCTGCTGGAGCGGCTGACCTACACCTCCCGCCGGGGCGAGCGGACCCTGAAGTACGTGGAGGACGGCAGGCTGATGCGCTCGAACAGCCTCCACGGCGTCTACCGGCTGGCGCCCCGATCGGCAGCGGAGCTGCGACGGCTGGTCGCCGACCGGTTCCGGGGACCGGAAGTGTGAGCTGACGGACAGACGTTCGGCCCCCTTGTGGGGGCCGAGGAGCTGCGGGTTACCATATGAGCGCCGTCTAGCTCGAAAGATAACTCTTGTGACTGTCAATGATGACTCGTTCACCAGCTGGAAGAACCGTGAGGAGATCGCGGAGTCGATGATCCCGATCATCGGGAAGCTGCACCGTGAGCAGGACGTCACCGTCCTCGTTCACAGCCGCTCCCTGGTGAACAAGTCGGTCGTCAGCATCCTCAAGACGCACCGCTTCGCCCGCCAGATCGCCGGCGAGGAGCTCTCGGTCACCGAGACGCTGCCTTTCCTGCAGACGCTCACCACGCTCGACCTCGGTCCCTCGCAGATCGACATCGGCATGCTCGCCGCCGAGTACAAGGCCGACTCGCGCGGCCTGACGGTCGAGGAGTTCACCGCGGAGGCCGTCGCCGGCGCCACGGGTGCGAACAAGATCGAGCGCCGTGACGGCCGGGACGTCGTCCTCTACGGCTTCGGCCGCATCGGCCGCCTCGTCGCCCGCCTCCTCATCGAGAAGGCCGGTTCGGGCAACGGCCTGCGGCTGCGCGCCATCGTCGTGCGCGGCGGCGGCGAGCAGGATCTCGTCAAGCGCGCCTCCCTGCTGCGCCGGGACTCGATCCACGGCCAGTTCCAGGGCACCATCACCGTCGACGAGGCGAACGGCTCCATCGTCGCCAACGGCAACACGATCAAGGTCATCTACGCCAACGACCCCTCCGAGGTCGACTACACGGCGTACGGCATCGAGAACGCCATCCTGATCGACAACACGGGCAAGTGGCGGGACCGCGAGGGCCTCTCCAAGCACCTGCGCCCCGGCATCGACAAGGTCGTCCTCACCGCGCCCGGCAAGGGCGACGTGCCGAACATCGTGCACGGTGTCAACCACGACACGATCAAGCCGGACGAGCAGATCCTCTCCTGCGCCTCCTGCACCACCAACGCCATCGTCCCGCCGCTCAAGGCGATGGACGACGAGTACGGCGTGCTGCGCGGTCACGTGGAGACCGTCCACTCGTTCACGAACGACCAGAACCTGCTGGACAACTACCACAAGGCCGACCGCCGCGGCCGTTCCGCGCCGCTCAACATGGTGATCACCGAGACCGGTGCCGCCTCGGCCGTCGCCAAGGCGCTGCCGGAGCTGAAGGCCCCGATCACGGGCAGCTCGATCCGCGTCCCCGTCCCGGACGTCTCGATCGCCATCCTCAGCCTGCGCCTGGGCCGCGAGACCACCCGCGACGAGGTCCTGGAGTACCTCCGCGACGTCTCGCTGCACTCGCCGCTGAAGCGCCAGATCGACTTCACCACGGCTCCCGACGCCGTCTCGATGGACTTCGTCGGCTCGCGCCACGCCTCCATCGTGGACGCCGGCGCGACCAAGGTCGACGGCGACAACGCGATCCTGTACCTGTGGTACGACAACGAGTTCGGCTACTCCTGCCAGGTCATCCGCGTCGTCCAGCACGTCTCGGGCGTCGAGTACCCGACCTTCCCGGCCCCGGCGGCCTGACCCCGCCCGCGCCTCACGCGAACGGCGCGCCGCGCTCCCCGAGGGGAGGGCGGCGCGCCGTTCGCGCGTGCCGGGGCGTCAGTTCCCGCGGACGGAGCGCAGCGCGCCGGCCGCCGGCTCGACCGGCTCGTCCCGGGCCTCGGCCCAGAGCGAGCGGACGTGGCCGAGGTGGCGCATCATGCACGCCTCGGCGCCCGCCCGGTCCCGGGCGAGCATGAGGTCGAGGAGTTCGACGTGCTCCTCGGCGGAGCTGATCAGCTTGCCGGCCTCGTCGAGCCCCGTCAGGCCGTAGAGCCGGGACCGCTTGCGCAGGTCACTCACGGTCTCCACCAGCCGGTCGTTGCCGGACAGGCCGAGCAGGGTGAGGTGGAACTGCCGGTCCGCCTCCAGATAGCCGATGAGGTTGTGGTCGCGGGCGTTGGAGACGATCTCCTCGGCCAGCGGGCGCAGCGCCTCCAGTTCCTCGGTGGTCGCGGTCTCGGTGACCCGGCCGACCGTGGGCACCTCGATGAGCATGCGCAGCTCGGTGCACTGGTCGAGCTCGCGCTCGCTGACCTCGGTGATCCGGAAGCCCTTGTTGCGGACCGGCTCGACGAGGCCCTCGCGGGCCAGGTCGAGCATGGCCTCGCGGACCGGGGTGGCGGAGACGCCGAGTTCGGCCGCGAGGCCGGGGGCCGAGTAGACGGTGCCCGGCTTCAGCTCCCCGGCGGTGAGCGCCGCGCGCAGCGCGTGGCCCACCTGGTCGCGAAGCCGCTCCTGGGCCTTGATGAGACTGTGCTGCTTCAGGTCACCCACGCCGTTCCTCCGAGATCCGCGGGCGACCAGCGTACAATGTCACGTTTCTCCGCCGGTGGCCGCCCGGTGGACCGCGACGGCCACGGCGAGATCCTGCCAGGCCATCCCCACGCTCTTGAAGAGGCGGGGGGCGGGCCCGGGCGGGGGCGGGGCCGGGCCCCGGACGAGGTCGGCGAGCGTGCCGGTGAGGTGTCCGGGTCCGATCGCCCCCTCCGTCTCGGGGATCAGCAGGTCGCCGGCCTCGCGGAGGGCCGCCGAGCGGGCCTCGACCCAGACCTCGGAGCGGCGCACGAGCGCGGTGTCGGTCTCGCGGGCGTCCGGCTCGTGCGAGCCGACCGCGACGACCACCGTTCCCGGCGCCACCCGCCGTCCGTCGAAGAGGGGTGCGCGGGCGGTGGTGCAGCAGACCACCAGGTCGGCCCCGGCCACCTCGTCGGCGGTACCGGTACGGCTCTCCGGGACGCCGGTCCCCCGGGCGTGCGCGGCGAGCGCCTCGGCCCGGCGGGGATCGCGGGCGACCACGGTGACGGAGGCGAGCCTCCGCACCGCGAGGAGCGCCTCGACGTGGCCGTACGCCTGCGGGCCCGACCCGAACACCATCATCCTCAACGGCCTGTCCGGCGGCGTGAGGTGACGGACCGCCAGGGCCGAGACGGCCGGGGTGCGCAGCGCGGTGAGCGCGGCGCCGTCGAGGAGGGCGCGGGGCCTGAGGGTGGCCCCGTCGAGGAGGAGGTAGCCGCCCGTGATCCGGGGCAGTCCGAGGGCGGTGTTGCCGGGCGCCACCCCGGCGATCTTCACCCCGGCCCAGCCTCCGGCGGCGGCCGGCATGAGCAGCAGTTCGCCGGCCGGGACGGGGACGGCGGAGCGCGGCGGGCAGGTCTCGGGGTCGAGGCCGTCCCGCAGGGCCCGGGCGAGCGCCTCGACGGCGGCGGCCGGGGCGAGCGCCCGGGTGACGGCGCCGCCGTCGAGGTACGGGACCGGCGGGGAGCTCACAGGAGGAACCCCGTGCCGAGCGGGTCGTGCGGGTCGAGCGTGAAGTGCGCCGTGCCGGTGCGGTGGGCGGTGCCGGTGACCTCGGTGACGAGTCCGCGGGCGGGGTCGCCGCCGGGGACGGCGCGGCCGGTGAAGACCGTGCCGGCGACGGACTCGTGGGTGAGGACCCGGCCTTCCTCCAGGCGGCCCTCGTCGGCGAGGAGGGCGAGCCGGGCGGAGGTGCCGGAGCCGCACGGGGAGCGGTCGATCTGGCCGTCGGCGAAGACGGTGACGTTCCGCTGGCGCGGCCCCCGCGGGGTGTCGGGCAGGTCCTCGTACAGGACGACGCCGTAGACGCCGGAGAGGAGCGGCCCGTCGGGGTGCCAGGTGGCGGGGTGGCCGGCGAGCGCGGTGCGGACCTCCCGTCCCGCCCGGGTGAGTTCGGGCAGGGACGCCCTGTCCACGGTGAGGCCGAGGTCGCGGGCGGGGACGGAGGCGTAGCAGGCGCCGGCGTGGGCGAGGTCGGCCTCGACGATGCCGAGGCCGGTGGCGACGGGGACCTTGCGGGCGGCGACCCGGGCGGGCACGTTCCGGAAGGTGACGCCGGTGGTGCGGCCGGCGGTCCGGTGGACGGTGGCGGTGACCCGCCCGGAGGGCACGTCGACGCGGACCGGGACGTCCCGGTCTCCGTCGCCGGCCGGGACGAGGCCGCTGTCGACGGCCCAGGCGGCGAGCGCCATGGTGCCGTGGCCGCAGGCGGTGGAGAAGCCGTCCTTGTGCCAGAAGAGGACGCCGAGGTGGGCGCCGTCGTCGTCGGGCGGGACGACGAAGCCGCCGTACATCCCGGCGTGGCCGCGCGGCTCCTGGACGAGGAGGCGGCGCAGCGCGTCCAGGGGGCCGGGGCGGGGGGCGGTGCCGGAGCCGCCGGGGCCGACGGCGGTGGCGCACCGCTCGGCGACGGTGTCGCCGGGGGCGGGCGGCAGTCCTTCGGCGACGATCCGGAAGGGTTCGCCGGCGGTGTGGTAGTCGATGACGCGGATCCCGTCCGCGGGGAGGGCGGTCACAACAGGAATCCGGCGGGGAAGGGGTCGGTGGGGTCGAGGAAGTACTGGGCGGTGCCGGTGATCCAGGCGCGTCCGGTGACGGTCGGGACGACGGCGGGCCGGCCGCCGACGGTGGTCTCGGCGACGAGCCGTCCGGTGAACTCGGTGCCGATGAAGGACTCGTTGACGAAGTCGGTGTCGAGGGGCAGCTGTCCGCGGGCGTGCAGCTGGGCCATGCGGGCGCTGGTGCCGGTGCCGCACGGGGAGCGGTCGAACCAGCCGGGGTGGATGGTCATGGCGTGCCGGGAGCGGGTGGCGTCGGAGCCGGGGGCGGCGAGGTAGACGTGCTTGACGCCGGCGACGGCGGGGTCCTCGGGGTGGACGGGCCGGTCGCCGCCCGCGTTGATCGCGTCCATGATCGCCAGTCCGGCGGTGAGCAGGTCCTGCTTGTGGGCGCGGTCGAAGGGGAGGCCGAGGGCGTCGAGTTCCACGAAGGCGTAGAAGTTGCCGCCGTAGGCGAGGTCGTAGGTGACGGTGCCGTGGCCGGGGACCTCTGTCTTGAGGTCGAGTCCGGCGCTGAAGGCGGGGACGTTGGTGAGGGTGACGGAGCGGGCGGCGCCGTCCTCGACGCGGACGGCGGCGGAGACGAGGCCGGCCGGGGTGTCGAGGCGGACGGTGGTGACCGGTTCGACGACCGGGACCATGCCGGTCTCGACGAGGACGGTGGCGACGCCGATGGTGCCGTGGCCGCACATCGGGAGCAGGCCGGAGACCTCGACGAAGAGGACTCCGTAGTCGGCGTCGGGCCGGGTCGGGGGCTGGAGGATCGCGCCGCTCATGGCGGCGTGGCCGCGCGGCTCGTACATGAGCAGGGTGCGCAGGGAGTCGCGGTGTTCGAGGAAGTGGAGCCGCTTCTCGGCCATGGTGGCGCCGGGGATCACCCCCACTCCGCCGGTGATCACCCGGGTGGGCATGCCCTCGGTGTGGGAGTCCACCGCGTGGTAGACGTGTCGGGTGCGCATGGGCTGTGTCTCTCCCCTCGGGTCAGCGGAGGCCTTCGGCGAGGACCTTCTCGGTGGCGGCGCGGACGGCGGCCTCGACGGCGCCGGTGAGCGGCAGGCGCGGCGCGCGGGTGGGTCCGCCGGGCCGGCCGGCGATGTCCATGGAGAGCTTGATGGCCTGGACGAACTCGGTCCTGGAGTCCCAGCGGTAGAGGCTGTGCAGGGCCTTGTAGAGCGGGAGCGCGGTGGCGAGGTCGCCGGCGACGGCGGCGCGGTAGAGGGTGGCGGCGGACTCGGGGAGGGCGTTGGGGTAGCCGCCGATCCAGCCGACGGCGCCCGCGAGGGCCAGTTCCAGGAGGACGTCGTCGGCGCCGGCGAGGAGGTCGAGTCCGGGGGCGAGTTCGGCGATCTCGTAGGCGCGGCGGACGTCGCCGCTGAACTCCTTGACGGCGACGACGGTGCCGTCGGCGTGGAGCGTGGCGAGGAGGGCGGGGGTGAGGTCGACCTTGGTGTCGATGGGGTTGTTGTAGGCGACGACCGGCAGCCCCGCCCGGGCGACCTCGGCGTAGTGGGCGCGGACGGAGGCCTCGTCGGCGCGGTAGGCGTTGGGCGGCAGGAGGAGGACGGATCCGGCGCCGGCCTCGGCGGCCTGCTCGGCCCAGCGGCGGGACTCGGCGGAGCCGTAGGCGGCGACGCCGGCCATGACGCGGGTGCCGTCGCCCGCGGCGGCGACGGCGGTGCGGACGACCGCGGCGCGCTCGGCGTCGGTGAGGGTCTGGTACTCGCCGAGGGAGCCGTTGGGCACGACGCCGTCGCAGCCGTGGGCGATCAGCCACCGGACGTGCTCGGCGTAGGCGTCGAGGTCGACGGAGAGGTCCTCGCGCAGCGGCAGCGTGGTGGCGACCATGATGCCGTGCCAGGGGCGGGTGCGGGTGTCGGGCATGGTGACGTACTCCTTTGTAGTGTGTGACATTTTACTAAGGGGCGTACGGCGGCCACAAGAGTGCGGTCGCCGCGGAAAGGGGCTAGTCGACGGGGAGTTCCGCGAGCTCTCCGAGGCGTACGGGGCAGGCCAGCGGGCGTCGGTCGGCGGCGGGTCCGCCGCCGGCGAGCGCGGCCACCGCCGGACCGCACACGCGGCCCTGGCACCAGCCCATCCCGGCGCGGGTCAGCAGCTTGACGGTGCGGGCGTCGGTGGCGCCCAGCTCCTCCACCGCCTCGCGGATCCGCCCGGCCGGCACCTCCTCGCAGCGGCAGACGGCGGTCTCCTCGGGGAGCCAGCCGGTCCATCCGCCGCCGGGCCGGTGGGCGGCGCCCATCGCGTCGGCGAAGGCCCGCAGCCGGGCGCGGCGCCGGACGAGGGCGGCCGGGACGGCCCGTCCGGCGATCGAGTGGGCGGCGATCTCGCCCTCGGTGAGGGCGAGTTGCGCGCCGCCGATGCCGCCGGTCTCGCCCGCCGCCCAGACGCCGGGCACCGAGGTGCGCAGTCCGGGAGTGAGGACGAGGGCGGCGGTGCCGTCGGCGGCGGTGCGGGTGGCGCAGCCGAGGGCGGTGGCGAGGGAGAGTTCGGGGACCAGGCCGTGGCCGACGGCGAGCGCGTCGCAGGGGATGCGGCGGCCGGTGCCGGGCAGGGGACGCCAGTCGTGGTCGAGCCGGGCGACGGTCACCGCCTCGACGCGGTCGGTGCCGTGCGCCTCGACGACCGCGTGCCGGAGCAGCGGCCGGACCCGGTGGCGGAGCAACGCGCCTCCGTAGCGGGCGCCTTCGGCGAGTTTGGCCGGGTTGCGCAGCAGGGTTCCGGTGTGGCGGGCGTACGGGCCGTACCCGGCGGCCTCGACGACGGCGGGCACCCGGGCGCCCGCGGCGGCCAGCGAGGCGGCGACGGCGAGCAGCAGCGGCCCGCTGCCCGCGACCACCACCCTCCCCCGAGCTCTCGGCTTCGCTCGAGCGGGGGGCACCCCCGTCCCGGGCAGCACGAGCCCGCTCTTCAGCATGGCCTGCGCTCCCCCGGCGCCGACGACTCCGGGCAGGGTCCAGCCGGGGAAGGGGAGCTGCCGCTCGTACGCCCCGGTGGCGAACAGCACGGCGCGGGCGCGTACCGGCTGCCCGGCCTCGTCGTCGGTGCGGGAGTGGACGGTCCAGTCGGCGCCGGAGCCGGTAACGCTCCACACCTGACGGTTCGGCAGATGACGTACGCGTCCGGCTCGTTCGTAGGCGCGCAGTTCGGCCTCGCGGCCCGTGAACGCCTTCCAGTCGTGGTGCAGGGCCTGGGGGCGGGTGGCGCCGAGGGCCGGGTCGGGGTGACGGTAGTACTGGCCGCCGGGGCGGGCTCCCGCGTCGAGCAGGGTGACGGTGAGGCCGAGCGCGGCGGCGGTGACGGCGGCGGCGAGTCCGGCGGGCCCGGCGCCGACGACGGCGAGGTCGGCTGCGGGGCCGGCGCCCGCGGCGGGGTCAGACGGCGAGGTCGTCATGGCCGGTTCCCTCCTGGCTGGTGACGAGGCCGCCGGGGCGGGCGGGGACGAGGCAGGCGCGGCGGTTGGGGGTGCCGTCGACGGTGACGAGGCAGTCGAAGCACTGGCCGATCCCGCAGAAGGCGCCGCGGGGTTCGCCGCCGCGCCGGGTGGTGCGCCAGGCGAGGATGCCCGCGCCCCACAGGGCGGCGGCGACGGTCTGGCCGGCGGCGGCCGGGACGTCCCGGCCGTCGAAGCGGAAGGTGAAGGTCTCCTGGGGCGCGCCGCCGACGAGGGCGCGCGGGGTGCGGCGGCTCAACTCTGCTGCTCCTGGGTCGGGGCGTCGGCGGGGCCGAAGTCGCGCTCGGGGCGGAAGGGCGCCGGGTCGAGCGGGGGCTCGGCGCCGGTGAGGGCGGCGGCGACCAGGGCGCCGGTGGCGGGGGCCAGGCCGATGCCGGCCCCTTCGTGGCCGCAGGCGTGGTGGAGGCCGGGGACCCGCGGGTCGGGGCCGATCGCCGGCAGGTGGTCGGGGAGGTAGGGGCGGAAGCCGTGGTAGGCGCGGAGCACCTGGACGCCGGCGAGGACCGGGAAGAGCGCGGTGGCCTGGGCGGCGAGCCGGCGCAGGGCCTCGGTGGAGAGCGAGCGGTCGAAGCCGACGCGTTCGCGGGTGGCGCCGATGAGGACCGGGCCGCCGGGGGTGCCCTCGACGACGGCGGAGGACTGGAGGGCGGCGGAGCCGCTGGCCACGTCGGCGATGTAGTCGGCGGCGTAGACCTTGTGGCGGACGACCCTCGGGAGGGGTTCGGTGACGAGGACGAAGCCCCGGCGGGGCAGCACGGGGAGGTGGACGCCGGCGAGCCGGGCGGCCTCGCCGCCCCAGGTGCCGGCGGCGTTGACGACGGCGGGGGCGAGGAGTTCGCGGCGCGGGGTGCGCACCCCGCGGACGGCGCCGGCCGGGCCGCGGAGGATCGCGGTGACCTCCTCGCCGAGGTGGAGCGCGGCGCCGGAGGCGGCGAGCAGCCGGGCGGCGGCCTGGGCGGGCTGCACCTGGGCGTCCTGCGGGTAGTGGAAGCCGCCGGCGAGGCCGGGGGCGAGGTGGGGTTCGAGGTCGGCGAGCCGGTCGGCGGGGATCTCGGCGGCGGTGACGCCGGCCTTCCGCTGGCCCTCCGCGAAGGTGCGGAGGGCCTGGAGGGCGGGCTCGTCGGGCGCCACGACGAGCCCGCCCTTGGGCTCGTACTCGGTCTCCGGCGGGAGTGCCGCGGAGAGTTCGCGCCAGAGTCTCGTGGACAGCAGCGCGAGGTCGAGCTCGGGGCCCGCCTCCTTGTCGGAGACGAGCAGATTGCCTTCCCCGGCGCCGGTGGTGCCGCCCGCGACGGGACCGCGGTCGACCACGGCGACGGTGAGTCCGGAGCGCGCCGCGTAGTACGCGCAGGCGGCTCCGACGACGCCTGCGCCGATGATCACGACGTCCGGGGAGTGTCTGTTGGGCACGGCAGTAATATGTCACATTCTTCAGGCGCTGCCCAGGGGCCGGCGGCCCCTGGGCGGGACGGTCTTCCGGTCAGCTGCGCAGGGGGCCCTCGCAGCGGAAGTCCGAGGTGCCGGCGACCCGGTTGGACCAGATGCCGATCGGTCCGAAGCTGCAGTTCATGTCGGCCAGGTTGTTCAGCGCCTCGCCCGCGCGGTCGAGGAGGAAGTAGTCGACGGTCTCGGACATGTCCTTGAAGTTCTGGTCGTCGCTGCCCGCGTTCGACAGGTTCGCCGTGATCCGGCCGGTGCAGACGAAGCGGCGCTTGCCGGGCTCGCCGTTCTCGACGCAGTCCGGGGTGTTGTACGTGGCGTTGGCGAAGGCCGCCTTCACCCCGGCGACGGTCGAGTACGTGAGCTGCGCGTTGGGGACGTACGTGGTGTTCGGCACGAACAGCCGGTCGACCTGGGCGATCTGCGCGTCCAGGAAGCGGTCGTACGCCCGCTGGAGGGCGGCGTCGGAGCTGAGCCGCTCCCGCCAGGCGTCGTAGCCGGCGACGTCGTCGTTCCGCAGGCGGGTGTACATCTCGCGGATCAGGGAGGGGCGCTCGGTCCACAGGAACTCGAAGAAGGTGCCCGCGTAGCTGTAGAAGCGGAAGCCGTCGCCGTCGTAGGTGGCGTGCAGGATCTGACGGAGGCTCATCCGCGGGCCGCCGCCGGCCGTGTCGTCGATGATGCTCCGGACCAGGGACTTGCGGACGGCGATGCCGTCGTCCCGGGTGGCGCCGTCGAAGAACTCGGCGGTGCCCTCGTCCATGAAGGTGGTCCGGTCGCCCTGGTACCACGGCCCCTGGCCGAAGAAGCCGGGGACGGCGAAGCGCCCGTTGAGGTAGTGGGTGTACTCGTGGCGGAACAGCTCCTCCAGGGTGAGGGAGGAGTCCTGCGGGACGCGGCGCTGGTACGTGTAGAAGGTGGCGCCGTTCTCGATGTAGATGCCGCCGTTGTTCGTGTCGTACCCGGTCAGGATCGGGTGGTAGTTCTCGTAGTCGGCCCGGGAGCCGTACAGGACGATGTTCAGGGTGGTGTTGGGGTCGCCGGCCAGCGGCCGCTCGCTGCCGACCACCCGGTGGAACTGCGCCTTGACCTGCTTGCTCGCGTAGTACAGCTGGTCGACGGTGGCGCGGTCGAGACCGGTGCGGACCTTGAGGGCGGCGCCGGTTCCGGTGTCGTAGGTGTAGGTGTACGGGAAGATGCGGGCCTCTATGTCGGCCTTGCAGACGCCGTACGGGGCGCAGGCGTCGTAGACGTTCAGCCAGGACACGATCTTGGCCCAGGGCTGGCTGCCGGAGCCCCAGGCCCGCTCGACGGGGCCGATCATCGCGCCGAGGTCGGCGACGATCCCGTTCCGCAGGCCCGCGACCTCGCCGAAGCGCCCGTACTCGCTCAGCGCGTCGCGGGCGACCCAGGCGTTGGCGGTGCCCTTGAGGTGGGTGTGGCCGGCGAAGGCCTTGAAGACGGCACGGTAGCCGGGGTCGGCGGCGACGGCGGCGTGGAAGGCGGTGTCCCGGTTGCCGGAGTGGATCCCCAGGTAGTTGACGGACAGTCCGGCGAGGGCGGCGCCCGCCCAGGACGGGTCCAGGTTCGTGGCGGGGTGGGCCGGGTCCATGGTGGCGAGCACCTTGGCGATGAGGCCGAGCTGGTGCTGGCGCAGACCGGGGGCGCTGCCGGCGTAGAGGGCCTCGCGGAGGGTGCGGGCGTTGGACGCGGTGACGTCGAAGGTGCGGGCGGCGGAGCCGAAGGCGGCGATGGCGCGGCGGACGGCGTCGACGGTCGGGGCGTCGGTGACGTCGATCTCGTCGCGGGAGAAGTCGTGGTAGGCGACGGCGTGGAGATAGGTGAACATCTCCTCCAGGTGGGAGGAGTTGCGGCCGTCGTGGGCGGCGGCCAGGCCGGATATGCGCTGGGCGACGGCCTGCACGTGGGCGTCGGACATGACCGGGGCGAGGCGGGCGTCCCAGCTCCAGAGGAGGCCGCTCAGACAGCCGTCGGCGGTGACGGCCGGGTCGGCGAGGAAGTCCGCGAAGGCCGCCGGGGAGAGGCCGGTGACGCCGTCGAGGGTGCAGGGCACGCCGGCGACGGTGACGGCGGGGGCCGCCCGGACCGTGCCCCGCTCGGCCGTGGCCTCGGCCGCCTTCTTCGCCTGACCGGGGACGCGGGCCTTGGTGTCGCCGGTGCCGCCGGGGGCGGGAGCCGGGGCGGGCGTGGCGGTACGGGCCTCGGCGAAACGCTCCACCTCGTCGAAGGGGTTCGGCTCGGCGGCGGCGGGCGCGAAGGCTCCCGGCACGGCGGAGGCGGCGGCGCGCGGGGCGGGCGGCTCGGCGGCCTGCGTGGCCGCCTGGCCGGCGGAGGCCACGAGGGTCACCGCGATCGCGGTGGCGAGGAGGGAGGAGCGCACGACTCTGTGCTGGGACACGAGGTCTCCTGGATGCGGGTGGGGATGAGGGGGGGCGTGCGGCCGATCGGCGGAATCCGAACGCGAGTTGACGGGCAGACGGCCGTCCGCCGCACGAGCGGTAACATAGTAATGTGAAATTGCACTGACAAGCCCTGTGCACGGGTCAGTTGCGACGGCCGGGCGCCCCCCTCCGCGGGGGAACGGGGGGAGGGGGACGCCCGGCCCTCTCGTCCAGGGCCGAACCCGCCGGTCAGCGCGGCGAGTTCGGCACGGCTCCGAGCCCAGGCGCCGTCGGCCTCAGCCCCTTCGCCGCGCCCTCCGCCCGCTCGCGCGCCACCGCCGCGAGCGCCGCGTCACCGATCGCGTCGGCCAGCCGCGCCCTTCCCAGCCAGTTGTACGGGCTGTCGGGCCGCAGCCCGTCCCGCTCGCTCAGCAGGAGCCGTGCCCGGTCGTGCTCCCCGGCGGCGAGCGCCGATTCGAGGAGGGTGCGCTGGACGGCGTCGCGCTGGGCGTGGCTGCCGCCGAAGACCTGGATCCGGCGCCGCAGCGGCCAGAGCAGCTCCACCACGGCGGCGTGGTCGCCGCGCCCCTGCGCCAGCAGCGCCTCGCAGACCGGGAGACCGATCTGGGCCGTCATGGCGTGGTTGGAGAGGGCAAGCCGCTCCCCCGCGCCCTCGCCGTCGGCCAGCCAGCGGCGGCGGTCGGCCACCAGCGCCTCCGCCTCCGCGAGCCGGCCCGCCCCGACGTACGCCATCACCGCGTGGGCGTCGTTGAAGGCGTAGAACGGCGGATCGGCCCGTGCGGCCCAGGCGTCGGCGAGCCGCGCCCAGCGCTCCGGCTCCTCCCGGCCCGCGAGCCGCAGCCGCCACAACAGGGCGGCGGCGTCGAGGAGTTCCATGGCGAGCCCCGCCGACCCCTCGTGGTGGACGGCCGCGTCGTGGACGCGCAGCGCGGTCTCCTCCGCACCCGCCTCCAGGGCGTACAGCGCGTAGTGCCACCAGTTGTGCACCGTCAGGTAGTTGCCCCGCGTCCAGTCGTCCGCGCGGTCGTCGAGGAAGGCGACGCCCTCGGCGACCCGGCCCTGCATCTCGTACACGTGGGCCATCGCGTGCACCGCCCACACGTCCCCCGGGTGCCGCTCGACCGCCGCGAGCCCCGTCTCCTCCGCGCGCCGGTAGTGGCCCGACTCCTCCAGGCCGAAGGCGTACATGCCGAGCAGCGGCCCCCGGTGCTCGTCGGCCCTCCCCCACGCCGACAGGGCGCCGCCGATCCGGTCCCGCAGCCGGACGGCGTCGCCGGTGAGGAAGTCCAGCTGGTGTCCGGCGAAGAGGGCGAGGACGTCCCTCGGGTACGCGAGGGACAGCTCCTCCAGGAGGTCGCCCGCTCCGTGCAGGTCCCCGGCGAGACAGGCGCCGGCGGCGGCCAGGTGCAACCGCTCGCGCGCGGGCAGCGCGGAGGTGTCGCAGCCGGCGAGGAAGCCCTCGAAGCGGGTCCGGGCCGCCGCGGCGGCGGTGTGCTCGGTGCCGAGCACACCCAGATAGGCGGCGAAGGCCTGGGCGTCGGGCGAGCCGGGGCTCGCCGCGAGGGCGTCCGCGACGGCCGGGGTCACCTCGGGCCGGAAGAAGAGCAGGGCCTCCACGGCCCGGTCCAGATGTGCGGCCCCCTCGGGGGTGCAGGCGTACAGGGTGTTGCCGTAGCGGTCGGTCGCCAACGCGGATCCTCACCTCGGTTCCTCGGATGCTGCCGGGCGCCCGGACGGGCGGGACGCGGCCCTCCCGGCGGCACCGGAAGCGTGCCCCGGCCGCCCCCGCCCCACTCGGTCCGCGCCCCGACCGGCGTGATCCACTGTTCCCCGCACCACGGCACGCGGTGCGGGGAACACAGCACGAGGAGAGTGAACGTTCATGTCCGTCGCCGCCGACGCCGCCGTCCGGGTACGTCCGGTCCGGGAGGACGACTTCGCGCAGTGGCGCGCCCTGTACCGGGGCTACGCCGACTTCTACCGGGTCGAGCAGAGCGAGGAGGCGGCGGCGCTCGTCTGGTCGTGGCTCCACGACGCCGGCCACGAGGTGGAGGGACTGGTGGCGGAGGGGGCCGACGGACGGCTCGTGGGGCTCGCGCACTTCCGGGCCTTCGCCCGGCCGCTCTCCGCGTCGGTCGGCGGCTGGCTCGACGACCTGTTCGTGGACCCGGCGAGCCGGGGCACCGGCGCCGCCGATCTGCTGCTCGCCGCGCTGCGCGGGATCGGCGCGGAGCGCGGCTGGAGCGTCGTCCGCTGGATCACGGCCGACGACAACCACCGCGCCCGCTCCAAGTACGACCAGGTGGCCACGCGCACGATGTGGGTCACGTACGACATGGCCACCGGGGCCTGAGGCGGCTAGGGTCTGTTGTGAAAGTGCTGGTCACAGCCACTCGTTGATGGCTGCGACCAGCACGGTCGCTTCGTAGCGG
>NZ_BMTV01000005.1:17247-317006 GCF_014649855.1 Streptomyces roseolus | reverse complement strand
GTCCGCTACGAAGCGACCGTGCTGGTCGCAGCCATCAACGAGTGGCTGTGACCAGCACTTTCACAACAGACCCTAGGTCACTGTCATCGCGCCAGCGCTGCGTCAGTGCGAGGGCCCGCCCGGTGAAGTGCGGGTCGACGCTGGAGCGTGCCCCGAGCATGACCCACAGGGCTGTCTCGTCCGAGCTGCGCGGGTCGAGGGGCTGCCCCTGCCCGCCGGTGGTGAGAGCCTGCCACGCCAGGTCAAGCAGGCCGCGGAGCGCGTAGCACTTGACCAGGGCCCAGCGGGCGTCGATGTCCAAGGGGTCGAGTTCGAGAAGGCGCAGGGCCGCATCCGTAGCGCGGTCGTAGCGCCCGTCGGCGGCTTCGGCCTCAACGAGGAGCGCGTACATGCGTCCCTGCCCGGCCCAGCGCGGTCCGGCCATCCGCAGTGCTTCCTGTGCGCACTCACCAGCCTGCCGGTGGTCCTTGGCTTCCAGGAACAGGCCCGCAGCCATGGCCATCAGCCGCGCGTCGTTCCACTCGGCGGAACCGTCTCTTAGAGTCTCGGCAGCCAGAGCGATATCGCCGGCACGGTGGTAGCGCTCGGCAAGTGCGACCACGATGGCCGGGCTCCTGGTGACGTTGGCACGCAGCAGGCTGAGCGGATCGCTCCCCTCAGCGTGCAGGGCCCGGGCGAGAAGTTCGAGTTCCCCAACGCGCTCGCCGAAGAGGGGTTCGAGGTGGCTTAGGTCGGGTAGGTCCGCACCGCTGGAGGCCAGGCCAGCCGCAGCCGTGAACTGTTCGCTCTCCGTGCCAGCGACTTCCCATGCCTCCTGCCACAACCGCTGAACCTCCGCGGTGTTCGTGCCGCGTCCCTCCCTCGATTCCGCGAGAACCGCCGAGGCATGCGCACGCGCGAACCCATGTGGCATGCACTGCACCAGTTCCTCGGCCTCCCGCCACCGTCCCGTCATCGCGGCAACCAGGGCGGTCTGCATGCCCATGCGGGGGTCTTCGGCCTCATGCGGTTCGGCTTCCCCTTCCGGCACCGGCCGGGCAAGCTTCCACGCCAGGGCCAAGTCCTCGCTCACCACCGCCGCCTGTACGGCCAGCACAGCTGCTTCGGTGCTGTCGCCCGACCAGCTCCGACGGTTGTTCCTAGCGCGGAGGGCCACGGCCAGGGCCTCCTGGCCGGCACCGAGCCTATTCGTGGTCCGGCTGCTGCGGGCGTGCTCCAAGAGCGTGGCGGCCAGGGTCAATCCGATACCGCTGGCGGACTCGTCGGCCCCTCGAAGTACTGCCAGTGCCTCCTCCAATCGCTGGAGGTTGAGCAGCGCCTTGGCCTCAAAGTGGGTCTTGATGGCCGCTGATCGCGCATCGTGTGATTCCCACCGCCTGAGGTCTACCAAGCCCTGCTCCCACGCGCCGTCGAGAAAACCACGGAACGCTGCCAGGAGAGGGGACGAGCTCCCCTCCCCGTGTGTAGCAAGGTAGGCGCGTGTATCTTCCTCCGTCCCGTCCTTCGGGTGGAGCGCCGCCAGCACCGTGTAGTAGTCCCGGGGATGCCCCCCTTCTCGCAAACACATTTCGAAGAAATGCCGGGCCGCACCAGCAACGTCATAGTCGGCCGCAAGATGTCCTAGCCAGGCGTAGGCGCCGGCTGGGGCGTCCTCAAGCCAGGCCGGATGGGTATCCGCCCACTGCCGCAGGACATCTCCGCGCTGCCGCCCCAGGGGGTGCAAAATGCCCATGCACTTGATCACTCCTGGCCACGACGAGGCGAGGTGGCGGGCTTCCTCGGCTGCCCAGGAACTGAGCGTACTCACGGCCTGCTCAAGACCGTCGCGGCCTCGCACATCCTGACGGAGTTCCTGGATCTGGTCCCGGGTCTTCTGTCCCTCCTCCTTCGTGGTCTGTAGCCCCCAGGTACCGACGAGAAGGGCCGCCTGCGAGGGATCGGCAGCACGCACCGACTCCTCCATCACCATCCACAGCACCTGCAGCGCATTACGACGGCGTTCCTCAGCGCTACCGCCAGGCATCATGTAAGCGAGGCGTCCAGCCGCCTGGTCGAGTGATGCCTCAGTACATGTACGCAGCTGTTCGCCAGTGTCCTTACGCGCCAGCCAGACTCGCAGCGACTTCGCCCTCACTGGAATCCCGGCCTCAGTCGCCCGCTTGGCCGCGGCACGCGCCACCTTGGGCCTGCGAAAAACCTTCGTGAACCCGCTCAGCGCGAGCTTGCCAGCCCACGGCATGGCTGCCTTCGCTAGCAGCGCCGAAGTCAACAGAGCCATGTGTCCTCCCCGACACAGCGCAGGGTCACACGCCCAGGCACCTCACCGTACGGACCCTATAACCGAGGTCTGACATTGAACCTTTGCCAAACTGGCGGTGTTGACCGCGAGCTGGACACGCCTGCGCAATGGCGAAGCTCCTGATAGACGGATCTCGACCAAGATCACCCGTGCCTGCCCGGAGCTTCGCGTGCTCGTACACCCATCCTCGGTCGATGTGCCCCATCGCATCCTGCGGCTCCTGACCAGGCGGCTGAAGGCCAGACAGCAGGGGATCGGGACGCGCTGGCGTCTTCTCCCCGCCTCGAGACAGGCCCTGCTCGCCCTGGCTCACCTGCGGTGCGGGCGACGCGGCCAAGCCGTGGTCCTCCAACTCAATCGAGCAGCAGGCCGCCATCGTCGACCGGTGGTACGCCGCCGTCCCAGCCTTCCTCGCTGAGAAGTTCCAGCACCCCTTTCCCCGATCTCACCCTCAAGACGCCCCCACCCGTTCGACCACTACCTCCACGCTCGTATCCGTGCTGGCATGACATGAAGGACCGCCTTCATCCTCCAACCTCACCCCGAGCCTCGCACCGCGGCAAGACCCTGATCCAGCTGCACCCGAGCGAGCCGACTAAGAACGAAGAAGAAGCCCGCCGGCGAACCGGTGAGGCTTCTTTGGGTACATGCTCAGGTATCCACGATGCATGTACGGACGACAACCGAGGACGAACCCGCTCTGGTCGGCAAGGGCACGAACCGCGGCGCGCACACCGAAGGTTCCCGCCGGGACGGACCGTCCAGAGCATGCAGCATCCGATCACGTTGCTCGGCCGAGAGGCGAGCCAGTAGGGTCACGACCCTGCCTAGCTCGTCCTCGCCCGACGTCACCGATCACCCGCCAGGTCGAGATCACGCTCGGACGCCTCGACAGGAATCTGCGCCGGCTTCGGCCGGCGCCACGGACGGGCAATCGGCTGAGACACCCCACGCAACCAAGCATCCGCGGGCAGCTTGCCCGCCGGCTCGAACGGCTCACCGGGACGCGGGAACGCCACCGCCTGCCCGACTTCCTCCGCCGCGTCCTTCGTCCACTCCCCCGGCTCCGCCCACGGATGCGGAGCCAGGTTGAACGTGGCCCAGTGGATCGGCAGCATCACACCGGCCGGAGCACCTCCCTGCAGGTCAAGATGGGCCTGGACCCCCTGCGCGGGCGTCATGTGAATGTCTGGCCACGCCCCAGGCATCGGCGTATAGTCCGTGTGGTTCTTGGGCAATATGACGCTCAATCACTTCTCAGAAAATACTATTGCGTTGGCCTTCAGGTCGTGCCGCCGAGTCGGCGCGCCACTCTTGATCACCCGCTCGGTGACCGACGCGGATGCCCATAGAGAGCCCCCAATGCACTTCGTCGCGGTCTCCCCCCTCACGCACCACAGGGGACCTCCCGCAGCGGCGACATCCACTCCGCCGGGCCCCGGGTCCTCCCTTCGCAAATGTTCAAGCATGCGGTCGTCGCGACCAACGACGTGGCTTCCTGGTCCTGCGTCAGGGGCGTTCCAAGGGCCGCGAAGGCGTTCTGGACACGGTTGGCGAGCTGGCGAGAGGGCCGCACTGACACGGTGATCCCGACCGTCGGCCCCGGCAAGCAGTCGCCCCTCGACATGCGGGCCCTGGCTTCGCCAGAGACCCCAACCGATCTGGCGGCACGCGCCCCTGACCTTCACCACCGACGCCAGGGTCCTGATCATCACGCAGACAGAGATCGGATCTTCCGAAAGGAAGACCATCCGGGCAGGGTGAGGCGCACCATGGACTGCGGCTGAGGTCACCCGGCCGCCGGACCACAACGATGCTGTGGACTTGTTGCTGCCCTCCTGGAGACTCCGTTGCTACCAACTGCAGAACTTCTTGTCGGCATGTCACGACACCTGAGCACTTACGGGGCCAGCCAGCCCAAGGCTGATCTGGCCCAGCTTGAGTTCGCGGGCCGGATCTTTGAGCTCGCTCTCCGGCTACGGGGCAGCGGTGTCAGCTCACCCGAGCGTGTCGAGGCCCTTGGGGTCAGCGCCGGCATCAGCAAACGAGAGATCCGTAGGGAGTTCCTTCCCACGCTTGAGGTGCTGGGCCTTGTCGACCTTGAGCGCGACCATGAGGGCGCCATCAAGGTGGTGTCCGAGAAAATCCCGCCTGTCGACGATCTCTACCAACGTGCCGACAGCGTTCTCAGTAACGTCATGCCTGAACCGCTTGAGATGACGGCTCTCACGATTCTCCGCATAACCACCATCATGCCGATCACCATTTCAACGGCAAAGGAGGAGTGCGCGACACTCGGACCCGAAGAGCTCACCGTCCGGGCAATCGAAAACCTTGAATCCCTGCACCTCTGCACTCGTCAGCGGAGCGCCGACGGGGACGAGGTGCTCTTCAACCCCAATGTCTGGGCAGTTGACAAAGATCATTCTCATGCCGCTTTGCAGGCCGAGGATGGGGCCGTACGAGCGGCACTGAGCGGCGTTCTGGAGGAGGTGGCTGCGACGGCTGGAATGCCTGAGGACGAGATCCAGTCCGGAGAACGGAAGTGGGTGGACTATGCCGTCTCCCAAGGACTTCTGCTGCGATCTATCGTCACCACGCTCGGAGGCCAGGAGCGAGCATTCCTCTTCTCTCCGCATATGGGGCGATCCGTGTTCGACGCCCCGACGGGAGCCGACCCGTCCGGGCACGTGCGTCAGCTCATCGGCTCCATGGTGTTCGCTCGACGATTCGCCAGTAACCGGCTCTTCGCTCCAACCTCCTTCCTGCGAAAGCTGGTACGAAACGGCGAGGCAGGAGACGCATCCAACATCGGCACCGACTACTCCATGCTCGAAACTGCCGGAATTGTCCGCGTTGAGCCGGCATACAGGTTCAAGAAGTTCGTCCTCCTGCAGGCAGACGTCGCCGAGGAGGCCATCACCTACCTTGAGGACAGCGCAGACGGAAACACCACGTCGGGTGCCCTCCAAGGACAGCGCGGCTACCGCCACCCTGAAGCGGAACGTGCACGACGCCTGGTCCAGTCCCCTAAGGAAGCAGCCCCCAGCCCCAGCGCTTCGCAAGATATTCTCGCCGCACTGCGACAGGAAATGGGGCGGCGACGCTATGACCGGTAGGGCTGGAAAGGAAAAGGGCGACGAACTGGAACGCCGGTTCGCCCGAGCGGAGTTCGCGGATGGCGCACTCGTCCGCGTACGTCACCCTGTCACGCAGAGCGTCGGAGGGCGGCCGCGTACGGTAACGGACGTCGACGTGCTGTCGATCGACTTCGACTCAAGACTCCGTCCCCACATCGGCATCAGCGAGTGCAAGTCCACCCGCGGACAGAGCGGGGAGCAGGACCGCCTCTTGTGGTTGCGGGGGCTGCAGGCCCTCGTCGGTGCGGACCGCTCGGCGCTCGTTCGCCAAACCGTCACTGAGGCCGGCCGCGGGGTAGCGCGCCACATCGGGGTTGACCTATTTGCCAGCTCCGAGCTGGAGCGTCGTGAGCAAGTCCTGGAACACGTACCGCAGCACTTCGCCACCATCGGGGAGACCGCCTTCAAGGAGGAGAGCGCTGCCGCGGACCAGCAGCTCAAGAAGATCGGAGATCTCCCGTCAGGGCTCGTCTCCTTCCTCAGGCACGACGCGCTCCTGGCTGATCCTCACAGAGTCCTAGGAGCGCTGCTGACCCTGGACGAGGTGACACGCACGGGGACAGTCCTTCCCAACCCTTTGGCCAAGCTGTTGGCCGGTCACGTTCTCCAAGCGTTGGTATCCGCAGCCCTACGCGCCGGCGGTCGGACCGACACCGTGGGCTCCGAGGGCACGCGGCGAGAGATCGAGCAGGGGCTGAACACCGGAGACCCTCACGACCGCCAGATCCTGCGAGTGGCAGAGATGGCTGACGCCTTGCTCCGCGAAGAGCTCGTAACCATTCATCAGGCGTACCGGTCGGCAGGGGCACCCGCGATTGAGCGCCCTGTCCCCTCCGTCCGCGACGCGATGTCGCAGACACCAGTGTGGCTGGTCAACTTCATGGACCTCGCCGAACGGCTGCGACGCCGAAGCCCTATCGCCCGCCAGCTGCCGCAGACCATCGACCTGGCGGTTTTCGACGCCCTACTCGGCGGCGACGCTTGGAAGGCGCCAGCGTTCGATCACCTCTTCGCGCGAGAGCACCGACAGGCCCTGGGGATTGCCATGGACTGCCTGGCGAAGGCGGTGCCAGAGTTGACGAAACACCTACTTCCCTTGAAGGACCTGCCCTTCGACCGAGCCGCAACAGCCTCGCTCAGCCAGTCGAAGCATCAGTGATCACGTACCTGGGGTGGGGCAGGCACCCGCCTGCCCCACCCCAGGCCGCACTCTCAATGAACTGCACGTGAGACGCTGGCCGTGTCTGCATACCGAGCCAAGGGCTTGGTGCGCGGAAGTTGCCGCTGCCCGTCGCCACATGGGGCACAATGCCTCGGTGACAGGTGGGAACCCGAATCGTCGCCCGGTAGAACATCCCGCGCCGACAGACGCAACAGTGAAACAGCTGTACGGAACCGCTTTCCGCTGCGGCAAGCCGGACTGTCAGCGCCCCTTGTTCCGGTTGGACAACGAGACCGGCGATCGGACCCTCAACAGCCGCGTCGCGCACATCCACGCTCGCAGGGAGGGTGGCCCCCGATGGAACGCCGGCATGTCAGACGAGGCGAACCGCAGCGGGGAGAACCTGCTCCTGCTATGCATCGAGCACTCGTATGAGATCGATGAAAACGCCGCCCGGTTCCCTCCGGAGATGCTGCGGGAGTGGAAGGCGACGCAACTGGCCGAGCACGACCAGATTCAGCGGTCGTGGCACCTGAACAACGATGAAGTCGCGGAAGCCTCCATGCTCTCCTTCGACCCGCTTCCGCTGAGCGTCGCCACGGCCAGTGCGACGACGGTCGTGGCGGCGGCCCGGGCGGTAGGGAAGATGGTGAGCGTCGGTCGCCAGCGACGTCGCCTCGCGCATCAAGCGGCTCAGGATTGGCAGGCATTGCGTCTCCACATGAACAGGACGATGCCCGTCTTTGATCTGGATGGGGACCGCCTGACCGTCGAGCCGTCCAGGGCAGAGACCAAGCCCTACGAGGATGCGCTGAATGGAGTTCTCGCCGCGAGCCAGGCCGAACTAGAACCCTTGGCCGTAGAGGTCGTTGCCGAGCTCCACGCCGTATCTGCCGCCGACCAGAGTCTCGGGCCGTGGTGCGACTGGGTGGAACGACGGGTCGAAGAACTGATTGCCGCAGCAGGTCGATGGCCAGGACGGCCGCCGTCCGAGGACGACCAGGCATGGCCGGACGCGGTCGCCGAGCTGCAGCGCGCCTCAGCGGCCCTGAGCGCCGCCTGGCGAGGGGACCGGACAGTCTCCCCGCCCGAGCCGACCCTCGCCGTCTCTGGACCGGTCGAAACAGACCAACAGCGTGCGGTGCGGGAGCACTGGGAACTACTGGAATCGGCAGGCCCCTGGGGCCGGGTGAAGCACCGTGACTACGACGCGGCGCTGTACGCACGCCTGATCGAGGCGCTGCCTTTGGCGAACGCTCTTCCCCCCGTGCCATCGCTGACGGCGATGGGGCTAGACGTTACGGCCCGGCGTGCGGCGACTGTGGCCCGCAATGCCGACGAGACCACCTACCGTGCCCTCATTCGTCAGGCCAGCGAGCAGACGCCTCTGGCTGCCTCGGTTGTTCTGCTCCAGCATCTCGGCACCATCGCGAAACAGCAGGGTCGCGAGGAACTGCAGGATGCGGCAGCCGCCGAAGCCACGAAACTCCTGCTGGCTGAAGACTGGAAGGCTCCCACTGCCTGGGCGGCCAACAGCAATTACGCACGACGGCTGCTTGCATGGACTGCGGGTGCCAGCCACGGCGGAGAAGTTCGAGAGACCCTGAAGACAGCACTTGAGGGAAACCCAGACCTGCTGCCGGCGATAATCGAAGCGATGGGGCAGTGGGGTGAGACCTTCAGCCCTGACGGAACCGATGCGACTCGGACATTCCAGCGAATCTCGGAATTGCCGGATTGGTTCCCTGCGAGGTTGGTCGCAGATCTCATCAAGCAGATGTTCCCAGCGGTCTCTGCGGCCGACGAGTTTGGCAGCGAGCGATACAGCGACGTGGTGCAGCGACTCGCCAGCCAGATCCTGCGGATCGCCGAGGGCAACAGCAACGAGTGGTAACGCGGGTCCGTCCTGTGTTGCTCGGCCGAGGGTGAGTTCGCGGACCTGCCAGCCGAAGCGTGCCAGAGATCCGAGGGATCTTCAGAGGTAGTCGACGAACAGGCAACTCTCCAGCACCACACGTGCCAAGACGAGGGTCGACCAGACCGGCGGGGGCTTCCGGAACTCGATCGCCCCTGTAGTGCATCGGCCGTTACCGTCCTCCTATGGACGATTCCCTCACCTTCGAGAGCTTCTGGGCCGGCGCAAAGAAGTCAGCGCACAAGGCCATGGACGACCATGCGCGAGGAGAATACGACGAATTCGCCCTCCATGCCGGAGTTTCTGTAGAGCGCCTATGTAAGGCCGTCCTGGTCTCAAAGAACCCGATCTACATCGCGGAGATGAAGGGCAGCGCGGAGATGCTGTTTCATCTCGGCGGACATCGCGTCGCCAGCAAGGTCCGCACGATCGGCGCCGCAGAGGCCATCGCCCGCCTACGCACGCTGAATGTCCTCCCCGTCGACCGGACGTTGGACCTCCTGATCGACCTGCGCAACGGCGTCGCCCACGCCTCGACTGGCAACCAGGCCAAGGGATTGCTCTCGACGCTTGCGGCAGCCGTTGCAGCCCTCCATGAGGAATTGGATCAGCCCCTGAACTCCTTCTGGGAGCGGTGGACCGAGTCCGCACGCGTGGCGATCGACCAGGCCGCATCCAAGGTCCATCGCGACGTGCAGGTCCGCATCAGCCAGGCACTCCACAGGTTCAACGATCGCTTCGAGGGCCTCCCTGACGAGGCCAGGGATCTCATCGTGCGGGCTCAGATGTCCCCGTACAACGAGGAGCTCCCTGTCACGCTTGATGATGGTCGAAGGGTTGTCCTACGTCTTGTGGGAACCGACTGTCCCGCGTGCACAAGCAAAGCCTCGGTCTTCTTCGACGAACAAGCTGAGTCGCCCAACGCGCTCTTGATGGTTCCCCGATCCCTCAAGTGCTTCACATGTGGACTGACTCTGGACACCTTGGATGAGGTACATGCATCCGGTGTGCACGTCAAGCCGCTCATGTTCCCCTCGCGGGAGTACGTTGCGGCCGAGTTCGGAGAAACACACCAGGGCTGACGCACCGCGCCCCGGCACCCCGCCGGGGCTTTCCCGCTTCCCTGTGCCGAATCTTCCTACACCCGCCCCGCTGGGGGGGACCATTGACTTTGGCCTGCTCACGTCCCTCGCTTCTGCCGAGGAGACCGAGAACCCTGCCGACACAGCCAAGATGATCGGCAGCTCCGCGCGCCCGCTGTCTCAGCTGCCCATGATGCGTGTTCGGACGACAACTGGGTGCGGCCCTCTAGCGTCGGCAAGGGCCTGAACTGCTGGGCACCTGCCGAACACTCCCGGCGAGGCGCACCGTCCAGCGCACGCACCAAGCGGTCGCGCTCCTCGCCCGGAAGACGAGCCAGTAGGCGCATGATCCCATCGAGGTCATCCTCGCTCGCCGTCACCGACCCCCCAAGGTCGAGATCACGCTTGGGGACTTCGGCAGGAGCCTCGACCGGTTGGGGCCTACGCCGCGGGTGAGCGATCGGATGGGACACAGCCCGCCACCACGGCTTCTCTGGCAGCTTCCCCGAGGCTCGAACGGCTCGCCCGGACGCGGGAACCCTCCCCGGCCCCGGTAGACAACTTCGATGCGCAAGCGGGGGCGAGGCCGGTCGCTCAGAGCGAGAAGGTCCAGGGGTCGTCGTACGGTTCAGGCTTTTCGGGGTGGATCATGCAGCGGATACAGCGCGAGAGTCCCGGTTCACCGGTTCCGGCGGCGGCGTACATCCACGGCAGGGTGTCCATGGCGTGCGCGCGTTCTTCTGTGGCGAAGGTGTCGATGGTCTGGTGCAGGTCCTCGGGTGCGGGTTCGTCCGTGAGGCAGAGCCAGCCGATTGCCGCGGCCAGGCGGACTTCGGGGGCCTCTGTCCGGTCTTGCCACCGCTCGCGGAACCACGAGATGGCCGGCGGCTGTACGTGAGCTCGGGCGGTCTCGGCGACGGCGAGGAGCAGGGCGGCGCGGACCATGGCGTCATGCTCGGTGGCGAACCTGGTGGCAAGGGCGGTTCGGACCATGTGGTCGGGGTCGGCGGCGGTGGCCAGAGCGTATGCGGCGTCGATACGGATGGTGGGATCGGAGTCGTTGAGAAGCGGCAGGAGTACGGGTGTTCCGGCGGTGATCGCGGCTCGGGCGGCGGCCACCGACCAGCCTGCCGGGTAGCCGGTCACCTCGACGCCGTAGTCGTCATAGTCGCCGGGGGCGTGGCGCCGAGGATCGTTGCGGTGGAGCAGGAGTTCATTGCGGGAGGCGACGCCGAAGTGCCGAGCTCGGGCCGGACCGGAAAGCACGGCGAGGGCAGCGGCACGGTGTGCGTGATGGGCATCGGCGGCGATGGGGATCAGGAACGGTACGGCGAGCGCGGCGGCGGCCCGGCTGTCGTTGGCACACAGGCCCCCCAGCACGCCCGTCGCGTGGCTAGCGGGGTCCTCGCCGGCGCACAGCAGGTGAACGGCCTCCCGGGCGTCGTCGCCATGAGGGAAGTTCCCCCACGGGACGGCGTCGAGGAGCAACGTGCTGTGGGCACCAGACTGGATGCCGGCCACCACCGCCCGCACATCGAACGCGCCACCCGCGAACGACGCCAGATCTGCTCCGTCCACCAGCGCTCGGCACATCGCGAACGTCGGATCGGTCCGCCAATCCCTCACATCACACCCCTACCATCGAATCCCCAGAGACTCGATCATGCCTTGCCCGACCGCCTCCGCCGGTCGACTGCGGGAAGGGGCACATCCCGACACCCACGAACCGCCAAGCATCCAGAAGATCCGTACGAAACTGCAGCTCAGCGACCGATGATGCGCGTTCGGACCACAACTCGGGACGGCCCCTGCGAGGTCGGCAAGGGTCTGAACTGTTGGACGACGGCCGCCTGCTCTCTGCGAGGTTCCCCGTCCAACGCCCGCAGCACACGGTCGCGCCCCTCAGACGGCAAACGCTCCAGCATCCGCGCGACCTCGGCAAGGTCGTCCCCGACCGACGTCACCGCTCGCCCGCGAGGTCGAGATCTTCGCTCCGCGGCTCCGCAGCGACCTCGGCAGGCCGGGGCCGGCGCCACGGCTGCGCGATCGAATGGGACACAGCCCGCCACCACGGCTCCTCGGGCAGCTTCCCGGCAGGCTCGAAGGGCTCACCGGGATGGGGGAACGCCACCGCCTGGCCGACTTCCTCGCACTCGTACTTCGTCCACTCCCCCGGCTCCGCCCACGGGTGCGGAGCCAGGTTGAACGTGCCCCAGTGGATCGGCAGCATCACACCGACCGGAGCACCTCCCTGTAGGTCAAGGTGCGCCTGCACCCCCTGCGCGGGCGACATGTGAATGTCTGGCCACGCCCCAGGCATCGGCGTATAGTCCGTGTGGTTCTTGGGCCAGAACTCGGAGTAGGCGCCGATCTGGATCATGGTGACGTCGTAGGGGCCGTGGGCGGCGCCGATCTCCTGGAAGCCCTGGAAGTAGCCGGTGTCGCCGCTGTGGAAGATCCGGTGGCGGGGGCCGCGGACCGACCAGGAGGCCCAGAGGGTGTGCTGCTGGTTGCGGATGGCGCGGCCGCAGAAGTGGCGGGCCGGGGTGGCGGTGAGGACGACCCCGCCGATCTCGGTGGACTCGTGCCAGTCCAGCTCGCGCAGCCGGGAGGCCGGGACGCCCCAGTGCTCCAGGTGGGCGCCGACGCCGAGCGGCACGGCGAAGAGGGTGTCCGTGGCGGCCAGCGCCTTGATCGTCGGCAGGTCGAGGTGGTCGTAGTGGTCGTGGGAGATCACGACCACGTCGACCGGGCCGAGCGCGGCGAGCGGCGCGGGCGCCGGGTGGAGCCGCTTGGGGCCGACGAAGGAGAAGGGGGAGCAGCGCTCTCCCCAGACCGGGTCGAAGAGGATCCGTACGCCGTCGATCTCGGCGAGCACGCTGGAGTGGCCCAGCCAGGTGATCCGCAGGCCGCCCGGGGCGGGGCGCGCCAGGTCGGCCACGGTCGTCGGGTGGACGGGGATCACCCCGGCCGGGGCCCGGCGGGCGCGCGCCTCCCGCTCGAAGTAGATCTTCATCAGGTCGGCGGTGGAGCCGGAGGGGCCGCGGCGGGCCTTCTCGGGGTTCTGGAAGACGCCGTCGGCGAAGTGCGGCGAGCGGTGGATGCGGGCCAGCCGCTCCCCCGTGGGCTCGGCGCCGAAGGACTCGGGCCGCAGGGAGCGCAGCCGGGCCCGCAGCGAACGGTCGGAGCCGGTACCGGTCACAAGTCCTCCTGAGCTCTGGGGGTCGTTCCATTATGGGCGGACGGAGAGCCGGGCGGGCGGGCGACCGGGGGCGGAACGGCCTCCGGCGATGATCATGACTCTGTCATGTGCTGTGTAGGCTGCTCGGCGTGGCGAGAGTGCGGTTGAGCGTGGCCGAGCGGCGCGAGGAGCTGCTGCGGGCCGCCGTCGAACAGATCGAGGCCCGGGGCACCACCGCCGTCCGGATCTCCGACGTGGCCGCGGCCCTCGGCGTCAGCAACGCGCTGGTGCTCTACCACTTCTCCACCAAGGAGCAGCTGGTCGCGGCGGCCTTCGCGCACGCCGCCGAGAGCGACCTCGGCAAGCTGCGCCGGATCCTCGGGCGCCGCTCGACGGCGGTGCGGCGGCTGCGCGCCGCCCTCCGCTGGTACGCCCCGCGGGGGCAGGCCAAGGGGTGGCGGCTGTGGATCGAGGCGTGGGCGGCCGGACTGCGCGACCCCGAGCTGCGCCGGGTCGCCGCCTCGCTCGACCAGGAGTGGAGGCGGGCGGTGACCGCCGTGATCGAGGAGGGGGTCGCCGCCGGCGAGTTCCCCTGCCCGGACCCGGCGGGCGCCGCCTGGCGGCTCACCGCCTACCTGGACGGGCTCGCCGTCCAGACGACGGTCTACACCGGGGGCCTCTCCCGCGCGGCGATGCTCCGCTGGGCCGACGCGGCCCTCGACCGCGAACTGGGCCTCCCCCCGACCGGCGGCTGAGCGCCGCCGGTGCCGGTCCCCAGGGGCGCCCGGCGGCCGGCACCGGCGTGGCACACCCGGCACCCGAGCCGCGGCGGGCGACCGCCACCCGAGCAGCCCGTCGAGGCCGGCCGACGAGCGGACCCGGCCGTAGGCCCGGACCCGAGCGACGGCCGGCATCGCCCGGGCCTGCGGGCGGCCCCGGGCCGTGGTCCGCCCTGGCCCCGGGCCTGCGGGCCGGCACCGAGCCGTGGTCCACGCCCGGGCCGGCCGTCCGGGACCGTGGCCGGGCCGAGGCCCGGTGCCGGGTCCGGGCGGGGTGTCAGAGGAGTTCGTAGACCGCCGAGACCGTCACCTGCTCCTCGATCTCGCCGGGGGCGAGGGGGACGTTCTGCTCGTCGGCCGGGAGGGACGGGAGCGTGCCCTGGCCGGGCCGCAGCGAGTCGCCCTCGCTGAGCGAGACCAGCCGGCCGAGGCGGTGGCCGCTCAGCCGGGCGTGCTGGGAGGCCTTCTCGTACGCGTCCCGGTACGCGGCCTCGCGGGCCTTGGCGCGCAGCTCCTTGGGGTCGGACACGTCGAAGACGACGCCGTTGACCCGGCCGGCGTCCCTGGTGGCGCCGTTGACGGCCCCGATGACCTGGCCGGCCCGGTCGATGTCCCGGACCTTCGCGGAGAAGGCCTGGCTGGCCTGGTAGCCGGACACCTTGGACTCGCCGCCGGTCGTCTGGGTGTAGACGGGGTTGAGGGAGAGGCTGTCGGTGCGGATGTCGCGGTCCTCGACGCCCTCCTCGCGCAGGACGGCGAGCAGCGCCTTCGCCGCGGTGTTCTGCGCCGCCATCGCCTCCTTCGCCGTCGGCTTGGTGACCTCCACGCCCACCGAGAGGATCGCCAGGTCGGGGGCGGCGGTGGCGCTCCCGCTGCCCGTGACGGTGACGGTCGCCGGCGCCTCGGCCCGGGCGGCGGCCACGCGCGGGGCGGGGCGCTCGGGCGCGGCGGCGAGCGCGGGCGCGGCGGTGCCGAGGAGGAGCGCTCCGAGCACGGCGGTGCCCGCGCCGGCGGCGAGCAGACGGGCGGCGCGGGCGCCACGGTTCGGGAGGGTGGGCGCGGGGCGGTGCGGCACGGGCGGTCCCTTCGACGGTGGGGTGCCGGTGGCTCCGGCGGGCACATCCCAGCACCCGGGGCCGCCGCCTCCGGGGCGCCACTCCTGACCGGCGCCGCCCTTCACCTCTCCGTACCAGCGGATTTCCATCCGATCGGCTGTCCGTACGAGCGGCCCGCCGCGCCCGCTCCCTCGCGGTTCAGGTCTGGACGAGCGGCTCGTACGCCTCCGCGCCCAGGCCGAAGGTCCAGGCGACGCCCTCGCGGGCGGTCCGGGTGCGGGGCGGCACCCGGAGCCAGTACGTGCGGTGGCTGCCGTCCGGCTCCGGCGTCGAGTTGACCACCTCGACCATGACGACGTCCTCGTCGTCGCCGAGCTCGATGCGCCACAGCACCCCCGCCTCGTCGCGGCCCTCGGGGCGGGCCCCGGAGGCGTCGAGGTAGCGCTCGTAGCCGCAGAACTCCAGCATCACGCGCCGCAGTTCGGCGTTCTCCTCGTCGCGGATCCGCTCCGGGGTGAGGTCCGCGAGCCCCGCCAGGAACTCTGCCGTGACGGGCATGCCGCGCCAGGCGTGGAGGGCGAAGCCGTCCCGGTGGGCGAGCGCCGGACCGTCGCCCCGGTCGAGCCGCCCGGCCTCGTCCCGGTGCAGGGCGACGGGGCGTTCGCAGACGACGGCGACCTTCTCGTACGGCCACCACCAGCCGGCCTGCTCGGCGACCGCGGCGAGTCCGGCGAGCCGGGTGCCGCGCCCGTCGAAGGCGGCGAGCCAGGCGGCGTCCTGCTGGCCGAGGACCGCGTCGTACAGCAGCTCCCGGCCCGCGGACCCGGTGAGCGCGCCGGGTTCCTCCCGGTCGCCGAGCGCGTCCAGGATCCCGGCCCTGATCCGCTCGGCGAGCGCCCGTGCCGGGTCCCAGAGCCGGGCTCCGGTGGCCTGCCAGTGCGCCGTCCAGCCGGCGGGGCCGAGCTCGTCGTGGAGGCGGCGGCGCTCCTCCGCCCAGGGCAGCGTCCGCACCTCCTCCCGCACCGGGCGTCCCCGGTCGGCGAGGCCCGCGACCAGCTCGACCCCGGCGAGCGGCGAGTCCGCCCACACCACCCGCTCCGGCGCGGGCAGCCCCGCGAAGGCGTAGGCGAGCCGGACCCCGGCCTCCGCGGCCGTCCGGTCGGCGGGCCCGGTGGCGGCCGCGACGGCCCGCCACTTCTCGTAGGCGTCGGTCTCGTTCATCGTCCTGTCCCCCATGTCCGTCCCTTCCTCCGGCGCCGTGCGGGCACCGTCCGGTCCCGTCTCAGTCCGCCACGATCCGGTACGCGCCCGGCACGTACTCGCGCTGCCGCACCACCCGGTACCAGCCTCTCGGCAGGACGATCGGCGCGTGCTCCTCGTGCACCAGCCGTCCGCCCTCGGGCAGTTCGAGCAGGAACGGGCCGTACGGCCCCGGCTCCCGCACCAGCCGGCCGGGGCCCGGGATCGCGTGGGCGTGTCCGGTGACCTCGCCGAAGGCGAGCACGAGCCTTCCCCGGCCGTCCCTCGGCTCGCTCGGCGCGTCCTTCGCCCGGACGGGCACGGCCCGCTCGTCGACGGGCACGATCAGCACGTCCCCCTGCCGGTACATGGCTCTCCCCTTCCCGTCCGGAACCCGCTGCCCGAACACGGGAACGACGCTAGGGGCCACCACTGACAACGCTCCCGGCCCCGGCCCCCGCCCGGTCCCGTGTCCGACCCCCTGCCCCTCCTGTCGGTGCGGCTTGGTACAACTTCTTGGCGTCACGCCCGTACCGCCGTCCGTCGTCTGGAGCACCGTCATGACCATTGGGGCCTACCTGGAGGAGTTCCACGGCCTCCCCGTCTTCGACCTCCCGGACGCCGGGTCGGGCGTCGCGCTGCCCGACCCGGCGGCCGTCGCCTGGCGGCTGTCCAGCCCGACCTACCGCGACGACGACGAGGAGAGCTGGGACGCCGTCTTCGACCGCTTCCTGAAGACCGTCGACACCGCGCGGGTCCGCGCGATCGTCGTGGGCGGCTGGGAGGACGCGTACGAGGACTCCTCGGCCGCGATCGTCACCGCGCTCATCGGCGCCAACGACCGGCTGACCGCCCTGGAGGCGGTCTTCCTCGGCGACATGACCATGGAGGACTGCGAGATCTCCTGGATCGTGCAGTCCGACGTGACGCCGCTGCTCGCCGCCTACCCGGCGCTGCGGGAGCTCGGCGTGCGCGGCGGCACCGGGCTCGTCTTCCCGCCGGTGCGCCACACCGCCCTGGAGACCCTGGTCGTGGAGACCGGCGGGCTCGGCGCCGAGGTCGTGCGCGGCATCGCCGGCAGCGACCTGCCGGCCCTGGAGCGGCTCGAACTGTGGCTGGGCACCGACGAGTACGGCGGCGACTCCTCGCCCGGCGACCTGGCGCCGCTGCTCTCCGGCGAGTCCTTCCCGGCCCTGCGCAGCCTCGGCCTGTGCAACAGCGTGATCCAGGACCAGGTGGCCGCCGCCGTGGCGAGCGCCCCGGTCGTCGCCCGCCTCGACCGGCTCGACCTCAGCATGGGCGTGCTCACCGACGAGGGCGCGGCCGCGCTGCTCGACGGCCAGCCGCTGACCCATCTGACGGAGCTGGACCTGGAGCACCACTACCTCTCGGAGGCGATGGGCGAGCGGCTCACCGCCGCGCTCGCCCCGCACGGGGTGCGCGTCGTCCTGGACGACCCGCAGACCCCGGAGGACGACGGCGACGGGGACGTCTGGCGCTACGTCGCCATCGCCGAATGACCCCGGGCCCGCGCCTCGTGGTCGTCGGCGACCCGGCGGGCCGTCGCGTCGCGTTCTTCCAGGACGCGCTGCGCGCCGCCGGGCTGCCCGGGGCGCGGGCCGTGGCGTGGACGGACGTCCTGCGCGGCCGGGCCCGTTTCGCGGCGGGCGAGACCGTGCGGGTCGACTCGCCCGGCGAGGTGCCGGAGGTCGAGCTGCTGCTGCGCGGCACGGACGATCCGGCCCGGGTGGAGGGGGGCCGGCTCTGGTACGAGCGGTTCACCGCCGCCCTCGCCGGGCTCACCGCCGAGGCGGACCGTTCCGGGGCGGTGCTGGTCGACGATCCGGCGGAGACGGCGGTCCTCTTCGACAAGCGGCTCGCCCACGGCCGGCTCGACGCCGCCGGGGTGCCCGTCCCGGCCTCGCCGACCTCCGGCCCCGGCGGGGCACCGGTGCGGGGCTGGGACGACCTGGTGGCGCTGATGGCCGGGACCGGGCTGCGCCGGGTCTTCGTCAAGCCGGCCCACGGCTCCTCCGCCTCCGGGGTGCTGGCCGTGGAGACGGCCGGCGGGGGCCGGGTGCAGGCCGCCACCTCGGTCGAGCGGGACGCCGCCGGACGGCTCTTCAACTCACTGCGGGTGCGCCGCTACACGGGCGCGCGGGAGGTCGGCGCGCTGGTCGACGCGCTCGCCCCGGACGGGCTGCACGTCGAGCGCTGGCTGCCGAAGGCGGTCCAGGGCGGCCGGGCGGCCGACCTGCGGGTGGTGGTGACCGGCGGGCGCGCCACCCACGCGGTGGTCCGCACCAGCCGTTCGCCGCTGACCAATCTGCACCTCGGCGGCGCCCGCGGCGACCTCGCCGCGGCCCGGACGGCGATCACCGCCGCCGGCGGCCGCTGGGAGGACGCGGTCGCCGTCTGCGAGGGCGCGGCGGCGGCCTTCCCCGGCACCCGGTGCGTCGGGGTGGACCTGCTGCCGGGCGCCGGCTGGCGCCGTTTCGCGGTCGGCGAGGTCAACGCCTTCGGGGACCTGCTGCCCGGCCTCACCGGCCTGGCGGGCAGCGGCGCCGAGGGCCTGGACACCTACGGCGCCCAGGTCGCCGACCTGCTGAGACGCCCGCCCGCACCCCCACCCGCCCCGGCGCGCACCCCCGGCCCCCGCACCACAGGAACGAGCACCAGCCCGTGAACCAGCCCGACATGAACGCGGTCGTCGGCAGCCACGACCTTCTCCTGGTCACCCTCGACACCCTCCGGTACGACGTGGCCGCCGAGCTGGCCGCCGCCGGCCGCACACCGAACCTGGCCCGGCACCTCCCGGGCGGCCGCTGGGAGCGCCGGCACGCGCCCGGCAGCTTCACCTACGCCTCCCACCAGGCGATCTTCGCGGGCTTCCTGCCGACTCCGGCGGCGCCGGGACCGCACCCACGGCTCTTCGCGGCCCGGTTCGCGGGCAGCGAGACCACCGCCGACGGCACCTACGTGTACGACGCCCCCGACCTGGTGACGGCGCTCGCCGCCGACGGCTACCGGACGGTGTGCGTCGGCGGCGTCGGCTTCTTCGACAAGCGGCCGCCGCTCGGCTCGGTCCTGCCCGGCCTCTTCCAGGAGAGCCACTGGGAGCCGTCCTTCGGGGTGGCCTCGCCGACCTCCTTCGAGGCGCAGGTGGCCCGGGCCGAGGAGGTGGTGGCCGCGCTGCCCGCCGACCGCCGGCTCTTCCTCTTCGTGAACGTGGCGGCGCTGCACCAGCCGAACTGGTTCCACCTGCCGGGCGCGACCCGCGAGGCGGGCGACACCCGGGCCACCCACGCGGCGGCCCTGGAGTACGTCGACCGGCACATCGGGCGCCTCTTCGCGGCGATGAGCAGTCGCCGCCGCTGCTTCGCGATCGTCTGCTCGGACCACGGCACGGCGTACGGCGACGACGGCTACACGGGCCACCGGCTCGGTCACGAGGTCGTGTGGACGGTGCCGTACGCGCAGTTCGCGCTGGACGGTCCGGCCGAGGGGGCCGCCGCGTGACCGCCGCCCCGCTCCCCCGCCCGTACCGCTCGTACGTCTACGCCTACCCGCACAAGACGGCGTACCGTCCGCTGCCCGAGCGGCCGGAGCTCGCGGCGCTCTGGGCGGACGAGCCGAAGGACGCCCTCTCGCTCTACGCGCACGTGCCGTTCTGCGAGGTCCGCTGCGGTTTCTGCAACCTCTTCACCCGGATCGGCGCCCCGGACGAGCTGACCACCCGCTACCTCGACGCGCTCGACCGGCAGGCCGTCGCCGTCCGGGAGGCGCTCGGCGACGCGGCGCCGGTGCGGTTCGCGGCGGCGGCGTTCGGCGGCGGCACGCCCACCTTCCTGACCGCCGCCGAGCTGGAGCGGCTCTGCGACATCGCCGAGCACCGCATGGGCGCGGACCTGCGGGCGGTGCCGCTCTCCGTGGAGACCTCCCCGGCGACCGCGACCGCCGACCGGCTCGCGGTCCTCGCCGGCCGGGGCGCGACCCGGCTGAGCATCGGGGTGCAGAGCTTCGTGGGCGCCGAGGCGCGGGCGGCGGTCCGGCCGCAGCGGCGGGCCGACGTGGAGGCGGCGCTCGGCCGGATCCGGGACGCCGGGGTGCCGGTGCTCAACATCGACCTCATCTACGGCATCGACGGGCAGACCGAGGAGTCCTGGCGGTACTCGCTGGACGCGGCGCTGGCCTGGCGACCCGAGGAGCTGTACCTGTACCCGCTGTACGTGCGCCCGCTCACCGGTCTGGGCCGCACCGGGCCCGCCGAGACGGACGCGGAGTGGGACGCGCGGCGGCTGCGGCTCTACCGGCAGGGCCGGGACCACCTCCTCACGGCGGGCTACGAGCAGGTGTCGATGCGGATGTTCCGGCGGTCCGGCGCGGCCCCGGCGGGCCCCGACGACCACGCCTGCCAGACGGACGGCATGATCGGCCTGGGCTGCGGCGCCCGCTCGTACACCGCCGCGCTGCACTACTCCTTCGACTACGCGGTCGACATGCGGGAGATCCGCTCGATCATCGACGCCTACACGGAGACGGAGGACTTCTCCCGGGCCGTGGTGGGCCGCCGGGTGGACGGCGCGGAGGCCCGCCGCCGCCACCTCCTCCAGTCGCTGCTCCAGGCGGAGGGCATGGAGCTGGCCGGGTACGAGCAGCGGTTCGGGACCTCGGCGCACGAGGACTTCGGCGCGGAGCTCGACCGGTTCGCGGCGTACGGCTGGCTGGACGGCTCCGCGCCGGAGGGGCTGCTCAGGCTGTCGCCGGAGGGGCTGGCGCACTCGGACGGGCTCGGCCCGGAGCTGTTCTCCCCCGCCGTACGGGCCGCGATGGCCGCGTACGAGCCGAAGTAGGGCCGGCCGTGGACCTGACGCTGCTGTACCGGGGGCCGCTCGCCTCGTGCGACTACGACTGCCCGTACTGTCCCTTCGCCAAGCGCCGCGACTCGCCGGAGACGCTGCGGGCGGACCGGGCGGCCCTGGAGCGGTTCACGACGTGGGCGGCCGGGCAGGACGGGGACCGGCTGCGGATCCTCTTCACCCCGTGGGGCGAGGGCCTCGTCCGCTCCTGGTACCGGCGGGCGATGGTGGAGCTGTCGCGGCTGCCGCACGTGGAGCGGGTGGCGATCCAGACCAATCTGAGCTGCCGGACCTCCTGGCTGGACGAGGCCGACCTGGACGCGCTGGCGTTGTGGTGCACGTACCACCCCGGCCAGACGCCGTACGACCGCTTTCTCGGCAAGGCGCTCGACCTGGCGGCCCGGGGCGTCCGCTTCAGCGTGGGCGTGGTGGGGCTGCCCGAGCACCACGCGGAGGCGCTGCGCCTGCGGGCGGCGCTGCCCGACCACGTCTACCTGTGGGTGAACGCCGCCGAGGGGCACGCGTACACCGACGCGGAGGCGGCGGCGTGGACGGGCATCGACCCGCTCTTCGGCTACAGCCGGCACCCGCACCGCTCGGCGGGGCTGCCCTGCCGGACCGGCGAGTCGGTGGTGTCGGTGGACGGCGAGGGGACGGTGCGCCGCTGCCACTTCGTCAGGGCCGAGCTCGGCAACCTGTACGACGGCTCGTACCGCGCCGCCCTGCGGCCCCGGACCTGCCCCCTCGCCGTCTGCGACTGCCACATCGGCTACGTCCACCTGGAGTCGCTGCCGCTGTACGACGTCTTCGCCGGCGGGGTCCTGGAACGGATCCCCGCCGGCCGCCCCCGGGCTACAGGGGCATGAGGTCGGGGCGCTTGGCCTCGACGTGGTCGCCGGAGCTCTCGCCGCGCAGCCGGCGCCCGATCCACGGCACCAGGTACTCGCGCGCCCAGTGGATGTCGTCGCGGCGGACCTCCAGCGGCCCGCGGGCGGGCAGCGGCGGCCACGCCTGGTCCGGGTCGGCCGGCACCGGGAGGCCGAGGACCTGGGCGGCGCGCAGCGCGACCCGGGTGTGGCCCTCGGGCGAGAGGTGCAGCCGGTCGTCGTCCCAGGCCCGCCGGTCCTGGACCGACTTCAGCGACCACAGGTCGAGGACCGGGCAGTCGTAGCGGTCGGCGATGGCGCGCACGTGGGCCGTGTACGTGGCGATCTTGCCGCGCAGGTGCTTGAGGACCGGTACGTCACGGGTGTCGAAGCCGGTGGTCACCATGACGGTGCCGACGGCGGAGGTGAGGTCCCGCACCGCCCGCTCGAACCGCTCGGCGACGTCGTCGGGGTCGGTGCCGGGGCGGATGATGTCGTTGCCGCCCGCGCAGAAGGTGACCAGGTCGGGGGCGAGCTCCTTGGCCCGGGGGACCTGCTCGGCCACGATCTGGTCGAGGAGGCGGCCGCGGACCGCGAGGTTGGCGTAGCGGAACTCCTGGTGGTCCGGCAGCTGGTCGGCGAGGAGCACCGCGAAGCGGTCCGCCCAGCCGACGTAGGTCCCGTCCGGCCCGGGGTCTCCGACGCCCTCGGTGAAGCTGTCACCGATCGCCGCGTACGACCCGATTCCCCCGACCGCCCCGAACGCGTTCTCTTCTATTGCTCTCGAATCGTCTGCCACGACAGCACATCTTTCCTTTCGGGATGTGACCTACGCGACCGTAAGGAGGGGTTGACGGCGGGTGATATATGCCACCGATAAAGAATTTGCCAAGCCCGGAACAGGGCGAAGGCCCGGCACGTGCGTGCCGGGCCTTCGCTGGGCCGTGGGGCCGGACGGGTCAGATGGAGACGCCGTGCTGGCGCAGGTAGGCCAGCGGGTCGATGTCCGCGCCGTAGCTCGGCGAGGTGCGGATCTCGAAGTGCAGGTGCGGACCGGTCGAGTTGCCGGTGGAGCCGGAGAGACCGATCTGCTGGCCGCCGCTCACCGACTCGCCGGCGGAGACGGCCAGGGAGGAGAGGTGGGCGTACTGCGAGTAGTTGCCGTCGGCGTGCTTGATGACGACCTCGTTGCCGTAGGCGCCGCTCCAGCCGGCGGAGACGACCGTGCCGGCGCCGACGGCGCGGACGTTGGTGCCGGAGGAGGCGATGAAGTCGGCGCCGGTGTGGTAGCCGGAGGACCACATGGAGCCGGAGGCGCGGTACGGGGTGGAGACGCCGCCGGAGACCGGGGCGACCCAGCCGGTGGCGGCGGGGGCGGCGGCCGGGGCCGCGGCGCGCTCGGCGGAGCGGGAGGCGCGGGTCTGCTCGGTGACCTCGGCCTTGGCCTTGGCCTTCGGGGCGGCCTTGGCGGCGGGCTTCGGGGCGGCCTTCGGCGCGGCGGCCTTGGCGGCGGGCTTCGGGGCCGCGGCCTCGGCGGGGTTCTCTGCGCCGAGGGTGAGCTTCATGCCCGGGAGGATCAGCGAGGGGTTCTCGCCGACGACCTGCCGGTTGTCGGCGTAGAGCTGCTTCCAGCCGCCGGCGACGTCGTGGTCGGCGGCGATCTTGGACAGGTAGTCGCCGGCGACGACGGAGTAGGTGGTCGGGGCGGCGGCCTTGGCGGCCGGGGCGGCCTGGACCTGGACCTGCGCGGCGGCGGCCACGGTGCCGGAGACGGCGGCCGGGGCGGCCTGCTCGGCGGCGTGGGCGCCGGTGGCGCCGATCAGCGGCAGGGCGACGACGGCGCCACCGGTGCCGGCGGCGACGAGGCCACGGGTGATCAGGGTGGACTTCTGGCGGCGGTGCTTACCCTTCACGGGCATGGCGAATTCCTCTCCGGCGCCTGCGAGGTGAGCTGTCGGGTTCGGACTGGAGATGTCCGGCCGCGGTTCTCACGCGGCTTCACCCCTAGCCGTCCTGCGTCGCGGGACCGGCGTACTTCCTTGGGTCCCCCGCTCCTGCCACGCGTGGACGGGTGTGAATTCCGGACGGTGGCAGGATTCGGCGGTCCGACCGGATTGACGGCGACGCTAGACGAGCGGGGTCGGCGCGAACAAGCCACGGAATTCGACGGGCATTCCGGGACGATCTTCGGGTCCGGAATTCCGGTCACCCTCCGTGGATGACGGCCCCTCGATTCCCTTTTCGGGGCGGGTGGTTGGCCCGGGCGGTCGGCCACGATCCGTCACCTCTATGACCCTGCTCACGCAGGAAATCCCATCTCCCCCTCAACCGGGGCTTGTTATCCCAAGGCGCTCCAATACGGACAGATCGCCCATTACCGGCCAGGGGGGTGCGCGGCGCCCCGCTCGCCGGGATGATTGCCGGGGGAACCGATCCCGTACGGGTCCCGTGAACGCCTACCCCCAGGAGCATTCGTGACGCAGCAGCTGCCGCAGGTCCAGCCCCTCGAATCCGACGAGCCCGAACTCGCGGCGGTCCGCAACTTCCGGGACGTGGCCGGACTGCCCACCGCCGACGGACGCGCGGTCCGGCCCGGCGCCCTCTTCCGCAGCGGTCACCTCGCCGACGCCACCGAGTCCGACGCGGCCTTCCTCTCCGGTCTCGGCCTGCACACGATCTTCGACTTCCGCAACGAGGCCGACGCCAAGGTGGAGGGCCCGGACGTGGAGCTCCCGGGCGTGCGGAACGTGAACATACCCCTGAGCGACCCGGCCGACGGCAAGGAGTTCTGGCGGATGGTCCGCGAGGGCGACCTCGACACGCTGCGGGACCTGCTCGGGAACGGCAAGGCGGAGGAGCGGATGACCTCCGCGTACCGCCGGATGATCGTGGAGCGGACCGCCGAGCACAGCCGGATCCTGCACTCCCTCGCCGAGGAGGCCGTCCCGGCCCTGATGCACTGCGCGGCCGGCAAGGACCGCGCCGGGCTCTCGATCGCGATCACCCTGCTCGCGCTCGGCGTGGAGCGCGAGGCCATCGAGGCCGACTACGTGAAGTCCGGCGCCCCGCACCGCCGCTACAAGGTGCGCCGCAGCTCCACCGCCCGGGACGCCATGGCGCCCGAGGTGATGGAGCTGCTGAGCCCGCTCTTCGACGCGCGGGTGGAGTACCTGCGGGCCGCCTTCGAGACCATCGACACGACCTGGGGCTCGGTCGACGCCTACCTGGCGGACGGCCTGAAGCTGGCGCCGGAGACCCGCGAGCGGCTGCGGGAGCGGCTCCTCACGGAGGCGTGAGGCCGCGGGTCCGGCGTACGGTCACTGGTTCTGTCCGCCCAGCATGAAGAGCAGGTAGAGGAAGCCGGCGAAGAGGTGACCGGCGATCAGGTAGGCGAAGAGGCGGAGCACCAGCCCCTTGGGGAACCTCCCCTCGCCGCGCTCCTCACCGGTGACCGCGACGGGCGCCTTGGGCGTGGCGGAATTCACGGACTTGTCGGACATGTCGACCAACCCTTCGGGACTCAGCGGGAGTGCGGGGCGCCGCCGCCCAGGCACAGCTCGGCGGCGGGGCTCTGCAGGAGCGTGTGGACGAAGAGCACCTCGGCGCCGGCGCGGCCGGCCGCGCCGATCCGGTGCGGGGTGAGCGAGTCGAAGTGCGCGCTGTCCCCGGGGCCGAGCAGGTGCACGGTCTCGCCGAGGGCGAGCCGGACCTCCCCTTCGAGCACGTGCAGCCACTCCTCGCCGGGGTGGACGCGCACGATGTCGGCCCGGGTGGCGTAGGGCACGTGGACCCGCAGGCACTGCATGGCCCGGCCCGCGCCGCCCGCCTGCCGGTAGATCCAGCCGTCGGCCTCGACCGGATCGGAGCGGTCGGCCCGGATCACCGGGTCGCGTTCCGCCGGGGTCTCGCCGAGCAGCTCGGCGACCGTCGTACCGTAGATACGGGCGAGGGCGAGGAGCATCGGCAGCGAGGGCTGCCGGTTCCCGGTCTCCAGCCGCGAGAGGTGCGCCGGGGAGAGTCCGGCGCGCTGGGCGGCCGCCTCCAGGGTAAGCCCCCGGCGCCGGCGCAGCGCCCGCAGCTGCGGGGCGACGTCGGGCACGGGCTCGGGGGCGGCGGTTTCCGGGGCGGAGCCCCGGGGGACGTGGTCCATGCGTCCATTCCGCCAGGAACGTGCCTCTGAGGCAACTTTCTTGCCTCAGAGGCAAAAGTCCGGGGCCGGCCCGGCTCAGCGCTGCGCGACCGCCTGCCTGACCAGCGTCTTCCCGAAGTCCCAGAGCAGCCCGCCCCCGCCGTGGGCGTCCTCCATGACCGCCGTGAAGGCGGTGACGAAGCGGTCCACGTCCGCCTCGTCGATCACCAGCGGCGGGATCAGCTTGATCACCTCCAGGTGGTCCCCGGAGACCTGGGTGAGGATCCGGTGCCGCTGGAGCAGCGGGACCACCACCATCTGCGCGAAGAGCCCCTTGCGGGCCGTCTGGAGCATCGCCCACCGGCCGCGCAGCGCCAGCGAGCTCGGCCGGCCGAACTCGATGCCGATCATCAGCCCCCGGCCCCGGACCGCGTGCAGCAGCTCGTAGCGGGGCACCAGCTCCTCCAGGCGGCCCTTCAGGAGGCCGCCGACCCGCCGCACGTGCGCCACCGTCCCCTCGGACTCCATCACCGAGAGGACCGCGAGGCCGGCGGCCATCGCCTGGGCGTTGGAGCCGAAGCTGGCCGAGTGGACCAGGACCCGGTCCATGGACGAGTAGACCTTCTTGAAGATCCGGTCCTTGCCGAGGGTCGCCCCGACCGGCACGTATCCGCCGGAGAGCGCCTTCGCCACGCACACAAGGTCCGGCTCGACGCCGTCCTCGTGCTGGTACGCGTAGAAGTCGCCGGTCCGGCCGAGGCCGGTCTGCACCTCGTCGGCGATCAGCAGCGCCCCGTGCCGGTGGAGCAGCTCCTGGGCGGCGGCGAGGAAGCCGGGCGGCGCCTCGTGGACGCCCTTGCCCTGGATCGGTTCGACGACGAAGGCGGCCACGTCCCCCGCGCGGAGCTCGCGCTCCAGGGCGTCGAGGTCGCCGAGGGCGATCGCGGTGTCCGGGAGCAGCGGGTCGAAGCCGGCCTTGAAGCCCTTCTCGCCGTTGACGGAGAGGGCGCCGGTGGTGAGGCCGTGGAAGGCGTGGTCGCAGTAGACGATCCTCGGCCGGCCGGTGGCGTACCGGGCGAACTTCAGCGCGGTCTCGACGGCCTCGGTGCCGCTGTTGCCGAAGAAGACCCGGTCGAGGTGGGGGCTGTGGGCGAGGAGACGCTCGGCGAGGAGTCCGGGCAGCGGCGGGCAGTCGAAGCGGGTGAGGTCGGGGAGGTCCGCGTCGAGGACGTCGTGCAGGGCCCGGCGGACGACGGGGTGGTGCCGGCCGAGGCCCATGACGCCGAAGCCGGCGAGCATGTCGAGGTGGTCGTTGCCCTCGGCGTCCCAGAAGTGGGCGCCGGCGGCCCGCTCGTAGACCTTGTCGAAGCCGATGGTGTGCAGCATCCGCGGCAGCTGCGGGTTGAGGTGGCGGGCGTGCAGCTCGTACCGCTCGCCGCCGCGCTCGGCGAGCAGCGCCCGCAGGTCGAAGCCGTCGGTCATGGCCCGCCCCTCAGCTCCCCTGGACGGTCTCGCGGACCGCGCGCAGCGACTCCTTGAGGGAGCCCATGGTGGCGAGCACGGCGGTGGGTTCGTAGCCGCAGTGCGCCATGCAGTTGGCGCAGCGCGGGTCCTTGCCGCGGCCGTACTTGTCCCAGTCGGTGTCCTCGACGAGCTCGCGGTAGGTGGGGACGTAGCCGTCGCTCATCAGGTAGCAGGGGCGCTGCCACCCGAAGAGGGAGTAGTTGGGGATCGCCCAGGCGGTGCAGGGGAAGTCCGCCTTTCCTTCGAGGAAGTCGAGGAAGAGCGGCGAGTGGTTGAGCCGCCAGCGGCGCCGGTTGCCGCCGGCGAAGGCCTTCTTGAAGAGTTCCCTGGTCTGCTCGACGCCGAGGAAGTGTTCCTGGTCGGGCGCCTTCTCGTAGGCGTAGGCGGGCGAGATCATCATCTCGTCGACCTGGAGGTCGTCGTTGAGGAAGTTCAGCACCTCGATGACGGTCTGCGGGGTGTCGGTGTTGAAGAAGGTCGAATTGGTGGTGACCCGGAATCCGCGCCGCTTGGCCTCCTTGATCGCCGCCACGGCCTCGTCGAACACGCCTTCCTTGGCCACCGACTCGTCGTGGCGTTCGCGCAGTCCGTCGATGTGGACGGCGAAGGCGAAGTACGGGGACGGCTTGAAGTTCTCCAGCTTCTTGCGGAGCAGCAGCGCGTTGGTGCAGAGGAAGACGTATTTCCGGCGGGCGACCAGCTGGCGGACGATCTCGTGGATCTGGGGGTGCATCAGGGGCTCGCCGCCGGCGATGGAGACCATGGGGGCGCCGGACTCCAGGACGGCGCCGACCGCCTGGGCGACCGGCATCCGCTGCTTGAGGACGCCGGCCGGGTGCTGGATCTTGCCGCACCCCTCGCACTTGAGGTTGCAGGCGTAGAGCGGCTCCAGTTCGACGATCAGGGGGAACTTGTCCCTCTTGCGGAGCTTCTGTTCGAAGAGATAGGTCCCGACCCGGACGGACTGACGGAGCGGCATGGCCATGACCGGCTCACCTCCTGGGGAGCAGCAGAGAACGGTGCCATTCGAAGAAAGCGGGAAGGACGGCACGGAGGACGCGGAAGGCCGATATTCCCCCGCGTACCGTGCCGATCCGGACCAGTTCGTGTTCGGGGGCGTCCACGACCACCCGTACGGCCGCAAGCGGGCGGGGTCCGGCGGCCCGGGCGGTCCGCAGGGTGGCGGCGGACTCCATGTCGACGGCGATCGCCCCGCCGGCGGCGAGCGCGGCCCGCTCGGGGCCCCGCACCACGTGGTCGGAGCCGGTCAGCGGCCCGGTGTGCACGGTCCGCCCGGGCACCGCCCGGGCGAGCGCCTCGACGAGCAGGGCGGTGCCGTCGCAGGCGAGGGCGCCGTCCGGGCCGCGGGTCTCCTCGGCGACGACCAGGTCGCCGGGGTGCATCCCGGGGGCGAGCCCGGCGCAGAAGCCGGAGGCGATGACGGCGGCGGCGTCCCAGCCCCCGCGGGCGAGCGCCCGCTCCACCCCGCGGGCGGCGTGGGCGGGCCCCATGCCCGTCCGCACCACCCGGACCGGCCCCGGCGCCCCGCCGCGCCCGCCGCCGCGCAGGGCGAACCGCTCGATGCCGAGGGCGCAGGCGACGAGGAGCGGCGGAACGGCGGCCTCCGGCTCCCCCGGCGGTCGGTCGCGCTCCATCACGGGCTCCCGCCGGGGGCGGGCTCGCCGTGCACGTAGCGGCCGAGCGCGGTGAGCGGGAAGACCTGCCGGTAGAGGTGGTAGTTGATGGAGAAGTCCCAGGGGAAGCCGGTGCCGGTGAAGTACGGCTCGTCCCAGGAGCCGTCCTCGCGCTGGGTCTCCACCAGCCAGGCCACGCCCCGCCGGGCGGTCTCGGAGTCGCGCTCCCCGGCGGCGAGGAGGGCGATGAGCGCCCAGGCCGTCTGGGAGGCGGTGGAGGCGCCGCGGCCGATCCAGGAGCGGTCGTCGTACGAGCGGAGGTCCTCGCCCCAGCCGCCGTCCGGGTTCTGCGCGGCGGCGAGCCAGGCGACGGCCCGGCGGATCGCCGGGTGGGAGACGGGGAGCCCGGCGGCGGTGAGGGCGGGGAGCACGGAGCCGGTGCCGTAGACGTAGTTGACGCCCCAGCGGCCGAACCAGGCGCCGTTCGGGTCCTGTTCGGCGAGGAGCCAGTCGATGCCCCGGCGGGTGCGGGGGTCGGCGGCCCGGCCCTCCCAGGCCAGCATCTCCACGACGTGGGCGGTGACGTCGGCGGAGGGCGGGTCGATGACCTCGCCGAAGTCACAGAAGGGCAGTTTGTTGGGCAAAACGCCCGTGTTGTCGGCGTCGAAGGCGGCCCAGGCGCCGTTGCCCGACTGCATGCCGACGGTCCAGCGGGCGGCGCGGGCGACGGCCGCGTCGACCCGGGCGGGGTCGGGGTGGCGGACCCGGCGCAGGGCCAGGATCACCTCGGCGGTGTCGTCGATGTCGGGGTAGTTGTCGTTGTGGAACTCGAACGCCCAGCCGCCGGGCGGGAGTCCGGGCCGGCGGACGGCCCAGTCGCCGGCCTTGGTGACCTCCTCGTCGAGCATCCAGTCGACGGCCTTCACCAGTGCCGGGTGGTCGGCGGGCAGGCCGGCGTCGGCGAGGGCGATGGTGGCGAGGCAGGTGTCCCAGACCGGGGACTGGCAGGCCTCGATCATGCGGGCCGGGCCCTCGGGCTCCTCGCGCCAGACGGCGAACCGGTCGAGGGACTCCAGGCCGGCCCGCATGACCGGGTGCTCCAGGTCGTAGCCGAGGAGGTGGAGGGCGATGATCGAGTAGACGGCGGGCGGCTGGATGCCGCCCCAGCAGCCGTCGTTCTCCTGGCGTTCGACGATCCAGCGGGCGGCGCTGTTCATGGCCGTCCGGCGCAGTCCGCGCGGGGCGAAGCGGTGGTAGACGCGCAGTGCCTGGTCGAGGCGCTGGAAGAGGCCGTCCCAGCCGGTGAGCGGGGCGAGCGGGCGCTTGGGCGCCGGGCGGTCGGGGTCGGTGTGCAGCTCGTCGAGGGGGAAGGGCGCCGGGCGGACCGGGCGCTTCGCCGAGACGACGGTGAGCGGCACGATGGTCTGGCGGGCCCAGCAGCCGAAGTCGTAGATGTTCAGCGGGAACCACTTCGGCAGGAACATCAGCTCGGGCGGCAGCTCGGGGAGGTCCTCCCAGCGCCACCAGCCGAAGAGCGCGAGCCAGATGCGGGTGAAGACGCGGGCGGCGGCGATCCCGCCCTCGGCCCTGATCCAGGCGGCGGCGCGGGCCATGTGCGGGGCCTCGGGCCGGTCCCCGGCGAGCCGGAGGGCGACGTACGCCTCGACGGTCGCGGAGAGGTCGCCGGGCCCGCCGTGGAAGGTGGGCCAGGTACCGTCCTCGTACTGCCGGCTGCGGATGTGCCGGGCGGCGGCCGCGGTGGTGTCGGGGTCGGAGATGCCGAGGAAGCGGCGGAGCAGGAGGTCCTCGGCGTCCATGGTGACGTTGGTCTCCAGGTCGCCCTTCCACCAGCCCTCGGGGGCCTGGCGGGCGAGGAGGTGGTCGGTGGCCGCGCGGACGGCGCGGGCGGCGGCCTCGTCGAGGCGCGCGGCCGTGGTCGTGGTCGTGGGGGTGGTGTGCGGTGGAGTGGTGCTGGCCGCGGGCGCGAGGGGGCCGAGAGCCCCGGCGTTTCCGTCGGTCGTCGCTGTCATGGCTTCCCCTTCGTGGCAGTCGGTTTCTTCTGCTCCTGTGGGTCTGCCGTCGGCCGGTGCGGGTGGCACCGGCCGGCGACCGCGCACTCATATCTGGCTGTGGGTGATCATTTCTTCCGTACGACGACGAAGTCGGCGAGGGCGATCAGCTGGTCGCGCACCCGGGCGGGCATGTCCACCTCGTCGAGCGCGCGCAGCGCGATCGTGTGCTGGCGGCGGGCCTCCTCGGCGGTCCACTCGCGGCCGCCGGCCTCCTCGATGAGGGCGGCGCGGTAGGCGAAGTCCGTCTCGGTGAAGGAGGCGAAATCGGGGGACTTGGCGTCCTCGGCGAGGAGCCGGGCGAGCCGCTCGGACGCCTCTCCGCCGGCGGCGAGGGCGGCGACGACGGGCAGCGACTTCTTCCGCTGCCGCAGGTCGCTCCAGGTCTGCTTGCCGGTGGCGTCCGGGTCGCCCCAGATGCCGAGGAGGTCGTCGACGGCCTGGAAGGCGAGGCCGAGGTGGTAGCCGTACTCCTCCAGCTTGTCGGCGGTGCGGTCGTCGGCGCCGCCGAGGACCGCGCCGATGGAGACGGCGCAGGCGAGGAGGGCGCCGGTCTTGTTGCCCTCCATCTCCAGGCACTCCTCGACGGTGACCCGCTCGCGGTGCTCGTAGGAGATGTCCTGTGCCTGGCCGTCGATGAGCTTGCGGTTGGCGGTGGTCAGCCGGCGGGTGGCGCGGCCGGCCTCGACGGTGCCGAGCTCCAGGAGGATTTCGTTGGCGAGGGCGGAGAGCGCGTCGCCGACCAGGATCGCCTGGGCGGGGCCGAACACCTTCCACACGGTGTCGCGGTGGCGGCGCTGCTCGTCGCCGTCCATCAGGTCGTCGTGCAGCAGCGAGAAGTTGTGCACGAGCTCGACGGCGACGGCGCCGGGGACGCCGACCTCGGGCGCGGCGCCGGCGGCCTCGGCGGACAGCAGGGCGAGCGCGGGGCGCACGGCCTTGCCGCTGTCGGCGTCGGTGGGGTTGCCCTCGGCGTCGATCCAGCCGAAGTGGTAGGCGGCGACGGTGTCCATGGGCGGTGCGAGACGGCCGACGGCCGCCCGCATGACAGGGGTGGACAGGGTCCGTCCCCTCTCCAGCAGGGCGCTGACGTCCGCGGTGTCGACGGCCGGGGTCCCCGGGGGCACGGTCGGCACGGTCTCTCCTCTGGTTCCTGTGATCACACTCATGCCGCCTCCTGCAGCGGATGGTCGTGGCGGCGGCCGAAGGCGGAGAGCGCGGCGCCGGCGGCGCTGAAGCCGCTCCGGACGGCACCCTCCATGGTCGCGGGCCAGCCGGTGGCGGTCCAGGCGCCGGCCAGGTAGAGACCGGGCGCACGGGTGCGGGCGGCGGGGCGGAGGCGCCCGACGCCGGGTGTGGGGGCGAAGGTGGCGGTCCGCTCGCGGGTGACGAAGAAGTCGCGGACCCCGGCGCCCCGGGCGGCCGGCAACAGCCGCTCCAGCTCCGGGAGGTAGCGCTCGCGGAGTACGGAGACGGGGGTGTCGATCTCGTCCTGGGCGGCGGACTGCGAGACGGCCAGGTACTGGCCGGGGCCGGTGAGTCCGGAGGACCCGGTGCGGTCGAAGACCCACTGGACCGGGGAGCCGAGGGCCGTGAAGAAGGGCCGCTTCAGGACCTTGCGGTCGTAGACGACGTGCAGGTCGAGGATGGGCGCGGTGCCGATGTCGAGGAGCCGGTCGACGTCGTCGAGGGCGCCCTCGGGGAGCAGGCCGTGGGTCTCGGTCTGGGGCACGGCGAGGACGACGGCGTCGGCGCCGAGGGTCTCGCCGGGCACCTCGACGGTCCAACGGCCGTCGTCCGTGCGGGAGATCCGCTCGGCCTTGGTGCGCAGCAGGGTGCGGACGCCGAGCCCGTCCAGGGTCTTGCCGGCGAGGGTGTCGTGGAGGTGGCCGAGCGGCACGTGGGCCCAGCCGATGTCGGCGGCGCCGGGGTCGGTGAGCAGCCCGGTCTTGAAGACCATGGCGGCGAGCCCCATGGAGGCGTCCGGGGCGGGGGCGTTGAGGGTGGGGATGCCGACGAGGTCCCAGAGGGCCTCGATGGCGCGGGGCGACTGTCCGTGCCGGCCGAGCCAGGTGGCGAAGTCGATGCCGTCGAGGGCCGGGTCGGCGGGGTCGAGCTTCTTGAGGGCGAGCGCGGCGCGGCCGACGGAGGCCCGCTCGGCGAGCGAGAGGTGGGGGTACGTGGCGAGGCTGCGGGCCAGGTGGAAGGGGACCGGCAGCGGGTCGCGCCGGATCCGTCCGAGTCGGGGCCCGCGGGGGTGCGCGACGTCGAGGACGGGCACGTCGAGCCGGTCCTGGAGGGGAGCGAGCCGGGCGCCGTCGACGCGGTCGAGGAACCAGCGGTAGGCGGTGCAGCACCGCAGGTAGACGTGCTGGCCGTTGTCGACGGTCAGATCGCCGCGCCGGAAGGAGAAGGCGAGCCCGCCGAGGCGGGGCCGCCCTTCGAGCAGCGTGACGCCGACCCCGGCTTCGGCGAGCCGGATCGCCGCGGTGATCCCGGCGAGCCCCCCGCCGACGACGACGGCGGTGGGGGCCTCGGGGGTGTCCGCCGCGTCGCGCGGGCGGGCGGGCCCGGGGGTGCCGGTGGGGGCCATCAGGCGGGCCTCCTCGCGGCGCGGCGGGCGATGTGGCGGGCGTCGAGGCCGGAGAGGCCGCGGACGGCGACGTACGCCTTCTCGGGACCGGGCAGCGAGACCCGGCCGCGGAGCACGGCCCCGGGGTCGCGCTCGATGCGGTCGAGGAGGCGGCGGTAGATGCCTGCCATGGCGGCGACGCAGGCGCCGCTGCGCCGGTCGAGCAGGGGCAGCAGCCGGTAGCCCTCGGTGAAGAGGGCGCGGGCGCGGCGGACCTCGAAGTGGACGAGGCCGGCGAAGTCGGCGCCGGCCGGCAGGGTCCGGGAGCCGAAGCCGTCCTCGCAGCCGAAACGGGCGAGGTCCTCGGCGGGCAGGTAGGTGCGGCCGTTGCCGGCGTCCTCGCGGACGTCCCGGAGGATGTTGGTGAGCTGGAGCGCGAGGCCGAGGGTGTCGGCGTACTCGGCGGCCCGCTCGGACTCGGCGGCGCCCGGCTGGGTGCCGAAGACGCCGAGGGAGAGCCGGCCGATGGCGCCGGCGACGCACCGGCAGTAGACCTTGAGCTCGTCCCAGGTGCGGTAGGTGGCGCCGCGGACGTCCATGAGGACGCCGTCGATCAGCTCGTCGAGCCCTTCGAGGGGGATCGGGAAGCGGCGGGCGGAGTCGGCGAGGGCGACCGCGACGGGGTCGGTGTCGTCCTCGGCGACGTCGCCCTTGCGGACCCGGTCGAGCAGCGCCCGGGTGGTCTCCAGGCGCTCGTGCTTCTCCTCGGGGGCGAGCGTGCCGTCGCCGATGTCGTCGACCCGCCGGGAGAAGGCGTACAGGGCCGACATGGCCTGCCGCCTGTCGGGGGGCAGCAGGCGGATCCCGTAGGCGAAGTTGCGGGCCTGCTGCCCGGTGACGGCCTCGCAGTAGCTGTACGCGGCCTGGACCGGCGCGGACGGCCGGCTCGTGATGTCCTCGACGGTCATGTTCCCCCCTCGGCGCGGGCCCGGAGCAGGACCGCTCCCGTCCGGCGCGCCAGGCTCGGCTTGGTGGGCTTCGGCGGTCCGGCGAGGACGTCGAAGCCGGCGGCGGCGATGGCGTCGAGCGCGGCGAGTCCGCCGGCGGTGAAGCCGGCGAGCAGCAGCCGGAGCCGGCCGTGGACGCTGCCGACGAGCGGGGCGCCCGCGTGCAGCAGGGCGCGGGCGCGTTCGGCCTGGAAGGCGACGAGGGAGCGCACGGCGGATCCGGCGGACGGCCGGGCGAGCTCCTCCTCGGTGACGTGGAACCGCTTGAGGTCCTCGGCGGGGAGGTAGATCCGGTCGCGGCCGAGGTCCTCGGCGACGTCCTGGAGGTGCTCGACGATCTGGAGGGCGGTGCAGATCTCGTCGGAGCGGCGGATCCGCTCGGGGGTCACGGTGCCGGTGATGCCGAGGACGAGCCGGCCGACGGGGTTGGCGGAGAGCTCGCAGTACGCGAGGAGGTCGTCGTACGTCTCGTACCGGCTGACCAGCTGGTCCTGGCGGTTGGCCTGGATCAGGCCGAGGAACGGGCCGGGGGTGAGGCCGCGGCGCCGCACCGTGGGCTGGAGGGCGCGCAGCAGCGGGTGGCGCGGGGACCCGTCGAAGACCCGGTCCAGGTCCTCCTCCAGGGCGTCGAGGAGGGGGAGCGGGCCGGCGTCGGATCCGAGGCCGAAGGGCTCGGCGCCGCCCGGGGCGAGGTCGCCGTCGCCGATGTCGTCGACGAGGCGGGCGTAGCCGTAGACGGCCATGAGGTCGTCGCGCCAGTCGCGGGGCAGGAAGAAGGGGGCCACGGGGAAGTTCTCGTGCGCGGCCTTGCCGAGTGTGGTGCGCGAGGGGCCGTCGGCGCGCACGTGCCGGGGAGTCGTCACCGGGCGGCGCCCGGCGCGGGGACGGCGACACCCACGTGAAGCTGGAGATTCTGCGTCATGGCCGTCATATCTCCCGTTCTACACTGCCGATCCAATCCATCCCATTTCGGACACGCCGCCGCGCACGGAGCACGCGCCCGCCGGGCGTTCCCGGGGGCGCCGCGGCGGTGTGGATCGGACCGGTACAGCTTACGTTGTACGAGGGATGTCGCCATTCGGGGGGTCTGCCGCCGCGCGGGCCGCGCCGGCCGGGCTGACCTGTGGCGTCGGGGCGGGCCCGCCGGAGGTCAGCGGGCGCGGGCTCCGGAGACGACCATGGCGAGGGTGGTCTCGACGACGTCGTCGCGGCGCCGGGCGGGGAGCCGGCGGAGCGGGCCTTCGAGGAGCAGCAGGGAGAGGCCGTGGACGGCCGACCAGGCGGCGGCGCCGGCGGCGGAGCGGCGCCCGCCGCTGCGGTCGAGCGCCTCCAGGGTCTCCCGGAGGAGGGTGAAGGCCCTGATCTCGGGCTCCGGGGGCACGGGCGCGCCGGCCGGCGGTTCCCCTGCGGCGGGGCGGACGGTGCCGAAGGCGGCGCGGTAGAGGCCGGGGTGGTCGACGGCGAAGCCGACGTAGCCGCGGCAGAGGGCGGCGAGCCGGCGCTCGGCGGCGAGCGCGGGGTCGTCGGCGCCGGGCTCGCGGGCGGCGGCCCGCTCCATGGCCTCGGCGAGCCGGGCCCGGGCGTGGCCGCGGACGGTGCGGAGCAGTTCGCCGCGTCCGTCGAAGTGCCGGTAGGCGGCGGTGGGCGAGACGCCGACCCGGCGGGCCGCCTCGCGCAGGACGACCCTCTCGGGGCCGCCCTCGCTGGCGAGGTCGACGGCCGCGCCGATCAGGGCGTTGCGCAGGTCGCCGTGGTGGTAGTTCTTTCCGCCCGAGATCCCTGGCATGGGCTCATCCTGCCCGATGTTGACCGCATGAACATTCCAGCCGGGGGCGGGACCGGCGAAAACCGGAAGCGCCCCCGCCGGTGGGGCGGGGGCGCTGCGCGCGGGACGCGGCGGGGAACTCAGCGGGCGGTCTCGCGCTCGTACGCCTTGAGCACCTCGTCGGTCGGGCCGTCCATCAGGAGCTGGCCCTTCTCCAGCCAGAGCACCCGGTCGCAGGTGTCCCGGATGGACTTGTTGCTGTGGCTGACCAGGAAGACCGTGCCGGCCTCCTTGCGCAGCTCGCGGATGCGCGCCTCGGACCTGATCTGGAACTTGCGGTCACCGGTGGCGAGCGCCTCGTCGATGAGGAGCACGTCGTGGTTCTTGGCGGCCGCGATGGCGAAGCGGAGCCGGGCGCCCATGCCGGAGGAGTAGGTGCGCATCGGCAGGCTGATGAAGTCGCCCTTCTCGTTGATCCCGGAGAAGTCGACGATGTCCTGATACCGCGCGTGGACCTCCTCGCGGCTCATGCCCATGGCGAGGCCGCCGAGGATGACGTTGCGCTCGCCGGTGAGGTCGTTCATCAGGGCCGCGTTGACGCCGAGGAGCGAGGGCTGGCCGTCGGTGTAGACCTTGCCGCTCTCGGTGGGGAGCAGTCCGGCGATGGCGCGCAGCAGGGTGGACTTGCCGGAGCCGTTGGTGCCGATGAGGCCGATGGCCTCGCCGCGGTAGGCGGTGAAGGTGACGCCGCGGACGGCGTGCACCTTGCGGACCCCTCGGCTGACCTCGGCCTTGCCCTTGCCGACGATCCGGCTGAGGGCCGCGGTGGCGCTGCCCTTGCCGCCGCCCCCGGTGTTGACGCGGTAGACGATGTGGACGTCCTCGCAGATGACGGTGGGCGCCAGGGGGTTCTGGGGGGTGTCAGCCACGGCCGTACCTCTCCTCAGCCTTCCAGAAGTAGACGAAGCCGCCGATGCCGAAGAGCAGCGCCCAGCCGAGGGCGGTGGCCCAGACGTGGGCGGGCAGGTTCGAGGCCGCGTAGTCGTCGATGAGCGCGAAGCGGACCAGGTCCATGTAGACCGCCGCCGGGTTGTACATGAGGATGTCCGCGATCCAGGCCGGCTTGTCCGCGAGCATCACGGGGATCGAGAACATGACGCCCGAGGCGTACAGCCAGGTCCGCATGACGAAGGGCATGAGCTGGGCGAGGTCGGGGGTCTTGGCGCCCATCCTGGCCATGATCATCGCGAGGCCGGTGTTGAAGACGAACTGGAGCAGGAGCGCCGGGATCAGCAGCAGCCAGCTGAGCGAGGGGTAGCTGCCGAAGGCGATCGCGACGGCGGCGAGCACGACCATCGAGAAGAGCAGCTGCTGGAGCTGCTGGAGCGAGAAGCTGATCGGGAGGGTGGCGCGCGGGAAGTGCAGGGCGCGGACGAGGCCGAGGTTGCCCGAGATCGCGCGGACGCCCGCCATGACCGAGTTCTGCGTGAAGGTGAACACGAAGATGCCGGTCACGAGGAAGGGGATGTAGACCTCCGTGCTCATGCCGCGGCCCGCCTTCAGGATCAGCCCGAAGATCAGGTAGTACACGAGGGCGTTGAGCAGCGGGGTGGCCACCTGCCAGACCTGGCCGAGCTTGGCCTGGCTGTACTGGGCGGTCAGCTTCGCCGAGGAGAACGCCAGGATGAAGTGGCGGCGGCTCCACAGCTCGCGGACGTACTCGAACAGTCCGGGGCGGGCGCCGCTGACGGACAGGCCGTACTTGGCGGCGAGGTCGCCCGGGGCCAGGCCCTCGTCGACGGAGGACGGGGGCGCGCTCGTCGCGACCGCCCCGCCCTGGTGAATGTCACTCACAGTCGAAACTTTCGTGTTCAAGAGGTGCGGCACGTCGGATACCACGATGTCGGACGGCCGGTGTGGCGGCTCGGCGAGTCATCGGGGTCGCCACACCGTACGCCATTGCGGTGGCCGGCCGGTGAAGCGGGAGTCCCGGCCGGCGCCCGCTCACTTCAGCCGGCTGGACGCCATGATCGAGACGAGGTGCAGCACCGTCTGGAGCAGGGCGATGCCCGCGAGGACCGCGACGCCGAGCCGGGAGAAGAACAGGTCGCCGCGCGCCTGGTCGGCGATGGCGAGCACCAGGATCAGCAGCGAGGCCTCGATGCCGAGGATCAGCCGGTGGAACTTGAGCGCGCCGGCGGCACGGCGGGCCAGCGCCATGCCGGAGGAACGGGGCTCCGAGGCGGCCTCCTTGACCGGGGGCATGCCGTTCTGGTGGCGGGCGACGCCGACCAGGTCGGTCTCGGCCTTGATCAGGATGGCGCCGAGCGCGGCCAGGGTGCCGAGGAAGGCCCACAGCCAGTCGATCCGGCCCTCGCCCCACAGGTCGGCGGCGCGCAGGCCGAAGCCGACGAGGACGGCGGCGTCGCACAGGTAGGCGCCGACCCGGTCCAGGTAGACGCCGGCCAGCGAGTACTGCTTCTTCCAGCGGGCCAGCTCGCCGTCGACGCAGTCGAGCAGCAGGTACATCTGCACGGCGACGACGCCGAGGACGGCGCCCCAGATCCCGGGCAGCAGCAGCGCCGGGGCGGCGAGCACGCCGAAGAGCGTCATTAGATAGGTCAGCTGGTTGGGCGTGACCTTGGTGTCCGCCAGCCGGCGGGTGATCCGCAGGGAGATCTCCCGCATGTAGAGGCGGCCGCCCCAGTGCTCGCCGCTGCGCCGGTCCTTGACGCCCGGCGGGTGGACGACGGGGCGGAGTTCAGCTACCGATGGCTTGGGCATAGTCGGCGTACGCGTCCCTGATCTGTTCGGTGGAGAGGTCGAGGTGTTCCAGGATGGTGAAGCGGCCCGGCCGGGTCTGCGGGGCGAAGTCGACCGCCCGCACGAACTCGTCGACCGTGAAGCCCATCTCCTCCGGCCGTACCGGAAGGCCGTGCCGGCGCAGGGTCTCCACGATGGCGAGGGAGTCGTCGCGGGCCCCGCGCAGGTGCATCGCGAAGGCCGCGCCGAGGCCGCACTGCTCGCCGTGGCTGGCCGCGCGGGCCGGGTACAGCAGGTCGAAGGCGTGGCTGATCTCGTGGCAAGCGCCCGAGGAGGGCCGGGTGTCGCCGCTGATGGACATGGCGATGCCGGACATCACCAGGCCCTCGGAGAGGGTGACGAGGAAGTCGTCGTCGCCGACGCCGCCGGGGTGCCGGAGCACCGCCTCGCCCGCGCTGCGGGCCATGGCGGCGGCCAGGCCGTCGATCTTCTCGCCGGTCTCGCGGTGGGAGAGCTCCCAGTCCGCGAGGGCGGAGAGGTTGGAGACCGCGTCGCCGATGCCGGAGCGGACGAAGCGGACGGGGGCGTCCCTGATCACGTCGAGGTCGATGACGAGCGCGATGGGGGTGGGCACCCCGTAGGAGCCGCGACCGTTGTCGTTGTCCAGGGTGGACACCGGCGAGCACAGGCCGTCGTGCGAGAGGTTGGTGGCGATGGCGACCAGCGGCAGCCCGACCCGGGCCGCCGCGTACTTCGTCACGTCGATGATCTTGCCGCCGCCGAGCGCGACCACGGCGTCGTACCGCTTGCCGCGCATGGCGTCGGCCAGCTCCACGGCCGCGTCGATGGTGCCGCCGGCGACGGTGTACCAGTCGGCACCCGGCAGCTCGGCGCAGAAGCGCTCGCGCAGGGCGATCCCGGACCCGCCGCTGATCGCCACGGCGATCTTGCCGTTGCTGGAGATCCTCTCGTCCGCCATGAGCGCGGAGAGTCCCTCCAGCGCGCCCCGGCGGATGTCGACGACGACCGGCGACGGGATCAGTCGGGTCAGTACCGGCACGCGATCTCCCGGCCCTTGGCGAGATCGTCGTGGTTGTCGATCTCGACCCAGGAGACCTCACCGATGGGCTCGACGTCGACGGTGAAGCCGCGGTTCACGAGCTCCTGGTAGCCGTCCTCGTAGTAGAGGTCGGGGTCGCGCTCGAAGGTGGCCTTCAGGGCGTCGGCGAGCTCCTCGGCGGCCTCGGGCTCGATGAGGGTGACGCCGATGTACTCGCCGGTCGCGTCCGCCGGGTCCATCAGCTTGGTGATCTTCCGGACGCCGGCGCCCCCGGCGGCGACGACCTTCATCTCCTCGTCGGCGAGCGACTTCACCGTGTCGAGGGCGAGGATGATCCGCTTGCCCTCGCCGCGGGCGGCGAGCAGCGTCTTCTCGACGGAGACCGGGTGGACGGTGTCGCCGTTGGCGAGGATCACGCCGCGCTTCAGGACCTCACGGGCGCACCACAGGGAGTAGGCGTTGTTCCACTCCTCGGCCTTGTCGTTGTCGATCAGGGTGAGGGCGAGGCCGTACGTCGCCTCCAGCTCGGCCTTGCGGGCGTAGACGGCCTCCTTGCGGTAGCCGACGACGATCGCGGCCTCGGTGAGGCCGACCTCGGCGAAGTTCCGCAGCGTGAGGTCGAGGACGGTGGTCTCGCCGTCCACGGGCACGAGGGCCTTCGGGAGGGTGTCGGTGTACGGGCGCAGTCGCCGTCCGGCACCGGCTGCCAGAACGAGGCCGATCATGCTGTTTCTCCTTCGTCATGAACAGCGGGCGCTCCGGAGGAGACCCAGAAGCGGATGGACTCCACGGCCACCACGAGGGCGAGCGCGCCCGCGAGTGCGGTCAGCGCCAGGGTGAAGTCGTCGCCGCGGTCCACCAGGAGGGCGGCGAGGACGGTCACCAGGAGCGTGCGCCCCTCGTGTCCGCCGGTGACGCGCACCAGCCAGGCGGGCGGCGCGCCGGTGCCGCCGCGGATGCGGTACACCGTGTCGTAGTGATGGTAGGCGACCGCCGCGACCAGGCCGAACGCCGCGGGGACGGCCTGCGGGACGTCCGAGCGGGCGGCGAGCAGCAGCACGGTGGTGTACTCGGCGGCGCGGAAGAACGGCGGGACGAACCAGTCGAGGGCGCCCTTGAGGGGGCGGGCGACGGCGAGCCCGGCGAGGACCGCGTAGCCGCCGGCGGCGCCGACGGTGGCCCAGCTCCCGACCGGGGCGGTGGCCGCGACGGAGATCATCAGGGCGGCACCGAGGAGCGCGGCGACCGGGGCCGGGGCCGGCAGGCGGCGGGCGGCCCGGGCGACGAGGAGCGCGAGCGGGCCGGAGTCCGCGAGGTCGGCCAGGGCCCGGGCGGCCCGGTCGGTGCGCGGCCCGCGCCGCTTGACCGAGCGCAGCAGCCGGCCGGCCGTGGTGTAGCAGGCGGCGAAGGCGCAGCCGACGATCAGCGCCCAGAAGACGATCCGGGGGCTGGTGGCGGCGGTGAGGACGGCGATCATCGCCCAGCGCTCGCCGATCGGCAGGATGATCATGCGGCGGGCCCAGACGGTCCAGCCGACGCCGTCGAGCTTGCTGGACAGCGCCAGGCTGGTCCTGGCGGTGGAGCCGGCGGCGGCCGTGTCGGCGACGTTCGACTCGTTGAACGAGAAGTCGACGACGTGCCGGCAGGTCATGAGGACCATGGCGGCGAGCGCGAGGGTCCACACGTCGTCGCCGCCGCGGGCGGCGCCCAGGGCGAGACCGGCGTAGAAGGCGTACTCCTTGGCCCGGTCGAAGGTGGCGTCGAGCCAGGCGCCCATCGTCGAGTACTTGAGCGCGTACCGGGCGAGCTGCCCGTCGGTGCAGTCCAGGACGAAGGAGACGAGCAGCAGCACGCCGGCGGCGATGTAGCCGCCGCGCTCCCCGGTGGCCGCGCAGCCGGCCGCGATCAGGGCGGTGAGCAGCGAGGCGGTGGTGACCTGGTTGGGGGTCAGCCCCCGGCGGGCGCACCAGCGGGCGATGTACCGCGAGTAGGGGCTGATGAAGAAGGTGGTGAAGAAGCCGTCGTGGGCCTTCACGGCGGAGCGGAGGCGGACGGCCTCGTCGTCGACGGCGTCGACGGCGGCGCGGGCCTCGTGGCGGGCCGCGGCGTCGGTGGGGACGGCGGCGACGAGGGTGCCGAGCGCGGGCCGGTGCACGGCGACGCCGTCGGCGTCGAGGGCGTCGGCGACGGCCTCGGTGAGGTCGCGGTCCGGCTCGGCGGCGGCCGGGGCGGTGGGCGCGGGGACGGCGGTCAGCGCGCGGACCAGGGCCGGGCGGGCCTCGGGCTGCGCGGAGAGCGCCCCGGGCACGGCGGCGGCCGGGAAGCGGGGGTCGGTCAGCGCGAGCCGCAGGGCGTGGCGGTGTCCGACGAAGCGGGAGTCGACGAGGGCGACGCGCTCGCCCGCGGGGGCGGCGGCCAGGAGGGCACGGGCCTCCTCGGCGCCGGTGGCCCGGCGGACGTGGAAGCCGAGCGACCGCAGATCACCGTCGAGCGAGGATCCGGGTGCCGGCGGGCCGGTGAGGATGGCGGTCGACAGACGAACTCACTCCTTGGGACGGGCAGAGGGCCGGCGGGGCCTGTCGGTCCCGGGCACGACGGTGCGCCCCGGCACCGGGCGGCGGCACGTCGGCTGAGGCTATCGGATCGACGGAGCGTGAGTTCACCGAGGCTTCGCACGCCGGACGCCCCCCGGTCCGCCCGCCGCCGCCGGGGTGCGCCGCGCTCCGCGCGATCATCATCGGTGATCGGCGGCCCGCCCTCCAAACCGGTGTCGGGAACCCTCCGGACGACATTCCGGCAGGTGATCGTACGAATACCGCCCCTGAGGGCATCATCGCAGGTCAGAGCAATGACAACGGTGTTCAGTACCGTGTTGCGCATACCCCCCACCCGTAGTTCACTGGCGGATCGGGGCACCGACGGATCAGGACTTGGGAGGCCATGTCATGGGGGCTGGACACGACCACGGGCACAGCCACGGGGGCACGCCGCCGACGGGTACGGCGGGCGCCGCGTACCGCAGCCGGTTGCGGATCGCGCTCGGGATCACGCTCTCCGTGATGGTGGTCGAGATCGTCGGCGGCGTGGTCGCCGACTCGCTCGCGCTCATCGCCGACGCGGCGCACATGGCGACCGACGCGATCGGGCTCGCGATGGCGCTCCTCGCGATCCACTTCGCCAACCGGCCTCCTTCCGGGAACCGCACCTTCGGCTTCGCCCGCGCGGAGATCCTGGCGGCGCTCGCCAACTGTCTGCTGCTGCTCGGCGTGGGCGGGTACGTGCTGTACGAGGCGGTCCAGCGGTTCATGGAGCCGGCCCAGACCAGGGGCGGGCTCGCCATCGCCTTCGCCGCGGTCGGCCTGGTGGCCAACGTCGTCTCGCTGTCGCTGCTGATGCGGGGACAGAAGGAGAGCCTGAACGTCCGGGGCGCCTATCTGGAGGTCCTCGCCGACGCGCTCGGCTCGGTGACCGTCATCGTCTCGGCCGCGATCATCCTGGCGACCGGCTGGCAGTACGCCGACCCGATCGCCTCCCTGGTCATCGGCCTGATGATCGTGCCGCGCACGGTCAAGCTGCTGCGCGAGACCCTGGACGTGCTCCTGGAGGCGGCCCCCAAGGGCGTGGACATGGCGGAGGTGCGGGCGCACCTCCTGGCGCTGCCGGGCGTCGAGGACGTGCACGACCTGCACGCGTGGACGATCACCTCAGGGATGCCGGTCCTCTCCGCCCATGTGGTGGTGGACGCGGGGGCGCTGGACTCGGTCGGCCACGAGAAGATGCTGCACGACCTCCAGGGCTGCCTGGGCGACCACTTCGACGTGGAGCACTGCACCTTCCAGCTGGAGCCGGCCGGGCACGCCGAGCACGAGGCGAAGCTCTGCCTGTGACCGCCGGGGCCCGGCTGTGAGATGCTCGTCGTACGAACACGTGCGTGAGAGGAGCTGAGGTTGATGACCGTCGCGAGGGAGGCCGCCTTCCGCGGCCGCACCCGGTCCAGCTTCAGCTCCCGGGTCTCCGGCTGACCTGATCCCGGTTCTTCCACCGGTCCGTCACGTCGTCGGCCGGGGCCCTTCACCCGAGGGTTTCCACGTTGTCCGACAACGACATCCAGAACGCTTCCGCGTCCCACGACGCCTTCTTCGCCCTGCACCACGGCCTTCCGCGGCAGGGGCCGGGCTCCGACGCCACCACCCGCCGGCTCCTCGCGCTCGCCGGACCGCTGCCCGCGCGTCCGCGCGTGCTCGACCTGGGCTGCGGCCCGGGCCGCTCCGCGCTGCTCCTGGCCGCCGAGGCGGGCGCCGAGGTGACCGCCGTCGACACCCACGAGCCGTTCCTCGACGAGCTGCGGGCGGCCGCCGCCGCCCGCGGTCTCGCCGGCTCGGTCCGCGCGGTCCGCGGCGACATGGGCGCGCCGCCCTTCCCCGACGGCTCCTTCGACCTCGTCTGGGCCGAGAGCTCGGTCTTCGTGCTCGGCTTCGACCGGGCGCTCGCCGAGTGGCGCCGACTGCTCGCGCCGGGCGGGACGCTGGTCCTCACCGAGTGCGTGTGGACCACCGCCGCGCCCGCCCCGGAGGCCCGCGCCTTCTGGGACGAGCACTATCCGCTGCGTACGGTCGCCGAGCTGGCCGCCGTCGCGGTCGGGGCCGGGTACCACGTGCTCGGCACCTTCCTCCAGCCCGACGGCGACTGGGACGAGTACTACGTCCCGCTGGCCGCCCACGCCGACGCGGCCGACACCTCGGTGCCGGGCATGGCCGGGGCCGTGGCGGCCGCCCGGGCGGAGATCGCGCTGCGCCGCGACCACGGCGGCGACTACGGCTACGCGGGCCTGGTGCTCCGCCCGGCCGACCCCCGCTGGCCCACCCGCCCCGAGCGGGAGGCCGACCGCGCGGCCGTACGGGAGGTGACCGCGGCGGCCTTCGGGTCGCCGGCCGAGGCCGAGCTCGTCGACGCCCTGCGCGCCGACGCGGACGCCTGGCTGCCGGGGCTCTCGGTGGTGGCCGAGGCCCCGGACGGCTCGGTCGCCGCGCACGCGCTGATCACCCGCTGCCGGGTGGACGGGGCGCCGGCGGCGGCGCTCGCGCCGGTGTCGGTGGCGGCGGCGCACCAGCGGACCGGTGCCGGGCAGGCCGTCGTCCGGGCGGCGCTCGACGCGGCACGGCTCGCGGGCGAGCGGCTCGTGCTGGTGCTCGGCCATCCGGAGTACTACCCCCGGTTCGGCTTCGTACGGGCGTCCGAGTACGGAATCAAGCCAGGTTTCGACGTTCCGGACGAAGCGATGATGGCGCTGGTCCTGGACGGTTCCGGGCCCGTGCCGCCGGGCACGATCGCCTATCCGGCGGCGTTCGGGGTCTGACCTGCCCGTGACGGTCCTCCCGTCGCGCCGCCGCTCCCCCGCGCCGGCGTTACTCCGGTGCGGTGGGAGCGGCGGGCTCCGGCCGCCGAAGTGCGGACAAGCCGGTTTTGTACGGCAGACTGGGTGCGCCCCCAGGGGCCGAGGACCGAAGCGAAGGATGGGTATGCCGACCACACAGGGCACCACGGCCGAGATCGCGCCGGGGCTTGCGTCTCAGCTCGCGTCGGACGGCACGGAGCCGTCCGCCACCCCGGAGCCGATCATGCTGGAACTGGTCGACGAGGCCGGGAACACCATCGGTACGGCGGAGAAGCTCGCCGCCCACCAGGCCCCCGGGCAGCTGCACCGCGCCTTCTCCGTCTTCCTCTTCGACGAGGAGGGCCGGCTGCTGCTCCAGCGCCGGGCGCTCGGCAAGTACCACTCCCCCGGCGTCTGGTCCAACACCTGCTGCGGGCACCCCTACCCGGGCGAGGCGCCCTTCGCGGCGGCCGCCCGGCGCACCTTCGAGGAGCTGGGCGTCTCCCCCACCCTGATGGGCGAGGCAGGCACCGTCCGCTACAACCACCCGGACCCGGCCTCGGGCCTGGTGGAGCAGGAGTTCAACCACCTCTTCGTGGGCCTGGTGCAGGCCGCCCCGCGGCCGGACCCGGAGGAGATCGGGGAGTACGCCTTCGTGACCCCGGCCGAGCTGGCCGAGCGGCACGCGGCCGCGCCGTTCTCCGCCTGGTTCATGACGGTGCTCGACGCGGCGCGCCCGGCGATCAGGGAGCTGACGGGTCCTGCCGGGGGCTGGTGACCCGGCCCTCCGCCGTCCCCGGCCCCGGTGCCATCGGGGCCAGGGGCAGCGCCGCCCAGATGATCTTCCCGCCGCCCGCGGTGTGCTCGACGTCGCAGGCCCCGCCCGCCTCCAGGGCGATCTCCTTCACCAGGAGCAGGCCCCGGCCGCCGGTCTGGCCGTAGTCCGCCTCCAGGGCCTTGGGCCGGTACGGGTGGTTGTCCTCGACGGACACCCGGACCCACTCCGGCCCGATGGCCACCTCGACCGCTATCTCCGGGGAGAGCAGCGCCGCGTGCCGCACGGCGTTGGTGACCAGCTCGGAGACGATCAGCAGCAGCCCGTGCCGGATGTCCTCGTGGACCGGAACCCCCTGGCGGGCCAGCAGGTCGCGTACCGCGTGCCGGGCCTGGGGGACGGAGACGTCGACCGCGGGAGCGGTGAAGCGCCAGACTCCTTCGTAGGACGGTGGCCGGGCGGGGACACCTCCGCGGGTGTCCATGGTCCGGTTCCCACCCTCGTGCTCGATTCTCGCCACACCGGGAGTCTTGGCAATCCGGAGGGACATCCCGACCTACTGACCAGAAGTCGACACCTATCGGCCGTCTTCTGATCGATGACGTATGTCGACGTCAGTTGTTCGACTGATCCTGCGCGTTTTCCGGGGGAATCATCGGAGTCGCCTCCCCTGCCGGTTCCGGCTGCGGGGTGACCATGCCGACGATCCTCCGGCCGCCGATCCCCATCGCGACGAGTCCCAGGCCGTCGAAGAGCAGCGCCAGCGAGAAGAAGCAGCCGATGACGTACCGGCTGCTGTCCGGCCAGTCGAAGAGGACCAGGACGCCCAGGAGCACCCCGAAGGCGCCCTGGAGCAGCGTCCACCCGAACTGCGGGCCGCGCGTCACCACGCTGCCGACCAGCCGGAAGACCCCGCCGGTGAGGAAGAGCAGGGCCGCGAACATCGTCAGCGCCTCGGCGGTGCCCTCCGGGTGACGGAGCACCACGCAGCCGGCCGCGAGGTTCACCGCCGCGACCACCGCCGCCAGCCAGAAGGAGCCGGTGCCCCGGGACGCGTACGCCTGGAGGAGGCCCACCAGACCGCCGACGAGCAGCAGCCAGCCGAAGAGCCACATGGACGTCAGGGTGGCGACCCCGGTGTAGACCAGGCCGACCACGCCGCAGAGCACGAGGATGACGCCGAGCGCGGCCAGCCGGCCGAAGCTCCGCCCGAGCCTCTGCCCCTCGCGGGCCATCTCCTGCACGGGATCGAGGCCCTCGTCCCGGTCCTTCCTGGCCATCGTGCCTCCTCGTGGCTGCCTGACGACCCCTTCCCGATCGTACGGTCGGCACCGGTGGATAGCATCCGGCCATGGAGACCGTGGAGCCGCAGCTCGTCGACACCGTCACGGACGGCGTCGCGACCCTCGTCATCAGCAATCCCGCCAAGCGGAACGCCATGACGGCCGGCATGTGGCGGTCGCTGCCCGCCGTCCTCGGCCGGCTCGCCGCCGACCCGGCGGTCCGGGTCCTGGTGCTGACCGGAGCCGGCGACACCTTCTGCGCCGGCGCCGACATCTCGACGCTGCGCGAGCCGGGCGACGAGCAGCAGGCCCTGGCGGTCCGCGCCGAGGAGGCGCTCGCCGCCTTCCCCAAGCCGACCCTCGCCGCCGTCCGCGGCTACTGCGTCGGCGGCGGCAGTCAGCTCGCCGGCGCCTGCGACCTGCGCTTCGCCGCCGAGGGCAGCCGCTTCGGGATCACCCCGGCGAAGCTCGGCATCGTCTACCCCTCGTCCTCCACCCGACGGCTCACCGCCCTGGTGGGCCCCGCCACCGCCAAGTACCTGCTCTTCTCCGGCGAACTCATCGACAGCGAGCGGGCGCTGCGGACCGGCTTCGTGGACGAGGTGCACCCGGCCGGCGAACTGACGAAGCGGGTCGGGGAGTTCTGCCGGATCCTCGCCTCCCGCTCCCTGCTCACCCAGGCCGCGGCCAAGGAGTTCGCCGACGGCCGGCTCGACCGGGACGCCCACTGGGCGGCGCAGGCGCACGGCAGCGGCGACACCGCCGAGGGCGTCGCCGCCTTCCTGGAGCGCCGGGCGCCCCGCTTCACGTACGGCCTCTGAGGCTCAGCCCTGCGGCAGGTCCTCGGGCCGGGTGCCGCGCCACCGCTCCACCAGGTGGGCGGGGGCCTTCAGCGGCGAGCCCGCGTCGTAGGGCGGCTGGGGGTCGTACTCGGTGAGCAGCTGCACGGTCATCGCGGCGTCGTCGCCGGCGATCCGGCCGAGCAGGTGCAGACCCATGTCGATGCCGGAGGAGACACCGGCGGCCGTCACGTACTTGCCGTCGAAGACGACCCGCTCGCCGGTGGGTTCCGCGCCCAGCGCGCGCAGCTCCTCGTAGGCCAGCCAGTGGGTGGTCGCGCGACGGCCGTCGAGCAGCCCGGCGGCGCCGAGGAGCAGCGCGCCGGTGCAGACCGAGGTGGTCCAGGTGCTGGTGGAGTCGGCGGTGCGCAGCCACTCCCGGATCTCCGGGTCGTGCACGGCCCGGCGGGTCTCCGGGCCGCCGGGGACCAGGACGACGTCCGGGTGCGGGACGTCGGCGAGCGCCTTGTCGGCGACGAGCGCGAGGCTGCCCTGGTCGTTGCGGACGGGGCCGGGCTCCTTGGCGACGAAGACGGTCTCCGCCCCGGGGAGCCGGGCGAGGATCTCGTACGGGCCGACGGCGTCGAGCGTGGTGAAGCCCTCGAAGAGCAGGACGGCGATCTGCATGGGTGTGATCCCTCTCAGCTGACGGGTCCGGTGGTGGGTGCGGGCGGCGGCGCCGTGACGGGTCCGGGCGCGGGCGCCGGGGCGGGGACGGAAGCGGTGACCGGTGCGGAGGCGGGTCCGGGGGCGGGGTCGACGGCCGGTGCGGGAACGGGTCTGGGCACGTGGGCGCCGACCGGGGCAGGCGCCGGGGCGGGGACGGGGTCGACGACCGGTGGGGACACCGGTGCGAGGACCGGTGCGGGCGCGGGTCCGGTGACCGGGGCGGTCGCCGGGGCGTGGAAGCGGCGGCGGTAGTCGGCGGGGGCGGTGTCCAGGGCCTTCACGAAGGCGCGGCGCATCGCCTCCGGGGTGCCGTAGCCGGCGGCGCGGGAGACCTCCTCGACGCCGCGGCCGGTCTCCTCCAGGAGCCTGCGGGCGTGTTCGAGGCGGATCCGGTCGACGTAACGGCCCGGGGTGACGCCGGTCTCCGCGTGGAAGGCGCGGGCGAAGTGGCGGGGCGAGAGCCGGGCGCGGGCGGCGAGCCGCTCCACCGACAGGTCCCCGTCCGGGTGCTCGGCGATCCACGCCTGGACGTCGCGCAGCGGCTCGCGGCGCGCCGTCTGGGCGGCGAGGTGGGCACTGAACTGCGCCTGGTTGCCGGGGCGGCGGAGGAAGACGACCAGCATCCTGGCGATGGCGAGGGCCGCCTCCCGTCCCAGGTCCTCCTCCACCAGCGCGAGGGCCAGGTCGATGCCGGTGGTGACCCCGGCGGAGGTGGCGATCCGGCCGTCCCTGACGAAGATCGGGTCGGGGTCGACCTCGACCGCCGGATGGCGGCGGGCGAGGTGCTCGCAGGCCATCCAGTGGGTGGTGGCCCGGTGACCGTCGAGCAGCCCCGCCTCGGCCAGCCGCAGCGCGCCCGTGCAGACCGAGACCAGCCGTTCGGCGCGCGGCCCGTGGACCCGCAGCCAGTCGACGAGGGCCGGGTCGGCGCCCCGGGTGCCCTCGCCGCCGGGGACGAGGAGGGTGTGCGGCGGCCCGTCGGCGACGGCCTCCTCCAGGGAGGTGTCGGGCAGGATCCGCAGGCCGCTGGAGGTGCGGACCGGTCCGCCGCCCGGGGAGGCGGTACGGATCGGGTACGGGTCCCGCGCGGCGCCCGAGGCCCACCGGGCGCCGTGGAACACCTCGACGGGCCCGGTGACGTCGAGGCTCTGCACGCCGTCGAAGAGGACGACGAGGACGGGGCGCTGGGTCATGCCCCCATCCTTCGGGCCCGGCGGGGACGGCCGCAAGGACGGCCACCCCACCTTTCCTGCCATGCGGACGGACCGCGCGCCGAGGCCATTCCCTCCGTACCAAGCAGTCGGTTAGGTTCTGTTCCATGACGACCCCTCTGCCGCCCCGGGCCGGGCGCCGCTGCCACAACGCCCTGAACCCGCTCCACTCGACGCTCTACTTCTCCCCCGACCTGGACCGGGAGCTCGGCGCCCTCGGCCTCGCCGACCCCGCCGCCGTGCGGCTCGCCGCCCGCAGCGCCCCGCTCGGCGCCGTCGGCGCCGGCACGGTCGCCGCCACCTTCTACAACTACCGCTGGGAGCTCCTCGCCCGGCACCTGCCCACGGTCTGGGAGACCGCCGCTCCCGCCGCCGTCCTCGACGCCCGGCTGCGGGCCGTCGACGCCACCCTGCGCCGGCTGCTCGGCGAGGAGGCCGTCGCCTCCCCGGAGATGGCCGAGGCCGCCGGGCTCGCCCTGCGGGCCGCCGAGGCCTGCACCCGGCACGCCCGGCCGCTGTACTCCGCCAACGCCGACCTGCCGGTCCCCGAGGAGCCGCACCTCGCCTACTGGCACGCCGCGACCCTGCTGCGCGAACACCGCGGCGACGGGCACCTGACGGCCCTGCTCTCCGTGGGCCTCGACCCGGTGGAGGCGCTGGCCTCCCACACCGCCACCGGCAAGGGCATGGCGCCGCGCTGGGTCCTCGGCACCCGGGGCTGGGGCCGCGCCGACTGGGAGGCCGCCCGGGAACGGCTGCGCGAGCGCGGGTACCTCGACGCGGACGGCGAACTGACGGAGGCCGGCGTCCGGCTGAGGGGGGAGCTGGAGGAGACCACGGACCGGCTGGACGCCGCCCCGTACGAGCACCTCGGCGCGGCCGGCGTGGAGCGCCTCACCGAGCTGGGCCGCGGATTCCTGGCCGCCGCCGGGGCCGCGGGCGCCTTCCCCGCCGACCTCGTCGGCAAGGGCTGAGCCCGGGGACGCCGGGCGGCGCGCGCGGAACCGGACCGGTTGCCGCGTCCGGGTGACGGACGCGGCAGAATGCACGGGCAAGCCAGTGGTACGAGCAGACGGGTCGGGACACGGTGACGACGTCCATCGAAGCAAGGATCGCCGAGGAGCTCGGCGTACGCGAGCGACAGGTCAGGGCGGCGGTCGAGCTGCTCGACGGCGGCTCCACCGTGCCGTTCATCGCGCGCTACCGCAAGGAAGCGACCGAGATGCTCGACGACGCGCAGCTGCGCACCCTGGAGGAGCGGCTGCGGTACCTGCGGGAGCTGGAGGACCGGCGGTCGGCCGTCCTCGACTCGGTGCGCGAGCAGGGCAGGCTCACGGAGGAGCTGGAGGCCCGGATCCTCGCGGCCGACACCAAGGCGCGCCTGGAGGACATCTACCTTCCGTTCAAGCCGAAGCGGCGCACCAAGGCGCAGATCGCCCGCGAGGCCGGACTCGCGCCGCTGGCGGAGGGACTGCTCGCCGACCCGTCGGTGGAGCCGGCCGCCGCGGCGGCGGCCTTCGTCGACGCGGACAAGGGCGTCGCGGACGCCGCCGCGGCCCTGGAGGGCGCGCGGGCGATCCTCACCGAGAAGTTCTCCGAGGACGCCGACCTCATCGGCGAGCTGCGTGAGCGGATGTGGACGCGGGGCCGGCTGGTCGCGAAGGTCCGCGAGGGCAAGGGCGACAGCAAGGAGGGGCCGGGCGCGAAGTTCGCCGACTACTTCGACTTCGCCGAGCCGTTCACCGCGCTCCCCTCGCACCGGGTGCTCGCCCTGCTGCGCGGCGAGAAGGAGGACGTCCTCGGCCTGGAGCTGGAGCCGGAGGAGGCCACCGACGGGCCGTCGTCGTACGAGCCGATCGTGGCGAGCCGCTTCGGCATCGCCGACCGGGGGCGCCCCGGCGACAAGTGGCTCCAGGACACGGTCCGCTGGGCGTGGCGCACCCGGATCCTGACGCACCTCGGGATCGACCTGCGGGTGCGGCTGCGGACGGCCGCCGAGGACGAGGCGGTCCGGGTCTTCGCGGCGAACCTGCGGGACCTGCTGCTCGCCGCGCCGGCCGGCACCCGGGCGACGCTGGGCCTCGACCCCGGTTTCCGCACCGGGGTGAAGGTGGCGGTGGTCGACGCGACCGGCAAGGTCGTCGCCACCGACACGGTCCACCCGCACGTCCCGGCCAACAGGTGGGACGAGTCGCTGGCGAGGCTGGCACGGCTCGCGAAGGAGCACGCGGTCGAGCTGGTCGCCATCGGCAACGGCACGGCCTCCCGCGAGACCGACAAGCTGGCCGCCGAACTCCTCGCCAGGCACCCGGAGTTGAACCTGACGAAGGTGATGGTCTCGGAGGCCGGCGCCTCCGTCTACTCGGCCTCCGCGTTCGCCTCGCAGGAACTCCCGGACCTGGACGTGTCGTTGCGCGGCGCGGTGTCCATCGCCCGGCGGCTCCAGGACCCGCTGGCCGAGCTGGTGAAGATCGACCCGAAGTCGATCGGCGTCGGCCAGTACCAGCACGACCTCGCCGAGACGAAGCTCTCCCGCTCGCTCGACGCGGTCGTCGAGGACTGTGTGAACGGCGTCGGCGTCGACGTCAACACCGCCTCGGCGCCGCTGCTCTCGCGGGTCTCCGGGATCAGCTCCGGCCTCGCCGAGAACATCGTCGCGCACCGCGACGCCCACGGCCCCTTCCGGTCCCGCAAGGCCCTGAAGGACGTGGCCAGGCTCGGCCCGAAGGCGTACGAGCAGTGCGCGGGCTTCCTGCGCATCCGGGGCGGCGACGACCCGCTGGACGCCTCGGCGGTGCACCCGGAGGCGTACCCGGTGGTGCGGCGGATGGCGAAGACCACCGGCGGTGAGGTCGCGGCGCTGATCGGCGACACGGCGACGCTGCGGTCGCTGCGGCCGGCCGACTTCGTCGACGACTCCTTCGGTCTGCCGACGGTCACCGACATCCTGCGCGAGCTGGAGAAGCCGGGCCGCGACCCGCGGCCCGCGTTCAGGACGGCCACCTTCAAGGAGGGTGTCGAGAAGATCGGCGACCTGGTGGCGGGGATGGTCCTGGAGGGCGTGGTCACGAACGTGGCCGCGTTCGGGGCGTTCGTGGACGTCGGCGTCCACCAGGACGGCCTGGTGCACGTCTCGGCCATGTCGAAGACCTTCGTCAAGGACCCGCGGGACGTGGTGAAGCCGGGCGACGTGGTGAAGGTGAAGGTCCTCGACGTCGACATCCCGCGCAAGCGGATCTCGCTGACGCTGCGGCTGGAGGACGAGGCGGTGGCGGAGGACGGCTCCGGCGAGCGCGGGCCGCGGCGCGAGCGGGGCGGCCGGCCGCCCCAGCAGCGGCAGGGCCAGGGCCGCGGTCAGGGCCAGGGGCGCGCACAGGGCCGGGGCCAGAACCAGAACCAGGGCCAGGGCCGCGGTCAGGCCGCCGCGCCGGCGAACAGCGCGATGGCGGACGCCCTCCGGAAGGCGGGGCTCTTCGGGGAGGGCGGCGGCAAGCGGCGCTGACGCCCCACGACGCCGCCCCCGGTCCCGCCCGCGCGGCGGGACCGGGGCGGGCGGCCGCCGTGGCGGAGGCGCGACGGAGCGGAGGCGCCCGCAGGAGCGCCGTTCCGTCGTGCCCGCCCTCTCCCCGGCTCTCCGCTTCGCTCGAACAGGGGCCCCCGTCGCCCCGGCGGGACGTGCGCCCGCGACGGAACGGCTACGGCAGGAAGCGCAGGGCCCAGTCGGCGCGGTTGGCCACGGCCAGGTCGTCGTCGTCGGTCAGCGGGCGCAGGACCGTCTCGGCCTTCTTCGGGTCGGCCTGGACCAGGTCGACGATCTCCGCCGCCAGGCCGTCCTGGTCGTCACCGAGGTCGACCGCCGAGGCGCGGACGAGGACCGGGAGGGTGTCGGGGCCGCCGAGGGCGGCGAGGACGCCGCCGAGGAGTTCGCGGGCGTAGCCGTTGCGCTCGGCGACGGCCCGGTCCAGTTCGGACTCCAGGCGCGGCAGCCGGGTCCGGTCGCCGCTCGCCGCGATCTCGTCGGCGAGGTCGATCGTGGCGTCGACGTCCGCGTCGAGGTCGTCCAGCATCGCGAGGAGCCGGGTCACGCTGTCGTCGGTCATGGTGCCTCCGTAAATGCGCCGTCCACGAGGACGGGGACGGTCGTCGACGCGTCGAGTTCGGCGGCCACCTCCACGTCCCGCGGAAAGCCGTACTCGTACAGTTCACGGCCCGAGTCGCAGCCGTGCAAGGCCGCGGCCGGGTCGTCCGTCGCCGCCCACAGCGTGGCCGCCGCGGTCGCCTCCGGGGACAGGGGGAGCCCCGGCGCGAGGCCGCGCAGGGCGTCGAGGACCGCGCCGGCCCCGAGGTGGTCCTCCAGGGCGGGGCGCAGCGAGCCGTCCGGCCACCGCTCGCCGGCGGCGACCACGGCGAGCGGGCGTGCCCCGGAGCCGTATCCGTGGCGGGCGAGCCAGTGGGCGACGGCGGTGCGGTTGCGGAGCGAGGCGGCGACGACGGTCGCCGTCCCGGCCTCGGCGGCGATCGTGGAGCCGTTCGGGGACGGCAGGACCAGCCGGTCCGGGGCGGGGGCCGAGCGGAGCGCCGCCGGGGAGAGCGACCAGGGGTGCGTCCCGGTGGCCTCGCTCCGGCCGACGGCGAGGACGGCGTCCTTCTCGCGGGCGTACGCGGCGGCCGTGGCGTCCCGCCATCGGTACGGGTGCACGGCCGTCCCGCGCTCCACGGCGACGCCGACGGCGGTGGTGAAGGAGAGCGCGTCGACGACGACCAGGCAGCCGGTGCCGGCGGCGAGGGCCCGTGCCCCGACGGGCCCCCAGCCGAAGGCGACGCCCATCAGAGTTCGGTGACCTTGCCGTCGGCGACCTCGACGCGGCGGTTGACGCGGATCGCGTCGAGCATGCGGCGGTCGTGGGTCACCAGGAGCAGCGTGCCCTCGTAGGAGTCGAGGGCGGACTCCAGCTGTTCGATGGCGGGCAGGTCGAGGTGGTTCGTCGGCTCGTCGAGGACGAGGAGGTTGACGCCCCTGCCCTGGAGGAGGGCGAGGGCGGCGCGGGTCCGCTCGCCCGGGGAGAGGGTGGTGGCGGGGCGCAGCACGTGGTCGGCCTTGAGGCCGAACTTGGCGAGCAGGGTGCGGACCTCGGCCGGTTCGGTGTCGGGGACGGCGGCGCAGAAGGCGTCGAGGAGCGTCTCGGTGCCGTGGAAGAGCCTGCGGGCCTGGTCGACCTCGCCGACGACGACGCCGGAGCCGAGGGCGGCGTGGCCGGAGTCGAGCGGGAGGCGGCCGAGGAGGGCGGCGAGCAGGGTGGACTTGCCGGCGCCGTTGGCGCCGGTGACGGCGACCCGGTCGGCCCAGTCGATCTGGAGGGTGACGGGGCCGAAGGCGAAGTCGCCGCGGCGGACCTCGCCGTCGCGGAGGGTGGCGACGACGGCGCCGGAACGGGGCGCGGCGGCGATCTCCATCCGCAGCTCCCACTCCTTGCGGGGCTCGTCGACGACGTCCAGGCGCTCGATCATGCGCTGGGTCTGGCGGGCCTTGGCGGCCTGCTTCTCGCTGGACTCGCCGCGGAGCTTGCGGCCGATCTTGTCGTTGTCGGTGGCCTTGCGGCGGGCGTTGCGGACGCCCTTGTCCATCCAGTTGCGCTGCATGAGCGCCCGGCTCTCCAGGGCGGACTTCTTGTCGGCGTACTCCTCGTACTCCTCGCGGGCGTGCCGGCGGGCGGTGGCCCGCTCCTCCAGGTAGGCGTCGTAGCCGCCGCCGTAGAGGGTGATCTGCTGCTGGGCGAGGTCGAGTTCGAGGACCTTGGTGACGGTGCGGGTCAGGAACTCGCGGTCGTGGCTGACGACGACGGTGCCGGCCCGCAGCCCCTTCACGAAGGCCTCCAGGCGCTCCAGGCCGTCGAGGTCGAGGTCGTTGGTGGGCTCGTCGAGGAGGAAGACGTCGTAGCGGGAGAGGAGGAGGGAGGCGAGGCCGGCGCGGGCGGCCTGGCCGCCGGAGAGGGCGGTCATCGGCTGGTCGAGGCCGACGGTGAGGCCGAGGGAGGCGGCGACCTCCTCGGCGCGCTCGTCGAGGTCGGCGCCGCCGAGGTCGAGCCAGCGCTCCAGGGTGGTGGCGTACGCGTCGTCGGCGCCGGGGGTGCCGTCGACGAGGCCCTGGGTGGCCTCGTCCATGGCGGCCTGGGCGGCGGCGACACCGGTGCGGCGGGCCAGGAATTCCCGGACGGTCTCGCCCTCGCGCCGTTCGGGCTCCTGCGGCAGGTGGCCGACGGACGCGGTCGGCGGGGAGAGCCGGACCTCGCCCTCCTCGGGGGTGTCGAGCCCGGCGAGCAGCCGCAGCAGGCTGGACTTGCCGGCGCCGTTGACGCCGACGAGGCCGATGACGTCGCCGGGGGCGACGACGAGGTCGAGACCGGCGAAGAGGGTGCGTTCGCCGTGGCCGGCGGCGAGGTCCTTGGCGACGAGAGTGGCAGTCATCAGACCACGCATCCTACGTGGGCGGCGGGGGCGGCCCGGGTACGGTCCGGGCATGGGCAGCGACGTGATCGTGGTGGGCGGCGGGGTCGTCGGGCTGACGACGGCGGTGGTGCTGGCGGAGCGGGGGCTGCGGGTGCGGGTCTGGGCCCGGGACCCGGCGGAGGCGACGACCTCGGCGGTGGCGGGCGCCCTGTGGTGGCCGTACCGGATCGAGCCGGCGGAGGAGGCGGGCGCCTGGGCGCTGGAGTCGCTGGAGGTGTACGGGGAGCTGGCCGCGGCACCGGAGGAGACCGGGGTGCGGTGGGTGCCGGGGGTCCACGCGGACACGCCCCTGGACGGCCTCGGGGCGTGGGCGGCCCGGGTGCCGGGCCTGCGGCGGCTTCCGCCGGAGGAGGTTCCGGGGCCGTACGCGACGGGACTGGCGGCCCGGCTGCCGCTGATCGACATGCCGGTCCACCTGGGGTGGCTGCGGAGCCGCCTGGAGGCGGCGGGCGGGGTGGTCGAGCGGCGGGCGGTCGCCGCCTGGGAGGAGCCGGCCGCGGCGGCGCCGGTGGTGGTGAACTGCACGGGGCTCGCGGCGCGGGAGCTGGTGCCGGACGCCGGACTGCGGCCGGTGCGGGGCCAGTTGGTGCTGGTGGAGAACCCGGGGGTCGAGGAGTGGTTCACGGCCGCGGACGCGGGGGCCGCGGAGACGACGTACTTCTTCCCGCAGCCGGGGCGGCTCGTCCTCGGAGGGACCGCCGAGGAGGGTGCGGAGGGACCGGAGCCCGACGCGGCGACGGCGGCGGGGATCGTGGCGCGGTGCGCCCGGATCCGGCCGGAGATCGCCGGGGCCCGGGTGCTCGGCCACCGGGTGGGGCTGCGGCCGGCCCGCACCGGCGGGGTGCGCGTCGAGGCGGTACGGCTGCCGGGCGGTGGCCTTCTGGTGCACCACTACGGGCACGGGGGCGCCGGGGTGACGGTGGCGTGGGGCTGCGCGCGGCGGGCGGCGGAGCTGGTGCCGGGGTGAGGCGTACGGCCGAAGGCCCCCGTCCGGCGAGGACGGGGGCCTTCGGCGGGCCGGCGGGACGCGGAGCGCGTCCCGCGCGGGTCACCTCCCGAACGGCGGGGCCACGACCTCGTCGGCGCGCTCGCACTGCTTGGCGCGGCGCTGCAGGGCGTCGGCGCGGGCGTAGGCGCGGCGGGACTCCTCGTAGGCCTTGAGGCGCTTGAGCTGGGCGGCCCGGTCGCGCTCGGCGCGGGCCTGGTTGTACAGCTGGGCCGGGTTGCAGGTGCGGCCGGAGGCGGCCTCGGCCGACGGGGCGGCGGCGGTCTGTCCGAGCAGCAGGCCCCCGGCCAGCAGCATCGTGGCGAACAGGGCGGGCAGGGTGCGGCGCGCACGCGTCGCGTGGGACATGTGGTTCTCCAAGTCGGGGCCGTGGGGGCCCGTGTGAGGCATGGTCAGTACCGACCGGTAACTTTACCCGCCCCAACGGGACCTGTCGGACATGGCCCTTCTCGCCCACGGAAACGTCAACACTCCTCCACAGGAAGCCCACTGACGAGGCGATAGGTCGCGCGGCCGTCGAGGAGCAGCGGCACGAGGAGGCGCTGCGACTGGCGCAGCGGGACGTACGCGCCGCCGTCCGCGGTCCGGCTCGACTCCACCCCGTGCAGGGCGAGTTCGTCGCCGGTCTCGGCGTACTGGGCGGCGTCGAGGCGGTAGCCGCAGGGCGGGTCGGCGATGATCTCGGCGGGCTCGGGCGGGTCGTTGTCGGCGCCGCCGAGATAGACCGGTCCCTCGTCGGCGAGACCGGCGAGCCGGGCGGCGGAGGTGGCCGCGGCGAGCGGGGCGCGGCGCTCGGAGACGTACGCGAAGACGTCCGCCAGGGCGGTGAGGTGGGTGGCGACCCTGCGCCGCTGGGAGAGGGCCGGGTCGCGTTCTTCCGCCTCGCCGAGCGGGTCCTCGCGGGTCTCGGCGAGGAGGGCGGCCATGTGCTTGATCCCGGCGGTGTTGCGCAGGATGCGCTCCTGGCCGTCGCCCGCGACCTGCTTCACGGGGCGGCCGGTGAAGGGGTCGGTCCAGATGCCGTAGACGCCGTGGGTGCGGCCCGCGCGGGCGGCGCCGGGGCGGACGTACTCCTCCGAGAGGACGCGGGACTCGGCGTGGACGCGGGCGTCGGTGTCGAGGCTGCGCGGCCAGAGGGCGAGGAGGTCCTTGTCGTAGTGGCCGGGGGTGGCGCCGTACTCGTGGAGGTCGTGGACGAGATCGGGCCGGCGGTCGCGGATCACGGCGGCGAGGGCGCGGGCCTCGGCGGTGCGCAGGGCGAGGTGGTCGCGGTTGACGTCGATGCCGGCGGCGTTGCCCCGGGTGCCGGCCTCGCGACCGTCGGGGTTGGCGTCGGGCACGACGAGGACGGTGGTGCGGGCGAGCAGCCGCAGCGTCCCGGGGTCACGGGCGAGGGCGAGGTCGCGGACGGTGGTGAGGCAGGCCTCGCGCCCGGCCGGCTCGTCACCGTGCTGGCTGCAGACGAGCAGCACCGTGGTGGCGCCGCGCGCGGGGCCGAGGGCGGCGAGCCGCAGCGGCCGGCCCTGCTCGGTGGTGCCGATGGTGGTGACGGCGAGGCGGGCGCTGCGCCGGTCGACGGCGGCGAGGAAGTCCCGCTCCTCCGCTGCGGTCGTCCAGCGGGCGCCGCCGCTCGCCTCGAAGCCGGTCCGGGGCGGGGCCGGCGGCGCGTCCGGAACCGCCGCCTTCGCGGGGACGGTGACGAGGGGCAGTCCGAGGAGGGCCGCCCCGGCGGCGAGGGCCAGGGCGCGGCGGGCGGCACGCGGACGCTTCGGCACGGGCGTGGGCATCGGCATGGCGGGACCGTACTCGCCCGGCCCGGGGTGCGGAAGAGCGCGTGCGGGAAACGGGTGAACCGGTGCTTCATGTCGGCCGAATGGCGATCGTGTGACGGAAGGCGCCCTTTACGTGACGCTCCGTCGCGTGGTTCATAGAGTCCGAACAAGTCCGGATCAAGGACCGACGCCCACCCACGCGTCTTCGTCACCCACGACTTGGGGAGCCCTCCGTGCACCGCAGAATCATCGTTCCGAGCGCCCTCGCGGCCTCGCTGCTGCTGGCGATCCCGGCTTCGGCGGCCGACTACGTCCCGGGCGCGCCGGGCATCGGCGACTCCTACTACCCCACCGCCGGCAACGGCGGCTACGACGTCTCCCACTACGACCTGCGCCTGAAGTACCAGCCGGTGACCGACCTCCTGGAGGGGACGGCGACGATCCTGGCGACGACCACGCAGAACCTCTCCCGGTTCAACCTGGACCTGGGGCTGAAGGCGAGCGAGGTGCGGGTCGACGGCCGGCGGGCCTCGTTCAAGGCCACCGGGGAGCACGAGCTGGAGATCGTGCCGGCCGTGCCGCTGCCGAAGAACCGGCAGGTCACGGTGGTGGTCCGCTACGCGGGCAAGCCGTCCGAGTTCAAGGTCGGCGGCTGGTCGGCCTGGCACCGCACCCCGGACGGCGGAGTCGCCGCGCAGGAGCCGGACTCGGCCGCCTGGTGGTTCCCGTCCAACGACCACCCGCGCGACAAGGCCACCTTCGACGTGTCCGTCTCGGTGCCGGACGGCACCCAGGCGATCAGCAACGGCGTGCTCCAGTCGCAGTCCTCGCGGCTGGGCTGGACCCGCTTCAACTGGCGTTCCGACAAGCCGCAGGCGCCGTATCTGGCCACGCTCGCGGTGGGGAAGTTCGACATCACGACGGACACGACCGCGAACGGGCTGCCGGTCCTCAACGCCTACAGCAAGGACCTCGGCGGCCACGCGGGCGCGGCCCGGGCCTCGATCGAGCGGACCGCCGAGGTCGCGGAGTGGCTGGAGGAGGCCTTCGGCCCGTACCCGTTCAACGCGCTCGGCGGCTACGTCCCCAATGTGACCAGCGGCTACGCCCTGGAGACGCAGACCCGGCCGTTCTACAGCCCGCGGCAGTTCGCGAACGGCTCGAACGTGTCCGTGGTCGTCCACGAGCTGGCCCACCAGTGGTACGGCGACAGCGTCTCGGTGCGCGACTGGAAGGACATCTGGATCAACGAGGGCTTCGCCCGCTACGCCCAGTGGCTGTGGTCGGAGAAGGAGGGCGAGGGCACGGCGCAGGAACTGGCCGACTACGTGTACGCCGTGCGGACCGCCGAGGACCCGTTCTGGACGGTGAAGCCGGGCGACCCGGGGCCGGAGAACCAGTTCCACATCGCCGTGTACGACCGGGGCGCGCTGGCGCTCCAGGCACTGCGGAACGAGATCGGCGACGAGGACTTCTTCACGGTCCTGAAGGGGTGGCCGCAGCGGTTCGCGCACGGTGACGCGCGGGTCGCGGACTTCGTCCGGTACGCGGAGGAGGTCTCCGGCGAGCCGCTCGCGGAGCTCTTCGACACCTGGCTGTACGAGCCGTCCAAGCCGGCGGCCGGCCCCTCGGCTGCCTCCGCGCCGGCCTCCCCCGCCCGGACGGCGGCGGCGCCGGTCCAGCCGAAGTCCTGGAAGAAGATCGCGGCGACGAACGGGGTGCACGAGCACGAGCACCGGTAGGCCGTGCGTGCGGGAGGCCGTCCGTCAGCGCGCGGCGCGGCGGGCGGCCTCCCTGGCGCGCCGGGCGAGCGGCAGGTAGCGCAGCCGCTCGGGCAGCACCGGGACGACCACGCGGACGATCCGGGCGACGCGGCGCAGCCTCCGCTCCTGCTCCGGGCTCCACTCCAGACCGATCGCCGCGCGGGCGTCCGGCGGCATCAGGCCGACGGTGAGGAAGGCGCGGACCCGCTGGAAGGGGCGGCGGAGCAGCGGCCAGAGCGGACGGAGGACGAGCCGGAGCGGGAGCGGGCCCCGGTCGGGGGCGGGGACGGGGGCGTCCGGGTCGAGGAGCTCGCGGACGACGGCGGTGGCCTCCAGCTCCTCGGCGAGGACCTTGCGGTAGAAGGGCCAGAACTCCTCGACGGTCTGCGGCATGTCCCGGTCGTGGATGCCCAGGATCCGGCCGACCTGGAGCCACTCGGCGTAGAGCCCGCGGTCCTGGGCCTCGGTGAGCGGGCGGTGCAGCAGGGCGAGGCCGTGCCGGTAGACGGGGTAGCCGGTGGCGTGCACCCAGGCGTAGTAGGCGGGCGTGAGGGCGTGGTAGCGCCGTCCGTGGGCGTCGGTGCCCTGGATGTCCCGGTGCAGCGCGCGCAGCCGCCGCCCCTCGGCGGCGGCCTCCTCGCCCCCGTACACCCAGAGCTGCACGGACCGCAGCGACCGCTCCCCCCGCCCCCACGGGTCGGTCCGGAAGACGGAGTGCTCGTCGACGCCCGCCCCGATCGCCGGATGCGCGACCTGCATGGTGAGGGCGGCGGGCAGCATGAGCAGCGCCCGCACGTCCCCCGCGACGGACCAGAGCACCCCGCCGACGGGCGGCGGGGCGGGTTCGGCACCTCTCCGGCCGGACGCGCGGCCGGCGGGCACGCCCGAGGTGCCGGTCACGGCGGAGCCGGGCGCGGTCGGGCCGGCCTCGGACGGGCCGGGCGCGGTCGGGTGCGCGGTGGTGGGGGTCGCCCGGCTCGTGGGCGTCTCGTCGTCGGTGGTCATGCGGGGTTTCCTGCCTCTCGCCCCGGTGGCTGCTCCTCCAGGGTGCGCCTTCGGGGCGTGGATACGACGGCGGGGCCGTTCCCGGGGGCTTGGCGGCCCCGGGAACGGCCCCGGCGTGGCGGTGTGCGGTGCGGGCGCGGTCAGGCGCGGTCGGCGCCGACCGGCTCGCCGACGATGCGGCCGGCGAGGGCGTGGGCCCAGGCGTCGACATCGGCGTTGAGCTCGCGCTCGGCGGCCTCGCGCTCGGCGGCGATCTTCGCGGTGCCGGCGGCGAGGATCGCGTCGCGCTCGGCCTGGCCCTCGGCGCGGGCGGCCGCGATGGCGGCGGAGCCCTCCTCGACGGCCTTGGAGCGGATGCGGGCGGCCTCGTGGCGGGCCTCGGCCAGCTCGGCCTCGTACTGGGCGCGGATGTCCGCGGCCTCGGAACGCAGGTCGTCGGCGCGCTCGGTGCCGCCGTCGATGGCGTCCTCGCGCTCCTCGATCGTGCGCTTGATCTTCGGGAGGATCACCTTCGCCAGGAAGAAGAAGGTCAGGAAGAACACGGCGAAGCCGAGGATGAGCTCGGCCCAGACCGGGTTGAGCGGGCCGAGGTCCATGTCGAAGATCTTGGCGTTGGAGGCGAGGGTCGTCATGGCGCGCATCCTACCTGGTCCCGAAACCGGCGGATCGTACACCCCCGTGATCGTTGGCGCGCCCGTACGACGCGGGCAAGATTCCCGGCACCTGGAGGCTACCGGAAGGTAACTACGACTGGTTGTATGGCCCGCGCCGAGTCCAACCCCCCACCACTCGACGGGAGTTCACGTGTCCTTCAGCGCGTTCCGCCGCATCCCCGGTGCCGCCCTGTCCCTGGCGCTCGCCGCCGCCACCCTGGCGGCGACCGCCCCCGCCGCCTCCGCCGCCCCCGAGGCCGCCGCGGCGCCCCGCCTGAAGGTGCTCACGTACAACGCCTTCCTCTTCTCGAAGTCCCTGTACCCGAACTGGGGGCAGGACCACCGGGCCCGGGCGATCCCCGCCGCCCCGTTCTTCCAGGGCCAGGACGTCGTGGTGCTCCAGGAGGCCTTCGACAACTCCTCCTCCGACGCGCTCAAGGCGAACGCCGCCGCGGCCTACCCGCACCAGACGCCCGTCATGGGCCGCTCGAAGACCGGCTGGGACGCCACCGGCGGGGCCTACTCGGCGACCACCCCCGAGGACGGCGGGGTGACGATCCTCAGCAAGTGGCCGATCGTCCGCAAGGAGCAGTACGTCTACAAGGACGCGTGCGGCGCCGACTGGTACTCGAACAAGGGCTTCGTCTACACGGTCCTCGACGTGAACGGCAGCCGCGTCCACGTCGTCGGCACCCACGCCCAGTCCACCGACCCGGGCTGCTCGGCGGGCGAGGCGGCGCAGACGCGCAGCCGCCAGTTCAAGGCGATGGACGCCTTCCTCGACGCGAAGAACATCCCGGCGGGCGAGCAGGTGATCGTCGCGGGCGACCTGAACGTCGACTCGCGCACGCCCGAGTACGCCACGATGCTCGCCGACGCGGGCCTCGCCGGGGCGGACGCCCGCACCGGGCACCCGTACTCCTTCGACACCGAGCTGAACTCGATCGCGGCGGAGCGCTACCCGGACGACCCGCGCGAGGACCTCGACCACGTCCTGTACCGGGCCGGCAACGCCCGCCCGGCGAACTGGACGAACCACGTGGTCCTGGAGTCGTCCGCGCCGTGGTCGGTCTCCAGCTGGGGCACGACGTACACGTACACCAACCTGTCGGACCACTATCCGGTGACCGGCTTCTGATCCCCGGGGGTCAGTAGCCGGGGCCGCCGAAGAGGGTGTACGCCCAGGCGGCCACGGCGATGCCGACCAGGACGAGCACCACCCAGGAGCCGGCGCCCGTGTGCCGGCTCCTGCCCGTCCGCGCCGGGCGCGCCTTCGAGGCCCTGGGGGCCTTCGACGCCTTGGGGGCCTTCGGTTCCCTGCGGGCCTTCCGGCCCTTCCCCGGCCGCCCGGCGCGCGAGGGCCCCGGGTCCGCGCCCCCGTCCGGCCCCTCGTCGGCCGCCGCGGCGACCTCGGCGAGCATCCGCCGGCAGACGGTGGCCAGCTCGGCGACCGGCGCCGTCAGGTCGACGACGACCTCGGTGCGGGCCGGGGCCGTGGTCCCCCCGTCGAGGATCCGGCCGGCCCGCAGCAGCGCCCGGTCCTTGCCGCCCGTCGGGGCGAGGCTGATCCACCGGCGCACGTGCTCGCCGCGGATGACGACGCCCCCGCCCCGCTCCCGGTACACCGTGTGCTCCCGCCACAGGACCCCGGCCAATTCCGCCGCCGTCTCCCTGAGTTGCGCGTACATCCCACTCCCCTGTTCCCGCCCGCCGACGCGGACCGGCCGCCGACTCTAACCCCCGCGGGACCGTCCCTGCGGCCCGCCCCCACCGCCCGCCCCTTACGCGCCGAAGTCGTACACGGTGACCGGTATCCCCCGCGCCACCAGCCGCTCCCGCACCAGCGGCTCCACCCGCTCCCACGTCCCGCCGGCGAGCCCGCACCCGATCCTCGGCATGTGCACCGAGGCCCCCAGCTCGACGGCCTTCTCCGCGAGCCGCTCCAGCGCTCGGTCGATCGCCTCGTACCGCACGGGCACGCCGGAGCTCCGCCCGGTGCGGATCCCCCGCTGGCCCACCAGGTTCGCCACCCAGAGGTACGGCGAGACCCGTACGAACTGCGCGGCGCCGAGGCCGAAGTCGTTGCCCGCCCGCTCCCGGTGCCAGCGGCGGAAGGCCGCCTCGGGTTCCGGCCAGCGGCGCGAGACGGCGAGCACGAAGCCCTTGCCCCAGCCGCCCAGGTCGTTGCAGACGTGGGCGACGATCCGGACGCCCTTCCCCCGAGGGGCGGTCGCGTCGCCCCGCACGTACTCGATCTCGGTCATGGGGGCACGGTAGGCGGCGGCACCGACAACGACGGTCGTCAACCGTGGTTGACAGTCGCCGACCGTCAACCTAGATTGACATCATGACCGATGCGACCGATCTCGCCGCGCGGGCCGGTGACCGTGATCCCCGGGTGGGACTGCGGGCCGTGTCCGCCCTGCGGCGGCTGTTGGAACAGCTGGAGGCCGTCCAGGTGCGCAGCGCGCGCCACCAGGGGTGGTCCTGGCAGGAGATCGCCACCGAGCTGGGGGTCAGCCGGCAGGCCGTTCACAAGAAGTACGGGAGGCAGTGATGTTCGAGCGGTTCACGAAGGCGGCCCGGGGCGTGGTGAAGGGGGCGGCCGAGCACGCGGAGCGGAGCGGGGCCGAGGCGGTGACCGCCGAGCACCTGCTGCTGGCGCTGCTCGACCGGGAGGGGACGCGGGCGGCGGGGGTGCTCGGGCGGCTCTGTCCGGCGGAGCGCCGGCCGGCGCTGGCCGCCGCGCTCGCCGACGCGCGCCGGCGGGCCGGGCTGTCCCGGGCGGACGCCGAGGCGCTGGCCGGGCTCGGCATCGACGTCGACGCGATCGTCGCCCGCGTCGAGGCGACCCACGGGACCGGAGCCCTCTCCGGCCGCCGCCGGCTCTCGGGGCGCAGGCCCTTCTCCCGCGAGGCCAAGGCCGTCCTGGAGAACTCGCTGCGGGTGGCGCTGGCCCGCAAGGACCGGGAGATCGGCGACGAGCACCTGCTCCTGGCGCTCACCACGGCCGGCGGGGTCGTCGCCGAGACGCTGGCCGATCACGGGGTGACGTACGGGGCCGTCGACGCCGCCCTCGTGGCACCCTCCGCGCTCTGAGGGCTTTTACAGTCCTGGTGAGACAGCAATACTGTTGAACCATGGAGGACGAGAGCGGCGAGGGACTGCCCCCGGGGTACACCGTCGACGAGCTGGCGGCCCGGGCCGGGGTGACGGTGCGGACCGTGCGGTTCTACGGGACGCGGGGGCTGCTGCCGCCGCCGGTGATCGGACCCCGCAGGGTCGGGCGGTACGGGGACGGGCACCTGGCCCGGCTCGCGCTGATCGAGGAGCTGCAGCGGCAGGGCATGACGCTGGCCGCGATCGAGCGGTACCTGGAACAGCTGCCGCCCGACCTGAGCGCCCAGGACCTCGCGGTGCACCGGGCGCTGGTGGCGTCCTGGGCGCCGGAGTCCGCCGAGACGATCACCCGGCGGGAGCTGGAGCGGCGCGCCGGACGGGAGCTGGCCGACCGGGACGTCGAGCGGCTCGCCGCCATGGGGGTGCTGGAGGCGACCGGCGATCCCGGGGTGTTCCGGCTCGACGGGTCGCTGCTGCGGCTCGGGGTCGAGATGCTCGACGTGCCGATCGAGCACGACACGATCCTCGCCTCGCGGACCGTGCTGCTCGACCACGCCCGGTCGGCCGCGCAGGAGCTGGCGCGGCTCTTCCAGGAGGAGGTGTGGAGCCCGTACCGGGAGAGCGGGGAGGACCCGGACCACCTGACCGCCATGAAGTCGCTGTCCGCGCACATGCAGCCGATCGTGGTCCAGGCCCTCGTCACCGCCTTTCAGCGGTCCCTCAGCGAGGAGTTGCGCTCCGCGTTCAGGAGTCCGTGAACGTCTCGCCGCGCTCGGCCTTCTCCACCAGGAGGGCGGGCGGGGCGAAGCGCTCGCCGTACGTCTCCGCCAGCTCGCGGGCGCGGGCGACGAAGCCGGCGACCCCGCCCTCGTAGCCGTTGACGTACTGGAGGATGCCGCCGGTCCAGGCCGGGAAGCCGATGCCCATGATGGAGCCGATGTTGGCGTCGGCGACCGAGGTCAGGACGCCCTCCTCCAGGAGGCGGACGGTGTCCAGGGCCTCGGAGAAGAGCATCCGCTCCTGCATGTCGCGGAACGGGATCTCGTACCCGGGCTTGGTGAAGTGCTCGCGCAGGCCCGGCCAGAGCTTCCCGCGCGCGCCGTCCTCCGCGTAGTCGTAGAAGCCGGCGCCGCCGCTGCGGCCGGGGCGGCCGAACTCGTCGACCATGCGGTCGATGACGACCTCGCCCGGGTGGGTGACCCAGGTGCCGCCGGCCTCCTCGATCGCCTTCTTCGTCTCGTTGCGGATCTTGCGCGGGAGGGTGAGGGTCAGCTCGTCCATCAGGGACAGGACCTTCGCCGGGTAGCCGGCCTGGGCGGCGGCCTGCTCGACGGAGGCGGGCTCGATGCCCTCGCCGACCATCGCCACGCCCTCGTTGATGAAGTGGCCGATGACGCGCGAGGTGAAGAAGCCGCGCGAGTCGTTGACGACGATCGGCGTCTTGTTGATCTGGCGGACCAGGTCGAAGGCGCGGGCCAGGGCCTCGTCGCCGGTGCGCTCGCCCTTGATGATCTCGACCAGCGGCATCTTGTCGACCGGGGAGAAGAAGTGCAGGCCGATGAAGTCGGCCTGGCGCTCGACGCCCTCGGCGAGGACGGTGATCGGGAGGGTCGAGGTGTTGGAGCAGAGCAGGGCGTCGGCGTCGACGACGTGCTGGATCTCCTGGAAGACCTTGTGCTTGAGCGCGGTGTCCTCGAAGACGGCCTCGATGACCGCGTCGCAGCCGGCCAGGGCCTGCGGGTCGGCGGTCGGGGTGATCCGGGCGAGGAGGGCGTCGGCCTTCTCCTGGGTGGTGCGGCCCCGGGAGACGGCCTTGGCGCAGAGCTTCTCCGAGTACGCCTTGCCCTTGGCGGCGGCCTCGTCGGTGACGTCCTTGAGGACGACCTCGATGCCGGCGCGGGCGCAGGAGTAGGCGATGCCGGCGCCCATCATGCCGGCGCCGAGCACGGCGACCTTGCGGACCTGGCGCTTCTCGACGCCCTGGGGTCGGCTGGCGCCGGAGTTGACGGCCTGGAGGTCGAAGAAGAACGCCTGGATCATGTTCTTCGCGGTCTGGCCGGTGACCAGCTCGGTGAAGTACCGGGACTCGATGACCTGCGCGGTCTCGAAGTCGACCTGGGAGCCCTCGACGGCCGCGGCCATGATGCTGCGCGGGGCCGGGTAGGGGGCGCCGTTCAGCTGCTTGCGCAGGTTGGCCGGGAAGGCCGGCAGGTTGGCGGCGAACTTCGGGTTCGACGGGGTGCCGCCGGGGATCTTGTGGCCGGGGACGTCCCAGGGCTGGGCGGACTCCGGGTGGGTGTCGATGAAGGCGATGGCCTTGGCCATCATCTCCTCGGGGGTGTCGGCCAGTTCGTGGATCAGACCGTTGTCGAGGGCGCGCTTCGGGGCGTACTGGGTGCCCTGGAGGAGGACCTTGAGGAGGGCGTCGGTGATGCCCATGAGGCGGACGGTGCGGGTGACGCCGCCTCCGCCGGGCAGCAGGCCGAGGGTGACCTCGGGCAGGCCGATCTTGGAGCCGGGCGCGTCGAGCGCGATCCGGTGGTGGGAGGCGAGCGCGATCTCGTAACCGCCGCCCAGGGCGGCGCCGTTGAGGGCGGCGACGACCGGCTTGCCGAGGGTCTCGATGCGGCGCAGGGCGCGCTTCATGACCATCGCGGCGTCGAAGATGTCCTGGGCGTGCTCGGGGCCCGCCTGGATCATGTCCTTGAGGTCGCCGCCGGCGAAGAAGGTCTTCTTCGCGGAGGTGTAGATGACGCCGCGGATGGAGTCCTTCTCGGCCTCCAGACGGTCGGCGACGGCCGTGATCGACGTGCGGAACGCCTGGTTCATGGTGTTGGCGGACTGGTTCGGGTCGTCGAGGACGAGGGTGACGATCCCCGTGTCGTCCTGCTCCCAGCGGATGGTGGTGCTCTCGCTCATGCTGATGCTTCTCCGGTGGCCGGTGTGAGGGTGCGGACGGGGGATCAGACGCGCTCGACGATGGTGGCGATGCCCATGCCGCCGCCGACGCAGAGGGTGGCGAGGCCGTAGCGCTTGTCCTGGCGCTCCAGCTCGTCGACGAGGGTGCCGAGGATGATGCCGCCGGTGGCGCCGAGGGGGTGGCCGAGGGCGATCGCGCCGCCGTTGACGTTGACCTTGTCCAGGGAGACGCCCATGTCCTTGACGAAGCGCAGGACGACCGCGGCGAAGGCCTCGTTGATCTCGATGAGGTCGATGTCGTCGATGGTGAGGCCGGCCTTGGCGAGCGCCTTGCGGGCGGCCGGGGCGGGGCCGGTGAGCATGATGGTGGGCTCGGAGCCGGAGACGGCCGCCGCGACGATCCGGGCGCGCGGCGTGAGCCCGTACCGCTCGCCGACCTCCCGGGAGCCGACGGCGAGGAGGGAGGCGCCGTCGACGATGCCGGAGGAGTTGCCCGCGTGGTGGACGTGGTCGATCTCCTCGACCCAGTGGTACTTCTGCAGCGCGACCGCGTCGAAGCCGCCGAGCTCGCCGATGTCCTTGAAGGACGGCTTCAGCTTGGCGAGGGAGTCGGCGGTGGTGCCGGGGCGCATGAACTCGTCGTGGTCGAGGACGGTGAGCCCGGCCCGGTCGACGACCGGCACGACGGAGCGGGCGAAGCGGCCCTCCTTCCAGGCGGTGGCGGCGCGCTCCTGGGAGAGGGCGGCGTACTCGTCGACGTCGCGCCGGGTGAAGCCCTCGATGGTGGCGATGAGGTCGGCGCCGATGCCCTGCGGGACGAAGTTGGTCTCCAGGTTGGTCATCGGGTCGGCGAACCAGGCGCCGCCGTCGGAGGCCATCGGCACCCGGGACATCGACTCGACGCCACCGGCGAGGACCAGGTCCTCCCAGCCGGAGCGGACCTTCATCGCGGCCATGTTGACCGCTTCGAGGCCGGAGGCGCAGAAGCGGTTCTCCTGGACGCCGGCGACGGTGTCGGGGAGACCGGCGGCGATGCCGGCGATGCGGGCGATGTCGGAGCCCTGGTCGCCGACCGGGCCGACGACGCCGAGGACGATGTCGTCGATCGCGGCCGGGTCCAGGCTCGGGTTGCGGCGCTGGATCTCGCGGATCAGGCCGGTGACGAGGTCGATGGGCTTGGTGCCGTGCAGGGAGCCGTTGGCCTTGCCGCGTCCGCGCGGGGTGCGGATCGCGTCGTACACGTACGCTTCGGTGCTCACGGGAAGCCTTTCGCGGTGAGGGTTTTCGACAATCGGGGAGGTCGGGGGTCAGCCGAGGAGGGAGCGGCCGATGATCTCCTTCATGATCTCCGTCGTGCCGCCGTAGATGGTCTGGATGCGGCCGTCGGTGAAGGCGCGGGCCACCGGGAATTCGCTCATGTAGCCGTATCCGCCGTGCAGTTGCAGGCAGCGGTCGGCGACCCTCTTCTGGAGTTCGGTCGCCCACCACTTGGCCATGGAGGCGTTGACGGGGTCGAGGCCGAGGCCGGTCGGATCGGCGTGCTCGGCGATGCACCGGTCGACGAACGTGCGGGTGACGGCGCACTCGGTGGCCATCTCCGCGATCTCGAAGCGCACGTGCTGGAGCTTGGCCAGCGGCCGGCCGAAGGCCTCGCGCTCCTTGACGTACCGGGTGGTGAGCTCCAGGAGGTGCTCGGCGCCCGCGATGCCCGCGACGGCGATGGCCAGGCGCTCCTGGGCGAGGTTGGTCATGAGGTGGACGAAGGCGCCGTCGAGCTCGCCGAGGAGGTTCTCCTTGGGGACGCGCACGTCCTCGAAGAAGAGTTCGGCGGTGTCCTGGGACTTCTGGCCGATCTTGTCGAGGTTCCGGCCGCGCTCGAAGCCCTCCATGCCGCGTTCGACGACGAGGAGGGAGAGGCCGTGCGCGCCGCCCTCGGGGGTGGTCTTCGCGACGACGATCACCAGGTCGGCGAGGATGCCGTTGGAGATGAAGGTCTTGGAACCGTTGAGGATCCAGTGGTCGCCGTGGTCCACGGCGGTGGTGCGGATGCCCTGGAGGTCGGAGCCGGCGCCGGGCTCGGTCATCGCGATGGCGGTGACGATCTCGCCGGAGCAGAAGCCGGGCAGCCAGCGCCGCTTCTGCTCGTCGGTGGCGAGCTTGGTGAGGTAGGGGCCGATGATGTCGTTGTGGAGGCCGATGGCGAGGCCGGGGGCGGCCGCCCTGGTGAACTCCTCGGCGAGGACGGAGGCGTACCGGAAGTCGGGGTTCCCGCCGCCGCCGTACTCCTCCTCGACGGCCAGGCCGAGGAGGCCCTGGCGGCCGGCGGCGAGCCAGGCCTCGCGGGAGACGATGCCGTCCTTCTCCCACTGCTCGTAGTGGGGCAGCACCTCCTTCTCCAGGAAGGTGCGGACGACCGCCCGGAAGGCTTCGTGGTCCTCGGTGTAGAGCGTGCGCTTCATGCGGTCTTCGACTCCTGGGTGTGCGGGGCGTCCTGGGGGCGCAGGGCGGGGACGGCCCAGTCGCGGGCGACCTCGGCGGTGTCGGCGCCGGGCAGGGCGGGGCCGGTACGGAGGGTGCCGGGGGTGGCGGAGAAGCGGGGCGCGGGCGCGGGCTGGACGAGTCCGCCGTGCTCGGCGAAGGTGGCGCGGGCCGCGAGGTGCGGGTGGCCGGGGGCCTCGCGGAGCGAGAGGACGGGGGCGACGCAGGCGTCGGTGCCCTCGAAGACCTCGGTCCACTCGGCACGGGTACGGCTCCGGAAGCGGGCGGCGACCGCCTCCCGCAGCTCGGGCCAGCGGGCGAGGTCGTGCCGGCGGGCCCGGGCCTCCGGCAGGTCGAGCAGGCGGGCGAACTCGTCGTAGAAGCGTTCCTCCAGGGCGCCGACCGCCATGTGGCCGCCGTCGGAGGTCGCGTACACCCCGTAGAAGGGGCAGCCGCCGTCGAGGAGGTTCACCCCGCGCCGGTCCTGCCAGCCGCCGGCCAGGAGCATGGCATGGATCATGGTGGTGAGGTGGGCGGTGCCGTCCACGATGGCGGCGTCGACGACCTGGCCCTCGCCGTGCGTCCGCGCGTGCTGGAGGGCGGCGAGGACGCCGACGACGAGGTAGAGCGAGCCGCCCGCGTAGTCGCCGAGCAGGTTGGCCGGGATGCTCGGCGGGCCGTCCGGGTCGGGGCCGACGAGGCCGAGGGCGCCGGTGACGGCGATGTAGCCGATGTCGTGTCCGGCGGCGGGGGCGAGCGGACCGTCCTGGCCCCAGCCGGTCATCCGGCCGTAGACGAGCCGGGGGTTGCGGGCGAGGCACTCCTCGGGGCCGACGCCGAGGCGTTCGGCGACGCCGGGCCGGTACCCCTCGATCAGGACGTCGGCGCGCTCGACGAGGTCGAGGACGGTCGCCGGGCCGTCCGGGGCCTTGAGGTCGACGAGGACCGAGCGCTTGTTGCGGTTGGTGAGGTCCTTGGCGGGGTCGACGCCGAGGCCGGCGCCGCCGGGCCGGTCGACGCGGACGACGTCGGCGCCGAGGTCGGCGAGGAGCATGGCGGCGAAGGGGCCGGGGCCGATGCCGGCGAGCTCCACGACCCGGACACCGGCGAGCGGGCCGGTGCCCTCGGTCTGCCTGGTCTTCATCGAGCCCCCAGAGTGTGTGACACCAATGATGTAACACCGGAGATGCTAGGAACGTGTTCCACTCGGCACAAGCCCCCCGGCCGAGCAAGCGCTTGGAAATTCGACGGGGCGGTCGGGTCCGCTATCCTCCGCCGACGACATCGCCGAGGGACGGGAGTGGGGCTCGATGGACACAGGGGTGGGCGCGGGGGCGGGCGCGGCGCGGGAGTCCGGACGGGAGGCGGCGGACCGGCCGTACGACGTGGTCCTCTACGGGGCGACCGGGTTCGTGGGCGAGCTCACCGCGGAGTACCTGGCCGAGCACGCCCCCGCCGGCTGCCGCTGGGCCCTCGCCGGCCGCTCGCCCGCGAAGCTGGCGGCGTTGCGGGACCGGCTCGCCGCGGGACGGCCGCACCTCGCCGGCCTGCCGCTGCTGACCGCCGACTCCGGCGACCCCGCCTCGCTGCGGACGCTGGCCCGGTCGGCCCGGGTGGTCGCCTCCACCGTCGGCCCGTACGTCTGGTACGGCGAGGGCCTGGTCGCGGCCTGCGCCGAGGCCGGCACCGACTACCTGGACCTGACCGGCGAGCCCGAGTTCGTCGACCGCGTGTACGTCCGCCACGACGCGCGCGCCCGGGAGACCGGCGCCCGGATCGTGCACGCCTGCGGCTTCGACTCCGTCCCGCACGACCTCGGCGTGCTCTTCACCGTGGAGCGGCTGCCCGAGGGCGTGCCGCTGCGGATCGACGGCTTCGTCCGGGCCGGCGCCGTCTTCTCCGGCGGCACCTTCGCCTCCGCCCTGACCGCCTTCGGGCGCGGTCCGCAGACGCTGCGGGCCGCCCGCGAACGCCGCCTGCACGCGCCCCGGTTGGTGGGGCGGCGGGCCCACGCGCCGCTGGGCGGACCCCGGTTCAGCACCGAGACCGGCACCTGGGCGCTGCCGCTGCCCACCCTGGACCCGCGGGTCGTGGCCCGCTCGGCCGCCGCGCTCGAACGGTACGGCCCCGACTTCCGCTACCGCCACTACGCCTCGGTGAAGACGCTGCCGATGGCCCTCGGCGGCACGGCGGCGCTCGCCGCGACCCTCGTCACGGCCCAAGTGCCCCCGGTGCGGCAGTGGCTGATGAGCCGTTACGCGGCGGGCTCCGGCCCCTCGGCCGAGCGGCGCGCCCGCAGCTGGTTCACGGTCCGCTTCGTCGGCGAGGGCGGCGGACGGCGGGTCTTCACGGAGGTGTCGGGCGGCGATCCCGGCTACGACGAGACGGCGAAGATGCTCGCCGAGTCCGCCCTCTGCCTCGCCCTGGACCCGCTGCCCGAGACGGCGGGCCAGGTCACGACGGCGGTGGCGATGGGCGACGCCCTGATCTCCCGGCTGCGGGCGGCGGGGCTGCGCTTCCGGGTGGCGCACTCGGAGTGACACCGGTGCCGCGCGCCCGGACGCGGCCGCCTGGGGGCGCGTCCGGGGGCGCGTCCGGGGGCGCGTCCGGGGGCGCGTCCGGGGCGCGCCTCACCAGCCGATCATGTCGGGGGCGCCGGTCTCGGCGACCACCGCGTCGATCTCGATCTCGACCAGCCACGCCGGGTCGATGAAGCGGGACACCTCCACGAAGGTGCAGGCGGGACGGACGTCGGCGAAGCGTTCGCCGTGGGCCCGGGCCGCCTCGCGCCAGGTGGCGGCGTCGGTGAGCATGACGCGGGTGCGGACGACGTCGGCGAGCACGGCGCCCGCCTCGCGCAGGGCGGCCTCGGCGATGTCGAGGCAGCGGACGGTCTGGGCGTAGACGTCACCGGGCGCGGTGGTGGTGCCGTCGGGCGCGATCGGGGCCGTACCGGAGACGGAGACGTACGGGCCGAGCCGTACCGCGCGGGAGAAGCCGATCTCCGGTTCGAGCGGGGAGCCGGAGGAGACGAGTCGTCGTGAGGTGGCGTGCAGGTCCATCCGGGCATACTGCCCACCCCGCGCCCGCTCGAAGCGCCGTCGGGAAGCGGCCTTCGGGGCCCGCCCACGAGCCGTCGGACAGAGGCCGACGAGCCGCCTCAGCACCCCATGAGCCGGAAGGGGTGCCCGGCCGGATCGGCGTAGACCCGCCACAGCGGCGCCCCTACGGCCTCGCCCGCGTCACCGAGGGGGACGGCTCCGAGGGCGAGCACCCGCTCGTGGGCCGCGGCCAGGTCCGGGACCCGGATGTCGAGCAGGAACTGCTGCTCGGGGGCGCCCCAGACGGGCGGCTGGTGGTCGGCGACGTCCTGGAAGGCGAGGACCGGTCCGTGCGCGTCGCGCAGCACGGCGGAGCCGGCGCCGACGGCGAGCGCCGGGTCGGGTGACTCGACCTCGCCGCCGAGCACCTCCCGGTAGAACCCGGCGAGCGCGAAGGCGTCGGGGCAGTCGAGCACGACGCAGCGCAGCCGCCCGTTCATCCGAGGGTCCAGTCGGCGAGCACGTACAGGATGGCGCAGGTCCAGGCGAGGGCGGAGAGCGCCGCGACGGTGAGGGCGGCGGGCAGCGCGCGGCCGCCGGAGCGACGGCCGGGGCCCGTGGTGACGGGGGTTGTCATGGGGCCACTGTGCCGTGGGGGTCTGACAGCGGACATCCGTACGGGTACTCAGCCGCTACTCAGCCGCCCGCGCCTCCTGGAGCGCGCGCCGGCAGAGCGCGTCGGCGTGGCGGGTGGTCTCGGGAATCCGGTAGCGGGGGGAGAGCGCGAGGGCGTGCGCGCAGGCGTTGTCGAGGGAGATCCGGTGGCCGACGGAGACGAAGACGGGCTTGATCCCGTGCTGGGTGCGCAACGCCCTTCCGACTTCCTCCCCTTCGGCGAGCAGCGGGGCGAAGTCGCCCCGTTCGGATCCCGGTCGCTCGTACGAGAAGGTGAAGGGGTTCTTGGCGACGCCGATCGAGGCCCGTCCGGTGAGCACCCCGAGGTGGGCGGCGAGGCCGAAGCGTCGCGGGTGGGCGAGTCCGTACCCGTCGCAGACGAGGAGTCCCGGGTCGGCGGTGAGCGCGTCCAGGGCGGCGAGCACGGCGGGGATCTCCCGGAAGGCCAACAGCCCCGGCACGTAGGGGAAGGAGACCCGGCCGACGGCGGTGGCCTCCTCGACCACCTCCAGCGTTCCGGCGTCCAGGACCACGGCGGCCGCGGCGACCAGGTCCCGCTCGTCGTCGTAGGCCACGTCGAGTCCGGTGACGTGCCCCTCCCCCACGGCCGGCCCTTCCTCGTCGAGCACGAGCCGTCCGCGCAGCGCGCGCTGGACGTCCAGCGCCGCCGCCTCGTCGGCGGGCCATCCCGCCGGAACCCCGATGATCCCCATGCGGGCCACCCTACGGCGGCGGCCTCGAGTACCGTGCCCGCCGTGACCTCGATCGACGCGCTCGTACGCCTCTGCCCGCCGCCCGCCGGGGCGCCGCCCGCCGTGGACTGGGCGGGGACCGAACGCGCCCTCGGGCTGCCGCTCCCCGAGGACTACAAGCGGCTGGTCGAGACGTACGGCTCCGGCGTCTTCGACGGGACGGTGTGGCTGCTCACCCCGGACGCGGGCCGCCCCGACCACGACCTGGTGGCGCAGACCGCCGAACGGGACGAGATCCTGGAGTCGTTGCGGGAGTGGGAGGCCGACGAGCGGCCCGCGGAGCTGGCGGAGCCGGGGGCGCGGGTGGTCCCGTGGGCGTTCGAGGAGGGCTCGGGGGCCTTCCTGTACTGGCTGGTGCGGCCCGGCAGCCGCCCCGACACCTGGCCGGTGCTCTACAACGAGGGGCGCGGCCCCCTCTGGGAGCGGCACGGCCCGGGCTGCGCGGCCTTCCTGCACGCGGTGCTCACCGGCACGGCGGACACCGCGTACTTCGGCCACCTGTACGAGGTGCTGAAGCCGTCCGCGCACCGCTTCGAGAAGGCCCGGGCGGCCCTCGGGGAGTGAACGGCCGGGCCGGGCGCCGCCGGTAGCCTTGCCCGCATGTTCGTACTGGAATTGACCTACACCGCGCCCGTCGAGCGGGCGGACGCCCTCATGGACGCGCACATCACCTGGCTGGACGAGCAGTACGCCGCCGGGGTGTTCCTCGCGTCCGGGCGGAAGAACCCGCGCGACGGCGGGGTGATCCTGGCGGCCGGGGTCGACCGGGCCGCGATCGAGCGGATCGCGGCGGCCGACCCCTTCAGCTCCGAGGGCGTGTGCGCCTACCGGATCACCGAGTTCTACGCGTCGAAGACGGTCGAGGGCCTGGCCGGCTACCGCGAGCAGCCGCCGGCCTGACCCCCGTCCCTCAGCCGCGGGCGAGCCGGGCGACGCGACCCTTCTCGCCGGAGGCCCAGCAGCCGCCGTCCGGGGCGCAGTCCACGGTGTCGTACGAGCCGGTGTCGACGGTCCGCCAGGTCCGGCCGCCGTCGCGGGTGAGGTCGGTGCCGGTGGGGCCGACGGCCAGGGCCGCCGTGCGGGAGTGCGGCAGCCACGCGACGCCGGAGCGGTACGCGGGCGGCGGCGTGCCGGCCGGGGTCCAGGTGCGTCCGCCGTCGGCGGTGACGGCGGCGGCCCGCGGCGAAGGCTGCCCCGGCCGGTAGTCGCCGCCGACGGCGAGGCCGTGGTCGCGGTCGCGGAAGGCGAGCGCGAAGACGCCCCGGGCCGGGCCTCCGGCCGGGACCGGGCCGTCGGTGACGGTCCAGGTGCGGCCCCGGTCCGCGGAGTGGAAGATCCGGGCGGTGGCGGCGCCGCCGGTCGCGAACCAGACGTCCTTCCCGCCGCCGGGGGCCGTGACGAGGCACTGCCCGCTCGCGGCGAAGCCCGCCTCGCCGGGGAGGGCGGCGGGCATCCCGGCGTCCGGCAGGACCTCCCAGCTGCGGCCGCCGTCGCGGGTGGCGAGGATGCGGAACCTTCCGTCGACGGGGTCGCTCAGGGCGAGGCCGTGGCGGCGGTCGAGGAAGGTGACGCAGTCGTAGAAGGCGCGCGGGTCGGTGTTGCGGAAGGCCTCGGTCCAGGTGGCGCCGCCGTCCTCGGTGCGCAGCAGCCGGGACGCCTCGCCCTCGCCGATGGCGAGGACGACGGCCCGGCGGGCGTCGAAGGCCTCGACGTCACGGAGCTCCAGGCCTTCCCCGCCGGGCGGCGAGACGTCGCGCCAGCCGCGGCCGGCGTCGGTGGTGCGCAGGACGGTGCCCCGCGAGCCGGCGGCCCAGGCGGTGCGGCGGTCGACCGCGGCCAGGCCCCGGAAGCGGACGTCGGTGCCGGTCGGGGTGAGCTGCCAGCCGGCCTCGGAGGTGGCGGCCGCGGGGGCCGCGGGGGTCTCCCCGGCCCGCGCGGGGGCCGCGAGGGCGAGCGCCAGTGCCGCCCCCACCAGTCCCGCCGTCATCGTGCGTCGCGCCGTTCGCATCTTTCGCACAGGTGTCATGGCGCCGGAAGCTAGCGGCGGCGGCCCGGACCCGTCCAGAGGGCCTCACGGCCCGCGCCGGAGCGCGGGGCGCGGCGGGCGTTCCCGGGCCGGGCCGGGCGCATGGCCGGGGGGACAGCGGAGCCGGACGCCGGGGCCCCGGTCGCCGGCGGGCCGCGGCCGAAGGAGTACGACGGTGAGGGCGTCACCGTCACGTTCGAGCCGCGCCGCCGTCCGCACGCGGCCGACCGCGTCCGCGGCCCGCCGGAGGTCTTCGGCCTCTCCCGCCGCCCGTGGGCGCGGCCGCCGCTCCTCCGTCGCGTCCCCCCTGTCCTTCGGTGACGCACCTCACGTGGGTCACCGGTGCACGTTCCGGCGGTTCCGCTCGTCTTCATGGGTGTCAGGTGCCCCGGTGTCGGGGAGACGCACAGGATCACAACCCGCGCGAGAGGAGTCCGCCGTGTCCGCCGTGATCGAGCAGCCCGTCCAGGCCCGTCTGGTCGCTTCCGCTCCCCGGATGGAGACCGTCCCCGCCACCCTCCGCTACGACCGCGAGGACCCCTACGCGGTCAGCATGGCCTTCCCGCCGCCGGCGACCCTGGAGGGCGTCGAGGTGTCGTGGGCCTTCGCCCGGGACCTGCTGGCCCAGGGGGTCGACCGGCCCGCGGGCGACGGCGACGTACGGCTGCGTCCGTACGGCTACGACCGCACGGTGGTCGAGTTCCACGCCCCGGAGGGCGTGGCGATGGTCCACGTGCGCACCTCCGAGCTGCGCCGCTTCCTGGAGCGCTCGGAGCACCTGGTGCCGGCCGGGCGGGAGCACCAGTACCTGGACTGGGACCGGGACCTGGCCGAGCTCCTGGGCGGGCTGCCGTAGGCCCGCCGCGGTAATTCGGTTGCCCGCTCCTCCGGGCGGCTTCTACGGTCGACGGGTCGCATCGCCTCCCGATCGGAGAAGGAACGTTGTTCATCTGAGGTCCCGAGACACCGTGCCGCGCGTGGCCCCCGTGCCCTGCGCGCCGTTCTCGACCTCGGTGGACGAGCCGTTCCCCACGCTGCCCGCGCCCCGGTGTCTCACGCGTCGCACCACGCCCACGCCCACACCCGTGCTCGCGGCACGCACCGGAGGCCCTCATGTCACATCGACCCGTCTTTCTCTCCGCCACCTCGCTCTCCTTCTCCTGGCCCGACGGCACCGAGGTCTTCGACGACCTCAGGATGACGGTCGGCCCCGGCCGCACCGGACTGGTCGGCACCAACGGTTCGGGGAAGTCCACCCTGCTCGAACTGCTCGCCGGGCGGCTCGCCCCCACCGGTGGTTCCGTCACGGCGTCCGGCGAGATCGGCCACCTGCCGCAGAACCTGGTCCTGGACACCGGTCGGCGGGTGGACGCGATCCTCGGGATCGACCGGAAACGGGCGGCGCTGCACGCCGTCGAGGCCGGGGATCCCGCCGAGGAGCACTTCGCCGTGATCGGCGACGACTGGGACGTGGAGGAGCGGGCCCGCGCCACCCTCGACCAGCTCGGGCTCGGCGCGATCGGTCTGGACCGCACGGTCGGCGAGGTGTCCGGCGGCGAGTCCGTGCTGCTGCGGCTCGCCGCGCTGCTGCTGGCCCGGCCGGACGTGCTGCTGCTCGACGAGCCGACCAACAACCTGGACCTGTACGCCCGTTCGCGCCTGTACGAGGCGGTGGAGGGCTGGTCGGGGGTGATGGTGGTGGTGAGCCACGACCGGGAGCTCCTGGAGCGGGTCGACCGGATCGCCGACCTCCACGACGGCGGGGTGAGCTGGTACGGCGGCCCCTGGTCGGCGTACGAGGAGGCGCTCGCCGCCGAACAGGAGGCGGCGGAACGGATGGTGCGGGTCGCCGAGGCGGACGTGCAGCGGCAGCGGCGGGAACTGTCCGAGGCCCAGATGAAGCTGGCGCGCCGCCGGCGGTACGCGCAGAAGAGCTTCGAGAACAAGGCCGTGCCAAAGGTGGTGGCCCACACCCGGCGGGGCCAGGCCCAGGTGTCGGCGGGCAAGCACCGCAATCTGCACGCGGACCGGCTGGCGGAGGCGCGGGAGCGGCTCGACGTGGCGGTGGAGGCGGTGCGGGACGAGGACGAGATCCGCGTCGAGCTGCCGCGCACCCAGGTGCCGCCGGGGCGCGAGGTGTTGCGGCTGACGGAGCTGGAGCTGCGGTACGGCGCCCGGGTCGAGGGCGGTTTCGAACTGAGGGGGCCGGAGCGGGTGGCGCTCGTGGGCCGCAACGGGGCCGGGAAGACGACGTTGCTGCGGACGGTCGCGGGTGAGCTGGAGCCGGTGTCGGGGGAGGTGGAGCGGCTGGTGCCGCTCCGTTTCCTGCCGCAGCGGCTCGACGTCCTCGACGACGGGCTGAGCATCGTGGAGAACGTCGCCCGGTTCGCGCCCGCGGCGTCGGGGAACGCGATCAGGGCGCGGCTCGCGCGGTTCCTGTTCCGGGGCGCCCGGGCGGACCAGCGCGTGGGCACCCTGTCGGGCGGCGAGCGGTTCAGGGCCACGCTGGCGGCGCTGCTGCTCGCGGAGCCGGCTCCGCAGCTGCTGCTGCTCGACGAGCCGACGAACAATCTGGACCTGGCGTCGGTGCGGAAGCTGACGGCGGCCCTCCACGCGTACGAGGGGGCGCTGGTCGTGGCCAGTCACGACCTGACGTTCCTGGAGTCGCTGGGGATCACGCGCCGGGTGCTCCTCGACGGCCGCCTGCGGCCGACGTCGGCGGAGGAGCTTCGGGCGCTGTCGGCGTCGACGGTGCGGTGAGGTCGACGCTGCGCTGCTGTCAGCGGTGCGGTGGGGTCACCCGGGTGGTGACGTCACCGGTGCGGTGAGGTCAACGGTGCAGTAAGGCCCAGGACTTGGTCCCGCCCTCCGCGGTGAGGGCGGGTGCCAGTCCCCAGTCACCGCCCTGTTCGCCGACCGCCGCGGCCAGCAGCCACATGCTGCGGCTGCGGCGTTCGCGGCAGCGTTCCGCCTCGTCCGGCCGCGGGTGGGCCGGATGCTGGTCGTAGAGGACGATCCGCAGGGCGTCGTACTGCCAGCGGACGCGCAGCGCCATCTCCCGGTCGGGGGTGAACCGGTAGGCGGCGCCGACCAGTTCGGAGACGGCGAGACGGGCGGTGTCGCGGAGTTCGGCGAGGCCGTGGCGGGCGAGGAGGCCGTCGACGGCCTGGCGGGCGAGGCCCGCGCAGTAGGCGCCACCGGGGAGCAGCATCGAGTAGCTGAGGTTCTCCGTGGCGGGGGGTATGGGCCTGGCCGCCGCGGTGACGGCGGCGGCCGGAAGGCAACGCAGGGCGCCCTTCATCGGATCGCTCACATTTCCTGTACGTGGGGGTGCTCTGCACACGGTCGCGGTCGCCCCGTGTGAGACTTGCGCTACCGACCGTAGCGCAGATGCGGAGCACGGTGCTACTACTTGCGGGTAGTGGCGCCGTTTCCGGCCAGGGGGCGATGCGGCGACGCGGGAGCGGGGACGGCAGGGGGCCGCCCCGCAGGACGAGGGAGAACGACGTGCCACCCAGGACCAGCCCCACCGCGCGCCAGCAGCGACTCGGGGCCGAACTGCGCAAGCTGCGCGAGCAGTCGGGGATGTCGGCCCAGCAGGCCGCCGCCCTCCTGGGCGTCGACCGCACCCGCATCCCCAACGTCGAGTCCGGCCGCTTCGGCATCAGCCCCGAGCGGGTGCGGACCCTGGCCTTCAACTACGGCTGCCCCGACACGGGCCTGGTCGACCTGCTCGCCGCCATGGCACAGGAGCGCGACCGCGGCTGGTGGGAGGAGCACCGGGGCCTCCTGCCGCCCGCCCTGCTGGACATCGCCGAACTGGAGCACCACGCGGCCGAGTTGGCGACGGCCGTGACCACCCACGTCCCGGGCCTGCTGCAGACCGAGGAGCACGCCCGGGCGGTCTTCGACACCGCCGTGCCCCCGCTGCCGAAGCCCGACCTGGAGGCCCGGCTCGCCCTGCGGCTGCGCCGCCAGGAGGTCCTGGACCGGCCGGTGCCGTACGAGGCGGTGATACACGAGGCGGCGCTGCGCATGCAGTTCGGCGGCCCGAAGGTGGCCCGCGCACAGCTGGAGCACATCCTGGAGCAGTCCGAGCGGGCGACCGTCACCGTGCGGGTGATCCCCTTCGCCGCCGGGGGTTTCCCCGGGGCCGGACAGTCGTTCACCTATGTGTCCGCGCCGGTGCCGCAGCTCGACACCGTGCAGCTCGACTCCTCGCACGGCTCGCTCCTGCTCGATGCCGACATGAAGCTGCGCCGGTACCAGGGGCTGCTGGAACGGCTGCGCGGACTCGCCCTGTCCACCGCCGACTCCCGCGCGTTCATCCGCTCGACAGCCCAGGACCTGTGAAGGACCCCCACCCATGGACGTCACCAGCACCCCCTCCTCCCCCGCCGCCGCCCGGATCGCCTGGGGCGACGCCTTCTGCAGCGAGGGGGCCAACTGCTTCCGCTTCGGCCTCGACGACGCCGGCCGCGCCTACATCGGCTCGACCCTCGCCCCCGGCGAGTACGTCAGCGACTCGGTGGAGGCGCTGCGCGCACTGATCTCCGCCGTGAAGTCCGGCGCCGCCGATCATCTGCTCTGAGTAGCCGATCAGTTGTTCTCGGGTGACCACCACCGAGGTGACCTGCGTCTCTTTTCCCGGCCCGAGCTGCGTACATAACGGAACGTAACCGGACAACGTTCGATCGGGGCTTGGACGCCGCCTTACGGAGCCTTAACCTACGGTCTCGTAACCTACGAGTCCGTAGGTAGTTCTGTTTGCCCTTCTCCGTCCCCCAGGAGTCCCCGTGACGCTCACCTCTCCCTCCCTCGGCAGCTCGGCAGGGTGGACCGACGCCCGCTTGCTGTACGCGCTGGAAGAGGTCGTGGAGAAGGAGCTCGACCGGCACCTCAAGGTCGCCAAGGACTGGATGCCGCACGAGTACGTGCCGTGGTCGGACGGCCGGAACTTCCCCGGCTTCTTCGAGGACGGAGAGGCCTGGGACCCGTCCCAGTCGAAGGTCACCGACATAGGGAAGACCGCCCTCGTGGTCAACCTCCTGACCGAGGACAACCTCCCCAGCTACCACCACGAGATCGCCAGCCTCTTCGGCCGCGACGGCGCCTGGGGCACCTGGGTGCACCGCTGGACCGCGGAGGAGGGCCGGCACGGCATCGTCATGCGCGACTACCTGCTCGCCTCCCGCGCCGTGGACCCGGACAAGCTGGAGCAGTTCCGGATGGCGCACATGAGCGAGGGCTTCGAGTCGGACAACCGCCACTCGATGCTGCACTCGGTCGCGTACGTGTCCTTCCAGGAGCTCGCCACCCGCATCTCGCACCGCAACACCGGCCACCAGTCCGGCGACCCCGTCTGCGACCGGATGCTCGCCCGCATCGCGCTGGACGAGAACCTCCACATGATCTTCTACCGCAACCTCCTGAAGGCCGCGCTGGAGATCGCCCCCGACCTCGCCATGCAGGCGGTGCGGGACGTGGTGGTCGGCTTCCGGATGCCCGGTCACGGCATCCCGGGCTTCGAGCGGGCCGCCGCGCAGATGGCGATCGGCGAGATCTACAACATGCGCATCCACCACGACGACGTCCTGGAGCCGGTGCTCCGCCACCTGAAGGTGCTGGACATCGACGGCCTGGGCCCCGAGGGGCTGCGCGCCCAGGAGGAGCTGGGCCTCTACATGAACGGGCTCGACGCGGAGGCCGCGAAGTTCGACGAGAAGCTCGCCGCCCGCAAGGCCCGGATGGCCGCCCGCGCCGCGGGCTGAGCCCCACCGCAGCGCCGGGTGCGCCGCGGGCCGAGCCCGGGAGCGGTTCAGGAGCGCCGCGTGCGCCGCAGCCTGAGCCGCTCCTTCTCGGAGAGCCCGCCCCACACGCCGAAGCGCTCGTCGTGCGCGAGCGCGTACTCCAGGCAGGCCACGCGTCCCTCGCAGGCTCCGCAGAGCTGCTTGGCCTCTCGGGTCGAGGAGCCCGGGGCGGGGAAGAAGAACTCGGGCCCGGCCTGGGCACACAGCGCGTCCTCGCGCCAGGCGAGGTCGGCGGCGGGGCGGGGGGCCGGGAAGGTCAGGACTGCGGTCTCGGTCTGCATGGCTCCACCCTGACGGGGGCCGCTAAACACACCGTCAACGTCCGATCAATGCGGCGCGTCGGGCGCGTCGGAACCGTTCCCGTCCGGCTTCCTCGCCCGGCTCGGCCGGACCCGCTTCGGCTCCCCGGGCATCTTCGGGTGCTCCGGCGGATAGGGCAGGTCCCCCAGGCCGTGCTCGGCCTCGTCGCGCCGGGCCAGTTCGAGCAGCGGCTCCAGGTCGAAGCGCTCGTCGTCCATGTCGGCGTGGACGTCGCCCCGTTCGGCGTACCGGGCCGGCATGGTGCGGATGTCGAAGTCCTCCGGCACCGCGTCGTCGATCTCCTCCCAGCGCAGCGGGGCGGAGACGGGCGCGTGCGGCTTCGGGCGAACCGAGTAGGCGGAGGCGATCGTGCGGTCGCGGGCCGCCTGGTTGTAGTCGACGAAGATCCGCTCGCCGCGCTCCTCCTTCCACCACTCCACGGTCACCCGGTCCGGCATCCGCCGCTCCAGCTCCCGCCCGACGGCGATGGCGGCACGGCGCACCTGGACGAAGGTCCAGTCGGGGCGGATGGGGACGAAGACGTGCAGCCCGCGTCCGCCCGAGGTCTTGGGCCAGCCGCGCAGCCCGTGCTCGCCGAGGACGGCGCGCAGTTCGTGGGCGGCGCGGACGGCGTCCGCGTAGTCGGTGCCCGGCTGCGGGTCGAGGTCGAGGCGCAGCTCGTCGGGGCGGTCGGTGTCGCCGCGTCGCACCGGCCAGGGGTGGAAGGTGACGGCCCCGAGGTTGGCGGCCCACAGCACGGCGGCCGGTTCGGTGGGGCACAGCTCGTCGGCCGAGCGGCCGCCGGGGAAGGTGATGCGCGCGGTGGGGATCCAGTCGGGCAGGTGCTTCGGGGCCCGCTTCTGGAAGAAGGACTCCCCCGTCACCCCGTCCGGGTAGCGCTCCAGGGTGGTGGGCCGGTCCCGCAGGGCGCGCGTGATGCCCTCGCCGACCGCGAGGTAGTAGTTCACCAGGTCCAGCTTGGTGTAGCCGGGCTCCGGGAAGTAGACCTTGTCCGGGTGGGAGACGCGGACGGTGCGCCCGCCCGCCTCCACTTCCACCGCTGCCGTCCCGCCTGCCATGAGCGCCACCCTAGGGCTCGCCCATATATGGCGCATGCCGGACAATTCGATCCATGGATCTGCCGGTGATGCCGCCCGTGAAGCCGATGCTCGCCAAGGTCGTGAAGAAGATCCCGTCCGGGATGCAGTACGAGGCCAAGTGGGACGGCTTCCGGGCGATCGTCCACCGCGACGGCCCCGAGCTCGTCATCGGCAGCCGCACCGGCAAGCCCCTCACCCGCTACTTCCCCGAACTCGTCGAGGCCCTGCCGGAGCGGCTGCCCGAGCGGTGCGTGGTGGACGGCGAGATCGTCGTCGAACACGGCGGGCGGCTCGACTTCGACCGGCTCGCCGAGCGGATCCACCCGGCCGGCTCCCGGGTCCGGACGCTCGCCGCGACCACCCCGGCCCGCTTCGTCGCCTTCGACCTGCTCGCCCTCGGCGACGACGCCCTCCTCGACACCCCGCTCGCCGAACGCCGCGCGGCCCTGGAGCGGGTGCTCGCCGGCGCCACCGCCCCGCTCCACCTCGCCCCCGCCACCCGGGACCCGGAGCTCGCCGCGCGCTGGTTCGAGCGGTACGAGGGGGCCGGCCTCGACGGGGTCGTCGCCAAGCCGCTCGATCTGCCCTACCGGCCCGACGCCCGGCTGATGTACAAGATCAAGCACGAGCGGACCGCCGACGTCGTCGTGGCCGGCTACCGCTTCCACAAGAGCGGCCCCGTCGTCGGCTCGCTCCTCCTCGGCCTGTACGACAGCCGGGGCGCCCTCCAGCACGTCGGCGTCTGCGCCGCCTTCACCGCCAAGCGGCGGGCCGAGCTGGCCGAGGAGCTGGAGCCGCTGCGGATGGACCCGCCCGACGGCCACCCGTGGGCGGCCTGGGCCGAGGAGGCCGCGCACGAGGAGGCCAGACTGCCGGGCGCGCCGAGCCGCTGGTCCGGCAGGAAGGACCCGTCGTGGGTGGCCCTGCGGCCGGAGCGGGTCTGCGAGGTGGGCTACGACCACATGGAGGGCGACCGCTTCCGGCACACCGCGCAGTTCAAGCGCTGGCGCCCGGACCGCACCCCCGGGTCCTGCGGCTACGCGCAGCTCGACGAGCCGGTCTCGTACGACCTGTCGGACGTCCTGGGCTGACGCTCCGGGAGACGGGCCGGCGGGACGGACCGACGGGGCCGGCCGACGGAACGAACCGACTGAACGAGCCGACGATCTTCCCGCTCCTGGCGTCCATGCGCCACGTGATTTCCTTCACACCGTTAGTGCCGTCATGGGTCTTGCGCGTCCCGCCGACGGGCCCGGCGCCGTCCCTCCGCACGCGCGATACGCAGGGTCCCTGCGCCCTGCGCCTGCGGCGACGCGCCCCGTACCTGCGGGAACGCCGCGACGGAAGATCACCGGGGTCACCCGGTCCGGGGCGGGTGCGCCCGCGCACCCCGTGCGGGGCGGGCGCCCCCGGCGCACTCCGGCACCGGGGCCGTACCGGAACCGCTCCCGCCATCCGGTACGTATGGAGGTGAGAGCCCTTCCCGTCCGCCCCCACGAACCGCTAGGACTGATCCGTGATCGCCTCGCCCTCCCCCCTGGTCCCCGTCCCGATCCCCGACCGCGTGGCCGCCCTCATCGGCGCCTGTCTGCCCGCGCACGTCCTCCAGGCGGAGATCGAGGCGGACTGCGCGGCGCGCGAGGTCTACCGCTTCCGGGGCCCGCTCTGCGCCGAGGACCTGGCCGACCGCGAGCACGCCCTCGCCGCGCTCGCCCGGGCCAACAAGATCCTGGCCAAGCACCACCCCACGCTGCCGGTACGGCCCTGAGGACCCGCCCGGGGGTGTCGCCCGTCCGGGTGCGTCCCACGAGCAGCGGAGGCGGCACGGTGTGACGCTGCGAACGTGACCACGACCAGCGACGCAGCACCCGCCGCCCCGGCCGCGCCCGCACCGCCCGTGCTCGACGGCCGCCGCCGCAACATCGTCTTCGGCACGATCATGCTCGGCGTGCTCCTCGCGGCACTCGACCAGACCATCGTGGGCACCGCCCTGCCCACGATCGTCTCGGACCTCGGGGGCGCCGCCCACATGTCGTGGGTCGTCACCTCCTACCTCCTCGCGGAGACCGTGGCGACGGTCCTGGTCGGCAAGTTCGGCGACCTCTTCGGCCGCAAGCTGATCTTCCAGATCTCCGCGGTCGTCTTCATCACCGGCTCCTTCCTCTGCGGCCTCGCCACCAACATGACGCTGCTGATCGTCTGGCGCGGCCTCCAGGGCATCGGCGCCGGCGGTCTCATGGTCACCTCGATGGCGCTGATCGCCGATGTGATCCCGCTGCGCGAACGCGGCAAGTACCAGGGCGCGATCGGCGCCGTGTTCGGCGTCTCCACGGTCATCGGGCCGCTGCTCGGCGGCCTGTTCACCGACCACGCCAGCTGGCGCTGGGCCTTCTACGTCAACGTCCCGATCGCGATCCTCGTCGTCATCGCCGCCGCCCGGACCATTCCCTCCGTGCGCTCGGCGAGCCGGCCCGTCATCGACTACCTGGGCATCGCGCTGGTCGCGATCGGCTCCAGCGCCCTGATCCTGGCGACCAGCTGGGGCGGCAACGAGTACGCGTGGGGCTCCGGCGTCATCATCGGCCTCTTCGCCGGCGGCCTGATCGCCCTCGTCCTGTTCTGTCTGGTGGAGCTGCGGGCCGCCGAACCCATGCTGCCCATGCGGCTGTTCCGCAACCCGGTCTTCACCGTCTGCTCGGTGCTGAGCTTCGTCGTCGGCTTCGCGATGCTCGGCGCCATGACCTTCCTGCCGACCTACCTCCAGTACGTGGACGGGGATTCGGCGACCGTCTCCGGCATCCGGACCCTGCCGATGGTCGTCGGCCTGCTGATCGCCTCGATCTACAGCGGCAACGTGGTCAGCAAGACCGGGCACTACCGGATCTTCCCGATCATCGGCTGCGCGGTGATGGGCGTCGGGCTCTACCTGCTCTCGCTGATGGACCGGAACACCGGCACCTGGCTGGAGTCGCTGTACATGTTCGTGCTCGGCGTCGGCATCGGCCTGTGCATGCAGGTCCTGACGATCGCCGTGCAGAACACCGTCGACTACGCCGACCTCGGCACCGCCACCTCCGGCGTCACCTTCTTCCGCACCCTGGGCAGCTCCTTCGGCACCGCCGTCTTCGGCACGATCTACGCCAACGCCCTCAGGCCCCGCCTCACCGACGGGGTCGCCGAGGCGTCCGCGCTCGCCGGGCCGGCGGGGCTCGACCCGGCGTCGGTGCCGGGGGCCGCGCAGAGCCCGCAGGGGCTGCACGGACTGCCGGACGGGGTCGCCGCGCCGATCGTCCAGGCCTATGCCGACACCCTGCACACGGTCTTCCTGTGGACCGTGCCGGTGGCCGTCGTCGGCTTCGTCGTCGCCCTCTTCCTCCAGCAGGTCACGCTGCGCGACTCGGTCCGGGAGACCGCCCCCGACATGGGCGAGGGCTTCGCCTCACCCACGGTCGGCGGCGACTCGGCGAAGCTCCTGGAACTCTCCGTGGGACGGCTGCTGCGCCGGATGGACATGGACACCGCCCGCCGGATCGTCGCCGGCTCCGACACCCGGCTGGACACGGCCGGCGCCTGGGCGGTGATGCAGGTGGAGCTGCACACCCGGACCGTGGGGCACGCGAGCCTCGGCCTGATCGCGGCGAGCCGCCGCCTGCCGCCGGAGGTCCTCCTCCCCGCCTTCGACCGGATGGTCGACGAGGGCTTCCTCACCCGGGACGGCAACCTCCTCTCGCACACGCCGGCCGGCGCCCGCGAGGCCGAGGTCATCACCCGCGCCTGGGGCGACTGGCTCTCCGCCCGCCTGGAACAGGAGCGCGGCCGGCCCAGCGGGCCCGAGCTCCGCGCCGCCGTCGACGCCATCGCGAAGAAGGCCGTCGCGGAGGACCTCTCCACCGGCGTCCCCGCCGGCCGCGCGGACGGCCGGACGGCGGTCGCGGCCCGGTCGTGACCCGCCCGGGGACCGAAGGGACCGCCGCGCGAGGGACGTCGGCGGCGGGGTCCCCGTCCGCCGGCACCGGCCGTCCGGCCGGTCAGTGCTCCGGGAAGTCGCCGTCGACGTAGACCCAGGCGCCGTCGTGGCGGGTGAAGCGGCTGTGCTCGGTGAGGGCGCCGGACTCGCCGCCGTGCGCGTACCGGGCGGTGAAGGTGACGGTGCCGCGCTGGTGGAAGGCGGTGCCGTCGGTGGTGCCGAGGATCTCCAGGCCCGTCCACCGCGTGCCGGGGTCGAGGTCGAGGGTGCCGGGGCGGGTCTCCGGGGCCCAGGTGCGCAGCAGATAGGCCGCGTCGCCGACGACGAAGGCGCTGTAGCGGGAGCGCATCAGCAGTTCGGCGGTGGGGGCGGTGGCTCCCGTACCGGCGTGGAAGCGTCCGCAGCAGGCTCCGTACGCGGCGTCGAGGCCGCAGGGGCAGGGCGTGTCGGCGGTGACGGCCGGGGCGGGCGCGGGCGTGCGGCGGGGGCCGGTCTTGCGTCGGGACATGCGGTCATTCTCCCCCAGGAGCCGGGCGGTCCCGCGGGCCCGGCCGAGTAGCGTACGGCCCATGCGACTGACGATTCTCGGCGGCGGCGGTTTCCGGGTGCCGCTGGTGTACGGCGCGCTGCTCGGCGACCACGCCGAGGGGCGGATCACCCGCGTCACCCTGCACGATCCCGCCGGGGACCGGCTGAGGGCCATCGCGCGGGTGCTCGCCGAGCAGGCCGAGGGGGTGCCGGACGCGCCCGTCGTCACGGCCACCACCGACCTCGACGAGGCGCTGCGCGGGGCGGACTTCGTCTTCTCCGCGATCCGGGTCGGCGGTCTGGAGGGCCGGGCCGCCGACGAGCGGGTGGCGCTGGCCGAGGGGGTGCTCGGGCAGGAGACGGTGGGCGCGGGCGGGATCGCGTACGGCCTGCGGACGGTGCCGGTCGCGGTCGCCGTCGCCCGGCGGATCGCCGCGCTCGCCCCGGACGCCTGGGTCATCAACTTCACCAACCCGGCGGGAACGGTGACGGAGGCGATGTCCCGGGTCCTGGGCGACCGGGTCGTCGGCATCTGCGACTCCCCCGTGGGGCTCGGCCGCCGGGTGGCGCGGGTCCTCGGCGCGGACCCGGACCGGGTGGGGATCGACTACGCGGGCCTCAACCACCTGGGCTGGCTGCGCGGGCTGCGGGTCGACGGGCGGGACGAGCTGCCCCGGCTCCTCGCGGACGACGCGCTGCTCGGCTCCTTCGAGGAGGGGCGGCTCTTCGGCACCGAGTGGCTGCGCTCGCTCGGCGCGGTGCCCAACGAGTACCTGCACTACTACTACTTCAACCGGGAGGCGGTCGCGTCCTACCGGGACGCGGAGAAGACCCGGGGCGCGTACCTCCTGGACCAGCAGGCCGGGTTCTACGCGGAGGCCTGCCGGCCGGAGGTGCGGGCCCTGGACGCCTGGCACCGCACGCTGGCCGACCGGGAGGCCACGTACATGGCGCACAACCGGGAGGCGGCCGGGGCCGGCGACCGGGCGGCGGAGGACCTGGAGCCGGGCGGCTACGAGAGGGTGGCGCTGGCGCTGATGCGGGCGATCGCGCGCGGCGAGCGGGCCACCCTGATCCTGAACGTGCGCAACGGCACGGCGCTGCCCGGGCTCGACGCGGACGCGGTGGTCGAGGTGCCGTGCCTGGTGGACGCGAACGGCGCCCGTCCGGTGGCGGTGGACCCGCTCCCGTACCACGCCATGGGCCTGGTGACGGCGGTGAAGGCGGTGGAGCGGGAGGTGCTCGCGGCGGCGGAGAGCGGCTCGCGGGCGAGCGCCGTGAAGGCCTTCGCGCTGCACCCGCTGGTGGACTCGGTGGGCGTGGCCCGGCGCCTGCTCGACGGCTACACGGCGGCGCACCCGGGGCTCGCGTACCTGCGGGCGTGAACGCGCGAGGCCCGGGGGGGTCCTCCCCGGGCCTCGCGCGGACGTACGGGTCAGGGCTTGCGGGCCACCGCGGCCCAGCCGGGGATCGGGTCGTCGCCCTGGACCGGCACCGGCTCGCCCAGCTCGGGGTGCCACTCGGCGGTGAGCGACACCCCGGGCTCGACGAACTCCAGGCCGTCGAAGAAGGCGGCGAGCTCGTCGCGGGAGCGGGGGCGCAAGGTCAGGCCGCGGGCCTTGTACATGCCGACGGCCTTCGCCGCGCCCTCGGGGTCGAAGTCCCCGGTGACGTGCGAGAGGACCAGGTAGGAGCCGGGGGCGAGCTGGTCGACGAGCTTGGCGACGATGTCCTGGGCGCCGTCCTCGTCCCCCAGGAAGTGGAGCAGGGCCAGCATCGACAGCGCGATCGGCTTGTCGAAGTCAAGGACCTTTCCGGCCCTTTCGAGGATCATCTCGGGGTCGCGGGCGTCCGCCTGGATGTACTCGGTGGCCCCCTCGGGGGTCGAGCGCAGCAGGGCGGCCGCGTGGGCGAGCACGATCGGGTCGTTGTCGCAGTAGACGACCCGGGACTCCGGCGCGGCCCCCTGCGCGATCTGGTGCAGGTTGGGCTCGGTCGGGATGCCGGTGCCGACGTCCAGGTACTGGCGCACGCCGTGGGCGCTGAGCCAGCGGATGGCGCGGTGCATGAAGGCGCGGTTGACCCGGGCCATGTCCCGGCCGCGGGCGTCGACGGTGAGGAGCTGGCGGGCCATCTCCTCGTCGACGGGATAGTTGTCCTTGCCGCCCAGGAACCAGTCGTACATCCGCGCGGGGTGCGGCTTGCTGGTGTCGATCCGAATCTCGCGGGATGCGGGGTCCTGGGTCATCGTCGGCTCTCCTCGTAGGGACGAACGGGTGGCGCTGCCACAAGAGTTACGTGACGGTAGGGGCGTGACGGAAGGGGTCAGGTGAGAAGGAAGTCAGCCTGGCCGGATTTGGCGCCCGCGATGAACGCGGCGATCTCTCCGTGGGTGTAGATGAGGGCGGGACCTTCAGGGTCTGCGGACTGTCGCACGGCGACCCTGCCGTCGGCCAGCTTCATGGCCTCCACGCAGTTGCCCCCGTTCCCGCCGCTCCAGGGCTTGTGCCATCCCTCGGCACCGAGCTCCGCGGCGGGCATGCCGTTGTATATGCGATCCATTCACAGCTCCTTGCGGAGATCCCGGAGGATCTCCTTCGTGCGTTGTGCAGTCGCGGCCTGCGCCGCCATACGGTCCATGACCTCCAGGTGGGACGCCACCTCGGGGCGCGCGTCGAGGTAGACCGCGCCGGTCAGGTACTCGCTGTAGACCATGTCCGGGAGTTCGGGCATGGCGAAGCGGAAGAGGACGAAGGGACCGTACGTGCCGGGGTGGTGGCCGGACGCGAACTCCGCGATCTGCAGGGTGACGTTCGGCAGCTCGGACACTTCGAGCAGCCGGTCGAGCTGGTCGCGCATCACCTCGGGCCCGTCGCCGACCGGCCGGCGGAACACCGTCTCGTCCATGATCACCCAGAACTTCGGGGCGTCCTCCCTGGTCAGCAGGGACTGACGCTCCATCCGCAGGGCTACATGCCGATCGATGTCCTCCTCGCGCGCGGCGTCACCGCCGCCGCCGACCGCTCCGCTGCGCAGAATGGCGCGGGCGTACTCCTCGGTCTGGAGCAGACCGGGGACGAACTGGGGTTCATAGGCGCGGATGAGGCTCGCGGCCCCCTCCAGGCTGACGTACATGGAGAACCAGCCGGGCAGCACGTCGTGGAACCGCTGCCACCAGCCGGGAAGGTTGGCCTCCTCGGCGAGGGCGACGAAGGCCTCCGCCTCGGGTCCTTCGATGCCGTACGCGGCCAGCAGCAGCTGGACGTACGGGATCTTCAGCGCGACCTCCGCGGTCTCCATGCGGCGGATGGTGGCCGGGGCGACGTGGAGGACCTTGGCGGCCTCCTCCCGCTTGAGGCCCGCGCGCTCGTGCAGGTCCTGCAGACGCCGACCGAGGACGACCTGTCCCACCGTGGGGGCGGACCGCGGCTCGCTCACTCTCAGACCTCCCCGACGCGCTGTTTCGACGAGTGTGCCACGAAGCCAGGCCAGAGAGAACAAGGCACTCTGCATTTTTCAGAGTGCCACTTGCCAAGTGTCCGAGTCAGGAGGACAGTGTTCCGGTGAACCAGTACGGACTGTCGCCGGTGCCCCCGGGCCCCGGCGACAGCGACGTACGGCAGCCCTGCCCACTGTTGTGAGGAACCGGTCGTGGCTTCTGGTAACGCGCAGCCCTCAGGTCTCATGAGCCCCAGAGTCATGGCCCAGCGCCCCAAGGCCCGCCACGATCCCGCCCACCGCTTCGCCTTCGAGCTGCCCGCCCGCACCGAGTCCGTGAGCCGCGCCCGCCACCTCACCGAGGAGCGGCTGCTGCTCTGGGGCCGCGGCCCCGAGATACGCGACACGGCCGCCCTGGTCGTCTCCGAGCTGGTCACCAACGCGGTGCTGCACACCGCCAGCAGCCGGATCGTCTGCGAACTCCGCCAGGGCGCCGACAGCCTCCGCATCGCCGTCCGCGACGAGGGCGGCCCCGCCGGCCCCCGGATACGCGACTGCGGCGCGGACGAACGCGGCCGCGGACTCCTCATCGTCGACGCGCTCTGCGAGGCCTGGGGCGCCGAGCGCACCGGCCACGGCACGGCGCAGATCGTCTGGGCGGAACTCCCGCACTCCCTGGGGGAGCCATGCTGAAGTCGATGGCCGGCCTCCTCGCCCCCCGCGCCCGCCGCTCCCCCGAGAACGGCCCCGGCCTCCGCCCCGCCGTCCCCGCCACCCGCCTCGCCGTGCCCACCGGTCTGACCACCGGCCTCGGCTGCGACGCCGTCGGCGTCCCCGCCCGCTTCGGCTTCAAGATCCTCTCCCGGCTCCCCGCCAAGGGCTGCGTGTACGCCGACACCGACTGGTGGTGGTGGCTGGTCCCGGCCGGCTCCGACCTCGACCTCGTCTGGCCGCTGCCCGCCTGCTACGCCCGGGGCGCCGAGATCCCCGACCGCGGGCCGCGCCTCATCCACCACCCGGACGGCACCTCGCCCTACACCCCGCCGATCCCCCTCTACCTGCTGACCTGCCAGCTCACCGGCATCGCCCCGGCCTGGCCGGCACCCCAGGTGCGCACCGCCCTGTGACGCCCCGGGCCCTCCGCCGCATAGAGTCGGCACCATGTTCACCCCGCAGGGCCCGACCCTCCGCGAACTGACCGTCCAGGCCCTCTCCTCCGTCGAGCACGGCTACGACCTCCTGGCGCCGAAGTTCGAGGCGACGCCCTTCCGCACCCCGGACCGGATCCTCACGGCGGTGGCCCGCGCCCTGGAGGAGCTCGGCCCCTTCGACACGGGCCTGGACGTCTGCTGCGGCACCGGCGCCGGCCTCCCGGCCCTCCGCGCGGTCTGCGCGGGCCGGGTCACGGGCGTCGACTTCAGTACGAACATGCTGGCCGAGGCGCGCCGCCGGCACCCCACCGCCACCCTGGTGCGCGCCGACGCCCGGGCCCTCCCCTTCACCGCCGCCTTCGACCTGGCGGTCAGCTTCGGCGCCTTCGGTCACTTCCTCCCGGACGAGCAGCGCACCCTCTTCGCCGGCGTCCACGCCGCCCTCCGCCCCGGCGGCACCCTCGCCTTCCCCCTCCCGGCCCCGCCCCCGGTCGGCTCCCGCGCCTACTGGGCCCTCTGGGCCTTCGACGCGGCGATGCGGGTCCGCAACGCGGTGTGGCGCCCGCCGTTCGTCATGTACTACCGCACCTTCCGCCTCGCGGACGTCCGCGCCCGCCTGGAGGAGACCGGCTTCCGCGTCACCCACCAGCCCCTGACCGCCTTCGGCACCCGCCCGGACGGCAGCCCGAACTGCCGGCTGGTGGTGGCGCGGAAGGAGTGACGGCGGGGTCTCAGGCGAGCTCGCCGGTCCAGTGGACGGCGTCACCGTCGAAGCCGACGCTCACGCCCATCTCCAGCGTGTTCCCCGCGCCGGGCGGGAGGTCGAAGCCGTACGCGGCGACGGTCCTGCGTCCCGGGAGGAGGTCTCCTTCCAGGGGCATGACCACCTGCTCCGGGTCGAAGACCTGGGCGGTCTCCCGGCCGTCGCCGTCCCGGCCCCGCACGACCACCGTCACGAGCTTGATCCGCTCGTCCGAGCCGTTGCGGACGGTCACGTCGACCTTCACGGCGACGTTCCCGTCCTTGTGCCCGGCCGACGACTGGGCGGGGGTGAAACGCTCGGGCGGCGACACCGTCACCTCGACCCCGCCCGCGAACCGGTGGGTCCGGCCGAACGGCAGCAGGCCCGCGCTCTCCGGCGGCGGCGTGCTGGACCCGCGGGCCGGGGACGCCGTCGGCGAGGCCGGCCCGGACGGGGTCCGGGCGGACGGTGGCGTCGAGGCCGTGCCGCCCCCTCCGCCGTCGGCGTCCCCGAACGCGCCCGCGCCGACGAGGAGGCCGGCGACGCCGACGGCGAGGACCAGCACCCCGGCCAGGACGAGCAGCCAGGTGCGGCGGTGCGGCGGCGTGGGGGCCGGTCCGCTCAGCGGGCCGGGCGGCGGGCCCTCGGGAGGGCCGTCCGGAACCGTTCGCGTCGCTCATGGCACGCCTCCGCCGTCCCCGAGGGGTTTTCCTCAGGGTAGGCGCGGCATGCGGAAAGCGCCGGTCGATGAGATCGACCGGCGCTTCCGTGTGGTGTCCGAGGGGGGACTTGAACCCCCACGCCCGATAAAGGGCACTAGCACCTCAAGCTAGCGCGTCTGCCATTCCGCCACCCGGACAGGGTGTGTGTCGTCCTCGGGGGTGTTCCCCGCGGCGACATGGATAACTCTACCAGGGGTTCGCGGGGGCTTTCACCGGCGTTTTCCGTGGTCAGTCGCGGGGTGGCCGGAGGGGGAGGTCCCGTGCGCCGGTGGACCCCGGGTCGTGACCGGACGCACGGGGACCGCCCATCCCCTGGAGGATGCCGCCGTGGCGGCCGGGAGCCGGGCGCCCCCCGACGCCCGCTCCGGGGACAACGATGGCTCCGAGGGGTTGGTCCAGGCCAGCCCGTGTCCGGAATACGTCAGGTCAGGCGCGGAGGCCGGTGAGGCGGGCGGAGACGACGACGTTTCCGGTGTAGCCGGTGGCGCGGGTGTAGGGGCCTCCGCAGGTGATCAGGCGGAGTTCGGGGGCGCGGGTGGAGGCGTAGACGCGGTCGGCCGGGAAGTCGTCCTTCGGGAGGAGTTCCACGGCGTGGACGGTGAAGACGGCCGTGCGGCCGTCGGCGCGGTGGACCTCCACGGTGCGGCCCCGGGTGAGGGCGCCCAGGGCGTGGAAGACGGCGGGGCCGGCGGGGGTGTCGACGTGGCCGGTGACGACGGCGGTCCCGGGTTCGCCGGGGGTGACCGAGCCCGCGTACCAGCCGGCGCGGCCGGGGTGTTCCGGCGGCGGGGCCTCCAGCCAGCCGTCCGCGTCCAGGCCGATCCGGGTGAGGGGGGCGTCGATGCCGATCGCGGGGATCGTGACGGCGAGCGGGGCCGAGGCGGGGAGGCCGGCGCGGGGCGGCGGCGGGGGTGCGGCGGGGGCCGGGGCGTCGGCCGCGAGGGGGCGGGGCGGGCCGGGGGCGGTGAGCTGCTGCGTACCGCCGCGGACGAGGTGGACGCCGACGAGGAGGAGGACCGCGACGAGGCCCCAGGCGCCGCGCCGGCCGTACGCGCTGTCCACCGCCTCGGGCCTCCTCTCCTCGGATGGGTGCTGGTCGCCCCTCCGTCCCGGACCTCGTCACACCGGGACGGAGGGGCCGTCTCAGGGGCGGCGGCGGGCGAGGACGAGCGCGGAGCCGGCCGCGGCGGCGATGAGGACGGCGCCGGCGGCCAGTTCGGCCGCGCCCAGCGCGTCGGAGCCGGTGGAGCCGCCGAAGCCGGCCTTCACGCCCTTGTGCGGGGGTGTCGGGTGCGCCGGGGTGACCGGCGCGGGCGGCGGGCCGGAGGCGCGGGCGACGGTCAGGGTGGTGGTGCCGCGCTCGCCCTTGCAGTCGAAGGCGATCTCGTACGCGGCGCCGGCCTCGGCGTCGAGGTCGACGGTCGCCCGGCCGGGGCGGCCCTCGGTGAGGGTCACCGTGTCGAAGACGCCGGACGTGACCGTCACGGAGGGCACCTCGCAGCCGTCCGCGGTCAGGGTGACGGTGCCGCCGGGGGCGACGGTGCGGGGCGTGACGGAGAAGCCGAAGGAGGTGATGCCCGCTCCGCTGCCGGCGCCCGGTCCGATGTCGGCTCCGGCGCCCGGGCCGGTGTCGGTTCCGTCGTCCGCGGAGGCCGCGGGGGCGGCGGACAGCGCCAGGGCCGCGGCGGCGGTCAGGGCGGCGGGAACGGTACGTATCGCGCGCATGCGGTCCTCCGGTTCGCGGCGCGGGCTCGGGCACCCCCACCGCGATCGAAGCTAGGCGCGCCCCGGGGGCGCCGCCACCGGGCTCCCCCTCGCACTCCGCCGAACGGGGTCGTTCAGGGCAGCCGGACGACCTGGCCGGCGTAGGAGAGGTTGCCGCCGAAGCCGAAGAGGAGGACGGGGGCACCGGACGGCAGCTCGCCGCGCTCGACGAGCTTGGCGAGGGCGAGCGGCACGGAGGCGGCGGAGGTGTTGCCGGAGTCGACGACGTCCCGGGCGACGACCGCGTTGACGGCGCCGATCTTCGCGGCGAGGGGTTCGATGATCCGGAGGTTCGCCTGGTGGAGGACGACGCCGGCGAGGTCATCCGGGACGATCCCGGAGCGGGTGCAGACCTCGCGGGCGAGGGCCGGGAGCTTCTGCGTGGCCCAGCGGTAGACGCTCTGGCCCTCCTGGGCGAAGCGCGGCGGGGTGCCCTCGATGCGGACCGCGTTGCCCATCTCGGGGACCGAGCCCCACAGGACCGGGCCGATGGCGCCGGTGTCCGTCTCCGTCGCCTCCACGATGACGGCGCCGGCGCCGTCGCCGGTGAGGACGCAGGTGGTGCGGTCGGTCCAGTCGGTGACGCCGGTCATCTTGTCGGCGCCGATGACCAGGGCGCGGCGGGCGGCGCCGGCGCGGACCGCGTGGTCGGCGGTGGCGAGCGCGTGGGTGAAACCGGCGCAGACCACGTTGAGGTCGAGGGTGGCGGGCGAGGCCATGCCGAGGCGGGCGGCGACCCGGGCGGCCGTGTTGGGCGAGCGGTCGATCGCGGTGGAGGTGGCCACGATGACGTAGTCGACGTCTCCGGGGGCGAGGCCGGCGGCGGCCAGCGCCTTGCCCGCGGCGTGCGCGGCGAGCTCGTCGACCGGCTCCTCGGGCCCGGCGACGTGCCGCGTGCGGATGCCGACCCGGCTGAGGATCCACTCGTCGCTCGTGTCGACCAGCTCGGCCAGGTCGTGGTTGGTCAGTACCTTGGCGGGCTGGTAGTGCCCGAGCGCGGCGATGCGAGTGCCCGTCATCCCGGGACCCCCTCGATGGTTCGTTCAGCGGCAGGAACCACCCAGTGTTGCCAGCGACTGATGGGTAACAGGTGACGTAAACCACCAAGATTCACCCGGATGGCTTGGCCGACCGTGACAAGGGGTCAGGCGGCGCACCGGATCCGGCGGCCCGGGCGGGGGTGGCGCAGAATGACACGGTCAGGGGCAGGAACACCGGAAGAATCGAAGGCGGCGGGGATGGGACGGGTCACCGAGCGACGGCGGGTCACACGCATCCGGGGCGGCGCGGTGAGCACGCGGCCGGACACGCTGGTGGCGGAGGAGCCGCTGGAGATCCGGCTGAACGGCAAGCCGCTCGCGATCACCATGCGGACGCCGGGCGACGACTTCGCGCTGGCGGCGGGCTTCCTGGTGAGCGAGGGCGTGCTGGCCTCCGCCGCGGACGTGCGGTCCATCGTGTACTGCGCGGGGGCGAAGGAGGACGGGACCAACACGTACAACGTGGTGGACGTGAAGCTGGCGCCCGGGGTCGCCGTCCCCGACATCACGCTGGAGCGGAACGTCTACACGACCTCGTCGTGCGGGCTGTGCGGCAAGGCGAGCCTGGACGCGGTGCGGACGACGGCCCGCTTCCCGATCGCCGACACCCCGCCGGTACGGGTCTCCCCCGCGCTCCTGTCCGGGCTGCCGGACCGGCTGCGGGCGGCGCAGAAGGTCTTCGACACGACGGGCGGGCTGCACGCGGCGGCGCTCTTCACGGAGGACGGCGAGCTGCTCGACGTACGGGAGGACGTGGGGCGGCACAACGCGGTCGACAAGCTGGTCGGCCGCGCGCTGCGGGAGGACCTGCTCCCCCTGGACCGCGCGGTCCTGCTGGTCTCCGGCCGGGCGTCCTTCGAACTCGCGCAGAAGGCGGTGATGGCGGGGATCCCGATGCTGGCGGCGGTCTCCGCGCCGTCGTCCCTGGCGGTCGACCTGGCGGCGGAGGCGGGCCTGACGCTCGTCGGCTTCCTCCGCGGGCCCGACATGAACGTCTACACGCACCCCGACCGCGTGATGGTGTGACGCGCCTGCGGCCGGGGCGGAACGACAGCTTCTGCGGGTGCCTCCGCACCTGCACCTGCACCTGGACCCGCACCGGTACGGCGCCGCACTCGGGGTGCGGGTTCAGGCGCAGGAAGCCTTGGCCCGGCAACGGGGCGCCCTCCCTGTGCCCACCCGTCCCGCCCTAGCGGGACGTATGCCCACAGGGACGGCGGGCGCGGTCGGCGCGCAAGGCCGGTTCCGCGTGCCGGGCCCGGTGTTTCGCCAGGGGGGCGCAGGTCATGAGTTGGAGCTGGTGGTAGAGCATCAGGGGGAGGACCGCGAGCGAGGCGTGCGGGCCGAAGAGGACGCTCGCCATGGGCAGCCCCGCGGCCAGGCTCTTCTTCGAGCCCGCGAACTGGATCGCGATCCGGTCGGCCCGGTCGAAGCCGAGGCGGCCCGCGCCGTACCAGGTCAGCGTCAGCATCACCGCCAGGAGGACGGCCTCCGCCGCGAGGAGGAGGGCGAGCCGGCCGGGGGTCACCAGGTGCCAGATGCCCGCGACCATGCCCTGGCTGAAGGCCGTGTAGACGACCAGCAGGATCGAGCCCCGGTCCACCTGCCCCAGCACCCGCTTGTGGCGGAGCAGGAAGCCGCCCAGGCGGGGCCGCAGGAGCTGGCCCAGGAGGAAGGGGGCCAGGAGCTGGAGGGCGATCCTGAGGACGGAGTCGGCCGACAGGCCCCCCGTGCTGCCGCCCAGCAGCGCCGCGGCGAGCAGCGGGGTCAGCACGATCCCGGCGAGCGAGGAGAAGGAGCCCGCGCAGATCGCGGCGGGGACGTTGCCGCGGGCGATCGACGTGAAGGCGATCGAGGACTGGATCGTCGACGGCACCAGGCAGAGGAAGAGGAAGCCGGTGTACAGCTCGGGGGTGAGGACCGTGGGCACGAGGGCGCGCGCGGCGAGGCCGAGCAGCGGGAAGACGAGGAAGGTGCAGCCGAGGACCGTGAGGTGGAGCCGCCAGTGGCGGAGGCCGTCGAGGGCCTCGCGGGTGGAGAGCCGGGCGCCGTAGAGGAAGAAGAGGAAGGCGACGACGGCCGTCGCGGCCGACTCGGCGACGGTGGCGCCCGTCCCGGAGGCGGGCAGCAGGACGGCGAGGCCGACCGTGCCGAGCAGCGCGAGGAGGTAGCCGTCGACCGGCAGCCAGGGAGGCGGGAAGGTGCGGCGGCGGGTCATGGCTCCACGGTGGTTCTCGGGGGGAGGGGGCGGTTCGGTGTCCATCCTGGTCCACGGCGGGGTCATCGGGAATCCCGTACAGCGCACTGACTGTCATCACGGATCGCGATAGCCTCGTCCCGTGTACGAGCCCGCCCAGCTGCGCACCTTTCTCGCCGTGGCGCAGACGCTCTCCTTCACCGGGGCCGCCCGCAGGCTCGGGGTGCGGCAGTCGACCGTCAGCCAGCACGTGCGACGCCTCGAGGAGGCGGTCGGGCGGCCGCTGTTCACGCGGGACACGCACAGCGTGGAGCTGACCGGGGACGGGGAGGCGATGCTGGGGTTCGCCCGGGCGATCCTCCGGGCGCACGAGCGGGCGGCGGCCTTCTTCGCGGGGACGCGGCTGCGCGGGCGGCTGCGGTTCGGGGCCTCGGAGGACTTCGTGGCGACCCGGCTGCCGGAGATCCTGGAGTCCTTCCGGCGGGCGCACCCCGAGGTGGACCTGGAGCTGACCGTGGAGCTCTCGGGGACGCTGGAGGCGCGGCTCGCGGCGGGCCGGCTCGATCTGGTCCTGGCGAAGCGGGGCGCGGGCGCGGACGGCGACGGCGGGCTCCTGGTGTGGAGCGACGTCCTGGTGTGGATCGGGGCGCCGGGGCTGCGGCTCGACCCGGAGCGGCCGGTGCCGCTGATCGTCTACCCGCCGCCGGGCATCACCCGCGCGCGGGCGCTGGCCGCGCTGGAGGCGGAGGGCCGGGCCTGGCGGATCGCGTGCACGAGTTCCAGCCTGAGCGCCAACGTCGCGGCGGCCCGCGCGGGGCTCGGCGTGATGGCCCACACGCGCGGCCTGGTGCCGCCCGGGCTCGTCCCCGTACCCGCCAGGGCCGGGCTGCCGGAGCTGGGCGGGGTGGACTTCGTGCTCCGGCACGGGCGGCGGGGCGGGGCGACGCAGGAGGCCGCGGACGCGCTGGCGGAGGCGATCCTGGAGGGCGGCGACGGCCTCCGGCGCCCCGACGAACGGCACCCGCCCGGCGTGTGACCGTTCGGCCCGTGACCGCCCGGCCCGAGCCGGAGGCCCGGGCGGCCGGGCCGGGCCGTCGGGCCCTCCGGCCCGGACCGGCTTCGTCGGATACCGGCCGGTCACGGCGGCGTGCGGGGGCGGTGGGGGTTCCGTGGAGACTTCGGGACGACCGGACCTACCGGACGGTACGCGACCGGGGACCTTCGCCGGTCACTTGCCCGCCCACCCGCCCTGACCTGTACGAACGGTGAATGTCGCGGCTTGGTGAAGGTCCTGCCGCGGGCCGCCCGGTTGGGGTACGGTCACGGCGCCGCAGCCGTCGCGGCGGCCCCTTTCAGCCACCGAGCCGTCGAGGGAGGAGCAGGTCCGTGCGTGAGTTCACCGTGCCACCCGTCGAGGCGGCCCCGCTCGGCGGCGGGCTCGCGGACGCCGTCTTCACCCGCGCCGACGCCACCCCCGACGCGATCGCCTTCGGGCGCCGCACGCCGTACGGGGAGTGGGAGGACGTCAGCTGCGCCCGCTTCCGGGACGAGGTGCTGGCGCTGGCGAAGGGGCTCGTCGCGCACGGGGTGCGGTTCGGCGACCGGGTCGCGATCATGTCCCGTACCCGCTACGAGTGGACGCTCTTCGACTTCGCGCTGTGGACGCTCGGCGCCCAGCCGGTGCCGGTCTATCCGACCTCCTCCGCCGACCAGGTCCACTGGATGCTGCACGACGCCGAGGTCACCGCCTGTGTGGTCGAGCACGAGGACCACGCCATGACCATCGGGTCCGTGGTGGACCGGCTGCCCAGGCTCCAGCGGCTGTGGCAGCTCGACCCCGGCGAGGACGCCGGTCCCGGCGCGGTCGCCGAACTGACCGCCGCCGGAGCGTCCATCGACGAGGACGTCGTGCACCGGCACCGGCGGGCCGTGACCCCCGAGTCGGTGGCGACGGTCATCTACACCTCGGGCACCACCGGCCGGCCCAAGGGCTGCGTGCTCCACCACGGCCACTTCATGGTCGAGACCGACGCCCTGCTCGCCGGCTGGGAACCGGTCTTCCGCTCGCGCCCCGGCGACCAGGCCTCCACCCTGCTCTTCCTGCCGCTCGCCCACGTCTTCGGGCGGATGGTGGAGGTCGCGGCGGTGCGCGGCGGGGTGAAGCTGGGCCACCAGCCGTCGATGACCGCCTCGGCGCTCCTGCCCGACCTGGTGTCCTTCCGGCCGAGTTTCGTCCTGGCCGTGCCGTACGTCTTCGAGAAGATCTTCCACGCGGCGCGCCGCCGGGCGGAGGCGGACGGCCGGGCCGGCGTCTTCGACAAGGCGGTGGACGTGGCCGTGAAGTACGCGGAGGCGCTGGAGCAGAAGGCGTTCGGCCTCGGCCCCGGCCCGTCGGCGGCGCTGCGGATGCAGCACCAGTTCTTCGACAAGACGGTGTACGGCAAAGTCCGCGAGACGCTCGGCGGGCGGATCCGGTACGCGATGTCGGGGGGTTCGGCGATGGACCGGCGGACCGGGCTCTTCTTCGCGGGCGCCGGCGTGACCGTCTTCGAGGGGTACGGCCTGACGGAGACGACGGCGGCGGCGACCGCGAACCCGCCGGGCCGGGTCCGGTACGGCACGGTGGGCCGGCCGGTGCCGGGCACGACCGTGCACATCGCGGAGGACGGCGAGGTGTGGATCCACGGCGGCCAGGTCTTCGCCGGCTACCTGGGCGACCCGGCCGCCACCTCGGCCGTCCTGAACGACGGCTGGCTCGCCACCGGCGACCTGGGCGCGCTGGACGCCGAGGGCTATCTGACGATCACCGGGCGGAAGAAGGAGATCCTGGTGACGTCCGGCGGCAAGAGCGTGGCGCCGTCCGGCCTGGAGGAGCGGGTGCGGGCGCACCCGCTGATCGCCCAGTGCCTGGTCGTCGGGAACGACCGTCCGTACATCGCGGCCCTCGTCACCCTGGACCAGGAGGCGGTGGACCACTGGCTGGCCATCCAGGGCCGGGCGCCGCTCTCCCCCGCCGAGCTGGTCCGCGACCCGGACCTGGAGACGGAGATCCGGCGCGGGGTGGTGGCCGCCAACACGCTCGTGTCGCAGGCCGAGTCGATCCGTACGTTCCGCATCCTCGCCCGGCCCTTCAGCGAGGAGCACGGGCTGCTCACCCCGTCGCTGAAGCTGAAGCGGAAGGCGATCGAGCGGGCGTACGCCGCGGAGGTCGAGGCGCTGTACGGCTGACGGAACGGCCGTACGGCCGTGGCGCGGTGGCCGGAATGATGTCGGGCGCGTGATCGTTGGGGTCGAGGGGCGGTCGTTCGCGCGCCCGCCCGCGCACGAGCCACGAGCACGACGACGTAAGGACCCATCCCACGTGAGCACGGACAGCAAGATCCCCTCGGTCACCCTGAACAACGGCGTGGCGATGCCGCAGCTCGGCTTCGGCGTCTGGCAGGTCCCGGACGACGAGGCGGAGAAGGCGGTGGCCACCGCGCTCGAAGCCGGCTACCGGTCCATCGACACGGCGGCGATCTACGAGAACGAGCGGGGCACCGGCAAGGCCCTGGCCGCCTCCGGGATCCCCCGCGAGGAGCTCTTCGTCACCACCAAGCTGTGGAACAGCGACCAGGGGTACGACTCCGCCCTGCGGGCCTTCGACGCCTCCCTGGAGCGGCTCGGCCTCGACGAGGTCGACCTGTACCTGATCCACTGGCCGACCCCGGCGAAGAACGCGTACGTCGACAGTTACCGGGCCCTGGAGAAGATCCTCGGCGAGGGCCGCGCCAAGGCGATCGGCGTCTCCAACTTCCTCCCCGAGCACCTGGAGCGGCTGACGGCCGAGACCGGCGTGGTGCCGGCGGTGAACCAGATCGAGCTGCACCCGCAGCTGGCGCAGGCCGAGTCCCGCGCGCTCCACGCCGAGCTCGGCATCGCGACGGAGGCGTGGTCGCCGCTGGGCTCGGGCCGCGGCCTGCTGGAGGTGCCCGCGATCGTCGCCGTCGCCCGCAAGCACGGGCGGTCCCCCGCGCAGGTGGTGCTCCGCTGGCACCTCCAGACGGGCAACGTGGTCATCCCGAAGTCGGTGACCCCGTCCCGGATCCGGGAGAACGTCGACGTCTTCGACTTCGAGCTGGACGCGGAGGACATGGCCGCGATCGCCGCGCTCGACGAGGGCCGGCGCCTCGGGCCGAACCCGGCCGAGTTCAACGCGGGCGCCTGAGGCCCGTGGTGCAGGGGAGGGTCGACGGGGGCACCGCCCCCGTCCAGGACGGGCTGTACCGGCTGCGGAACGTGGGCAGCGGCCTGGTCCTGGAGGTGTACGCGGGTTCGCGGCGCGGCGGTGCGAAGGTGCAGCAGGGCGCCGGGACGGACGCGCCGGGGCAGCGGTGGCAGGTGTCCGCGGTGCCGAACGGCGGCGGGCTCTACCACCTGGTCAACGCGGCCAGCGGGAAGCGGCTCGACGTCGTGAACGCCTCCACGGAGCCGGGCGCGCTCATCCAGCAGTGGCGGGCGAACAACTTCGGCGCCCAGGAGTGGATCATCGAGCAGGACGTCGAGTCGCCCGGGACGGTCACGCTGGTGAGCTTCATCAGCGGGCTGCTCCTCGAAGTGGCCGACGGTTCGACGGCCGAGGGCGCCGACATACGCCAGGGGGAGGACACCGACTCGCCGTTCCAGTGGTGGCGGCTGGAGCCGGTGCCCTCCTGAAAGCCCCCGGGCGGTCAGCCCTTGCGGGCGGTGTGGACCGTGTGCGCCGTCAGGTGGAACAGGTCCGTGCGGTGGTGCAGGGACTGCTCGTCGGCCGGGTCGAGGAGCCGGTCGAGGGTCGCCCGGTCCTCGGCGTCCAGGTGCTCGCCGAAGCCCTCGCGGAGCCGCCCGAAGTGACTGACGGCGAGCTCGCGCACGACCTGCGGGACGGGCGCGGGCACGTCCACCAGGAAGGTGCGGGTGCCGGCCGGGGTGAGGCCCGCGGAGACGAACAGGGCGCGCCAGTCGTCCGGTTCGCGCGTCGAGCCGGGCAGCTCGGCGCGCATCCGGGCGAACCAGTGGGCGTGCTCGGCGTCGAAGCGGGCCTCCAGGCCGGGGCGGCCGATGCCGATGTCGCGGGGCAGGTGGCGGGGGGTGAGCCCGCCCTCGACGAGGGCGATCAGGCCGCCCGGGCGGATCAGCTTCGCGAAGTCGGCGAGGGCGGCGCGCTGGTCGCCGATGTGGTGCAGGGAGTTCCCGGCCCACAGCAGGTCGGCCTCGCCGAGGCTGCCGGTCTCCTCCGGGAGCTCGGCCCGCAGGGTGCTGACGCGCGCGCCGAGGCCCTGGGCCTCGGCGCGGGCGCGGGCCCGCTCCAGGAGCTCCGGGGTGCCGTCGACGGCGACGGCCTCGGCGTACGGGAACGCGTCCGCGAGCACGGCGGTGATGACGCCGGGGCCGCTTCCGACGTCGAGGAGCCGGCGGACGCCGCTCGGGGGGACGAGGGTGCCGAGCCAGGCGGCGGCCTCGCGGTAGGCGCCGCCCGCCACCTCGGCCTGTGCCTCCAGGAGCGGCGCGAGCCGGCCCCAGTCGAGCCCGGTGTCGTGCCCGTGGGAGTGCGCGTGCGTGTGGCCGTGGGTGTGGGAGTGGCCGCCGTGGTCGCCGTGCGGCGCGTGGGTCTCGCGATGCTGGGTCATGGCACCAGCGTGCGCCGGGGCGGCCGGAAGCGCGAGAAAATTTGCCGGTACGGCAAACGTGTCGTGCCCCGTGAAAAAGGGCGGCGCCGGGACGCGGGGGGCTGTTAGCCTCGACGTATGGGTGCGTTCCACTACTACTTCCTCTGATTCCGGGTACCGGCCCGGCCGCCGTCGCGGCCGTGGGCCGGCTTCGTGTGCCCTGATTCCGCGAACCCACCAGAGGAACACCCATGCGCGAGCGCGCTCAGCTCACCCTCCGTCACGTCGGCGTCGCCTTCGGCGACCGTCGTGTCCTCGACCAGGTCTCGTTCACCGTCCGCCCCGGCGAGAAGGCGGTCGTCGTCGGCGAGAACGGCTCCGGCAAGTCCACCCTGCTCCGGCTGCTCGACGGCGGCCTGTCCCCCGACGAGGGCGAGGTCCTCGTCCGCTTCCCGGGGGCCGTCGCCCGGCTCGCCCAGACCCTGCCGGAGACGTACCCCGTCGGCCCCGACGACACCGTCCAGGACGTCGTCGACCTCGCCCTGCGCGAACTGCGCGCGATGGAGGCGGAGCTGCGGGCCGCCGAGGAGCGGCTCGGAGAGGCGGGCGCCGAGGAGCTCGCCGCGTACGGGGAACTCCTCGAACGCTTCGAGGAGCGCGGCGGCTACCGCGCCGACGCCGAGGTCGCCGCCTCCCTCCAGGCCCTCGGCCTCGGCCACGTCACCGCCGACCGGCCGCTCGCCGGACTGTCCGGCGGCGAGCAGGCCCGGCTGGCGCTGGCCTGCGTGCTCTCCTCCGGCGCCGAGCTGCTGCTGCTCGACGAGCCGACCAACCACCTCGACCGCGACGCCGTCGACTGGGTGCGCGGGCGGCTCGCCGCGCACCGGGGCACCGCGCTGGTCGTCACCCACGACCGCTCCTTCCTCACCGGTTTCGCCACCACCGTCCTGGAGGTCGACCGGGACCGGCGGACCGTGCTGCGGTACGGGGACGGCTGGGCCGGCTACCGGGCCGCGAAGGCGGCCGAGCGGCGCCGCCTGGCGCAGGAGCACCAGGAGTGGCGGGAGGAGGTGGCCCGCACGGAGGAGCTGGTGGCGGCGGCCGGGCAGCGGCTGGCGGTGACCGGGAAGGATCCGCGCCAGGGCTTCGGCAAGCACCGCCGCTCCAGCGAGAACAAGCTCTCCGGGCAGGTGCGGACGGCCCGCCGCCGCCTTGAGGAGCTGCTGCGGGAGCCGGTGGCCGCGCCGCCCGAACCGCTGCGGTTCGGCGGGCGGTTCACCGGGGACGGGACGCTCGCCGACGTGCTGGTGGAGTGCGAGGGGGTCCGGGTCGGCGAGCGGCTCGCCGTGGACGGGGTGCGGATCGGGGCCGGCGAACGGGTGCTGGTCTCCGGGCCCAACGGGGCCGGGAAGACGACCCTGTTGCGACTGCTGGCCGGTGAACTCGCCCCGGAGGAGGGGGTGGTGCGGCGCACCGGCCGGGTCGGTTACCTCGCGCAGGAGCTGCCGCACTCCCCCACCCGGCGGACCGCCCTCGCGGTCTGGGCGGAGGGCAGGCCCGGGCCGCCCGAGGAGCACGCCCCGGAGCTGCTGGCCCTCGGACTGCTGCGCGAGGAGGACCTCGCCGTCCCCGTGGCCGCGCTCTCCGCGGGCCAGCGCCGGCGCCTCGAACTGGCGCTGCTGGTCTCCCGCCCCGCGGACCTGCTGATCCTGGACGAGCCCACGAACCACCTGGCGCCCGCCCTGGTGGAGGAGCTGGAGGAGGCGGTGGCCGCCTTCCCCGGCACGGTCGTCGCGGTCTCGCACGACCGTGAGTTCCGCGACCGCTTCGGCGGCCGCCGGCTGGAGCTGGCCGGGGGGCGGGTGGCGGTCCAGGAAGGGACGGGCTTGGCGTAGGAGGTCAGGCGGTACTCCGGGGCCGGGCGGGGACGGGCCTGGTCCGGGAGGGCCGCCAGGGCGGTCGCCAGGGAGTCCGTCGTCGCCCGGTCGCCGCGGAACCAGGAGGCGTAGTGGCCGGCCCGGAGCTTGCGGGCGGTGCCTTCCGGGGTGGCGCCCTGGCCGTGGCCGGTGAAGGCGGTCGCGCCCGCGGGGGCGAGGCCGTGCGCGGCGGCGAGGGCCTCGACGCGTCCGGCCCGGTCGCGGGCGGCGCCGGACGCGCGGTGCGGGCGCAGCAGGGCGTCGATGTCGCTGCCGACGTCGTGGGCGGCGTCCTTGTCGACGGTGACGGCGAGGACGCCGCCGGGGCGCAGCACCCGCGCGGCCTCGGCGACGATCTCCTCGGTGAACGGCACCAGGTGCAGCAGCCACACCGCGCTGACCGCGTCGAGGCTCGCGTCGGGGAACGGCAGACGGCGGGCGTCGGCGCGCAGGACCCGGCCGGGGAGGCGCCGTCCGGCGGCCAGGAGCATGGCGTGGGCGGCGTCGACGCCGAGGACTTCGAGGCCGGGCCGGGCGATCCGTTCGGTGACGAGCCCGGTGCCGCAGGCGAGGTCGAGGAGGGTGCGGGCGCCGGGCGGCACCAGGCGCAGCACGGCCGCGGCCGCCGCCTCCGCCCGGGGCACGCCGCCGCGGGTCTCGTCGTAGTGGGCCGCCTCGGTCTCGTAGTCGAGCAGGGTGTCCGCCATGGCGGCGATCGTACGGGGTGGCTTCCCCGGGTGACGTCGCGTCAGTCGGCGGCGTGGCCGGGGGCGAGGGCCTCGACGCGCTCGGCGAGCGCGAAGTCCTTCTCCGTGAGGGCGCCGCCGGCCGAGTGGGTGTGGACGGCGAGGGCGACCGTGTCGTAGCCGAGCGTCAGGTCCGAGTGGTGGTTCAGCTCCTGCTGGACCTGGGCGATGTGGACGACGAGGGCGGTGGCCGCGAAGTGGTCGGGGAGCCGGTAGGAGCGGACCAGGCGGGCGTCCTCGACGGACCAGCCGGGGAGCTCCCGCAGGCGGTCCTCGATCTCCTTCTGCGACAGCGGCTGCGTGGACACAGGGGTGCTCCCTCCGGTCGGTCGTGCGCGGGGCGGGGTTCGTGGTGCGGACGCTCCCCAGGCGTACGTACCCGGGTCGCCCCTCTGGGATACCGTCTGCGCATGACGACAGTGGTGAGCGACACGGGCGTCGGGCCGCTGCTGCGCGGCTGGCGCGAGCGGAGGCGGCTCAGCCAGCTGGAGCTGGCGCTGCGCGCGGACTCCTCGGCCCGGCACATCTCCTTCGTCGAGACGGGTCGTTCGCGGCCGAGCGAGGAGATGATCCTGCGGCTCGCGGAGCACCTGGACGTGCCGGTGCGGGACCGCAACGCGCTTCTCCTCGCGGCGGGTTACGCGCCCCGGTACGCGGAGTCGACGCTGGACGCGCCGGAGCTGGAGACGCTGCGGGAGGGGATCGCGCGGCTGCTCCGGGGGTACGAGCCGTATCCGGCGCTCGTGGTGGACGGGGCGTACACGGTGGTGGCGGCCAACCGGGCGATCGGGCTGATGCTCGGCGGGCTGCCGGAGCACCTGCTGACGCCTCCGATGAACGTCATGCGGATCACCCTGCACCCGGAGGGCCTGGCGCCCCGGATCCACAACCTGCGGGAGTGGCGGGCGCACCTGCTGGCCCAGATGGAGCGGCAGATCGCCTTCGCCCGCTCGGACGCGCTGCGCGCGGTGTACGAGGAGGTGAAGGCGTATCCGCTGCCGGAGCCGCGTCCGGAGGACGTGCCGGACCCGGAGCCGTACCCGTACTTCGCGCTGCCGCTGCGGATCGAGCACGACGGCCGGGTGCTGTCCTTCGTGTCGTCGATCTCGACCTTCAACACGCCGATGGACGTGACCGTCGCCGAGCTGGCCATCGAGACGCTGCTCCCGGCGGACCCGGCGACGGTGGAGCACCTGAAGTCGCTGGACTTCTGACGGTTCTTCAGTCGGTGGCGGCGCGCAGCGCGGTCCACTGGAGGAGGGCGAAGCCGGCGACGGTGCCGGCCTGCATCGGGGTCCAGACGAGTCCGGCGGTGGTGGGCTCCAGCCAGGCGACGAGGGCGACCACGCTGAGGGCGGCCCACAGCAGGTTGGCGTCGACGACGAGCTTCACGGCGGGCGCCGGGGGCTGCGGGCGGCTCGCGAGCCAGGCGACGCCGGCGGCGTACGCGGTGAGGAAGAGGCCGAGTCCGAGGAGCAGTCCGGCGTCCACGCCGAGGAGTTCGCCGAGCGGGCCGGAGGCGAGGACGTAGGCGAGGCCGTTGGCGCCGGTGACGACGGCGTCGAGGGCGAGGAAGCGGCGGAGCGCGGTGGTCGGCCGGGTGGTGCGGGCGAGACCGGCGAGCAGGGTCTGGGACATGGCGGATCACCCTCCAGAGGGGTCGTCCGGGGACGGGGGCCCGGCGCCCGGGCGGAGTGCGCCGCCCGGGTTCCGGTGCTTCAGAGCTTGCCGCCGGGGGCCGGTGCGGGTCGATTACCTGAGAGGTCATGCCGGGGCGCCGGGGCCCGGGGGGCCGCCCGGCCGTCGACGGCTCCGGCGCCGTGGTGGTGGCCGTGCGGGCGTCGGGGCCGTGATGCCCCGAGGGGTCCGGCCGCCGGGCGACCGGACCCCTCGGGAGCCGGTCGGTCAGCGGGCCGGGCGGTCCCGGCGCGGGCGCGGGCCGGGTGCTTCGGGGGCGGGTTCGGGGGCCGGCGCGGGGGCCGGTTCGGGCCGGGGGTCGGCGGACCGGTGGCCTCGGGCGGCCTCGGCGCGCAGCAGGGCCTGGAGGACGGCGTACGGATCGGTGGGCATGGGGTGCTCCTCGCGGACGCGGGGTGGGGGTGGGTGCTGCTGGAGGCGGGGCCTGTCAGCAGCGCAGCACCACCCGGCGGTGCGAGGACGGGCGGGGAGCGGGGACGGGGACGGGGGCGCCGCCGCGCGGCACGCGGCGGCGGCGCGGGCCCGGCGGCACGGCGGTCCGGATCCTCGTCCGGCGGCGCCGGGTACGACCGGGCAGACCCGCTTCGGCGGCCCCCGGCTCGTACGTCTCCCCCGCGGGGTCGGGCAGGGCGGGCGCCCCGGCCGGCCGGGGCTCGACGCCGGGTCCGGCGAGCGCCCCCGCCGCCCCGGGCGCGCAGAGCGCGGCGAGGACCGCGACCACGGCGAGGACGAGGAGCATCCCGCGGAGCGGGGCCGGCACCCGCCGGGCGCGCGCCGGGTGCCCCGCCGGGGCGGCGGGGGCGGCGGAGGGCCGGGGGGCGGGGCTCACGGTGATCCGTACTGCCCCGCCCGCGGGGGGCGCGCTCCGGGCGGGCGGGAGATCCGCCCTCCTGGGCTACGCCTCCGGGGCCGGATTCACCGCCTCGGCCGCACCGGCGGCCGTCGCGCGCCGGCGGCCGGCCATCCAGGCGTACACGAGGACGCCGGCGAAGAGGAAGAGGACGCCCTGGTAGACGGCGGCGTAGCCGGAGCCGGCGACGAGCCAGAGGGAGAAGCCGAAGGCGGCGAGGGCGAGGACCGCGTCGCGGACCAGCCGGGGCCGGTGGACGCGGTCGGCGCGGCCGGAGAGCAGGAAGTAGATCTGGGCGGCGGCGGAGAGCAGGTAGGGGACGGTCGCGGTGAAGGTGGTGACGAGGACCAGCATCTCGAAGACGCCGCTCGGACCGGCCGTGTAGTTGTACACGGTCAGGAGGGAGGCGAGGACGACGGTCACGAGGACGCCGGCGGTCGGCACCCCGCGCCGCTTCACGGTGAAGACCCGCGGGAAGAGGCCGTCGCGGGCGGCGGCGTACGGGGTCTGGGCGCTGAGCAGGGTCCAGCCGTTGAGGGCGCCGACCATGGAGACCAGGGCCATGCAGGCGACGGCGGCGCCGCCCCACGTGCCGCCGAACATGAGGTTGACGGAGTCGGCGAAGGGAGCGCTGGAGGCGACGAGCGCGTCGTGCGGGACGGTGCCGAAGACGGAGACCATGGTGAGCAGGTACAGCGCGGCGGCGGCGAGGGTGCCGAGGACGGTGGCGCGGCCGACGTTGCGGCGCGGGTCGCGGACCTCGCCGGCGCTGACGGTGGCGGACTCGACGCCGAGGTAGCTGAAGAGCAGGATCGCCGCGGAGGCGGAGACCGCGCCGAGCGCGCTCTCGTCGCCGGCCCGGAAGGGGCCGAGGTTGGCGCTGTCGAAGAAGAAGAACCCGCCGACGGCGACGAGCAGCAGCGGCACGAACTTGAGCACGGTGGCGACGAGCTGGACGGCGCCGACGTACCGGGTCCCGGCGAGGTTGGCGAGGGCCGGCAGCCACTGGATCAGCAGGGCGGCGCCGATGGTGGCGGCCTTCGACCCGTGGAGGGGCACGAGGACGTCGAGGTAGCCGACGGCGGCGACGGCGAGGGCCGCGTTGGAGACCCAGGCGGTGATCCAGTACGACCAGGCCGCCAGGAAGCCGGCGAAGTCTCCGAAGGCCTCGCGGGCGTAGACGTACGGGCCGCCGGTCGTCGGGTGGCGGTGGGCGAGCCGGCCGAAGACGAGGGCGAGGGCGAGCGCGCCGAGGGTGAGGACGCCGAAGGCGACCAGGCTGATGGTGCCGAAGGGGGCGACGGAGGCGGGCAGCAGGAAGATGCCGCCGCCGATGATGTTGCCCATGACCAGGGCCGTCGCGATCGGGAGGCCGAAGCGGCGGGCGTGCCGCCGGCCGGGGTCGCCGGTCCCGTCCGTGCCGTCCGTGCCGTCCGTGGGGAGCGTCGGGGCCTGCGGGGCCGTGGGGGCCGTGCTCATGGGGTGGTGCGCCTTCCGTCGTGCGGTTCCGGACAAGCCTCCGGAACCGGACCATGGTCGGGTACGGCGAACACCCGTCCAAATCAGTGGTTTTTGTCCGGCGGGACCGGCCACTCCACCGGAATAACTGATTCCGTTTCCATCCCGGACGGGGAAATCTCCGGGGCGTCCACCGGGTCCGCGGACGGACCGAGCGGCACCTGGGGCCCCTCGTCCTCGCGCAGCCAGCGCCGCAGCACCCGGTGCACCCGCTCGGCGCCCACCAGCTCCTCCCCCTCCGCGACCGGCGGCGACAGCTCCGGCGGCGAGAGCAGGAAGGGGTGCGACTGCGCGCCGCCCAGACCGCCGTGCGAGCCGATCTGCTCCTCGAAGGCGTGCACGGTGCCGGTCTCCGGGTCGTACACCGAGTTCACCATGACGTCGGCGACGTGCGGGAAGCCGTCGGTGCGCCGCACCGCGTCGGCCGCGCCCCGGCCGAAGCCCGCCAGCGGCCCCTCGCCGTCGGCCAGCTCGGCCACCGGCACCTCGACGCCGTCCGCCGCCAGCACCACCGAACCGTGCGCGGCGCTCGCCACCAGCAGGAACCCGATCCCCGGATGCTGCGCGAGGGTCCGCAGCAGCGCCGGATGACGCCGGTCGATCTCCTCCCGCGTCATCCGGTGCGGCACGTCGGGGAAGGAGACCAGGCCCAGATTGCCCGAGGCGAGGACGACCGGCTCGGACGGCCGGGCGGGCAGCTCCCGCTCCGCCTCCTCGCCCGTCTCCACCGGCCGGTGCAGGGCGCTGCGCAGCGCGTCCCGGGCGGCGTCCCCGGCCTCCGCGCCGCTGCGGGTCCGGCCGGCCCGGCGCGGCACCGGCAGCCCGCAGCTCGCCCGCACCAGGTCCTTCAGCGTCAGCCCGTACGCGCCCTCGAAGGTCTCCCCCGGGCTCTGCCCGTGGTCCGAGAGGAGCACGATCCGGTACGGCCGCGGGGCGTGCTCGGCGACCCGGGCGATCAGCCCGACGGCGCGGTCGAGGCGGCGCAGCACCTGGTCGGTGTCGCGGCCGCTCGGTCCCGAGTGGTGCGCCACCTCGTCGTACGCGACGAGGTCCGCGTAGACGGCGGTGCGGCCGGCGAGCATGTCGCCCATCACCGCCGCGACCACCACGTCCCGCTCGACGACGGTCGCGAAGGCGCGCACGAAGGGGTACGTGCCGCCGCGCCGGATCCGGGGCGTCTCGCGGCGCAGCCGGGCCCGGGTCGACTGGGCCACCTCGCGGACCACCTCGTTGACGAGGGAGCCGGCGGTACGGACCGCGTTGGCCGGATCGGAGAAGTACGCGAAGTAGCCGGCGCGCGAGCGGTTGCGGCGGCCCCGGCGCGCGGCGACCGTCAGGACCAGCGCCACCTGGTCGGCGCCGCCGCTGAACAGGTTGCCCCGGGAGGCGCCGTCCAGGCTGAGCAGCCCGCCGTCGCCGGTGCGGCGCACCGCCCGCCGCTGCAGCTCCACGGCGCTCGCCGGCCGGTTCGACACCATCAGCCGTCCGGTGTCCTTCTCGTACCAGCGGAAGGCCGGTACGTCCTCGTTGCTGCCGTGCAGGATGCCGAGCTGGCTGGCACCGGTCTGGCTCGACCAGTCCGTCCGCCACGGGGTGAGCCGGTACCCGGCCTCCAGCCACCCCGCCACCGTCGGCATCAGGCCGTCGTCGACGGCCCGCCGCAGCACCTCGTGCCCGACCCCGTCGAGCTGCAGGAAGACCGTGCCGGGCGCGGGCTCGGGGGCGGACCGGGGGTCGCGGGGACGGGTCCGGCCCGTCAGGCGGTACAGCCGGCGGCGGTAGGCGTCGTCGTCGCGCACGGCGAGCGCGGTCGACGTCGCGGACGCCACGGCGGACATCACGGCGGCGACGACGACGGCCGTCTCCGGGTCCGCCGCTCCGCGGCCGTCCGGGATCAGCCACAGCGCGACGAGCAGCAGCGAACCGTTCAGGAAGAACACGAGCAGACCGAGCACCAGGGCGGGCACCAGCAGCAGGGCGCGGACGACGAGCGGCCAGACGAGCGCGGTCAGCAGGCCGAAGGCGCCGGCGGCCCAGGCGGCGGTGAGGGCCGTACGGGTGAAGGTGTCACCGCCCGGCGACTGCAGCTGGAAGTCGGGCAGGAGCCCGGCGAGCGCGAGGAGGGTGACGGTCGACACCGCCCACACGCTGACCACCCTGACGGCGGCCCGCCCCGCCCCGCGCCATCGCCCGTACCCCACGCCACCCGACCTTCCGCCCAAACGTCTCCCCACCCTGACATACCCACACAGGGGACGACACAGCCGGGCACGGGCCCGACAGGGGGGCGGCGGAGGTCAGGTGCCGTCGTAGCCGGCGGTGGGCATGGAGAGGCGGCGGTGGACGGCCGCCTTCGCCGCGGAGTCGTACCGGGGCGGGGGCCCGTCCGCCGTCTCGACCCGTACCCCCCGCCGCGCGCACTCCGCGCGGAAGGCCGGCACCGAGGTCAGCGCCCGCGCCAGGACCCGCTCGTTCGCCGCGACGAAGACGTCGACCTCGCCGGACTCGACGTCGGCCCAGAGCGCGTCGTGGTCGGGGCGGACGCCGTAGCAGTGGAGCTCGCGCGCGAGGACGTACCCCCGTTCCACCGCCCAGCGGGCGCACACCGCGTGCTGGCCGCGCGTGTCGACGAGGAAGGGGTCGGAATCGAGTTCTTCGAGCGGGGTCAGGCTGGCGATCGCCGCGACCCGGACGTCGTTCATGGGCAGACCCTACTGCCCGGCGCAGCCGCACGGGAGGGTCGGCGGGCCTCTACCCTCGGGAGGGAGAGCGCGCGGGCGAGGGAAGGGCGGCATGCCGGTGGAGGTCACCTGGTGGGGGCACGCGACCTGCACGGTCGAGGACTCCGGGGTCCGGTTCCTCACCGACCCGCTGTTCGCCCGGCGGCTCGCGCACCTGCGGCGGCGCCGGGGCGCTCCGCCGCCGCCGGAGGCGGCGGTCGCGGAGGCCGTGCTCGTGTCGCACCTGCACTCCGACCACCTGCACCTGCCGTCGCTCGCGCGCCTCGCGCCGGGCACCCGGCTCCTGGTGCCGCGCGGCGCGCCGGAGGCCGTACCGGGGCTGCGGCGCCTCGCCGGGGCGGGGCTGCGGCTGACCGAGGTCGCGCCGGGCGACGAGGTGGCGGTGGAGGGCGTGACCGTGCGGGCGGTGCCGGCGCGGCACGACGGGCGGCGGCTGCCGTTCGGCCCGCACCGCTCCCCCGCGCTCGGGTACGTCGTCGAGGGCGAGGCGCGGACGTACTTCGCCGGGGACACCGGGCTGTTCGACGCGATGGCGGAGGAGGTCGGACCGGTGGACGTGGCACTCCTTCCGGTCGGCGGCTGGGGCCCGTACCTGGGGCAGGGGCATCTGGACGCGGGGCGGGCGGCGGAGGCACTGGCGGCGCTGTCTCCTGCGGCGGCGGTGCCGGTGCACTACGGGACGTACTGGCCGATCGGCCTGGACGGGGTGCGGCCGCACGAGTTCCACGCGCCGGGCGACGAGTTCGCGCGCCACGCGGCGCGCCTCGCGCCGAAGGTGGCGGTGCACCGGCCGGCGCACGGCGAGCGGGTGCGGCCGGAGGTCGCCCGGTGACGGGTGCCCTGCTGGCGGCGGTCCGCGATCTGCCGCCGGAGTCGACGCAGCAGGCGGTCGGCTATCCGTCGCTGTTCCTCCTGGTGGCGCTGGGCGCGCTGGTGCCGGTGGTGCCGACGGGCGCGATCGTCAGCTCCGCGGCGGTGGTCGCCTTCCACCAGGCGTCGCCGTTCTCGCTGCTCGTCGTCTTCTTGCTGGCCTCGGCCGCCGCCTTCCTCGGCGACCTGGCCCTCTACTGGCTGGGGCAGCGCGGGGTGCGGTCGCGGAACGGTTCGCGCCGGCTGGCCGCCCTGCGCGCCCGGGTGACGGCGGACCGGCTCGCGCAGGCGCAGGAGCGGCTCGACACCCATCAGGTGTCGGTCCTGGTCCTGTCCCGGCTGGTCCCGGCCGGCCGCGTCCCGGTCATGCTGGCGTGCCTGCTGGCCCGGATGCCGCTGCGCCGCTTCGCCCGTGGCGACGCGGCGGCGTGTCTGGCGTGGGCGGCGACGTACCAGCTCATCGGCGTCCTCGGCGGTTCCCTCTTCCCGGAGCCCTGGCAGGGCGTGGTCGCCGCGGTCGGCCTGACCGTGCTGATCAGCGCGGTTCCGGCGGTGTGGCGGCGGCTGCGGGGCGACGGCCGGCGGGGGGACGGCGAGCGGCCGGGCGGGCTACGGCACGAGGACGCGTGAGCCGCCGACCGGGAGGGTCCACAGGTCGTCGGCGGGCAGGCCGGCGTGCGCCCAGGCGGCGCGGACCCGGGTGAGGGGTTCGAGGACGGGCTCGGAGGAGAGCACGAAGGTGGCCCAGTGCATGGGGGCCATCCGGCGGGCGCCCAGGTCCTGGAGGGCGCGGACGGCCTCCTCGGGGTCGGTGTGGACGTCGCGGAGCCACCAGCGGGGGGCGTAGGCGCCGATGGGGAGGAGGGCGAGGTCGATGCCGGGGTGGCGGCGGCCGATCTCGGCGAACCAGTGGCCGTATCCGGTGTCCCCGGCGAAGTGGACGCGGCGCCCGGCGGGGTCGGTGAGCACCCAGCCGCCCCACAGGGAGCGGCAGGTGTCCAGGAGGGTGCGCTTGGACCAGTGGTGGGCGGGGACGAAGTCGAAGCGCACGCCGTCGAGTTCGGCCGCCTCCCACCAGTCGAGCTCGGTGACCCGGGTGAAGCCGCGGCGGACGAACCAGCGGCCGAGGCCGGCGGGGACGAGGACCGGGGTGGCGCGCGGGAGGCGCCGGAGGGTGGGGGCGTCGAGGTGGTCGAAGTGGTTGTGGCTGATGACGACGGCGTCGACCGGCGGCAGGTCCTCCCAGCGGACGCCGACCGGGGTGAGCCGGGCGGGCGTGCCGAGGATCCGGCGGGACCAGACGGGGTCGGTGAGGACGGTGAGGCCGCCGATCCGGAGGACCCAGCTGGCGTGCCCGGCCCAGGTGACGGCGACCGTGGACGGCCCGGCGGGCGGCAGCGGCCCGGGCTCGAAGGGCAGCAGCGGAGCGTCCCGCAGGCCCTCGGGACGGGGCCGTACGGCCCCTTCGCGGGCGAGCCGCGCGAGCGCCCGCACACCGGGCAGCGGGGCGGTCAGCCGGTCGGCGAAACTGCGGGGCCAGTCCGTCCGCAACCGCCCGAGCGGCTGGAGCACGGAGGTGGGGAGCGCGGGGGCGCCGGCCGGACGTGGGGGCCCGGCGGGCGCGGCCGGGCCCCGGGGGTCGGCGGGCGCGGCCGGGTGCGGGGCCTGGGTGGCCGGGGCGGGGCGGGCCGTCCGTTCGGTCATCTGCGGGCTCCGTTCTGCGCGGCGGGGTGGGCCAGGTCGTCGAGGACGGCGGTGAGGGCGGCCAGGGCCCGTGCCGTCTGGGGCAGTCGTTCGGGCGTGCGGGAGGCGAGGGTCTCGGCGCGTTCGGGCGGGGTGGCGCCGAGCAGCGGGCCGGTGTCGAGGCGGACGCGCAGGGCGACGGGTTCGTCGCCGAAGCGGTGGCCTCCGGGGACGGGGGTGCCGAGCCGGTCGGTGAGGTACTGCTCCAGTTCCAGGGAGTCGGCGACGCCCCGGGCGGCGAGTCCGGCGCGGAGCGGTCCGAGGTCGGCGTAGAGGTGCCGGCCGGCCTGCGGGGGCCGGGCGAGGCCGCCGGCGGCGAGGACGGCCCGGTGTGCGGCGGCGGCAAGCCGGCCGTGGACGGCGGCGGCGCGCAGGGCCGGGACGAGGACGTCCTCGGGTTCGTCGAGGGCGTGGGCGGCGGCGGGCGCGACGGGGGCGGGGAGGACGGCGCCGAGGGCGGTGAGGACGTCGAGCGCGCGGGCGCGGGGATCGCCGTACCGGTCGGCGCGGTCGGGACCGGCGGGCGGGAAGCGGGCGACGGCGCAGGGCCAGGAGGCGGGAACGAGTCCGCCGCCGGCGAGGTCGGCGAGGACGGTGACGTCGTCGGGGCACATCTCGGCGGGGCTGACCAGGACGGTGTCGCGGGGGTGGTGGAGGGTGTCGCGCCAGGTCTCGTCGCTGATGACGTGGAGGCCCTCGGCGACGGCGGCCTCGCAGCTCTCGCGGACGAGTTCGGGCGGGGGGACGGTGGCGGTCGGGTCGTCGGCGACGGAGAGCAGCAGCACCCGGGGATCGCCGCCCTCGGCGCGGACCCGGCGGACGGTCTCCAGGAGGGCGTACGGGTCGGGGACGCCGCCGGCCTCGGCGGTGGTGGGCACGTGGTACGCGGGCCGGCCGAGGAGCCGGATCTGCGGGGCCCACCAGGCGGGGCAGGGCCGGGGCAGCAGCACGTCGCCGCCGTGCGCGGCGAGGAGGGCGAGGAGCAGGGCGGGGGCGCCGGGGGCGGCGAGGGCGTCCTCGGCGTGGCCGCGCAGGCCGCGGCGCCACCAGTAGCCGGCGGCCGCCTCCCGCAGGACGGGTCCGCCGCCGGGCGGTTCGGGGTCGGTCCGGCCGGCGGCGGCCGCGAGGAGGGCGGCGAGCCCCGGGGGGACGGGCCGGCCGCTCCCGGGCACGGGGGGTCCGTAGCGCACCGGGCCGCGGCCTTCCGGAGCCGTCTCCCGCATGTCCCGTACCTCCTGAGCGCGCGGGGCGCCGGGAACGGCGTCCCCGTGCCCTTTATACGGAGGTTCGCCCGGACCCGCCCGTTCAGGCGACGGTGATCGGGTGACGGACGACGGCGTCGAAGAGGTAGCCCTGGGTGTTGTGGACGGCGGTGGCGGGCTGGACGTTCCCGGCGGCGTCGGCGGTGCGGGAGAGGAGGGTGGCGGGCCCGGTGGCCGTGGGCCGCCAGGGCAGCGACCAGCGGACCCAGGCGCCGCGCCGGGGGCCGTCGTGGAGGCGGGCGGGGCGCCAGGTGCCGCCGCCGTCGGTGGAGACGTCGACGGAGCGGACGGGCGCGTGCGCGGACCAGGCGCGGCCCGTGAGCCGGTGGACCCCGCCCGCCTCCAGGGTGGCGCCGAAGGGCAGCTGGAAGCCGGATTTGAGGGTCTGGCGGGTGATCGGGGCGCTCCCGCCGGCCGGGTGGGGCTCCCCGAAGAGGCGGTACCAGTCGGTGGACCAGGGGCTGGCGAGGGGACGGGTGGCGACCTCGATGTCGCCGAGCCACTTGATCGAGGCGATGCCGACCCAGTGCGGCACGATGAGCCGGACGGGGTGCCCGTGGTCGTACGGGAGGGGCTCGCCGTTCATCTCGTACGCGAGGATCACGTCGTCCAGCGCCTTGGCGACCGGCAGCGGGCGGCGGACCCGGCCGTGGTCGGTGCCGCCGGAGACGTACGGGTCGTCCAGGCCGCGCGGCAGCAGGTCGACGGCGTCGTGGGCGAGTCCGGCGCGGCGCAGCACCTCGGCGAGGCGGACGCCGCGCCAGCGGGCGGCTCCGACGGCGCCGAGCGTCCAGGGGGTGCCGGAGACGGGCTGCCCCTGCTGGGTGGCGTAGAGGCTGCGGCCGTTGCCGGCGCATTCGACGAGGGCCGTCCGGGTGACGGAGGGCAGGTCGCGGAGCTGTCCGTAGGTGAAGTGGACGGGGGCGCGGCCGTGGAGTCCGTCGCCCCAGAGGGTGAGGCGCCAGTCGGCGGCGTCGAGGACGGGGGTGGAGGTGTGGTTGCGGACGAAGAAGCGGTCGGCGGGGGTGAGGGACCCGGTGTCGCCGAAGGCGTCGAACCGGGCCTCCGCGTTGGTTCCGCGCACGGTGAAGTACGCGTCGGGCAGTGACTTGACGATGCCGGGCGCGGCGGAGGCGACGGAGGCGGCTGCCGGGGCGGCGGGGGCGCCGAGTGCGACGGCGGCGGCCGGGGTGGCGGCGAGGGCCTTCAGGAGCGTTCGGCGGGCGGGCGCGGACGGGTGCGGCACGGGACTCCTCGGCACGGTCACGGGTCGGTCCGCCGGACGGCGGCGGGCCGATCGTAGGCGCGTGCGGGGCGCTCGGGCCGGGGTGGCGGAGGCCTGTTCACGAGGCTGTCACGAGAACGGCCGGAAAGACGCGGCGGCGGCCCGGTCTCCCCCACGGTCCGGGCCGCCCCGCGCGGTACGCGCCCCCGTTGCGCGTCCCCCCGCACGGAACGATATAGAAGTCGCTTCTAGAAACCAACTTCAATTCATCCGCTCCCCGTCACGACCTGGCGGGAACCCCTCCGAACTCCCCTCCTGCCAGCGAGCGTTCACGGCCCGCCCCCCTCGATTCTGTCCGCATCGCAAGACAGCAGTCTCACCATGCGGTGATCAGCCGTACGGTGGACCCACCACCCACACCGAGGGAGACGGTTCCATGACGCAGCAGCCCGTCGTCTACACCCATGGCCACCACGAGTCGGTCCTCCGTTCCCACACCTGGCGCACGGCCGCCAACTCGGCGGCCTACCTGCTGGGCGAACTGCGCCCGGGGCTCGACCTGCTGGACGTCGGCTGCGGGCCCGGCACGATCACCGCCGACCTGGCCGCGCTGGTCGCCCCGGGGCGGGTGACCGCCGTCGACACCTCCGAGGAGGTCCTCGCGAAGGCGCGCGCGACGGCGGCCGAACGGGGCCTGGAGAACGTGGAGTTCGCGGTGGCGGACGTCCAGGCCCTGGACTTCCCCGACGACTCCTTCGACGTCGTCCACGCCCACCAGGTGCTCCAGCACGTGGGCGATCCGGTGGGCGCGCTGCGCGAGATGCGCCGCGTCTGCCGGCCCGGCGGGATCGTCGCGGCCCGCGACAGCGACTACGGCGCGTTCGCCTGGTACCCCGAACGGCCGGTGCTGGACGGCTGGCTGGAGCTCTACCACCGGGTGGCGCGCGCCAACGGCGGCGAACCGGACGCCGGGCGGCGGCTGTTCGCCTGGGCCCGGAGCGCCGGATTCACCGACGTCGCCGTGACGACGACCGCCTGGACCTTCGCCACCCCGGAGGAGCGGGCCTGGTGGAGCGGGCTGTGGGCGGACCGCACCACCGCCTCCTCCTACGCGGACCTGGCGGTCGAGGGCGGCCACGCCACCCGGGCCGAGCTGGCGGAGATCGCCGCGGCCTGGCGCGAGTGGGGCACCCGGGAGGACGCCTCCTTCATGGTGCCGCACGGAGAGGTCCTCTGCCGCGTCTCCTGAACCGGGCGGTCCCGCCGTTTATTGGCGCGCGCCCGGCCCCGGCCCCTGCCTAGGGTGGAGGGCCGTCCGCCGCCGGGGCGGGCGCCGGGAGCGCCACGGGAGTACGAGAGATGGGCACGCCACACACCTACCGGGTCATCGTGCGGGGGACCTTCGACGGGCTGACGCCGGAGAGCCGGGAGCGGCTGCTCGCCGGGGTGGAGGAGCACGGCCTGGCCGCGATGCGGTTCACCGAGGAGGGCTCGCTCACCTACGACCGGGCGCTGAAGCACTTCTCGTACCGGCTGGTCGTCACCTCGGACGCCGAGGACGGCGACGAGATGGCCGGGGCGCTCGCCGAGGAGCGGGTGGAGGCCGCGCTGGCCGCGCTCGGCCACGGCTACCGGGGGCTGAAGTCCACGGTGACCGACCTCGACACGATGAAGATCAACCGCAAGGGTCGGTGATCGCCCAGCGCTCGTGGTCCCGCCAGGCGCCGTCGATGAACAGCATCGCGGGCGAGAAGCCCTCCAGGCGGAAGCCGGCCCGGCGGACCAGGGCGCGCGAAGGGGCGTTGCCCGGCTGGATGTTGGCCTCCAGACGGTGCAGTCCCATCGACCCGAAGGCGTGGGACAGGAGGAGGCCGAGGGCCTCTCCCATCAGGCCGCGCCCGGCGGCGTGCGCGAAGGCGCCGTAGCCGAGGGCGCCGCTGCGGAAGGCGCCGCGGACGATGTTGTTGACGGTGAGGAAGCCGGCGATGCGGCCCGCCTCCCCGTGCTCACAGACGAGGAAGCCGGCCCTGGCCGGCTCCTCGATGAGCGCGCCCGCGTACGCGGCGTAGTGCTCGGCCGTCCGGGGCGGGAACAGCCACGGCCGGTGCAGTGCGACGCTCTCCTCGGCCCGGGCGGTGAACTCCTCGGCGTCGTCGAGCGTGAACGGCCGCAGGCCCACGCGGGGCCCGGCCGTGAGGAACCGGTCGAGTTCGTCGGGCATGCGCCCAGGCTAACCCGGCCCGCGCGCGGGACTTCGGAGCCGTACGCGACCGGCCGCCGTACGGGACCCGCCACGAACACCCCGGTGCCGTACGCCCGGGTGCCGTACAGCCCGGTGCCGTACAGCCGGGTCCCGTACGCCCCGCCACGAACGATCCGGTGCCGTACAACCCGGTGCCGTGCGACCAAGTGCCGTGCGCCCGGGTGCCCACCCCCTCCTTCCGGTGTCCGGACGCCCCGCGGCCGCGCGCGCCCGCTCAGCGGCGGGCCGCCGTCACGCGGACCGGGCAGGGTTCGCCCTTGCGCAGGACGCCGATGACCACCGTCGTGCGGCGGTCGAGGCCCGTACCGGCGGAGGGGTACTGGGTGCAGACCCGCCAGCGCGGGGGCCACAGGACCCGCCGGTCCCGGCCGCTCGCGTCGTGGACGTCGAGCCGGGTGCGGTGGTCCAGGCGGGTGAAGACCCGCCACAGGCCCCCGCCCCGGAAGTCCGGCATCGGCGGCCACGCGCGGGCCGACGCCCGCCGGGCCCGCCGGGTGTCGGCGTCTCCCGCCGCCCCGGCCGCCACGGCCGCGAGGGCCAGCGCCGCGCCCGCCCCGATCAGTGCGCCGCGCTTCACCGGCCCCTCCGGGCCGCGTACCAGCCGCAGGCCGCGCCGAGCAGCGCGGTCGCCAGGAGGGCGAGGTAGAGCGGCATCGTCACCTCGGGGACGAGCAGCCGGATCTTGACGTCGCGGGTGTTCTCGAAGATGAAGACGAGCAGGAGGACCGCGACGACCGCCATCCCGATCCGTCCGGGGGTGAGGGCGCCGAACCTGTCACCTCTCCGCGTGCCCGCCGTGTCCTTGGGACTCATGCCCGCCGCCTCCTCCGTCGTCCGTCCCGGGCGTACCCGTGGGACCAGAATGGGGGGACCGGCACGTCGAGGGGGCGGTCGACGACGCCGTCCGGGTGACTTGTCAGACAACCAGGACCGTTACGGTGGTGGGGACCGGGCGCGGGACGAGACGGTACGAGGAGGGGCCTTGACGGCCAGCGGGCACCGGCGGCGACCTGTGGTGGCGCTCTACGAGCGGATCGCGGACGCCGTCCACGACGGCACCTATCCGCCCGGCTCCACCCTCCCCTCCGAGCCGAAGCTCGCCGCCGAGCTGGGGGTGAGCCGGCCCGCGCTGCGCGAGGCGCTGCTGCTGCTCCAGGAGGACGGGCTGCTGACCGTGCGCCGGGGCGTGGGCCGGACCGTGAACGCGCGGCCGCCGCGCCGGGGCTTCGAGCAGGTCCAGCCGCTGGAGGAGCTGATCGGCGGCGGCACCGGGCCGCGCGTGCGGGCCCTGCTGCGCACGGTGGAGGAGCCCACCGACTTCACCACCCAGCACCTGCTGGCCCCGGCCCGCGCCGAGCTGCGGTTCTGGGAGTCGGTGCTCGGCGGCGAGGCCGGGCCCGCGGCGCTCTGCCACGAGTGGGCCGCCGACGACGAGGTCCTGGACCGCGTCCACCCGGCCTTCGCCGCCGCCCTGCGGGAGTGCGGGTCCGCGCCGGCGGCGGGCCCCGCCGTGTCGATGCTGTCGGTCCTGCTCGGCGCCTCCCGCGAGGTCGCCCTGCACGCCCACAGCGGGATCACCGCCACCCTGCTCGGGCGGCGCCGCGGCGAGCAGCTGGGCCGCCCCGCCGACACCGCCGCCGTCCTGGTCACCCAGGTCGTACGGGTCGGGGACACCCCCGTCCTGGCCGCCAAGCACATGCTCCCCACGGGCGCGCCCGCCCTGCCGGTCCTCCAGTCCCACTGAGCCCCGCCCCGCCGCCCGGCACCCCGCCCCGGCGGGCCCGCCCGACCGCCCGGCGCTCCGTCCCGGCGGGCCCGGTCGGGTGCGGAACGCCCGCCCTCGGAGCCGTACGGAATCGTTCCTCCGGCATCCGCGTCCCCGCCGGGCGCGTCATGACGTACACTTCCCGGCCATGCACTTGTCTGACAACCCTGCCACGCCTGCCCGGCCCGCCGTCTCCGACTGGATCCGCCGCGCCCCGAAGGCCGTCCTCCACGACCACCTCGACGGCGGGCTCCGTCCCGCCACCATCGTCGAGCTGGCCGAGGAGTGCGGCTACACCGCGCTGCCGACCGAGGACCCGGCCGCGCTCGCGGTCTGGTTCCGGGAGGCCGCCGACTCCGGCTCGCTGGAGCGCTACCTGGAGACCTTCGCCCACACCTGCGCGGTCATGCAGACCCGTGAGGCGCTGGTCAGGATCGCCGCCGAGTGCGCCGAGGACCTGGCGGCGGACGGGGTCGTCTACGCCGAGGTGCGGTACGCCCCCGAACAGCACCTGGAGGCCGGCCTCACCCTCGACGAGGTCGTCGAGGCCGTCAACGACGGCTTCCGCGAGGGCGAGCGCAGGACCGGCGGCCGGATCACCGTCCGCGCCCTGCTCACCGGCATGCGGCACACCGACCGCTCCCTGGAGATCGCCGAGCTGACCGTCGCCCACCGCGACAACGGCGTCGCCGGGTTCGACATCGCCGGCGGCGAGATCGGCAACCCGCCGACCCGCCACCTGGCCGCCTTCCAGCACCTGAAGCGGGAGAACTGCCACTTCACCATCCACGCCGGCGAGGCCGTCGGCGCGGAGTCGATCCACGAGGCCGTACAGGTCTGCGGCACCGAGCGGATCGGCCACGGCGTGCGGATCACCGACGACATAGCGGAGGACGGCACGCTCGGCCGGCTCGCCGCCTACGTCCGCGACAACCGGATCGCCCTGGAGGTCTGCCCGACCTCCAACCTCCAGACCGGCGCGGCCGAGGACTACCGCTCGCACCCGATCGACGAGCTGCGCCGGCTCGGGTTCAGGATCACCCTGAACACCGACAACCGGCTGGTCTCCGGCACCACCATGAGCGAGGAGTTCCAGCACATGGCGGACGCCTTCGGATACGGCCCCGAGGTCTTCGAGGAGTTCACGGTCGCCGCCCTGGAGGCCGCGTTCCTGCCGCTGCCCGAGCGCGAGCGCCTGATCGAGGAGCTCGTGCGCCCGGGGTACGCGGCGCTCTGACGGGCCGGCCGCGCGGAGGGAGGGCGGCGGTCGCCGCCCTCCCCGGTGGAAGAATGGCGGCCATGACAGCTGCTGAGGAGTTCAGGCCCGAGTCGGAACGGATCACGCGCACCCTGCGCGACCAGATCATCGACGGGACCCGGGCCCCCGGCAGCCGGCTGGTGGAGCGGGAGATCGCGGCCGAGCTGGACGTGAGCCGGCTGCCGGTCCGCGACGCCCTGCGCGACCTGGTCAACGAGGGTCTGGTGACGCCCCGGCCGCGCACCTGGGCGGTGGTCCGCGAGTTCACCGCCTCCGACATCGCCGACCTCGTCGAGGTGCGCTCCGCCCTGGAGATCCTCGCCTTCCGGCTCGCCGCCCAGCGCCGCACCCGCGCGGGCCTCGCCAAGCTGCGCGCGGTCCTCGACGCCGAGCAGGCGGCGGCGGCCCGCGGCGACGGCGCGGAGGCGCGGCGGGCCGCGGCGGACTTCCACGAGACGGTCACCGAGCTCGCCGACAACGCCCTGCTCGACGAGTTGGAGGGCACCCTGCGCAGCCGGATGCGGTGGCTGCTCGGCCAGCACGACGACTTCGCCGTCGTGGCCGAGGAGCACGAGGAGCTGTTCCGCGCGATCGAGGCGCGGGACGTCGATCGCGTCGAGGAGCTGGCGCTGCGCCACCTGGAGACCAGCCAGAGCAAGGCGACCGAACACCGGCGCAGGCTGGCGGCGGAGTAGCCGGCCCGGCCGTCTCCGCCGCCCGGCACCCGGTTCCCACGGCGCCCCCGTCCCCCGTCCGGGGCGGGGGCGCCCGGCCGTGTGCCGGGGCGGTGGTCAGAGCAGGGCGGGTACGTCGAGGGCGAGCGTGCCCGCGTCGGCGTCGAGGACGGCCGGGACGCCGAGCGGCACGGTCGGCGCGGCGGGGTCGTGGCCGAAGCCCAGCCGCTCCACGACCGGCACGCCCAGGCCGCCGAGCCGGTCGGCGAGGAGCGCGCGGACCTCCTCGTACGGGCCGCACTCCTCCCAGGAGCCGAGGGCGATCCCGGCGACGCCGTCGAGCCAGCCGGAGCGGAGCAGTTGGGTGAGGATCCGGTCGAGGCGGTACGGCTCCTCCCCCACGTCCTCCAGGAGGAGCAGTCCGCCGCGGGCGGAGGGCCGGGCGTGCGGGGTGCCGAGGTCGGCGGCGAGCAGGCTGGCGCAGCCGCCGAGGGTGACGCCGGCGGCCCGGCCGGGCACCAGCGCGGTCCCCGTCGCCGGGGTCCGTACCGTCTCGGGCGCGAAGAGGGTGGCCCGCAGGGACTCCCGGGTGCGCGGCTCGCCGAGGAAGGCGGCGGTCGCGATCATCGGGCCGTGCAGGGTGGCGAATCCGGCGCGGACGGCGAAGGCCTCGTGGAGGACGGTGACGTCGCTGTAGCCGATGAAGGGCTTGGGACCGGCCGCGCGGATCGCCGGCCAGTCCACCAGGTCGACCATCCGCTGGGCGCCGTAGCCGCCGCGCGCGCAGACGACGGCGGCGACGGAGGGGTCGGTGTACGCCTCCGTGAGGTCGCGGGCCCGGGCCTGGTCGGCGCCCGCGAGGTGGCCGAGGGCCGGGTGGGCGTCGAGGACGTGCGGGGCGACCACCGGTTCGAGGTCCCAGCCGCGCAGCAGGTCGAGGCCGGTGCGGAGCCGCTCCTCGGGGACGGGGCCGCTGGGGGCGACGACGGCGATCCGGTCGCCGGGGCGCAGTCGGCCGGGCCGGGCGAGCGCGGGAACGCCGGCCGGGGCGGCGGCTCCGGAGGGCGGGATGCCGGGTCCGGGGGCGGGGGCCGTCATGTGCGCAGCTCCAGGGCCGGGACGTCGGGCCGCTCGAAGCCGAAGACGCGCGCGTAGAGGGCGAGTTCGGCCTCCAGGGCGCGGATCATGGTGTCGGCGTGCCGGAAGCCGTGGCCCTCGCCGGGGAAGGCGAGGTAGGCGTGCGGGACGCCCCGGCCGGCGGCGCGGGCGAGGAACCGCTCGGCCTGGGCGGGCGGGCAGATGACGTCGTCGAGCCCCTGGAGGAGCAGGAAGGGGGCGGTGATCCGGTCGACGTGCTCGATCGGGGAGCGCTCCGCGTACCGCTCCGGCACCTCGTCGAGGCGGCCGATGAGGCCGTCCAGGTAGCGGGACTCGAAGTCGTGGGTCTCGTCGGACCAGCCCGTCAGGTCGAGGACGGGGTAGATGATCGTGCCGCAGGCGTAGACGTCGGTGCGGACGAGGGAGGCGGCGCTGGTCCAGCCTCCGGCGCTGCCGCCGCGGATCGCGAGCCGGGCGGGGTCGGCGGTGCCCTCGGCGGCGAGGGCGGTGGCGACGGCGGCGCAGTCCTCGACGTCGACGACCCCCCACTCGCCGCGCAGCCGCTCGCGGTAGGCACGGCCGTAGCCGGTGGAGCCGCCGTAGTTGACCTCGGCGACGCCGATGCCCCGGGAGGTGAAGTAGGCGGTCTCCAGGTCGAGGACGAGGGCGGAGTGGCCGGTGGGGCCGCCGTGGGCGCGGATGACGTAGGGCGGGAGCTCGCCGGCGGGTCCGCCGGCGGTGGGATGGCGCGGCGGGTGGACGTGCGCGTGGATGTCGCGGCCGCCGGGCCCGGTGAAGGTGCGGACGACGGGCTCGGGGTAGTGGGCGGGGTCGACCCGGTCGGTGTGCGGGGAGCCGATGACCCGGGTGCGTCCGGTGCGGGTGTCGAGCTCGACGACCTCGTGGCGGCGGTGGGCCGCGGCGGCGACGCCGAGGACCCGGGTGCCGTGGACGGCGAGGGTGGCGGTCCAGACGGTCCAGGGCCCGGGGGCGTCGACGAGGGTGCCGGTGTCGGGGTCGAGGATGCCGAGGACGGCGTCGCCCCGGCCGTGGAGGACGGCGACGGGCCCGGTCTCCAGGGCCTTGAACCAGGTGAGCCCGGTCTGCCAGAGGGGCCCGGCGAACTCCTCCTCGCGGGGACAGAGCGCGGTGACCGGGCCGAGGGTGCCGTCGGCGGCGACCTCGGCCCGGTAGAGGTTCCACCAGCCGCTGCGGTCGCCGGCGAAGAGCAGCCGGCCCGCCGCGTCCCAGTCGGCCTGGGGCACCGACTCCTCCGGTCCGCCGGCGACGGTCCTGGCGCCGGCGAGGGTGCCGTCGGCGGTGATCTCGGCGAGGACGGCCTCCGTGCCGTCCCACGGCATCCGGGGGTGGTCCCAGCCGAGCCAGACGGCCCGTCGCCCGTCGGGCGAGATCCGGGGCCCGGTGACGAAGTGGTGGCGTCCGTCGGAGAGCTCGCGGACGGCGGCCCGGTCGTCGGCGGCGGAACCGTCGAGCGGGACGGCGGCGAGGACCCGGCGGACGTCGGTGGGTGCGGGGCCGGTGAACTCCTCCAGGACGCACCAGACCTCGCCGCGCTCGGGCACGAGCACCGGGTCGGTCCAGCGCAGCCCGCCGCCGAGCCCGGAGACGGGGGTGAGCGGCCGGGGCTCCGCGCCCGGCCCGGCGTCGGGCTCGTGGGCGTACAGCCGCTGGTCGGGGAAGTGGCCGAAGACCACGAGGGGCCCGCCGGCGGGCCGTTCGGCGGCGGCCCAGGGGCGGCCGCCGTACTCGAGGACGCGGTTGCGGACGTTCCACGGCGCGGGGAGCAGGGTCTCCTCGGTGCCGTCGGCGCGCCGCCGGACGAGGGTCCGGCGGCCGCCTTCGGCGGGCCGGGGCGCGGTCCACCACACCTCGTCGCCGACGGCGGCCACGTGGTCGGGCCGTCCGTCGTCGGCGGCCGCGAGCGCGGCGGTGACGGGCGACGGCCAGCTGCCGTGGGCGGCCGTGTTCTGCATCCTCGAATCCCCCCGGGGTTCCGGTCCGGTCGCACGCGGACGTCGGTGTCCGCGCGGTCTGCGGAGCGCTGTGCGGTCCGCGGAGCGCTACGCGGTCTTCAGGTAGTGGTCGAGCACCCGCACGCCGAAGTGCAGGGCGTCGACGGGGACGCGTTCGTCGACGCCGTGGAAGAGCGCGCCGTAGTCCAGGCCCGGGGGCAGCTTCAGCGGCGAGAAGCCGTAGCCGGTGATGCCGAGCCGGGAGAACTGCTTGGCGTCGGTGCCGCCGGACATGGTGAAGGGCAGGGCGTGCCCGTCCGGGTCGAAGCGCTCGACGGCGGCCCGCAGCTTGGCGAAGGTCGGGGAGTCGACGGGTGCTTCGAGGGGCACCTCGCGGTGGTGGAACTCCCACGCGACGTCCGGCCCGGTGAGCAGGTCCATGGTGGCCGCGAACTCGTCCTCGGTGCCGGGCAGCACGCGCCCGTCGACGTAGGCGACGGCCTGGCCCGGGATGACGTTGCACTTGTACCCGGCCTGGAGCATCGTCGGGTTGGCGCTGTTGCGGACGGTGGCCTCGACGAGGGCGGCGGCCGGCCCCAGCTTGTCGAGCAGGAGCGGCACGTCGGACTCCGGGTCCCCGGTGTCGGCTTCGACGCCGTGCAGCGCGGCCAGTTCGGCGAGGGCGGCGCGGACGGTGGCGGTGAGCCGCACCGGCCACGTGTGGGCGCCGATGCGGGCGACGGCGGCGGCGAGGCGGGTGACCGCGTTCGCCTCGTTGACCTTGGAGCCGTGGCCGGCCCGGCCGCGGGCGGTGAGCCTGAGCCAGGCGGTGCCCCGCTCCCCGGCCCCGATGGGGTAGAGCGTCATGCCGGGGTGCGGGTGGAAGCTGAAGGCGCCGGACTCGCTGATGCCCTCGGTGCAGCCCTCGAAGAGCGCGGCGTGCCGGTCGGCGAGGAAGCCGGAGCCGTCCTCGGCGCTGTCCTCCTCGTCGGCGGTGTAGGCGAGGACGATGTCGCGGCGCGGCCGGATCCCCTGGCGGGCCCAGGAGCGGGCGACGGCGAGGACCATCGCGTCCATGTTCTTCATGTCGACGGCGCCGCGCCCCCAGACGACGTCGTCGCGGACCTCCCCGGAGAAGGGGTGGACGGTCCACTCGGCCGGGTCGGCGGGCACGACGTCGAGGTGGCCGTGGACGAGGAGCGCGGGTGCGGTGGGGTCGGTGCCGGGAATGCGGGCGACCACGTTGGTCCGGCCGGGGGTGCGCTCCAGGAGGGTCGGTTCGATCCCCGCGTCGGCGAGCCGTTCGGCGACGTACTCGGCGGCGGGGCGCTCGCGGCAGTCGCCGCCGCCGCGGTTGGTGGTGTCGACGCGGATGAGGTCCGAGGTGAAGGCGACGACCTCGTCGAGCGCCTTCGCGTCGGGCCCCGCGAGGGACGACGCGTTGTCGGGGGACGTGCTGTCGGGGGACGTGCTGCTAGCCATACTGCTCCTCCACGGCGGCCGAGACGATCGTCGTGACCGCCTTGAACGTGCGGATCGCCTCGTACATCGTCGCGCTGGTGTAGGCGACGCGCCGCTCACCGCTGCGCGCCACGCCGGGAACCACCGTGGCGGCGGCGCCCAGGTGCTCGGCGTCGAACTCCACCTGGACGGTGTGCGGCCCGGCGTGCGCGGGCTCGTGACGGACGGCCAGGGCTGCGGCCTCACGGGCCGCGGCCCGGATGTCGGCGGCGGTGCGGGCCGGCGTCCGGCACACGGCCGCGTACCGCGAGACGTGGTCCTTGACGGCGACCTTGAGCGCCTCGGGGGCGTAGTCGAGGGCGTCCTCGCAGGTCAGGTCGTCGCCGGTGACGAGGACGACGGGGACGCCGTACTCGGCGACCACGTGCGCGTTGAGCACCCCCTCGCTCGCGCGGAGGCCGTTGAGCCAGACGCCGGTGATCGAGTTGGCGAGGTAGGTGTGGGCGAGGACGCCCTCGGCGCCGGCGCCCGTGTGGTAGCCGACGAACGCGATCCCGTCGACGTCACCGTGCTGGACGCCCTCGACCATCGACAGCGCCTTGTGCCGGCCGGTGAGCATCTGGACGCGGTCGTCGAGCCGCTCCAGGAGCAGGTTCCGCATCGTCCAGTGCGCCTCGTTCACCAGCACCTCGTCGGCGCCGCCGTCGAAGAAGCCGAGCGCCGCCGCGTTCACGTCCGAGGTGAACAGGGGCCGGCAGCGCTCCCACTGGGGCGTGCCGGGCAGCACGTCGGCCGGCCAGGTGACGCCGGTGGCGCCCTCCATGTCGGCGCTGATGAGGATCTTCATGGGGGGAACCGTACGCTCCGCCCGTCGGCCGTACCACCCCTGTGGACAACCGTCGTTGGAGTGGACCAATGGTGCTGCCGCGACGGCGGTACCGGCACGTCAGGGCCGTGCGGCGAGGGTCCGCGGATCCGTTTCGGACATGCGGCGCAGCGCGTCGGCGGCCCGTTCCACGGGCGGTCTGCCGCCGTCGGGAAGGTGCCACCGGAACTGGCGCGGGTGTCGAGCAGGAGGTGGGTGACGGTGTCGCGCGCCTCGTTGTACGGCATCCTACGCGGCGGGCGGGCCGCGTCGGGGAGGGGATGGCCGCCCCGGGGCGGCGGGCTGCCGGGTGTGGCGTCGCGCAGGCTCCTGGCGTACGGGGAGGGGGCGGGCGCCGGCCGCTGGTGCGGGGCGCTCAACGGGCGGGGCGGGGCTCGATTCGGTGGATCAGGGAGGCATGGTGCCGGTGGCCCTCCCGGGGCGCCGTCCCTTGTCTCCGACGGTCCGACTCCAGAATCGGGCCAAATATCGTCAAGGGGTGTGTATAGGCTGTCGGCCGCAGTTGTCCCGCCCGACCGACCGGAGTGCTCTCGGTGACCATCGCCCTCGATCCGTCCGACACCACCCCCGCCCCCGACTCCTCCGAGTCCTCCGAGTCCGGGGAGAACTTCTGGGTCCCGGAGGTCTCCGCCGCGCCGGAGGCGCCCGAGGAGGCCGCCGAGGAGGAGACCGGTGGGGAGGAGGCCGGCGGTGAGGAGGCCGCCGCCGACCGCGCCGACCACGACCCGGTCGTCGTCCGGGACGCGCGGGACTTCGGGGTGTACGCGCGAACCGGAGGCTGGACGTTCGCGCTCAAGGTGGCGCGCAGCGTGCGGCCCGGCGGCCAGCCGGCCGAGGGCACGGCGCGGAAGGTGTCGGCGCGGGCGTTCGCCGCGCTGGCCGGCTGCTCGGCGGAGCGCGTGATGCGCCACTACAAGGCGTGGGACATGGCGGCGGACGACGGTCTGGTGCCGCAGTTCGAGGTCCTGGAGCCGGGCGTCGACATCGAGCTCCCGGACGCCGACGCGTGGCTGTCGTACTACACCTCCCGCAACAGCGCCTCCTCCGTGCGCGGCCAGGCGATCAGTGCGGCGGCGGAGGCGGAGGGCATCCGGCCGACGAAGGCGCTGGAGGTGGCGGAGAACCCGACGGCGCTGCGGGCCGCGATCCTCGCCGACCCGGGGACGGCGGAGGCGGCGCGCGGGGCGCTCCTCGACCGGATGAAGGAGGACCCGGCGCTCCAGACGGAGATGGCCCGGGCGATCGCCCGCACCGACGACCTGAAGAAGGCGGTGGCGAGCGAGGCGAAGGTCGCCGACCGGGTCGGCTACGTCCGGCAGATCGTGGAGAGCGGGCAGGTCAGGACCCCCGCCGGGCAGACCGTGGCGGCCCCGGCCGAGGTGCGGGCGGAGGCCGAGCGCCATCTGTCGCTGATCGACGAGCTGGACGACTCGGAAGAGGCCGGCGAGTGGGCCGGCGAGGCGTACGAGTCGGTGAGGGGGCTCGTCGCCAAGGCCGTCGAGGAGGACCCGGCGCTGCGGGTGCAGGAGCGCAGGACCCGCTTCTACAGCTCCCTCCAGAAGGCAACGAAGGTCTTCGAGGAACTGACCCTCGACGAGGTGATGGAGGAGGAGATCTACGAGGAGGACATGCTCCAGCGCCTCGAAGCCCTCCAGGAGGCGATCGGCAGCTGCATCGCCGCCCTGCGCAAGGCCGCGCCGACCGCCTCCTGAACGACGTGAGGGGCGGTGCCGGGGTGACCGATCACGCGCCGCCCCTCACGGGCCCGCCCACACCACCTCAGGAGAGGGTGGCCGCAGCGTTCCTCGGGTCGCCTTCAAAACCCCCGCACGCCCGAAGCGTGCCGTGCACGACCGTGATCGTGTAGGAGCCCATCAGAGTCACCGGCTCCCTGCTGTCGTAGGGCTGCGGCAGGTCCGCCGCGGCGAGGACGTCGGGCCATCGGAAGGACCACTCGTTCTTTCCCTCGGGTACGGGGATCTCGATCTCCTCTCCCTTCGGGAGCTTCATGTAGACGGCGACCGGCTCATCCGCCAGCCGGTCCCCCGGCGTCCTCACACCGACCGTCGCCCGGGAGACGAACCGGTCGCGCGAGGCGAGCGGCCTGACGGAGACCGTGTAGGCGTCCGTGTTGCTCACCGGCAACCCCTCGTCGCCCATGCCGTCGCCTTCCAGGGCGCACTGACCCCGCACGGGGTTGAACGCCAGCGAACCGACGAGGGTCGCCACCCGGTCTTCCATCAGAGGGACCGTGGGCTCGTCCTCCGGGGTCTCGGACGGGGGCACATCGGCCGCCTGCTCGACGGGCGGGTCCGTTGTGGCGGCAGCCGCGTCGGGCATGGGGGCGGAGTCCGGCACCGACGGAGCCGCCACGGGCGTGCCGCCGTGGTGGTCGGGCAGGAGCCAGGGGCCGAGAGCCAGGCCGAGAGCCAGGGAGGCGGCCCCCACGGCGATGAGTGTCTTCCTGCTGCCCCGGGGGCGGTCCGCCCGTCCTGCGGCGACCGTGGGCGTGCCGCTCGCGGTCGTTCCGTCCGCGGCATCTGCTGCGGACGGGCGCCGGAAGGCCGCCACCGTTCTCTCGTGGCCGTAGGAGCGCAGCGACGTCAGGTGGGCGAGGATCGCGCTCAAGGGCGGCCGCTGCCGCGGGTCCTTGTCCATGCAGGCGGCGATCAGATCCCGCAGCTCTTCGGGAACCTCACCGAGCTGCGGCTCCTCGTGCACGACGTGGTACTGCGCGGTAAGGGGCGTGACCCCCCTGAAGGCGTGCCCTCCGGAGGAGGCGAAGGTCAGCACCGCCCCCAGGGCGAAGACGTCGGAGGCGGGGCTGACGGGCCTGGCCTGCACCTGCTCGGGGGAGAAGTAGCCGGGTGTGCCCAGCACGGCCCCGGTGTGAGTGGCCTGGCTGAAGTCGGTGGCGTACGCGAGCCCGAAATCGATGATCTTGGGGCCGGCATCCGTGAGCAGGATGTTCCCGGGCTTGAGGTCGCGGTGGACCAGGCCGGCCTTGTGGATCGAGGACAGTCCGAAGGACAGCCCCAGAGCGAGATCGACGACGGCCGGCAGCGCCAGCGGGCCACGCGTCTGTACGTGGTCCCTCAGCGAGGGCCCCTCGACGTACTCGGTGGCGAGCCACGGCTCGCTGCCCTGGGTGTCGAAACCCACCACGCGGACCGTGTACGGACTCCTCACCGAACTGGCCGCCGCGGCCTCCCGGGCGAACCGGCGCCGGAAGCCCTCCTCCATGGCGTGATCGCTCCTGATGGTCTTCACGGCCACGTGGCCGTCCCGCCCCTGCCGGGTGGCCAGGTAGACCGTTCCCATGCCGCCGCTGCCGAGCCGGGCGACCAAGCGGAACGAGCCTATCTCCGCCGGGTCGCCGTCCTCGAGGTCCCACATACGTCCGCTCCCTCACTCCGTGACGGGCGCAGACGATAGCCCGTCGCCGGGCGGCCGCATCGCGGTCGCCCGGCAACGGAGCCGTCTTGTGACGGAGTTGGACCGATCACCGACCGGAACACGCCACCCTGACGCGATGTCACCTACGTCAGGCGTTCCGGCCGAGGACGGGCTCGGGCCCGGGTCAGTCCTGGTGGCCGAGCTGGAGGTCGCGTTCGGTGCGGCCTCCGCCGGCCACCTGGAGGACGGTGGCGACGGGCGGGTAGCCGGCGGCGATGACGGTGTACTCGCCGGAGGACAGGTCGACGAAGCGGAAGGTGCCGTCGGGGCCGGTGGTGAGGGTGTCGACGACGTTGCCGGCCGCGTCGAGCAGGGTCACGCGGGCGTCCTCGACGGGCCTGCCGCCGCCGGCCCTGACCGTGCCGCGCAGGACCGCTCCGCCCGCGAGCTCGATGTCCTGGCGGGTCTCGCGGGAGGACTGGACGCTGACCGGGACGGCGGCGGGCCGGTAGGCGGGGGCGCTGGCCGCGAGGGTGTACTCGCCGGCGACCAGTTCGGTGATCACGTATCCGCCCTCGCGGCCGCTGCGGGTGGAGGCGACGACCTCGCCGCGGACGTCGGTGAGGGTGACGGCGGCGTCCCTGACGGGGGTGCCGTCGGCGGTGAGGACGCTGCCCGCCAGGCGGCCGGCGCCGCCGAGGACCACGTCGAGTTCGACCGGACGGTCGCCGACGGTCACGGAGACGGCCTGCGGCTGGTGACCGCCCGCGGCGGCGATGAGCACGTACGAGCCGCCGCCGGGCACGCTGAGCGCGTACCGGCCGTCCTCGCCGCTGGCGCCGCGTCCGATCTGGCGGCCGCCGACGTCGATGAGGGTGAGGGCGGCGCGCGGGACGCGGCTGCCGTCGTGGTGCCGGACGGTGCCGCAGACCGGCACCCCGGTGTGGGGCGGCAGGGCGACGGGGGCGGGGGCGGCGTGGCGGGCGTGCGGGACGGCCGGGCCGTGGCCGGTGTCGAAGGGGGCGTCGGTGGCCTCGGGGGCGGGGGTGGGGTGGGACACCAGCGGTTGCTCCTTGAGGAAGAAGGCGAGGACGAGGCCGAGCACGAGGACCGGCACGAGGTAGAGGAAGATCCGCGGCATGGCGTCCGCGTACGCCTGGACGTAGAGGTCGCGCAGGGCGGGCGGCAGCGCGTGGACGGTCCCTGGGGTGATCGCCTCGGCGGGCGGGATGGCGGCCCCCTGGACGCCGGGGTCCTGGACCGACGGGAGCCGGTCGGCGAGGGCGGAGTCGAGGCGGGCGGCGAAGACGGTGCCGAAGATCGCGGCGCCGACGCTGCCGCCGATCTGGCGGAAGTAGTTGTGGGCGCTGGTGGCGGTGCCGAGGTCGGCGGGGCGGACGCTGTTCTGCACGGCGAGGATGAGCACCGGCATGATCAGGCCGATGCCGGTGCCGAGGACCGCCTGCCAGAGGCTGTGGGTGAGGCGGGGGGTGCCGATGTCCATGCGGGAGAGCAGGCCCATGCCGAGGACGGCGAGGGCGGAGCCGAGCACCGGGTAGATCCTGTAGCGGCCGGTGCGGCTGATGAGCTGCCCCGAGACGACCGAGGCGACGACGATCCCGCCCATGAGCGGGAGCATCAGGAGCCCGGACTCGGTGGCGGTGGCGCCCTCGACCATCTGGAGGAAGCTCGGCAGGTAACTCGCGGCGCCGAAGAGGGCGATGCCGACGACGGCGCCCACGAGGGCGGTGACGGTGAAGACGGAGTCGCGGAACAGCCGCAGCGGGATGAGGGGTTCGGGCGCGAAGTGCTCGACGACCAGGAAGAGCAGGACCGTTCCGGCGGCGCCGCAGCCGAGGCCGATGATGACCCGGTCGTCCCAGTCGTACTCCGTCCCGCCCCAACTGGTCAGCAGGACCAGGCAGGTGGAGGCGGCGGCGAGGAGCAGGGTGCCGAGGACGTCGAAGCGGGCGCGGGCCTTCGGCTTGGGCAGCTTGAGGACGACGGCGACGACGGCGAGGGTGACGAGCCCGAAGGGGACGTTGAAGTAGAAGCACCAGCGCCAGGAGACGTGGTCGGTGAAGAAGCCGCCGAGGAGGGGTCCGGCGACCGAGGCGAGACCGAAGGCGGCGCCGATCAGGCCCATGTAGCGGCCGCGTTCGCGGGCCGGGACGATGTCGGCGATGATCGCCTGGACGCCGATCATGAGGCCGCCGGCGCCGACGCCCTGGAGGGCGCGGAAGGCGATGAGCTCGTCCATGCTGCGGGACCAGCCGGCGAGTCCCGAGCCGATGACGAAGACGACGATGGCGAAGAGGAAGACGCTCTTGCGGCCGAGGAGGTCGCCGAGCTTGCCGTAGACGGGCAGGCCGATGGTGGAGGTCAGCAGGTAGGCGGTGATCGCCCAGGACATCCGGTCCAGGCCCTGGAGTTCGCCGACGATCTTCGGCAGGGCGGTGGCGACGATCATCTGCTCCAGGGCGGCCAGGAGCAGCGCGAGCATGAGGCCGAAGAAGACGAGCCGGACGCGGCGGGGGTCGAGCGGGGTCTCGGCCGGGGCGGGCGGCGGGGGTCCGCCGGGCGGGCCGTCCTCGGGGAGCGCGGGGGCTCCCCCGGCGTCCTTCACCAGCGCGATCGCACCCACGTACGGCTCCCCTCGTCATGGCGTCGCCCCCGGCGCGGCGGCCTCGGCGCGAAGGCGCCCTCGGGGACGCGCCATTCTTCGCATCAGGCGCGAAGCGGGAGCAAGTCGGGCGCAGGGGGCGGGAGGTGGCCCTGCGACGGGCCGCGGGGGGCGTGCGGCGGGGCACGGAGGGGTGCGTGCGGCGCTCATCAGCGCGTTTGCGGAACTCCCCGCGCCCCCTGGGCACTTCGGGCGCCGGTACGGGGGCGGCGGGGAATCCACTCGAATCGGTGAACGCCCTGGGCGTTACTTCTCGGTCTCGGCCGCGAGGTTGGCGAGGATCGCGTCGTAGATCCGGGCGAGGCCCTTGGGGGCGAAGGCGCGCTCGAAGAAGCCGCCGACACCGCCGGCGCCGCTCCAGACGGAGGTGACGACGGCGCGGGACTTCCCCTCGCCGGCCGGGGTCACGGTCCAGGTGGTGACCATGGAGGAGTTGCGGTCCTTCTCGACGAGCTGCCCGTCGGTGGGCTCGGTGACCTCCAGCAGGCAGTCGCGGACGCGCTTGCTGGTGGCCTGGAGCTTCCAGTGGACGAGGGTGCCCTCGCCGTCGCCGCCCTCGCGCACCTCGTACTCGCTGAAGTGCTCGGGCAGCAGCTTCGCGCGCGCGCCGCTGTAGTCGGCCAGCGTGTCGAACACGGTCTCCGCGTCCGCCGCGATGATCCGTTCCGTCGTGGCCTCGACCTGCGCCATCGCATTTCCTCCAGCTCATGGTTCTTCGGGGGTGTTTCGGGGCTGCGGGCCAAGCGAACCACGAGCCCCGCGGCGGGCGAAATCGGGGTCGCGACGATCAAGGGAACAGTTGTTCTATTCTAGTCCCCACAGAAGTCGAACATGCGAACGAAGTCGATCGAGGAGGCGCCCATGCGCTGGGACCATCTGGGCGACACCCCGTCCGCGCCCGCCGACGCCGCCCTGTTCGGCGCGGACGCGGTCACCACCCGGACCTTCGACACGCCCGAGTTCCGCGGCATCACCTTCCACGAGGTCCGGGCCCGGTCGATCCTCAACCGCGTCCCCGGCGCCTCCCGGATGCCCTTCGAGTGGACCGTGAACCCGTACCGCGGCTGCACGCACGCGTGCGTCTACTGCTTCGCCCGCAAGTCCCACGGCTACCTGGACCTCGACACCGGCCTCGGCTTCGACACCCAGATCGTGGTGAAGACCAACGCCCCCGAGCTGCTCACCCGCCAGCTCGCCTCCCGCCGCTGGCAGGGCGCGCACATCGCCATGGGCACCAACGTCGACTGCTACCAGCGGGCCGAGGGCCGCTACCGCCTGATGCCCGGCATCCTCACGGCGCTGCGCGACCGGGCCAACCCGTTCTCCCTCCTCACCAAGGGCACGCTGATCCTGCGCGACCTGGAGCTGCTCACCCAGGCCGCCGAGGTCACCGAGGTCGGCGTCTCCGTCTCGGTCGGCTTCACCGATGAGGAGCTGTGGCGGACGATCGAGCCCGGCACCCCCTCCCCGCGCCGCCGCCTCGACGTGGTCCGCACGCTCGGCGACCACGGCATCGGCTGCGGCGTCCTCATGGCCCCCGTCGTCCCCTTCCTCGGCGACTCCCCCGAGCAACTGCGCGCCACCGTCCGCGCGATCGCCGAGGCCGGCGCCGTCTCCGTCACCCCGCTCGTCCTCCACCTGCGGCCGGGCGCCCGCGAGTGGTTCACGAGCTGGCTCGCCCACCACCACCCCGACCTGGTCGGCCGGTACGAGCGGATGTACGCCGGCGGGGCCTACGCGCCGACCTGGTACCAGCGCCACATCACCCGTCAGGTCCACGAGCTCGCCGCCGAGTTCGGCATCGGACCGGCCCGTCGGGACGCCCCGCGCCGCATCGCGCGCCCGCGCGAGGACCCGCCGGACGCCGCGGCGAGCGGACCGGAGCAGCTCACCCTCCTCTGAGCCCGCCGACACGCCGCGAGGTCACCTGACACGCCGTCGGCGCGCCCTCCGTTCGGGTCGTTCCCGGGCACAACAGGTCGTGTCCCGCGCCCGGCGGGGCACTCCAGGCTCCATGACCACCCGCGCAGGAATGCTGATCGCCGCTGGGGCGCTGGTCGCCGGGACGGTCGCCGTCCTGCCCGCGTCCGCCGCGGGCACCGGTGAACCGGTCCCCCGCCCCCTCCCCCCGCTCACCTGGACCGACTGCGGCACCAAGGCGTACCCGAAGCTCCAGTGCGGCACCCTGAAGGTGCCGCTCGACCACGACGACCCGGCCGGCCGGAGCATCACGCTCGCGCTGACCCGGATCCCGCACACCGCGAAGACCTTCCAGGGCCCGCTCCTGGTCAACCCCGGCGGCCCGGGCGGCAGCGGCCGCGGCATGGCCGGCTACGTCGCCGCCTCGCTGCCCGCGAAGGTCGCCGCCCAGTACGACGTCATCGGCTTCGACCCGCGCGGCGTCGGCAGGAGCGAGCCCGCGCTCGACTGCCGGCCCGGCCACTTCGACCCGGTGCGCCCCGACTCGGTGCCGCGCGGCGCCCGGGCCGAGCGGACCGCCCTGGAGCGCGCCCAGGCCTTCGCCGCCGCCTGCGACAAGAAGCACGCCGACGTGCTCCCGCACATCGACACCGTCTCCGCCGCCCGCGACCTCGACCTGATCCGCGCGGCGGTCGGCGCCGAACGGATCAACTACCTCGGCTACTCGTACGGCACCTATCTGGGCGCCGTCTACGCCCGGCTGTACCCGGAGCGGGTGCGGAGGATGGCGCTGGACTCCGTGGTCAACCCCCACGGGGTCTGGTACGAGGACAACATCGCGCAGGACTACGCCTTCGACACCCGCCACAAGGACCTCATGGCCTGGGTGGCGAAGCACGACGACGCGTACGGGCTCGGCAAGGATCCGGCGGCGGTCGAGGCCGCCTGGTACCGGATGCGCGAGGAGCTGCGCGACGCGCCGGCGGGCGGCAAGGTCGGGCCGGGCGAGCTGGAGGACACCTTCCTGCCCGGCGGCTACTACGACGGGTACTGGCCGAAGCTCGCGAGCGCCTTCTCCGCGTACGTGAACGAGCGGGACACCGCCCCGCTCGTCGCCGCCTACGAGAAGTACGGCGAGGCCGACTCCGCCACCGACAACGGATACTCCGTCTACACGGCCGTCCAGTGCCGGGACGCCGCCTGGCCCAAGGACTGGAACGTCTGGCGGAAGGACAACTGGGAGGTCCACGCCAAGGCGCCCTTCTCGACCTGGAACAACGCCTGGTACAACGCGCCGTGCGCGTTCTGGCCGGTGGAGCCGCTCACCCCGCCGGACGTCACCAACGACCAGCTGCCGCCGGTCCTCGTCCTCCAGGCCACGGACGACGCCGCCACCCCGTACGAGGGCGGGCTCGCCCTCCACCGGATGCTGCACGGCTCCAGCCTGGTCGTCGAGCAGGGCGGCGGGAACCACGGCGTGACCCTGGCCGGCAACGAGTGCCTCGACGGGCACCTGAGCACCTATCTGGCCACCGGCACCGTGCCGCGCGGCGAGGGCGGGTCGGAGGTGGACGCGGTCTGCGCCGCGCTCCCGGCCCCCGAGCCCGCCCCGGCCCCGAAGCCGAAGACCGGGAAGGAGACCGGCAAGGAGACGCGGGAGCGGGTCGCGGCCGTCGACGGGACGGCCCTCGGGACCACCCTCCACGGGCTGCTCGGCCACGTGCGCTGATCCGTGGCCCCCGTCGCTCCCGGCGCCCGCGCCCCGGAAGGGCGCGGGCGTCGTCGGTGACGCGGGCGGCGGGCGGTCAGGCCCCCGGGCCGCCGAGGAGGGTCAGGGAGCGTTCGGCGGCCCGGCCGAGGCGGGGATGCGGGAGGGCGGCTTCGAGGACGTCCCGGGCGGCCGGGTCGCCGAGGGCGCCGAGGCCCTCGACGCAGGCGAGGCCGACCCGCCAGTGCGGGTCGCCGGCCACGAGGCGGCGCTCCAGGACGGTGACGAGGGCGGGGACGGACTCCGGCGCGCGCAGGTCGGCGAGGAGCCGGACCGGCAGGAGGGCGTAGGCGGCCCGGAGTTCGTTGGTGGCGAGGGCGGCGGCGGCGCGTGCGGTGCGCGGGTCGCCGAGCCGGACGAGGGCGTGGGCGGCGGTGACGCAGCGCTCGGGGTCCCGGTGGTTGAGGAGGAGGACGAGGGCCTCGAAGGCGCGCGGGTCGCCGGCCGTGCCGAGCCGGTAGGCGGCGATCTCGCGGGCCCAGAGCGGCTGCCCCGGCGCGGTGAGGAGCCGGTGGAGTTCCTCGGGGTCCGCGGTGCGGGCGAGTTCTCCGAATGCGGGAGGGAGCTTTCCTTCTTCGTTCTCGATCTGATCCCTCAATCGATCGATCATCGAGCAGAATTCCGGATCTCCGGAGTCGATCTCGGAGTTGCCCTCGGCGATTTCCATGAAACCGAGGCTATCCGCGATCCACATCACATTTTCTCGACTTCCCAGGACTGGCGCGCTCGTTACCGGCCGGTTAATCTCAAGTGAGCGGGGAACCCCCGCACTTCTCGCCGCGGCCTGGTGACGCAGCCGTGGCGAGCGCTGGTCGGTTCGGCAGTTCTCGACGTGGCTCAGGGACAGAGCCCGCGTCCTCCCTCTTTTCCCAAGGCCCTCACCGCCGTGTGCACCGGGGCCGCATCCCCGTACACGGCGGAGCCGTCTCCGCGTTCCGTGGCGCCGCCCTCCGTGCGGCCGGCCGCGTTCCCCGGCATTTCCCGCGCCCTTTTCCCCGTGCGCGCGCACCGCCTTCAGTCGTCACTCTTCCTCCCAGGAGTCCCCTGATGGACACCCCTCTCTCCACCATCGCCGTCGTCGGTCTCGGCACCATGGGCACCGGTATCGCCGACGTCCTCGTCCGGGCCGGCCGTGAGGTCGTCGGCATCGACGTCAGCGAGTCCGCGGCCGCCCGTGCCGTCGCCGCCCTGGAGGCGTCCACCGCCCGCGCCGTGGCCCGTGGGCGCATCACCGAGGACGAGCGGCAGGACGCGCTGGCGCGCTTCCGGGTCTACTCGGACCTCCAGGCCGCCGCCGCGGCCGACCTCGTCATCGAGGTGGTCCCGGAGACGTACGAGACCAAGCAGGAGGTCTTCCGGGCGCTCGACGGGATCGTCCGGCCGGACGCCATCCTCGCGACCGGCACCAACGCCCTCTCGGTGACCCGGCTCGCCGCCGACTCCGCCCGCCCGGAGCGCGTCCTCGGCCTGCACTTCTTCGCGCCGGTCCAGGCGATGAAGCTGGTCGAGGTCGTCTCCTCGGTGCTGACCGACCCGCGGGCCGTGGAGGCGGTCACCCGGCTCGCCGAGGACCTCGGCAAGGAGCCGGTGGCGGTCGGCGACCGGGCGGGCTTCATCGCGGACGGGCTGCTCTTCGGCTACCTCAACCAGGCCGCCGCCATGTACGAGGCCCGCTACGCCTCCCGCGAGGACATCGACGCCGCCATGAAGCTGGGCTGCGGCCTGCCGATGGGCCCGCTCGAACTGCTCGACCTGGTGGGCATCGACACCGCCCGCACCGTCCTGGACGCGATGTACCAGGCCTCCCACGACCGGCTGCACGCCCCCGCGCCGATCCTGAAGCAGCTCTCGGAGGCCGGTCTCACCGGCCGCAAGGCGGGCCGCGGCTTCTACACCTACGCGGCGCCGGGTTCGGCCGAGAAGGTCGCCGACGCGCCGGCCCCGGCGGCCGCGGGCGCCGGCGGCACGGGCCGCGAGGTCCGCTCGGTGGGCGTGGCCGGCTCGGGCACGATGGCCTCCGGCATCGCCGAGGTCTTCGCCAAGGCCGGGTACGACGTCGTCCTCGCCGCCCGCTCGCAGGAGAAGGCGGACGCGGCCAAGGCGTACATCGCGAAGTCGCTGGCCCGCTCGGTGGCCAAGGGCCGGATGACCGAGGAGGCCCGCGAGGAGACGCTGGCCCGGATCGCCCCGGCCGGTTCGCTGGACGCCTTCGCCGAGGTCGACCTGGCGGTCGAGGCGGTCGCCGAGGACCTGGCGGTCAAGCAGGAGCTGTTCGGCCGGCTCGACAAGATCTGCAAGCCGGGCGCGGTGCTCGCCACCACGACCTCCTCGCTGCCGGTCGTGGCCTGCGCGAAGGCGACGGACCGTCCGCAGGACGTCATCGGCATGCACTTCTTCAACCCGGCGCCGGCGATGAAGCTGGTCGAGATCGTCCGGACGGTCCTGACCGCCGACGACGTGCACGCCACCGTCCGCGAGGTCACCGCGAAGATCCGCAAGCACGGGGTGGACTGCGGCGACCGGGCCGGCTTCATCGTGAACGCGCTGCTGTTCCCGTACCTGAACAACGCGGTCAAGATGGTCCAGGAGCACTACGCGACGCTGGACGACATCGACACCGCGATGAAGCTGGGCGGCGGCTACCCGATGGGGCCGTTCGAGCTGCTCGACGTGGTCGGCCTGGACGTCTCGCTGGCGATCGAGAAGGTGCTGCACCGCGAGTTCCGCGACCCGGGTCTGGCCCCGGCGCCGCTCCTGGAGCACCTGGTGGCGGCCGGCTGCCTGGGCCGCAAGACGGGGCGCGGCTTCCGCGAATATGCCCGGCGCTGAGCCCGAGGAGCCCGCGCGGGGGTGGGGAGGGCTCCTGGAGCCCTCCGGCGGTCCGCCCCCGCGGGCGCGCCTTCCTGCACGGATGCAGTACGTTCGGGTCATGCCCAAGGCCGTGAAGACACCCCGTGCCACCTCTCCGTCCGACGCTCAGGAGAGCGCGGCGGGGACCCGTGCCGCCGCACAGCGGCTGAAGATGCGGCGGGAGCTGGCGGCCGCCGCGATGGAGCTCTTCGCGACGAAGGGGTACGAGGCCACCACCGTCGACGAGATCGCGGCGACGGCCGGGGTGGCCCGGCGGACCTTCTTCCGCCACTTCCGGTCCAAGGAGGAGGCGATCTTCCCGGACCACGACGACACGCTGGTGCGGGCGGAGGCGGTGCTGAACGCGGCGCCGCCGCACGAGCACCCGCTCGACACCGTGTGCCGGGGCATCAAGGAGGTCATGAAGATGTACGCGGGCGCGCCCGCGATCTCCGTGGCCCGCTACCGGCTGACCCGCGAGGTGCCGACGCTGCGGGAGCGCGAGATCGCCTCGGTGGCCCGCTACGAGCGGCTCTTCACCCGCTATCTGCTCGGCCACTTCGACGAGCGGGACCACCACGACGGCAACGACGACCCGCTGCTCGCCGAGGTGGCGGCCTCGGCGGTGGTCACCGCGCACAACCACGTGCTGCGGCGGTGGCTGCGGGCCGGCGGCCAGGGGGACGTGGAGACCCAGCTGGACCACGCCTTCGCGATCGTCCGGGAGACCTTCGGCTCGGGCATAGGCGCGGGCCGTCCGGCCCCCTCCCACCCCTCCTCCCCCGCCGCCCCGCAGGCCGTCAGGCCCCCGCAGGAGGCGCCGGCGGCACGGGTCTCCGCGGCGGGTGACGTGGTGGTCGCCGTGGCACGTACCGACGCTCCGCTCGACGAGGTCATGCGGACCATCCAGCAGGCACTCACGAAGGGCTGAGACCCGCTTCTCCCGCACCTTCGAAGGTCTGGCACGAGGGCCGCCCCCGGTTTCCCGGGGGCGGCCCTCTTCGCGTTCCCGCAGCTCAGAGCGGCATTCGATCGATCATCGCTCATCCGTGAGCACCTTTTCGCATCTGAGAGAAATTGTTGGCACGCAGTGCCTTGTCACGTGACACGGCGTGCCATACGTTGATCTCGTCCGGGTGGCCGGAGCACCGGGAAAGCCCGCGCTCCGGCTGTCCCCACGGCCCCACGGCCGTGCGCCCGGACGCCTGCGTCACAGGCACCCCTCGCGCCCCACCGGGCGCCGCCACAGCACCACCCGAGCCGAACCGACGGCACACCTCCACAGCAGCAGCACTCCCCGACGTAACCCTCAGGCGTCCGGTCCCCCGGACGCTCTCCGCCGGAGGCACACCGTGAAGGAAATCCTGGACGCGATCCAGTCGCAGGACGCCACGTCCGCCGACTTCGCGAACATCAAGCTCCCCGAGTCGTACCGGGCCGTCACCGTCCACAAGGACGAGGCCGAGATGTTCGCCGGAGTCGCCAGCCGCGACAAGGACCCCCGCAAGTCGCTCCACCTGGACCAGGTCCCGCTCCCCGAGCTCGGCCCGGGCGAGGCCCTCGTCGCCGTCATGGCCAGCTCCGTGAACTACAACTCGGTCTGGACCTCGATCTTCGAGCCCGTCTCCACCTTCGGCTTCCTGGAGCGCTACGGGCGGCTCTCGGAGCTCACCAAGCGCCACGACCTGCCGTACCACGTCATCGGTTCCGACCTCGCGGGCGTCGTCCTGCGCACCGGCCCGGGCGTCAACGCCTGGACCCCCGGCGACGAGGTCGTCGCGCACTGCCTCTCGGTCGAGCTGGAGTCCTCCGACGGCCACAACGACACGATGCTCGACCCCGAGCAGCGCATCTGGGGCTTCGAGACCAACTTCGGCGGCCTCGCCGAGATCGCGCTCGTCAAGTCCAACCAGCTGATGCCGAAGCCGAAGCACCTCAGCTGGGAGGAGGCCGCCGCCCCCGGCCTGGTCAACTCCACCGCCTACCGCCAGCTGGTCTCCCGCAACGGCGCCGGCATGAAGCAGGGCGACAACGTCCTCATCTGGGGCGCCTCCGGCGGCCTCGGCTCGTACGCCACCCAGTTCGCCCTGGCCGGCGGCGCCAACCCGATCTGCGTCGTCTCCTCCCCCGAGAAGGCCGACATCTGCCGGGCCATGGGCGCCGAGGCGGTCATCGACCGCAACGCCGAGGGCTACAAGTTCTGGAAGGACGAGCGGACCCAGGACCCGCGCGAGTGGAAGCGGTTCGGCTCCAAGATCCGCGAGTTCACCGGCGGCGAGGACATCGACATCGTCTTCGAGCACCCCGGCCGCGAGACCTTCGGCGCCTCCGTCTACGTCACCCGCAAGGGCGGCACCATCACCACCTGCGCCTCGACCTCGGGCTACATGCACGAGTACGACAACCGCTACCTGTGGATGTCGCTGAAGCGGATCATCGGCTCGCACTTCGCCAACTACCGCGAGGCGTGGGAGGCCAACCGCCTGATCGCCAAGGGCAAGATCCACCCCACGCTCTCGAAGACGTACTCGCTGGAGGAGACCGGCCAGGCGGCGTACGACGTCCACCGCAACCTGCACCAGGGCAAGGTCGGCGTCCTCGCGCTCGCGCCCCAGGAGGGCCTCGGCGTGCGCGACGAGGAGCTGCGGGCCAAGCACATCGACGCCATCAACCGCTTCCGCAACATCTGAGCCGGGGACCGCACATGACTGAGCGCCAGAAGGACCGGCCGTGGCTCATGCGGACCTACGCCGGTCACTCGACCGCCGAGGCGTCCAACGAGCTGTACCGGCGCAACCTCGCCAAGGGGCAGACCGGCCTGTCGGTCGCCTTCGACCTGCCGACCCAGACGGGCTACGACCCCGACCACGTCCTCGCCCGCGGCGAGGTCGGCCGGGTCGGCGTCCCGGTCTCGCACCTCGGTGACATGCGCCGGCTGTTCCAGGACATCCCCCTGGAGCAGATGAACACCTCGATGACCATCAACGCCACGGCGATGTGGCTCCTGGCGCTCTACCAGGTGGCCGCCGAGGAGCAGGGTGCGGACATCACCAAGCTCCAGGGCACCACCCAGAACGACATCGTGAAGGAGTACCTGTCGCGCGGGACGCACGTCTTCCCGCCCGGCCCCTCGCTCCGCCTCACGACGGACATGATCGCGTACACGGTCAACAACATCCCGAAGTGGAACCCGATCAACATCTGCAGCTACCACCTGCAGGAGGCGGGGGCCACTCCGGTCCAGGAGATCTCGTACGCGATGTCCACCGCCATCGCGGTCCTCGACTCCGTCCGCGCCTCGGGCCAGGTGCCCGAGGAGCGGTTCGGCGAGGTCGTCGCCCGCATCTCCTTCTTCGTGAACGCGGGCGTCCGCTTCATCGAGGAGATGTGCAAGATGCGCGCCTTCGGTCGCATCTGGGACAAGATCACGCTGGAGCGGTACGGCATCCAGGACGCCAAGCAGCGGCGCTTCCGCTACGGCGTCCAGGTCAACTCGCTCGGCCTCACCGAGGCCCAGCCGGAGAACAACGTCCAGCGCATCGTCCTGGAGATGCTGGCCGTCACCCTCTCCAAGGACGCCCGCGCCCGCGCCGTCCAGCTCCCGGCCTGGAACGAGGCCCTGGGCCTCCCCCGGCCCTGGGACCAGCAGTGGTCCCTGCGCATCCAGCAGGTCCTCGCCCACGAGTCCGACCTCCTGGAGTACGAGGACATCTTCGCCGGCTCCCACGTCGTCGAGGCCAAGGTCGACGCCCTCGTCACCGAGTGCCTCGCCGAGATCGACCGGATCCAGGAGATGGGCGGCGCCATGGCCGCCGTCGAGTCCGGCTACCTCAAGGCCCAGCTGGTCTCCTCGCACGCCGAGCGGCGCGCCCGGATCGAGTCCGGCGAGGACAAGATCGTCGGCGTCAACGTCTTCGAGACGACCGAGCCCAACCCGCTCACCGCCGACCTCGACACCGCCATCCAGACCGTCGACCCGGCCGTCGAGGCCCGGGTGGTCGAGGCCGTCACCCGCTGGCGCGCCGAGCGGCAGGAGTCCACGGACCGCCAGGGCAACGGCGACCCGTTCGTCTTCCCGACCACCCAGCAGGCCCTGGAGCAGCTCAAGGAGGCCGCGCGGGGCACCGAGAACCTCATGGAGGCCACCCTGGAGTGCGCCCGCGCCGGTGTCACCACCGGCGAGTGGGCCGGGGCGCTGCGCGAGGTCTTCGGCGAGTACCGCGCCCCCACCGGCGTCTCCTCCGCCCCGGTCGCCGTGCCGGCCGAGTCCGGGTCGCCGCTGGCCGAGGTCCGCCGCAAGGTCGACCGGACCGCCGAGGACCTGGGCATCGGCAAGCTCCGCTTCCTGGTCGGCAAGCCGGGCCTGGACGGGCACTCCAACGGCGCCGAGCAGATCGCCGTGCGGGCCCGCGACGCCGGCTTCGAGGTGGTCTACCAGGGCATCCGGCTGACCCCGGAGCAGATCGTGGACGCCGCCCTGGAGGAGGACGTGCACGCCGTCGGCCTGTCGATCCTCTCCGGCTCGCACGCCCAGCTCGTCCCGGACGTCCTGGACCGGCTGAAGCAGGCCGGCGCGACCGACATCCCGGTCGTGGTCGGCGGCATCATCCCGAACGCCGACGGCGAGGAACTGCGCCGCGCGGGCGTCGCGGCGGTCTTCACGCCGAAGGACTTCGGCATCACGGAGATCATCGGCCGTATCGTCGACGAGATCCGGAAAGCCAACAAGCTCCGCCCCGTGGAAGAAAACGAAAGTACGGAGGTCCCCGCATGACCAGCCCCGCGTCCCCGGTGAACCGGCTGCGCCCCCGCCGCTCCTGCCTCGCGGTGCCCGGCTCCAACCCGCGTTTCCTGGAGAAGGCCCAGGGCCTCGCCGCCGACCAGGTCTTCCTCGACCTGGAGGACGCCTGCGCCCCGCTGGCCAAGCCCGAGGCCCGCCACACCATCGTGAAGTTCCTGAACGAGGGCGACTGGACCGGCAAGACCCGCGTGGTCCGCGTCAACGACTGGACGACCCACTGGACGTACCGCGACGTCGTCACGGTCGTCGAGGGCGCCGGCCAGAACCTCGACTGCATCATGCTGCCGAAGGTCCAGGACGCCCAGCAGATCGTCGCGCTCGACCTGCTGCTCACCCAGATCGAGAAGACCATGGGCTTCGAGGTCGGCAAGATCGGCATCGAGGCGCAGATCGAGAACGCCCAGGGCCTGAACAACGTCAACGCGATCGCGCAGGCGTCCCAGCGCGTCGAGACGATCATCTTCGGCCCGGCCGACTTCATGGCCTCCATCAACATGAAGTCCCTGGTCGTGGGCGAGCAGCCGCCCGGCTACCCGGCGGACGCGTACCACCACATCCTGATGAGCATCCTGATGGCGGCCCGCGCCAACAACCTCCAGGCGATCGACGGCCCCTACCTCCAGATCCGCAACCAGGAGGGGTACCGCGCGGTCGCGCAGCGCGCCGCCGCCCTGGGCTTCGACGGCAAGTGGGTGCTCCACCCGGACCAGGTCGCCGCCGCGAACGAGATCTTCTCGCCCTCGCAGGAGGACTACGACCACGCCGAGCTGATCCTCGACGCGTACGACTACTACACCTCCGAGGCGGGCGGGAAGAAGGGCTCCGCGATGCTCGGCGACGAGATGATCGACGAGGCCTCCCGCAAGATGGCCCTGGTCATCTCCGGCAAGGGCCGCGCCGCCGGCATGCAGCGCACCAGCAAGTTCGAGATCCCGGAGGCGTAGGGCCATGCAGTTCGGACGTACCTATGAGGAGTTCGAGGTCGGTGCCGTCTACAAGCACTGGCCCGGGAAGACGGTCACCGAGTACGACGACCACCTCTTCTGCCTCCTCACCATGAACCACCACCCGCTGCACATGGACGTGAACTACGCGGAGAACACGACCGACTTCAAGCGGAACGTGGTGGTCGGCAACTACATCTACTCGCTGCTGCTCGGCATGTCCGTGCCGGACGTCTCCGGCAAGGCCATCGCCAACCTGGAGATCGAGTCGCTGCGGCACGTGGCGCCGACCTTCCACGGCGACACGATCTACGGCGAGACCACCGTCCTCGACAAGACCCCGTCGAAGTCGAAGACGGACCGCGGGATCGTGTACGTCGAGACCAAGGGCTACAAGCAGGACGGCACCCTCGTCTGCGTCTTCCGCCGCAAGGTGATGGTCCCGACCGCCGAGTACACCGACGCGCGCGGCGGCGAGCAGCCCGGCCGCCCCGAGCTCATCGAGCCTTCCAAGAAGTCGGAGAAGTAGTCATGGCGCGACTCGCCCAGACCCACGGTCTGACCGACGTCCAGCAGGAGATCCTCGCCACCGTGCGGGACTTCGTCGACAAGGAGATCATCCCTGTCGCGACCGAGCTGGAGCACCGCGACGAGTACCCCCAGCAGATCGTGGACGGGCTCAAGGAGCTCGGCGTCTTCGGCCTGATGATCCCCGAGGAGTACGGGGGCCTGGGCGAGTCGCTGCTCACCTACGCGCTCTGCGTGGAGGAGATCGCCCGCGGCTGGATGTCGGTCTCCGGCATCATCAACACCCACTTCATCGTCGCGTACATGCTGAAGCAGCACGGCACCCAGGAGCAGAAGGAGTACTTCCTTCCGCGGATGGCGGCCGGCGAGACGCGCGGCGCGTTCTCGATGTCGGAGCCGGGCCTCGGCTCGGACGTGTCGGCCATCACGTCGAAGGCGGTGAAGGAGGGCGACGAGTACGTCCTCAACGGCCAGAAGATGTGGCTGACCAACGGCGGCACGTCCACGCTGGTGGCCGTGCTCGTCCGGAGTGACGAAGGCCACCCGGAGGGCACCGCGCCCCACAAGTCGATGACGACCTTCCTCGTCGAGAAGGAGCCCGGCTTCGGAGAGGTCCGCCCCGGCCTCACCATCCCCGGCAAGATCGACAAGATGGGCTACAAGGGCGTCGACACGACCGAGCTCGTCATGGACAACCTGCGCATTCCGGCCAATCGGGTTCTCGGCGGGGTCACCGGCCGAGGGTTTTACCAAATGATGGACGGTGTCGAGGTGGGCCGCGTGAACGTGGCGGCCCGTGGTTGCGGCGTCGCTCAGCGTGCTTTCGAACTGGGCGTCCAGTATGCCCAGCAGCGTCAGACTTTCGGAAAGCCGATCGCCCAGCACCAGGCCATCCAGTTCAAGCTGGCCGAAATGGCTACCAAGGTCGAGGCCGCCCATGCCATGATGGTGAACGCAGCACGCAAAAAGGACTCCGGGGAACGAAACGACCTCGAAGCGGGGATGGCGAAGTACCTCGCCTCCGAATACTGCAAGGAGGTCGTGGAGGATGCCTTCCGCATTCACGGCGGCTACGGGTTCTCGAAGGAGTACGAGATCGAGCGACTCTACCGCGAGGCGCCGATGCTGCTCATCGGTGAAGGTACCGCCGAGATCCAGAAAATGATCATTGGCCGCCGCCTCCTGGAGGAGTACCGGTTCCAGGGCTGATTGTCGGTTTTGAGTTGATTCGGCCGCGAAGAAGATCACACCCCGTGTTCGTCTTCCGGCCGTCGACTCGGTTCCTGGCTTGCCCAGTTGCGCCCCGCAACCGATAGCATCGCCGGAAAGCCGCCGTCCCCCCGTTGCCAGCGCGGCATCATCCGCTACGAAGGTCATCCATGCCCCACAGCCCAAACTCTGCACACCGCGACAGCCTCAAGGGCGCACGCATCGCACGCGGAGCATCGCCGTGGCTCCTGCCGACCGTCGCCACGGCGGCGCTCAGCCTCGCGCGCTCCGGCCGTTCGAAGCGCGCCCGCGCGATCGCCGTGCCGACCACCGCGCTCGCGGCCGGCATGCTGTGGTTCTTCCGCGACCCCGAGCGCGAGATCGCTCAGGGCCGGGTCATCTCCCCCGCCGACGGCGTGGTGCAGAGCATCATGCCGTGGAAGGACGGGCGCACCCGGGTCGCCATCTTCATGAGCCCGCTGAACGTGCACGTCAACCGTGCGCCGATGGCCGGCACGGTGACCTCGGTGGAGCACGTCCCGGGTGGCTTCGTCCCGGCCTTCAACAAGGAGTCCGAGAACAACGAGCGCGTCGTCTGGCACTTCGACACCGAGCTCGGTGACATCGAGATGATCCAGATCGCGGGTGCCGTGGCGCGGCGCATCGTGCCGTACATCCCGCAGGGGACGAAGGTCGAGCAGGGTGACCGCATCGGTCTGATCCGCTTCGGCTCGCGCGTCGACATCTACCTCCCGGAGGGTGTCGAGGTCGCCGTCGAGGTCGGGCAGACCACGACCGCGGGGGTGACTCGCATTGACCGTGATTGATCCCGACACACGAGCCGCCGACTGGGCCGCCGACGCCGAGGCGCGGGCGGCCGAAGAGGCGGAGGAGATGCCGCTGTCGCTGAGGCTGTCCATAGCGGACGCCCTCACGCTCGGTAACGCCACGTGTGGCTTCATGGCGGTGTACTTCACCACCACGGGCATCCTGATCCCGCACCTCACCGGCAGCACGGAGACCGGGATGGCGCGCAACAGCGCGGCCACCGCGGTGATACTGATGCTGTGCGCGGCGATCTTCGACCTCTTCGACGGCATCGTGGCGCGCAAGCTCCGCAGCTCGCCGATGGGCGCCGAGCTCGACAACCTCTCGGACCTGATCAGCTTCGGTCTGGCCCCGGCGTACTTCGTGCTCGTCTACGGCATGGTCGCGGACGACGCGCAGCAGAAGGTCTCGGCGGTCGCCGCGATCGTGGTGCTGCTCGCGGTGGTGCTGCGCCTCGCGCGGTTCTCCTGCGTGACGATGAAGGACGGCATGTTCCAGGGCATGCCGAGCCCCTTCGGCGCGCTGACGGTCGTCTCGATCATCCTGCTTGAGCTCCCCTTCATCCCGACGCTGCTGGCGATCATCGGCACCGCGTGGCTGATGGTGAGCCGGGTCGAGTACCCCAAGCCGCGGGGCGTCCTCGCGGCGGCCATGCTCAGCTGGATCGTCGGGGCGATGGCCATGCTGGCCGCGTGGGCCTTCGACGCCCCCGGCGGTCAGTTCCTGCTCCAGACCGGGTGCGCCCTCCAGGTCGTGCTGGGCGCCGTGATCCCCCTCTTCGCGACGGCCCGCCGGGTGAACACCTTCCGCGGCAACCGCCGCGAGAGCCGGGAGGCGCGGCAGGCGGAGGCGGCGCAGCTGCGCTGACCCCCCGTCCTACGGAACGGCCGAAGGGCCCGGAAGCACCGCGCTTCCGGGCCCTTCGTCATGCCGCCAGGACCTTGTAGTAGAGGGTCGTGGGGCGCAGGACCCCGGCCGGGTCGGCGGCGTACTCCGGGATGGTGCCGGCCACCGTCCAGCCCGCTCCCCGGTACAGCCGCTCGGCGGGGCTGCCGGTCTGGGTGTCCAGGACGAGGAGGGTGAGGCCGGTGGCGGCCGCGTGGGCCTCGGCGGCGGCCAGGAGCCGGCGGCCGAGCCCCCGGCCGCGGGCCGAGCGGTGGACGAGGAGCCGGGCTATCTCGCCGCGGTGCCGGCCGTTGGCGGTGCCGGTACGCAGGAGGGTGACGGCCCCGGTGACGGCGCCGTCCGGCCCGAAGGCCGCCCACACGTCCCGGGTGCCCGCGGTCCCGGCCCACCAGGCGGCCGCCTCGGCGGGCTCCACGGGCGCCAGGAAGCCCACGGAGGCGCCGCCGTCCACGGCGTCCACGAGGAGCGCGGCGAGCCCCTCCGTGTGCCGCCGTACGGCGTCGGGGCCGAGGAACTCGACGCGGTCGCCGGGGGCGAGGCGCTTCTCCAGGCACAGCAGCCCGGGGCGGTCGTCCCAGGACGGGGCGGGCTCGAAGCCGAGCTTGCGGTAGAGGGCGAGGGGGCCCCGCCGCCACTCCCAGACGGTGAGCCGGACGCGCTCGGCCCCGGCCGCGGCGGCCCGGCGCAGCGCCTCGCCCATCAGCGCGCCGGCGAGTCCCCGGCCGCGGGCCTCCGGTTCGACCCACACCCGCTTGACCTCGGGCACCGGCCCGGCCTTCAGGACGAGGCAGCCGACGGCCTCGCCCGTCTCCGGGGCGGTGGCGAGCAGCACGGTGTCGGCGGCGAAGGCGGCGACGGGGTCCTCGGCCTCGGCGCGGCGGGCGGCCGGGAGGTCGGCGGGCCCGGTCACCGCGGCGCCCTTCTCGGCCTCGGTGGCCAGGTGGTAGGCGGTGAGCAGGGCGGGCAGGCCGGCATGGGCGGCGTTCTCCTCGATCAGGACGTTCATCGTCCGAGCATCACACCGGGAGGTTTCCGCCAGGTGACACGCCCGCGGGGGGAGGACGGGCCCCGTCCTCCCCCCGCGGGCGTGTCGGCGCCGGTCAGGGGGCGTAGGTCTCGGCCGCCTCCGCGGCGAAGGGCTGGCGGACCGTACGCATCCCGCCGGGGACCTTCTTGTCGGGCTGGAGGATGACGGACTGGCGCGACGACGGGGCCTTCGGGTCGCTGAAGTCGTGGGTCATGCCGAAGCCGGGGTCGTGGGCGCTGAGGATGAGGAGCGCCTTGGCGACGCCCTCGCGGCTGAGGTCGCCCTTCTCGCACGCCTTCCTCAGGATCTCGCCGAAGGCGGACACGGCGGTCCAGCCGGCGACGACGCCGTTGTCGAGGCCGTCGTCCGGGTAGGCGGCCGCGTAGTCGGCGGCGAGCTTCTTCGCGACCGGGGTGTCGGCGCCGATGGGGAGGCTCGGGGAGGCGAACCAGTACATCTTCTCCAGGGCGGGGCCGGCCTGGGTGCCGAGGAGCTGGGGGGCGAAGGCGGAGTTGTTGCCGACGACGGGGACGCGGAGGCCGGTCGCGGCGGCCACGCCGACCAGGGAGGCGGCCTGGCGCGGTCCGGCGCTGACGAGGACGGCCTTCACGCCGGCCTGCTTGAGGGCGGCGACCTGCGCCGACATGTCGTTGTCGGTGGGCTTGATCTTCTGCTCGACGACGGTCAGACCGGTCTTCTCGGCGGCGTGCTTCGAGCCCTTGAGGGCGTTCTCCCCGTAGTCGCCCTCGAAGTAGACGTGCCCGAGCTTGTCGCCCTTCTTCAGGCCCTTCTCGGTGACGAGGAAGTCGACCGCGTTGATCGTCTCGACGTCGTAGGTGGCGCCGAGGACGCGGATGTACGGGGAGCCGAGGAGCGAGGCCGACCAGGCCTGCGGCATGACCAGGCCCTTGTCCTGGCCGTCGACGCGCTGCTTGACGGCGGCGACGAACGGGGAGCCGATGAACTGGGGGTAGCCGACGACCTTGGGCTCCAGCTCGGTGTAGGCGGCGAGCGCCTTCTGCGGGTCGTAGCCGTGGTCGCGGACGGTCAGCTCCAGCTTGCGGCCGCAGATGCCGCCGGCGGCGTTGACCTGCTTCACGTACAGCTGCTGGGCCTGGGTGACGCTCTTGCCGAGGGTGGCGTACACGCCGGTCATGTCGGTGAGCGCGCCGAGGGTGATGGTGGTGTCGGTGACGCCCTCGCCGGTCTTGATCCCACCGGCGCCGGTCTCCTTGCCGTCGCCGGTCTTCGCCTTGGAGCTGCATCCCGCCGCGGTGAGCGCGACCAGGGTGGCGAGCGCCGCGGCGAGGCCCCGCACGGCCGCCTGTCGTCTGTGGGTCATCGAGTCTCCCCTGAGGGTCGGTGGATCGGGGTTCGCACGACGAGCCTCGCGAGGCCGCCGGGCAGGAAGAGGACGGTGCCGACGACGGCGGCGCCGTAGAGGTAGCGGGCGGCCTCGCCGGGGGCGATGCCGCCGGTGCCCGGGGCGGAGACCAGGGGCAGGGCTTCGGCGTACCGGTTCAGGAGCTGGGGCAGCAGGGCGACGAAGATGCCGCCCGCGACGGCTCCGGCGACGGAGCCGAGGCCGCCGATGACGATCATCGCCAGGTACTCCAGGGAGAGCGCCATGCCGAAGTACTCGGGCACGGTCCGCTGGAAGACCAGGGCGAGCAGGACGCCGGCGAGGCCCGCGTACATGGAGGACAGGACGAAGACGGCGGCGCGGTGCCGGGCGACCGGGATGCCCATGACGCCGGCGGCGATCCGGTGGTCGCGGATGGCGTTCATGGCGCGCCCGGGGCGGCCCCTAAGCACCCCGCGGGCGAACAGCACCCCGCCGAGGAGCAGCGCCAGTCCGAGGTACCAGAGCTTCTCGACGGCGCCGAAGGGCACCTGGGCGACGAGGACCTCGGTGTCGTCGAAGGTGAGGCCGAAGAGGTTCAGCGGCGGGACGGCGCGGCCGTTGTAGCCGCCGGTGAGGTCGTGGGCGTTGAAGAGGACGTGCTGGCCGATGAAGATCAGCGCGAGGGTGGCGATGCCGAGGTAGGCACCGTGCAGCCGGCCCGCGATGGGGCTGAACGCCCCGCCGGCGAGCCCCGCGAGGCCGACGGCGAGGACGGCGGCGAGCCAGCCGGGCAGGCCGAGGCCGGCGAGCCCGTCTCCGCCGTCGCCGGCGAGGGCGCAGTAGCCGTAGGCGCCGACGGCGAGGAAGAAGGCGTGGCCCATGGAGAGCTGGCCGGTGGCGCCGGTGAGGAGGTTGATGCCGACGGCGCCGATGGCGGCGGCGATGGCGAAGAGCCCGGCCTGGAGCCAGAAGCGTTCCAGGTAGAAGGGGAGGAGGAGGGCGACGATGCCGCCGAGGCCGGTGGCGGCCCAGGCGTACGCCCTGGCGGGGGTCCTGCGGCGCTCAGACACGGGCGAGCTCCTTCGTGCCGAAGAGGCCGGCCGGGCGGATCAGCAGCACGGCGACCATCACCAGGTAGGGGGCGAGGTCGCCGATCCCGCGGCCGAGGAAGGCCAGGTCGGACTGGTAGCCGGTGGCGAGGGACTCGGTGACGCCGACGATCAGTCCGCCGGCGAGCGCGCCGGTGGTGGAGTCGAGGCCGCCGAGGATCGCGGCGGGGAAGGCCTTGAGGGCGGCGAGCGAGGTGCTCTTCTCCAGGCCGGGGGTGGGGAAGACGGTGAGGAAGAGCGCGGCGACGGCGGCCAGGCCCCCGGCGACCGCCCAGGCACCGAGCGAGACCCTGCCGAGCCGGACGCCCATCAGGGCGGCGGTCTCCTGGCTCTCGGCGGCGGCCCGCATGGCCACGCCCCAGGAGGTGTGCCGGAAGGCGAGCAGGAAGGCGGTGATGAGGAGGGCGGCGGCGAGCAGGGCGGCGATCCGGGTCTCGGCGATCGTCACCGGGCCGAGGGTGACGACGGCGTCGCCCCACGGGTCGCCGAGGGCGAGGATGTCGGTGCCGATCCGGCGGGTCAGCTCGGTGGCGAGGAGGATGTCGACGCCGATGGTGACGATGGCGAGGACGCTGTGGTCGGTGCCCCGGTGGCGGCGCATGACGAGGAACTCGACGGCGGCGCCGACGACGGCCGCGCCCGCGACGCCGGCGGCCAGCGCGGGCCAGAAGCCGAGCGGTTCGTGGAGGACGGCGACGAGGTAGCCGCCGGCCAGGAGCAGTGAGGCGTGGGCGAAGTTGACGACCTCCGTGGCGCGGAAGATGACGACGAAGCCGAGGGCGATGAGGGCGTAGACGGAGCCCAGGGAGAGCCCGTTGATGAGGAACTCCGCGAAGGTGCTCACGCGGCGGTCTCCTCTCCGAGGTAGGCGCGGACGACCGCCGGGTCGTTCTGTACGTCGGCGGGGCTGCCGTCGGCGATGCGGCGGCCGAATTCGAGGACGGTGACGGAGTCGGCTAGCCGCATGACGAGGCCCATGTCGTGCTCGACGAGGAGCACGGAGATGCCGAGGCCGTCGCGGACGCCGGCGATGACGGCGGCGGTGCGGCGGCGTTCGTCGGCGGTCATGCCGGCGACGGGTTCGTCGAGGAGGAGCAGGGTGGGCTCCATGCAGAGGGCGCGGGCCAGCTCGGCGAGCTTCTGCTGGCCGTACGGGAGCGAGCCCGCGGGTTTCGTCAGCTGGTCGCCGAGGCCGACGAAGTCGGCGATCTCGCGGACGCGGGCCCGGTGCCGGGCCTCCTCGCGGGCGGCGGAGGGCAGCCGGAGCCCGGCGGCGAGGAAGCCGGTGCGGGTGAGCCGGTGGCGGCCGAGCATGAGGCTGTCCTCGACGGTGGCGCGCGGCGGCAGCGCCAGGTTCTGGAAGATCCGGCCGACGCCGAGGTCGGCGATCCTGTGCGGGGGCAGTTCGGTCAGCTCGTGGGTGCCGAGGCGCACGGAGCCGGAGGTGGCCCTGTACACCCCGGAGAGCACGTTGAAGCAGGTGGACTTGCCGGCGCCGTTGGGCCCGATGAGGGCGTGCACGGTGCCGGGGCGGACGGTGAAGTCGACGCCGTCGAGGGCGGTGAGCCCGGCGAAGCGGACGGTGAGGCCGGTGACGGTGAGGGCGGGGACGTCGTCGCGGGCCGGTGCGGCGCCGGGGGCGGGGGTGCGCGGGGCGGGCACGGTCGGCTCGTCCGGGGTGGTCATCTGGGGGTCTCCTTGCGGCGCGGGCCGCGGGCGGGGGCCCGGGCCGCTTCGTCCCAGCGGGACAGGACGGGGTGGGCGGCGCGGGCGCGGGCGGCGTCCTCCGCCGCCTCGGCGTCCACGACGCCGAGGTAGCGGCGGCGGACCTCGTCGGAGGCGGCGAGTTCGTCGGCGGGGCCGGAGAGGGTGACCTCGCCGACCTCCAGGACGTACGCGTGGGAGGCGAGCTTCAGTGCCAGTGCCGCGTTCTGCTCGACGAGGAGGACGGCCGTGCCCTGGGCGTTGATCTCCCGGACGGCGTCGGCGATGCGGGCGGCCATCAGGGGGGCGAGCCCGAGCGAGGGCTCGTCGAGGAGGAGCAGTTCGGGGGCGGCCATGAGGGCGCGGCCGACGGCGAGCATCTGCTGTTCGCCGCCGGAGAGCAGCCCGGCGGGCTGCCGGGCGCGCTCGGCGAGGACGGGGAAGAGCTCGTGGACGCGGCGCAGGGCGGCGGCCTTGGCGGTGCGGTCGCCGCGCCGGGCGAGGCCGCCGGCCCGCAGGTTGTCCTCGACGGTCATGCGGGCGAAGACCTGGCGGCCCTCGGGGACCTGGCAGACGCCGGCGGCGACGACGCGGTCGGGCGGCAGCCCGTCGAGCGGCCGGCCGGCGGCGGCGACCGTGCCGGAGACCACGGCGCCGCCGTGGAACCGCAGGGTGCGCGAGACCGCCCGCAGCAGTGTGGACTTGCCGGCGCCGTTGCCGCCGAGGACGGTGACGACGGCCCCGGCGGGCACGGTCAGCGAGACGCGCCGCAGCGCGTGCACCGGTCCGTATCCCGCCGTCAGGTCCGTCACCGTCAGGGCGGGTGCGGTACCTCCCATGACTCCCCTTTCCCCGGCCGCCGTTGTTACCCGTGCGTGCTACTCGGCCGTTCGGTCGCTCACCCCAGCACCGTGCCGGAGGGTCCGTCCACGTCCGGCGCCGCAAACGCTGCCGGTGACCAGCGGGGCCGCCGGAGGGCTGTGCACGCGCACAACACCGCGCGTCAGGGCGTTGCCGTGGGGGCGCCAGGCGGTGGATGCTCCCGGCATGGGACGGCGCAGACGGCGGACCGGTGACGACTGGAAGGTGCTCGCCCACGCGTGCACGGCGCTTCTGGAGCGGGTGCCGGAACTGGTGGACGAGCATCTGGCGGAACTGCACGCGTACGAGCCCGCCTACGGGCGGATCGTGCCGTACGACCAGCACTGGCAGGAGGCGCACGAGGCGATCAGGATCGGCATCGAGATGATCTCGGCTCCCCGGCACTCGCCCCGGCGGGACCTGGAGCACGCGGAGCTGATGGGCCGGCGGCGGGCCGAGCAGGGCATGCCGCTGGAGCTGGTGGTGCACGCGTACCGGCACGCGGGGCACCTGGTGTGGGACGCGCTGATCGAGGGCGCGGGCCCGGACGCGGCCCAGCTGGCGGCGCTGATGCAGTCGGCGACGACCGTCTGGTCGGCGGTGGACGCGCAGGCGGACCGGGCCTCGGAGGCGTACCGGGCGACGGAGGCGGAGCTGCGGCGGCGCACGGACGAGCAGCTCCAGGCGCTCCTCGACGCCCTCCTCGAAGGCGAGCGGACGCCGGAGATGGTGGCGCGGGCGGCGGCGGGCCTGGACCTGCCGGAGCTGGGGCGGTACGCGGTGGTGGTGCTGCGGCCGGACCGCCGGGAGGATCGGGAGCCCTTCCACCGCCAGGTGCGGGCGGAGGGGCTGCGGTTCCTGTGGCGGATGCGGGCGGACTGCGAGATCGGGGTGGTGGCGCTCGCCGACGGCACGGGCCTCGACGCGCTGGCGGATGTCCTCGACGGGCGGGCCCCGGGCCCGGGCGGCATCAGCCCGGTCGTCACGGGCCTGACGGAGCTGGGCCGCGCCCGCCGCCTCGCCGAACTCGCCCTGCGCACCTGCCCGCCCGGCAGCCGGCAGGTGGTCCGCCTGGACCGGCGGATGGCGGGCGCCCTGATCGTCGGCCGCCCCGACCTGGCCGAACTCCTCGTCACGGACGTCCTCGGCGGCCTCCTGGAACTGGACCCGGCGGACCGCGCGGTCCTCCTGGAGACCCTGGACGCCTGGCTGGACTGCGAGGGCTCGGCGGGCCGGGCGGCCGGCCGCCTCTACTGCCACCGCAACACGGTCTTCAACCGGCTGCGGCGCCTGGAGCAGCTGACGTCCCGGTCGCTGTCCCGCCCGCGGGACCTCACCGAGATGACCCTGGCGCTGGACGCGTTCCGGCTGACGGCGCAGGGGTGAGACGTCGGGGCCGGGCCCCCGGGGGCGCCCGGCCGTGCGAGGACTACGCCAGGAAGTCCCGGGCGATGTCCGCCGCGACCCGCTCCAGGAGGGGGCCGGCGTTCGGGATGGACCTGGCGGGGTCGGGCTCCAGGGCGGAGAGGGGGTAGGCGCGGCGGATGCCGGCGGCGCCCAGGGTCTCCGGCGGGAGGGCGAGGCGGCCGCAGACGGCGACGACCTCCTTGCCGGCCGCGCGGGCGGCGGCGGCGACGCCCGCGGGGGCCTTGCCGTGGAGGGTCTGCTCGTCGAGGGAGCCCTCGCCGGTGATGACCAGGGTGGCGCGCTCCAGGGCGGGGGCGAAGCCGAGGACCTCCAGCATCAGCTCGATGCCGGGGCGGAAGCTCGCGCCGAGGAGGAGGGCGCCGTAGCCGATGCCGCCGGCGCCGCCGGCGCCGGGCGAGGCGGCGAGCTCGGTGGCCTTCGGGCCGATCGCCTTCTCCAGGACCTGGGCGTAGTGCGCGAGGGCCGCGTCCAGGGTGTCGACGTCCTCGGGCGTGGCGCCCTTCTGCGGGCCGTAGACGGCGGGCGCGCCCTTGGGGCCGGTCAGCGGGTTGTCGACGTCGCTGGCGAGGATGAACTCGACGCCGGCGAAGCGCGGGTCGAGGGCGGTCAGGTCGGCGGAGGCGAGCTCCGCGAGGGCCGCGCCGCCGGGGCCGACGGGCTCGCCGGCCGCGTCGAAGAAGCGGGCGCCGAGCGCGGCGAGCATGCCGGCGCCGCCGTCGGTGGTGGCGCTGCCGCCCACGCCGAAGACGATCGTGGTGGCGCCCGCGTCGAGCGCCGCGCGCAGCAGCTCGCCGGAGCCGTACGTCGTGGCGGTCAGCGGGGCGAACGTACCGGCGGGGAGGAGCTGGAGGCCGGACGCCTCCGCCATCTCGACGACCGCGGTGGTGCCGCGCAGCGCGAACGCGGCGGTGACCGGATCGCCGACCGGTCCCGTGACCCGTACCTCGTGGCGGTCGAAGCCCGCCGCGACGGCCGCCGCGACCGTGCCGTCGCCGCCGTCGGCGACGGGCAGGGCCTCGACCGAGAGGCCGGGGACGACCTTCCGGAGCCCCGCCGTGACCCGCTCCGCGACCTGCACGGCCGTGAGCGAGCCCTTGAACTTGTCGGCCGCCACGAGCACGTGAGCGACCTGAGTTGCTGCTCCGTCCGTCACCTTGCATCCCTTGCTTTCGAACAGGCAGTCGCGCCAGGGCCGACCCTATCCGTACGGCCAGACGGCGTGCCACCCCCGGATAAAGCGAAATGTCCCACCATAGTGGGCTCACATGAGCACGGATATGAACGAGGCGCCGTCTCCGGATCACGTACCGGAACGGCACACGCCCGACGCGCAGGTCATCGGGATCGGCGTGGCCGCCGTCGTCGGGGTGGTCGGCTGGGCGGCGCTCGGCAAGGACTCCTTCGACAGCGCCTCCTCCGCCGCCCTCTCCTGGGTCCTGTCCAACTTCGCCTGGCTGTTCGTGGTCGCCGCGGACGCCTTCCTGGTGCTGTGCGTGGTGCTCGCCCTGAGCCGGTACGGCCGGATCCGGCTCGGCGCGGACGACTCGGAGCCGGAGTTCACGAACCTGGCGTGGATCGCGATGATGTTCAGCGCCGGCATGGGCATCGGCCTGATGTTCTACGGCGTCGGCGAGCCGCTCCAGCACTTCCTGAGCCCGCCGCCGGACAGCGGCGCCCCGGCCGGCACGGGCGCAGCGGCCCGGACGGCGATGGAGTACTCCTTCTTCCACTGGACGCTGACCCCGTGGGCGATCTACGGCATCGCCGGCCTCGCCCTGGCGTACGCGGGCTTCCGCAAGGGCCGCGGCAACCGGCTGAGCAGCGCCTTCGTGCCGCTCCTCGGCGAGCGCCGGGCCGCGTCCTGGCAGGGCAGGGCGATCGACCTGCTCGCGGTCTTCGCGACCGTCTTCGGCACGGCGACCAGTCTGGGCCTGGGGGCGCTCCAGGTGGCGGAGGGGCTGAACCTCACGCTGGGCGTCGAGGACTCCACGGCCACCGAGCTGATCATCATCGCCTCGCTGTCGGCGGCGTTCGTCCTGTCGGCCTTCTCGGGCCTGCACAAGGGCGTGAAGTGGCTGTCGACGCTGAACATCGTGCTCGCCGCCTGCCTGGCGCTCTTCGTCTTCCTGCTCGGCCCGACCGTCTACGTCCTGGACACCGTCCCGGCCTCGGCCGGCGGCTACCTCCACGAGCTGCTGCCGATGGCGAGCCGCACCGGCGCGTTCACCGACCGCGACTGGCTGGGCGCCTGGACGATCTTCTACTGGGCGTGGTGGCTGTCCTGGGCGCCCTTCGTCGGCACGTTCATCGCCCGGATCTCGCGCGGCCGGACGATCCGGGAGTTCCTGATGGGCGTGCTGCTCGTGCCGTCCGGGGCGACGGTCGTCTGGTTCTGCGTGATGGGCGGCACCGCGATCCGCCTGGAGTCGACCGGCGAGGCCGACCTGGCGACGGCGGTGAAGGACGGGGCGGAGGCCTCGCTCTTCGCGATGCTGGAGGCGCTGCCGCTCGGCACGGTCACCTCGGTCGTGGCGATGCTCCTGGTGATGACCTACTTCGTCACCAGCGCCGACTCGGCCTCGCTCGTCATGGGCTCGCTGACCAGCCGCGGCTCGCTGCACCCGCCGACCTGGCTGGTGGTCACCTGGGGCGTGCTCATGGCGGCCGTCGCGGCGGTGCTGCTGGTCGCGGGCGGCCTGAACTCGCTCCAGACGGCGACGATCCTGGTGGCCCTGCCGTTCGTGGTGGTCATGCTGGTGCTCTGCTGGGCGCTGGTGCGGGAGCTCCGCGAGGACCCGGGTGCGGGCCCGGCCCGCCACCACGCCCTGCACGGGATGCGGGACGCGGTGCGGGCCCTGGTCGGCGAGGCGATGACCGAGCAGGGCGGCGGCTCCCGGCACCACCGGCTGCGCCGCGCGGCCCGCTCCCGCGCCGACGTGGAGGGCGGCGAGCCGCCGCGGGAGGGCGGGGCGTGACGGGCGGCGCGACCGCGGATCGGCCGTCGGCCGCCGGACCCGGCCTCGCCTACCGGATCCTCGGCGGCCGGACCGGTCGCCGGGGTGCCGTGCGGGGCGGCGGCGATCCCGCCGCGGCGGCCGGAGCCGCCGCGCGACCGGGTGCGCGGCGCGACCGGGTGCGCGGCGCGACCGGGTGCGCGGCGCGGTGGACGGCTTCGACGGGGCGAGTGTCCGCCAACCCGCCGGGCGGACGCTCCGCCTGGCTACGCTGGCGCCGTGACTGTCACCGATTACGCCACGTACATCGCCGGCCTCCCCCGGGTCCTCGCCGGTGCCGCCGTGCTCTTCCGGGACGGCCGGGGGCGGATCCTCGTCGTGCGGCCGACCTACCGCGAGGGCTGGGTCCTGCCGGGCGGCACGGTCGAGTCCGACGCGGGCGAGACGCCCCGGCAGGCGGCCCGCCGGGAGACCCTGGAGGAGATCGGTCTGGACGTGCCGCCGGGGCCGCTGATCGCGGTGGACTGGGCGCAGGGACCGGCCCGGCCGCCGGTGGTGGCCTACCTGTACGACGGCGGGGTGCTCTCCGAGGAGCGGTTCGCGGAGATCCGGCTCCAGGAGGCCGAGCTGGTCTCCTGGAAGCTGATCGAGCCGTCCGAGGTGCCGGGCCACCTCCAGGGCAGCCTGGGCCCCCGGGTGCTGGCCGGCCTGCGCGCCCTGGCCGACGGGAGCGGTCCGGCGGAACTGGTGAACGGCCTGCCCGCCGACGCCTGACGTCCCGTCACCGAGGCGCCGCGGGGCGGATGTGGGGCCTTCCCCGTCCCGGTCGTGGGAGCTCGTGACCGCCGCGGGCGTCAGCGGCGTCGCGAAGGCCGCCGGCGGGATCCCGGCGGCGAGGACGCCGGAGCAGCCGCCGGTGACCGGCCGGGCGCGCCGGTCCGGTCCCGGTCCGCGGGGCGGTCATCCCTGCGGGGGCTCCGGGGGCAGCATCTCGCCGGTGCGGTTCGCCTCGTCGCGGGTGGCGGTCCTCGCCTCCGTGCGGTGGCCGCGCGCGATGTAGTCGCGGACGACGGCCTCCACGGCGTCCTGCGGGCTGCCGACGCCCGCCAGGACCATGACTTCCACGACGAGTTCGGCGTCGAGCGCGATGTTCACCTTGGCCATGTGCGGAACCTAGCACCGGGAAACCCGGTCGCGGGAGCCGGTCCGGGGTGCCTACCCTCCCGCCATGACGATGGTCGCGATCCTCAGCGGTGCCGGTATTTCCACGGACTCGGGCATCCCGGACTACCGGGGGCCGAACGGCCTGTGGCGGCGGGACCCCGAGGCCGAACGGCTGGTCACCTACGGGCCGTACATGGCCGATCCGGAGGTCCGCCGCCGCTCCTGGCTGATGCGGCGCGACGCCCCGGTCCTGACGGCGGAGCCCAACGCGGCGCACCGCGCGATCGCGGCGTACGAGCGGACCGGGAACGCGCTGCGGGTGATCACGCAGAATGTGGACGGTCTGCACCAGGCCGCCGGGGTGCCGGACCGCAAGGTGTTCGAACTGCACGGCACCGCCCGGTCGGTGGTGTGCACGGCCTGCCACGCCCGCTCGCCGATGGCCGAGGCCCTGGAACGCCTGGACGCCGGCGACCCGGACCCCGCCTGCCGGGACTGCGGCGGGATCCTGAAGCCGGCGACCGTGATGTTCGGGCAGCGGCTCGACCCGGTGGTCCTCGGCAACGCGATGTCGGTGGCCAAGGCGGCCGAGGTGTTCGTCGCGGTCGGCACGAGCCTCCAGGTGCAGCCCGCGGCCTCGCTGGCCGGGATCGCGGCCGAGCACGGGGCCCGGCTGATCATCGTGAACGCCGAGCCGACCCCGTACGACCCGCTCGCCGCCGAGGTCCTGCGCGAGCCGATCGGCACGGCCCTGCCGGCGCTCCTGGAGCGGCTGGGCTAGGGCCTGTCCGACCTTTGGCGTCGGATCAGGCCGGGTCGTCCGGTGTGTGCGCCCGGCGTGCGGCCGGGGCGTCCTCGTAGCGGAGCTGCTTGGGCGTTTCTGCCGTGCGGCGAGCGTGCGCGCCGGGCGGGCCGGACCCGACGGGAACGGTCGGACAGGCCCTAGAACAGCGCGTCCGGGGCGGCGGCGCCCGACTCGAAGGCGAGCAGCCGCTGCTTGCGCTCCAGGCCGCCGCCGTAGCCGGTGAGGCTGCCGCCGGAGCCGATGACGCGGTGGCAGGGGACGATGACGCTGACGGGGTTCTTGCCGTTGGCGAGGCCGACCGCGCGGGAGGCGCTGGGGCTGCCGAGCGCCTCGGCGAGTTCGCCGTACGTGCGGGTCTCCCCGTACGGGATGAGCCGGAGCTGCTCCCAGACGCGCAGCTGGAACGGGGTGCCCTCCAGGTGGAGCGGCAGGTCGAACTCGGTGAGCTCGCCGTCGAAGTAGGCGTCGAGCTGGCGGATCACCTCGCCGAACGGGCGGGGGTCGCGCGCGCCGAAGCTCTCCTCGGGCGGGCGGTGGCGCTGGCCGGTCATGTGGACGCGGCTGAGGACGCCGTCGACGGCCACCAGGGTCAGCGGCTCGTAGGGGCTGTCCACGACCGTGTGCACGACCGTGCGGGACGTGGTGGTGCGGGGCATGGCGGAACTTCCTTACGCGGGGAGGTGGTTGATGGGGTGGCTGTCGGTCGCCCACAGGTACTGGACGGCGTACGCGCGCCAGGGCGCCCAGTCGGCGGAGCGGGCGGTGAGCGCGCCGGGGGTGCCGGGCAGGCCGAGTCCCACGGCGGCGCGGCGGATTCCGAGGTCGCCGGGAAGGAAGGCGTCGGGGTCGCCGAGCGCGCGCATGGCGATGATCTCGGTGGTCCAGGGGCCGAAGCCGGGCAGCGCGAGCAGCCGGGCGCGGGTCTCGGCCCGGTCGGTGTCGGGGCCGAGGGAGAGGGTGCCGTCGGCGAGCGCGCCGACGAGGGACAGCAGGGTGGCGCGGCGGCTGCGGGGCAGGGCCAGGGTCTCGGGGTCGAGCCCGGCGAGCGCGCCGGGGGTCGGGAAGAGGTGGGTGAGGCCGCCCTCGGGGTCCTCGACGGGCACGCCGTGGGCGGTGACGAGCCGGGCCGCGTGGGTGCGGGCGGCGGCCGTGGACACCTGCTGGCCGAGGACGGCCCGGACCGCGAACTCGGCCGGGTCGACGGTGCCCGGGACGCGCCGGCCGGGTGCCCCGTCGACGAGCGGGGCGAGCAACGGGTCGGCGCGCAGCCGGTCGTCGACGGCGACGGGGTCGGCGTCGAGGTCGAGGAGGCGGCGGCAGCGGCTGATCGCGTGGGTGAGGTCGCGGGGGTCGGTGAGCGAGAGCCGGCAGGCGACGTGGTCGGGGCGCGGGGTGAGGGCGACGATCCCGTGCCCGTACGGAAGGGCGAGGGTGCGGCGGTAGGCACCGTCGCGCCACTCCTCGACGCCGGGGACGGCGGTGGCGGCGAGGTGGCCGAAGAGGTTGGACGGCTCCAGCGGGGCGCGGAAGGGCAGCCGGAGGCTGATCACGCCGGGCGGGTGGGGCGCGGCCGGCCCGGCGGCGCGGGCGCGCAGTTCGCCGGGGCTGAGGTCGAAGACCTGGCGGACGGTGTCGTTGAAGGAGCGGATGGAGGAGAAGCCGGCGGCGAAGGCGATCTCGGCGAAGGGCAGCGCCGTCGTCTCGACGAGGGTGCGGGCGGTCTGGGCTCGCTGGGCGCGGGCCAGGGCGAGCGGGCCCGCGCCCAGCTCGGCGAGGAGCTGGCGCTCGACCTGCCGGGTGGACCAGCCGAGCCGCCGGGCGAGACCGGGGACGCCCTCCCGGTCGACGACCCCGTCCTGGATCAGGCGGACGGCGCGGGCGACGGCGTCCGCCCGCACGTTCCACTCCGGGGAGCCGGGGCTGGTGTCGGGCCGGCACCGCTTGCAGGCCCGGAAGCCGGCCCGCTGGCAGGCGGCGGCGCTGGGGTGGAACTCCATGTTCTCGGGCTTGGGCGGGACGGCCGGGCAGCTGGGACGGCAGTAGATCCGGGTGGTGCGGACCGCGGTGAAGAAGACGCCGTCGAAGCGGGCGTCCTTGGACTGGACGGCCCGCACGCAGCGCTCGGTCTCGGTGTGCATGGATCCAGGATCGAGGGTGCGCGGACCCTCGGGCTGGCAGAAAAACGACATGGACGTTCAGCCGGAGACCGGCACCGTCCGGAAGTGGGTGGTGATCCGCCCCGCGTCGTCGAGGACGTGGAAGGCGACACCGGGCGGGGTGTCCAGGTGGACGTGCGGGCTGTCGGGGCCCGGGTGCTCCCAGGGCAGCCGGATGGTGGAGGCGGTGCCGGGGGCGACGAGCAGCGGGCGGCCGGCGAAGGTGGTGGCGGCGGCGGTGTGGGCGTGGCCGGCGAGGAAGGCGGTGAGGTGGGGGTGGCGGGCGGCGAGCGCGGCGAGCCGGTCCTCGCCGTACTGCCGGATCTCGTCGACGTACGGGGTGTGCAGCGGCACCGGCGGGTGGTGGAAGGCGACGAGGACGGGCGTGTCGCGCGGGGTGTCGGTGAGGACGCGGTCCAGCCGCTCCAGGGTGGTGTCCTCCAGGTGGCCGTCGTGCTTGCCGGGGATCGAGGAGTCGCAGACGGCGAGGACGAAGCCGTCGCCGCGCAGCACCTGGTCGACGGGGGCGGTGGGTGCCGGGTCGCCGTCCTCGTGGAGCAGCGGCGCGAGGCCGGCCCGGAAGGCGGCGCGGTCGTCGTGGTTGCCGGGGCAGACGACGAGCGGGTGGCGGCCGGTCAGGAGCGCGCGGGCGGCGTCGTACTCGGCGGGGGCTCCGTGGTCGGCGATGTCGCCGGAGACGAGGACGGCCGCCAGGTCGTACGGGAGCTCCTCCAGGTGGCGCAGGACGGCGCGGGTGCGCGCGGTGGCGCGCTCCTCCGCGTCGATGTGGGTGTCGCTGACGTGGGCGATGACGATCACGGGTGGGCCTCCGGCGGTCGGGGTGAACGGTGGTTCACCCGACCGACCGTACGGTGATCACGACGGGGCGCGTAAGGGCCACCGCCCGGCGGGACGGCCCTTCCGGCTCACGCGAAGCGGGTGGGGTCCCCGGCGCCGACGCGGACGATCTCGGGATCGCCGCTGGAGAAGTCGACGACGGTGGTGGGGACGGTGCCGCAGTCCCCGGAGTCGAGGACGGCGTCGACCTGGTGGTCGAGGCGCTCCTTGATCTCCCAGCCCTGGGTGAGCGGCTCCTCCTCGTCGGGCAGCAGGAGGGTGCTGGAGAGCAGGGGTTCGCCGAGTGACGCGAGCAGCGCCTGGGTGACGACGTGGTCGGGGATGCGGACGCCGACGGTCTTCTTCTTCGGGTGGAGGAGCTGCCGGGGCACCTCCTTGGTGCCGGGCAGGATGAAGGTGTACGCGCCGGGGACGGCGGACTTGACGGCCCGGAAGACCCGGTTGTCGATGTGCACGAGCTGGCCGAGCTGGGCGAAGTCCGCGCACATGAGGGTGAAGTGGTGCCGGTCGTCGAGGCGGCGGATCTCCCGGATGCGGGTGAGCCCCTCGTGGTTGCCGATCCGGCTGCCGAGGGCGTAGCAGGAGTCGGTGGGGTAGGCGATGAGCCCGCCCTTGCGGATCGAGTCGGCCACGCCGTCGATGATGCGCGGCTGCGGGTTCTCGGGGTGCACGTCGATGTACTTCGCCATGGGCCGAGTCTAGGTTCCCCGGCCGTCGAGGGTTCTGAGGTGGCGCCAGACGGCCTTGGCGGCGTTGTGCCCGGACATGCCGTGGACGCCGGGGCCGGGCGGGGTGGCGGAGGAGCAGAGGAAGACCGCGGGGTGGGGGGTGCGGTACGGCCAGGGAGAGAGGGTGGGGCGCAGCACGAGCTGGAGGCCTCGGGCGGCGCCGCAGGCGATGTCGCCGCCGATGTAGTTGGCGTTGCGCGCGGCGAGTTCGGGCGGTCCGGCGGTGGCGCGGGCGAGGATCCGGTCGCGGAAGCCGGGGGCGAAGCGCTCGATCTGCCGCTCGATCGCGTCGGTGAGGTCGCCGCGCCAGCCGTTGGGCACGTGGCCGTACGCCCAGAAGACGTGCTTGCCCCCGGGGGCGCGGGACGGGTCGACGAGGCTGGGCTGGGCGGTGATGAGGAACGGCGTGTCGGGGGCGGAGCCGGAGGAGGCCTGGCGCAGGGCGGTGTCGATGGCGCGGGCGGTGGGCCCGACCTGGACGGTGCCGGCCCGGCGGGCGGCCTCGGCGGTCCACGGCACGGGCCCGTCGAGGGCGTAGTCGATCTTGAAGGCGGAGGCGCCGTACCGGTAGTGGGCGTAGTGGTGGGCGCCGAAGCCGGTGATGCGGGCGAGGGCGGTGGGCGAGGTGTCGAAGAGGTAGGCGCGGGCGGGCGGCAGGTCGTCGAGGCGCTTGACCTCGTAGCCGGTGTGGACGGTGCCGCCGAGCTCGGTGAGGTACGCGGTGAGGGCGTCCGGGATCGCCTGGGAGCCGCCGCGGGGCACGGGCCAGCCGACGGCGTGCGCGGCGAGCGCGAAGACGAGGCCGACGGCGGAGGTGGCGAAGCCGTCGAGCGGCGCGATGACGTGGCCGACCAGGCCGGCGAAGAGGGCGCGGGCCTTCTCGTCGCGGAAGCGGCGCAGCAGCCAGGTGGAGGGCGGCAGTCCGGTGAGACCGAAGCGGGCGAGACCGACCGGGTCGCGGGGCAGCGCAGTGAGCGGCAGCTGCATGAAGTCGCGGAAGAGCGTCTCCCAGCGGCCGAGGAAGGGGGTGACGAGCCGGCGGTAGGCGCCGGCGTCGCGCGGCCCGAGGGAGGCGGCGGTCTCGGCGACGGAGCGGGAGAGGACGGCGGCGGTGCCGTCGTCCCAGGGGTGCGCCATGGGCAGTTCGGGGTGGAGCCACTCCAGGCCGTACCGGTCGAGCGGCATGGTCCGGAAGACCGGCGAGCCGGCGCCGAGCGGGTGGACGGCGGAGCAGGGGTCGTGGCGGAAGCCGGGGAGGGTCAGTTCCTCGGTGCGGGCTCCGCCGCCGACGGTCTCCTTCGCCTCGAACACGGCCACCGAGTGGCCGCGGCGGGCCAGCTCCACGGCGGCGGTCAGTCCGTTGGGCCCGGCCCCCACGACGACGGCGTCGAGCAGTGACGTCACCTCGGGCTCCTCACGTCGGCCGGCGGTTCGGCAGGGCCAGGATAGGCCCGCCCGCTCCGGCGGTGGCGGCTCGGCTCCGGCAGCGGCCGGCGGCGCGGCCGGCCCGGCCTCGTGACCACCCGTCAGTCCCCGGCCGGGGCGGCGGCGAGGAGGGCGCGGACGCGCTCGGCGGTGGCGGCGTCCCGGGCGGCCGTGAAGGGCAGCGCGTTGCCCCCGGCGATGCGGAACGGCTCGCCGGCGACGGTGGTCTGCGCGCCGCCCGCCTCCGCGACCAGCAGCAGTCCGGCCGCGTGGTCCCAGGCGTACTCCCAGCCGAAGGCGGTGGCGTCGAGCGCGCCCCGGGCGATCGACAGGTACTCCAGGCCGGCCGAGCCGCACGGCCGGGGCCGGACGCCCTCGGTGACGAGCCCGAGGAGGGCCCGCTTCTGCTCGGGCGTGGAGTAGTCGGGGTGCGAGGTGGCGACCTCCAGGACGGCGCCCGGGGCGGGCGAACCGGACCGGATCCGCGTCCCGTTGAGCACCGCGCCGCGCCCCCGGACGGCGACGGCCAGCTCGCCCAGGGCGGGCGCGAAGGTCCAGGAGGCGAGGAGCTCGCCGTGGTGGGCCAGGGCGACGAGGGTGCAGAAGGCCGGGTCGCCGTGGACGAACTGGCGGGTGCCGTCCACCGGGTCGACGATCCAGACCGGGGCGTCGCCGCGCAGCGCGTCGTACAGGCCCGGGTCGGCGTGGACGGCCTCCTCGCCGACCACGACGGAGCCCGGCAGCAGCGCGGTCAGCGCCCGGGTCAGGTGCTCCTCGGCCGCCCGGTCGGCGACCGTCACCAGGTCGTACGGCCCCTTCTTCTCGACGATCTCGTGGTCGGCGAGCTGCCGGAAGCGCGGCATGACCTCCTCCGCGACCGCCTTGCGGACCGCCTCCTCCACCTCCGTCGTACCGCCGTCGAGAACGTGCTCAAGGAAGGACTCGATCATGTGTCCAGCTAAGCACGCGGGTCCGACAACCGGTACCGCGCCGTGGTCCTGCCCGGCCTGACGAGAACCTGGGCCCTCGTCAGGCCGCGGACCGGGCGGGCCGGTCGGGGGGCGCCCCCCGGGCGGGCGTGGCCGGCCGGGGATGGGACTGCCCGCCGGGTGAGGGAGCCGACGCGTGTGCCTGGCGCGGCCCCCTCCGGCCCGGTCCCTCCCAGGAGGACACCCTGAAGCTCCCCGGCCGCCTCCCGTCAGGGCGACGGCCCGGGAGGAGCGTGTGTCTGGCTAGGATCACCATCACCTGCGGAAAGGGGACGAAACGGTGCACGGTGAGTACAAGGCGCCCGGCGGCAAGCTCGTCGTCGTCGATCTGGACGTCGAGGACGGGGTGCTCCGCCACGTCCGGGTGGCCGGGGACTTCTTCCTCGAACCCGACGAGGCGATCCTCTCCATCGACCGCGCCCTGGAGGGCGCGCCCGCCGACACCGACGCCACCGGGCTCGCGGCCCGGATCGAGGCGGCCCTGCCGCCCGGCACGCGGATGTACGGACTCACCGCCGAGGGCGTCGGGGTGGCGGTCCGCCGGGCGCTCGCCCACGCCACCGACTGGACCGACTACGACTGGCAGCTCGTCCACGAGCCGCCGCGCTCCCCCGCCCTGCACATGGCGCTCGACGAGGTGATCACCGCGGGGGTCGCGGAGGGCCGGAGGCCGCCGACGCTGCGGGTCTGGGAGTGGGGCGCGCCCGCCGTCGTCATCGGCAGCTTCCAGTCGCTGCGCAACGAGGTGGACCCGGAGGCCGCCGAGCGGCACGGCATCCAGGTGGTGCGCCGGATCAGCGGGGGCGGCGCCATGTTCATCGAGCCCGGCAACACCATCACGTACTCGCTGTCGGTGCCCGACGCCCTGGTGCAGGGCCTGTCCTTCGCCGACAGCTACGCCTACCTCGACGACTGGGTCCTCGCCGCGCTCGGCGACCTGGGCGTGAAGGCGTGGTACCAGCCGCTCAACGACATCGCCACCGAGGCGGGGAAGATCGCGGGCGCGGCGCAGAAACGGATGGTGACGGGCGCGGGCGCGGTGCTGCACCACGTGACGATGGCGTACGACATCGACGCCGACAAGATGACCGAGGTGCTGCGGATCGGCCGCGAGAAGCTCTCCGGCAAGGGCACCACGAGCGCGAAGAAGCGCGTCGACCCGCTGCGCCGCCAGACGGGACTGCCGCGCGAGGCGGTGATCGAGCGCATGATCGCCTCCTTCCGGCAGCGCTACGGCCTGACGGAGGGCCGGGTCACGGAGGAGGAGCTGTCCGCCGCGAAGGAGCTGGCGGAGAGCAAGTTCTCGTCGCCCGAGTGGACCGCGCGGGTCCCCTAGGGTTCCTCGCATGCGTGTGGGATCACCGGCGCGGGCCGGGCTGCGGATGGAGTGTGCCGACGGGCGGCGCCTCGTGCTCGTGCAGGAGTCGGGCGGGCGGGGGGCGGTGCCGGTGCTCTTCGCCCGGCAGCGGGTGACGCACCGGGGCCTGCACTACGCGCGGACGGGCCGGTACGTGTCGCCGCTGGCGCCGCTGCGGGCCGGACGGGCGCGCGCCCACGCGGAGTTCGCGGAGCCCGGCGGGCGGGCGTGGACCGGGCGGTGGGCGGCGCACGCGGAGGCGGAGCTGCGGGGGGCGGCGGCCGGGCCGCTGCACGAGGGCGCGTGGCGGCTGGCCCCGGACGCCACGGACTGGTTCGTCGAGAGCCACTGGCCGCGCCTGCTGACGCACGACACGGACCGGGGGCACCTCACCTGGTTCGGGTACGGCGACCCGGACGGCGACGCCCGCGACCTGCTGCCGCTGCGGGACCTTTCCGCCGTGGAGGCGCCCCGGGTGAAGGCGTACCGCCGGCTGTACCGGGAGGGCGCGCTGCCGCCGGTCTTCGCCTGGTGGATCAGCGGCCTGAACGTCCCCGTCGTCCTGGACGGCCACGACCGGCTGACGGCGGCGCTCGCGGAGGGCGGCCGGCCGGAGGTGCTGATCCTGTCCCGGGCGGCCGACCCCGCGTGGACGGCGCTGCTGTCGGAGCGTCCGGTGGTGGCGTACGAGGAGCGGATGGCGGCGCTGGAGGACGGCCCCCTGCGGGCGGTCCGGGCGTCGGGCGAGGCCCGCCGCCTCGCGCGCGAGCTGGCCGCGGCCGCCGACGTCCCGGCCCTGACCCGCGCCTGGCCCTTCCCGGGCGGTGTCGCGGGCTGGGAGGCGGCGGCCGCGGCGTACGTCCCCGGCTGGCGGCCCGACGCGGAGCGGTGACCTGCCCGTCGCCGGCTCGTTGACGTCAGGGACACGCGGGGTCGACGGCCAGGGAGGGCACAGTGGGACGGGTGAGGACGGTGGCGGCGGTGCTCGCGGGGGCGGCCCTGGCGGCGGTGTCGGCCGCGCCGCGCGAGGCGGCGGCCGTCGTGGGCGGGCAGGAGGCGGCCCCGGGGGCGTACCCGTACGTGGCGGCCCTCGTCGACGTCGAGCGGCACCGGCAGTTCTGCGGCGGCGCGCTGATCGGCTCCCGGCACGTGCTGACGGCCGCGCACTGCCTGACCGGCGCGTACGCGGACACCGGCCGGGTCGCGGTGCTCCTCGGCGACCACGACCTGCGCACGGCGGCGGAGTCCCGGCACGCGCGCGTGGCCCGGCCGGTCCGCTTCACCGTCCATCCCGGCTACGACCGCCGGACCCAGCACGACGACCTGGCCGTGATCACGCTGTCGGCCCCGGTCCGCGCGGACGCCGGCGTGCGCCCGATCGCCCTCCCCGCACCTGCAGAATCGTTCGACCACACCCGTCTGGAAGCCGTCGGCTGGGGCGCGACCGCCTTCGGCGAGGGCCCCTCCCCCGTCCTGCGCACGGTCACCCTGGACACCGTCCCCCACGCCGAATGCGCCCGCAGGGGCGCCGGCCCGCTCACCCCGGCCCAGCTCTGCACCTGGACCCCCGGCCGCGACACCTGCGTCTACGACTCCGGCGGGCCCCTCGCCCACCGCACCGGGACGGGCCGCCGCGTCCTGGCGGCCCTGGTCTCCTACGGCCGCGGCTGCGCCACGGACACCCCGGCGGTGAACACCAGGATCACCTCCCACCTGGCGTGGATCGCCCGGACGACGGGCGTCCGCCCGCCGGCCCCCTGAGCACCGCCCCGGCGGTCTTCTCCCGGCACACGAGAACGAGCCGCGCGGTCCGGTTCGCACCGGCCCGCACGGCTCGTCGTCGATCGTGTCCGAGGGGGGACTTGAACCCCCACGCCCGATAAAGGGCACTAGCACCTCAAGCTAGCGCGTCTGCCATTCCGCCACCCGGACAAGGTGTTGGTCCCCGCTGGTTTCCCTCGCGGCGACGAACATCAATCTACCAGGTGTTCGAGGTGCTTCTCACCCACGTTTCCGGTGGTCAGGGCGGGGGCGGGGCGATCGGGAGGACGGCCGGCGGGGTGCACCGTCCGGACGGCGCCGACCCCGCCGGTGCGGGTCGGGGCCGCTGGGATGATCGGCGCATGAACCTCACCAGCAGGCGTACCCTCCTGACCTCCGTCGCCGCGGCGGCGGCCACCCTCCCGCTGCTCGGCGACCTCGCCGGGAACGGCGGCACCGCCGTCGCGGCGACCGCCGCGGACCGCTTCCCGACGAACACGGCGCTGTACAGCAGCACCGAGTACCAGGAGGGCGTCCACTGGATGCGGCGCTTCCGCACCCACCCCCAGGGCCTCCTCCTCGACAACACGAGCGCGAGCAGCGGCGCCGTGCGCAGCACGGCCGTCCTCGCGCCGCACGGCGGCGGCATCGAGGCGGGCACCAGCGAGCTCTGCCTCACCCTGGCCGGGTACGCGCGCGTCGGCGCCGGGACCGACCCGGCGGCGGACGCCTCCGTGCCGCAGCGCGACTACTGGATGTTCGAGGGCCTGGCGTCCTCCGGCTCCCTCCACGTCACCTCGACCCACTGCGACGACCCCGCCGCCCTGGCCGTCTGCGGCGCCAACCTGTACGCCGTCTCCCTGCACGGCTTCACGCCGGACGCCGGCACGCCGGCGAAGCAGATACTCATCGGCGGCCGGGACGCCCGTCTGATGCGCAACCTCGCCGCGGCCTTCGCCGGCCACGGGCTCACCACCGGACACTCCGACCCGGCGCTCGACGTGACGGTCACCGTCGCGGGCGTCGACAGCCCCCTGAACGGCGACGACCCGGACAACATCGTCAACCGCACCCGCACCGGCGCCGGTGCGCAGCTGGAGCTCTCCACCGAACTGCGCAGGGCGATGTTCGGCGACTTCTCCGGCGCCTCCGGCCGCCGGACGACCGCCGGCGTGGGCTCCGCCCACGAGGCCCGCTTCTGGAACGGCTTCATCGACGCCGTCCGCGAGGCCGTGGACCGCCACGAGCGCGGCCTCGACGCGCTCTGAGCCGCCCACCGGGGCCCTGCAGCAGGGGCGCGCCCACGGGGCGCCCGGTGGACTCGCGTGCCACGAGGCGCGGAGCCAGGAGCTCGGAGCGGACGTCCTCGCCGGCGATGCGGCGCAGCAGGAGGTCCACCGGGGGCGTCAGCCTCCCATGCGGGCGCTCAGGAGCCGCTTGCCGAGTTCGGCGCCCTTGCGGCTGTCGGCCTGGGCCTTGCGGAAGAGTTCGGCGACCTCGTCGTCGTTCTCGCGTTCCGCGTCCTGGATGTACGTCTCCAGCCGCAGGGCGTTGGCCAGGCAGCTCTCGACGTACCAGATGAGGTTGTAGTCCTTGTCCTTGGTGCCGGTGATCCCGCCGGTCTCGGTGCCGCCGGCCGTTCCGTCCGCCATGGTGCCTCCTCGGTCGTTCCGTCTCGGGGCCGCCGGGGCGGCCCCCGCCCTGGGCCGGTGTACCGGGCCCACGGTTGGCCGGTACCCACCCTTTCGCCCCGTATGCGAATATGCGTGCCGACACGGCCACGGCCGGTCCGGGCCGTCGCCGTGGCGCCGGACCCGCCGCCGGAGGCGGTGCGGGGCGGCACCGGGGACGTGCCGTTCCGCCGGCTCCGCCCCCGGTGGCCGCGGCACCGTCCCGCCGCCGCAACTCGCCTCCGCCGAGGGTCCGTTCGACTGCGGGGGCGATCGCGGGTTTCGTACAGTTCGGGACATGAACCGTGCCGAACTGCCTCCGACCGCCGCCCGGGCGAGCTCGGTCGACTCGTCCCCCGTCCGCGACATCCTGGCGCTCACCGCGCGCCCCGAGGTGATCTCGTTCGCGGGCGGTCTGCCGGCTCCCGAACTCTTCGACGGCGAGGGCCTGCGGCAGGCCTTCGCGGACGTGCTCGCCGAGGCGCCGCAGCAGGCGCTCCAGTACTCGCTCACCGAGGGCGACCCCGCGCTGCGCGAGGCGACCGCCCGGCGGCTGACCGGGCGGGGGCTGCCGACGGATCCCGGCGAGCTGCTGATCACCACGGGGTCGCAGCAGGCGCTCACCCTGATATCCACCGCCCTGCTGGAGCCGGGGGACGTGGTCCTGGTCGAGGACCCCGGCTATCTCGCCGCCCTGCAGACCTTCGCGTTCGCGGGCGCGCGGGTCGTGCCGGTGCCCACCGACGACGACGGGCTCGACCCGGTGGCGCTGGAGGAGATCGTCCGCCGCGAGCGGCCGAAGCTGCTGTACCTGGTGCCGACGTTCCAGAACCCCACGGGTCGCACCCTGCCCCCGGGGCGGCGGCGGGCCGTCGCGGAGGCAGCCGGGCGGCACGGCTTCTGGATCGTCGAGGACGACCCGTACGGGGAGCTGCGGTACGACGGCGAGCCGGTGCCGTGGATCTCCTCGGAGCCGCCCGCGGCGGACCGGACCGTGCTGCTCGGCTCGTACTCCAAGATCATGGCGCCCGGTCTGCGGCTCGGCTTCCTCCGGGCGCCCGCCGCCCTGCGCCGGATCTGCGTGGTCGTCAAGCAGTCGACCGACCTGCACTCCTCGACCGTCGACCAGGCCGCGGCGGCCCGGTACCTGCGGGACCGCGACCTCGACGCCCATGTGGAGGTGATCCGGCGCGCCTACCGGGAGCGGCGGGACGCCCTCCTCGCGGGCCTGCCCGACGCGCTGCCCGCCGGCAGCGTCTGGAACCGGCCGGAGGGCGGCATGTTCGTCTGGGTCCGCCTCCCGGACGGGCTCGACGCGATGGAGCTGCTGCGGTGCGCGGTGAAGCACGACGTGGCGTACGTGCCGGGCGCGCCGTTCTACGCGGGCGAACCCGATCCGGCGGCGCTGCGGCTGTCGTTCGTGACGCATCCGCCGGAGGAGATCGGCGAGGGGGCGCGGCGCCTGGGCGAGGCGGTGCGCGAGCTGCTCGCCTAGGCGGTGTCCGCCCGGTCCTCGGCTGCCGGCGGGGGCCGGTCCGGGCTCAGGCGTCGCGCAGGGCGAGGGCCTTGGCCTCCAGCTCGGGGGCGAGGCCCTCGGCGAGCGGCGGTTCGGCGTCCGGGGGGAGGGAGGCGAGGTGGGCCCAGGTGTCGGCGACCGTGTCGAGGAGGGGGCGGCGGCGCAGGCCGGTCGCGAGGGCCTTGGTGGCGTCGCCGCCGTGGACGGCGCCGTGCAGCTCGCTGCCGGGCGGGGCCCAGAGGGGCAGGTCCGTCCAGCCGGAGACGCCGGCGGCGTCGAGGACGGCCGGGTCGGTCCAGCGGAGTTCGGCGTCCGATCCGGTGACGCGGAGGCAGGTGTCGAGGAGTTCGCCCATCGTGGCGCCGCCCGCCGGGCCGACGGTGTTGTACGCGCCGTGCAGGCCCGCCGTGAGGGCGTCGGCGATCCACGCGGCCAGGTCGCGCGCGTCGACGTACTGGAGCGGGGTGTCGTACGGCCCCGGGGCGAGGACCCGGCCGCCGCGGGCGACGCGGCGCAGCCACCAGGGGAGGCGGCCGGAGTTCTCCCGCGGGCCGAGGATCAGGCCGGGCCGGGCGAGGAGGGTGCGGTCCTCGCCGTACTCCCGGAGCACGGCCAGTTCGCCGCCGCGTTTGTCGGCGGCGAAGTCGGTGGCCCCGGCGTCCGGGTCGCCGTCGGCGAGCGGCCCGTCCTCGGCGAGACCGGGCGCGGCGGGCCAGGCGTACACGGAGCGGCTGGAGACGAAGACGGAGCGGCCGACCCGGCCCGCGAGCAGCCGGGCGGCGTCGCGGACCACGCGCGGGGCGCCCGACCAGGTGTCGACGGCGGCGTCCCAGGTGCCGGTGGCGAGGGCGGCCAGGCCGCCGGGCTCGGTGCGGTCGCCGTGGAGGGCGCGCACGCCGGGCGGCGGGGGGGTCTCGCCGCGGTGGAAGACGGTCACGTCCCAGCCGCGGTCCCGCGCGGTCTCGGCGAGGGCGCGGCCCGCGAAGTCGGTTCCGCCGAGCAGAAGCAGCCTCATCGGTGGTCGTTCTCCTTCGTTCGGTTCACAGCAGGCGGAGCAGGGACAGGGGTTCCTCGACGAGGTCGGCGACGCGCCGCAGGAAGCCGGCGGCCGTGCCGCCGTCGCAGACCCGGTGGTCGAAGGTGACGGAGAACTGCCCTATGTCGCGGATCTCGGGCCGTCCGTCGACGGCCCAGACCCGGGGGACGATCCGGCCGATGCCGAGCATGCCGGCCTGGGGGTGGTGGAGCAGCGGGGTGGAGCCGTCCACACCGAGGGCCCCGAAGTTGTTGAGGGTGAAGGTGGAGCCGGAGAGCTCGGCGGGGGTGAGCCGGCCCTCCCGGGCCGCGGTGGTGAGCCGCTCGGTCTCGGCGGCGAGCTCCGGCAGGGTGCGGCGGTGGGCGTCGCGGATCACGGGGACCACGAGCCCGCGGTCGGTGTGGGCGGCGAAGCCGAGGTGCACGGCGGAGAGCCGGACGATCTCCCGCCGCTCGGTGTCCACGCGGGAGTTGAGCGCGGGGAACTCCGCCAGGGTGGCGGTGCAGACGCGGGCGAGCAGCCCGAAGAGGGAGACGCGGGGGGACGCCCCGGGGCCTTCCGCGGCCGCCGCTCCCCCGGTGGCCGTGGCGGCGAGCCTGCGGCGGGCCTCCAGGAGCCGGGTGGCGTCGACGTCGACCCAGGCGGTGGCGGCGGGGATCTCCCGGTGGGCGCGGGTCAGGGTGTCGGCGACCGTCCCGCGCAGGCCGCGCAGCGGGATCCGGACGGCTTCCGGCTCGTCGGCGGGGGCGGGGGCGGCGCGTTCGACGTCCGCGCGCAGGATGAGGCCGTCCGGGCCGGTGCCGCGCAGCGTGCGCAGGTCGACGGCGCGTTCGCGGGCCAGGCGGCGGACGACCGGGGAGACCACGCGGACCTGTTCCGGCCGCCGGTCGTCGCCGGCCGTCCTTCCGCGCCGGCGGGGCGACGGAGGGGTGCCGTAGCCGACGAGGACGTGGCCGGAGCCGTCGTCCCCCGGGTCCGCCGCTCCGCCCGCGGCCGTGACCGGAGCGGGAGCGGGAGCCGGGTCGGCGGTCTCGGCCCCGGCCGGAGCCGGGTCGGCGGGAGCGGTGGTGGCCGGGGCCGCGTCGGCGGACGTGCCGGTGGCGGGAGCGGCGCCAGCCGGAGTCGCTTCGGGGGGAGCGCCGGTGGCGGCGACGGACAGCAGCGGGGTGCCGACCCGGAGGGTGGTGCCCGGCTCGCCGCACAGGCGGGTGACGACGCCGGCGTACGGGCAGGGCACCTCGACGACCGCCTTGGCGGTCTCGACCTCGACCACCGGCTGGTCGACGCCGACTTCGTCGCCGACGGCGACGAACCAGCGGACGACCTCCGCCTCCGTGAGGCCCTCGCCGAGGTCCGGGAGGGCGAAGTCCAGGACGGTTCCGGGCGTGTTCACAGGGCCTCCCCGGCCGGGTCGGTGTCCCACTGGAGGCGGGCCACGGCGTCCAGGATCCGGTCGGGGTCCGGGAGGTGGTGCTGCTCCAGCAGGGGCGGCGGATAAGGGATGTCGAGTCCGGTGACCCGCAGCACCGGGGCGTGGAGGTGGTGGAAGCAGCGCTCGGTGACGCGCGCCGCGACCTCGGCGCCGAAGCCGGCGAAGCCCTGCGCCTCGTGGACGACGACGGCGCGGCCCGTGCGGCGGACGGAGGCGCAGACCGTCTCGTCGTCGAAGGGCACGAGGGACCGCAGGTCGACCACTTCGAGGTCCCAGCCCTCGGCGCGGGCGGCCTCGGCGGCGGCCAGGCAGACGGGCACGGACGGGCCGTAGGTGACGAGGGTGGCGGAGGTGCCGGGCCGGCGGACGGCGGCCGTGCCGATCGGGGGGACGGGCCGGGCCGGGTCCAGGAGGTCCTTGGCCCAGTAGAGGCGCTTGGGTTCGAGGAACACGACGGGGTCGTCGGAGGCGATCGCGGCGCGCAGCAGGCCGTATGCGTCGGCGGGGGTCGCGGGGGTGACGACGTGGAGGCCGGGGGTGTGGGCGTAGTAGGCCTCGGAGGCGTCGCTGTGGTGCTCGACGCCGCCGATGCCGCCACCGTACGGGACGCGGACCGTGAGCGGCATGGGCAGGGCGCCGCGGGTGCGGTTGCGCATCTTGGCGACGTGGCCGGCGAGTTGCTCGAAGGCGGGGTAGGCGAAGGCGTCGAACTGCATCTCGACCACGGGGCGGAGGCCGTACATGGCCATGCCGACGGCGGTGCCGAGGATGCCGGCCTCGGCGAGCGGGGTGTCGGTGACGCGGTCGTCGCCGAAGGCGGCGGCGAGGCCGTCGGTGACGCGGAAGACGCCGCCGAGGGTGCCGATGTCCTCGCCCAGGAGGTGGACCCGGTCGTCGGCGGCCAGGGCGTCGTGGAGGGCCAGGTTGAGGGCCTTGGCGAGGGTCGTCTCCCGCGCCCCGGTGGTGGCGGTGCTCGCCGGGCTCATCGGTTCGTCTCCCCCGTGTCCGGCCCGGCGGCGCTTTCCCGCTCCAGGAGGGCGCGTTGTGCGCGGAGTTGGGCGGTGGGCCGCCGGTAGACGTGGTCGAAGAGGTCCGTCGGGTCGGGCCGCGGGTCGACGGCGAGGGCGGCGCGGAGGGCGGCGGCCATGGCCTCGGCCTCCGCGGCGGCCCGCTCGGCCTCCGCGTCGTCGAGCAGGCCGCGTTCCCGCAGGTGCCGTTCCATCCGGGCGAGCGGGTCGCGCCGCCGCCAGGCGGCCACCTCGCCGTCGTCCCGGTAGCGGGTGGCGTCGTCGGCGTTGGTGTGGGCGTCGATCCGGTAGGTGAGGGCCTCCACGAGGGTGGGGCCGTGTCCGGCGCGGGCCCGGTCGGCGGCCTCCCGGACGGTCTGGTGGACGGCGGCCACGTCGTTCCCGTCGACGAGGAGGCCCGGCATGCCGTAGCCGACGGCCTTGTGGGCGAGCGAGGGGGCGGCGGTCTGCTTGGCGAGGGGCACGGAGATCGCGTACCCGTTGTTCTGCACGAGGAAGACCACCGGCGCCTTCCACACGGCGGCGAAGTTCAGCGCCTCGTGGAAGTCGCCCTCGCTGGTGGCACCGTCGCCGACCATGGCGAGCGTGACCACGTCGTCGCCCTTGAGACGGGCCGCGCGGGCGAGGCCGACGGCGTGCGGCAGTTGGGTGGCGAGCGGGGTGCACAGGGGGGCGGTGCGGTGCGCGAGCGGGTCGTAGCCGCTGTGCCAGTCGCCGCGCAGCAGGGTGAGGACCTCGACGGGGTCGACTCCCCTGGCCAGGACGGCGAGGGTGTCGCGGTACGTCGGGAAGAGCCAGTCGCGGTCCTCCAGGGCGAGGGCGGCGCCGATCTGGCAGGCCTCCTGGCCGGTGGTGGAGGGGTAGACGGCGAGCCGGCCCTGCTTGGTGAGCGCGGTGGCCTGCTGGTTGTAGCGGCGGCCGCGGACGAGCCACCGGTGGAGCCGGAGCAGCAGCGCGGGGTCGAGCGGTGCGGTGCCGTGCGGGGCGTCCAGGAGGGTGCGGGGCTCCGGGCCGGGAAGGAGGGCGACGGCGCCGGGGGCGTCGTGGGGGCGGGTGCCGAGGGTCGTCATCGGGCGGTCCGGTCCCGGTAGGCGGCGAAGCGTCCGGCGAGCTCGCGGGCCCGGTCCTCGGCCTCGTGCAGGGGCAGTTCGACGCAGGCGTAGCCGAGTTCCTCGGTGAGGATCTTCATGGCGGCGTCCCCGAAGACGGTGGTGCCGTCGGGGCGGATCTCGGCGATGCCGTCCGCCTCCTGGCCGGAGACGTTGACGGCGTGGGCCTCCTCCGGGGTCATGCCGCCGGGGAGCCGCAGCCGGATCGTGCCGGCCTCCAGGGCGACCGGGTAGCCGCCGGTCAGGCCGTCGGGGCCGGGGGCGTGGACGAGGGCGTCGCGGCCGTCGACGAGGGGTTCGAGGACGCTGAGGGCGGAGGCCGCGGTCATGGCGTGGCCGCCGAGGCCGCCGGTTCTGCGGTAGTCGACGGGGAGGCGGCGCAGCAGGCCGGGGACGTCGAGCTCGGCGGTGACATCGCGGCCGTCGCGGAGGACGGCGAGGCCCATCTCGGCGGGGCCGCTGTCGCCGGCCCGGGACAGCCGGTGGGAGACGTAGTGGTGGGCGACGAGGCGTACCTCGATCTCCTCGGGGCCGCAGCCGAGCCGGTCGGCGGCGGCGGCCTGGATGCCGGGGACGTTGTTGGCGACGTTGCCGATGCCGATGTCCGGGGAGAGGCCGATCGCGGAGAGCGCGGGGTGCACGGCGTCCGGGTAGGCGGCGTTGGCGATGACCGCCCGGGTGCCGGAGAGGCGGACGGCCTCCATGGCCTTCATCACGGGGACGAGGTGCATGGGCAGCCAGGGGCCGTAGTTCGCCGCGTAGAGGCGCCGGAAGTTCTCGTCGGGGAGGGTGGAGATGACCCACCAGGACTGGTAGCTGACGGCCAGGAAGAGGACGTCGGGGTCGAAGGCCGCGATGGTCCCGGCGGTGCGCGCGGTGTCGGTGACGTCGGTGACGGCGTGGTCGACGGCGGGGGCGAAGCCGCGCTGCAGGGCGCAGAAGCGGGCGAGGTTGGCGGCCCGGAGCACGACCTCCTCGTCGCGGCCGGCGAGCCGGACGTGGCGGGGGGCGGCGCTCTGCGCCAGTTCGTGGAAGACGCGGCGGCCGATGTCCCCGGCGCCCAGGACCATGACCTTGCGGGGACCGTTGCTCATGACCTGCCTCCGGGGCGTACGGGGTGGGGAGCGGACGCGTAGTGGTGCCGGACCAGGTCCGGCAGGTCGTGCAGGGAGGGGAAGACCCGGGCGCCGGGGCGGTGGGGGCCGGTCCCCGGGTCGGGCGCGTACTGGAGGACGGGCATGCCGGCGCCGAGGGCGGCGTCGACGCCGACGGCGCTGTCCTCGACGACGAGGCAGGCGGCGGGGTCGGTGCCGCACTCGGCGGCCGCCCAGAGGAAGAGCCCGGGATCGGGCTTCCAGGCGGACACGTCGTACGCGGAGAAGAGCCGGCCGCCGAAGGGGTGCAGGATGCCGGCCTTGCCGAGCCGGCGTTCGATGATCTCCCGGGGGCTGTTGGACGCCACGCACAGGGTGAGGCCGGTCCCGGACAGGGCGCGCAGGGCGGGGACGACGCCGTCGACGGGGTCCATCCGGTCGCCGATGAGCTCCTCGCACCGGGCCCGCGCGAGGGCCGTGGCGTTCGCCGGCGGGGCGGTGCCGGTCAGCTCCTCCATGAGGTCGAGGCACTCCTGCATCTTCTTGCCGGAGAAGAGGGCGTCGCGTTCCTCGCGGCCGAGGGTGAGGCCCATGAGCTCGCCGACGTGGGCGAGGGCGCCGTTCTCGGCGTCCTGGGTGTCGACGAGGACGCCGTCCAGGTCGAAGATCACGAGGGGGCGGGGGGCGGCCGGGGCGTCAGTGGTCATAGTCGATCCAGTCGGCGTTCTCGATGGCGGCGACGGTCGCGGCCAGTTCCTCGTGGCTGTCGGCGGTGCCGAGGACGGCGGCCACGTTGCCGCGCGCGCCGATCCGCCAGTCGACGTCGGCGCCCGGCTCGGCGAGGACGGAGACCCGCCGCACGCGGGGCAGGCGGCGCAGGGCGCCGACGTCGCGGATGGCGCGGACCCGGCGGGCGCCCTTGGGCGGGACGATCAGGTAGTGGAAGGCGATCGGCCCGTCCTTCTTCACGTCCGGGGTGTCGTACGGGAGGCCGAGCGCGGCCCGGACGGCGACCCCGGCGGGGTCCGAGGTGCCGGAGCGCACGGCCAGGTCGTCCACCCAGGCGCCGAGGCGGCCGTTGACCTCGATGACCCGGGGGCCGGCGGGGGTCAGCTTGATCTCGACGTCGGCGACGCCGTGGACGTTCAGGGCGCGTACGGCGCGGCAGGCGAGCTCGCGGATCCGGCGCTCCTCGTGCTCGGGGACCACGGAGAACCCGCCGTAGCCGCCGCGTTCGCGGAAGGGCTCGGCGAGGCCGAACTTGCTGGTGACGAAGACGGGGCGGACGTCGTCGCCGCGGGCGACGCAGTCGACGGCGATGTAGTCGCCCCAGGGGTCCTTCTCGGGGCGGCCGACGAGGAGTTCCTCCAGCATCACGGCGGTCTCGGTGGGGCCGCCGGCGGACCGGTCGAACATGGCGGCGAGGGCCGCCCGGCACTCCTCCTCCGTGGTGACGGCGACGGTGTTGCGGCTGGACGCGCCGATGACGGGTTTGACGATGGCGGGCAGGCCCACGGCGGCGACGGCCTCGTCGGCCTGGTCGGGCGAGGTCACGGTGCGGAAGCGGACGGTGTCGACGCCGGCCTCGGCGAAGCGCAGTCGCTGCTGGTCCTTGTGGGTGATGGCGGCGAGGTCGGCGGGCCGGTGGTAGGGCAGGCCGAGCGCCTCGGCGAGCCGTACCGTGGCGGCGATCCGGAACTCGCTGAAGGTGAGGATGCCGGCCGGAGCGAGCCGCGCCAGTTCGCGCAGGACGTCGGACTCGGTGCGGCCCGCGGTGTTCACCACGGAGCCGACCATCTCCAGGGTCGGGATCATCTCCTGGGCGTGGTCGGTGTCGGCCGTCACGAAGACGAGCCGGCAGTCGTTCTGCCGCGCGGCCTCGGCGAGGCGGGTCGGGGCGAGGCTCCCGGTGTCGTAGACGACGAGCAGGACCGGCGTGTGGCTCATGGTCACCCTCTGGGGTCGGGGGCCGGGTGCGGCGCGGGGAAGGCGCACCACGGCGTGGGGAGGAGTGCGGAAGCGGCGCGGGCGGTCCGCGCCGCGGGGATGCGGGCGGGGGCTCGGGCGGGTCGGGGCTCGGGCAGGTCGGCTCGGGCGGGCGGGCGGCCCGCCCGGGGCCGCCCGCGGGGGCCGGGGCGCGGGGGGTCCGCGCCCCGGGTTCCGTGCGGGTCGGGTCAGACGGCGACGGGACCGCCGCTCCTGCGGGCGGTGGTGAGCGCCTTCGCGAGGGCCTCGACGGTGGGGTGGGCGAAGAGGGCCCGGACCGGGACCTCCAGGGCGAACTCCCGTTGCAGGCGCAGCGCGACCCGGGTGGCGATGAGCGAGTCCCCGCCGAGGTCGAAGAAGTCGTCGTGGGCGCCGACCTCGTCGACCCACAGCGCCTCGGCCCAGCTGCGGGCGACGGCCCGCTCCGCCGGGGTGCGGGGGGCGACGAACGCGGCCTCCAGGCCGGCCCGGCCGCCGTCCGGCGCGGGCAGCGCCGTGCGGTCGGTCTTGCCGCTGGTGGTGAGCGGCAGCCGGTCGAGGAAGACGAAGGCGGCGGGCACCATGTGGCCGGGCAGGGTCCGTCCGCACCAGTCGCGCAGGGCGCTCACGCCGGGCGTCCGTCCTTCGGCGGGGACGCAGTACGCCACGAGGGCCTTCTCGCCGGGGACGTCCTCGCGGACGACGACCACGCAGGAGGCGACGGCCTCGTGCGCGGTCAGCACGGACTCGACCTCTCCCGGTTCGATGCGGAAGCCGCGCACCTTCACCTGGTGGTCGAGCCTGCCGAGGAACTCCAGGTTCCCGTCGGGCAGCCAGCGCACCAGGTCGCCGGTGCGGTAGACGCGTGCCGCCGGGTCGGTGGAGAAGGGGTGGCGGACGAAGCGCTCGGCGGTCAGGTCGGGCCGGCCCAGGTAGCCGCGGGCCACGCCGCTGCCGCCGACGAGGAGTTCGCCGGGGACGCCGACGGGCACGGGCCGGTCGGCGTCGTCGACGACGTACACCTCGGTGTTGGGCGTGGGGCGGCCGATCGGCACGGGGCCGGTCGCGTCGCGGATCTCGGCGACGGTGGCGTAGACGGTGGTCTCGGTCGGTCCGTAGCCGTTGACGACCCGGCGGCCGACCCGCAGCATCCGTTCCGCCAGGTCGGCGGGGAGCGCCTCGCCCGCGGTGAAGACGGTCAGGTCGCGGTCGGCGGCGGGGCGTTCGGCGAGGGCGTCCACGAGCGGCCGCCACGCGGACGGGGTGGCCTGGGCGAGGGTGACCCGGTGCTCGTCGACGAGTGCGGCGAGCGCGTGCGGGGTGTGGACCTGGTCCTTGTCGGCGACGATCAGCCGGCCGCCGGTGACGAGCGGCAGGAAGATCTCGACGTTGGCGATGTCGAAGGTGGCCGAGGTGGCGAAGAGGACGGTGTCGCTCTCCGGCGGCGGGAAGACGGTCCGCATGGCGTGGAGGAGGTCGAGCAGGGCGCCTCGGGTGACGGCCACGCCCTTGGGGGTGCCGGTGGAACCGGAGGTGTGCAGGACGTAGGCGAGGTCCTCGGGTCCGGCCGTGGGCTCCGGGTCGGTCGCCGGGCGGGCGGCGAGGGCCTCGGCGTCGGTGTCGGCGTCCAGGACGACGAGGGTGCGGCCGTCGCCGGGGAGGCGGCCGCGCAGCGCCCGCTGGGTGACGACGACCGGGGCGCCGGTGTCGCGGAGCACGAACTCCATTCGTTCGGCGGGGTGTTCGGGGTCGAGCGGTACGTAGGCTCCGCCGGCCTTGACCACCGCGAGCAGGGCGACGACCAGGGCGGGGCCGCGGTCGAGGCATACTCCGATGGGGACGTCGGGCGCGGCGCCGAGGGCGCGCAGGTGGTGGGCGAGGCGGTTGGCCCGCGCGTTGAGCTCGGCGTAGGTGAGCCGCTCGGTGCCGGACACCAGGGCGATCGCGTCGGGGGTGCGGGCCGCGTGCTCGGCGATGAGCTCGGCCGGCCCCCGGTCGGTGGGGAAGGCGGCCGGGTGGACGCCCCATTCGTGCAGGAGCCGGTGGCGCTCGGCGGGGTCGAGCGGGTCGAGCCCGCCGATCGGGGTGCCGGGCGCGGCGGCCGCGGCGGCGAGCAGGGTGAGGTAGCAGGCGGCGAGCCGCTCGGCGGCCTCGGCGGTGAAGAGGTCGGTGCGGTACGTGAGCCGGGCCGCGAGGGCGCCGTCGCCGTCGGCGACGCGCAGCTCCAGGTCCGGCGGGCGGGTGCCGGCCGGGGCCGGGGCGTCCGCCTCCGTGAACAGGGCCTGGACGAGCGGGTGGTGACGGCCGTCCGGGTGGGGGTCGAGGGCGGCGGCGAGCTCCGCGAAGGGCAGGTCCCGGTGGGGGCGGACCCGCTCCAGGGTCGCCGCGATCCGCCGCACCAGCGCGTCGAAGGGCGGATCGCCGGTCAGGTCGGTGCGGACGACCGCGAGGGTCCCGTCCGGCGCCCGGTGGCCCACGGCGACGTCGCGCCGCCGGCTCCACACGCCCAGCAGCATCTGGTAAGCGGCGAGCAGCGGCACCCGGAGGGTGCCGCCCTGCTCGGCGGCGGTCTTGCGCAGGGCGTCGGCCGTGCCGGCCGGGACGGTGAAGGCGTGGTCGGCCGTGCCGCCGTGCCGCGTCGCGGGCCGGGGCGGGTCGGCCGGCAGCTCCAGCGGTTCGAGGCCGGCCAGTTCGCCGCGCCAGAAGGCGAGCGCTTCGGTCATGATCCCTCCCTGTCACCGAGGATCCGTGCCAGGGCCCTGCGGTCCGTCTTGCCGTTGTCGTTGAGCGGGAGCCCGTCCAGGTGGGTGACGCGGGCGGGCACCATGTGCAGCGGGATCTGCTCGCGCAGCCAGGCGTCGAGCTCCGCCGGGTCGATCCGCCGGCCGGCGTAGGCGGCGATCAGCTCGGTCTCGCCGTCCCGCCGGGCGGGGACGACGGCGGCGTCGACGACGTCCGGGTGGCGGTGCAGGACGGCCTCGACCTCGCCGATCTCGACGCGGTGGCCGCGCAGTTTGACCTGCTGGTCGAGGCGTCCGCGGTGGACGAGGACGCCGTTCTCGCGGCGGACCCGGTCGCCGGTGCGGTACCAGTGCCGCTCGGTGAGGGGCCCGGTGCCGTCGTAGGCCTCGGCCCGACCGCCTTCCTCGTACCGCACGAACCGGCCGGTGTTCTCGTACGGGTCGAGGTAGCCCGCGAAGCGCTGCGGGCCGCGGACGCACAGCTCGCCCTCGTCGGCGGGCCGGCCGTCCTCGTCGAGGAGGACGCCCTCCATGTGCGGGTACAGGGTGCCGATGGGTACCTGGCCGTTGGGGAGTTCCGGCCAGTCGGAGCCGTCGCCGGTCAGGGTGTGGTCGGTGACCGTCAGGGACAGCTCGGTGGGGCCGTACACGTTGTGGATGGCGGTGTGCGGGGCGACCTGCCGCCACAGCCGGGCGTGCTGGAGGGTGACGGGTTCGGCGCCGAAGATGCTGTGGCGGAGGGTGGTGGCCCGGCCCAGGGGCAGGTTGCCGAGCCGCTGTGCCTCGCGGACCACGGAGGGCACGGAGAACCAGTGGGTGAGCCGCCGTTCGACGATGAAGTCGACCGGCGCGTACAGCTCCGCCGGGGTCGGTACGACCAGGGTGGCGCCGCCGCCCCAGGTCGCGAAGAGGTCGAAGGCGTGGGCGTCGAAGGTCAGGCCGAAGACCTGGGAGACCCGGCTGCCGGGACCGATCCCGTACAGCGGGGTGGTGTGGTCCAGGTGGTGCGAGAAGTGGCGCTGGAGGATCGGGACGCCCTTGGGCTGGCCGGTCGACCCGGAGGTGAACAGCAGGTACGCCTCGCGGTCCGGGTCGGCGGGGACCGGCGGGAGCCGCGCGGTGGCCGGCTCCCCGGCGGCGCGCTCGTCCTCGTCGAGCTCCAGGACCGTCGGCCGGTACCGCTCGGGCAGGGCGTGGAAGAGTCCGGCGCTCTTCGGGGCGACGACGGCGGCCTCGACGCCCGCCCGCTGGGCGATGTCGAGGTTGCGCTGCTCCGGGTGGTCCGGGTGGAGCGGGACGATGCCGGCGCCGAGCCGCTGGATCGCCAGGTAGCCGGCGTACGTGGCCACCGTGCGGGAGGCGACGAGCGCCACCCGGTCGGGGACGCCGCCGTGCTTCTCGACGAGGCGCGCCGCGAGGGTGAGGGCGAGGTTCCGCAGCCGGGCGTAGGTGAGGACCTCGTCGCGGAGTTCCAGGGCGGGGTGGTCCGGGAGGCGCAGCGCCGACTCCTCGAACCGCTGGTAGAAGGTGCGGGCGGGGGAGGTGGTCACCGGTTCCTCGCTATCCATGTGCGTTCCAGGTTGTCGACGAGGTCACTGCTGTAGAGGCGTTTGCACTGCTCGACGGCGTACGAGGCGAGGTAGCCGCGGAAGGTGTCCTCGGGCTCCTCGTGCGCGTGGAGGATGCGCCGGTTGCCGACGACGGCCGGGTTGGCGAGCTCGGCGGCCGCGGCGGCGATCGCGTGGTCGAGGCGGGCGGCGGGGACGGTCTCGTCGCAGAGCAGCCGGCCCTCGGGGGTGGCGGCGTCGACGCGGCGGTCGGCGAAGACGGCCTGCCGGGCCAGCCGGGCGCCCGCGGCCCGGGGCATCCGCAGGTTCGCGAGGCCCGGGATGATGCCCTCGCGGAGGGCGGGCAGGGTGAAGTAGGCGTCGTCGGCGGCGATCACCCGGTCGAAGACGAGCAGGATCTGGGCGCCGCCGCCGATGGCGAAGGTGTCCACCGCGCCGATCCACGGCTTCTCGACGGGCTCGGGCAGCCAGGACTCGCCGTCGTCGGGGCGGCTCAGGCCCCGGTAGATCTTGTTGATGTAGCCGAGTTCGCGGGCGAGGAAGAAGTCGAGGAGCGAGATCTCGCCCCGGTGGAGGCGGGTGAGGTTGATGCCGGCGCTGAACACCCGGCGGCCCGCGTAGCGGGGGTGGGTCATCTCGCCGCCGCGCATCACGCCGACGCGGATGCCGTCGTCGAGCAGGACCAGGTCGACGGCGACCTCCAGGGCGGCGACCAGGAGGTCGTCCTCGGCGTTGAGGAAGCGCGTGTTGTGGACGGTGACCTCGCCGATGTCGCCGTGCCGCCGGACGGTGACGATGCCGAGGTCGGCGCTGCCGGTGGCGCGGAAGCCGGGCAGGGCGGCGAGCGCCTCCGGCGTCGGGCGGCGCATCGCCTCGACGAGGTGGCGGCCCGTGCCGGCGGAGCGGAGCAGGTGGGAGAAGAGGATGCCCTGGTCGATCTCCCGGCCTTCCTTGTCCCGCTGCGGCAGCACCCGCTCCTCCTCCAGCTCCTCCTTGGTGGGGACGAGGCCGGGCAGGAGCTCGGAGGCCTGCTGGGCGAGGTCGCCGAGGCGCAGGAACGCCGCGCGGCCGTCGGTCAGTTCGGCGTAGAGCGTCTCCGCGTGCAGGTCGAGGAAGCGCCCGCGGGCCCGGCGGGCCGCCGTGTGCGCGCGCTCGGCCGCGGCCTGCTGCGCCGCGTCCCGCCCGGCCTTCGCCGGCAGGGCGCGGACCGCCTCCGCCGCGCGCGCCAGGAAGGCGACGGTGTCCGCCGCGTCGGCGTCGTACCCCCTGCCCAGCGCGGGGGCGGTCCCCGCGTACCCCTCGTTCCCCATGTCGCCTCCCAGTCAGTTCGTGTGCCTGCGTGCCCGGCCGCGGGCGCGCAGCGCCTCCTGGCGGGCCCGCGCCCGGTCCCCCGCGCCGGTGCCGGGTGCCGTGCCGGTGCCGCCCGCTCCCCCGGCCGTGGTGCCGGCCGCGGCGAGGAAGGCGGCCATGGCCCGCACGGTGGGGTGCCGGAACAGGTCGACGACCCCGACCGGGCGTCCCAGGCCGTCCTCCAGTCGTTCGCGGAGCCGGATCAGCAGCAGCGAGTTGCCGCCGGCGTCGAAGAAGTTCTCGCCGGTGCCGACGGCGCGGCCGAGGACGTGCCGCCAGGCCTCCGCGACGATCCGCTCGGTCTCGCTCGGCGGCCGCTCCTCCGCCGGCCGCGCGGCCGCCTCCGCGAGGGCCCGGGCGACGGCCGCGCGGTCCGGTGCGCCGCCGGGCAGCAGCGGGAGCCGGGGCAGGACCGCGAGCCGGTCGGGCTGGAGGGTGCCGGGGAGCCGCTCCCTCAGGTACGTGCGGAGCGTCTGCTCGTCGGGGTCGGTGCCCGGCCGGGGGGCCACCGCGGCCGCGAGCGCGCCGTCCCCGGCGGGGAACGCGACGGCCCGGGCCACGGCGGGGTGGGCGAGCAGCGCCGCCTCCAGGTCCGTCGGGGAGACCCGGACGCCCCTGACGCGGATCCGGTCGGCCGCCCGCCCCACGTGGACGAGCCGTCCTTCGGCGTCGTGCCGCGCCAGGTCGCCGGTCGCGTAGAGGCGGCCGCCGGGCTCGGTGCCGAAGGGGTCGGGCACGTAGCGTTCGGCGGTCCGCCGGGGGTCGCCGGCGTAGCCGCGGGTGACGGCCGGGCCGCCGATGTGCAGTTCGCCGGTCACCCCGGGCGGGACGGGCGAGCCGTGCGCGTCGAGGACGTACGCGGTGCAGCCGGCGGGCACGCCGAGGGTGACGGGCTCGCCGGGGACGGCCGGGCCGCCGAGGGCCGGTCCCGCGGTCTCCGCGGCGGCGTAGGCGTGCAGGAGCCGCCCGGCCCCGGCCTCGTACGCCTCGCGCACGGCCTCGGGGACGAGGAGCGTGCCGCCGGCGAGCACGGTGCCGGACCGCTTCTCCGCCGGTGCCGCCGGGGTGGTGAGGTGCAGCGTCGGCGCGCCGGGGCCTCCGAGGACGATCCGGCCGCCCCGGGTGAGCGGGGCGAACAGTTCGAGCGCCGAGGCGTACGAGCCGGGCGGGGCGGCCGGGGCCGTGACGGGCGGGGCGTCCTCGGGGAGCGCCCGGTGGATCCAGCGGAGCCGGCCGACGAGGGTGCGGTGCTCGGCGACGACGGGCCGGGGCTCCCCCTCGGTGCCGGCGGTGTGCAGGATCCACGCGGCGTGGCGCGCGGTCACGTCCGTGCGGGCCGGCGCGGCGGCGTCCTCCGGCACCGGGGCCTCGGCCGTCCGCTCGGCGTCCACCACCGTGAGGCGGTTGCGGTCGAAGAGCGAGGCGGCCCGGCGGTCGGTGACGACGGTCCCGATCCCGAGGTCGTCGACGGTCGTGCGCAGCCGGAACGCGGGCAGCGCCGGATCGAGCGGCACGCACGCGCCGCCCGCCTTGAGGACGCCGAGGAGCGCCGCCACGAGGTGCGGCGAGGCGCCGGCGCAGACGCCGACGGGCGTCTCGGGCGTCACGCCGAGCTCCCGGAGCCGGTGGGCGAGGCGGGTGGCCGCGGTGTCGAGCTCCCGGTAGGTCCAGGGCCCGGCGGCCGTGTCGACGGCGACCGCGTCGGGGGTGCGGGCGGCCTGCTCCTCGACCAGGGCGTGCAGGCAGGCGGTGTCGGCGGGCTCGTCGCGGGCCGGGTTCCACTCCTCGGCCAGGCGGCGGAGCTCGGCCCGGTCGGGGGCGCGGAGCGCCGAGGCGCGGGCGTCCGGGTCGGCGGCGGCGCGGGTGAGGACGGTGCGCAGCCGGTCGAGGAGGCGGTCGGCGGTGGCGGCGTCGAAGAGGTCGGTGCGGTGGTCGGCCAGGAGCAGCAGGCCGGCGTCGGTGTCGACGGCGTCGACGGCGAGGTCGGTCTTCATGGTGGGCAGCCGCAGTTCGGTCGAGGTGAGGCGGACGCCGGCCGCCTCGACGGGGGCCGCGGCCCGCTGGTGGGCGAACATGACCTGGTAGAGCGGGTGGTGGCTGGGGTCGCGGGCGAGCCCGAGGGCGTCGATCACCTCGTCGAAGGGCAGGTCGGCGTGGTCGTGGGCGTCGAGGACGTCGGCGCGGACCCGGCCGAGGAGGTCGGTGAAGGCGGGGTCGTCGGAGAGGTCGGCGCGCAGCACGACGGGCCGGGCGAGGTAGCCGATGATCCCGGTGCTGTCGCTGGTGTCGCGGCCGGAGACGGCCGTGCCGGTGAGCACGTCGTGGCCGCCGTAGGCGCTGAGGGCGACGTCGAAGGCGGCCTTGAGGACCATGAAGAGGGTGGACCGCCGGGCGCGGGCGAGGCGCCGGAGCGGCTCGACCACCTCGTGGGGGACGACGGTGCCGCGGCGGGCGCCCCGGTGGTCGCCGTGCACGGGCCGGGGCCGGTCGAGGGGCAGTTCGAGCACCTCGGGCGCGCCGGCGAGCCGCTCGGTCCAGTGGCGCAGACGGTCCGGCCGGGCCCGGTCGTCGGCCTCCGTCCGCCGGGCGAGGAAGGCGGCGTACGGGACGGCCGGGGCGGGCAGCGGGGAGGGCAGGCCGCGGGCGAACGCCTCGTACAGGGCGGCCAGTTCGGCGGTGAAGATCTCCAGGGAGCTGCCGTCGAAGACGATGTGGTGCACGCCGACGAGCAGGCGGTGGGTCCGGTCGTCGATCCGGAGCAGCTCGGCCCGGATCAGGGGGCCTCCGTCGAGGTCGAAGGGGACGCGGGCGAAGGCCTCGGCCCGTGCGTCGGCGGTCTCCGGGCCGCCGGCGCAGTCGACGAGCGGCAGCGGGAGGGGCGCGGGGGCGGTGACCGTCTGGACCGGTTCGCCGCCGTCGTGGGTGATCCGGACGCGCAGGGCCTCGTGGCGGCGCAGGAGTTCGTCCAGGGCGCGCCGCAGCGCCGCGGTGTCCAGCGGTCCTTCGGCGGTGACGGCGAAGGGGATGCTGAAGAAGGGGTCGCCGGGACGCAGGTGGGCCAGGGCCCACAGGCGCCGCTGGGCCGGTGCGAGCGGCAGGACCGTCTCCGCCGCCCCGCCCGCGATCCCCGCCGGCCGGTCCGGGGACCGGGGGGCGAGCTGTTCCGTCGTCACGAGGGCACCTTCGATCCGCTGTTGTCGGCCGCCGGGTCGCCGCTGTCCCGGGCGGCGGGGCGGCGCGGGACGGCGAGGGCCGCGCCGGCGACGAGCAGCACCGCCCCGGAGGCGATGATCGACTCGGCGGTGCCGATGGCTCCGGCGAGCAGTCCGCCGGCCAGGACGCCGAGCACCGTGAAGTTGACCATCAGGGCGTTGGCGAGGCCGACGCCCCGGCCGCGCAGTTCCTCGGGCAGGTCGCGCAGGAGCGTGTGGGCGACCGGGACCTGGAAGAGCCCCGAGCCGAGGCCGGCCAGCAGGCACCAGGCGAGGACGGCGCCGAGGCCGATCCGGTCGTACAGGGCTCCGGCGGGCGCGAGCAGGACGAGCGACAGGCCGAACAGCAGGATCGACGCCACGAGCAGCCACCGGTCGGAGTGGCGGCGCACCAGGCCGGGGCCCACCAGGGCGCCGAGGATCGCGCCGCCGCCGAAGAGGGCGTGCGCGAAGCCGTACGGGAGGGCGCCCAGGTCGAAGACGTTCAGGAGCTGGGTGTTGAGGTTGGTGGTGAAGAGGCCGAGCACGAGCATCACGGGGACGAGGAACACGGCGAGGAAGCGCAGGCTGGGCACCTGGAGCACGCCGCGGACGCCGGTGCGCAGGGCCCGCCAGTACGGTTCGCGGTTCCCGGCGGCGCCGGGGGCCGGGACCTCGCGGAGGACGGCCATGCTGCCGAGCAGGATCGCGGAGAGGGCGAAGGTCGCCGCGTCGAGGACGAAGATGGCGGTCACGTTCCCGAAGGCGAGGAGCAGGCCGCCGAGCGCGGGGCCGACGAGGTTGATGGTGTGGTTGGTGGACTGGAAGAGGGCGACGGCGGTCGGGATGCTGTGCCCACCGACGATCTTCGGGATGGCGGTGATGCGGGCGGTCTCGAAGAAGGCCTTGCCGACGCCGCTCAGCACGGTGAGCAGGATCAGCAGCCAGGCCGAGTCGCGCACGGCGATCATGGCGAGGGCCAGGGCCACCCGGGCCAGGTCGGAGCCGACGAGCAGGCCCCGGGCGGGGAACCGGTCGGCGAGCGGGCCGACGAACGCGCCGAGCACCCCGGAGGGCAGCAGCTGGGCGATGACGACCAGCGACACGAAGAGGACGGGCCGGTCGGTGTGGGTGGCGACCACGTAGATGAGGGTGATCTTGGTGATGGCGTCGCCGAGGAAGGAGGCGACGACGGCGAGCCAGTACCGGAGGTAGGTGCCGTCCTTGAGGAGCTCGATCACGGCGCGATCACCTCGTTGACGACCTCGGCCACGGCCTCGACGTGCGGCGCGCGCATGACGGTGTAGTGGTTGCCGCGGACGGCGCGGACGTCGAGGTGCTCGCCGTGCAGGGCGTGCCAGGTGCTGGTGATGTCGTACTCCTCGTCGGCGGCGCGGACCAGGGTGACCCTGCCCCGCAGCGGTTCGGGCCGGTGGTTCCACAGCAGCCGCAGGTTGGCGACCCACAGGCCGAGGACGTCGGCGATCTGTTCGCGCCCGGCGTCCGGCGGCAGGTAGTCGGCGGCGCGGGCGATCCCGAGGAGGTAGTCGAGGTGCTCCTCGGACGTCATGGCGCGCAGTTCGGCGACGGTCTTGAGCCGGTCGCCGTAGTCCCACTGGAGGTTGGCGGCGACGGCCTCGACGATCTCGGCCCGGTCGGGCTCCTCGCCCTCGGGGACCTCGGCGGGGGCGTGGCTGTCGATCATGACGACGGAGACGTCGGCGCCCGTGCGTTCCAGTTCGTGGGCGACGGCGTAGGCGTTGGAACCGCCGTAGCACCAGCCGACCAGCGCGTAGGGGCCTTCCGGCTGGTGGGCGCGGATCAGCTCGGCGTAGGCGGCGGCGCGTTCCCGGAAGGTGGCGAAGGGCAGCGTGCCGTCGACGGCCGGCGGGGAGGCGAGCGCGTACAGCGGGCGGTCGGGGCCGACGAGCCCGGCGAACGGCATGTAGCAGACGACCTCGCTGCCGGCCGGGTGGGCGAAGTAGACGGGTGTGCCGCTGCCGCCGGAGCCGAGCTCGACCAGGTGGACGCCGGTCTCCTCGCGGTAGCCCTCGCGGAGCATGCGGGCGAAGCGCTCCACGGTGGCGCCCTGGAAGATGGCCGCCATCGGCAGCTGCCGCCCGAACCGCCGCTCGATCTCGGCCATCAGGCGCAGCACGAGCAGGGAGTGTCCGCCGAGGTCGAAGAAGCGGTCGTGCAGGCCGATGGGGCGGACGCCGAGGACGTCCTCCCAGAGGTGGGCGACCTCCAGCTCCAGGGCGTCGCGGGGCGGCGCGTAGGCGGTGCCCTCGCGGTCGGCGGCGGGGGCGGGCAGGGCCCGCCGGTCGATCTTGCCGCTGGTGCCGAGGGGGAAGGCGTCGACGCGGACGAGCGCCGCGGGGACCATGTAGTCGGGGAGCCGGTCGCGGAGGTGCGCGCGCAGGTCCTCGGCGCGCAGCGCCTCGTCGGCGCTCTCCACGTAGCCGACGAGCCGCTTGTCGCCCGGCCGGTCCTCGCGGACGAGGGCGGCCGCGCGGCGGACCGCGGGGTGCTCCTCCAGGCGGGCCTCGATCTCGCCGAGTTCGATGCGGAAGCCGCGGAGCTTGACCTGTCCGTCGCCGCGCCCGAGGAAGACGAGGGTGCCGTCCTCGCGGAGCCGGACCGTGTCACCGGTGGCGTACATGCGGGCGCCGGGGCGGGTGGCGAAGGGGTCGGGGAGGAAGCGCTCGGCGGTGAGGGCGGGCCGGTCGCGGTAGCCGCGGGCGACGCCGTCCCCGCCGAGGTGGAGGTGGCCGGGGACGCCGACGGGGACGGGGCGCAGCCGCTCGTCGAGGACGTACACCCGGGTGTTGGCGAGGGGGCGGCCGATGGAGACGGTGCCGGCGCCGGGCTCCAGGCGGTGGGCGGTGGACCAGACGGTCGTCTCGGTGGGTCCGTACACGTTCCAGGCGCGGGCGGTGGTGGTGGCGAGGCGTTCGGCCAGGGCGGGCGGGACGGCCTCGCCGCCGACCAGGGCCCGGAGGCGGTCGTCGCCCGGCCAGCCGGCCTCGACGAGCAGCTGCCAGGTGGCCGGGGTGGCCTGCATGACGGTGGTGCCGGTCTCGGCGAGCAGGGCGGCGAGCCCGCGGCCGTCCACCGCCTCCTCCTTGCGGACCACGTGCGCCCGCGCGCCGGTGACGAGCGGCCCCCACAGTTCCAGGCCCGCGATGTCGAAGGTGACGGGGGTGACGGCGGCGAGGACGTCGCCCGGTGCGAGGCCGGTCTCGGCGGTCATCGCGAGGAGGAGGTTGACGAGGTTGCGGTGGGTGATCTCGACGCCCTTGGGGCGGCCGGTGGAGCCGGAGGTGTAGATGACGTACGCGAGGCGGTCGTCGTCCCCCGCCGGGGCCGGGGGCGCGGCGGGGGCGGCGGCGATCGCCCCGGCGTCGGCGTCGAGGGCGACGCGACCGCCGGGGCAGTCGGCGAGCGCGTCGAGGAGGGCCGACCGGGTGACGACGAGCGCGGCGCCCGCGTCGGTGACCGTGTCGGCGAGCCGCCGCGGCGGGTGGCCGGGGTCGAGCGGCAGATAGGCGCCGCCGGACATGAGGACGCCGAGGAGGGCGACGACGAGGTCGGTCCCGCGCTCCAGGCACACGCCGACGACCGTCCCGGCCGTGACGCCCCGGTCGCGCAGGTGGTGGGCGAGCCTGCCCGCCCGGTCGACGAGTTCGGCGTACGTGAGCCGTTCGTCACCCGAGGAGACGGCGACGGCGTCGGGGGCGGCCTCGGCCCGGCGGCGGACCAGCTCCTCCAGGCACAGGCCGGGTTCGCGGGCGGCCCCGGTGCGGTTCCACTCGACGAGCAGCCGCTCGGCGTCCTCCGGGCCGAGCAGCGACAGCTCGTGCACGCCCCGGCCGGGGTCGGCGGTCATCTGCTCCAGGATCCGGGTCACCTGGCGGCTCATCCGGGCCATGGTGTCCTCGGTGAACAGGTCGGAGTTGTACTCGAACAGGCCGACGAACCGGCCGTCCCCCAGCATGGGGTCGTCGAAGAACCCCAGGGTCACGTCGTCCTTGGCGGTCAGGTTGTCGAGCAGGAGCTCCTCGACCTCCACGCCCGCCATGGTGGTCTCCTCCTCGTGGTGGAAGTCCACGAGGATGAAGGAGGTCTGGTGGACGGGAGTGCGGCTGGGGTCGCGGGGGACGTCGAGTTCGTCGAGCAGGGTGCCGAACGGGATGTCGTGGTGGTCGAAGGCGCCCATCATGGTGGTCCGGGTCGCCTGGAGGAGTTCGGCCACCGTCATCTCCGGGCGCACCCGGGTGCGCAGCGGCAGCATGGTGAGGAAGTAGCCGACCATCGGCTCGGTCTCGGGCCGGCTGCGGGTGGAGGAGGTGGTGCCGACCACGATGTCCTCCTGGCCGGTGAGCCGGTGGAGGAGCAGCTGCCAGGCGGCGAGCAGCGCGATGTTGACCGTGACCTCCTCGCGCTTGGCGAGGTCGCGGACCGCCTGGGTGAGGGCGGCGGAGAGGGTGAAGCGGTGGCGGGCTCCGTTGAAGGTCTGCAGCGGCGGCCGGGGCCGGTCGGTGGGCAGCTCCAGGATCAGCTCGGCGCCTTCCAGCTGCTCGCGCCAGTACGGCAGGTGCTTGCGCCGCACCTCCTCGCGGAGCCACTCGGGCTGCCACTCCGCGTAGTCCGGGTAGTGCACCTCGACCGGGGGGAGGTCCGGCGCGCGGCCGGTGGCGAACGCCGAGTAGAGCTCGGTGAACTCGGCGTTGAAGATGCCCATCGACTGGCGGTCCCAGACCAGGTGGTCGACGGTGCCGACGAGGACGTGCTCGCGCTCGTCCAGGCGGAGCAGGTCGATCCGCAGCAGCGGCCCGCGGACGAGGTCGAAGGCGGTGCGCAGCTGCTCGGTGGCGCGGCGCAGCAGTTCGTCCTCGCGGTCCCCGGCCGGCACGGAGCGCAGGTCGTGGTGGCGGACGGTGACCTTCATGGTGTCGTGCACGACCTGGACGGGGGCGAGGCCGTCCTGCTCGAAGGTGGTGCGCATCGCCTCGTGGCGGGCGACGAAGGCGTCCACGGCCCGCTGGACGGCGTCCGTGTCGAGGGCGCCGCGCAGCCGGGAGGCGAAGTAGACGTTGTAGACGGGGTCCGTGGGGTCGAACTGGTGGATGAGCCAGATGCGTTCCTGGTCGACGGTGAGCGGGACGCGGTCCGCCCCCCGCCGCCGCGGGATCCGGGTCAGGGCGTCGGGCGTCCGGGTGCGCTCGCGCAGGCGGCGGTCGAGCAGGGCGCGCTGCGCGGGGGTGAGCCCGGCGAGCCGGGCGGACAGGTCGGTCACGGGTGCTCCCCCTCCGGCGCGGGCCGGTAGCGGTCCTTGAGGACGGTGAGGTGGTCCAGGCCGGCGAGGACCCGGTCGGGGTCGAGGCCGAAGTCGACCAGGCAGGCGACCTCGTCGACGCCGATGTCCACCAGGTCCTCGACGAGGGACTCGCAGCTGTCGGGGGTGCCGAGCAGCGCGAGGCCGTCGAAGTAGCGTTCGAAGGTGGCGGCGAGCATGGCGTCCCGCTCGGCGTCGCTGAGCGTGGCGAACTCGCTGTCGAAGCTGTCCTGCTGGGCGAGGAAGGTCTTCAGGTACGCGGTGAGCGGGGCCCGTACGACCTCCTTGGCCTCGTCGACGCGGGCCGCGAGGAAGGTGTGCACCATCGCGGTCACGGTGCCGGCCGCCGGGTCGTGGCCGGCCCCGGCGCGGGCCTCCCGGTAGGCGCCGATCTTGTCCTTGAGGTCGGCGGGGCGCTGGGCGACGAGTCCGGTCAGCACGTGGGCGCCGATCTCGCCGGCGCGGACGAAGGTCTCGACGCTGCCCTGCGCGGACACCCACATCGGCAGCCGGGGCTGGAGCGGCCGGGGCAGGGTGCGGACGTGCTGCGGGGTGCCGTCGGCGCGGGGCAGCGCGACGGTCTCGCCCGCCCAGAGCCGCTGGACGGTGTCGATCGCCTCGAACATCTCCTCCTTGCGCCGCTCGTGGCGCAGGGCGCCGTCGCCGGGCGCGAGGAGGAAGTCGTCCGGGTGCCAGCCGGAGGCGGCGGAGACGGCGACCCGGCCGCCGCTCAGGTTGTCGACGACCGCCCACTCCTCGGCCACCCGGACCGGGTGGTGGAGCGGCAGCACCGCGCTGCCCGCGCGGATCTGCAGGCGTTCGGTGACCATGGCGAGCGCGGCGGCCAGCACGGACGGGTTGGGGTAGAGGCCGCCGAAGTCCACGAAGTGGCGCTCGGGGACCCAGATCCCGGCGAAGCCGTGGGCGTCGGCGTAGCGGGCGCTGTCGAGGAGCAGCTGGTACTTGCCCGGCCCGTCGGCGCTGCCGTCGCCGGAGAAGAAGAAGAGGCTGAACTCCATGGTGCTGCCGGGCCGCCGGGTCCGGCGGGGCGCGGCCGCCGGGGCGCCGGCGGCGCGGGTCGGGGTGCCGAGGGCCTGCGGGGCCTTAGCGTTCCGCCGGCGCAGGGACTGTTCGAGGACGGCGCGCTGGCTCGGGGAGAGGGAGGAGAGCCGCGCCTTGAGCCGCTCGGCCGTCACCTCGTCCCCGGGCGTGCCGGGGCGCGCGGCCGGTTCCGTTGTGTCGCCGGGCCCGGTGGTGCCGACGGCGTCAGGCATGGTCCCCCCTCAGGAACGCCTCGGCCTCGTCGGCGGAGAGGCCTTCCACTTCCCTCAGCAGCGCCTCGAACTCGTCGAGGCCGATCGCCTCCGCCTGGTGCTCCCGGATGGCCGCCGCGAGTCCGCCGACGGTCGGCGCCTCGAAGACGGCGCTCATCGGGAAGTCGCCGTGGGCGCGGCGCAGCCGGCCCACGATCTGGATGGCGAAGAGCGAGTTGCCGCCCAGGTCGTAGAAGTCGTCGTCGGCGCCGATGGGCGAGACGCCGAGCATGTCGCGCCACACCCGGGCGACGGACTGGGCGAGTTCGTCGTCCGGCCACACGGTCGCCGGGTCCCAGTCGTCGTCGCCCGCGGGGTCGCGGGAGGCGCCGAGGGAGTCGGTGAACGAGGAGGCGGTCAGGCCCGACTGGTCGGCGAGGACGTCCTGGAAGTCGACCGGGCAGACGACGACCTGGGGCAGTCCGCCGCCGAGCGCGGCGCGGGCGGCGGCGAGGCCGTCGCCGGCCGGGATGCCCTGCTCGCGCCGGATCCGCTCGTACAGGTCCCGCACCTCGGGCAGGCCCGCCATCTGCCGCTCGAACCAGTCGTCCCACTCCCACTGGGTGAAGTCGACGGTCACGGTGGGGCGGCCGGTGGCGGCGCGCGCGGGGGCGAAGGCGTCGAGGAAGGCGGCGGCCGCGGTGTTCTCGGCCTGGCCGAAGCCGCCGACGATCCCGGTGGTGGAGGAGCCGACGAGGAAGAACGCCGGGTCGTCGGTGCGCAGCAGCGCGTCGAGCAGCAGGGTGGACCGCACCCGCGCGGCGAGGACGGCCGCGAAGTCGTCGCGGGTCTTCAGGGCGACGAGGCCCGAGCCACGGACGTCGGCGAGGTGCAGCACGCCCCGGACCGTGCCCAGGTGCTCCCGGGCCGCCGTGACGGTGCGGCGCGCGTCGTCCGGGTCGGCCAGGTCGGCGGCACGGTAGGCGAGGGCGCCGGGGTGGGCGTCGAGCAGTGCCGCGAGGCGGGCGACCCGGCCGCGTACCCGCTCGTCGTCCCCGGCGCGGCCGGCCCGCCACTCCTCCCACGCGTCCTGGGCGGGGAAGTCCGGGTCGCCGACGAGCAGGAGCCGGGCGCCGGCCCCGGCGAGCTCCTCGGCGAAGGCGAGGCCGGCGTCGCCCGAGGCGCCGGTGAGCAGGTGTCCGGCGCCCGGCTGCCAGGCGCCGGCCGGGAGCACCGCGTCCAGGGGGACGGGGGCGAAGGCCCGGCGCAGCCGGTGCGGGCCGCGGTGGGCGACGAGCGGCTCCCGCTGCGGGGAGGTCAGTTCGGTGAGCAGCCGCGCGGTGAGCCGGTCGCGGTCCCGGGCGTCCTCCGGCACGGTGACGTCGACGGAGCGGCAGTCCAGCCACCCGTATTCCTGGGGCAGGACGGTGACCGCCCCGTACAGGGTGGCCCGTTCGGGGTTCCGTACGGGTGTGCCGTGGGCGTCCTGGAGTTCGTCGGTGAGGACGTCGACCCGGACCGGCCGGTCCTCACCCGTCTCGCCGAGGGCCTGGGCGAGGGAGACGAGGGTGTGGAAGCCGGCGTCGAGGGCGGTGGCGTAGCGGCCGGCCGCGTCGGCCACGTCCCCCTCGTCCCCGGCGGGGGTGTCGGGCGCGTCGGTGACGCTCCAGGCGTGCACGATCCGGTCGGGCAGGCGCCCGGACCGGCGCAGCTCGTCCACGACCCGGCCGAGGTGGTCCGGGTCCGCGGGGTCGGCCTCGAAGGCGTCGTCGGCGGGACGGGCGTAGGCGGCGGCCCGCCGTACGGTGACGACGGTGTGGCCCCGGTCGCGGAGGCCGCCGGTGAGCGCGTCGGTGAGGCCCCGCCGGTCGGCGAGGACCAGCCAGGTGAGGGGCCCGGTGGCGGGGTCCTGGCCGGCCGGTGCCGCCGGCGCGGGGTGCCAGACGGGGGCGTACGTCCAGCGGTCGACGCCCTTGCGGGCGGGGCCGGCCGTGGCCTGCGGCCGGGGCAGCAGGTGGGCACGGCGTTCGAAGGGGTAGCCGGGCAGCGGGACGCGGCGGCGCGGGGCGTCCCCGTGGAGGGCGCTCCACGCCACCGGGACGCCGTGGCGCCAGAGTTCGCCGAGGCCTTCCCGGACGGTACGGGCCTCGGCGGCCGGTTCCCCGGCGCGCGGGCGGCGCAGCAGGGTGACGCCCGGCCCGGTGCCGGGGTGCGCCCGGACCAGGCCGGTGAGCTGGCTGCCGGGGCCGACCTCGACGAGGACGGCGGGGCCGAGGTCGGCGAGGGCGGCGACGCCGTCGGAGAAGCGGACCGGGCGGCGGGTGTGGGCGACCCAGTACTCCGGGTCGGTGGCCTGCTCGTCGGTGATCCACGTGCCCGTCACGTTGGACGCGAAGGGGATCGCGGGCCGGTTCAGGGGGACCCCGCGGAGCACCTCGGCGAGGCCGGGGAGCGCGGGTTCGACCAGCTCGGTGTGGAAGGCGCGGGAGGTCGGCAGCTCGCGGACGGGGACGCCCCGCTCCTCCAGGAGGCGGCGTGCCGCCTCGACCTCGTCGGGGGTGCCGGCGACGACGCAGGACCCGGGGGCGTTGACGGCGGCGACGGTGGCCCGGCCGTCGAGGACCTTCTCCAGCTCGGCCTCGTCGAGGAGCACGGACAGCATCCGGCCCGGGGCCAGGTCCTGCATCAGGCGGGCCCGTCGGGCGACGACGCGCAGCGCGTCCTCCAGGGTGAACACCCCGGCGAGGGTGGCGGCGACGAGTTCACCGAGGCTGTGGCCGGCCATGGCCGAGGGAGTGACGCCCCAGGACATCAGCAGCCGGGCGAGGGCGTAGTCGAGGCTGAAGACGGTCGGCTGGGTGACGAGGGTCTGCCGCAGCCGGGCGCGGGACTCCTCGCCGTCGGCGGCGAAGGCGAGTGCGCGGATGTCCTGGCCGAGGTGGGGCAGGAGCAGCGCGGCGCAGCGGTCGAAGGCCTCGCGGAACACCGGTTCGGTGCGGTGGAGTTCCGCGCCCATGCCGGCGAACTGGCTGCCCTGGCCGGGGAGGAGGAAGACGACGGCGGGTGGCGCCTCGTCGGGGCCGACGGGGGACGTCCGCGCGGCCGGCCGCTCCAGGGCGGCCGCCGCGCCCGCCCGGTCGGCGGCGACGACGGCGCGGCGGTACGGGAAGGCGGTACGGCCCCGCTGCAGGGTGTGCGCCACGTCGGCGAGGGCGGCGGATCCGGTGGTGCCGGCGGTGAGCGCGCGGGCGAGGTCGGCGGCGGCGGCGTCCAGGGCCTCGGGCGAGCGCGCGGACAGCGGCAGGACCTGCCAGGAGTCCTCGGAGGCGTCCTCCCGCCGGCCGCCGGCCGGCGCCGCTTCGAGGACGACGTGGGCGTTGGTGCCGCCGATGCCGAAGGCGCTGACGCCGGCCCGCGGCGGGTGGTCGCGCGCGGGCCACGGCACTCCCTCGGCGTCGACGCGGAACGGGGTTCTGTCCAGGTCGAGTCCGGGGTTGGGGACGCGGAAGTGCGCGGTGGGCGGGATGAAGCGGTGTTCGAGGGCGAGGGCGGCCTTGATGAGGCCGGTGACGCCCGCGGCCGCGTCGAGGTGGCCGACGTTGGACTTGACGGAGCCGAGGTGGACCGATCCGGGCGGGAGGCCGGGGCCGAAGGCCTCGGTGAGCGCCTGGACCTCGATGGGGTCGCCGAGCGGGGTGGCGGTGCCGTGCGCCTCGACGTAGTCGATGGTGGCGGGCTCGACCCCGGCGACCGCGAGGGCCTCGCCGACGACCTCGGCCTGGCCGCGGGCGGAGGGGGCGGTGAAGCCGATCTTCTCGGATCCGTCGTTGTTGACGGCGGTGCCGCGGATGACGGCGTGGACGTGGTCGCCGTCGGCGACCGCGTCCTCCAGGCGCTTGAGGACCACGAGGGCGACGCCGTCGCCCGAGACGGTGCCGGTGGCGTCGGCGTCGAAGGGGCGGCAGTGGCCGTCCGCGGCGAGGATCGCGCCCTCCTCGTACGGGTATCCGGCGGGCTCCAGGGCGCGCACGGCGACGCCGCCCGCCAGGGCCGTGTCGGACTCGCGGGTGAGGAGGGACTGCACGGCGAGGTGGACGGCGACCAGCGAGGAGGAGCAGGCGCTCTGCACGGTGAGGCTGGGTCCGGTCAGCCCGAGCTTGTAGGAGACGCGGAGGGCGAGCATGCCGGGGTCGTTGCCGATGGCCTGCTGGAGCGCGTCGGAGACCCGGCCGGTGCCGCCCCGGCCGGGCGCGATCCGGTCCAGGAGGTAGGTGCTCCCGGAGGTTGCGGCGAAGACGCCGACGCGGCCGGGGACGGAGCCGGGGGCGTAGCCGGCCCGTTCGAGGGCGTGCCAGGCGGTCTCGAGGAGCAGGCGGTGCTGCGGGTCCATGAGGTCGGCCTCGGCGGCGGTGACGCCGAAGAAGCCGGCGTCGAAGCGGTCGAAGCCGTCGAGGGGGAAGCCGGACTTCACGTAGGCGGGGTCGTCGAGGAGCCGCCGGGGGACTCCGGCGGCGGCGAGTTCCTCGTCGGTGTAGGGGGTGCCGCCCTCGCGTCCGGCGGCGACGAGGCGCCACAGCTCGTCGACGTCGGCGGCGCCGGGAAAGCGTCCGCTCATCCCGATGACGGCGACGGACTGTTCGGGCAGCGGCGGGTCCGTTTCGGTGGTCATGCGTCGTTCTCCCCGTGCTCGGTGGTGGCGGCGGTGGCCGTGGTGTCGAGCGCCCGGGCGAATTCCCGGACGGTCGGGGCGTCGAAGATCAGGCGCAGGGTCGCGTGGAGGCCGAGGCGTTCCTGGGTGAGGGCCACGGCCTGGGTGGCGAGCATGGAGTGCCCGCCGAGTTCGAAGAAGTCGTCGTCGAGCCCGACCCGGTCGACGGAGAGCACCTCGGCCCAGATGTCGGCGAGGGCCTTCTCGGCGGGGGTGGCGGGTGCCGCGAAGTCCGCGTCGAGGTCGGGGCGGACGGCCTCGGGGGCGGGCAGGGCGCGCCGGTCGACCTTGCCGTTGACGGTGAGCGGCAGCCGGTCGAGGGCCACGTACACGTTGGGCAGCATGTACGGGGGCAGGGTGCGCCGCAGGTGGTCGCGCAGCTCGGACGGGCCGGCCGGTGCGCCGGCGGCGGGCACCCAGTAGGCCACCAGGCGGGGGTCGCCCGCGGTGTCCCGGTCGACGGCGGCGACGGCTTCGCGGACGGCGGGGTGCCGGGCGAGGGTGGTCTCGATCTCGCCGAGTTCGATGCGGTGGCCCCGGACCTTGACCTGGTGGTCGAGCCGGCCCAGATAGGCGTGGTCGCCGTCGCCGGTGCGCCGGGCGCTGTCGCCGGAGCGGTAGCGGCGGGCTCCGGGCACGGTGGCGTCGGGGTCGGGCAGGAAGCGCTCGGCGGTGAGGGCGGGCCGCCCGAGGTAGCCGCGGGCGACGCCCGCGCCGCCGACGTACAGTTCGCCCGGCTCGCCGTCGGGGACCGGCTCGCCGCGCTCGTCGAGGACGCGCAGCGTCCAGCCGTCGAGGGCGGCGCCGATCATGCTGTCCGTGCCGCCGAGGTCGGCGGCGGTCATCCGGCGGTAGGTGGAGTGGACGGTGGTCTCGGTGATCCCGTACATGTTCACCAGGAGCGGTGCGCGGTCCCCGTGGCGTTCGGTCCAGGGGCGCAGCATGGCCGGGGGCAGCGCCTCGCCGGCGAGGACGACCAGGCGCAGGCCGAGCGCGGGGGCGGCCGGGTGCTCCTCCTCGTACCGGACGAGCTGCCGGAAGGCGGCGGGGGTCTGGTTGAGGACGGTGACGCGCTCGCGGTGCAGCAGCGCGTGGAACTCCTCGGGGGCGCGCCGCACGTCGTCGGGGACGACGACCAGCCGGCCGCCGTGGAGCAGCGCGCCCCACATCTCCCAGACGGAGACGTCGAAGGCGGCGGAGGCGAAGAGGGTCCACACGTCGTCCGGGCCGAAGCCGAACCGTTCGCGGGTGCCGTGCAGCAGGGCGAGCACCTGGCGGTGCTCGATCATGACGCCCTTGGGGGTGCCGGTGGATCCGCTGGTGTAGATGACGTACGCGAGGTTCGCGGGGCCGGTGCCGGGGTCGGCGGGCGGGGTGTCCGGGTGGCCGGTGAGGTCGGTGCCTCCGGGGCCGGTGACGACGGTGTGCCGGGCGCCGAGGTCGCGGCCGGCGGTGTCGGTGAGGAGGACGTCCGCCCCGGCGTCGGCGAGGGTGCGGGCGAGGCGCTCGTCGGGGGCGGAGGGGTCGAGGGGCACGTAGGCGCCGCCGGCCTTGACCACCGCGAGGAGCGCGGTGATCAGGTGCGCGGTGCGCTCCAGGCGGACGGCGACGGGGACTTCGGGGCCGACGCCGAGGGTCCGGAGGTGGTGGGCGAGCCGGTTGGCCGCCCGGTCGAGGGCGCGGTAGGTGAGCCGGTCGGCGCCGGCGGTGACGGCGACGGCGTCGCCGCGTGCGGCGGCCTGCCGCGCGAACCACGCGTGCAGGGTGCCCGGTCCGTCGGTCGCGCGTCCGTCAACGGTCACGGTGGGGGCTCCTCTCGGTGCCGGGTGCGCCGGGCCGGACCGGCCACGGGTCCGCCACGGGGTCGCCGGGGGAGGCGATCGCTTCGCGCAGCGTCCGCTCGTAGGCGGCGAGCAGGGCGGCCGGGGTGTCCGGCGTGAACAGGTCGGTGTCGTACTCGAGGGTCAGGGCGAGCCGGTCGCCGCGTTCCTCGGCGTACAGGCTGAGGTCGTACTTGGCGGTGTCCTCGGGGCCGGTGAGGTCCACGACGCAGGAGTCGAGGCCGGGGAAGCGGGGGTTCTCCCGTTCCCGCAGGTAGCTGAACATGACCCGGAAGACCGGCAGGAAGTCGCGGGTGCGGCGGGTCACCAGGGCCTCGACGAGCTTGTCGAAGGGCAGGTCCTGGTGGGCGGAGGCGTCGAGCACCGCGGTGCGGACGGCGGCGACGAGCTCGCGGAAGGAGGGGGTGCCGTCGAGCCGGACGCGGACCGGCACCATGTTGATCAGGCAGCCGACGAGGTGTTCCAGCTCGGGGCGGGTGCGTCCGGCGACCGGCGTGCCGACGGTGACGTCCCGCGCGCCGGACCAGCCGGCGAGCAGCGCGTCGAAGCCGGCGAGCGCCGCCATGTAGGGGGTGACGCGCTCGTTCCGGCAGAACTCCCGCAGTCGGCGGACGAGTTCGGGGCCGAGTTCGCGGCGGGCGACGGCGCCGCGGAAGCCGCGCGAGGCGGGCCGGGGCCGGTCGGTGGGGACGGCGAGGGCCTGCGGGTCGTCGCCGAGGACGGCGCGCCAGTGACCGACGAGGTCGTCGAGGACCGGACCGTCCAGCCGGGCCCGCTGCCAGGCCGCGTAGTCGGCGTACTGGAGCTCCGGCCCGGGGGGCGCCGGCGTCCGGCCGGTGGCCGCTCCGTACAGGGCGCCGAGTTCCCGGTGGAGGACGTCCAGCGACCAGCCGTCGACGGCGATGTGGTGGAAGGTCAGGACGAGCCGGTGCTCCCGGTCGGCGACCCGCACCAGGCGGGCGCGGAGCGGCGGGGCGGCGGCCAGGTCGAAGACCCGCCGGGCCTCCGCGTCCGCGAGGCGGCCGGCCTCGGCGGCGGGCTCGGGGTGCCCGGAGACGTCGGTGTACGGCAGGGGTACGGGCGCCGGGGGCGCCACCACCTGGTACGGGCGTCCCCCGGGTGCGGCGTAGGTGGTGCGGAGCACCTCGTGCCGGGCCACCAGCGCGTCGAGCGCGGCGCCGAGCGCGGCCGGGTCGAGCGGGCCGCGCAGGTGGAGCACGGTCGGGACGTTGTAGAGGGTGGTTCCGGGGTCGATCTGCTGCATGAACCAGAGGCGCTGCTGGCCGAAGGAGAGCACCGGCCGTTCGTCGCGGGCGCCGGGGCGGGGTCCGGTGGCGGTGGGTTCCGCGCCGGGGACCCGCAGGTTCCGGGGGGCTTCCATGGCGGCGCGGACGAGCGCGCCCATCGCCTCCAGGGTGTCCGCGCCGAGGAGCTCCCCGGCGGGGACGCGGACGCCGAGCTCCTCGTCGACGCGGGCGGAGAGCCGGGCGGCGGTGTCCGCGGTCCCGCCGAGCCGGGCGAAGCGGGATTCCGGTGCCACGGTGGTGACGCCGAGCAGCTCGGACCAGAACAGGGCGATCTCTTCCTCGACGAATCCCATGGTGCTCACGCCCCGCGCGCGACCGGGCGCCGACGCGGCCGTGCCGCTCCCGCGGTACGGCTCCTCGCGCGGACATCACGGTGCGCCCCGGTGGCGCGGAAAAGGCCGCTCAACGAATTCCCCCATAAGCCGGCACCGAACAAGATCGGTTCACCGGGGACGGCGCCCCGACGGGAACGCGCGAACTCCGGCCACCACGATCTTGGTCTCGGCCGCAGTCTTGTTCAGACGACCGGCGTGACGCAAGGGGGAAATCGCCGTCAACTGTCGGCCCGTCACCGGGAATTCACACGGAGAAGGAGGGATCAGACATCCGGCGCATACCCGGTGGAACGCGGTTCGCTTCCCGGGTTCCGACCGGGTGAAACATATGGCCGAAAAGTCTGTCAGATCGCTTCGGATTCCACCGGGGCGATCCCGAGAATCCGCTGCATATGCTCCAGGAAAAGCCGGGGGTGCGTGGCGAGGTAGAAGTGCCCGCCCTCGACGACGCGCACCTCCGCCCCGGCGGTGGTGTGTTCACGCCAGGCCTCCGCTGTGATCCGCGTCACCCTGGGGTCGCCGTCCGGCAGGATCACCGAGACCGGGCAGTCCACCACCGCCCCGGCGCCGGCCTCGTAGGTCTCGACCACCGCGAAATCGTTGCGCATGACCGGCAGGACCAGCCAGAGCAGTTCCGGGTGGCCGCCCAGGCCCGCGTCGGTGCCGCCCAGCGCCATGACCTCGGCCAGGAGTGCGTCGTCGTCGAGGAACCGCAGGCCCGCGTCGGTCCTGCGGGAGGGCGCCGCGCACGCCGACACGATCAGGCGCTCCGGCGGCCGTCCGGTGTCGCGCGCCATCCGGCGGGCGACTTCGAAGGCGACGATCGCGCCCATGCTGTGCCCGAAGAACACCGGCCGCTCCGACAGCTCCGGACGCAGCGCCGCGTAGGCGGCGTCGGCCAGCTCGGCCATCGTCCGGGGCTGCTCCTCGGAAATCCGGTCCTCCCGCCCCGGATACTGCGCCACCAGCGTGTTCGCGTCCCGGCTCAGCGCCTCGGACAGCGGCCGGTAGTAGCTCGCCGAGCCGCCGCCGTGCGGGAAACAGACCACCTGGCGCGCACCTTCCGGACCCGGGTGGAATATCCGGATCCACGGATTCCGGCCGTTGCGGTACTCCCCCATGTGCGCCCTTTCTCTGGTTCCACGAGACCGGCATCCTGCCATACCCGCATTTCCGGGAGAGGTTGACGCGGTGCGGCCGTTTCGATCACCGTAGGGCGCAGTCGGAGTTCATCGAGGATGAAGGCACAGCATGGATGACACGATCTACCGGGTGGTCCTGAATCACGAGGAGCAGTATTCGATCTGGCCGGAGGACCGGGAGATACCGCGGGGCTGGACGGACGGCGGAAAGACGGGCACCAGGGCGGAATGCCTCGACCACATCTCCGAGGTCTGGACCGACATGCGCCCGCGCAGCGTGCGCGACGCGGCCACGGCCTGAGCCGGCCGGGTCAGCGGAGGGCGGGAATGATCTCGCTGCCGTAGGCGTCGATGGTGCCCTCGCGGTGGTCGTGCATGGCGTAGACGGCGAACTGGTCGACGCCGAGCTCCTCCAGCCGGCGCAGCTTCTCGACGTGGGCCTCGGCCGGGCCGAGGAGGCAGAAGCGGTCGACGATCTCGTCGGGGACGAAGGCGGTGTCGGGGTTGTCGGCGCGGCCGTGGTGGGAGTAGTCGTAGCCCTGCCGGTCCTTGATGTACGCCGTGAGCTCCTCGGGGACCAGGGAGGAGTGCTCTCCGTACTTGGAAACCAGGTCGGCGACGTGGTTGCCGACCATGCCGCCGAACCAGCGGCACTGGTCCCGGGCGTGGGCGAGGGCCCCGGGCGAGTCGTCGGCGGTGACGTAGGCGGGGGCGGCGACGCAGACCGTGAGGGCGTCGGGGTCGCGGCCCGCGTCGACGGCGGCCTGCCGGACGGCCTTGACCATCCACTCGGTGAGGAAGGGGTCGGCGAGCTGGAGGATGAAGCCGTCGGCCTTCTGTCCGGCGAGCGCGAGGGCCTTGGGGCCGTAGGCCGCCATCCACACCGGCAGCTTCCCGTTCTTGATCCACGGGATGCGGACCGCGTTGCCGTCGACCCGCGCCTCCCTGCCCTCCGCCAGGTCGCGGATGACCTCGATGGCCTCGCCGAGCCGGGCCAGGGTGTTGGGCTTGCGGCCGGCGACGCGCATGGCGGAGTCGCCGCGGCCGATGCCGCAGACGGTCCGGTTGCCGAACATGTCGTTGAGGGTGGCGAAGGTGGAGGCGGTCACCTCCCACGTACGGGTGCCGGGGTTCGTCACCATCGGGCCGACGTGGAGCTTGGTGGTGTGTTCGAGGATCTGGCTGTAGATGACGAAGGGCTCCTGCCAGAGCACGGCGGAGTCGAAGGTCCAGCCGTAGCGGAAGCCGTTGCGTTCCGCCCGGCGCATCAGGCCGACGACCTGCGAGGCGGGCGGGTCGGTCTGCAGGACGAGTCCGAAGTCCATTTCGGTGGCCTCCCAGTTCGATGCGGTGCGACGGGATCCCGGGCCGCTCAGCCCAGGTACTGACAGAGACCGCGCGGCACGAAGACCCCGTGCCCCGTGCGGCCCACGTACGTCCGCCGGTCGATGACGACCTCGCCCCGCGAGAGGACGGTCTCCACCTGACCCGTGATCGTCTTGCCCTCGTACGCCGAGTAGTCGACGTTCATGTGGTGCGTCCCGGCCGACAGCACCTGGGTGGCGTGCGGGTCGTAGAGGACGATGTCGGCGTCCGCGCCGGGGGCGATGGTGCCCTTCTGCGGGTAGATGCCGAACATCCTCGCCGGCGTCGCGCAGGCGATCTCGATCCAGCGGCGCCGCGAGATGTGACCGTCCACGACCGCCTGGTGCAGCAGGTCCATCCGGTTCTCCACCCCCGGCAGGCCGTTGGGGATCTTCGAGAAGTCGCCCCGGCCGAGCTCCTTCTGGCCCACGAAGCAGAACGGGCAGTGGTCCGTGGACACCACCTGGAGGTCGTTCGTCCGCAGGCCCCGCCAGAGCGCCGCCTGGTGCTCCTTCGGCCGCAGCGGTGTCGAGCACACGTACTTGGCGCCCTCGAAGTCCGGCTCCGCGAGGTTGTCCGTGGACAGGAAGAGGTACTGCGGGCAGGTCTCGCCGAAGACCGGAAGCCCCATGTCCCGGGCGGCCGCCAGCTCGGCCACCGCCTCCTGCGCCGAGACGTGGACGACGTACAGCGGAGAGCCCGCGACGCGGGCGAGCTGGATCGCGCGGTGGGTGGCCTCCGCTTCCAGGAGCGCCTTGCGGACCTCCCCGTGGAAGCGGGGATCGGTCTCCCCCCTCGCCAGCGCCTGCTCGACGAGCACGTCGATCGCGATGCCGTTCTCCGCGTGCATCATGATCAGCCCGCCGGTCTCGCCGGCCACCTGCATCGCCCGCAGGATCTGCCCGTCGTCCGAGTAGAAGACGCCCGGATACGCCATGAACAGCTTGAACGAGGGAACGCCGTGCTCGATGAGCTTCGGCATCTCCTTGAGCGTCGCCTCGTTCACGTCCGACATGATCATGTGGAATCCGTAGTCGATCGCGCAGTTCCCGTCCGCCTTCTCCAGCCAGGCGTTCAGACCGGCCTGCAGCGACTCGCCCTGCGCCTGCACCGCGAAGTCGACGATCGTCGTCGTCCCGCCCCACGCGGCGGCCCGCGTCCCCGTCTCGAACGTGTCCGACGCGAACGTGCCGCCGAAGGGCAGCTCCATGTGCGTGTGCGCGTCGACCCCGCCCGGGATGACGTAGCGGCCGGTGGCGTCGAGGACGCGGTCGGCGGTCAGGCCGGCCGCCGCTCCGGAGCCGTGGGCGGCGAGCACGGCGACGCGGCCGTCCTCGACGAGGACGTCGGCGTGGAGTTCGTCGGAGGCGGTGACGACGAGACCGCCCCGGATCAGGGTTCGGGTGCTCATGGGAGTACTCCCCTGCCAACTAGAGGGACCGGAGGGCCTGTTCGAGGACGGCGGCGCCTTCCTCGGCCTCGGCGACGGTGAGCGAGAGCGGGGGCGCGACGCGCAGTGAGCTGGTGTCGTGGCCACCGCCCTTGCCGATGAGGAGGCCGTTCTCGCGGGCCTTCTCCAGGACGGCGGAAGCGGCCTCGGGGGCGGCCGCGCCGGTGACGGGGTCGGCGAGCTCGATGCCGATCATGAGGCCCCGGCCGCGGACCTCGCGGACGAGGTCGACGCCGGCCGCGGCGGCCCGGAGCCGTTCGATGAGGAGGCCGCCGACGCGCCGGGCGTTGCCCTGGAGGTCGTGGTCCAGGAGGTAGCCGAGGTTGGCGAGGCCCGCGGCCATGGTGACGGGCGAACCGCCGAAAGTGGAGATGGAGTTGGCGTCGAGGCAGTTCATGATCTCGGCCCGGGCGACGACCCCGCCGATGGACATGCCGTTGCCGATGCCCTTGGCGAAGGTGAGCAGGTCGGGCGGGCCGGCCTGGCCGTGCGCCTGCCAGCCCCAGAAGTGCTCGCCGGTACGGCCCCAGCCGGTCTGCACCTCGTCGGAGATCCAGAGGACGCCGTGGCGGTCGAGGACGCGGCGGAAGGCGGCGTACAGGCCGTCGGGCGGGGAGGTGAAGCCGCCGACGCCCTGGATGGGTTCGGCGATGAGGGCGGCGGTGCGGTGGGTGTGGCCGAGGAGGTCTTCGAGGTCGGCGACGGCGGCCTCGGTGAAGCGCTCGTCGCTGAGGCCCGCGAAGGGGCCGCGGCCGCGGACCGCGCCGTGCACGTAGAGGGTCTGGAGCGGGGAGAGGCCGGTGGGCGACCAGGAGCGGTTGCCGGTGACGCCGACGGTGGAGAAGGAGCGGCCGTGGTAGCTGTTGCGCATCGCCAGGATCTGGTTCGAGCCGCGGTACGCGGTGGCGAGGAGCAGGGCCGTGTCGTTGGCCTCGGTGCCGGAGGTGGTGAAGAAGACCCGGGCGTCGGGGATGCCGGAGAGGGTGGCGATCCGTTCGGCGAGCTCCACCATCGGCCGGTTGAGGTAGAGGGTGGAGGAGTGGACGATCCGGCCGGCCTGCTCGGCGACCGCCTTGGTCACCTCGGGGAGGGCGTGGGCGGTCATGGTGGTGAGGATGCCGCCGAAGAAGTCGAGGTAGCGGCGGCCCTCGGCGTCCCAGACGTGGCGGCCCTCGCCGTGGGTGATCTCGATCGGCTCCCGGTAGTAGAGGGCGAGCCAGTCGGGCAGGACGGAACGGTGGCGGGCGTACAGGCTGTTCACGGCCGGACCAGCCCGTCGTACGCGTCGGGACGGCGGTCCCGGTAGAAGGCCCACTGCTGCCGGACCTCCTCGATGAGGCCGAAGTCGAGGTCGCGCACGACGAGTTCCTCCTCCTTGTCGGAGGCGACGTCGCCGACGAAGCGGCCGCGCGGGTCGACGAAGTAGCTGGTGCCGTAGAAGTCGTTGTCGCCGTACTCCTCGACGCCGACGCGGTTGATGGCGGCGACGAAGTACTCGTTGGCGACGGCGGCGGCGGGCTGCTCCAGCTGCCACAGGTAGGAGGAGAGGCCGCGGTGGGTCGCCGACGGGTTGTAGACCAGCTGTGCGCCGTTGAGCCCGAGTTGCCGCCAGCCCTCGGGGAAGTGGCGGTCGTAGCAGATGTAGACGCCGACCTTGCCGACGGCGGTGTCGAAGACCGGCCAGCCGGCGTTGCCCGGGCGGAAGTAGTACTTCTCCCAGAACCCCTTGACCTGCGGGATGTGGTGCTTGCGGTACTTGCCGAGGTAGCTGCCGTCCGCGTCGACGACGGCGGCGGTGTTGTAGTAGAAGCCCTCGGCCTCGACCTCGAAGACCGGGACGACGATCACCATGCCGGTCTCGCGGGCGAGCTCCCGCATCCGCGTGACGGTGGGGCCGTCCGGGACGGGCTCGGCCCAGCGGTAGTGCTCGGGTTCCTGGACCTGGCAGAAGTAGGGGGCGTTGAACACCTCCTGGAAGCCGATCACCTGGGCGCCCCGGCGGGCCGCCTCGCGGGCGTGCTCCTCGTGCTTGGCGATCATGGATTCGGTGTCGCCGGTCCAGGTCGCCTGGACGAGGGCGGCGCGTACGACGGTCATGAGCAGCTCCTTCGGCGCGGCGTCGATGAGCCTCTACGCCCGTAGACACGGTGTGTAGGAGGAGAACGTAAGCCCCGTCACACCCCGGAGCAAGACCGCCGCCCGGAAGCGGCGCAGTCGATCATGTTTCATACCGGAGTGGTCCACACCGGACACGTACCGACACGTGCCGACTGCTCCCGTTCTCGCCGGGGCCGGCCCTCAGGGGCCGAGGACGCCGCCGACCCGCAGCGCGTGCCGCAGCGCCCGGTCGTCGGCCGCCGACAGGGCACGGGCCGCCGCCCCCAGCCGGGGCATGAGGAGGGCCGGGTCGACGGCGGCGAGCCGGGCCGCCTCCTCGGGGGTGCGGACCCGGATGAAGGCGGTGAGCAGGGCGTGGGCCTCGCGTTCGCGGGCCTCCGCGACCAGGGCGGCGACCGCCCCGGCGAGCTCCTCGACCGGCCGGCCGAGACCCTGGCGCAGCAGCTGCTCGCAGTCCTCGGCGCGGCCCGCGTCGGCGAGCGCCCCGGCGACGGCGGCGAGCCGGGCGGGCGGCAGCGAGGCGGCCTCCCAGAGCAGGGTGCCCCAGTCGGTGCCGAAGCCGGCCCGGTGCAGCTCCGCGGCGAGCGCGGGCAGCCGGCCGGGCGGCCCGCCGAGCGCCTCGCAGAGCAGCACGTGCGCCTCGCCGGTGCGACCCTGGGCCCGCAGCCGCCGGAGGGCGTACACGGCGTTGACGGCGGCGCGGGCGGCCTCCTCCGCCTCGTCCGCCCCGTCGGCGGGGACCGCTCCGGCCTCCGGGGCGTCCGACGCGGCGGTACGGGACCCGGTCCGCCCCCGGAACCGGGCGCCGCGCGGCGGCTCGCCCCCGCCGACGGGCAGGGCGGGCGCGCCGACGGCCACGGCCCCCTCGGCGGCGTCGTCCGCCTCCACCCAGGCGTACCGGGCCCCCCGCGGCCGCCGCCGCGCCACCGCGGGCGCGGAACCGTCGGACGCGGCCCGCCCGGGCGGGGCCCCGTCCCGGGCGGTGGCGCCGCGCAGGTTCACGAGGCGGGCGGCGAGGTCGGCGAGGCGGGCGGTGGCGCGGGCGTGGTCGTCGCGGGTCCAGGCGAGGTCGTGGACCAGCCGGGCCGCCTCCTCGGGGCCCGGGGCCGGGTGGGCGCCGAGGCGTCGCTCCAGCTCCTCGATCCGCGCCTCGGCGTGCCGGAGTTCGCGCTCCATCGCGTCGCGGCGGGCCGCCAGGGCCTCGGCCCCGCCGGGCGCCCGGTCGTGCGCGCCGGCGGCGGCCTCGTAGAGCTCGCGGCCCCGGCCCGGGGCCTCCCCCACGTCCCGGAGCAGGGACTCGACGACGTCCCAGGGCAGCAGTTCGGTGCCGTCGAGGCAGGCGCGCAGGCCCTCCGGGTCCCGTTCCGCGAAGACGGCCCACCAGCCGCCGACCCGCTCGGCGCGGGCGGCCAGACCGTTCAGCCAGTGGGTGAAATCGGCCATTCCGGAGGGAATGTGAGGAGCCGTCATCCGCATGCACCTGCCCCGCGCTCAGGAGAAGGGGACCTTCCGGTCCGTCGCAGGGCATTGCACCGCAGTCGTGTTACGGGACGGCTACGGACCGTTTTCCTTTCCGTGCCCCCCGGACCACATCGATCTCGTACCGGCGCGTACGGGCGGGTTCGCGCCGGCGGCTCACAGGGTGACGACGATCCCGGTGTGCGGGCGCTTGCCGAGGCGGACGAGGGTGGCCGGCCAGTCCACCAGCCAGTACTGGTAGGTGTACTTGCGGGACAGCAGGCGGCGGATGCGGCGCAGTTCCTCCCCGGTGACGAGGCGGGCGGTCCCGGCGGTCCGGGCGGCGCCCTCGGGGACGTTGCCGCGCAGGTCGCAGACGGCCAGTTCGACCCGGGGGTCCTTGCGGAGCCGCTTGACCTTCCAGGAGTCGGCGCGGGTCCACACGTACACCCGCTCCTCGTCGACGGCGTACCAGACCGGGGTGGCGACCCCGGTCCCGTCCTTCCGGTAGGTGGTGAGGCTGAGGTAGCGGCCGCGCCGCAGCTCCTCGGGGATGCGTCGGTCGTTCGTCATGACCGCGCAGCCTATGCCGGAGCGGGGACAGGGGCGCGCGTCGGGGTCTCCCGGGCGGCGCGTCCGCCGTCACGGCACCGGGCGGTCCCGCGGATACGCGGCGCGGGCGTCGCCGACCTCGGCGCCGTGGGCGCGGGCCCAGGCGCAGGCGGTGTCCAGCGGGCCGAGGAGGGAGCGGCCGAGCGGGGTGAGGGCGTACTCGACGCGCGGCGGGTTCTCCTCGTACGCGCTCCGGGTGAGGAAGCCGCTGCGCTCCATGGAGCGGAGGGTCTCGGTGAGGACCTTGGGGGTGATCCAGGGGAGGGCGGCGCGGAGTTCGCCGAAGCGGCGGGCGGCGCCGTCCTCCAGGCAGCGCAGCACCACGCCGGTCCACTTGTCGCCGACGCGGAAGGGCTGGACGGTCCCGTCGGCGCAGTCGGGGTCGTCGAACCGGACGCGGATCGGGGGCGGTTCACTCATGGGACCGACGGTAGCGGCGCCGGTTCCCTTGAAGTGACCGGGGGTCGCCGTCCTACCGTCCCGGCCATGGGAAACGAGACGGGCAAGAAGATCATCGTGTTCGGCGCGGGTGGACGGGTCGGCCGTGCGGCCGTGGCGGAGGCGGCGGGCCGGGGCCACCGGGTGACGGCGGTGGTGCGCGATCCGGCGCGTCACCCCGGCCTGGAGGCGCCGGGGGTGTCCGTCGTGCGCGGCGACGTGACGGACCCGGAGTCGGTGGCGGCGCTCGCCGCCGGGCACGACGCGGCCCTGCACGCCTCGGTCCGGCTCGACGTGCCGTCGGAGGAGTACTTCACCGCGACCGCGAAGGCGCTGCTCTCCGGGCTTCCGGCGGCCGGGGTCGGCCGGCTGCTGACCCTGGGGATCGCCACCACGCTGGAGGACGCGTCCGGCGTCCGGCTGATGGACGCGCCGGGCTTCCCGGCGGAGTGGCGGGCCTTCGCCCAGGGTCACGTGGTGGAGTTCGAGCTGCTCACGGCGGGGGCGGGGCCGGCGCTCGACTGGCTGATGGTGGTGCCGCCGCTGGACCTGGACGCGGCGGCGGAGCCCACGGGCGGGTACCGGACGGCGGTCGGCACGGTCGTCGACGGCCCCGGCCGCCTCGCGCACGCCGACCTGGCGCTCGCCCTGCTCGACGAGATCGAGACGCCCCGCCACAGCCGCGTCCCGCTCGCGGTCTCGACGTGAGGGCCGGCGGGCCAGGGCGGCGGGGCCCGGGCCGCGGAGCCGGGCGTCGAGCCTGGACCGGGCCCGGCCTGGCGCCGAGCCGGGTCCGGGCCCGGCTGCTGATCCGGGGTCAGGACCGGCCGCTGAGCCGGCTCAGGCCCTCGGCCAGCTCCTCCGGGTTCATGACCGGCGAGTAGTGGACCTTGGCGCCGAGCCTCATGAAGAAGGGCTCCGAGACGGCCGGCAGGTCGGTGGTCTCGGTGAGGTCGAAGAAGAAGTAGCCGGTGCGGCAGCCGTTCTCGACCGTGAAGAAGGCGGCCTCGGGGCGGATCCGCGCGATCGTCTCCTGCATGAGCCCGGGAATGCTGCCCTGCCTGATGGCCTCGTTGGAGGCCGCGGTGTCCATCTCGACCTTCAGCAGCATGCGCATGGCACAGCTCCGATCCCGGCCGGGCGGGGACGCCGTGCGGTACGCCCTCGGTCCACCCGGACGTACTCCCTTCCAGCGTCCTCCCCCGGCAGGGCGGCGGCCACTCGGTGACCGGGGCCGCGGGCGGGAGCCGGCGGGCGGGGCTCAGGCGGGCAACGGGGCGCTGCGGACCAGCAGGTCGTCCATCGACAGGTCGAGGACGCCGGCGAGGGCCGCGACGGTGAAGAAGGCCGGGGTGGGGGCGCGCCCGGTCTCGATCTTGCGGAGCGTCTCGGCCGAGAGGCCGGCCGCCGCCGCGATCTCCACCATCGACCGCTCGCCGCGGGCCTCGCGCAGCAGCTGCCCGAGCCGCTCGCCGCGCTCGCGCTCTTCCTGAGTGAGGGGGGTGCGCACCATGCCCCCACCATACCCGCCCTCCCCCATTTTCATACCGGTATAGTAATGGGAATGGTAGAGATCAAGACCGACGAGAACATGGACGCGATGCGCGAGGCGGGCCGCGTGGTGGCCCGGGCCCTGGCGGCCGCGCGGGAGACGGCGGCGCCCGGGGTGCCGGTCACCGAACTGGACCGGGCGGCCCGGGAGGTCCTCGCGGAGGCCGGTGCCGGCTCGCCCTTCCTGGGCTACCGGCCGGACTGGGCGCCGACGCCCTTCCCGGCCGTCGTCTGCGTCTCCGTCAACGACGCGATCGTGCACGGCGTCCCGGACGGCTCCCGGCTCGCCGACGGCGACCTGGTGTCGGTGGACTGCGGGGCGCTGCTGGGCGGCTGGGCCGGGGACGCGGCGGTGAGCTTCACCGTCGGCCGCGCCCGCGCCGAGGACACCCGGCTGATCGGGGCGGCCGAGGAGGCCCTGGCGGCCGGCATCGCGGCGGCCGTGGTCGGAAACAGGATCGGGGACGTGGCGCACGCCATCGGCCGGGTGTGCCGGAAGGCCGGGTACGGCATCCCGGACGGCTTCGGCGGGCACGGCATCGGCCGCGCGATGCACGAGGACCCGGGCGTGCCCAACGAGGGGCGGCCCGGGCGCGGGATGAGGCTGCGGCACGGCATGGTCCTGGCGATCGAGCCGATGCTCGTCGGGGGCGGCGGCGACGGGCACTACACGGCACGGGACGGCTGGACGATCCGCACCCTCGACGGCTCCCGCGCCGCCCACGCCGAGCACACCGTCGCCGTCACGGACGCGGGGCCGCGCGTGCTGACGGCGCTGTAGGGCGGAGGGGCGCCGCCGGAGGCCGTTCGCGGCCCCGTGGGGCACGGGGGACGGAGCGGAGACCGGGACGTGCCGCCCCCTGGCCCGGGCGGCGGCGCCGGCACCGCCTGCCGCCGGGCGTCACTTGTCCGGGCGGACCACCATCGCCGAGCCGCCGCCCCGGCGGACGGTCTCGGCGGCGGCGAGCCAGCGCCCGCCGGGGAGGCGCTGGACACCGGTCGCGGCGCCGATCTCCGGGTTCTGCCGGAAGCCGTGCCCTAGGGCTTCGAGCCGGGCCCTCAGGGGGCTGTTCCAGAGGGCGGGTTCGAGTTCGGTGGTCGCCTGGTTGCGCTGGCTGGCGCGCGGGGCGGCGATGGCGTCGACGAGCGGCAGGCCCCGGTCGACGACGCCGGTCAGGGTCTGCAGGACGGTGGTGACGATGGTGGCGCCGCCGGGCGAGCCGAGGGCGAGGACCGGCCGGTCGTGGCGGTCGAGGACGATCGTCGGCGAGATCGAGGAGCGGGGGCGCTTGCCGGGGCCGGGCAGGTTGGGGTCGTGGACGGCGGGGTTCGCCGGGACGAAGGAGAAGTCGGTCAGCTCGTTGTTGAGCAGGAAGCCGCGCCCGGGGACGGTGATGCCGCTGCCGCCGGTGGACTCGATGGTGAGGGTGTAGGCGACGACGTTCCCCCACCGGTCGGCGACCGTGAGGTGGGTGGTGTTCTCGCCCTCGTACGTCGTCGGGGCCGCCGTCCCGCCGGGGGCGCACGGCACCGGGTTCCGGGGGTCGCCGGGCGCGAGCGGGCTGGTGAGCGCGGCGTCGTCGCGGATCAGGCAGGCCCGGGAGTCGGCGAACCGCTGGGAGAGCAGGCCGCGGACGGGCACGGGCTCGAAGGCGGGGTCGCCCACCCAGCGGCCGCGGTCGGCGAAGGCGATCCGGCTCGCCTCGATGAAGCGGTGGAGGTAGCGCTCCTGCGGGGCGACGGAGAGGTCCGTGGTCTCCAGGATGTTGAGGGCCTCGCCGACGGTCGTGCCGCCGGACGACGACGGGGCCATGCCGTAGACGTCGAGGCCCCGGTAGGCGACCTTGGTGGGCGCCCGCCGGACGGTGCGGTACCCGGCGAGGTCCCGCTCCGTCAGGTCGCCGGAGCGGACCACGCGCGACGCGCCCTCGCGGACCGGAGGGGTGCGGACGGTCCGCACGATGTCGCGGGCGAGCGGGCCCCGGTAGAGCGCGCCGACGCCCTCCTTCGCGAGGGTGGCGTAGGTGCGGGCCAGGTCGGGGTTGCGGGCGACCGAGCCGACCTCGGGCAGCCGGCCGCCGGGCAGGAAGAGGTCGGCGGAGGCCGGGAAGTCGCGGAAGCGGGCCTCGTTGGCGGCGGTCTGGGCGCGGTAGGTGGAGTCGACGGTGAAGCCCTTGCGGGCCAGCCGCTCGGCGGGGGCGAGGAGTTCGCCCAGCGGCTTGCTGCCCCAGGCGTCGAGGGCGGTCGCCCAGGTGGCGGGGGTGCCGGGGGTGCCGACCGAGCGCCCGCTGGTCATCGCCTCCTCGAAGGGCAGCGGGGCGCCGTTCTCGGTGAACAGGCCGGTGCCGGCGGAGGCGGGGGCGGTCTCGCGGCCGTCGACGGTGGAGACCGTACGGCTCCGGGCGTCGTAGTGGACGAGGTAGCCGCCTCCGCCGATGCCGGCCGAGTAGGGCTCGGTGACGCCGAGGGCGGCGGCGACGGCGACGGCCGCGTCGACGGCGTTGCCGCCCCGGCGGAGGATCTCGATGCCGGCGGCGCTGGCGTCGGCGTCCACGCTCGCGACGGCGCCGCCGTGGCCGACGGCCACGGGCACCTTCGCCGGGGCGGCCGGTGGGGCGGGGGCGAGCGGTGGAGCGGTAGGCGGCGGGGCCGCGGCCCCCACCGAGAGCACCGTCGTGGCGGCCGCTACGACCACCCCGTACCGCACAGCGAAACGACGCATTCCTGACCTCCCGTCAATGACCGTCCACGCAGCGTAACTTCTGCCCCACCCGGACGTCAGGAGCGCCTTCCGATCCTCTCGAACGGTCACCCGACCCGCCGCTAGCATGCGCCCCTATGGACGAGGACCTGCGCAACATCGTGCTCGGCGTGCTGGCGACCGGGCTCAGCGCCTCGCTGGGCTGGCTGACCCGGACGTACGTGTGGCGTCGGCGGCTCCGCCGCAAGCAGGCGTTCTTCGGCCTGCCCTCCGGCTCCGAGTGCCTGCTCGTGGTGAACCGTATGGCCGGCAGCGAGCGCGGAGTGCACGCCACCGACGTCTCGGCGCTGCTCGAACTCTCGGCGCTGATCAAGGACTGCGGTGCGCGGCCCCGGATCGTGCAGCACGACACTGCCCGTCAGGGGCTCGGCGAGTCGGCGGAGTTCTGCATCGGTGGTCCGTACTCGAACCGGCGCATGGCGGCGCACCTGCCGAACCTGCTGCCGGGGCTCACGATGAACGTCGAGCAGGACCCGCCCGAGGACCGGGGGATGATCACCGTGGCGGGCGAGACCCGCCGACCAGAGTGGGGTGTCAGCGAGTACGTCGCCCTCGCCCGGCTCACTCTCGGCGAGGGCGGCAGGCCGGTGTTCCTGCTGTGCGGCCAGGCCGCGGTCGCCAACCAGGCCGCGGCACGGTACCTGGCCCGCCACCACGAGGCGTTGGCCGGCAAGTACGGCCCGGACGGCACCTTCGTCCTGCTCCTGAAGGTCGTCAGCTCCCAGGCGTACGGTCCCGACGTGGTCGAGCTGGTGGCCGACGTGACGCGGGCGGCGCTCAGGGCTCCCGCAGCCGCACCGGCAGCGACGTGATGCCGTTGATGAAGTTGGAGACGAGCCGCCGGGGTGGCCCGGCGAGCTCGACGCCACCGCAGGCTTCCCGCAACTCCTCGTGGAACACGCTGAGTTGAAGCCGAGCGAAGTGCGCGCCGAGGCAGACGTGCGGGCCGTCGCCGAAGGAGACGTGGGGGTTGGGGCGGCGGCCGAGGTCCAGCCGGTGCGGGTCGGGGAAGACGCGTTCGTCGTGGTTGGCGGAGCCGTGGAAGACGACGACCTTGTCGCCCTCGGCGATCCGGACCCCGGCGAGTTCGGTGGCGCGGGTGGCGGTGCGGCGGAAGGAGAGCACCGGCGGGTGGACGCGCAGGAGCTCGTCCACGGCGGTGTCCGTGCCGACCTCGCCCCGCCACAGCCTCCGCTGCTCGCCGGGGTCTCCGGCGAGGGCGAGCACTCCGCCCGGGGCGGCGGACCGCACGGTGTCGTTGCCGGCGACGGTGAGGAGGAAGAAGAACATCTCCAGTTCGGCGTCGTCGAGTTCGGTGGTGGCGAGGGCGGTCATCAGGTCGTCGGCGGGGCGGGCGCGCTTGTGGGCGGCGAGTTCCTGGGCGTACGCGAACATCTCGGCGAGCATGGCCGGTGACCGGGGGTCGACGGGCCTGCCGTCGGCGTCGAGGACGGCGGGTTCGTCGGGGTCCTGGTAGGCGATGACCCGCTCGGTCCAGGCGTGCAGCAGCCCCCGGTCACCGGCGGGCACGCCGAGCAGGTCGGTGAGGTTGAGCAGCGCGTAGTCGTCGGTGACGGTCCGGACGAGGTCGACCTCGCCGCCCGCCTCCCGGGCCGCCGTCAGCAGCTCCCGGGCCCGGGCGCGGGCGGTCGCCCCGAACCGCGCGATCCGCCCCGGCGTGAAGGCCCTGCTGACCAGCCGCCGCAGCTTGCCGTGCTCCGGCGGGTCCTGGTTGAGCATCATGCGCCGGATGAACGGCAGGTCGGCGGGGTCGGGGTCGCGGATCTGGGTGGCGCCGAGCCACGAGGAGTACGTCCCCGCGTCCTTGAGCACCCGGACGACGTCGGCGTGCCGGGTCACCGCCCAGAAGCCGGGCCCGGCCGGCCAGCCGAGCACCGCCCGCTCCTCCTGCCAGGCGACCGGCGCCCGGTCGCGCAGCTCGCGGAAGGCGTCGTGCGGCGGCCCGGCGGCGTGGACGCGGGGGTCGAAGACATCGGGGAGGTCCGTCGGCTGCTTCACGGCTCCAGCCTGGAGCAGGGGTGGGGGCGTGTCCATCACGACAGGTCGCCGCCGCTTCCCGCAGGGCGGGACGCACGGTTCGCGCGCCCTGCCCGACCCGTCGGCGGACGCCCGGAATCTCCGCCGTCCCACCTGCGGAGCCGGCCCGGCCCCGGGCCCGGGGTCGGGGGCCGGGGTCGGGGGCCGGGGTCGGGGTCGGGGTCGGGGGAGAGTCCGCCGGGCCGCCCCGAGGCGCCGCCCCAGCGCCTCCGGGCCGCGCCCCGGGGGTGTGCGGCACCACCCGGCCCCAGGACCCGGGGGCGTCCGACGGTACGGGGCCCGCGACCCGGGACGTCCGGCGCACCGGGCCTTGACTCCGGCCCCGGTCCCAGCCCGGCCCGGCCGCCCCGAGGGCCGCGCACAACCGCCCCCACCTCCCCCACCCCAATCGTTACTCGCACGTAACTTACCGACCGGTTACCACGGGTAGCACGCTCCGGTTACCGTCGGTCCACCTCGCCGACCCCCCATCGGCGACCCCCCATCGAGGAGTGGCCCGTGCGTACACCCCTGGCCCTCGCCGTCTCGGCCGCGCTGCTGGCCGGGACGGCCTTGTCGCTCTCCCCCGCCGCCCACGCCGCCGCGTCCGGCACGAGCGGGACGACGATCCGGTTCGTCGACATCGCCGGAGACGGCGGCACCGTGCTCAAGGCCAACGTCGTCACGCCCGCCGGGGCGGACGGCTCCGCCCGCTTCCCGGTCGTCGTGCTGCCCACCAGCTGGGCCATGCCCCAGATCGAGTACCTGGCGCAGGCGCAGAAGCTCGCCGACTCCGGTTACGTCGTGGTGAGTTACAACTCGCGCGGCTTCTGGCAGTCCGGCGGGGAGATCGAGACCGCCGGACCGAAGGACGTCGCCGACGCGTCGAAGGTGATCGACTGGGCGCTCGCCCACACGCCCGCCGACCCGGCCAAGGTCGGCATGGCGGGGGTGAGTTACGGCGCCGGCATCAGCCTGCTCGCCGCCGCCCACGACCCCCGGGTCAAGGCCGTCGCCGCGCTCAGCGGCTGGGCCGACCTCATCGACTCCATCTACAGCGGCCGCACCCAGCACCTCCAGGCCGCCGCCCTGCTCGGCGGAGCCGGGTACCTCACCGGCCGCCCGGGGCCCGAACTGGAGAAGGTCCTCGGCGACTTCCTCTCCTCGAACCTCGACCAGGAGGACGAGATGATCGCCTGGGGGCGGCAGCGTTCCGCCGCCACCCACCTGGACCGGATCAACGCCAACGGCACCGCGGTCATGCTCGGCAACGCCTGGGGCGACACCATCTTCCCGCCCAACCAGTACGCGAGCTTCTACGAGAAGCTCCAGGGGCCCAAGCGCCTGGAGTTCCGCCCCGGCGACCACGCCACCGCCGAGGCCACCGGCATCCTCGGACTGCCCAACGACACCTGGACCAGCGCCCACCGCTGGTTCGACCGCCACCTCAAGGGCGTCGACAACGGCGTCGACCGCGAGCAGCCGGTCCGGCTCAAGCCGCGCTCGGACGGCGGCTACGAGGGCTACGCCGACTGGAAGTCCGTGGGCGCCCACCGCGAACGCGTCGCGCTGAACGACTCCGAGCACGTCTGGGCCAACGTGAACTCCGGCGCCGACGGCGGCGTCGTGCTGCTCAGCAACCTCCTCGACCAGCTGGCGCAGACCCCGCCGACCGTCTCCGTCCCGCTGCTCCCCCGCTCCTTCGCCGCCGTCTGGCAGTCCGGGCGGTACGACTCGGGCGCGGCGGTGCGCGGCACTCCGGTGCTGCACACCACGGTCACCCCGACCGCGTCGAGCGGCACCTTCGTCGCGTACCTCTACGACGTGGGCCCGCTGGGCGTCGGGAAGCTGGTGAGCAACGCCCCGTACACCTTCCACGACAAGGCGCCGGGCCGGCCGTTCTCCGTGGACCTGGAGCTGTTCTCCACGGCCTACGACGTGCCGGCCGGCCATCGCCTCGCGGTGGTCGTCGACACCGTCGACCCGCTGTACATCGAACACAACCCGGCCGGCGCGCAGCTGACCTTCTCCTCCCCCGCTTCCGACCCCTCGTACCTGTCGGTTCCGCTGCGGAAGGAGTGATCACGGCTGCTGCCGGGCCGGTTTCAGGCCCGTGCGGGGGCCCGTACGGGGGTCACTCGCGGCCCGGCAGCGTGGTCACCGGTGCGGCGGGAGCGACGTCCACCCCCTTGGTGCGGGGGTCGCGGCGCTCCCGTCGCGCGACCCAGGTCGCGCACCAGGAGAGCAGCATGCACATGCCGATGTAGATCGGCGAGATGACGAGGACGACGGGGATGAAGGGCAGGTCGTAGTCGAGGTTGGAGGCGATCAGCTTGCCCGCGTGGAGGAACTCCTCGTAGGTGATGAGATAGCCGAGCGAGGTGTCCTTCAGCGCGACGACCAGCTGGCTGATGATGGCCGGCAGCATCGCCCGGACCGCCTGCGGGACCAGGACCCAGGTCATGACCTGGGTCTTCCTCATGCCGAGGGCGTACGCGGCCTCGCCCTGACCGCGCGGCACGGCGTGCACGCCGGTGCGGAAGACCTCGGCGAGCACCGAGCCGTTGTAGAGGGTGAGTCCGGCGACGAGCGCGGGCAGCGGATGCACCTTGAGCGCCACGAAGATGAAGAAGATCATCACGAGGACGGGCATGGCGCGGAAGAACTCCACGAGCAGGGTGGCGATCCAGCGCACCGGCCGGTGCTCGGAGAGCCGCCCGGTGGCGAGGACCGCGCCGAGCGCCAGGGAGAGCACGGCGGCGAGCGCGAAGGCCTTGAGGGTGTTGCCGAGCCCTTCGAGCAGCAGTTCCTGGATGCCCTCGTAGAGGAAGGGCCGCCACTTCACGGCGGTGAACTGCCCGGTGTCGAAGAGGAGGTAGAGGATCCAGGCGGCGAGGCCGAGGATCACGACGGTGGAGGCCAGGCCGTAGAGCAGGTGCCGGCGGCGGGCCTGCGGGCCGGGGATGTCGTAGAGGGCGCTGGCCCGCTCGGTCCCGCTCATCGGGCCACCCCCCAGCGCTTCTCCATCACGTTGAAGACCGCGCTGATGGACAGGGTGATGATCAGGTATCCGACGGCGATCCAGACGAAGGTCCAGATGATGTTGTAGCCGAGTTCGCTCAAGGTCTTGTAGGTGCCCAGGAGTTCGGTGACGCTGAAGGCGCCGGCGATGGCGGAGTTCTTGGCGAGGGCGATCAGGGTGGAGCCGATCGGCGGGATCACCGAGCGGAAGGCCTGCGGCAGGACGACCGCGCCGAGGGACTGGGTGAAGCTCATGCCGAGGCTGCGGGCCGCCTCGCCCTGGCCGACGGGGACGGTGTTGATGCCGGAGCGCAGCGCCTCGCAGATGAAGGCGGAGGTGTAGCAGCCGAGCGCGAGGACGGCGAACAGCTCGAAGGGCAGGACCAGTCCGAAGCGGGGCAGGCCCAGCATCACCGCGAAGAAGAGCAGGGTGAGCGGGGTGTTGCGGAGGATGGTGACCCAGACGGTGCCGAAGACCCGGAAGGAGCCGACGGGCGCGACCCGGAAGGCGGCCATGACGAAGCCCAGGACGAGGGCGAGCGCCGAGGCGTAGAGGGTGAGTTCGAGGGTGCCGAGGAAACCCTCGCCGTAGAGCGAGAAGTTCTCTGTCAGTACGTCCATGTCTGCACGTCCATGTCAGCGGTGGGGGTCCTCAGTCGGTCGGGTAGCGGTCGATGGGCGGCGGCGTCGGGGCCGGTACGCCGGAGAGGCCGAGGGTCGCGTCGTACGCCTTCTTCCAGTCGCCGTTCTTCTCGTGCGCGGCGATGGCGTCGTCGAGGGCGAGGCGGAGCGCGGTGTCGCCGCGCGGCACGCCGATCCCGTACGGCTCCTTCGAGAACGGCTTCCCGGCGAGCGCGAGTTCGTCGGGGACCTTGGCGGCGTAGCCCATGAGGATGGTGTCGTCGGTGGTGACGGCGTCGACCTGGTAGGTGAGGAGGTTGTCGACGCAGATGGAGTACGTGTCGTAGGCGACGAGTTCGGCCTTCGGGTACTCCCGCTGGATCCGCTGGTAGGGGGTGGAGCCGGCGGCCGAGCAGACGCGCTTGCCGTCGAGGTCCTGCGGCCCGTGGATGGAGTCCTCGTCGGCGCGGACGAGGAGGGACTGGCCGGCCTCGTAGTAGGGGCCGGCGAAGCCGACGAGCTGCTTGCGCTTGTCGTTGATGGTGTAGGTGCCGACGTAGTAGTCGATCTGGCCGTTCTGCAGGGCGGTCTCGCGGTTGGCGGAGGCGATGGTGCGGTATTCGACGCCGGTCGCCGGGTCGAAGCCGAGGGAGGCGGCCATCATCTTGGCGATCTCGATGTCGAAGCCGGAGTAGCGGCCGGTGGCGGGGTCCTTCTCGCCGAGGTACGGCTGGTCCTCCTTGGCGCCGACGATCAGCCGTCCGCGGGTGCGCGCCCGGTTCCAGGTGGAGGAGTCCGGCAGCCGGAAGCCGGACGCGATCCGGTAGGAGGGGAGCTGGTCGGGCTGCGGGCCCTTCACGGGCGGGCTGCCGGGCCGGCCGCAGCCGGCCAGCAGGGAGCCCGTGGTGGCGAGCAGCAGGGCGAGGGCGAAGGCGCCCGGGCGTCGGTGCGTGCGCTGCATGGTTCCCACCCCGGTCAGTGCGAGAGGATCTTGGAGAGGAAGTCCTTGGCGCGCTCGCTGCGCGGGGCGGTGAAGAACTCCTCGGGGGCGCGGTCCTCCAGGATCCGTCCGTCGGCCATGAAGACGACGCGGTGGGCGGCGGAGCGGGCGAAGCCCATCTCGTGGGTGACGACGACCATGGTCATGCCGTCCCGCGCCAACTGCCGCATGACGTCCAGGACCTCGTTGATCATCTCCGGGTCGAGGGCGGAGGTCGGCTCGTCGAAGAGGAGCGCCTTGGGGTCCATGGCGAGGGCCCGGGCGATGGCGACCCGCTGCTGCTGGCCGCCGGAGAGCTGGGCCGGGTACTTCTCGGCGTGGGCGGCGAGGCCGACGCGGTCGAGGAGTTCGCGGGAGCGGCGGTCGGCCTCCTCCCGCTTCCGCCCGCGGACCTTGATCTGTGCCAGGGAGACGTTGGCGAGGACGGTCTTGTGGGCGAAGAGGTTGAAGGACTGGAAGACCATGCCGACCTCGGCGCGCAGCCGGGCGAGGTCCTTGCCCTCCTCCGGGAGGGGGCGGCCGTCGATGCGGATCTCGCCGGACTCGATGGACTCCAGGCGGTTCATCGCCCGGCAGAGGGTGGACTTGCCGGAGCCCGAGGGGCCGATGACGACGACGACCTCGCCGCGGCCGACGGTGAGGTCGATGCCCTGGAGGACGTGCAACGTGCCGTAGTGCTTGTTGACGCCACGCAGTTCGATCAGCGGATCGACGGTCATGCGCTGCCCTGCCCCATTCCTCAGCGGTGTGCCGATGCGGTGTGTCGATGCGGTGTGTCGAGACAGCGCAAACTATCCGCCGGGAAAAGGGACTTCACGCCCCGACACGCACGAAAGGGGCAATCGGGGATTAGCCGTATTTACGTCACCGCTCGGCGGCTTCGGCGTACACCTGGGAGAGCTCGGGCGCGCCCGTCATCGCCCACTCCAGGCCGTACGCCACGACGGGGACCTCGCGCCCGGACTCCAGGACGACGACCGGACCTCCGTTCGGCCACACCTGCCAGCGGGCCCCCGGCACGGTCCGCACGATGACGGTGCCGAGGTAGAGCCCCGCGTCGTTGCCGAACCACGGCAGCTCCTCGGGGTCGTCGCGCCAGCGCGGCGGGAGCTGGTCCAGCGCCTCGAGCGAGCGCGGGGTGTCGTCGAGCTCGACGCCCGCCGCCTCCACCCGGGCGCGGAGCAGCTCGCACTCGGCGAGCAGCTCCGCCACGCCCTCGGGGTCCCGGTCGTAGGCCGCGACCAGCGGGGACGGCTCGGGCTCCTGCCGCTTGCGCCAGTGGTCGAGAAACGGGATGTTCATCGGAACAGCGTCGCACCGTCACCTGCCGGACCACCACCCGGCGCGCGGAGATCGCCGGGACCGCCCCGGCGGGGCGGCCCGGCTCAGAGGTCGAGGTCGACGACGACCGGCGCGTGGTCGGAGGCGCCCTTGCCCTTGCGCTCCTCGCGGTCCACGTAGCTGTCCTTCACGGCCTCGGCGAAGGGCTTGTTGCCGTACACCAGGTCGATGCGCATGCCGTTGTTCTTGGGGAAGGCGAGCTGGCGGTAGTCCCAGTACGTGTACGGGTGGTCGTACTTGAGGGGGCGCGGGACGACGTCGGCGAGGCCGGCCTCGCGCAGGCCGGCGAGGGCCGCGCGCTCGGGCTCGGTGACGTGGGTGGCGCCCTCGAAGAGGGAGACGTCCCAGACGTCGGCGTCGGTCGGCGCGATGTTGTAGTCGCCGAGCACGGCGAAGGGGCGTCCGCCGGCCGCGTCCTCGGCGACGGCCGCCTTCAGCGCCTCCAGCCAGCGCAGCTTGTACGCGTAGTGCTCGTGGGAGATCTCCCGGCCGTTCGGCACGTAGACCGACCAGAGGCGGACCGGGCCGCAGGTGGCGGAGACGGCGCGGGGCTCCTGGACGCCGTCGTACTCGGGACCGCCGGGCAGGCCGGTGACCACGTCCTCGAAGCCGACGCGGGAGAGCAGGGCCACGCCGTTCCACCTGCCGGTGGCGTTGACCACCGCGTCGTAGCCCCGTTCCTTCAGCGCCTCGGTGGGGAACTGCTCGGCGCTGCACTTGGTCTCCTGGATGCACAGCACGTCGGTGCCGCTGCTCTCCAGCCAGGCCAGCAGCCGGGGCAGCCGGGCGGTGATCGAATTGACGTTCCAGGTGGCGATGCGCATGGGGCCCACCCTACTGGCGGGCACCGACAACGGCCCGGAGCCGGCTCAGAGCCCGACGGAGGCGCCGGACGCGAGCCGCTGGTGGTCGGTGCCGCCGAGCGCCCCGATCTGCCGGTCGTAGATCGGCCGGGCCAGGTCGGTGAGGAGCGCGTCGTGGATGTCGTACGCCCGGCGCGGCTTCACCTCGCGGACGTAGTCGATCACCTCGGAGATCTTGTTCCACGGCGCCATCACCGGCAGCAGCAGGGTGTCCACCGGGCGGCCGGGGACGGTGAGGGCGTCGCCGGGGTGGAAGACGGCGCCGTCGACGAGGAAGCCCACGTTGGTGACGCGCGGGATGTCGGGGTGGATGACGGCGTGCAGCTCGCCGTGGGCCTCGACGTCGAAGCCGGCGGCGGTGAAGGTGTCGCCGTCGCCGACGGTGTGGACGCGACCGGGGTAGGCGGCGGCCAGCTGCCCGGCCACGCTGCGCAGGGTCCAGAGCTCGGTGGCCGGGTGCGCGTCCAGGGCGGCGCGCAGCCGGCCCTCGTCGAAGTGGTCCGGGTGCTCGTGGGTGACGAGGAGGGCGTCCGCGCCGAGCACGGCGTCCTCCTCGGTGAACGACCCGGGGTCGAGGACGAGCGTCCGCCCGTCCTTCTCCAGCCGGACGCAGGCGTGGGACTTCTTCGTCAGCTTCACGGCCACACCCTACGCCGGGCGCGCGGGCCCGGCCCGGGGTGCCGGACGGTCCCTACGCCGGCGGCGTGGTCTCCTCGGTGATGACGCGGCCGACGGTGGCGAGGGCGGTCTCGGCGGCGGGGAGGCCGCAGTAGACGGCGGTGTGGAGCACGATCTCGCGGATCTCGGCGGGCGAGAGGCCGTTGCGGAGGGCGGCGCGGGTGTGGTCGGCGAGCGCCTCGCGGTGTCCGCCGGCGACCAGCGCCGTCAGGGTGACGACGCTGCGGGTGCGCCGGTCGAGGCCCTCCCTGGCCCAGACCTCGCCCCAGGCGTAGCGGGTGACGAGCTCCTGGAAGTCGGCGGCGTCCTCGTCGGCGAGCGCCCGGTCGACGTGGGCGTCGCCGAGGATCTCGCGGCGCAGCCCGAGCCCCTTCTCGTACGGGTCGGGCCGGCCGGCCGGGGCCTCCTCGCCCTCCTCGGGGGCCTCCGGGGCGGGCGCGGGTTCGGCCGGGGCGGTGGTGGCGGGGACGGGCGGCGGTACGGCGAGGGTGCCGCTGGTGTCGTGGGAGATCGCCGCGAAGTGCTCCAGGAGCAGGTCGGTGACGGCGGCCGGCTGTTCGACGGGGGCGAGGTGGGAGGCGCCCGGGACGACGGCGAGCTTGGCGTCGGCGATGCCGGCGACGAGGGTGCGGGCCTCGGCGGGGCCGGTGACCCGGTCCTCGGCACCGACGAGGACGAGCGCGGGCACCCCGATGCTGCCGAGGGCGGCCCGGACGTCGAAGACGGCGAGGGCCTCGCAGGCGGCGACGTAGCAGGCGGCGTCGGTGGTCCGCACCATCTGGACGGCCCAGTCGACGATGGCGGGCTGGTTGGCGGCGAAGTGCGGGGTGAACCACTGCTCGGGCGCGGTGCGGGCCATCGGCTCCAGGCCGTTGGTGCGGACCACGACCCCGCGCTGGCGGAACTCGTCGGCGGTGCCGAAGCGGGGCGCGGTGGCGACCAGGGCCAGCGAGGCGACCCGGTGCGGGGCGCGCAGGGCGAGGTCGAGGCCGACGGCACCGCCGAGGGAGCAGCCGGCGTAGCCGAAGCGCTGGACGCCGAGGGTGTCGAGGGTGGCGAGCAGCCGGTCGCCGAGCTCCGCGACGGAGGTGAAGGGCTGGGCGGGCGCGCCGCCGTGTCCGGGGAGGTCGAAGCGGACCACCCGGCGGTCCCGGATCAGCTCCGGGACCTGGCGGTCCCACATGTGGAAGGTGGTGCCCAACGAGGGGCCCAGGACCAGGACGGGCGCGTCCTCGGGCCCGTCGACGCGGTATTGCAGGGTGTTCGTCGGTGTCTCGCTCACTCGCCCGACCCTCTCATCCCGCCGGATCCGGCACGCCGCCGGGGCGGGAATTCCCCGGAGCCCCGGGGAGGATCAGCGGCCGCGGCGGACCCGGGCGGCCTTGCGGGCCTCGGCCAGCTTCCGCTCCTCCGCCGAGCGGCGGGACTCGTTCTTCGCGCGGCCGGGCTTGCCGGGGACGGTGCCGATGCCGCGGAACTGCGCGCCTCCCCGCTTGGGGCCCTCGGTGCTGGGGGCGCTGCCCGCGACGGGGACGCCGGAGGGGGCCCTGGCGCCGGTGAGGCGGCTGAGCTCGGCCTCGCCGGAGCGGACCTGGGTGACCCGGGGCCGCAGTCCGGCGTCCGCCATGAGGCGCAGGACGTCCTTGCGCTGGTCGGACAGGACGAGGGTGACCACGGTGCCGGAGCCGCCGGCGCGGGCCGTGCGGCCGCCGCGGTGGAGGTAGTCCTTGTGGTCGGCGGGCGGGTCGACGTTCACGACGAGGTCGATCTCGTCGACGTGGATGCCGCGCGCGGCCACGTCGGTGGCCACGAGGACGGTCACCTCGCCGGTGCGGAAGCGCTCCAGGGTGCGGGTGCGCAGCGGCTGCGACTTGTCGCCGTGCAGGGCGGCGGCCCGGACGCCGCTGCCGCGCAGGTGGGCGGTGAAGCGGTCGACGGACGCCTTGGTGGCGAGGAACATGATCGTGCGGCCGTCGCGGGCGGCGATCTCGGTGGCGGTGGCGAACTTGTCGGGGCCGTGCACCTGGAGGACCAGGTGGTCCATGGTGGTGACGGCGGCGGTCGACGGGTCGGCGGAGTGGACGACCGGGTCGTGCAGGTAGCGCTCGACGAGGAGGTCGACGTTCCGGTCGAGGGTGGCGGAGAACAGCAGCCGCTGGCCCCCTTCGCGCACCAGGTCGAGGAGGGCGGTGACCTGGTCGGTGAAGCCCAGGTCGGCCATCCGGTCGGCCTCGTCGAGGACGGCGATCTCGACCCGGTCGAGCCGGGCGTCCTTGCGCTCCACGAGGTCGAGGAGGCGGCCGGGGGTGGCGATCACGACCTCGGCGCCGTCGCGCAGCGCGGTCGCCTGCCGTCCGATGGACATGCCGCCGACGACGGTGGCGAGGCGCAGCCCCAGCGCGGCCGCGTACGGGGCGAGCGCGTCGGTGACCTGCTGGGCCAGCTCGCGGGTGGGCACGAGGACCAGCGCCCGGGGCTTGCGGGCCTCGGCCCGGCGGCCGGCGAGGCGCACCAGGAGCGGCAGCCCGAAGGCGAGGGTCTTGCCGGAGCCGGTCCGGCCGCGACCGAGGACGTCGCGCCCGGCGAGGGCGTTCGGCAGGGTCGCGGCCTGGATCGGGAAGGGGGTGACGACGCCCTGGGCGGTGAGCAGCTCCCGTACCGCGGGGGGCAGCCCGAGCGCGTCGAAGGAGTCGACGGCGGGGAGCGCCGGGGTGCTGCCGGCGTGCTGCGTGAAGTCGTCCTCGGCGGCGGGACGGGGGGAGCTGTTCATGGGGTCCATTGTGACCCGTCGCGGGGCGGGCCCGGTCAGGGGCTGGTGGTGGAGACGGCGAAGACGCGGGGGAACGCCGGGTCCGTGAGGTCGACGGTGATGTCGGTGGACGGGCGGGGGTCCTCGCGGTCGACGGTGGTGCCCGACCAGCTCAGGCCGTCGGGGAAGGTCCAGCCGACGATGTCGGCGTCCCGGTCGGAGACGGTGATCCGGCCCGGGGTGAGCGCGGAGCGGCCGGTGCCGGACTCGGCGAGGAAGGCGTCGAGTCCGGTCGCCGTGGTGGTGAACTGCACGTACAGCCGGCTGGTCCTCCAGTTGCTGGTCTCGTAGTAGGCGACGCCGGAGGCGCCGGACGGGACGGGGACCTCGAAGACGCGGCGCTTCATCAGCGAGGGCCAGTTGTCCTGGAGCCCGACGACGGAGGACTCGCGCTCTTTGTCGAGGCCGCTCTCCCGGCTCTGCCCGGCGGAGATCACCAGGTAGCCGGCGGGGATGCCGACGAGCAGCACGATGATGACCGCCGTCAGCCAGCGGCGGCGCAGCATCCGCCCCCGGTCCTCCGGCAGCCGCGGCCGGTCGTGGCGCTCCTCGGGGAGCCGCTCCTCGGGCGGGCTCGCGGGCTGCTGGTGGACGGTCATGAGCCGGGGTCCTCGGGGGTGCGGGGGGTGCGCCCGTGGGTGCCGGCGCGGAAGGCCTGCGCGTACCGCTCGTACCGCTCGTAGCGCTCCACCCGGCGCCGGTTGGCGCGGCGGAAGCGGCGGGCGACGAGGCGGGCGAGGTCGGCGGCGCCGACCATGCCGGCCTCGGGGCCGAGCTGGGCGCGGGTGATCCGGGCCTCGGGGCGGTAGCCGCGGCCGGTGAGGTGGCGGCGGAAGGCCTCCCGCGCGGGGCCGATGAGCAGGTCGTCGGCGGCGGAGACGCCGCCGCCGATGACGAAGCAGGAGGGGTCGAGGGCGGCGGCGAGGTTGGCGATGCCGACGCCGAGCCACTGCCCGATGTCCTGGAACAGCTCGACGCACATGGCGTCGCCCTCGCGGGCGAGCTCGGTGATGAGGGGGCCGGTGATGTCGGGGACGCTGCCCTTGACCCGCTCGATGATGTTGTACGCCACCGGGGAGTCGGCGGCGGCCAGCTCGCGGGCCTCGCGGACCAGGGCGTTGCCGGAGCTGTACTGCTCCCAGCAGCCGCGGTTGCCGCAGGGGCAGCGGTGGCCGCCGGGCACGACCTGCATGTGGCCGAACTCGCCGGCGACGCCGAACTTGCCCCGCTTGACCTTGCCGTCCTCCAGGATGGCGCCGCCGATCCCCGTACCGAGGGTGATCATGACGAGGTGGTCCTCGCCGCGGCCCGCGCCGAAGCGCCATTCGGCCCAGGCGGCGGTGTTGGCGTCGTTGTCCACCATGACGGGGACGGCGAGCCGGTCCTGGAGGGCGTCCCTGAGGGGTTCGTTGCGCCAGGCCAGGTGGGGGGCGAAGAGGACGCGGGCCCGGTCGGCGTCGACCCAGCCGGCCGCGCCGATGCCGACGGCGTGCACGTCGTGCCGGTCGGAGAGGTCCAGGACCAGCTCGACGATGGTGTCCTCGACGACCTTGGGGCTCTTGGACTTGTCGGGGGTCTCGGTGCGGATCTTCTCCAGGATGGTGCCGTCGGCGTCGACGACGCCCGCCATCACCTTGGTCCCGCCGATGTCGATGCCCACCGTCGGCACCCGGGGCGCCGACAGGTGGGAGCGCCGCTCGCGGGTCCCCACGGTCCGCAGGACACCGCCCCGGGCGGCGGGATCACGGTAGGTACTCATCGGGTCGATTCTGCCAGGAGGGACGTCGGGTCCGTGTGACGAAAGGCCGGGGCGGGTCACGGTCCGGCGGGCCGCTCCAGCTCGTGGCGGAGGTCGTCGAGTTCGCTGCCGCCCGCCATCTGGCGGGTCAACTCGTCGAGCGTCACCGAGTCCTTGGTGTGGCTCGCGGCCGTGACGCCGCGCTTGAGCAGCACGAAGCGGTCGCCGACGAGGTAGGCGTGGTGGGGGTTGTGGGTGATGAGGACCACGCCGAGGCCCTGGTCGCGGGCGGCGGCGACGTACTTGAGGACGACGCCGGACTGCTTGACGCCGAGGGCGGCGGTCGGCTCGTCGAGGACGAGGACCCTGGCGCCGAAGTGGACCGCGCGGGCGATGGCCACGCACTGGCGCTCGCCGCCGGAGAGGGTGCCGATCGGCTGGTCGACGTCGCGCAGGTCGATGCCCATGCGGAGCAGCGCCTCGCGGGTGGTGGTCCGCATCGTCTCGACGTCGAGCCGCTTGAAGGGGCCCTTGCCCTTCGTGGGCTCGGAGCCGAGGAAGAAGTTCCGCCAGACGGGCATCAGCGGGACGACGGCGAGGTCCTGGTAGACGGTGGCGATGCCCCGGTCGAGGGCGTCGCGCGGGCTGGCGAGGGCGACCTCCTCGCCCTCGATGCGGAAGGTGCCGGCGTCGTGCCGGTGGAGCCCGGCGACGATCTTGATGAGGGTGGACTTCCCGGCGCCGTTGTCGCCGAGGACGCAGGTGATCTCGCCGGCCGAGACCTCCAGGGAGACCCCTTCGAGGGCGCGGACGTTGCCGTAGTACTTGGAGACGTCGTCGAGCTCCACCAGCGGGGTCGTCGTCGGTGCCGTCACTTGGTGGCCTCCACGCGCTTGCGGATCCAGGCGTTCAGGAGCGTGGCGAGGAGCAGCATCGCGCCCAGGAAGAACTTGAACCAGTCGGGGTTCCACTCGGCGTAGACGATGCCCTTGCTGGTCATGCCGAAGATGAGGGCGCCGACGGCGGAGCCGATGGCCGAGCCGTAGCCGCCGGTGATCAGACAGCCGCCGATGACGGCCGCGATGATGTAGATCAGCTCGTTGCCGACGCCTTCGCCGGACTGGACGACGTCGAAGGAGAAGAGCAGGTGCTGGCCGGCGATCCAGGCGCCGAAGGCGACGCCCAGGTAGAGGCCGATCTTGGTCCGGTGGACCGGGACGCCGACCGCGCGGGCCGCTTCGGCGCCGCCGCCGACCGCGAAGATCCAGTTGCCGAAGCGGGTGCGGAGCAGGATCCAGGTGGCGACCGCCACCAGGCCGAGCCACCACAGGATGGTGACCTTCAGCTCCACGCTCCCGACGGTGAGGGTCGAGGCGAAGACGGAGCGGGCGGAGGGGAAGCCCTCCATGTCGGCGATCGACTTGGTGGAGACGGTGCCGGCGATCAGCTTGGTGAGGCCCAGGTTCAGGCCCGTGAGCATGAGGAAGGTGCCGAGCGTGATGATGAAGCTGGGCAGTCTCGTGCGGGTCAGCATGAAGCCGTTGAAGGCGCCGACGGCCAGGGTGACGACCAGCGAGACGCCGACGCCGACCCAGACGTTCGCGGTCATCTGGTAGCTGAACATCGAGGAGACCAGCGCGGAGCTGGTGACCAGGACGCCGGCGGAGAGGTCGAACTCGCCGCCGATCATCAGCAGGGCGACCGGCACGGCCATGATGCCGAGGGTCGAGGCCGCGTACAGGACGGTGCCGAGGCTGGAGGGCCGCAGGAAGCTGTCGGCGGCGACCGCGAAGAAGACGAAGACGGCGACGGCGCCGACGACCGAGCCCAGCTCGGGGCGGGCGAGGAGCTTCTTCAGCGGGGTGGTGCGCAGCAGGCGTTCGTCGACGTGGTCGAGGCCTTCGCCCGGTGCGGACGGGGGCGCGGTGGCGCTCATCGGGTCCCCCGCTCCGCGTACCGCTTCAGCTCCCCGGCCTGGTCCTTGGTGACGATCTGCGGTCCGGTGAGGACGGGCTCGCCGCCGCCGAGGACGTCGGCGTTGTAGCGGTACAGCCAGAGCAGGTCGACGGCCTCGTAGCCCTGGAGGTAGGGCTGCTGGTCGACGGCGAAGCCGAGGGTGCCGGCCTCCAGGCCGGCGGCGACCTTGGCGTTGAGGTCGAAGGTGTCGATCTCGGCCTTGCTGCCGGCGCTCCTCGCGGCCTGGACGGCGGCGTCGGCGAAGGGGGCGCCGAGGGTGACGACGGCGTCGACGTCCTTGTCGGACTGGAGCTTGGCCTCGATGGACGCCTTCACGTCGGGCATGTTGGTGCCGTCGACGTAGAGGTCGACCAGCTCGCCGTCGAAGGTCTCCTTCGCGCCGGCACAGCGCTGCTCGTGGCCGACGTTGCCCTGTTCGTGCAGGACGCAGAGGGCCTTCTTCCTCCCCCGCTCGCTCAGTTCCTCGCCGACGGCCCGGCCGGCGACGGTCTCGTCCTGGCCGATGTGGGTGAGGGCGCCGAAGGCCTTGGACTGCTCGGCGCCGGAGTTCACGGTGATCACCGGGATGCCGGCCTTGACGGCCTTCTCCACGGAGGCCTTCATGGCGTCGGGCTTGGCGAGGGTGACGATCAGCCCGTCGACGCCCTTGGCGACGTACGAGTCGATCAGCTGCGCCTGCTGCTGCGCCTCGGCGTCGTGGGCGTACAGGAAGTTGACGTTGTCCTTGGCGGCGGCCTGCTCGGCGCCGTTCTGGACGATGTCCCAGAAGGTGTCCCCGTCGCCCGAGTGGGTCACCATCGCGAAGGTCCAGCGAGGGGTGTCCACGGCCGCCCGGCCCTGGGCCGCGGCCGCCTTGCGGGCGTCCTCCGCCCGCTTGCCGCCCGTGCTGCTGCACCCGGCGAGCGCTCCCGTGAGCGCGAGTGCGAGCACGGCGCCGATCGCGGCGCGTACCCCTCCTGTCCGAAGCCTGGTCACGAGGCCGTGCCCTCCTTTGTGTCCTTCTGCGTGCATTGCAGTATCGGTCATGCGGGTGCCACGGTTCGCCAGGGGGCCTACCCCGCGCCCGCGCGGCCTACGTGCGGGCGGGTGGCGGGACCGCCTTGACACCGCCCGGCGGGGCGGCTCACGGTGGGGCCATGCGCATCGGACTGATCGGTACGGGCCGGATCGGGAGCTTCCACGCGGGGGCGCTCGCCCGGCATCCGGAGGTCGGCTCGCTGGTGGTCACCGACGCCGAGGCGGCGCGGGCCCGGGCGGTGGCCGCGGCCGTGGACGCCGAGGCCGCGCCCGACGTGGCGGCGCTGCTCGGCGCCGGCGTGGACGCGGTGGTGATCGCCTCGGCGACGGCCGCGCACGCGGAGCTGATCGCCCGGGCGGCGCGGGCCGGGCTGCCGGTCTTCTGCGAGAAGCCGATCGCCCTGGACGTGCCGGGCACGCTGGCCGCGCTCGCGGCCGTCGCGGAGGCCGGCACCGAGCTCCAGCTCGGCTTCATGCGGCGCTTCGACGCGGGCTACCGGGCCGCCCGGGAGGCCGTCCGCGCGGGGCTCCTCGGGCGGCTGCACACGGTGCGGACGGTCAGCTCGGACCCGGAGCCGCCGCCCGCCGCGTATCTGCCGCTCTCCGGCGGCCTCTTCCGGGACTGCATGATCCACGACATCGACATGGTCCGCTGGGTGACCGGCCGGGAGGTCGTGGAGGCGTACGCGCGCGGCGCGGACGCGGGCCCCGCGATGTTCCGCGAGGCCGGTGACGTGGACACGGCCGCCGCGCTGCTGACCCTGGACGACGGCACGCTGGTGACGGCGACGGCGACCCGCTGCAACGGCGCCGGGTACGACGTGCGGATGGAGCTGGCGGGCGAGCTCGACCAGCTGGCGGTCGGCCTCGACGAGCGCACCCCGCTCACCTCGCTCGAACCCCACTCCCCCGCGCCCCCGCCCAAGCCGTGGCCCGGCTTCCTGGAGCGCTTCGCCCCGGCGTACGAGGCGGAGCTGGACGCCTTCGTGCGCCTGGTGCGCGGCGAGACCCCGAACCCGTGCGACGGGCACGAGGCGCTGGCCGCGCTGCGGGTCGCGGAGGCCTGCGAGCGGTCCCGGCGGGAGCGCCGCCCGGTGACCGTGGCGGGCTGAGGGGTCAGCCGACGGTGCGGACGGTGCCCTGGGCGAGGGCGCAGAGGGTTTCGCCGCCCTCCCCGTCGACGGCGAGGAGTTCGCAGCGGACGACGGCCTGGCGGCGGCCGGAGTGGAGGACCTCGGCGCGGGCGCGGAGGGTGACGCCGGTGGCGGGACGGACGTAGTCGATGGAGTAGCCGGCGGTGAGGACGGACGGGCCGAGCACGGTGCCGGCGGCGAAGGTGATCGCGTTGTCGGCGGCGTAGGAGAGGACTCCGCCGTGGACGTAGCCGTTCTGCTGGCGCAGGTCCTCGCGGATCGGCAGTTCCAGGGTGGCGCCGCCGTCGCCGAAGGCGCGGACCTCGGCGCCGACGAGGCGGCTGAACGGCTGGGCGCGGAGGACGTCACGCGCCAGGGACAGGGCGTCGGTGTCGGTCACGCGCGTCACCCTACTCGCCGGTACTTCCCGGCGGGTCGTGATCGAGGAGACCGGCGTCGTGGACCAGCAGGGCGATCTGGACCCGGTTGTTGAGCCCGAGCTTGGCGAGCAGCCGGGAGACGTACGTCTTCACCGTGGGGACGCTCATGTACAGCCGGTCGGCGATCTCCGCGTTGGAGGCGCCGCGTCCGACGGCGACGGCGACCTCCCGCTCGCGGTCGGCGAGCCCGGCGAGCCGCGCGGCGGCGGTGTCGCGCCGGGGCCGGGCCTCGGGCGCGCCGGCGACGTGGCTCATGAGCCGGCGGGTGACGGCCGGGGAGAGGACGGGGTCGCCGGCGGCGACCCGGAGGACGGCGTCGGCGATCTCGGCGGGCGCGGTGTCCTTGAGGACGAAGCCGGCGGCGCCGGCCCGCAGGGCGCGCAGCACGTGCTCGTCGGCGTGGAAGGTGGTCAGGACGATCACCTCGGGGGCGCCTGGGCGGGCACGGAGCCGTTCGGTGGCGGTGAGCCCGTCGACGCGTGGCATGCGGATGTCCATGAGGACGACGTCGGGGGCGAGCCGGGCGACGAGGTCGGGGACCTCGCCGCCGTCGGAGCCCTCGCCGACGATCTCGATGCCCCGGGCGCCGCCGAGCATCAGGGTGAGGCCCGCGCGGACCAGGGGGTCGTCGTCGACGAGGAGCAGCCGGATGGTCATGGGGGCCACGGTAGCCAGGCGGTGAGGGCGAAGCCGCCGCCGGGGGCGGGGCCGTGGTCGAGGCGGCCGCCGGCGAGCGCGGCCCGCTCGGAGAGGCCGATGAGGCCCTGCCCCGAGCCGGGGACGTCCGGGACGGTTCCGGCGGGGGCGGGGTTGCGGACCTCGACGGTGAGCCCGTCGCCGGGCCGGCCGCTCAGGGTGACGGTGACCTCGGTGCCGGGGGCGTGCTTGCGGGCGTTGGTGAGGCCTTCCTGGGCGATGCGGTAGACGGTGCGGCCGGTGGCGGCGGGCACGGCGTCGGGGTCGTGGACGGTGGAGTCGAGGACGACCCGCATCCCGGCCGCGCGGGACTCGTCGACGAGCTCTCCGAGGGTGGCGAGGGTGGGCTGCGGCCGGTCGCCGCCGCCGTCCTCGCCGGGGGCGCGCAGGACGCCGATGATCTCGCGCAGGTCCTGGAGGGCGTCGTGGGCGCTGTCACGGATGACGCCGGCGGCGCGGGCGATCTGCTCCGGCGGGGCGTCGGGGCGGAACTCCAGGGCGCCGGCGTGGACGCTGAGCAGGGTGAGCCGGTGGGCGAGGACGTCGTGCATCTCGCGGGCGATGGCCTCGCGGGCGAGCCGCTGGGCCTGCGCGGCCCGCAGCTCGGCCTCGGCCTCGGCGCGCTCGGCGCGCTCGCGCAGGGCCTCGACGAGCTGGCGGCGGGCCCGCACGAGCATGCCCCAGGCGACGACGAGGAGGGTGAGGGCGACGCCGAGGACGATCCCGAGGAGCCGGCCGGTCTCGGGGTCGGGCCGGACGAAGACGGTGACGACGGCCCCGGCGAGGGCGAGCGCGACGGTCCAGGCGAGGTCCCGGAAGGGGCGGCGGACGGCGACGCTGAAGAGGCTCGCGAGCATGGCTCCGGCGGCGGCCGGGACGAGCGCGCCGACGACCGCGAGGACGGCGGCGAGCGCCACCGGCCACCGGCGGCGCAGCCAGAGCGAGCAGCAGGCGAGGGCGCCGACGATCTGGTCCGTGAGGTTCACGGCGTCGCTGTCGTAGCGGGCGCCGGCGTCGATGGCGACGAGGCCGAAGAGGGCGGCGAGCAGGAAGACCAGGACGTCCACGACCCAGTCGCGGACGGTACGGCGGGGCCGGGCGCCCCCGGCCCCGCCCGGCTGGACCAGGTGGGAGGGGAGCAGCCAGCGCTGCCGGTCCGTTCGCGTCATGTCCGCAATGTACGCAGCCGGGGCCCGCCGCACCGGTCCGCGCCGCCCGGCCGCTACCGAAGTCGCGCGGATCGATACTTCGGTCGCACGGCGGTGGACCGGCGGCCGACGCGGCGGGCCGCCGGACGCGCCCATGATCGCCGTATGAAGCGATTTCTCGAGGTGGCCGGTTTCCTGCTCACGGTGTTCGGGGTCTGCGGGGTGGTGCGCGAGCTGACGGACGGCTGGTTCTCGTTCATGGGCGCGACCCGTTTCCTCACCGAGAACGTGTGGTTCCTGGAGGGCCGGGAGGTCTTCGCGAACCTGGTGGTCGCCGCCCTCGGCCTGGTCGTGATGATCGCCTCGGACCGGGTGGAGCGGAAGGGCTGAGCCGGCCGCGGGGCGGGGGCGGGCGCCGCGGCGCCGACGCCTAGGGGGCGGTCGTGTCGGCGCTGCGGCGCCCCCAGGCGGTGCCCGCGAGCACCAGCACCGCGCCGGCCAGGCCGAGGGCGCCGGGCCGGTCGCCGGCCAGGGCGATGCCGGCGAGCGCGGCCCACAGCGGCTCGGTGCCGAGCAGCAGGCTGACCCGGGACGCGGAGGTGCGGCGGACGGCCCACATCTGCACGAAGAAGGCGAAGAGCGTGCAGAAGACGGAGAGGAAGACGAGCCCGGCCCACTCGCGGGGCCCGAAGTCGAGCGCGGCGGCCCACGGGGTCGTCCCGCCCCCGAGGGCGGAGAGCACGGCGAAGACGAGCACGGCGGTGCCGAGCTGCACGGTGGTCAGGGAGAGCGGGTCCGCCGACTTCACGGCCTTCGTCCTGGCCATGGCGAGGACGTGCACGGTCCTGGCGAGGGCCGCCAGGAGGATCAGCAGGTCGCCGGTGGACGGCGCGGTGAACCCGGCGCCCTGGGTGAGCAGCACGACGCCGCCGACGGAGAGGGCGGCGGCGCCGAGGAAGCCCCGCGACGGCGCCGTCCGGGTGACGGCGGCCTCGGCGAGCGGGGTGAGGATCATGGTGAGGCTGATGATCAGTCCCGCGTTGGTGGCGGAGGTGTGGACGACGCCGTACGTCTCCAGGAGGAAGATCCCGGCGAGGATCAGCCCGAGCAGCCCGGCCCCTCGCCACTGCGCGCCGGTGAGCGCCCGCAGGCCCTTCCACCCGGCGGCGACGAGGACGGGCACGACGAGCGCGAAGCGCAGTACGAGGACGGCGACGACGGTGTGGCTCGTGGTGATGCCCTTGGCCGCGAGGTAGCTGCCGCCCCAGAAGACGGCGACGAGCAGCAGCGGCAGGTCGGTGAGCCAGGCGCGGCGGGTCCCGAAGGGGACGGTGACGGCGGGCGCCGGGGCGGACGGAGCGGCCATGTCGGACCGGGTCTCCCACTCTTCCGAAGGGGTGGAGACGTCGGCGGCTCGCACACGGGAGGCTCACCGTACCCGGCACCGCCCGTGGTGACTACATCTTTCTCCCTCCCCCTCCTCAGGCGTAACTGCCGTACGTGGGGCGGCCGGCGCGCTCGTACGTGTGGAGGGCGACGCCCTTGCCGGTGACGGTCGACTCGGTGAGCCGGAAGGCGGTCGGCCGGGCGCCTTCGGCGAAGAGCCGGAAGCCGGTGCCGAGGACCACGGGGAAGACGTGCAGGTGGAGGGTGTCGATGAGGTCGTGGGCGAGGAGGGTGCGGGCGAGGCCCCCGCTGCCGTGCATCTGGATCTCGCCGTCGAGGCGCTCCTTCAGCGCGGTCACCTCCTCGACGGCGTCGCCGCGCAGCAGGGTCGTGCCGTTCCAGTCGGCGGAGTCGAGGGTGGTGGAGACGACGTACTTGGGCAGCGCGTTGAGCCTGCTCGCGACGGGGTCGGCGGGGTCGTCGTGCTTCGGCCAGTACCCGGCGAAGATGTCGTAGGTGCGGCGGCCGAGGAGGAAGGCGGCGGGCCGGGTGAAGATCTCCTCGATGCGGCGGAGGAAGGTCTCGTCGCCGAAGGGCACGGACCAGCCGCCGTGCTCGAAGCCGCCGCTGCGGTCCTCGTCGGGGCCGCCGGGGGCCTGGTACACGCCGTCGAGGGTGAGGAACTGGGTCAGGCTGAGAGTGGCCATGGCGGTCGCCTTTCGGGAGTGCGGGGACGTCGTGCCCCATGCGTATCGACCGGGCGCGGATCCGAAACTCATCGGTCCGCGCCGCGCCGCCGAGGACGGCGTCCGATGGCCGCCGGTGCGGGCGTCCCGCCCCGGGTTTCCTTGAGTCCGCAACCGGTTGTGACGATCGAGGAGGCGACGGAACGATGTCCACGACGAGGATGGACGGGACGGCGGCACTGGTGACGGGCGGCAGCCGCGGGATCGGCGCGGCGACGGCGGTCCGGCTCGCCCGGGAGGGCGCGGACGTGGCCTTCACCTACGTACGGGACGAGGCGGCGGCGGAGGAGGTCGCGGCCCGCATCGAGGCGACCGGCCGCCGGGCGCTGCCGCTGCGCGCCGACGCGGCGGACCCGGGGGACGCGGCGGGGGCGGTGCACCGGGCGGCGGACGGCCTCGGCCGCCTGGACGTCCTCGTGAACAACGTCGGCGTCGGCGTCCTCGGCCCGCTGGCCGAGCTGACGCTCGCGGACGTCGACCGGGTGCTCGCGGTGAACGTCCGGGCGACCTTCCTCGCCTCCCAGGCGGCGGCGGAACGCCTCCCGGACGGCGGCCGCATCATCACGATCGGCACCTGCATGACCCAGCGGGTCGCCGGCCCCGGCGGCACGCTGTACACCCTGAGCAAGTCGGCCCTGGTGGGCCTGAACCGGGCCCTGGCCCGGGAACTGGGCGCCCGCGGCATCACCGCGAACCTCGTCCACCCGGGTCCGGTCGACACCGACCTCAACCCGGCGGACGGCCCGTACGCGGCCGGCCAGACGGCCCTGACGGCCGTGGGCCGCTTCGGCACCCCGGACGAGATCGCCGCCGCCGTCGCCTACCTGGCGGGCCCGGAGACCCGCTACGTCACGGGCGCCGAACTTTCGGTGGACGGCGGCCACGCGGCCTGACGCGGAACGACGCGCGACGGGCCCGACCCGACGGGCGGGACCGGCGCGTGAGCCGAAGGGGGCGCGCCGGGGGAACGGCCCCGAGCGCGCGCGGGCCCGGGAGGAACGAACGGGCCGGGCACGGTCGGGGCCGTGAGCCCGGCTTTCAGCGCCCGGAGGCGAACCGAGCCGCGAGAAAGGGGTTCGCGAGGGCGCACCGGTGCTGTCGGGTCGGTGCGCCCTCGCGGGCCGGGCGGGGTGTCGTGCCCGCCCAGTTCTTGCCGGGGGCCGGTCGGTGTCGGCCGGCTCGGCCCCCGGGGTCGTACGGGCCCGGTCAGCCGCCGAGTTCCTGGTGGCGGGCGGTGAGGCGGGTGGTGCCCGCCTCGGTGAGGGAGCCGTAGAGGCGGAGGCGGGAGATGCCGCCGTCCGGGTAGATGTCGATGCGCACGCGGGAGCCGACCGCCGGGGTGTCGAGGACGAAGCGGTGGTTGGTGTCGGGCTGGAGGCGGGTCCGGGGCAGGATCTCGGTCCAGTCCTCGGAGCCTTCGGCGGCGACGGAGAGCGCGGCCCAGCCGGCGCTGTTGCCCTTGAGGTACGCGGTGTCGATCTCGACGGCGCGGATCGCGGACTCGGCGACGAGGGAGTAGCGGATCCAGTCGTTGCCCTTGTCGCGGCGGCGGCGGGTCTCCCAGCCGTCGTCCATCTTGCGGGAGCGGCCGGGCTGGATGGTGTTGGTGGCCGGCGAGTAGAAGCGGTCGGAGGCGTCCTCGACCCGGCCGCCGTTCTCCAGGGCGGCGAGGTCGAAGGTGCCGAGGACGTTCAGCCACGCCGGGTCGGGGGCGACCTCGCCGTACACGCGGAGGCGGGCGATGCCGCCGTCGGGGTGCTGGTTGACGCGGAGGTGGGTGAAGCGCTGTTCGACGTCGACGGCGAAGCCGTTGGCGGCGTGGCCGCCGATGGCGGTGCGCGGGACGAGGGTGGTCCACTTCACGTCGTCGGCGAGGAGGTCCTCGGGCGAGGGCGAGCCGGGTACGGAGGTGGCCTCGACGGAGACGGCCTGCGGGTAGTTGCCGCGGAAGTGGGCGGTGTCGACGACGATGCCGCGGATGACGCCGGGGGCGCCGAGCCGGACGAGGGCCCAGTCGTGGTCCTCGGCGGTGGGGTGCGGTTCGGCGGCGGAGACGCCGCGCCGGCGGCGGGTCTCCCAGCCGTCCATGATCTTGCCCTTGTGGCCGAAGTGCTCGGGGTCGAACTCGGCGGCCTCGGGCTTGAGGAGGTTCTCGCGCTCGGCGAAGAACTCGTCGTTCGCGGCGATGACGCCGGCGCCGAGGCGGCGGTCGGCGAGGTCCGCGTACTGCGTGAAGGGGAACTCGGCCGTGCGGTAGTCGGCGTACGGGTCACCGCCGCCGTAGGGGCTGGCGTCGCCGGTGAAGGAGGGTATGCCGGTCACGGGTCAGTTGTTCCTTTCGAGGAGACGGCCGGAGGGCTCGGCCAGGGTGCCGCCGTCGTTGATCCTGCGGCCGTGGAGCCAGGTGGACTTGACGACGCCGTGGAGGGTCTTGCCGGCGTAGGCGGTGATGCGGTTGCGGTGCTGGAGCTCGGCCGGGTCGACGGTGAAGGTCGCGTCGGGGTCGAGGACGGCGAAGTCGGCGTCGCGCCCGGCCTCGATGGCGCCCTTGCGGTCGAGGCCGGCGAGGCGGGCGGGGCCCTCGGACATCCAGCGGACGACGTCGGTGAGGTCGAAGCCGCGGCGGCGGGCCTCGGTCCAGATGGCGGGCAGGCCGAGCTGGAGGGAGGAGATGCCGCCCCAGGCGGAGGAGAAGTCCGGCGTCTTGAGGTCGGCGGTGGACGGCGAGTGGTCGGAGACGATGCAGTCGATGACGCCGTCGGCGAGTCCCTGCCACAGCGCGTCCTGGTTGACGGCCTCGCGGATGGGCGGGCAGCACTTGAACTCGGTGGCCCCGTCCGGGATCTCCTCGGCGGTGAGGGTGAGGAAGTGGGGGCAGGACTCGACGCTGACCTTGACGCCCTCGGCCTTGGCGGCGGCGATGAGCGGCAGCGCGTCGGAGGAGGAGAGGTGGAGGACGTGGACGCGGGCGCCGAGGCGGCGGGCCTGGTCGATGAGGTTCGTGATCGCGGTGTTCTCGGCGTCGCGGGGCCGGGAGGCGAGGAAGTCGGCGTACTGGGACGAGGACTTCTGCGGGGCGGCGGCGAGGTGGTGGGGGTCCTCGGCGTGGACGATCATCAGCCCGTCGAAGCCGGCGATCTCGGCGAGGGAGCGGGCCAGCTGCTCCTGGTCGAGCTCGGGGAACTCCTCGACACCGGAGGGCGACAGGAAGCACTTGAAGCCGTAGACGCCGGCGTCGTGCAGGGGGCGGAGGTCCTTGACGTTGTCGGGCAGGGCGCCGCCCCAGAAGCCGACGTCGACGTGGGCCTTGGGGCGGGCGACGTCCTGCTTGACGCGCAGGTTCTCGACCGTGGTGGTCGGCGGCAGCGAGTTGAGCGGCATGTCGACGATGGTGGTGATGCCACCGGCGGCGGCCGCGCGGGTGGCGGTCCAGAAGCCTTCCCACTCGGTGCGGCCGGGGTCGTTCACATGGACGTGGGAGTCGACGAGGCCGGGGAGGACGACGTCGTCGCCGACGTCCTCCAGGACAGCTCCGGCGGGCACCTCGGCGTCGTACGGCAGGACCGCCGCGATCGTTCCGCCCGAGACGGCGATGGCCGCCGGCCGTGTGCCCTCCGGGGTGATCACCCGAGTCGAGCGCAGTACCAGGTTGACGTCCACCATGCCCCTTTCCGTTCCGCTTCCGGGAAGCAGGAATTCAACGAACTGTTGAAGGAGTGTGCGGCCGGGACGACATGTCGTCAAGAGTGGGCCCCCGTGGGTCGCGCCCGGCCGCACCCACTTAGATGTTTCCACAAAGTGGAATCAATATTTCGTACAGTAGAAGGTAGCTCCGCACAGGCGGGGTGGTCCAGACCCACGCCGAGCAGCCGCAGACAACGGACAAACACCCCGCTGACCGGCCGGTTCGCCGGGCCCCGCACACTGTGCCCGGCCCGGCGGCCCGGTAGGCTGCTGACTTGCCCGCCTGCCCCGAAAGGACCGTTGACGTGCCGACGTCCAGCGCCAGCACCACCGACGCCGCCAAGCCCGCCACGAGCGGGGGCGTCCAGTCCCTCGAGCGCGCCTTCGACCTTCTGGAACGGATGGCCGACGCGGGGGGCGAGGTCGGGCTCAGCGAGCTGTCCGCGAGCAGCGGGCTTCCGCTGCCGACCATCCACCGCCTGATGCGCACCCTGGTCGCCTGCGGCTACGTCCGCCAGCAGCCGAACCGGCGGTACGCGCTCGGCCCCCGGCTCATCCGCCTCGGCGAGTCCGCCTCCCGCCTCCTCGGCACCTGGGCCCGGCCCTACCTGGCGCGGCTCGTCGAGGAGACCGGCGAGACGGCGAACATGGCGCTCCTCGACGGCGACGAGATCGTGTACGTCGCGCAGGTGCCGTCCAAGCACTCCATGCGCATGTTCACCGAGGTCGGACGGCGGGTGCTGCCGCACTCCACCGGTGTCGGCAAGGCGCTCCTCGCGCACACGCCGGACGAGGAGGTGCGGGCGCTGCTCGCCCGCACCGGCATGCCGGCGGCGACCGAGAAGACCATCACCACGGCGGACGGCTTCCTCGCGGCGCTCGCGGACGTGCGGGAGACGGGGTACGCCGTCGACGACAACGAGCAGGAGATAGGGGTCCGCTGCCTCGCGGTCTCGGTCCCCGACTCGCCCACGGCGGCGGCGATCTCCATCTCGGGCCCGGCGGGCCGGGTCACCGAGGCGGCGACGGAGAGGATCGTGCCCATCCTCCAGCAGGTGGCCCGCGAACTCTCCACGGCCCTCGCCAACACCACGGGCAACGGCCAGGCGTAACGCCGCCGCCGTCCCGTCGTGGGCGATCGCCCACGACGGGACGCATGCCCGCACGGGGGCGCGTCAGGCCCGGCCGGCCACGGTCAGGCGGCCGTCCTGGACCGTCGTCACCGTGTCGGCGACGGACAGGTGGGCCCGGTCGTGGGTCACCAGGACCGTCGCCGTGCCCCGGTCGCGGGTCAGCGTGGCGAGCAGTGCCACGACCGCCGCCCCCCGCTCGTGGTCCAGCGCGCTCGTGGGTTCGTCGACCAGCAGCAGCGCCGGCTCGTTCATCAGGGCCCGTGCGATGTTGACGCGCTGGCGCTGCCCGCCGGAGAGCTGGTGGGGGCGGCGGGCGGCGCGGTCCGCGAGGCCGACCGCGTCGAGGAGTTCCATGGCCCGTTCGCGTACCGAGGCCGGCGGGCGTCCGGACAGGTGCGCCATGACCTGGAGCTGTTCGACCGCCGTCAGCGAGGGCAGCAGGTTCGGCTGCTGGAAGACGATCCCGATGGAGGTGCGGCGGAGCTCCGCCCGCGCGGCCGCGTCGAGTCCTGCCGTGTCCGTGCCCGCGACGACGACCCGGCCCCGGTCGGGGGCGACGAGGGTCGCGGCGACGGCGAGCAGGCTGGACTTGCCGGACCCGGAGGGGCCGACGACGGCCGTGAGGCGGCCGGCCGGGACGGTGAGGGAGACCTCGTCGAGGGCGGTGAGCCGCCCGTCGCCGTCCGGGTAGGTCAGGGTCACGGCATCGAGGGCGAGGCTCATCGGACGCTCCCGAGCGCGGTGAGGGGGTCGACGGCGGTGATCCGCCGGATGGACAGGGCGGAGCCGATCGCGCCGAGCACGATGATCACGCCGGCCGGGCCGAGGACGGTCAGCGGCGAGAGGACGAAGGGGACGTCGCCGCCGGAGACCAGCGCGCCGATGCCGAGGGCGAGGCCGGTGCCGAGCAGGGTGCCCGCCACCAGCATCAGCACCGCCTGGCCGAGCGCGTCGCGCAGCAGGTACGGGGTGGAGGCGCCGAGCGCCTTCAGGACGGCGACGTCACCGCTGCGCTGGATGGTCCACACCGTGAAGAAGGCCCCTATGACCAGCGCGGAGATCGCGAAGAGGAAGCCGCGCATGAGCTGGAGGGAGCCGTTCTCGGCCTGGTAGGACCCTATGGCGGTGAGCGCGCCGTCGACGGTCCGCGCCTCCGTGCCGGCCGCCGCGTCGCCGGCCGCCCAGTCGGCGCCGTCGCCGCGCAGCACGACGACCGTCGCCCGCTCCCCCGCCGTCGTGCCGCCCTGCCCGAGCTCCTGCCAGTCGTCGAGGGAGGTCCAGACGACGGGCGTGTGGCTGTACGAGGCGTCGCCCGCGACCGCCGAGACGCGGGCCTCCAGCGGACCGAGCCGGACCGTGTCCCCGGGGCGCGCGTCCAGTTCCTCCGCCGCCGACCCGGACAGGACGGCCTCGCCGGGCGCCACGGCGCCGGGCGCGAGCCCGTCGCCGGGCCGGGTGCCGAAGGCGGAGACGGCGGCGGTCCGCTCGCCCGCGACCGCGTTGAGGGTCCGGATGCCGAGCGGTGCCGCCGCGGTCACTCCGGGCCGCCGCGCCCAGCCGGTCCACTGCTCCTCCGTCACCGTCGAGTTGGTGAAGGAGACCGACTGCCCGGCGGGCGGGGCGGCGAAGGCGACACGGTCGGCGGGCAGGCCGGTGATCGCGGAGACGTTCTCCCGCGCGAGTCCGGCCGTCAGCCCGGAAAGGAGCCCCACGAGCAGGGTGATCAGCACGATCACCGCGCCCATGAGGGCGAACCGCCCCTTGGCGAATCTCAGGTCTCTCCATGCCACGAACATGGGACCCAGCCTGGTGCCCGCGCCCGGTCGCGGGCATCGCGCCACGGATGGCTCCCCCATCAAACTTTTGGTTGACCCGGTGGCCCCCGCCGCTGTCTACGCTGGTGGGGTCATGGATCCACGCAGTCTGACCCCCGTCCTCCGCGCCCTCCGGCTCTGTCTGCACCTGCTGGTGGCGGGGCTCCTCGTCCTGGCGGCGGTGCGCGACCGCTCGACCGCGGGCACGGTCCTGGCGGCCGTCACGGGCGCCGTGTACGCGGCCGGGGCCTGGCTCCCCTCCGTACGGCGCTCGCAGCGGGCGGCGGCCGGCTGGCTCGCGGTCCTCGCGCTGTCCTGGCTGGCGCTGCTGTGCGCGACGCCGGACGCGCTGTGGCTGGCGTTCCCGCTGTACTTCCTGCAGCTGCACCTGCTGCCGGCCCGCTGGGCGCTGCCGGCGGTGGCGCTGACGGCGGGCGCGGCGGTCCTCTCGTACGTGGGTCACGGCGCGGCCCTGAACCCCGGGGTCTTCATCGGGCCGTTGCTGGGCGCCGCGGTGGCGGTGGCGACGGTCCTCGGCTACCAGGCGCTGTACCGGGAGAGCGAGGGGCGGCGGCACCTGATCGAGGAGCTGATCACGACCCGGGCGGAGCTGGCGGCGGCGGAGCGGCACGCGGGGACGCTGGCCGAGCGGGAGCGGCTGGCCCGGGAGATCCACGACACGCTGGCGCAGGGGCTGTCGTCGATCCAGCTGCTGCTGCGGGCGGCGGAGCGGGCGCTGCCGGAGGGGTCCCCGGCGGCCGGACACATCGACCGGGCGCGGCGGGCGGCGCAGGAGAACCTCGCGGAGGCGCGCCGTTTCGTGCGGGCGCTGACGCCGCCGGATCTGGAGCGGGGTTCGCTGGCGGCGGCCCTGGAACGGCTGTGCGAGCCGGGCGCGGGACCGCGGGTGCGGTTCTCGGTGAGCGGGACGCCGGTGGAGCTGCCGACGCCGTACGAGGTGGCGCTGCTGCGGATCGCGCAGTCGGCGCTGGGGAACACGGTGCGGCACGCCTCGGCGTCCCGGGCGGAGATCACCTTGTCGTTCATGGACGCGTCGGTGACCCTGGACGTGGTCGACGACGGCCGGGGCTTCGACCCGGCCTCCGTGCGCCCGTCCTCGGACGGCGGTTTCGGGCTTCCGGCGATGCGCTCGCGGGCGGAGTCGCTGGGCGGCACGTTCACGGTCGAGTCGGGCCCCGGCCAGGGCACCGCCGTCGCCGTCTCCCTCCCCCTCCCCGCCGGAGCCGCCGCGTGACCGTCCGACTTCTCCTCGCCGACGACCACCCGGTGGTCCGGGCGGGGCTGCGCGCCGTGCTCGACACCGAGCCGGACTTCACGGTGGTCGGCGAGGCGGCGACGGCGGAGCGGGCGGTGGCGCTCGCGGCGGCCGGGGGCGTGGACGTGGTCCTGATGGACCTCCAGTTCGGCGCGGGCATGCACGGTTCGGAGGCGACGGCGGCGATCGCGGCCGTGCCGGGCGGGCCGCGGGTGCTGGTGCTGACGACGTACGACACGGACGCCGACATCCTGGCGGCGGTGGAGGCCGGGGCCTCGGGCTATCTGCTGAAGGACGCGCCGCCGGAGGAGCTGGCGGCGGCGGTGCGGACGGCGGCGGCCGGCCAGTCGGCGCTGGCCCCGGCGGTGGCGCACCGGCTGATGGACCGGATGCGGACGCCGGCGGAGGCGCTGACGAAGCGGGAGCTGGAGGTGCTCCAGCTGGTCGGCGAGGGGCTGTCGAACCAGCAGATCAGCAAGGTGCTGTTCCTCAGCCAGGCGACGGTGAAGTCCCATCTGGTGCACGTCTTCGCGAAGCTGGGCGTGGACTCGCGGACGGCGGCGGTGGCGGCGGCCCGCGAGCGGCGGCTGATCCGGCGGTAGCGCGTACGCCCGCCGGCTCGCGCGCGCCGGTCAGCGCGGGGACGGCGGGCCGGGCGGGCCGAACAGCTCGACGGCGTTGCGGACGCCGGTGAGCGCCTGGGAGAGGGCGCTGACGGAGCCGAGCGAGCCGGCCACGAGGAGCAGGCTGCGGCGCAGCCGCCACACCTCGGGGGTGCCGCCGGCGGCCATGGCGTCGAGCGCGGCGAGTTCGTCCTCGGCGATCTCGCGGTCGGCGAAGTCCACCCGGTGTCCGGCCAGTTCGCGCCGGAGCCGGGCCACGGCGGACCGCAGTCCGGCCACCCTCGGGTCCACTGCCTCGCCGGTCACTCGCCTCTGCCCCACGCTCCGCACCACGGTCTCCCCCCACGCCGAGACGTCCGTCCAGGTGCCCCGGGACGGCGGTCGGGCGCCCGGAGTGCGGACAGTTAACTCCCCGGCCGCCCGGCGGGGAAGAGGCGGTGCGGCGCATTCATGCGACCGTGTCATTCCGTGTCATGCGGTATGCAGTCCTCCATGACTCCCATGACTCCCACGACTCCCCTGACTCCTGAGACCCGGAGGACGCCCGTCGTCGCCGGGCTGCTGCTCGCGGCCGGAGGCGGCCGCCGGCTCGGCGGGCGGCCGAAGGCGCTGCTGCCGTACCGGGGCCGGCCGCTGGTCGAGAACGCGGTGCGGGTGCTGCGCGAGGGCGGCTGCCCGGTGGTGCACGTGGTGCTCGGCGCCTCGGCGGAGCTCGTCCGGGAGCGGGCCGGACTGGCGGGGTGCGTGGTGGTGGAGAACCCGGAGTGGGCCGACGGGATGGGTTCCTCGCTGCGGGTGGGACTCGCCTCGCTGGCGGCGGATCCGCGCGGGGTGGACGCGGCGCTGGTGTCGCTGGTGGACCAGCCGGGGATCGGCGCGGCGGCGGTGGCGAGGGTGCGGGGGGCGTACCGGGGGCGGGACGCGCTGGCGGCGGCCTCGTACGACGGGAAGCGGGGGCATCCGGTGCTGTTCGGGGCGGACCGGTGGGCCGGGATCGCGGCGGGCGCGGAGGGCGACCGGGGCGCGCGGGCGTACCTGGCGGCGCACCGGGAGGCGGTGGCGCTGGTGGAGTGCGGGGACGTGGCGGAGCCCTTCGACATCGACACGGAGGCGGATCTGTACCGGCTCGACGGGTGAAGGGGACCCGGGGCGGGCACCTGGAGTGAGGGGGCTGGCACCCGGAGCCATGATCTGTCGACCCGAAGAATCTCGACATCAACAAACGATTGAACTTCCACCATGAGGAAACTAATATCCACTGCATAGAAGCGCCTCACCCCTTGCGAGGGCGCTCGCGGCCGTATCTCGGCATCGCGGCACTCCGTGCCGTCCGTGACGCCCGGCGGCCGCCAGGCACCGCCCGTAGTCCGCTGAAGGAAGTGACAGTTCATGTCCGCACCAGCGCCGTCCCCCCTGGTCGTCGTCGACGCCGAGCCCCTGCCGCGCCAGGAGGAGGTGCTGACGGAGGCGGCCCTCGCCTTCGTCGCCGAGCTCCACCGCCGCTTCACCCCGCGCCGGGACGAGCTGCTCGCCCGCCGCGCCGAGCGCCGCGCCGAGATCGCCCGCACCTCCACCCTCGACTTCCTGCCGGAGACCGCGGCGATCCGCGCCGACGACTCCTGGAAGGTCGCGCCGGCCCCGGCGGCCCTGAACGACCGCCGCGTCGAGATCACCGGTCCGACCGACCGCAAGATGACGATCAACGCGCTCAACTCCGGCGCGAAGGTGTGGCTCGCGGACTTCGAGGACGCCTCGGCCCCCACCTGGGAGAACGTGGTCCTCGGCCAGGTCAACCTGATCGACGCCTACACCCGGAACATCGACTTCACCGACGCCCGCACCGGCAAGTCGTACGCCCTGCGGCCCGCCGAGGAGCTCGCCACCGTCGTCATGCGGCCGCGCGGCTGGCACCTGGAGGAGCGTCACCTCGCCTTCGAGGGACGCCCGGTGCCCGGCGCGCTCGTCGACTTCGGCCTGTACTTCTTCCACAACGCGCGGCGCCTGATCGACCTCGGCAAGGGCCCGTACTTCTACCTGCCGAAGACCGAGTCGCACCTGGAGGCCCGCCTCTGGAACGACATCTTCGTCTTCGCCCAGGACTACGTCGGCATCCCGCAGGGCACCGTCCGCGCCACCGTCCTCATCGAGACGATCACGGCCGCTTACGAGATGGAGGAGATCCTCTACGAGCTCCGCGACCACGCCGCCGGCCTCAACGCGGGCCGCTGGGACTACCTCTTCTCCATCGTCAAGAACTTCCGTGACGGCGGGCGGAAGTTCGTCCTCCCGGACCGCAACGCGGTCACGATGACGGCCCCGTTCATGCGCGCGTACACCGAACTCCTCGTCCGCACCTGCCACAAGCGCGGCGCGCACGCGATCGGCGGCATGGCGGCCTTCATCCCGTCCCGCAAGGACGCCGAGGTCAACAAGGTCGCCTTCGAGAAGGTCAAGGCCGACAAGGACCGCGAGGCCGGCGACGGCTTCGACGGCTCCTGGGTCGCCCACCCCGACCTGGTCCCGATCGCCATGGCCTCCTTCGACGCCGTCCTGGGCGACAGGCCGAACCAGAAGGACCGCCTCCGCGAGGACGTCTCCGTGGCGCCCGGCGACCTCATCGCCATCGACTCGCTCGACGCCAGGCCCACCTACGAGGGCCTGCGCAACGCGATCCAGGTCGGCATCCGCTACATCGAGGCGTGGCTGCGCGGTCTCGGCGCCGTCGCCATCTTCAACCTGATGGAGGACGCGGCCACCGCCGAGATCTCCCGCTCGCAGATCTGGCAGTGGATCAACGCCGGGGTCGAGTTCGAGCACGCCGGGGAAACGGTGAAGGCCACCCCGGAACTGGCCCGAGAGGTCGCCGCCGAGGAACTCGCCGCCCTCCGCGCCGACATCGGCGACGAGGCCTTCGCGGCCGGCAAGTGGCAGCAGGCCCACGACCTCCTCCTCCACGTCTCCCTCGACGCGGACTACGCGGACTTCCTCACCCTCCCCGCGTACGAGCAGCTCGTCGGCTGATCTCCGACGCACCCCCGTACAGGGCCCGGCCCCCCGGTGAACGCACAGCTCCGGGGCCCGGGCCCTGTCGTGTCACAGGGGAAGTGACGCAACCGAGACATGCGGCTACCTAGCGGTAACAAGTCGGCGCGTGCGAGATTCCGCCATGCCACCGGCCGGCGGCTGTCCCCCACGTCACCGCGTACCGCAGGAGCACACAGCCATGCCCTCGCCCCCCCACCGCGCGCTGCGCGCACTCCTGGCACTGTGTACCGCCGCCGGACTGGCCACCGCCGCCGCCCCCGCCGCCCAGGCGTCCCCCGGCAGCGGCCCCACCGCCGTCGTCGCCATGGGCGACAGCTACATCTCCGGCGAGGCCGGCCGCTGGCTCGGCAACAGCCTCACGAACACCGGCGGCCGCGACGGCACCGACCGCGCCTGGACGGGCAGCGGCCACGACCCCTCCCGGGTGTACGGCTCCACCGCCGGCGGCTGCCACCGCTCGGACGTCTCCGAGGTCAGGAGCGCCGGACCGGTCGCGAGCTCCCTGATCAACCTGGCCTGCTCCGGGGCGACCACCGAGAACGTCTTCCGCGCCGCCCAGGGCGGCCGGGCGTACAAGGGAGAGGCCCCCCAGGCCGACCGGCTGGCCGCCGTCGCCGCCTCCCACGACGTGGAGCTCATCGCCCTGTCGATCGGCGGCAACGACCTCGGCTTCGCCGACATCATCACCACCTGCGCCACCGACTACATCGTCTGGTACTCCTACTGCCACGACGACCAGCAGGCCGAGGTCGACGCCCGGATCGACGCCGTGATGGCCTCGGTCGGCAAGGCCGTCGACGAGGTCCGCGCGGTCATGACCGGCGCGGGCTACACGGCCTCCGACTACCGGATCGTGCTCCAGTCCTACCCCTCGCCGCTCCCCCGCGCCGCCGAGAACCGCTACTCCGAGAGCGGCTGGTCGCGCACGAACACCGGCGGCTGCCCGTTCTGGAACAAGGACTCCGACTGGGCGCGGGACTCCCTCGTCCCGCAGCTCTCCGGGCGGCTGCGGCAGGTCGCCGTGGCGAAGGGCGCGCAGTTCCTCGACCTGCAAGGCGCCCTCCAGGGGCGCGAGGTGTGCGCGAAGGCCAGCCGTCAGGTGACGGCGTCCCTGCCGCCGTCGGGGGCGTCCAGCGAGTGGGCGCGGTGGATCGACAGCCAGTCCACCCAGGGGCTCGTCCAGGAGTCCATGCACCCCAACGCGTACGGCCAGCAGGCCCTCGGGCGCTGCCTGGCGCTGATCCACGCCGTCCCGTCGGGCCACCGCGCCTGCCGGAACACGGCGGGCGCGGGCCCCTCGGGGATGTACCTCACGACGGGCTGACGCACCTCACGGCAGCCTGATGCCCAGCGGGCCGAGGACGCGTTCCGTGCCGTGCCGGTCGGCCTCGGCCATCATCCGGACGAGGGCGGCCGAGCCGCCCGGCCACTCGGCGGCCGCCGCGTCGAAGGCGGCCCGCCGGGACTCCAGCGGTCCCTTCTTCCCGGGCAGCCGGTCCAGCAGGTGCAGGGCGCGGGCGGAGGCCGGCACCTGCACCGGGTCGGCCTCCTCGCCGCGGGCGCGCAGCGCGTCCAGCGCGTGGGCGCCGACCACCGGGTCCCGGAGCGCGCCGCGCAGCGCGCCGGGCGGAGCGGTGGCGGTGTCGAGGAGCCCGAACAGGGCGCGCACGTCGGCCCCTTCGGCGGCGTGGGCGTGGACGGAGCCCAGCGCGGCCAGCAGCTCCGTCCAGGCGTCGGCGGTGTCCCCGCGGGCGTGCAGCCACGCGGCGAGCACGCGCGCGGCGGGCGCGTGCGGCCACCGCGCGGCGGCGGCCACCAGCTCCGCGGCCGGCCAGGCGACCGCCTCGGCCGTCGTGGGCGCGGCGACCCGGCGGGCCCGGAGGAGGTAGCGGACGGTGGCGGCGCCGCGCGGGGTGAGTCCGAAGGCGTCGCCGGAGCGCAGCACGAGGCCGGTGGCGGCCAGCCGGTCGGCGACGGCGGCGAGTTCGCGGGCGGGGCGCTCCAGGCGGGCCCGGTCGTCCTCGCCGAGTCCGGTGGAACCGAGCAGCCGGACCAGCTCGGGCACGGGCGGGGTGACGTAGGCGCCGGTGGCGCCCTCCGGGACGGTGACGGGGACGTCCTCCAGGGCCGGGTCGACGGTCCAGTCCTCGTACTCGGCGGCGCGCCGGGCGACCGAGTCGGCGGCGCAGCCGCGCTGGTAGAGCGCGTACAGCAGGTGCGGGGCCTCGCCGCCGTAGGGCTCGTGCTCCTCCTCGGCCAGCTCCTCGACGGCGCCGAGCAGGGCGTCGGCGTCCCGCTCGACGTCGTCCGCCGCCGCGGGCCCGGCGACCGGCTCGGCGGCGACGGGCGGCGGGACGGGGATCGAGGGGTCGCCGTAGTAGTCCATGTGCTCGTCGAGGAGGGCGTCGGCGAGGACGAGGTGCGGGAAGTCGTCGGGGCCGGGCGCGAAGCGGGCGTAGGCGCCGGCGAGCTGGTCGGCGAGGCCGGCCGCGGTCCAGCGGTCGAGGAGCGCGGCGGCGACCCGGCCGACGCCCTCGGCCACGGCGTGGTCCGTGAGGAGCGGCCCGGCGGCGGACGGCTCCTCGGCGTCCCGGACGTAGGCGCGGGCGACGGCCTCGGCGAGCACGGTGTCCGCGAGCGCGGTACGGCCCATGAGGTCGGCGCGGAGGACCCCGTCGGGCAGCGGCGCGCCGTCGAGGGCGCCGATCCGCCGCCGTACGTCCTCGGCGTCCGCGAGGTCGGTGCCGACGGTCCGCAGCAGCGAGGCGTACCACCGGTACCAGGTGAGGTTCCCGGGGTCGGCCATGGCGCGCTCGAAGTCCCCGGCGCTCTCCTCGACGACGGCCGCGATCCGCTCGCGCAGCCCGTCGTCGAACCGCCCGGCGAGCTCGCCGACGACCGCCCGGTAGCCGGCCAGCTCGCCGGGGGCGACGTGGACGAAGGCGGGCAGGTCCTCGACGAGGAGGCGCCGCACCAGCTCCGGCGTGGGCTCGGGCAGCCCGCCGGCCCGGTCGGCGCCGCGCAGCGAGAGGAGGCCGAGGACGACCTCGGCGGCCCGGCGGAACGCGGGGTCACGGTGCTCCGGCCTGCCGTCGAGCAGCTCCAGGAACCTGTCCAGCCCGGTATTGGTGAGAACGGTCTCGGCCACGGTTCCAGGGTAGTTCGGGGGCACCGGTAACGGCCTGAGGGACACCCCCGGGCGGGGGCGGGCCTCCGTCCGTGCCGGGCCGTCCTCCTCAGCCGGAGCGGCCGTCGCCCCGGGCGTCCCCGGTGGTCCTCGGTCGTGCTCCTCCGGTACGGGTCCGCCGGCGTCGTCCCGGAGCGCCCCGCCGCCGGTCCGACAGCGCCGCGCGGATCTCCTCGGCCTGCCGCAGGGCGTCGCGGGGCACCGGGCGGCCGTCGGCGAGACGGCCGGCGAGGCGGGCCCGGCGCTCCGGGTCCGCGAGGGCGTCCGGTGCGAGCCGTTCCGCCGTCCGGGCGATGTCCAGGGCTTGCCGCAGGGCGAGGGTGCCGGGGCCTGGGGCGGTACCGGGGTCGGCATCGGGTGCGTACCGGCCGAGGAGCTCGCGGTGACGGTCCTCGGCGTGGGGGCCGTCGGCGCGGGCGGCGAGGTCCCGGGCGCGGGCGAGGAGTTCGCCGGCGGCCGCCTGCCCCGGGGCGGCGTCGGGGAGGGGTGCGCCGATCCCGGACGGCTCGGTGTCGAGCCCCTGGTACCAGGGGCCGAGCAGCAGCCGGTCGGCCCCGGCCCGTGCGTGAAGGGCCTCGGTCGCCAGACGGGCCTCGCGTACCGCGTCGAGGACGGTCCGCGCCTCCTCCAGGGTGGGGGCGTGCGGGGGGTCGTCGTCGCCCCGGCCGGCCGCCGCGACGGCGTCGAGGAGCTCCATGGCCGCGGCGAGCGGGGCCAGGTGGGCGCCCGCCCAGCGGGCCGCCCGGCCGAGCGGCTGCCCGGCGAGCTCCTCCGCGCGGTCCGCGAGCCGCGGCCCGCGCAGGACCGCCCGCCAGTCGGCCAGCGCGTCCCGCACCGCGGCGACGTGGCCGGTCAGTTCGGGGGCGGGGGTGCGGCCGTCGGCGAGCTGCCCGGCGAGGAGGCCGCGGCGCCGCGGGTCGGCCAGAGTGTCGGGCGCGAGGCGGTGGAGTGCCTCGGCGTGGCCGAGCGCTGCGTCGAGGACCGTCGGGTCGGCGAGCACCGGCGTCGCGTACCGGCCGAGCAGCGCGCCGTGGACGCGGACGAGCGAGCGCAGCCGGTCGTGGGCGGCGCTCCAGGCGAGGGCCAGGGGCAGCTTGTCGTACAGGTCGCGGCGCCAGGTCCCGGCGGTGGTGAAGGCGCTGATGATCTTGCGGTCGGCGCGCACGGCGCTCGAGAGCGCGCCGCCGAGGCCGCGTGCTCCCTCGGTCAGCCGGCGGGCGACGTCGGAGAGTTCGGGAAGGGTGACGATCTCGGGGCGGAAGGTGGCGGTGGCGGCCGCCTCCGTCTCGGCGAGACGGCGGGTGGCGTCGGCGAGCTCGGCGCGGGCCGCGCGGACCCGCGGCAGCGCCTCCGGGTCGAGCCAGTGCTCCGGCGCCCGGTGGGGGCCCGTGCCCAGGCCGGCGAGGGAGACCAGCTCCTCGGCCTCCCGGACGGTCCGGGGCGCGTCGCGGCCCAGGAGTGCCGCGAGGGCGGAGGCGTGCGCGTCGGCCTTCTCCAGACGGGCCGCGAGGCCGGAGAGCCACTGGGCGAGGTCGGCGGCCCGGGCGCGGGTGAGCGGGGCGAGGCCGAGGCCCTCGGGACGCAGCGCGGCGAGCGCCCGCTCGTCTGCGGGCGGCTTCCCGGTGAGGGCCGGGGGCAGCGCGGTCCAGCGGGGGCCCGCCGCGGCGGCGGCCCGCTCCCGGGCCGCCAGGGCCTCGGCGCGGCGGGCGAGGAAGGCGCGGAGGGCGTCGGCGGTGACGCGTACCGCCGCGTCCTCGGCCGCCTCGGGGCCGCCGGGGGCGAGCCAGCGGTCGAGGGGGCGGTGGTCCGCACCGGCCGCGGCCACGAGTGCGCAGAGCTCCTCGGCGGCGGCGCCCCGAGGCGCGGTCAGGCCGAACGCGCGGGCGACGGCGTCCAGGGCCGGGATCGCCTCGAACCCTTTCAGGTCTTCGCCGCCGCCGGAGGCGATCGGGTTCGTCACGCTGGTCCTCGTCGTCCGCTCTCGATGGCCCCGGCCGTGCCGGCCCACCGCCCCGCCCTGATCACACGATCCTATGACCCGTCGCCCCGGCGGGTGGGGGACGGCCCCGCGACCGACGGGCGGCTCAGCGGACGGTGACGGCCCGTGGGGCGGAGAAGTCGCCCCAGGTGCCGTCGGGGAGGCGGGCGCGGAGGGTGAGGGTGTAGGTGGTGCCGGGTTTCGCCTGGGCGGGGAAGGTGTAGGTGGCGCGGCCGGCGGGCGGGGCGGCGCCCCAGACGATGGTGGTGGCGAAGCGGCCGTCGATGTGGAGTTCGTGGTGGGTGACGGGACCTCCGGTCTCCGGCGGGGTCCAGGTGAGGGTGATCTCGCCGTCGGCGGAGGTGGCGGCGAGGGCGCGCGGGGAGGTGTTGGGGGGCGCGCCGGGGGCGGGGGCGGTGGTGAGCTCGGCCGGGGGGCTGTCCGGGGAGGAGTTCTCGGCGGCGTCGCGGGCGCGCAGGGTGAGGGAGTAGGCGGTGCCGGGGCGCAGGCCGGTGAGGCGGGCGGTGGTGGCGGTGCCGGGGGCGGTGTGGATGCGGACGCCGGCCTGGTGGACGTCGTAGGCGGTGACGCGGGTGTCGTCGCGGGCGGGGGTCCAGGTGAGGACGGCGGCGGTGGTGCCGTCGGGGGTGGCGCGCAGCGTGCGGGGGGCGGTGGGGGGTTCGCGGTCCTCGGTGGTGGCGCGCAGGGTGGTGGTGGCGACGGCGGGGGCGGCGGGCGAGGTGTTGCCGGCGGCGTCGCGGGCGACGACGGCGAAGGTGTGGCGGCTGCCGGGGGCGAGGCCGGTGATGTCGGTCATGAGGGTGGTGGCGGGGAGGTCCTTGACCGGGCGGCCGTCCTGGAGGACCTGGTAGCCGGTGACGGCCCGGTCGTCGGTGGCGGCCTCCCACATGACGTGGACGGTGGTGGAGCTGCCGGAGGCCGCGGTGAGGCCGGTGGGGGTGGTGGGCGGGGTGGAGTCCGCCGGGCCGGCGCCGGAGCAGGCGGTGAGGACGGTGGCGGCGATGAGTGCGAGTGCGGTCAACAGGCTTGTGGCGAGCGGGCGTTGCACGGGCCGGCCTCCGTCCGTCGGAATGGTCCAGACCTATATCGCACGCGAGTCGGGCGGTTGGCAAGGGGGCGTTGTCAGTGGGGTCCGCTTCACTGGGACCGTTACTCTCCGTAGTCGAGGTGTGGGGGGATCATGACGGACCGTTGGCTCTACGTGTCGCCGGCCGGGGTGCGGCGGCGCGGCTGGAGCGACGTGATGATCCGGGAGCTGCTGGGGCTTCCGGACGTGCAGGGCCGCGATCCGCGGCGGTACGCGATCATGCCGCTGCGGCTGTACCTGCTGGCACGGGTGGAGGCCGTGGAGCGGACGCCCGAGTTCGTGGCGGCCTCCTCGTCCCTGGCCGCGTCGGGACGGAGCGGCGCCGTCGGGGCGCTGGCCGAGGGCCGGCGGGCGGCCGTCCTCGCGGCGATCCGGGCCGAGCCGCTCCTGGTGCCGAGGCTGCCGGCGGCCGAGCTGGAGCGGCGGGCGGCCCGCCACCGGCGGCTGATGACGGCGTGCGGGGCGGGCGGCGGGGGCGGCGGGGCCTCCCCCGGTGCGCCGGCGCGGTGGCAGGTGGGCTATCTGCGGCAGACGCTGGCGCGGTACGAGACGCTGCTCGACGGGCTGTACGGCGACACGGGCCGCCGCGAGGCCGAGCGGCTGCTGCGGCGCAGGCAGTACGAGGCGATCGCCGCCGCGTATCCGGCCCTTGCGCCCGAGTGCGCCCGGCGGATCGCCCTGGAGTCGCGGTGAGGGCGCCGGACGGCACGCCGCCGCCCCGGGCCCCGCGCGGTGCGCGGGGGCCGGGGCGGGCGGGGCGGGTGGCGCGGGCCCCGCGGTGGCTAGTGGACGTGGGCCGCCTTGGCGGTGCGGGTCTCGGAGATCTCGTCGCCCGGTTCCATCGGCGCGGTCACCTCGTCGTCGTCCGCGCGCCGGCCGAAGTGGTTGAAGACCACGTTGAGCAGGACGGCGGCGACGCAGCCGGTGGAGATGCCGGAGTCCAGGATGATCTGCGCGGTCTCCGGGAAGGCGTGGTAGAAGTCCGGCTTGGTGATCGGGATGATGCCGACCGCCAGCGAGACGGCGACGATGAGGACGTTGTTGTCCTTCTCCAGGCCGGCCTTGACCAGGGTCTGGATGCCGCTGGCCGCGACCGAGCCGAAGAGGACGACGCCGGCGCCGCCGAGGACCGGGCGGGGCACCACCGAGATGAGCGAGGCCATCATCGGCGAGAGGCCCATCAGGACCAGGATGCCGCCGCCGCAGGCGACGACGAAGCGGCTGCGGATCCGGGTCATGGCGACCAGGCCGACGTTCTGCGCGAAGGCGCTGCACATGAAGCCGTTGAAGAACGGGCTGATCGCCGAGCCGAGGGTGTCGGCGCGCAGACCGGCCGCGATGGTCTTCTCGTCGGCGGGCCGCTCGACGATCTCGCCGAGGGCCAGCATGTCGGCGGTGGACTCGGTCATCGAGACCAGCATGACCACGCACATGGAGATGATCGCGGCGAGCGCGAACTGCGGGGCGCCGAAGTGGAAGGGGGTCGGGAAGCCGACGACGTCCGCCTCGGTCACCGGGGAGAAGTCGGTGACGCCGAAGGGTATGGCGATCAGGGTGCCGAGGACCAGGCCGACGAGGACCGCGATCTGCTTCAGGAAGCCGCGGGTGAAGCGGCGCAGCAGCAGGACGATCGCGAGGGTGACGGCGGCCAGGGCGAGGAACTTGCCCGAACCGTAGTCCTTCGCCGCCGGGTTGGGTCCTTGTGCCCAGCCGAAGGCGACCGGCAGCAGCGAGATGCCGATGAGGGTGATGACGGTGCCGGTGACCACCGGCGGGAAGAAGCGCACGAGGCGGGAGAACCACGGCGCGGCGAGGAAGCCGAGCAGACCGGCGACGATGATCGCGCCGAAGATGATCGGCAGGGCGTCGGCCTTGTCCTCGGTCGTGTCGATGATGGCGATCATCGGGGCCACGCCCGCGAAGGTGACGCCGTTGACGAAGGGCAGCTTGGCGCCGATCTTCCAGACGCCGAGGGTCTGGAGAAAGGTGGCGAGGCCGGCGGTGAAGAGGCTGGCGCCGGTCAGGAAGGTCAGTTCGGTGCCGGAGAGGCCGACGGCCGCTCCGACGATCAGGGGCGGGGCCACCACGCCCGCGTACATGGCGGCCACGTGCTGGAGGCCGCTGGTGAACATCTTCAGAGGAGGCAGGGTCTCGTCGACCGGATGCCTGGTCCGGTCTCCGGGGTCGGTGGTGCCTGCGTCTTGTGCATTGCGAACCTGGGGCTCGTCGGCCACGGCGGTTCCTCCGGTCGGGTACACGTCGGCGGTGACGCGGGTGTCAGGGAGGTGGTGCGATGCGGTGCGAAGTGCAGGAGGTGCGGCTCGGTGCGGGGCGGTGCGGTGCGCCGGAGGAAGGGGTGCGGCGCGGGGACGGGACGCCCGGTGGGGGGACGGGCGGATGTGGCCGTCCCGGGCGGCGCCGTACGACGGGTGCGTACGGCGCCGCCCGGTCGGGCTGCCGCGGACCCCGCTCGGGTCCGCGGCGACCGGTCGGGGGCCGTCCCCCCCGACCGGACTCCGGGGGGAGGGTCAGCCCTGGGCCGCGATGCGGGCCAGGCGCTGGGCCTCCGTGCGCGCGTCGCGCGCGATGGCGTCCTCGTCGACGGTGAGCAGCCGGTTGTTCTCGACGATCTGCTTGCCGTTGACGAAGGACGCGGTGACCGGGGCCGCCGCGCCGAAGACGATGGCGGTGACCGGGTCGGCGATCGAGGAGTGGCCGAGGCCGTCGATCTTCCAGAGGACGAAGTCGGCGAGCTTGCCGGCCTCCAGCGAGCCGATGTTGTCGGCCCGGCCGAGGACCTGCGCGCCGCCGTAGGTGCCGAGGCGCAGGGCCTGGCGGGCGTTGAGCGCGGCCTCGCGGTGGGCGCCGAGGCGGTTGATCAGGAGGGCGTTGCGGAGCTCGGTGTGGAGCTCGCCGGACTCGTTGGAGGCGGTGCCGTCGACGCCGAGGCCGACCGGGACGCCCGCCTTCAGCATGTCGGGGACGCGGGCGATGCCGGCGGCGAGGCGCGCGTTCGACGACGGGCAGTGGGCGACACCGGTCTTCGTGCGGGCGAAGGCGGCGATGTCGGAGTCGTTCATGTGGACGCAGTGCGCCATCCACACGTCCTCGCCGAGGAAGCCGGTCGACTCGAAGTAGTCGGTCGGGCCCATGCCGAAGAGCTCGTGGCAGAACTTCTCCTCCTCCACGGTCTCCGAGCCGTGGGTGTGCATGCGCACGCCGAGGCGGCGGCCGAGCGCGGCGCCCTCGCGGAGCAGCTCGGTGGAGATGGAGAAGGGCGAGCAGGGGGCGACGGCGACCTGGGTCATCGCGTCGAAGGAGGCGTCGTGGAACTTCTTGACGGTCTCCTCGGTCGCGGCGAGCGCGCCCTCGGTGGTCTCGACGGCGAAGTCCGGCGGCAGGCCGCCGTCCTTCTCGCTGCGGTCCATGGAGCCGCGGGCCAGGGTGAAGCGCACGCCCATCTCGGAGGCGGCGCCGATGATGGCGCCGGAGAGGTCGCCGGAGCCCTTCGGGAAGACGTAGTGGTGGTCCATGGCGGTGGTGACGCCGCCGCGGGCCATCATGGCGAGCGAGCCCTGGGCGGCGACGCGCACCATCTGCTCGTCGATGCGGGCCCAGGTCGGGTAGAGCGCGACCAGCCAGTCGAAGAGGTTGTGGTCGGTGGCCAGGCCCCGGGTGATCCACTGGTAGAAGTGGTGGTGGGTGTTGACCAGGCCGGGGGTGACCAGGTGGCCGGTGGCGTCGATCCGCCGGACCACGTTCTCCAGGTTCTCGGGGGCCTTGCCGGCGCCGAGGGACTCGATCCTGTTGTCGGCGACGACGAGGTACCCGGAGGCGTACTCGGTGTCGTTCGCGTCGACGGTGGCGATCGCCGCGTTCTCGATGACGATGCGCTGGGCTGCCGAAGGTGCTGCCATGGCGGTGCTTCCTTCATTCCTCATGGGTGGGGTGGGCACGGCAGGACCCTAGGAGGATTTGAGTGCCGGGGCCGTCTGACGGCTCCGGGTGCCGAGATGATGGAAGAACAGGTTCAGCAGGACGGCGACGAGCGCGCCCGCGCTGATGCCGGAGCCGAGCACGGTCTGTGCCCAGGCGGGGAAGCCGGCGTAGAAGGTGGGAGCGGCGAGCGGGATGATGCCCGCGCCGAGCGCGACGGCGACCAGGATGATGTTGGAGCTGTCGTCGAGGCCGGCCTCGGAGAGGGTCCGGATGCCGCTGACCGCGATCGAGCCGAAGAGGACGATGCCGGCGCCGCCGAGGACGGGCATCGGGACCATGGAGACGACCGCGCCGAGGACCGGAAAGGCGCCGAGCACCAGGAGGGCGCCGCCGGCGACGGCGACCACGTAGCGGGAGCGGACCCGGGTGAGCGAGACGACGCCGACGTTCTGCGCGAAGGCGGAGGTGGGGAAGCCGCCGAAGACGGGGCCGAGCAGGGTGGCGATGCCGTCGGTGCGCAGGCCCCGGGTGATGGTCCCCCCGTCGCTGGGGCGCTCGCAGATCTCGCCGAGGGCGAGCATGCCGGCGCTGGACTCGGTCATGAGGACCAGCATCACGATGCACAGGGAGAGGATCGCGGCGGGCTGGAACTCGGGGGCGCCGAAGGCGAAGGGGGAGGGCAGGGCGGCGACGGGCGCCTCGCGCAGGGCGGAGAAGTCCGCCATGCCGAAGGGGATCGCGGCGAGGGTGCCGATGAGCAGGCCGAGGAGCAGGGCGATCTGCTTGACGAAGCCGCGGCCGAAGCGCTGGAAGAGCAGGACGACGACCAGGGTGAAGCCGGCGAGGGCGAGGTACTTCATGGCGCCGAAGTCGGCGGCGGTCTTGTCGCCGCCCTGGGCCCAGCTGACGGGCACCGGCATCAGGGTGACGCCGATCAGGGTGATGACGACGCCGGTGACGAGCGGCGGGAAGAAGCGCAGGAGCCGGCCGAAGAAGGGGCCGACGGCGAGGCAGAAGACGCCGGCGACCATGACCGCGCCGTAGATGGCGGGGAGTTGGTGTCCGGGGGCGCTCGTCTCGGCGATGGCCAGCATGGGCGCGATGCCCGCGGAGGAGGCCGCGTTGACGAACGGGAGCCGGTTGCCGGCGAAGTTCCGGATGCCGAGGGTCTGCAGGATGGTGGCGAGACCGGCGATCAGGAGGCTGGCGGCGATGAGCCGGGTCATCCCGGCCGCGTCCAGGCCGACGGCCTGGCCGATGATGAGCGGAGGGGTGACGACGCCGGCGTACATGGCGGCGATGTGCTGGAGTGCCGCGGGGACGAGCCGCGAGGCGGGGAGCTTCTCGTCGACCGGATGGCAGGCGGCCTGGGCAGGGGCCTCGGTGGTCGACGGGGTGGAACACGGGCCTTCGGCGGTCGCCGGCCCCTGTGCGGGCAGTGCCATGCTGGGTTCCCTCCGGTCTGGTGCCGGTCCCCGCCCGACTGCGGGCGGGCGGGGACCGGTTCACTCAGTGCCGCTCAGAGATGTGGTGCCACTCAGAGGTTGGTCATGTCGACCGGGATGAGCGCCTCGGCGCCGTCGCGCAGGACCGTGGCCTCGATGAGGCCGTACATGCGGTCCGCGGCGTAGTAGACCTCGTTGTCGTTCTTGAGCCCGAAGGGCTCCAGGTCCACCAGGAAGTGGTGCTTGTTGGGGAGCGAGAAGCGGACCTCGTCGATCTCCGCGCGGTGGTTGATGATCCGCGTGGCCATCTGGTAGAGCGTCTGCTGGAGGGAGTACGAGTAGGTCTCCGCGAACGCCTCGAGCATGTGCTTCTTGGTCTGCTCGTAGGACCGCTCCCAGTTGGGCATGCGCTGCTCGTCGTCGGTCCAGTTGAACCGCCAGCGGCCGGACACCTGGGTTGCCAGGATGCGGTCGTACGCCTCCTGGAGGGTGGTGTACTGGTCCTTGATGTAGCCCCAGAACTCCGAGTTGGTGGAGTTCATGACGACGAGGTCCTTGAGGCCGGAGATGACCTCCCACTTCTCGCCGTCGTAGGTGATCTGGGTGACGCGGGTCTCCTGGCCCTTGCGGGCGAAGGAGTGGTTGACCTCGTCGGCGCCGATGAACTTGGAGTTGGCGTCCGAGGAGGCGATGCGCTCCCAGGCGTACTCCTCGATCCGGATCCGGGCCCGCTTGATCGGCTCCTGGCTCGTCACGAAGTGGCGGGCGAGGTGGATGCCGAACTGCTCGGCGGACTCGATGCCGTACTCCTTGGCGAACGCGAAGACGGTGTTCTTCGTCGTGTCGGTGGGGAGGCAGTTGGCGTTGGAGCCGGTGAGGTGGACGTCGCTGAGGTCGCCGGAGAGGGCGACGGAGACGTTCAGGTCCTTGATGTGGTGGGTGGCGCCGTCCCGCGTGATCTTGACGACGCGGTTCTCTGCTTTGCCGTACTGGTTCTGGCCGAGAATCGTGGGCATGTCTGCTAGCTCCCTCGGTAAACGGAGTAGCCGAACGGGTTGAGCAGCAGCGGTACGTGGTAGTGCTCGCCCGGCTCGACGGCGAACGTGATCGCCACCTCCGGGAAGAAAGCACCGGCCGGACCGCTGTCCCGATTCGCGGGGGCGTCCTGCTGCGCCTCGGCTTGCTGGTTCTGCTTGCTCAGGAAGTACGCCTCGGTCTCGAAGTCGAGGCGTACGTGGGTGGTGCCGACCGGCATGGCCGGAAGGTCCTTGCACCGTCCGTCGGCGTCGGTGGCCGAGCCGCCGAGCGCGACCCAGGCGGCGTCGGAGCCGGCGCGGGCGGCGAGGGTGATCGCCACGCCCTCCGCGGGGCGTCCGATGCTGGTGTCCAGGATGTGGGTGGACACCGAGGCCGTGGTGTCGGTGCTCATGCGGCGCTCTCTTCCTCTACGAGACGGGTGAGCCGGATGCGGTTGATCTTGCCCAGTTCGGCGCGGACGATCTCCCGCTCCTGCTCGGGCGAGTTGCCGATCCGCTCCTTGACCGCGTCGCGCATCTGCTCGCCGGTCCTGCCGGTGGCGCAGATGAGGAAGACGTGGCCGAAACGGTCCTGGTAGGCCAGGTTCAGTTCGAGCATCTCGGCCTTGAGCTCGGCGGAGGAGCCGGCCATCCCGCTCTGCTCGCGGGTGGAGGTGGCATCCCCTTCCTTCGGACGACCGATCGGCGGGTGGCCCGCCATCGCCTCGGCCAGGTCCTCGGCGGTCAGCTCGGCCATGGCGGCGTCGCTGGCGAGGAAGAGGGCTTCGGCGGTGGTGTACGGGCGCTGGGCGAGGATCTTGCTCCCCCACGCCGAGCTGGAGCACACCTCGTGGAGCGCGGCGAGAGCCTCGCTGTCCGCCGAGGTGTTGAACCGGGTGAGGCCCGGTGTCGTACCTGAAGTCACGGGAAGCCTCCGTGGCTGTTTTTCGCTGTGCGTCGGACGGGCTGCGGATAGCTAACGCCCTCGACAACACGACGTCAACACTTTGTTGAAAACTCGGTGACACAAAAGCCGTCGTCCCGACATGCGGACGACGGCTTGTGGCCATTCTTGATCAACTAGGCGTTCTTGGAGGCGTTTTCCCTGTTCAGGTAGTTGTAGACGGTGAAGCGGCTGACACCCAGTGCACCGGCCACCGTCTCCACTCCATGACGCACGGAGAAGGCGCCGCGCGCCTCCAGGAGCCGGACGACCTCCTGCTTGGCCTTGCGGTCCAGCTCGGCCAGCGGCACCCCGTGCCGGCGCTCCATCGCCGCGAGGATGCGGTCCAGGGAGTCCGACAGCTGGGGCAGCCGTACGGCGAGGACGTCCTCGCCGTCCCAGGACAGCACGATGTCGTCGGCCGCGGCCTGCGCCGGTTCCAGCACTTCCGCGCCCATCGCGTCGACCAGCGGCTTCACCGCCGCCGCCAAGGGATGCTCGGTCACTTGTCGTCCTCCCCGCCCTCACCGATCACGTTGACCTGGAGCGAGACCCGGGTGGCACCGGCACCGAGCGCCTTGCGCAGCAGCTCGTCGACGGCGGTGAGGACGGCGTCGGCGCCGCCTTCCGCGGTGTTGCCGAAGGGGCCGACATCGACGGCGTCCAGTTCGGCCGACTGGATGACCTCACGAGCCACGACCGCGTGGGCCGGCGCCTCGTCGAGGTCGAACGGCTCGGTCGTGAACTCCACTCTCAAACGCACCATGCCCCCACGCTACGGCCCCGACCAGGGCCTGGGGAGCCCCGAAGTCGGAGGGAGCCCTTGACAAGCCGGGCACTCCACTTGCAACATTCCGTCAGACAGAAAACGACTTCCGCAATACGGAAGGAGCGCCGCCCCTCATGGGATACACGGACCAGCGCTTCGATGTGAACCTGTCGATCCTCTTCACGGAACTCCCGCTCCTGGAGCGCCCCGCGGCCGCCGCCGCGGCCGGCTTCACCGCGGTCGAGCTGTGGTGGCCCTGGATCGACACCGCCACCCCCGAGCAGAGCGAGCTCGACGCCCTCAAGAAGGCCCTTGAGGACGCCGGCACCCAGCTGGTGGGCCTGAACTTCTACGCCGGACAGCTCCCCGGCCCGGACCGCGGCGCGGTCTCGGTCCCGGGCGAGGAGTCCGACCGCTTCAAGGCCAACATCGACGTCGCCGCGGACTTCGCCGCCTCGGTCGGCTGCAAGGCGCTCAACGCGCTCTACGGCAACCGCGTGGAGGGCGTCGACCCGGAGGCCCAGGACGCCCTCGCCCTGGAGAACCTGGTCCTGGCCGCCCGCGCCGCCGACCGCGTCGGCGCGATCCTGCTGATCGAGACCCTGAACAAGCCGGAGTCGCCGCTCTACCCGCTGGTGAGCGCCCCCTCCGCGATCGAGGTCGTCGACAAGGTGAACGAGGCCACGGGGCTCGGCAACGCCAAGTTCCTCCTCGACATCTACCACCTGGCCATGAACGGCGAGGACGTCGGCGCCGTCATCGCGCGGTACGCGGACAAGACCGGCCACGTCCAGATCGCGGACATGCCGGGCCGCGGCGCCCCGGGCACCGGCGAACTCCCGCTGGAGCAGCTGCTCGACGAGCTGAAGAAGGCCGGTTACGACGGCTTCGTGGGCCTGGAGTACAAGGCCGCAGACGCCGCCGCGTCCTTCGAATGGCTGCCCGCCGAGGCCCGCCCGGCCAACTGACGCAGGCCCCCTCCCCGTACCACCTTGTTTTGAGAGGCACCCTCACCATGAGCACTCTTCCGAAGATCGCGTGGATCGGCCTCGGCATCATGGGCTCCCCCATGTCCGAGAACCTGATCAAGGCCGGTTACTCGGTCACCGGCTTCACCCTGGAGCAGGACAAGCTGGACCGCCTGGCCAAGGCCGGCGGCACCTCGGCCTCCTCCATCGCCGAGGCCGTCAAGGACGCCGACGTGATCATCACGATGGTGCCCGCCTCCCCGCAGGTCGAGGCGATCTCCTACGGCCCCGAGGGCATCCTGGAGAACGCCAAGCAGGGCGCGCTGGTCATCGACATGTCGTCGATCACCCCGCAGACCTCCGTCGACCTGGCCAAGAACGCCAAGGAGAAGGGCATCCGCGTCATCGACGCCCCCGTCTCCGGCGGCGAGGCCGGCGCCATCGAAGCCGTGCTCTCCATCATGGTCGGCGGCGAGCAGGCCGACTTCGACGAGGCCCTCCCGATCCTGGAGGCCCTCGGCAAGACCATCGTCCTGTGCGGCCCGCACGGCTCCGGCCAGACGGTCAAGGCGGCCAACCAGCTCATCGTCGCCGTGAACATCCAGGCGTGCGCCGAGGCCGTGGTCTTCCTGGAGAAGTCCGGCGTGGACCTCACCGCCGCCCTCGACGTCCTCAACGGCGGTCTGGCCGGCTCGACCGTGCTGACCCGCAAGAAGGACAACTTCCTGAACCGGGACTTCAAGCCCGGCTTCCGGATCGACCTGCACCACAAGGACATGGGCATCGTGACCGACGCCGCCCGCAACGTCGGCGCGGCCCTCCCGGTCGGCGCCGTGGTCGCCCAGCTCGTCGCCTCGCTGCGCGCGCAGGGTGACGGCGGCCTGGACCACTCGGCCCTGCTCCGCGCCGTCGAGCGCCTCTCCGGCGCCCAGGTCTGATCCGACGCCCCGGATCCCGGGGCCCCAGATTTCCGGTCGGCGGCGGTGCTGACACCTGTCCTGTCGCGCCCAGGCGCCGCCGCCGACCGGAACACCACACTTCATTTTCAACAAACTGTTGACGCCGTGTTTCGAGCGAACTTACGCTCCACGCCATCGTCATCAGCAGGTTCTCCTGTACGGAAAGGCCACCATGTCGAAGCGCGTGCTTACGACCGAGTCCGGCGCCCCCGTCGCCGACAACCAGAACTCCGCCACCGCCGGCGTCGGTGGCCCTCTCCTCCTCCAGGACCAGCACCTGCTGGAGAAGCTCGCGCGCTTCAACCGTGAGCGGATCCCGGAGCGCGTGGTGCACGCCCGCGGCTCCGGCGCGTACGGCTACTTCGAGGTGACCGACGACGTCACCGGCTTCACCAAGGCCGACTTCCTCTCCGAGGTGGGCAAGAAGACGGAGCTGTTCATCCGCTTCTCCACCGTGGCCGACTCGCTCGGCGGCGCGGACGCGGTCCGCGACCCGCGCGGCTTCGCGGTGAAGTTCTACACCGCCGAGGGCAACTACGACCTCGTCGGCAACAACACCCCGGTGTTCTTCATCAAGGACCCGATCAAGTTCCCCGACTTCATCCACTCCCAGAAGCGCGACCCCTTCACGGGCAAGCAGGAGCCGGACAACGTCTGGGACTTCTGGGCCCACGCCCCCGAGGCCACCCACCAGATCACCTGGCTCATGGGCGACCGCGGCATCCCGGCCTCGTACCGTCACATGAACGGCTACGGCTCGCACACCTACCAGTGGACGAACGAGGCGGGCGAGGCCTTCTTCGTGAAGTACCACTTCAAGACGAACCAGGGCATCCGCTCCCTCTCCGCCGAGCAGGCCGCCGAGCTCGTCGGCAAGGACGCCAACTCGCACCAGACGGACCTGCTCCAGGCCATCGAGCGCGGCGTGAGCCCCTCCTGGACCCTGTACGTGCAGGTCATGCCGGCCGCCGAGGCCGCCGACTACCGCTTCAACCCGTTCGACCTCACCAAGGTGTGGCCGCACGCCGACTACCCGCTCCAGCGCGTCGGCCGGATGGTCCTCGACCGCAACCCGGACAACGTCTTCGCCGAGGTCGAGCAGGCCGCGTTCTCCCCGAACAACTTCGTCCCGGGCATCGGCCCCTCGCCGGACAAGATGCTCCAGGGCCGCCTCTTCGCCTACGCGGACGCCCACCGCTACCGCCTCGGCGTCAACCACACCCAGCTCCCGGTGAACGCCCCCAAGGCGACCGTCGCCGAGAACTACGGCCGCGACGGCGCCATGGCGACCCGCAACGGCTCGCGGTACGACAAGAACTACGAGCCCAACTCCTACCAGGGCCCGGCCCAGACCGACGTGCCGCTCTCCGCGCCGCTCGCGATCCACGGCTGGACCGGCACCCACGCCGCCCCGCAGCACACCAAGGACGACGACTTCTTCCAGGCCGGCGAGCTGTACCGCCTGATGTCGGAGGACGAGAAGTCCCGTCTGATCGCCAACATCGCCGGCGGTCTCTCCCAGGTGTCCCGCGAGGACGTCATCGAGAAGAACATCGCCCACTTCGCCGCCGCCGACGCCGAGTACGGCAAGCGCGTCGAGGAGGCCGTCCGCGCCCTGCGCGAGGACTAGTCGTCTCGGATCACCAGACCGCGTACGGCATCTGACGGGAGGTCAATGCCGTACGCCGTCCGGAACACCGGCCCGGATGAGGGGTGGCCGGTGTTCATGGACAGCGTGAGGACCGCGGCGGCTGCGAGCCAGTGCGGTGGCCAGGACGCCCGGCCCCCCTTCCAGACCTGAAGGAAGGGACCGGCCGGAGCGTCCGCCGGAGCCGCCGCGGTCCCAACGCCCTCCCCCCGCGGAGAGCTCCCCGCACCCGGGAGCACACGGACTCCGCCCGGCGGCACGAACGTCCTGTCGCGCCGGCCTCGCACCGCCGGGCGGTCACCGACGAGAGCGCGGAACCAGGTTTACGGTCCCTGGTTCCGCGCTCTTTTCCATGCCCCGGCACGGGGCACAGCGCATCGTTTCTGCGGTGAAGATCCGCACCCGCACGGGTGAGCGCACCGCGATTCGCCGCCCGGACGCCCCGGCCGTGGCGCTATCCACCCGTACGTGATCAAGAACCTGATGCGCGGGCTCGTCCCGCTCGCCCTCGTCCTGTCCCCGCTCGCCGCCCCCGCGCCCACCGCCTCCGCGGGCGTCCAGCTCTTCCCCGACGCGCTCGCCGAGCTCACCGAGGCCACCGAGGACCCGGCCGGATACAAGGAGTCGGCCTTCCCGCACTGGGACGAGGGCCTCGACGCGGCCGACGGCTGCGACACCCGCGCCGAGGTGCTCCTCGTGGAGGCCGTCGAGGCGCCCGCGACCGGGTCCGGCTGCGCCCTCACCGGCGGCCGGTGGACCTCCTACTACGACGGGCAGAGCGTCACCGACCCGGCCCTGCTCCGTGTCGACCACCTCGTCCCGCTGGAGGAGGCGTGGGCCTCCGGGGCGTCCGGCTGGACGGCGGAGCGGCGGGCGAGGTACGCCAACGACCAGGGGGCCGCGGCCACCCTGGTCGCCGTGACCGCCCGCAGCCAGAAGGCGAAGGCCGGCCAGGACCCGGCCGCGTGGGTCCCCGACGGCAACGCCGCCTACTGCCGCTACGTCGGCGAGTGGGTCGGCACCAAGCTGCGCTGGGGACTCTCCGTCGACAAGGACGAGATGGAGGCGCTCAAGCTGTTCGGCGACGGCCCGTGCGAGGACACGGTCGTGCAGCGCTCGACAGCCCCGCGGTGAGCGCGGCGGTGACGGCGAGCGAGGCCCCCGCCAGCAGGGCCATCGCCGTCGCCGGCGAGGTGAGCTGCGCCAGCCCGCCCGCCAGGGCCGCCGCCAGGCCCTGGCAGGCGAGCATCCCGGAGCCGTGCAGGCCGAGCGCGTGTCCGCTCGACTCCTCCGGGACCAGCGCCAGCAGCCGCTCCTGGTACAGCAGGCTCGCGCCGTAGCCGACCGCGGAGACGGCGACGGCCGCGCCCGCCAGGACCGGCGGCAGCCCCGTACCGAGCGCGAAGAGCAGGTACGGGGCCGCCAGCAGGCCCTGGAGGGGCGCGGCGAGCCGCCCCCGCAGCCGCGGCGGCACGAACCGCCCGACGACCGTGTCCCCGGCGAGCATGCCGGCGGCGGCGCAGGCGAAGAGCAGCGCGGCGCGGTCGGGGGCGTACGGGACGAAGAGCGCCTCGCAGCCGACGACCAGGCCGTTGGGCACCCAGAGCGCGAGGTAGAGCAGGCGGCGGTGGCGGTCGGCGAGCAGCCGGCCGTTGGTCCGCCAGGTCTCGGCGGCCGAGGCGCGGCCGGAGGCGCGCGGCGGGCGGGCGGTGAGTCCGAAGCGGTAGGTGAGCCCGGCGAGGAGGTAGAGGGCGGCGCCGGCGAGGAGGGTGCCGCGCGGGGAGAGCACGGCGAGGAGCACCCCGCCGGTGGCGAAGCCGGCGATCTGGAAGACGCCCACGGCCATGTTCACCACGGACCGGCCGATGAGGTACCGCTCGCGCGGCAGGATCTCGCCGAGGAGGCCGTACCGCACTCCCCCGCCGAGCGACCCGACGACGCCGAGCACGGCGAGGAGCACGAAGGCGGCGCCCAGCGGCATCCCGGGCACGGCCTGGGCGGCCGTGCCCGCCGCGAACACGCCGGCGACGACGGCGAGCGCGGTACGCGGCGGCAGCCGGTCGGCGGCGGAGAGCAGCGTGGTGGCCCCGATCAGCTGGGCGAGCGAGGGCCCGAACATCGCGAGCGCGCTCAGCAGCGGCGAACCGGTCGCGTCGAAGACGAGTGTGGCGAGCCCGAGCCCGGCGACCGTCTGGGCGGCGGTCTGCGCGGAACCGGCGAGGAAGAGGGGCGTGAACCCGGGGGTGCGGAACAGGTCGCGGTAGCCCGCCGTGGCGGGCGCCTCGGAGGTGGAGAGGGGCATGCCGGGGATTGTGGGGAGGCGGGGGCGGGCGCCGGTACTGTTTCGCGGGACCGCGAAACAGTGGGCGCCGGGCGGGGCGGCCGGAGACGCTGGGCCGGGGCGACGAGCGGAGGCGGGGGCCGGGCATGGGGTGGTGGCGGATCGGGGCGGACGCGCTCGCGGGCGGCCGGTTCGTGGTGTCGCCGCTCGCCGAGACCGTCGCCTCGCTGAAGGCGCTGCACACCGGGCGGGCCGGGCACCCGGGCGAGCGGCGGTGGCTGGCGGAGCACCTGCCGGCCTACCGGGCCCGGCTGGCGGCCGAGCCGCTGGACGGGCTGCTGGTCCGGGCGGCGATCAGCCCGACCTGGAACGCGGACTTCCTCACGCCCACCCCGCTGGGCGAGGGCGAGCGTTCCTTCGAGGAGGAGGTGGCGGTGGTCCGGGCCACCGGGCAGTCGGCCGCCCTGGCCGACCTGGCGGTCTCGGTCGGCGGCCCGGTGCCGGAGCCGCTGGCCTCGGCGCGCGATCTGCCGGGGCGCCTCGCGGAGTTGCTGACCTGGGTGTGGCGGGAGACGGTGCTGCCGGAATGGCCGCGGCGGCGCCGGGTGCTGGAGGCCGACGTGGCGGCCAGGACCGCGCGCCTCGCGCGGGACGGCTGGGCGGCGGCGCTCGACGAGCTGTGCCCGGGGAGGACGCGGTGGCTGGGGAACGGCCGCCTCCAGGTCAACGCCCGTGACTACCCGCCGCGTTCGGTCGAGGGCGGCCGGCTGCTGCTCGTACCGGTGACGCCGGTGACGGGCTGGGTGTCCTGGGACGCGGAGCGGCCCGGCGAGGAGCGGTACGCGATCGTCTACGCCTGCGCGGGGGTCCTCGCCGACGGCACCGGTCCGGCGGTGCCGGAGGCGCTGGGCGCGCTCCTCGGGACGGCCCGTGCCGGGGTCCTGCTGCGCCTCGAAGCCCCGCTCTCCACGAGCCAGTTGGTGGCGCTGACGGGTCAGGGCCTCGGCTCGATGGGACGCCATCTGAAGGTGCTGCACGACGCGGGCCTGGTGCGCCGGAGGAGGGCCGGCCGGTCGGTGCTGTACGACTGGACGGAGGCCGGCGCCGTGCTCGTACGGGCGCAGCGGGCCGCCCCTTAGAAGCCGGCCCAGGCGCGCAGGCGCTCGCCGAGGACGACGGCGTGGGGCAGTCCGGCGAGGACGGTGGGGTCGGCGTCCACGCCCTGGCGGGCGAGGATCCCGGCGAGGGCGGCCCAGTGGCCGGCGGCGGCCTGCTCCTGCGTCTCCTCCCCGTAGGGCTCGTCCGGGCCGACGACCGTGCGGGCGTCGTCCTCCACGGACGCGCGGGTGAGGTGGGCCCGGATGTCGCCGTCGCCCAGGGCGCTCTCGCTCCAGCCGCGGTCGTCGAGGAGGACCAGGCGGCGTCCGTCGGGGAGTTCGGCTTCCAGGCGGGCGGAGACCGACAGCTGCCGGTCGGTGGTGTGGGCCTCGTCGAGCTCGACGTGGGTGACGAGGCGGGTGGGGGTGGCGGGGGTCATGGGTCCACGGTAGACGCCGTGTGCCCGGCCGGATGGAGCCGGCCGGGCACGCGGTGACGGGGACGGGAGCGTCCCGGGTGGGCCCGCCCGCCTCCGTCACGTGGACGACGGGTGCGGGCGGGAGCCGGGGGCGGGCCCGGAGGGGCCCGGCGGTCAGACCGCGAGCGGCTTGATCGCCGTGGGGGCGTGGCCGGGCTCGGTGGCCAGCTCCTCGAACTCGGTGACGTCGCTCATGTCGACGGTCTTGCTCATCGCGATGTTGGTGATGCGCTCCAGGATCGCCTCGACGACGACCGGGACCCGGTACTCGACGGCCATCTTCTTGGCCTGCTCCAGGGCCTCGCCCAGCTTCTCCGGGTCCTCGACGCGGATCGCCTTGACGCCGAGGCCCTCGGCGACCTTGACGTGGTCGACGCCGTAGACGCCGATCTCGGGGGTGTTGATGTTCTCGAACTCGAGGTTGACCTCGAAGTTGATGCCGAGACCGCCCTGCGCCTGCCGGATGAGACCGAGGTAGGCGTTGTTCACGAGGACGTGGACGTAGGGGACCTTGTGCTGGGCGGCGACCGCCAGCTCCTCGATCATGAACTGGAAGTCGTAGTCGCCGGAGAGCGCGACGACCGGGGTCTCCGGGTCGGCGGTGGCGGCGCCGATGGCGGCGGGGATGGTCCAGCCGAGCGGGCCGGCCTGGCCGCAGTTGATCCAGTGGCGCGGCTTGTAGACGTGGAGGAACTGCGCGGCGGCGATCTGGGAGAGGCCGATGGTGGTGACGTACCGGGTCTCCGGGCCGAAGGCCTTGTTCATCTCCTCGTAGACGCGCTGCGGCTTGATCGGGACGTTGTCGAAGTGCGTCCGGCGCTGGAGGGTGGCCTTGCGGTCCTGCGCGGAGGCGGCCCAGGAGGTGAAGTCGGGGAGCTTGCCCTCGGCCTTCCACTCCTTGGCGATGGCGACGAAGAGCTCCAGGGCGGCCTTGGCGTCGGAGGCGACGCCGTAGTCCGGGGCGAAGATCTTGCCGAGCTGGGTGGGCTCGATGTCGACGTGGACGAACTTCCGGCCCTTGGTGTACGCGTCGAGGTTGTAGCCGGTGTGGCGGTTGGCCCAGCGGTTGCCGATGCCGATGACGACGTCGGACTCCAGGAAGGTCGCGTTGCCGTAGCGGTGCGCGGTCTGGACGCCGACCATGCCGGCGGCGAGCTCGTGGTCGTCCGGGATGGTGCCCCAGCCCATGAGGGTGGAGATGACCGGGATGTTCGTCAGTTCGGCGAACTCGACGAGGAGGTCGGAGGCGTCGGCGTTGATGATGCCGCCGCCGGCGACGATCAGCGGGCGCTCGGCCTCCAGGAGGAAGGAGAGCGCCTTCTCGGCCTGGGCGCGGGTGGCCGTCGGCTTGTAGACGGGCAGCGGCTCGTAGGTCTCGGGGTCGAACTCGATCTCGGTGAGCTGGACGTCGATCGGCAGGTCGATGAGGACCGGGCCGGGACGGCCGGAGCGCATCAGGTGGAAGGCCTGCTGGAAGACGCCGGGGACCTGCGCGGCCTCCAGGACGGTGGTGGCCTTCTTGGTGACGGGCGCGGCGATCGAGGCGATGTCGACGGCCTGGAAGTCCTCCTTGTGGAGCTTCGAGACCGGGGCCTGGCCGGTGATGCACAGGATCGGGATGGAGTCGGCGATCGCCGAGTACAGGCCGGTGATCATGTCGGTGCCCGCGGGGCCGGAGGTGCCGATGCAGACACCGATGTTGCCGGCCTTGGCGCGGGTGTAGCCCTCCGCCATGTGGGAGGCGCCCTCGACGTGGCGGGCCAGGGTGTGGCTGATGCCGCCGACGTTCTTGAGCTCGCGGTAGAAGGGGTTGATCGCCGCGCCGGGCACGCCGAAGGCGTTGGTGACGCCTTCGCGCTTGAGGATCTCAACGGCCGCTGCGGCGGCGGTCATACGAGGCATGGGAGTGCTCCTGCTCGGCCGGTCGGTCGCAGGTTCCGGGCGGGCCGCCCGTCCCTGTTTCCGTAATGCGGAAGAACTGTTCTGCTATACGGAAGCAATGTAAGTGGGGCTCGGGAAGCCGTCAAGGGAGCGCCCACCAGACGGGCACCCGAGCGGGCCCCCACCGGCCCCCGGCGGGCGTCGAAAGGCCGCCTCGATGGCCGAAGTCGCTCCCCCACGCGGCCGGATGGGTGGACCATGGGCACACGGGAAGAGGGGGTTCGGTGTGGGTGAGTCGGTGTCGGTGCGCTGCCCTGAGTGCCTGCGGAGCCATGTGTACGCGGCGTCCGTCTTCCCCTGCGCCTGCGGGACCCCCGTCGCCCCGCCCCTGGTCCCGGACACGACCGCCGAAGCGGTCCGGCACCGGACCTGGCAGGACGAGTGGGTGACCGTGCGCTGCGGCGCCTGCGGCCGCGAGGGCGAGTGGCCCCGCCCGGAGCTGGGCTGCGCCTGCGGGGCGGTCCTGAGGATCCCGGTGGCACCCGCCCCCGGCGGGCAGGGACACGGCACCGGGCAGGGGCACGGCACCGACGAGGCGTACGGCTCCGACGAGGCGTACGGCTCCGACGAGGCGTACGGCTCCAAGGGGGACGGCTCCGACGAGGCGTACGGCTCCGACGAGGGGTACGGCTCCAAGGGGGACGGCTCCGACGAGGCGTACGGCTCCGAGGGGGACGGACCCGTCCCGCACGTACCCGACGGCTCCGCCGGCCCCGGGTCCCTTCCGTACGCACCGGACGGCGTCGGCGACGGGCCCGTGGCCGACGGCTCGGGCCTCTTCGCCACCCCGGACGACGAGGCCCGCGGGGAGCCCGGGCCCGTCTCGGACTGGTTCGGCGCCCCGCCCCGGTCCTTCGCCGAGCGGTACCCGGCGCACATCCCGCCCCCGCCGACCGTGCCGAGCCCCTCCCCCGGGCGGGGCGTCTACCGGCCGGTGACGATCCGGACGGCGCGGGACGCGGTCGCCGCGGCGGCCACGTACCTGCACTGGCTCGGCTTCCGGGAGATCGTGCAGCCGGAGGACAAGCGCTCCCCCGGCGTGGACCTGCGCGGCCCCGGGCTCGTCGCCCAGGTCGACCCCAGCACCCGGCCGGCCGGACTGCGGGCCGTGGAGTGCCTGTGGCTGAACGGTCTCAGCGCCTCCTCCGTGAGCGTCTTCTTCTCGCTCGCCGGCTACACCCCCGAGGCCCGCTCCCGCGCCGCCGAGATAAGGCTCCCGCTCTTCGTCCTCGACCTCACCGGCACCCCGCAGCCCGTGAACGACGCCGCCGACGAACTGACGTCCGGCGGCGCCGTCTGATCCCTCGCGGGCCGATCGGGCATACGGATCCGGCCATCCACGCGTGAGGATCACGCTCCCCCGGGCAGAACCCTCCTGGGGGGGTGGACGGCATGGGAACGGGGACGGGGTGGTTCATGGCGGCGGCCTGCGCCGCTTGGGCCGAGGTGCTGGTCGCGGCGGTGCTGCTGCGCGTCCGGGGCGGGAGCGGCGGCGGCACCGCCCCGCCCGGCCCCGAGGCGCTGGCGCTGCTGCGCGGCGGACGGCAGGCCGCCGTGACGGTCGCGCTCGTCGCGCTGCACCAGCGCGGAGCGGTCGCGGCGGGACGTAAACACACGGTTCGGGCCAACGGCGGGCCGGGGCGCACCCGGGACCCGGTCCAGCTCGGCGTGCACCGCTCGCTGCGCAACGCCCTTCCGCCGCGCGCGCTCGCGGTGCGTCCCGAGGCGCGCCGGGCGGTGGACGCGCTGTGCGCCGACCTGGGGCGGGCGGGGCTGCTGCGCCCGCCGGGGCGGCGGCGCACGGCCCGGCTGCTGCTCGCGGCGGCGCCCGCCACGCTCGCGGCCGGGCTGCTGATCGCGGGCGCCGGGGCGCAGGACGGCCCGGGGCCCGTGCTCGTCCTCGCCGCCGGGGTGCCGGTGCTCCCGGCCGTGCTCGCGCTGCTGCGGCTGCCGCCGGCCACCCGGGCCGCCCGGCGACTCCTCGCCGACCTGCGGGAGCGGCATCCGCTGCCGGCGCACCGGCGGGAGGTGACGGACGGGCGGCTCGTCCAGCTGTACGTGGCGCTGTACGGCGATCCGGCGCTCGCGCTGTTCCTGCCGCGCTTCGCCAGGGACGGGGGGCTGCTCGGCCACCGGACCCCCGACGGGCGGTGAGGCCGGGCCATACTGTCGTATGCGCATCCGAGCGGCCGCACCGGCCGAACTCCCGCTGCTCCGGTCCATCGAGCGCGCGGCGGGCGAACCCTTCCGCACCCTCGGAATGGCGGCGGTCGCCGACGACGAGCCCCTCCCCCTCGACGTCCTGGAGGGGTATCGCGCGGCGGGCCGGGCCTGGGTGGCGGTCGACGGGGCCGACCGTCCCGTCGCCTATCTGATCGCGGACGCGGTCGACGGCGCCGCCCACATCGAGCAGGTCTCCGTCCATCCGGAGGCCGCCCGCCGGGGCGTCGGCCGGGCCCTGATCGAGCACCTGGCCGAGGCCGCCCGGAAGGAGGGCCTGACGGCCCTCACCCTGACGACCTTCGCCGAAGTGCCCTGGAACGCCCCGTACTACGCCCGCCTGGGCTTCCGCCCGCTCACCGACGCCGACCCCGCCCTCACCGAGGGCCTGCGGGAGATCAGCCGCGCCGAGGCCGCCCACGGCCTGGCGGCCTGGCCGCGCGTCTGCATGCGCAGGGAGCTGGCGCAGGGGTCGGGCAGGACCTCGGACAGGGCCTAACTGCCGTAGCGCTCGCGGAGGTCCACCTTGCGGACCTTGCCGCTGACCGTCATCGGGAACTCGGTGAGGATCTCGACTCGGCGCGGGACCTTGTAGTGGGCGAGGCGGTCGCGGCAGAAGGCGGCGAGTTCGTCGGGGGTGGGCGGGTCGGCCGGGTCGCGCGGGATCACGCAGGCCAGGATCTCCTCGCCGTAGCGCTCGTCGGGGACGCCGACGACCTGCACGTCGGCGACCTTGGGGTGGGCGTGGAGGAACTCCTCGATCTCGCGCGGGTAGATGTTCTCGCCACCGCGGATGATCATGTCCTTGATGCGGCCGACGATCCGCACGTAGCCGTCCTCGCGCATCACCGCCAGGTCGCCGGTGTGCATCCAGCGGCCCGCGTCGACGACCTCGGCGGTCTTCTCCGGCTCGTCCCAGTAGCCGAGCATCACGCTGTAGCCACGGGTGCACAGTTCGCCGGCGGTGCCGCGCGGGACGGTGAGGCCGGTGGCCGGGTCGACGACCTTCACCTCGATGTGCGGCAGGACCCGGCCGACGGTGCCGGTGCGCCGCTCCAGGTCGTCGTCGCGGCGGGTCTGGGTGGAGACCGGCGAGGTCTCCGTCATGCCGTAACAGATCGACACCTCCGCCATGTTCATCTCGGTGACCACCCGCTTCATCACCTCCACCGGGCACGGCGAGCCCGCCATGATGCCGGTGCGGAGGGACGAGAGGTCGTACGCGGCGAAGTCCGGCAGGTTCAGCTCGGCGATGAACATGGTCGGCACGCCGTAGAGGGAGGTGCAGCGCTCCTCCTGGACGGCGCGGAGGGTGGCCGCGGGGTCGAAGGACGGGGCCGGGATCACGATGCAGGCGCCGTGCGAGGTGGCCGCGAGGTTGCCCATCACCATGCCGAAGCAGTGGTAGAAGGGCACCGGCACGCAGATCCTGTCCTCCTCCGTGTAGGCGATCATCTCGCCCACGAAGTAGCCGTTGTTGAGGATGTTGTGGTGGGAGAGCGTGGCGCCCTTCGGGAAGCCGGTGGTGCCCGAGGTGTACTGGACGTTGACCGGCTCGTCGGCGGAGAGCGGCTCGGGGACGAGCCCGCCGGAGGGGCGGGCCGCGAAGGCGTCCCAGGTCGGGTCGCCGAAGTACACCGCCTCCCGCAGCTCCGGGCACGCGCCCCGCACCTCCTCGACCATCGCCCGGTAGTCGCTGGTCTTGTGGGTGAGCGAGGCGAAGAGCAGCGAGATGCCCGACTGGCGCAGCACGAAGGCGAGTTCATGGGCGCGATAGGCCGGGTTGATGGTGACCATGACGGCGCCGACGCGGGCGGTGGCGTACTGGACGAGGACCCACTCGGCGCGGTTCACCGCCCAGATCCCGACCCGGTCGCCCTTGCGGACGCCGCTGCCGAGCAGGGCGCCGGCGATCCGGTCGACGTCGGCGCCGAACTCGGCGTAGGTCCAGCGCCGCCCCTCGGCGAGGTCGACCAGGGCCTCCCGGCCGGGCCAGGCGGCGACGGCCCGGTCGAGGTCGGCTCCGATGGTGTCGCCAAGCAGCGGGGTGTCCGCCACCCCGTGCGCGTACGAGAGCTCCGTGACGGTCATGCCGGGTCCCTTCGGTGGTGTGCGTCGGTGTCGGCGCGGGCCCCTCGGGCGGCGGTGCGGGGCCCGGGTCCGCGCGCGCCTCGCGGACCCGGGGCGGCGGACGGCGTCAGTTCACGCCGCGGTCGAGGCCGTCCCAGTAGGGCTCGCGGAGCTTGAACTTCTGGATCTTGCCGGTGGCGGTGCGCGGGATGTCCCCGCGGAACTCCACGCTCGTCGGCGCCTTGTAGCCGGCCATCCGCTCCTTGCAGTGCGCGATGATCTCCGCCTCCGAGACCGTCGCGCCCGGCGCGGTGACGACGAGCGCCTTGATCGTCTCGCCCCACTTCTCGTCCGGGACGCCGATCACGGCCACCTCGGCGACGGCCGGGTGCCGGAAGATCACGTCCTCGACCTCGATCGACGAGACGTTCTCGCCGCCGGTGATGATGACGTCCTTCTTCCGGTCCGAGATCGTCAGGTGGCCGTCCTCCTCGTCGAAGGTGCCGCCGTCGCCGGTGTGGAACCAGCCGTCCTCCAGGGCGGCCGCGGTCTCCTCGGGCTTCTCCCAGTACCCGTCGAGGACCGTGTTGGAGCGGGCCAGCACCTCGCCCGTGCCGGACAGCTCCAGCTTCACGCCGAGCGCGGGCAGCCCGGCCCGGGACAGCTTCCGGGCCCGCTCCTCCGCCGGCAGGTGCGCGTCCCGTGGACGGAGGCGGTTGAAGGTCAGCAGCGGCGAGGTCTCCGTCAGGCCGTAGATCTGGGTGAACTCCCAGCCCAGTTCCTCCTCGACCCGCTGGATCAGCCGGCTCGGCGGCGGCGCGCCCGCGCACACGATCCGCACCCGGTCGCGGCCCGGCACCGGGCCCTCCCGGTCGGCCGCCGCGTCCACGACCGCCTTCCACACGGCGGGCGCCCCGCACATCAGGGTGACGCCGTGCTCGTCGACCCGGCGCAGGATCTCCGCGCCGTCGACCTTCCGCAGCACCACCTGCTTCACGCCGAGCCCGGCCATCACGTACGGCATGCCCCAGCCGTTGCAGTGGAACATCGGCAGCGTGTGCAGGTAGACGTCCCGCTCCCACACGCGCGTGTGCAGGCCGAAGGTCAGGCCGTTGACCCAGATGTTGCGGTGCGTCAGCCGCACGCCCTTGGGGCGGGCCGTCGTGCCCGAGGTGTAGTTGATGGTCGCCGTGGCGTCCTCGTCGGGCGCCGACCACGGGCGCGGCTCGACCCCGAACCGCATGAGACCGGTGTCCGTCGCCTCCCCGAGCACGAAGCGGTGCCGCGTCCTGACCCCCGCCAGGGCGGCGTCGAGCTCCGGGTCGACGAGCAGCACCGACGCGCCGCTCTGCTCCACGACGTACGCGACCTCCTCCGGCTTCAGCCGGAAGTTGACCGGCACGCAGATCCGTCCGCTCATCGGCAGCGCGAACAGCAGCTCCAGGAGGCGGGCGGAGTTGTGGCTCGCCACCGCCACCCGCTCGCCCTCCCGTACGCCCAGCGCGTCGAACCCCGCCTGCCAGGCCCGCACCCGCTCGGCGAAGGTCCCGTAGGTCGTCGTGGGAACGGCCCTCGCGGGCTGGTCCGGCTCGTCCACCACCGCCACGCCCTCGCGGAAGCCGAGCTCGGCCCGCTCCAGGAAGTCGGTGATCGTCATCGGTACACGCATCGGTGTCGCCTCTTCGCGGATAGGGGCCGGCCCCCCGGCGTCGCCGGTGGTGCCGACCGTTGGACCCGAACGCCTCACGCGCCATCCAAACAGAGGAACCGGTCTCCGTCAGGACGGTGCCGGGGCGCCCCGCGCGGCCCCGGTGCCGGCCTCCCGGACCGGGAGGGCCCGGGCGGCACGGAACTCCTCGGTGGCGCCGGCGGCCTTCACGCGTTCTCCTCGTTGCGGGACGGGGTCCGCCCATCGTGTAATCGGTCCCCCGGGTCCCACTACCCCCGTTCGGGGGTGAAGGAGGGGTGTTCTTCCGTGTCCGAGCGGATCGAGGAGGCGGAGCTGCGCGCCGCGCTGGTACGGCTGCGGCGCGGCAGCGGGCTGCCCGTGGTCTTCGGCGGCCTCGTGCCGGACGGCGGCCGGCCGCTGCGGATCGCCGAACTGCACGGGGCGGTCACCCCGGCGCTCCAGGGCCTGGTGGTCTCCCCCGGCAACGGCCTGGGCGGCAAGTGCCTGGCACTGGCCCGCCCGTGCGCGGTCACCGACTACCCGGCGGCCCGGCACATCACCCACGAGTACGACCTGCCGGTGTCGGCGGAGGGCCTGCGCTCGGTGATCGCGGTGCCGGTGGTCGTCCGGCGGCGGGTCCGCGGAGTGCTGTACGGGGCGCTGCGGGACGCGCTGCCGCTCGGCGACCGGGTCTTCGACGCGGCGGTGACGGCGGCCCGGGACGTGGAGCAGGCGCTGGTGGTCCGCGACGAGCTGAGCCGCCTCGCCGGGGAGCCGGAGCCTCCGCGCCCCGCCGGCGGGCCCGGCCCGGCGTGGGAGGAGGTCCGGCGCGCCCACGGCGAGCTGCGGGCCCTCGCCCCGCGGCTCGCGGACGAGGAGCTGCGGGCCCGGCTGCTCGCCGTCTGCGGCCGTCTGGAGTCGGCGGCCGGCACCCCGGCGCCGCTGCCTGGCGTGACGCTGACACCGCGCGAGACGGACGTCCTGGCGGCGGTGGCCTCCGGCGCGACGAACGCGACGGCGGCCCGGCGCCTCGGCCTGCGCCCCGAGACGGTCAAGGGCTATCTGCGCTCGGCGATGCGGAAGCTGGGCGCGCACACCCGCTTGGAGGCGGTGGTGGCGGCCCGCCGGGCGGGCGCGCTGCCGTAGCCCGGCTGGGCACGGCCCGCACCGGCGCGTCCCGGGACGGCCCGGGACGGCCCGGAGAGAGACGAGGCGGCCGCGGCGCCTCACCCCACCCGGAGGACGAGGTCGTACGCGTCGCCGTCGGGGACGGTGAGGCGCAGGATCCTCTCGGCCTCGTCCGTGAGGGCGGCCCGGTCGGCGCGCGCGAGCCGCCCGAAGGGCTCGACGGTCAGGGTCGTGCGCCCCTTGGCCTCCTCCAGGAACCAGAGCCCGGCGAGCACCCCGTCGAGGAGGAGGACGCGGTGGGCCTGGTTGCCGGTCCAGGTGCGCCCCTTCAGCTCGGCGGGGACGACCCGGGTCCGGTCGGCGTGGGAGAGGAGCAGGTTGTCGAACTCGGGCAGGAGGCGCGGCGGGGCCGGGGTGTCCTCGTCGGGCCGGGGCGCGTCGGGCAGGTCGAAGAGCTCGGTGCCGTGCGCGTCGCGCAGGACGAGGAGCCGGGGCCGCAGCCGCTCGAAGGCGGGCCGCAGCCGGGTGAGTCCGCACCAGGTCTGCATGTCCTTGACGGAGGCGGGCCCGAAGGCGCCGAGGTAGCGCAGCACGGTCTCGTCGATCCCGGCCGCCTCCCCGTCGCCCCCGCCGAACCACTCCCGGGTGGTGGTCAGCGCGACCTGCCCGCCGCGCCGCCACAGCCCGCGCGGGGTGACCTGCACCATCGGCAGCAGGCAGCGCGCGGCGACCGAGAGCGCCAGGGGATCGGCGTCCGGCCACTCCCTCAGCAGCCGCTCCCGCAGCTCCTTCGGCGTCCGGGCCCGCTCCTCGACGTACGCGGACGCCAGGGCGGCGAGCCGGTCGAGGTCGACGCCGACGAGCCCCTTCCGGAACGCCCTCAGCTCCCGCTCGACGGCCCCCGCCTGGACGAGCCGCCGCAGGCCGACGGCGTCCCGGGCGGTGTGGGTGTGCACGGTCGACCGCAGGGAGACGATGCGCGCGACCGCCCGGGACTCCATCAGGCCGGAGAGCTCCTCGGGCCGGAATCCGCCGAGCCGCGCGGCGAGGGCGTAGTACGGGGGCTTGGTGTTCTGCGCCTGAAGCCCCACCAGGTGCCGCACGGCCTCCTCGGCCCCGAGCTCCGAGGGCCGGAGCAGCAGCTGGCGGGCGAGGGTCGCGCGGCCCAGGGCGCGGGGCGAGAGCACGGGAAGCGAGTCCATGCGGGGACGCTACCGCCCGTCGAGGACGGTTCCCGTCCTCCATCGCCGGAGGAAGGGGCGTGGGACGGGGCGGCCGGGGCGGGCGGGCAGGACCACCGGGGCGACGGGCTCCCGGCGGCCCCCGGCGCCCCCGGCGCCCCCGGCGACACCATTCCCACCCATATATCCTGATGAACGCCTCCTCCCCGGCCGCGGTCCGGCCGGAAGGACGCGGAGGCCCAGCAGCAGTCGACGGAGGTACGCATCGTGTCCGACCGCCGCCCCCGCGCGGCCTGGCGCCGCCGGCCGGAGCCCGCGCGGTCGCCCGTGGCCCCGGAGCCCCCCGGCGAGGAGCCGAGCGTGATCCAGGCGACGCTGTACCGGGAGGGCCGCAAGGTGTCGTCGCCGGCGACGCTGGCGGAGACCTACCGGCAGCTGCGGGAACACCCGGACGGCATGGCGTGGATCGGCCTGCACCGCCCGACCGAGGAGGAACTCCACTCGCTGGCGGCGGAGTTCGACCTCCACGAGCTCGCCGTCGAGGACGCCCTGGAGGCCCACCAGCGCCCGAAGCTGGAGCGGTACGGCGACACCCTCTTCGTCGTCCTGCGCGCGGCCCGCTACCTGGACGCGCAGGAGGAGGTCGACTTCGGCGAGCTGCACGTCTTCGTCGGCCCGGACTTCCTCATCTCCGTCCGGCACGGCGCGGCCCCGGACCTGTCGGCGGTCCGCCGCCGCATGGAGGAGAACCCGGACCTGCTGGCCCTCGGCCCGGAGGCCGTCCTCTACGCCATCCTGGACGCGGTCGTGGACGGCTACGCCCCGGTCGTCGCCGGCGTCCAGAACGACGTCGACGAGATCGAGACCGAGGTCTTCGGCGGCGACCCGGCCGTCTCCCGCCGCATCTACGAACTCTCCCGCGAGATGGTCGAGTTCCAGCGCGCCACCCGCCCCCTCGTCGGCATGCTCCACGGCCTGATGGCCGGCTTCGCGAAGTACGGCACCGACGAGGAGCTCCAGCGCTACCTCCGCGACGTCGCCGACCACGTCACCCACACCAGCGAACGCGTCGACGGCTTCCGTCAGGCCCTCACGGAGATCCTCACGGTCAACGCGACCCTGGTCACCCAGCAGCAGAACGCGGAGATGCGCGCGCTGGCGGAGGCCGGCTTCGAACAGAACGAGGAGATCAAGAAGATCTCCTCGTGGGCCGCCATCCTCTTCGCCCCCACGCTGGTGGGAACGATCTACGGCATGAACTTCGACCACATGCCGGAGCTGCACTGGGCGGGCGGGTATCCGTTCGCGGTGCTGCTGATGGCGGTGGTCTGCACGAGCCTGTACGTCATCTTCAAGCGCAAGGACTGGCTGTAGCCACCCACCCCGGCACCTTGATCCACTTGGCATGAGCGAATCTTAGAGGTCCCCCTCAAAGGCCCCCTGGGGAGAATCCGGGGAGAACGCGCGGGAGACGGCCGGTCGAGCATGGCATCTCCGTCCCACCGAGGGGGCGCCGCCCGGCGCAGTGGCCGTTGACCGCGCTCCGCGTGAACAGGCCATGTGACGCGCCCCGCATTTCCGCAGCATGGCACACACCCATGAGGCTTCGGCGCAGGCCAGAGATCCGCAAGAGTGGGCAGACACTCACGCGAGCGTGGCCGACTCGCCCCCTTGCCACCTGCTCGATCATGACGATGCATCAGCTTCTGTCGGTGGGCACCGCTACAACCGATCTGGAGGTCCGCACGGTGCGGGCCGATGGGGAGGGATGCACCATGCCGAAGGTTCCGGACGGGTACGTGCGCGTACGGGCCCATCTCCGGCGCAAGCCGGGGCCCAAGCCCGCCAAGAGCCTGAGCGCGTGGGCCGTGGCCGGCCTGTGCGCGGTGGTGTGGCTCTGGGGCCAGGTCTTCGGGTTCGATGACGACTCCACCGCACAGAAGCCTGCACCAAAGCCCGCCGTCTCCGCGCCGGCGGGCGGGCAGTGACGCCCCGGCCCCGACGCAAGCTCCGATGGCGGCCGCGTGGCACCACGGACGTTCTGGGTGCGGCAGCCGTCGCCCTCGCGCTCGCCGTCGCACTGGCGCAAGCCGCGGCGCACCTGGCGGCCAAGGCCGCCGAGTCCTGGCCTCTGCCGCTCCTGGCCTGCCTTGCCGGCACCGCCGTCCTGGCCGGCCTCCGTGTACGGGACCGCCTCCGGCGCCGCGCGGACGGCGAGAGGCTGGCCCGCCTGCGCATCACCTTGCCGGAGTTGGACACGATGGGCGACCAGGAGTTCGAGTACGCATTGCGCGACCTCCTCGTACGCGACGGCTGGGTGGCCAGGAAGGTGGGCGGCGGCGGGGACCAGGCCGCGGACGTGATCGGCGTCCGGCCGCCGCTCGGGCGGATCGTGGTGCAGGCGAAGCACACCCGCGTCGGCGGCAAGGTCGGCTCATCGGTGATGTACCAGGTGAAGGGCACCGCGGGACCCGCCCACAGGGCGGACCACGCGGTCGTCGTCACCAACGGCACGTTCACCCGCGACGCCATGACCTGGGGCGACCGCCACGGTGTGCGGTGGGTGGACCGTGACCGGCTGCACCGCTGGGCACACGAGGGCGAAGCGTTGCACGAACTGCTCGGGCTGCCCGCCAGACGCTCCCGCCTGCCCCGGCGTCGAGCGGCCTGAAGCACGGCGCTCGCCCCGCCGACGAGAACGGGTGGCACAGCGCGTGCCGCGCCCCCCGTTCTCAGGTGAGGGCGAAGTTTTCCGGGACGTACGCGGGGGCCGCCCCAAGCAGCGCGTCGACCGCCGCACGCTCCTTGCCGGCGGGCGAGGGTGACCACGGACTCACCGGCTTCGAGGATGACCGAGGCGTACGTGTGCCGGAGGACGTGGAAGCCGTCCTTGCGGGACGCCTTCCAGCGCCCGCCTCGCCTTCGGCCAGGACTGGGGCGGCCCCGTATCCGTCCACGCCGACGGCTCCGTCTTCGCCCTGCGACTGCTGCCGGGACAGACGAGGAGCCACGTCCGGGCTCCGTCCGCCGACACGGGAAGCCGCCGGAGGCCGGCTTCGGCGCCGAGTGGATCGCCCGCTCCCTCACCGCGCAGACCGGCGGCCTCCGGCCCGAGCGCGGCCTGTTCCGGCACCCGGCCCCCGGCGCCACCGTCGAGCAGGACGTCTGGGTCCGCTACGGCTTCACCGGCACCGGCATGCGGATCTTCCCCACCCAGGACCGGTGGGCGGTGCCGCTGACCGACAAGCTCTCCTGCACCCGCGACCGTCAACCGCCGACCGGCATCCGCAACGCCTTCCGCCAGGAGGCATTCGCCTGACGTCCCCTCGGGTGTGCATCGTCAGGGCGCGAGACCGGGAAAGACCCATTCGGTAGATCGGGCGTGTCGGCAGCAGGCCGATCCACACAAGCCGATTACGCAGAGTTACGATGCGCGAGCGAGAAGTCGCCGCCACCGAAAGGCTTCCATGCTTCGCCTCAGCATGCTCACCGCCACCGCAGCCCTCCTGTTCTGCGGAACTCCCGCATACGCCGCAGACGAGCCGGACAAACTGACCATCATGTCGGACGAGCAGTACCAAGAGATGCTCGACAGGCATGAGCTGCGGCCCGCGCCTGCCCATTCGACGCCTCGAACCACCGACAGCACCGTCGCGGCTGCGGGCCCCAGCTGGGCCGCGGTGAAATTCAACAGCAAGGACAAGAGCGGCAGGGTCGTGCCGACTCGCGCGGGAAACAGCGCACTGGGCTGGAAGCACTTCTCCGGGCGGCACAACATCACCGACCCTGATGTCATCAAGCAGATCATCAACAACACCGGCAGCCCGACGAAGAACAAAGAGCAGCCGAACCGGCTCGTCTACGACGGGGCCCTCGTCAAAACCAGCAGCAATCCTTTCGTTCTCCCCCGCAAGATCGCCAACATTCGCATCATCGTCCAGTACCACTGGCGGACAGCGGACAAGCAGTACTCGCTCACCGACAAGAAGGCGAAGATCGGGGTCATCACGGCCTACTGCCGCAATGTCGCCCGCAACCGGTGCCCCGACGGGGTCAACCAGACGTGAGCGAGGACCTGCTCCCCGAAGGAGACTCAGAAGGCCTGGCCGACCTCCACCGCGTCCTGGTACGTCGGCTGATCCGCTTCACGGCGCCGCCTCTCTCCGGCGCGGCCGGCGCGGTTCTCGTGCGGGGCTGCCTGCCTCCACCAGAACGACAGGGCGTCACCCGAGTCGTCTTGTGGGACGGCCACGCGCTGGAGAGCTCCGTGGCGTACGACCTCCCCCTGACCTGTCCAGAGGACGGCAACATCCCCTGGTCCCATCTGATCGGAGCTTTCCGCCGGGTCCTCTCCTCTCCGCCCTCCCCCGCCGGCACCGACCCCACGGGCATCCCGCTCGCCGATGCCCGCTCACGCGTCCTCGAAGCCCTCGACTCGGTGACGTTCGACACCGGAGACGCCCTCCACGCCGCCGCCTCCATGCTCCAGCCCCCTGACGAGCCCGAGGGCGGCGGCCGTCTGCTGCTGGACGGCTTCTTGCTGCAGGACCGCGCCACCGCACGCCTGTACGTCACCGCGCCCGGCATCGTCGGCTCTCTCGGGTTGGACGTGTCCCTCTGCGACGAGAGCGGTCGCGTACGTGTCGGCAATACCGCCCTCATGGCTGCACTGCCCTCGCTCGTCCCCGACGAGCTCGACCACAACCGCTCCCCCGCCCAAGACCCTTACGCTCCCGCAGGCGTCTACGACTTCACCCACTGGTAAGAGGCGCGCACGAACGCGCGTGCGGGGGCGATCGACGCGGGCCTTTCCGCCCGCGGGTGGGCGGGTTCACGCGGTGAAGAAGCCGGCGAGGGCGCGGGCGACGCGGGCGGGGGCGTTCTCCATGGGGATGTGGCCCGCGGCCGGGACGCGCACGAGGGTGGTGTTCGGGATCTCGGAGGCGAAGCGTTCGGCGTAGCCGAGCCGTTGGAAGGTGTCGTCCTCGCCCCAGACCAGCAGCTTGGGCGTCGCGTTCCGCCGGAGGGCGGGGAGGAGGTCGCGGGTGTAGCGGTGGTCGGCCGCGCCCGCCAGGGCCATCCAGGAGCGGCGGACCCGCGCGTCGGTCCACGGATCCAGGTAGTCCGCGATCAGGTCCTCCGTGGCGGCGGCGGCCAGGGCTCGGGTGACGGCGTGCCGGCGGGCGGTGAGGATCTCGTCGGCGGTGGTCGCGGCGACGACCGCCGGGTCCCGGAAGCGTGCCACGCCCGACACCGGCCAGGAGTCGTAGGTGACCGAGTTGACGAGGGCCAGCCGGGACACGTCCAGCCGGTCGTGGACGAGGAGGTGCTGCGCGACGGCGCCGCCGATGTCGTGGCCCGCGACGGCGACCGGACCGGAGAGGCCCAGGGCGGAGGCGAAGCGCGCCACCCAGTCCGCGAGGGCGGGGACCGTGCCCGTCTCCAGGGTGAGTTCGCCCCCGGAGCGTCCGAGGCCGGGGAGGTCGACCGCGAGGGGGCGCAGCCCCGCGGCGGCCAGGCGGTCCATCACCGGAAGCCAGACGCGGCTCCAGTAGGTGCCGTGGAGCAGGAGCACGGCCGGGCCGTCCCGTTCCACGGTCAGGTAGGCGGCCGGCGCGCCGTCGACCTCGGTCACGGCCCTCAGCACGGCTGATGCGGTGGTCTCGTCCATGGGCCCCACTGTGGCCGGGGGCGGGCCGTCCGGCCGAGAGTCCCGGATGACACCCTCAGGTACTTTCCTGCCATGTCGCTTCACCGTGTGGTGGCCCTGCTCACCCCGCCGCAGTCGCCCTTCGAGCTGGCCTGCGCGTTCGAGGTCTTCGGCATCGCCCCGCCGGACGCGCCGGCCCGCTACGACTTCCGGGTCTGCGCCGAGCGTCCGGGGCTCCTTCCGACCGGTGCCGGCTACACGATGCTCGTCGAGGAGGGGCTGTCCGCCCTGCGGGAGGCGGACACCGTGGTCGTCCCCGGCCGGCAGCCGCCCGACGCGCCCGTGTCGCCGGACGTCGTCGCGGCACTGCGGGGCGCCCACCGGCGCGGGGCGAGGATCGTCGCGATCTGCACCGGGGCGTTCGTCGTCGCCCGGGCGGGACTGCTCGACGGCCGCCGGGCCACCACCCACTGGCGCAGCGCCGACCGGTTCGCCGCCGCCTTTCCCGAGGTGCGGGTGGACCCGGACGTGCTCTTCGTGGACCACGGCGACGTGGCGACGAGCGCCGGGACCGGTGCGGGCATCGACCTGTGCCTGCACCTGGTGCGTTCCGACCACGGGGCCGCGTACGCCTCGCGGATCGCACGGCGCATGGTCCTGCCGCCGCACCGGGAGGGCAGCCAGCTCCAGTACGCCGTGCCGCCCGCGCCGGCCAGGGCGGACGAGTCGATCGCGCCCCTGCTGGAGTGGGCCGCCTCCCGCCTCGGCACCCGGCTGACCCTCGACGACCTCGCCGAGCGCGCCGGCCTGTCCAGCCGGTCCCTCTCCCGGCGGTTCGCCGAACAGCTCGGCACCAGCCCGGGCCAGTGGCTGCTGGGCCGGCGCCTCGACGCGGCACGGATCCTCCTGGAGGAGACGGACCTGCCGGTGGAAGCCGTCGCCGCCCGGGTCGGGCTCGCCTCGGCGGTGAATCTGCGGCGCCGCTTCCGGGCGCGGTTCGGCACGACGCCCGGCGCCTACCGGCGGACCTTCGGCACGTCCTGACGGAGGACGAGGACCGACAAGATCCCCGCCTGGGATTTCCACCCTTCCGGAATACCCCCAGGGGGTATATGGTTCTGATCATCGTCCAGAGCGGACGGCGCGCCGACCCCGCGCATCACCCCTGAGGAGACACGTCATGAACGACCACACCGGCCACCACGGTCACGGCGCCCACGACGCCCACGGCGGACAGGGCGGACAGGGCGGACAGGGAGATCACGGCGGACACGGCCGGCCCGGCGGGCTGGAGGTCTCCGTGGACGGGTACACCCTCGACGTCGACGCGACGATCCTCGCCGCCGGCCCGCGCCGGCCCGTCGGATTCCGGGTGATCGGGCCCGACGGGCGGCCGGTGACCGATTTCGTCGCCGAGCACGAGAAGGAGCTGCACTTCATCGCCGTCCGGCGGGACACGGCCGGCTTCCAGCACGTGCACCCCGTGCGGGACGAGAAGGGCGGCTGGAGCACCGAGCTGGACCTGGAAGCCGGGGACTGGCGCTTCTTCGCCGACATCCACCCGGCCGGCCACGACGGCGCCCTGACGCTGGGGATCGACGTCGCGGTCGCCGGGGCGTACGCCCCGCGCCCGCTCCCCGAGGCCACCCGGACCGCGCGGACCGGCGCGTACACCGTCACCCTCGACGGCGTCCTCGTGCCCGGCGAGGCGAGCGAACTCACCCTCACCGTCCACCGCGACGACCGGCCCGTCACCGACCTGGAGCCCTACCTGGCCGCCTACGGACACCTCGTCGCCCTGCGCGTCGGCGACCTCGGTTACCTCCACGTCCACCCGGAGGGCCATCCCGGCGACGGGGTCACCGCCCCCGGGCCCGGAATCAGCTTCATGGCGGTCGCGCCCTCGGCCGGAACCTACCGCCTCTACCTGGACTTCCAGCACGACGGCGTCGTCCGCACCGCCGAGTTCACCGTGCACACCACGGAGGGCGCGCCCGCGCACGGCGACCACCGGCACCACGGACACGGCCAGCCGCACCCTGCGCACCCCGCCCACCCCACGCACCACTGACGGAAGAGCGGTCCCCATGCCCGACGACTCCCCCGCCTGTAGCCGCGGGGCGCGGCCCCCGCCCCGGGGCCGCCCCCCGCCGCATGGACACGGAAGGAACCCGCCATGCGCCTCTTCGCCCTCCGCGACTACCGCCGTCTGTTCGGCGCCCAGGTCATCGCCCTGTTCGGCACCGGGCTGACCACGGTGGCCCTCGGACTCCTCGCCTACGACCTCGCCGGCCCGCACGCCGGCGCGGTGCTCAGCACGGCCCTGACCGTCAAGATGGTCATGTACGTGGTCATCGCTCCCCTGGCCGCCGCGTACGTCGACCGGCTGCCCCGGAGGACCTTCCTCTTCGTCCTCGACGTGGTCCGCGGCGCGGTGGTCCTGGCCCTGCCGCTGGTCACCGAGGTCTGGCACGTCTACGTGCTGATCGGTCTGCTCCAGGCCGCCTCCGCGGCCTTCACCCCGACCTTCCAGGCCGTCATCCCCGACATCGTCACCGACGAGGCCGCGTACACGCGCGCCCTGTCGGCCTCCCAGGTGGCGTCCACCATGGAGAGCCTGCTGAGCCCCGTCCTGGCGGCGGTCGCCCTGACGTTCCTGAGCTTCGACCGCCTGTTCCTGGGCACCTCCGCCGGCTTCCTGCTCTCCGCCGCGCTCGTCCTGTCGACGCGCGTCCCCGACGCCCGCCCCAGCGGCCACGCGAAGGCGCGGGACAAGGCGGCGGCCGGGATCAGGACCTTCTTCGGCACGCCGCGGCTGCGCGGCGTCATGGCGCTCGACCTCGTGGTCGCCGCGGCCGGTTCGATCGTCGTCGTCCACACGGTCAACCACGTGCGGGACGGGCTCGGCGGCACGCAGTCGGACGTCGCCTGGGTGCTCGCCGCCTCCGGCACCGGCACCCTCCTGGCCGCCCTCGTCCTGCCCCGCGTCCTCGACCGGGTCGCCGCCCGCACCGTCATGACGGCCGGCGCCGGGGTCCTCACCGGCGGCACGGTGGCCGCCGTCGCGCTCACCTCCACCGGCCTCCTCACCTGGACCGCCACGGCCGTCGTCTGGAGCGCGATCGGGGTCGGCATGGCGCTGGTCCTCACGCCGACCGGCAAGGTCCTGCGCGCCTCGGTGACGCCGAACGCGATCCCCGAGGCGTTCGCGGCCCAGTTCTCGCTGTCGCACCTGGCCTGGCTGGTCACCTATCCCCTCGCGGGGTGGCTCGGCACCACCGCCGGCTTCGCCGTCACCTGGTCCGTGCTCGCGGTCCTCGCCGGGGCGGGACTGGCCGGCGCCCTCCTGCTGTGGCCGCGCCACGAAGGTCCGGGCACCACGGCCGACCTCACCGCGCCCGCACGGGACCGGTCCACCCTGGTCGAGGCCGCCTGATGCGCACACGGCCGGGGCCGGACTCGTGGAGTCCGGCCCCGGCCGTACGCGTGTCAGGCGCGGGCGAGGGCCGCGGCGCCGAAGGAGACGTCGAAGCGGTCGCACCAGATGCTGACGCTCGGGTACGCCGACCAGTCGACGCCGGCGGGCAGCGGGTAGTTCTGGTCCCCCTTGTTGCCCTTCAGCTTGGCGAGGTTGACGTACTTTCCGTCGTCGAAGACGGACCAGCCCGCCTTGCCCTCCTTCACGGGGGCGTCGCTCAGCCAGACGCGCAGGTCGGGGCCGTTGCTGGTGTCCAGGCCTTCGAGGCGGAGGGTGTGGGTGCCGTCGGCGAGCCGGACGATCTTCGCCGTGCCGGCGGTGGCGTGCTCGTGGCTGATGAAGCCGCCCTGCGCGACGGTCACCGGGCCCGCCGGGGACGGCGTGCCCGCCGCCGGCTCACCCGAAGCCGTCGCCGAAGCCGTCGCTGTCGCCGTCGCCGTCGCTGTCGCTGTCGCCGTCGGCAGCGCCTCGTTCACCGTCTCGTCCACCCACAGTGCCCAGGGCTTGAACCACACCAGCCCGGCCACCGCCACCACCAGGCCCGCGACGGCCACCGCGATCCACCGCCGCTTCCTCATGACGCGCTCCATGACGCCTCCCCTTCCCCGCGCTCCTCGCCGGTCTTCCGACATGCCCATGATGACCCACGTCCGCCCGGCCGTAGCCCCTGCCCGACAGGCCCGGCCCGGGTCAGCCGACCGTCCAGCGCTGGCGGGCGCTCCCGGTGTCCGGCTGCTGGGTGACCTGGGCTCCGTTGCCGGTGGACGCGGCGGTCAGGAGGAGGCCGCTGCGGACGGACGCGACGGTGGTGGTGCCGTCGGGGAGCGTGGTGAGGGTCCAGCGCTGGTGGGCGCCGCCGTGACAGGTCCACTGGACGACCCGGGCGCCGGCGGCGGTGGAGCCGCCCTCGACGTCGGCGCACTTGCCGGAGGAGAGGTTGCGCAGCTCGTGGCCGCCCTCGGGGTGCGGGGTGAGGGTCCACTTCTGGTTGGCACCGCCGTTCGGGGTCCAGAGGACGAGCCCGGTGCCGTTCGCGGTGCCGCTGTCCGGGTTGTCGAGGGCCTTGCCGCCGGTGGTGAGGGTGACCGTCCGGGGGGCTGCGCCGACCGGGGTGAGGGTGAGGGTCTGCTCGGCCGCCGTCCGGCCGGCGCCGACGGGGCTGCCGCTGGTGTCGGTCCAGCTGCGGGCCGGGGTGGT
>NZ_BMTV01000005.1:0-17220 GCF_014649855.1 Streptomyces roseolus | reverse complement strand
CTCCGCGGTGCGGGTGGCGGTGGCGGAGAGTCCGAGGACGAGGCCGCTGTGACGGTTGACCAGCTTGTACGTGCCGGTGGGGGCGTTGTCGGCGGCGGAGGCGCCGGGCAGGACGAACCAGTCCTGGCCGGTGCCGGAGGCCGCCGCCGTCACCGTGGGCTTCGTGCCCCACGCGCGCGTGGCGGCGCCGTTCGGGGCGACCCCGAGCAGACCGCCGGTGGCGGCGTTGGCGATGCGGTAGGAGCCGTCGCCCTTGGCGGTGAAGGTCCAGTGCTCCAGGGCCGATCCCGTGGCGGCCGCCGTGGACGTGGTGGCGGAGCCGCCGGACACCTGGGCGAGGACCCGGCCGCCGCCGGCGGCGATCCGGTAGGCGCGCCCGGTGTCGACGGGTGCCGCCGGCTCGTTCGTGCCGATGCTCAGGTTCACGTACTCGCCGCTCGCGCCGCCGGAGCAGCCGAAGGAGCAGTAGGCGCGGAAGTCCTTGCCGACGATGGTGGAGGAGGTGCGGTTGCCCGCGTCGAGGAACCAGCGGTACCAGGACGCGGTCCGGTAGCTGCCGGTGTCGCCGAGCCGGAACCACTTCTGGGTCGTCAGGTCGGCGGTGGCGTACAGCTCCTGCGGGGCGTTGCCGCTCTGGTCGACGGCCTGCGGCTCGCCGATGTAGAGGCCGAGGTGGGCGTTGTAGGTGATGTCCATGACGAAGAGCGGGGAGGTGGCGGGCGTCAGGCCCGCGGCGACCTGCTGGGCGACGGTGCCGGCGTGGGCGGGGTCGTACTCCTTCGCGGTCGGCACGTAGCCGGTGGTGCTGCCCGCGCCGACCGGGACCATGGTGGACTCGCGGCCGCCGACGCCGGGCTGGGTCCAGGCGCCGTCGTACCACTTGCGCCAGGAGCCGGGCGCCATCTTCCCGGAGATCGGGGCGCGGGCGACGTGCCCGTGGAACGCGGCCCAGCCGCCGCCCTTGTTGACGATCCGGGAGCCGTAGAAGGCGTAGAAGTACCCGGAGGCGGTGTCGACGTAGAGCCGGGGGTCGCCGGTGCCGTAGTGGTACGTCTGTTGCGGGAAGGCGGCGGTGTCGCCGCGCTCCGTGCTGTACGGCGAGGTGATGACGTGGTCCTTGACGGTCCACGTCCGGCCCTGGTCCTTGGAGACGGCGTAGTCGATGCCGTCGTAGTGGATGCCGTCGGCGAAGGGCTGGGGGGTGAACTCGTTGTGGACGAGGCCGTACCAGTCGCCGGTGTCCGGGTCGACCCACATGCCGGTCAGGTCGCAGTAGTTGCGGTGGGCGTAGCCGCTGCCGGCCGGGGCCGGGGTGGACTCGACGCCGGTGACGCTGTTGTTGCAGCGCCAGGTGGTGTCGTCGTTGCGGTCGGCGGGGTTCGCGGGGTTCACGGCGTCGCTGATCGCCGAGGAGCGGGTGGCGGAGTCGAAGTCGGTGCCGGTGTAGAAGGTCCACTTGCGGGGGTCGTTCGCCCCGTAGAGGGCGTGGGCCTGCTGGTAGTAGAAGGTGCCGTCCTTGTCGACGTACGGACTGGCGGGGGTGTCGTCGGGCCGGTTCCAGGTGCCCTTGGCTCCGACGGTGACGGTGTAGGTGGCGGTCGCGGAGAGGGACGCGGCGGGGGCGGGGGTGGAGGCGGGGGCGGCGAGGGCGGCGCCCCCGGACACGGCGAGGGCCGCCGCGACGAGCGTGCTCACGAATCTGCTGCGCGGAAGGTGCACGAGTACTCCCTGGGTGGAGGAGTCGGGCCGCTGACGGCTCGGACCCTAGGGCTCATTTGACCGGTAAAACAAGAGCCCTGCGTCCAGCGACCCGCTTTCTCCACACGGGAGTCGGCCGCGGGTCGGCCGCACGGGGAGCGGCGCCGACGCCTTGACCGCAGGTGGGGGCCCGGTTACGTTGCGAGCCGGGCGGGAGCGACGGGCGGGGCGACGGGGGCGTCATGGTCACCATGCAGGACGTGGCGGAGCGGGCCGGCGTCACCAAGCAGACCGTCTCGAACGTCGTCACCGGGCGGGTGGCGGTGCGCCCGGCCACGGAGGCCCGGGTCCGCGCCGCGATCGCCGAGCTCGGTTACGTACCGAATCTGGTGGCCCGTTCGCTCGCCACCGGCAGCAGCCGCACCGTCGGGCTCTTCGTGCCGACCGTCTCGGTGCCGTTCTACGCGGACGTGGTCGAGGAGGTCGAGGACGCCCTGGAGGAGCGGGGGTACCGGCTGCTGCTCTGCACCACCCGCCTCGACGGGGAGCGGGCCCGGCGCCATCTGGCCGCGCTCGCCGGCCGCTCCGTCGACGCCCTCCTGATCGCCGGCGACCAGGACCTCACCGGCCATCTGCCGCTCCTCGCGGACGCCCGCTTCCCGGTGGTGCTCTGCGCCTGGGAGGCCGCGCTGCCGGCCGGCTTCCCGGTCGTCACGGTCGACTACGAGCACGGCGGCCACCTCGCGGGCCGCCATCTGCGGGCGCTCGGGCACGAGCGGGCACTGGTGCTCGCGAGCCCCGCGCACACCGTCCGGGCCGCCGGGTTCCGGCGGGCCTTCCGCGAGGACGGCGTCGAGCTGCCGGGGGACGCGGTCCGGACGGCGGCGGAACCCACCTTCCGGGGCGGGTTCGCCGCCGCCCTCGACGCCCTGCGGGACCGCCCGGACACCACGGCCGTCTTCGCCACCCATGACGTCCTGGCGGTAGCCGCCGTGGAGGCCGCCCGCTCCCTCGGCCGCGTCGTCCCCGACGACCTGTCCGTCGTCGCCCACGACGACACCCCCGCCGGGCTGCTCTCCGGTACGGCCCTGACCAGCGTCACCCTCCCCAAGCGGGCCATGGCCCGGCAGGCCGTCGACCTCGCCCTCGCCCCCGCCCGCCCCGGCACCGCCGTCTCCCGTCTCCTCCTCCCCTCCCTCACCCCGGGCGAGAGCACCGCTCCGGCGCGGTGACGGGGCCGGGTCAGTCGTCTCCCGGCTCCCGGATCCGGTCCGTGCCGAGCCGGCGCGCGAGGGCCGGTTCCCGGGCGAGTACGGCTCCGATGGTGAAGGCGAAGGTCAGCGCGGCGCAGACGACGATCAGCCAGGACAGCAGGGTGAGCACCAGGCCGAGGGAGCCGTACTCGGCGAGGGCCCGGTTGAGCGCGCCCGGCATGTAGAGGTGGGCGGTGACGCCGAGCGCGGTGGAGGCGGCGGCGCCGAGCAGGGCCCCGGGCAGCAGCGGCGGCCAGGGGACGCGGTTGGCGAGCAGGAGGTGCTGGGTCCAGAGCCAGACGCCGGTGGCGAGGACGAAGAAGAGCGGGACGCCGAGCCAGGCGCCGGCGCCGAAGCCGTCCCGGATCGGCGCCTGCAGGAACACGACGACGACCAGGGCGAGCAGCCAGACCGCCCACCGCCAGGCGGCGATCCGGGTGCCGGCCCTGGGCAGGCCCCAGGCGCGCTCGCACACGCGGGCCATGGCACGGCTGAAGCTGGTGGCGGAGACCAGGGCGACCAGGGCGCCGACGGCGCCGGTGGTCTCCCGGACCGTGTCGTCGGCGGGCCGGTCGAAGACCTCCTGGAGCTCCTGGTCCGCGGCGCCGGTGAGGCCGAACATGGCGCGCAGGGACTCCCGGAGCTGGTCGCGCACCGGGTCGGGGGCGAAGGCGGCGAGGGCGAAGAGGAGCGGGATCGCGGCGAGGAAGGCCTGGGCGGCGAGGCGGGTGCCGGCGTCGAGGAGGTTGCCGCCGACGAGCCGTTCGGTCACCTCGGTCAGCACCGGGAAGCGCCGCTCGGCACCGGTGCGCAGGCTCCGCAGCCGGTTCACCCACGACATCGCGCCGCCTCCCGCCCCGCCTCGCCGGTCCTCCCGCCATGAGACGCCGCCGCCGCTCCCCCGGCCATCCGGCGACGGCCGAACGGGCGGCTCACGGCTCCCAGTAGCGGGCCAGCGCGCCCTCCTTGTACGGGGCGGGGCTGACGCTCAGGTCGCCGGCGAAGGGCCGGTCCAGGACGAGGACGAGCAGCAGGCTGAAGCCGATCAGCGCGGCGACCGCGGCGACGAACAGCAGCTGGATCCGCAGCCGCCGCATCCCGTACAGGAAGGTCAGCGGGATGAGGACGAGCGCGCCGCCGAAGGCGAGGACCTGGAGCAGCGGCGGCAGTTCCTGCTCGGCCATGGTGATCCGGGCGCGGCGCTGGGCGGCGACGTCGTTGAGGTGGGCGACGGCCTCCTCGTAGAACACCTCCTCGCGGGCGCCTCGCGGTTCGTACGACTGGAGGACGTCGAAGGCGTCGACGAGGCTGCGCTCGGTGGCTCCGTACCGCGGCACGCCGTCGCGCATCAGCGGCCACTGCTTCTCGACGACGGCGTGGACGTAGTCGCTGAGCGCCGCGTCGAGCCCGGCGCGGACGGACGGCGGGAAGGCGGCGGCGTCCCGGGCGATGAGGGCGACGTCGGTGGCCTCGGCGGCGACGATCGTCTGGGTGCTCTCGCGCTGGGTCCAGAGGGTGACGATCACGAAGGCGAGGATGATCCCGTAGATCGCGCCGAACATCCCGAGGGTCACGCCGACCATGTCGTTGTGCTCCCCGTCGGCGAGCGACGGGTGGCGGCGCCGGAGCAGCACGCTGCCCGCGACGGCGAACGCGACGGTCCCGCCGACCAGGATGAGGGAGAGGGTGAAGGAGCTGAGGTGGTTGAGCAGCCAGAGCGACATGGGCGCGGAGTCCAGGGAGCGGGCGCGCGGGCCCCGGACCACTGCCGAGGCGTACGCCCCCGGCGCAGGGGGACAGTGCACACCATCGGGTGACGCGGCCGGACGGCCCGGTGACCGCCGTGGGAGTACGGCGGTCACCGGCCGGCCGGGATCGGGTCGGTCAGGTCAGGTCAGGCGGGCGAGGAGGTCGGCGGAGAGCTCGGGCCGGTCCCCGTACCCGACGTGGGAGGTGGGCAGGGCGTGCGCGTCGAAGGGGCGGGCGGGGGGTGAGTTCGTCCGCTGTGCGGATCATGTGGTCCTGGACGGCCGGGGTGAGGCCTCGGTCGAGGGAGAGGCGGACCCGGGCGTCAGGTCCGCGACCGGGGTCGGCCAGGCGATGTCGTCGATGGCGAGCCACGGCGCGGCGGCCACGGCGGTGGGAGTGGCCCCGGTGAACGCCTTGACCTCGCGGTGGAGGTGGGCCTGGTCGACGTAGCCGCTCGCGGCCGCCACGGAGGCGGCGGCGTTGCCCGCGGCGAGGAGGTGCGCGGCGTGGTCGAAGCGCACCAGCCGGGCGGCGTGCTTGGGGGTGAGGCCGATCTGGGACCGGAAGCGGGACCACAGGCGCTTACGGCTCCACCCCACCTCGTTCGCCAGGCTGTCGACGCGCACCCGCCCCCGGCTGGTGAGCATCAGCCGCCAGGCCGCGGCCACCTCCGGATCGAGCGACGGGCGGGCGCTCATCCGTCGGCCGAGGGCATCCGCCGCGATCGTGAACCGCTCGTCCCACGACGCGGCGGCCCGCAGCCTTTCCTCGGTTCGCCCGGCGTCGCGGCCCCAGACGTCCTCCAGGGAGACCACGGTCCCGCTGAGGTCGGTCGACGCGCCGAGCACCGCGACCGAGAGGACCGGTGACAACCGGATCTGGAGGCACTCGATCCCCCCGGCCGCAGGGCCTCCGAACCGAAGGTCGCCCGGTACCAGTCCCGCGACCGTGCTGCCGCGTTCGCGCCGGCCGTGGGCGTCGCGGACGAGCCCGTCTCCGTCGCTCAGGTCCACGAACAGGGTGACCGAGGGGTGCGCGACCATGGCGATGTCCATGCGCACCGGAGCACGTTGGCGGAACCCGGCCATGCCGACCCCCGGCAGCCGCGCCGGCTGCCGGGGCACGGCGACCCCTACCGACGCCCGGTCAGGCGGCGACTCGGTGGACTTCACGGCACCAGGCTAGGCGATGGGTGTCAGCGGGCCGTCGCCGCGAAGCGCAGCAGCAACTCCGCGGTCGCCTCCGGCGCTTCGAGCATGGGGAAGTGGCCGACGTCGGGCAGCCGCTCGACGCGCGCGTTCGGCACCGTGTCGTAGTGGTGCGCCGAGGAAGGATCCCAGCGGGGGTCGGCAGCACCGAAGATCACCAGAGCCGGGACGTCGAGTGCGGCCAGGCGCGCGGGCACGCTCCTCTCGGCGATGTACGCGGTGTTCCGGCGCAGCACCGTCCTGAACGTGCGGTAGCCGATGTCCCGTACGTCGGCCACCAGGTCGTCCGGGACGTCCACCGGGCGGTTGCACACCGCGGTCACCCCCCGGCGGAGCATCGCGTCGGAGCGGACTCTCCACAGGAGCGGGCCGAGCGGCGGGCCGATCAGGGCCCGGAGGAGGGCGGGCTGGGGAAGAAGCGCGTCGGGGCTCGGGCCACTGCTGATCAGCGCGAGCGAACCCACCAGGTCCGGGCGCTGTTCGGCGAGGGCGGTGGCGAGGTACCCGCCGCTGGAGTGCCCGGCCACGGTGACCGGACGAAGGCCGAGCCCGTCGAGCACCGCGGCCAGGCCGGCCGCCTGCTCGGGCACGTCGTACGACGTCGCGGGCGGGGACTGACCGTGGCCCGGGAGATCGATCCGGATGACGTGGTACCGGCCGGCCAGTGCCGGCACCACGGGGCCCCAGGAGCTGCCCGAGGCCCCCGATCCGTGGATGAGCACAAGCGGCGGCGCCTCCCGCGGGCCGTCGTGGACCACGTGCATCCCGTGCACGTACTTGCCGTCGTGGATACCCATGCCCGGAAGGGTGCCCGCGCCGCCCGCCGTCGGTCTTGTACAAATGTCGCCGCGGGGCCGACGAGCCCCCGCGCACCGGCTGCACCGCGCCGGGACAGCAGGGCGAGTGTGTCCCGTCGCATCGAACCGTGGCCCGTCGCATGTCAGAGCGGGGTCGTCGCCTTGAGGACCGCGTAGAGCGTCAGCGCCGAGTTGGCCGAGGAGAGCGCCGAGACGGTGACGCCGACGACCGCGCCCCACAGGGCGAGGCCGACGGCGGTGCCGGCCGGCGGCCAGGCGCGCGGGGGCGGCGGGGGCGCCAGGAGCGCGGCCACCCGGCGCGGCACGGGCCCGGCGACGGCGAAGGCCGGCAGCACCGCCGGCCGCGCGCCGCCGGAGGCCAGCGCCGCCCGCCCGATGGCCCGCGCCACCACGCGCCGGCTGCCGACCCGTACCGCCGCCTCCTCGTCCGCCCACCGCTCGGCCGAGTACGTGACGGCCGTCCGCAGCGGGCGCAGGAACGGATTGGCCGCCGCGGCGAGGTGCGCCACGAGCAGCAGCCGGTCGTGACGGCCCGCCAGATGGGCCCGTTCGTGGGCGAAGAGGGCCCGCCGCTCGGCCGGGCCGAGCCGGGCGAGCATGCCCCGGCTGACCACGATCCGCCCCCGGGAGCGGCGCGCCGCCGCCGGCAGGGCGTACGCGTACGGCTCCGGGTCCGGCAGCACCGCGACCGGTGTGTCCGGCAGTCCGGCGAGCGCGCGGGCGGCCCGCCGGCGGACGCTCCGGTGGCGCAGCAGCACCCGGCCGCAGACCGCGAGCAGCGCGAGGAGCGCCGGGATCGCCGCCCGGCCCGCGATCCCGTCGTAGGGGACGGCGGCCCGCACCTCGGGGTCCGACCAGGTGTCCGGCAGCGGGTTGCCGGGGAGCTGGGCGGTGCCGACGACCATGAGGAGGGCGAGGCAGAGGGTGCTGCAGACGGCGAGCACGGCGGCGACGGCGGTGAGCAGCCGGGTCGCGGCGCGCGGGTGGAGGTGGTGCTCGGCGAGGCGCGCGACGGGCCACGCGGTCAGCGGCAGCACGAGCGGCAGGAAGACGAAGACGCCCACGGGGTCAGCCCTCCTCCCCTTCTTCCCCGGCCGATTCCTCCGCCGGTTCCTCCGCCCGGGCCAGCAGCTCCCGCAGGAGCCGTTCGTCGGAGGCGGGGAGGGTGGTGACGAAGCGGGCGAGGACGGCCTGCCGGTCGCCCTCGCCGTCGAGCAGCCGGCGCATGCGGAGCGCGGCGAGCCCGGCCTCGTCGGCGACGGCGGTCCACTCGAAGGAGCGGCCGGCGCGCTCGCGGGCGACGGCGCCCTTGGCGTGGAGGCGGGTGAGGATGGTGATGACGGTGGTGTACGCGAGGTCCCCGCCGAGCCGTTCCCGCACCCCGCCCGCGGTGACCGGCCCCCCGGCGGCCCGTACCGCCGCGAGGACCTGTGCCTCCAGCTCGCCCTGACCGCGCCGGCGCGCGCCGCCGCCGGGTTCCGCCGCCCCGGCGTCCCTCTTCTTCATCCCTCGTCCGCCTTTCCGTTCCCGGCCGCTCGTCCGGGCCACCCGGGCGCCGTTCATCGTTCGGGGGGCGACCCTACCCGGTTCTTCTACGCCCCTGTAGATTGACGTGGGTCCGGCCCCGTCCCGCCCCCGCCAGGAGTGTCCATCCATGTTCGGTCTGAGCGAGATCGCGATCCTGCTGGTCGTCGTCGCCCTGGTGGTCGGCGCGAAGAAGCTCCCGGAGCTGGCCCGCAACGCCGGAAAGGCCGCGCGGATCCTCAAGGCCGAGGCGCGGGAGATGAAGGCCGACGGCACCCGGCAGGAGCCGACGGCCACGTACACGGTCAAGGAGGCCCCGGCACCGGCGTCGGCACCGGCCACGGCCCCGGCCCCGGCCGCCGAGAAGAACTGACCGGAAGCACCGAACGGGAAGGCCGGACGGGAACGCCGGACGGAAGCACCGCCGGGGACGCCGACCGGAGGCGTCAGTCGGCGGGGAGCTGCTCGGCGACCGACGCCAGGTAGCGGGCGTACTCGTCGAGCGCGGCCAGCGCCTGCTCGTCGTCGCGGTCGACCAGCCAGGTGAGGGTGAGGCCGTCGAGGACGCCGAGGCCGTGCCGGGCGAGGACCGCCGGGTCGACGGTCCAGGCGAGGCCGGCCGACCGGGCCATCGACTCCAGGTGGGCGCGGTTCACGTCCAGGTAGTGCCGGTACTGACGGCGGGCCAGGTCGGCGAGGCCGGGGCGGCGCAGCGCGTACTGGGTGACCTCGTACGTGACCAGGTGCTCGTCCGGGCGGGCCAGGACCTGCTCCCAGTAGGCGTGGAGGACGGCGCGGACCTTCTCGAAGGGCGTGGCGCCCTCGGGGTGCGCGAGGCCGGCCGGCGGGAGGTTCCGCTCCATGATCCGCTCGATGACGGTCTGGAACAGCTCCTCCTTGGAGCGGAAGCAGTAGTGGAAGGCGCCGAGCGGCACCCCGGCCTCGGTGACCACGGCCCGGGTGGTGGTCTGGTCGACCCCGTCGCGGATCATGACCCGGATCGCCGCCTCCGCCAGCTGCTCGCGGCGCTCGGCGGCGGAGAGTCGGGCCATGGCGCGGGCTCCTCGGGAGTCGTTCGGGCGGGGCCCGGGGACGTCGGGCCGGGTCAACGTACCGCAGGGGGCGCGGCGGGCCCCGGTCCCGGCCGCCTACAGGAAGGCCATGCCCTCGCCGCGGTAGGTGGGGACGGCGTCGACGATCCGGTCGTGCTCGACGAGGTGGAGGGTGTCGACGCGTTCGCACAGCTCGCCGGCCTTGGCGTGCCGGAACCAGACGCGGTCGCCGACCCGGAGGGTGTCGGCCGCCGGTCCGGTCAGCGGGGTCTGGACCTCGCCCGCGCCCTCGGCGCCGAGCGTCCGCAGCCCGGCCGGGTGGACGGGGACGGGGAGCCGGTCGGGACCGGGCGCGCCGGAGGCCGTCCAGCCGCCGCCGAGGACGGTGACGTGGCCGGGGGCGGGGCGGCGGACGACGGCGAGCGCGAAGAAGGCGGCGGGCAGCGGGCTGAAGCCCCGGTAGTGGTCGAAGAGCGCGGGGGCGTAGAGCCCGGAGCCGGCGCCGAGTTCGGTGACGGCGGGCTCGGCGGAGGTGGTCTCCAGGCTGCCGGTGCCGCCGCCGTTCACGAACTCCAGCGGCGCCACCTCCCGCACGGCGCGGACGGCGGCGGCCCGGCGGGCGCGCAGCTCGCGGGCGGAGAGCTGCTGGACGACGCGGACGGCGGCGCGCATCGGCCGGGCCTGGGTCGGCTGCGCGTCGCCGACGCCCGCGATCTGGCCCTCGTACGCCATGACGCCGACGAGCCGCAGCCGCGGCCGGGCGACGACGGCGCGGGCCAGGGCCGCCGCCTGCGCGGGGGCGTGCAGCGGGGAGCGGCGCATGCCGAGGTGGACGCGGCCGCCGAGCAGCCGGAGGGAGGCGTCGAGGTCGAGGCAGACCCGCACGGGCGGCCCCGAGGGGCCGATGGCCGCGGTGAGGAGGTCGAGCTGTTCGGGCGAGTCGACCATGACGGTGACCCGGGCGGCGGCGTCCTCGTCGGCGGCGAGGCGGCGGAGCGCGTCGGTGTCGGCGGTGGGGTAGCCGACGAGGACGTCGACGGCGGGGTTGCGGGCGGCGAGCCAGAGGGCTTCGGGGAGGGTGAAGGCGAGGACGCCGGAGAAGCCGGGACGGGCCAGGACGTCGTCGAGGAGGGCGCGGCAGCGGAGCGACTTGCTGGCGAGGCGGATCGGTTTGCCGCCGGCGCGGCGGGCCATCTGGGCGGCGTTGGCGCGCAGGGCGCCCAGGTCGACGACGGCGAAGGGCGGCTGGAGGCCGGCGGTCGCCTTCTCCAGGTCGGCGAAGCCGGCGGGGCGCGGGGCGGGCACGGCGGCGGCTGCGACGTCGGGGCGGGCGCTTGCCATGGTGGGCGGCCTTTCGTGGACCTGTTCGGGGACCTGCGGACCGGGGATCCGCGGATCGGGAACCTGCGGCCCCGTTCGCGGACCCGCTCGGGGAACGTACGCGGCTTCTCCGGAACCGGTGGCGACGCCGTCACGGTCTCTTGGTCGTCCGTCCAAGTCAAGACTCCGCGACCCTTGACTTGGACGCTCGTCCAAGTCCACCCTTCCGGACAGCGAGAACCGGCGGTAACCCGCCACCGTCCGGGTGGACGGCCCGCCCGGACGTCCCGCCCGACCACCCGCCCCGAAGGGACCGCCCGGCATGAGCAGCAGCGAGAACGGCGCCGTCTGGCGCAACTGGGCCGGGAACGAGGAGGCCCGCCCCCGGCGGGTGCTGCGCCCGGCGAGCACCGAGGACGTCGCCGCGGCCGTGCGGGACGCGGTACGGGACGGACTGCGGGTCAAGGCGGTCGGCTCGGGCCACTCCTTCAGCGGGGTCGCCGTCGCCCCCGGTGTCCAGCTCCGCCTCGACCGGCTCGACGCGGCCGTCTCCGTGGACGCGGAGACCGGTCTCGTCACCGTCGGGGCCGGCATGCCGCTGTGGAAGCTGAACCCGCTGCTGGCCTCGCACGGCCTGGCCCTGGAGAACATGGGCGACATCGACCGGCAGACGGTCTCGGGCGCGATCTCCACCGGCACCCACGGCTCCGGCGTCCGCTTCGGCGGCATCGCCACCCAGGTTCGGGCGCTCGAACTCGTCCTCGCCGACGGATCGGTGACGGCCTGTTCGGAGCGGGAGCGGCCGGAGCTCTTCGCGGCGGCCCGGGTCGGCCTCGGGGCGCTCGGCGTCATCACCCGGGTCACCCTCCAGACCGTCCCGCTGTACGCCCTGCACGCGCGGGACGCCTCCATGCCGGTGGCGGAGACCCTCGGCCGGCTCGACGAGCTCGTCGCGGACAACGACCACTTCGAGTTCTTCTGGTTCCCGCACAGCGAGACCACGCTCACCCGCCGCTTCCGCCGGCTGCCCGGTGACACGCCCCTCTCCCCCCTCGGCGACCTCTCCCGGCGCCTGGACGAGGCCGTGAGCGGCCCCGGCTTCGAGGCACTGAACCGGCTCGGCACCCGGGTGCCCCGCCTGGTGCCTCCGATCACCCGCTTCGCCGCGCGCGCGATGTCCTCCCGGAGCTGGACGGACCACGCGTACCGGATCTTCGCCTCGGTGCGTGACGTCCGCTTCCACGAGGGCGAGTTCGCGATCCCCCGTGCCCACGCGGCCGAGGCGCTGCGCGAGCTGAGGAAGTGGATCGACGCCCACGGGGAACCGGTGTCGTTCCCGCTGGAGGTCCGCTTCACCGCCGCCGACGACATCTGGCTCTCCACCGCGCAGGGCCGGGAGAGCTGCTACATCGCCTTCCACCAGTACCACCGAATGCCGTACCGCCGGTACTTCGACGCCTGCCAGAAGATCCTCGGCTCCTACGGCGGCCGTCCGCACTGGGGCAAGATGCACGACCTCGGCGCGGAGGAACTGCGTCCCCGCTACGAGCGCTTCGACGACTTCGTGGCCCTGCGGAACTCCCTCGACCCCTCCGGCGTCCTCTCCAATCCGTACCTCGACCGCGTCCTCGGCGCACCTCCGGCGGCGGGCTGACCTCGGGCGCCGGCCGGTGGCACACTGGCCCGGTCTGCCGAAGGAGTACCACCGTGTCCGTGATCCAGCGCCTGCGCACCGCCGTCCGCCGGACCTATCGCCGCACCGTGGACCTGAGCCATCCGGCGCGCTCGCCGCTCGGCAGCGCGGTCGTCAACTGCGTGGTGTACGAGGACGGGGTGCGGCGCCCCGTCCGGGGCGAGGGCGCGGAGGAGGCGCTGCGGCACGTGCGGCGCACCGGCGACGGCTTCGTGTGGATCGGCCTGCACGAGCCGGCGGAGAAGGAGCTGACGGTCCTCGCCGAGCTCTTCGGACTGCACCCGCTGGCCGTCGAGGACGCCGTCCACGCCCATCAGCGCCCCAAGATCGAGGAGTACGACGGGGTGCTCTTCGCCGTCCTGAAGACGGTCCGGTACGTCGAGCACGAGGAGCTGACCGCGACCAGCGAGGTGGTGGAGACCGGCGAGCTGATGGCCTTCGTCGGTCCCGACTTCGTCATCACCGTCCGGCACGGCGGCCACGGCTCCCTCGGTCCGCTGCGCGAGGCCCTGGAGGACCTGCCCGAGCAGCTGGCCAAGGGCCCGTCGGCGGTGCTGCACGCCGTCGCCGACCACGTGGTGGACGACTACCTCGCCGTCGCCGACGCGGTGCAGACCGACCTCGACGCGATCGAGAACGCGGTCTTCTCCGCGCAGGCCGACCGCCGGGACGCGGGCCGGATCTACCAGCTCAAGCGGGAGCTGCTCGAACTGCGCCGGGCCGTCGCCCCGCTCTCCCGCCCGCTGACGGCGCTCGCGACCCGGCCGACGCCGCTGGTGGACCCGGAGATCCGGGCGTACTTCCGGGACGTCACCGACCACCTCTCGCGGGTGACCGAGCAGATCGCCTCGTACGACACCCTGCTCGACTCGGTGCTGCAGGCGCACCTGGCGCAGGTGACGGTGGCGCAGAACGAGGACATGCGGAAGATCACCGCGTGGGCGGCGATCGTCGCCGTGCCGACCATGGTCTGCGGCGTCTACGGCATGAACTTCGACCACATGCCGGAGTTGCGCTGGAGCTACGGCTACCCGGTGGTCCTCGGGGTGATCGCGGTCGCCTGCCACCTCATCCACCGCGGCTTCCGGCGCAACGGCTGGCTCTGAACGGGGGCGTCCGCGGTCGCGGCCTTCCGGCGCGGTCCGCGCCCGGGCCCGGCCGCCGGGCCCGCCGGCCGGTCGGCGCCCCCACGGCCGGGCCGGCGCCGGGCGAGGGCACGGTCCTGTCGGCCGCGGCCCCCCTGACCGCGCCCCGGCCGGCCCGGTCCCGGTCAGCCGCCGGCGGGAGCGCCGCCCGGGTAGGCGACCCGCGCGGTGACGCGCGCGATCCGGCGCGCGGACTCCCGGGGCGGAGCGACGGGCTGGACGATGTGGCTGACGGTGAGCCGGACGATGGTCTCGACCGCGAGCTCCCGCGACTCCTCGTCCACGTCGGGCCAGGCCTCGACGGCGTACGCGTCGAGCAGGGTCATCGCGGTCCCGAAGACGGGCTCGGTACGCGTGGTCAGGTAGGCGAGGAGATCGGCGTCGGCGCCGCCCCGCGCGGCCAGCAGCACGCTCTTGATCAGCGGATTGTCGACGGCCTGCTGGAGCGTGTACTCCACTCCGGCCCGCGCGGCCGGTTCCAGGTGCCCCCGGTGCGCGTCCAGCTCCCGCTGGATCCCCACCAGGAACCGCTCCAGCTCGCGCTGCACGAGCGCGCCGCCGATCGCCTCCTTCGACCCGAACTCGTTGTAGAGCGTCTGCCGGCTGATCCCGGCGGCCCGCGCGATCGCGGTCATCCGCAGCACGCCCCACCCGTCGGCCGCCACGAGCCCATAGGCGGCATCGAGCACCTGCTCCCGGAGCAGGGACCGTACACTCTCACGGAAACTGGTCATCGTGCCCCCACCTTAGACGCGCCGCGGGGCCCCCGAGGTGACGGACTATGACCGCTGCGCGCGGTCGGCGAGAAGTCGCCGGTACCAGCTCAGGTGGCGGGGGAAGACGGCGGTGAAGCCGGGGCCCGGGCCGCGGCCGAAGTCGGTCCAGGGGCGTTCGTCGGCGAACCAGTGGTCGAGGCCGAACATCTCCAGGTGGTGGGCGGCGAGCGGGTTCCCGGCCAGCAGCGTCCTGGCCTCGGCGAACTCCACGGCGGGCCCCCGGGCGGCCCGCACCGGCTCCGGGAGCAGGGGCTCGACGGCGGCGAGCAGCTCGTCGTCGGAGACCGGGTCCGGGTGGGCGAGGTAGTACGCCCCGGGCGCGGTGGCCGGGGAGAGCGCCGCCCCGAGCAGGGCGCCCGCCAGGCTCTCCACCTCGATGAGCGAGTGGAGCGAGCCGCTTCCGGCCAGCGGCCCGGGCAGCGCGGCGAGCAGCGTCAGGATCCCGGGGACGACCTGCCGGTCCCCGGTGCCGTAGACCAGGTGCGGGCGCAGCACGGCGCCGCCGACGTCGAGGACGTACCGCTCCCCGGCGGCGCGGGTCCGGCTGGTCGCGGACACCGGGGCGAGCGGGAGGGTGTCGGGCGCGGCGGCGCGGAAGGGGCCCCGGCCGTGGACGGAGGCGGTACTGAGGGAGACGATCCGGCCGGCTCCGGCCCGGCGGGCGGCGTCGACGAGGTCGCGGGTGCCGTGCTCGTTGACGGCCCGCAGGAGCTCTTCGCCGCCGCCGATCGCGGAGGCGCAGTGGATGACGGCGTCGACGCCTTCGCAGGCCCGGCGCAGGCTCTCGGGGTCGCGGACGTCGCCCTGGACGGTCTCGACGACGGGCCCGCCGACGAGGGCGCCGGGATGCGCGGCGGGGTCCGCGTCCGGGTTCCTGACGAGCAGGCGCACCCGGTCGAGGTCGGGGTGCGCGGCGGCCGCGGCGGCGACCCGGCCGCCGATGAAGCCGGTGGCGCCGGTGACGAGGAGGCGGGTTCCCATGACGTTCTTCCGGTGAGAGGGGGCGGACGCGGCCGGACCGGCGGTCAGCCGGCGAGGCGGCGGTCGACGTCGGCGAGCGCGACGGCGCCGGTCGGCGAGGTGAAGGCGCAGGTGAAGACGGACCGGCCGTCCTGGCGGCCGGAGATCCGCACGGCGTACGTCTCGGGGTCCAGGGCGGGGACGACCTCGGCCGTGATCCAGCACGGGGTGTCGAGCTCGGCGTACCGGTGGAAGGAGACGTCCATCACCGCGGGGAAGAACTTCTCGGACCCGACCGTGGCGTGCGCCGCCTGGCGGGCGGCCTCCAGGAGCAGCATGCCGGGGACGTGGTCGTTGGGGCGGCGGAAGAGCGTGGGGTGGCCGGTGTCGATCCGCAGCTGCCACTGGCCGGGCAGGGGGCCCGTGCCGAGGACCACGTCCTCGGGCCGCTCCCGGCCCACGGCCTGGGGGTCGATGCCCGGTATGAGCGGCACCGGGCGGCCGAGGAGGGCCAGCTGGGGGCCGCGGATCCGGCGGTACGCGGCGGCGGAGGTGCAGCTGGCCACGCCCCGCCCGGTCGCCACGAGGCGTCCGCCCCGGGTGAGGACCGTGGTGGTGCGCAGCGCCCGCAGCCCACGGCCCCGTCCGCGCACGTCGGAGAGGATCACGTCGACGGTGAGGTCCGCGTCGTCGTCCACCAGGAGGGCGTCGGGTTCGGCGTCGTAGGAGAGGTCCCAGAGGACGAACTGCGACTCGACCGGGACGTCGTACTCGGCGTGGGCGATGAGCATCGTCGCCTGGCGTATGGTCTCCGCGACCAGAATCGGATCGTGCCGGTCGCCATCGACCGGGGAGAAGAAAGGATGCTCGGTGGACCAGGCGGCGGAGACGGAGAATCGATTCTCCGCGAGCTGCTTCCAGCCGGTGGGGATGATGTCCAGGGGATCGTGCCGATGGACGAACTCTCCCGGGACGCCCGTCCCCGTCGTCTCCCCCTGTGGATTGCGCCGGTCCATGTCTTCCCCCTGTGACCTTCCCTCCGGGCCTCGTGCCCGGCCCGGCGTAGGGTACGTACGATCCGGTTTCTTTTTCAATGCTTCACGTCACACGGCGAAAGCACACAGTGAGACAGCGGGAGGGCCCTGTGGCGCAACAAGCGCGTGCCATCCGAACACGACGGACGATCCTCGAAGCAGCCGCCACCGTCTTCGCGGAGCGCGGATACGAGCGGGCCACCGTCGGGGAGATCCTCGCGCGCGCCGGAGTGACCAAGGGTGCGTTGTATTTTCACTTTGCATCCAAGGAAGAGGTCGCGATGGGCGTCCTCGACGCCCAGCTGCTCGACGAGCCGCTCACTCCGCAGGACGTCAAGCTCCAGGAGCTCATAGACCAGGGCTTCCTGCTCGCCCATCGCCTCCAGCACGACCCGCTGGTGCAGGCGAGCGTCGCGCTCGCGCTGGACAGCGGGGCGGTGAGTGTCAACCGCGCCGTCCCGTTCCAGGCCTGGGTCGACCAGGTCTCGGACATCCTCACCGTGGCGCGGGCGCGCGGCGAGCTGCTCCGCCACGTGAACGTGACGGACACGGCCGAGCTGTTCTCCGGCGCGTTCACCGGAATTCAGACGATGTCCGCGGTGCTGTGCGATCGCAATGATCTCCCGCATCGGACGACGGTGCTGATGAAGCACCTGATCCCGTCGATATGCACGCCGTCGATCCTGCTGGAGCTGGACATGAGCGCCGAGCGGGCACGCGCCCTCGCGGCCGAGTACGAGGCCGGACGGCACCACCAGGACGACGTCCCGGCCGACGCCCACGCGTAACCGGGGCGCCCACAAAAACATACCGACCGGTCTTATTGGCGCCCCGACGGCACGCCGCCGCCGGGGCGCCCTGGCGTCGTGGCACTGAGTGTGTTTTGCTGAGGGTACTCAGTGCCACAAGCATTCCAGGGAGCTCAAGAGCATGGGCAAGGACTTCGACCTGTACCGGACGTCGGAGGAGCACGAGATGCTCCGGGAGTCG
>NZ_BMTV01000004.1:208958-365194 GCF_014649855.1 Streptomyces roseolus | reverse complement strand
AGAGTAGGACGCCGCCGAACAATTATTGTGGGAAAGCCCCGCACCCTTGTGGTGCGGGGCTTTTCCGCGTTCACGGAACCCGCATCGGTGCGGTGCCCGCCGGTATGAGTACGGCCCCCGTCTCCTCGGATCGGAGAACGGGGGCCGTTGTGATGGGGGATCAGTCGTCGGTGCCGGCCGCGGCCTTGGTGAGTTCCAGGTCCAGGGCCTCGCGGCGGATGCGCTGGTCGACGTAGAGGAAGACGGAGACCCCTGCGGCGATCGGGTACGTCAGGGAGCTGGTGACGATTCCGCCGACGGCCATGATCGAGAGGTACGTCCACGTCAGCTCGAAGCCGCCGTCGACGGCGAACGCGATCGCGGTGAACGGGATCGTCAGGAGCATCGTGAAGATCATGATGAGGAGCTGGGTCAGCACCGTGATGCCGAAGACCCGCCACCAGGAGCCGTCGACCAGCTTCGCCGAACGCTTCAGCGCCGCCACGACGCCCTGACGCTCCAGCATGAGCGCCGGGGACGCCAGGCCGAAGCGGATCAGCAGCCAGACGACGGCCACGAAGGCCGCCGTGCCGCCGAGGAAGGCGAGCGTCGCGCCGCCCGCCCCGCCGAGCAGCAGACCCGGGAGCATCGCCACGAAGGCGAGCGCCCCGGCGCCGAGCGGCAGGGCCAGGGACAGGACCAGGAGCTGCGGCAGACGCGGGCTCGCCTCCCGCCAGGCCTCGGAGACCGTCACGGGCCGGCCCAGGATCGCCCGGCTGACCACGATGGTGAGCAGGGCGCTCGTGAAGACCGAGGCGGCCACGGACACCAGCATCGTCGGGGCCAGCTCGGTGACGGAGGCCCTCAGATACGCGGAGGCCGCCTCCAGCTGCTCCGTCGGGGACGCGTCCGCGTGCAGGTCCGGCAACTCCGCGGAGAGGTACCGCTGCACGAACACCAGCGCCACCTGGGTCACGACGGCCACCGGGACCGTCACCGCCAGCACCGTACGCCAGTAGCGGCGGAGGGTCTGGACCGCGGCGTCGAGGATCTCGCCGACGCCCAGCGGACGCAGGGGGATGACGCCCGGCTTCGGGGCCGCCGGGGCGCCGTAGCCGCCCCAGCCGCGCTGCGGAGGCGGGCTCCCCCAGGCCCGGCCGGGAGCCGGCGGTTGGTTCGGGCCGCCCGGAGGCGGCGACCAGCGGCCGGCGGGCGGCTGGTCCTTCGACCACTGGGGGCCGGAGCCCTCCGGCTCCGGCGCGGAGGGCTGCCCGGGGATCGCGGAGCCGTCCTGGCCGTCGGAAGGGGCGGATCCGGGCGTGTTCCGGCCCGGAGTGTCGTTCACGGTCGTCCACCTCGAAGGATTGGGTCGCGGTGCCGGTCGGCGAACCGGCCTGGTCACGGCGGCCGTCCACGGTCGGGCGGCGGGCCGGCTGCCATCGTGCCACGGGGAACCCCGCCATGGACCGGGCAGGAAGCACCGTCCCGGACATGGGCGTCCGCGGCCCGGCGGGGTACGGTTCAGGGCGACCACGGGGGCACGGGGGGTGACAGTCGTTACTGGCGGCGGGGCGCCCGGACACGGGGAGTCAGAGACTTCGTCCGGGACGTTGTCGCAGGTCAGTGAGGTATCTCACCAGCCGCCTTGAGACTGATACGGAAATGGGATGATGTCGATATGAAGGGACGCGTTCTCGTCGTCGATGACGACACCGCACTGGCCGAGATGCTCGGGATCGTGCTCAAGGGCGAAGGGTTCGAGCCGTCGTTCGTCGCGGACGGCGACAAGGCCCTCGCCGCATTCCGGGAGGCCAAGCCGGACCTGGTGCTGCTCGACCTCATGCTGCCCGGACGGGACGGCATCGAGGTCTGCCGGCTCATCAGGGCCGAGTCCGGCGTGCCCATCGTGATGCTGACGGCCAAGAGCGACACCGTCGACGTCGTCGTGGGCCTGGAGTCCGGGGCCGACGACTACATCGTCAAGCCGTTCAAGCCCAAGGAGCTCGTCGCCCGCATCCGGGCGCGGCTGCGGCGCTCCGAGGAGCCCGCGCCGGAGCAGCTCACCATCGGCGACCTCGTCATCGACGTGGCCGGGCACTCCGTGAAGCGGGACGGCCAGTCCATCGCGCTCACGCCGCTCGAGTTCGACCTGCTGGTCGCCCTCGCCCGCAAGCCGTGGCAGGTGTTCACCCGCGAGGTGCTCCTGGAACAGGTCTGGGGCTACCGGCACGCGGCCGACACCCGGCTGGTGAACGTGCACGTCCAGCGGCTGCGCTCCAAGGTCGAGAAGGACCCGGAGCGGCCGGAGATCGTGGTGACCGTCCGTGGCGTCGGTTACAAGGCGGGACCGAGCTGACATGAGCAAGGGCAGTGCTGCTCCGGAGTCCCCGGCCCCCGGGGGCCGTACCGGGCGGGCTGCCGGACCGGGACGGGGGGGCTCGCGTTCCGGCCGCCTCAGGCGCGGTGGACGGCTCCTCCAGGACGGGACGCCGGGAGGCAGGGTCTTCCGGATCGTCGCCCGCCTGGTGCGCCGGCCACTGCTGCCGGCGGTACGGCTGTGGCGGCGGAACATCCAGCTGCGGGTCGTCGCCGGCACCCTCCTGATGTCCCTCGGTGTCGTGCTGCTCCTCGGCCTCGTCGTCATCGGACAGGTCCGCAACGGCCTCCTGGAGACCAAGGAGAAGGCCGCCCAGATCCAGGCCGCCGGCGGATTCTCCGCCGCGCAGGACCGGGCCGCGACCACGCCGTTGACGCCCGGGCAGCAGGACGGCGTACGGGCCGGGTCATCGGTGAACTGGCGCTCCACCCTCGTCGAGCAGCTCGCCAGCGGCGGGCAGAACGCGTTCAACGTGGTGGCGCTCTCGCTGGACTCCGGCGACACCGCGAGCCGCGGCGCCCGCGCCTCCGGCGAGGTCGACCCCGCGCGGTCCGTCCCCGTCGACCTGCGGCACTACGTGGCGCAGGGCAACTCGCCGTTCCAGAAGTTCGGGCGCATCCACTACACCAGCGACAAGCCGTCCGAGCCGGGCCTGGTCATCGGGAAACGGCTCAACGACGCCGAGGGCAAGCAGTACGAGCTGTACTACCTCTTCCCCCTCACCCAGGAAGAGGACTCCCTCTCCCTGGTCAAGACCACCCTGGCGACCGCCGGACTCTTCGTCGTCGTCCTCCTCGGAGCCATCGCCTGGTTCGTGGTGCGGCAGGTCGTCACCCCCGTACGGATGGCCGCCGGGATCGCCGAGCGGCTCTCCGCCGGACGGCTCCAGGAACGGATGAAGGTCACCGGCGAGGACGACATCGCGCGCCTCGGCGAGGCCTTCAACAAGATGGCGTCCAACCTCCAGCTCAAGATCCAGCAGTTGGAGGAGCTGTCGCGGATGCAGCGGCGGTTCGTCTCCGACGTCTCGCACGAGCTGCGGACCCCGCTGACCACCGTACGGATGGCGGCCGACGTCATCCACGAGGCCCGCGTCGACTTCGACCCCGTCACCGCGCGCTCCGCCGAACTCCTCGGCGACCAGCTCGACCGCTTCGAGTCGCTGCTCTCCGACCTCCTGGAGATCAGCCGCTTCGACGCGGGAGCCGCCGCCCTGGAGGCCGAGCCGATCGACCTGCGGCAGGTGGTGCGCCGGGTCATCGGCGGCGCCGAGCCTCTCGCCGAACGCAAGGGCACCCGGATCGTCGTCGTCGGCGACGAGCAGCCCGTCGTCGCCGAGGCCGACGCCCGCCGCGTCGAACGGGTGCTGCGCAACCTGGTCGTCAACGCCGTCGAGCACGGTGAGGGCCGCGACGTCGTCGTCAAACTGGCCGCGGCCGGCGGGGCCGTCGCCGTCGCCGTACGCGACTACGGCGTCGGACTGAAGCCGGGCGAGGCCACCCGGGTCTTCAACCGCTTCTGGCGGGCCGACCCGGCACGCGCGCGCACCACCGGCGGAACGGGCCTCGGCCTGTCCATCGCCGTCGAGGACGCGCGGCTGCACGGCGGCTGGCTCCAGGCGTGGGGCGAGGCCGGCGGCGGTTCGCAGTTCCGGCTCACCCTGCCGCGCACCGCCGACGAGCCGCTGCGGGGATCGCCGATACCGCTGGAACCGGAGGACTCCCGGCGCAACCGGGAACAGGCCGCCACGGGCCGGGCACAGGAGACGGGGCGCACCGCCTCCGTACCCGCCCAGCCCGCCGGGGAACGGGCCCCGCTGCCCGGCGTGCCGCCGCGCGTCCCGGCGCCGCCGACCGCGGCCGTCGACCCGGCGGCGCTGCCCGGCAACGGCGCCCGGGTGGTGGCACGGACGGCGGCCGAGACGGAACAGGGCACGGACAGGGCGGGAAACGCGAAGCGGGAGGACGGCACACGTGAGCGCTGACGCGCGGAGGCGGGCGGGGCGGGGACGGGCCGGACGGGCGCTGGTGCTCGCAGCCTGCGGCGGAGTCCTGGCCACGGGCTGCGCCACCATGCCCGACAGCGGCGACGTCCAGGACGTACGCGGGGCCAACCCCGGCGACTCGCAGGTGCGGGTCTACGCGGTCGCCCCCCGGGAGAACGCGGACCCGGACGAGATCGTCGACGGCTTCCTGGAGGCCATGACCAGCGACGACCCCGGGTTCGCCACCGCCCGCAAGTACCTGACCCGGCAGGCGGCCGAGTCCTGGAAGCCGGAACAGAGCATCACCGTGCTCGCCACCGCGCCCGACCGCAAGAGCGCCGACCGCAACGCCGACCCCGAGAACCAGGGACGCGCGTACCCGATCTCCGGCCGGAAGATCGCGACCGTGGACGCCCGGCACGCGTACCAGCCGAACAGCCCCGTCGAGTACACGCAGACGATCCACGTCGTGCAGGAGACCGTGGCCGGCGGCAAGGACAAGGAGTGGCGGATCGACGGCCTGCCGCCCGGCCTGGTCCTCGGCGAGGCCGACTTCCTGCGGAACTACCGCTCGGTCAACAAGTACTACTTCGCCTCCGGCGAGGACTGGCTGGTCGCCGACCCCGTCTACATCCGGCAGCGCCAGGACCCAGTCACCCGCATGGACACGGTGACGCAGACCGTGAAGGCGCTCCTGGAAGGACCGACGCACTGGCTGAGGCCCGCCGTCGACTCGCCCTTCCCGTCCGGGACGGAGCTGAAGGCGGACGTCACCACGCTGACGACCGACGACCAGTTCACGCTCAAGGTGCCGCTCAACGCGAAGGCCGACCGGTTCGGCGGCGAGGTGTGCCGGCGGATGGCGGCCCAGATGCTCGTCACGCTAGGCGACCTGCCCTCCGTACGGGTCGACCAGGTGGAGCTCCAGGCCGACGGCGGCGGCGCCGTGTGCCGCCTCGGGAAGGGGCAGGCCGCGGAGTTCCGGGCCGTCAGGGACACGGGGCAGGACGAGACGCCGTTCTTCGTCGACGACGACGGCCGGATGACGGCGCTCGCCCCCGGCGGGAAGGACGGCGTCCCGCCGGCCCCCGTGCCCGGCCCGCTGGGCAAGGGCGCGGTGCCGCTGGGCTCCGTCGCCGTGGCCCGCGGCGAGACGCGGGCGGCCGGCGTGTCCGAGGACGGCACCGCGATGTACGTCTCCTCGATCACCACCGAGCAGGAGCAGCTGCCGCCCGTCTTCAAGAGCGCGGCCGTGGGCCCGGCGGCGGTCCGCGACGGGCTCTCGCAGCCCAGCTGGGACGGCCGCCGGGGCGACCTGTGGGTCGCCGACCGCGCCAAGGGCCACCAGCGGCTGGTGATCGTGCCCGACGGCACCGGCAAGTGGTTCGAGGTCCGCACCCCGTGGCTGACCGAGGACACCCGGGTCGAGTCGCTGCGCGTCTCGGCGGACGGGGTGCGGATCGCGCTCCTCATCACCCGCGACGGGCGCACCACCCTCCAGGTCGGCCGGATCGAGCGCCAGGACGGCGCGGACCAGCAGGTCGTGTCCGTGGTCGACCTCCAGCCCGCCGCGCCGCGCATGGAGTCGGTCTCGTCCGTCTCCTGGGCGGGCCCGAGCCGGCTCGTCGTCGTCGGCCGGGAGGCCGGCGGGGTCCAGCAGATCCGCTTCCTCCAGACCGACGGCTCCACCTCCGCCAGCTCCGTGCTCCCCGGCCTCAACGGCGTCAGCGCGGTCGCCGCGCCCTACCGGGAGACCGAGCCGCTCCTCGCCGCGTCGGGCAACGACGGCATCGTGCGGCTGGTGCCCGGCGCGAACTGGCAGCCGGTGGTGAAGTCAGGGAGCGTGCCGGTCTATCCCGGGTAGGCGGGACCGAGGCCCGGGGCGGTGTCGTCCCGGAGGTGCCGTCGAGAAGCTGTGCGGTCCGGGGGCTGTGCCGTCCGGGAGGTGTCGTCGAGGGGCTGTGCCGTCCCGGGGTGTGACGTCGAGGGGCTGTGCCAGGGGTTCTCGCCCCGGCACAGCCCCTTCCGCGGTTGTCCACAGGGTGTTTTCCACAGGGGTGGCACGCCCTCCCCCGTCCCGTCACAGTGGAGCCATGCGGGGCTGGTGGCGCGAGATCTCCGGGCTGGTGCTGCCGGGCACCTGCGAGGGCTGCGGGGCCCCTCGGACGGCCCTGTGCGGGGGATGCGCGGAGGAGCTGGCGGGGGCCGGGGCGGGGGAGGGGGGAGGGGGCGGGCGGGTGCGCCCCCTGCCGGAGCCGGAGGGGCTGCCCCCGGTGTACGCCGCCCTGCCGTACGAGGGCGTGGTGCGGGAGCTGCTGATCGCGCACAAGGAGCGGGGGGCCCTGGGGCTGGCGGGGCCGCTGGGCGGAGCGCTCGCGCGGGCCGTGGAGGGGGCTGTGCGGGCCGTGGGCGGTGGCGGGGGCCGCCCGCTGCTCCTGGTGCCGGTGCCGTCCTCGCGGGGCGCGGTGCGGGCGCGGGGGCACGATCCGACACGGCGGGTGGCCCTTGCCGCGGCGGCGCGGCTGCGGCGGGCGGGGCGGTCGGCGCGGGTGGTGCCGGTGCTGCGGCAGCGGCGGGCCGTGGCGGACCAGGCGGGGCTCGGGGCGCGGGGGCGGCGGGCGAACCTGGCGGGGGCGCTGGAGGTGGTGCCGGGCGGTGCGCGGCTCCTGGCGGGCGGGCGGGTGGTTCTGGTGGACGACCTGATGACGACCGGGGCGACGCTCGCGGAGGCGGCGCGCGCGCTCGGGGACGTGGCCCGGGGCCGCGGCGCGGGCACCGGAATCCTCCACCCGCCGTTCACCTCTGGGGCGGCGGAAAGATCCGGAAGTGATTTCGCGCAGCATGAATCCGAACAGCGGGTGGCGGCTGTGATCGCATCATCTCCCGCTTCGTTCGAAATAAACCGGAACTCGTCAGGAACTTGGATCGTTGCAGGTGGTGAGAGGTGAAAGCCTCCGAATGGAGCCAAGACTCGGCAGCGGGTGCCGACACCCGTCCGAAGGGGCTATGTTCGGTTGTGAGGGCGGGCGAAAATCCCGGTCCCTCACCGCATACATGGTTGCGCACAGGACAGGAGTTAAAGGCGAATTAACCTCCCGTCGACGGGGTGGCGATCTTGTCGGCTGGGGAGGAGGAGGTCGAAGTCGCCAAGTCCGAGCTCCGGTGAAACCGCCGGAGCTGGTGCAAAGGGAGATGCCCGCCGGCCTGGGAGCCGGGCGGGCTATCCGGGAACGGAGTTCTGCGTGGACATCGTCGTCAAGGGCCGCAAGACCGAGGTGCCCGAGCGGTTCCGCAAGCACGTGGCCGAGAAGCTGAAGCTGGAGAAGATCCAGAAGCTCGACGGCAAGGTGATCAGCCTCGACGTCGAGGTGTCCAAGGAGCCCAACCCGCGGCAGGCCGACCGGTCCGACCGCGTGGAGATCACCCTCCACTCCCGAGGCCCGGTCATCCGGGCGGAAGCGTCGGCCGCCGACGCGTACGCGGCCCTCGACCTGGCCAGCGACAAGCTGGAGGCCAGGCTCCGCAAGCAGCACGACAAGCGCTACACCCGCAGGGGCAACGGGCGGCTGTCCGCGGCGGAGGTCGCCGACGTCGTCCCCGGCGTGGCCCAGCTGAACGGCCAGGGCGAGCTCGTCGCCGACGAGACCGGCGGCGAGGTTCCCACCAAGATGGTGGGGTCGATCGAGGTCCAGGGCGAAGGTCCGCTCGTGGTCCGCGAGAAGACGCACCGGGCCGCCGCGATGGGACTCGACCAGGCCCTCTACGAGATGGAACTGGTCGGGCACGACTTCTATCTCTTCGTCGACGCCGAGACCAAGCAGCCGAGCGTCGTCTACCGGCGCCACGCGTACGACTACGGCGTCATCCACCTGGAGAACGACCCGCTCGCCGAGAACAGCGGCGGAGCGGGCGGCGCGCTCGGCGGCTGACCCGTCGAACGGCTGATCGTCCGGCTCTTCCGGTGCCCCTGGAGCGCCCCTCGCGCCCCCAGGGGCACCCTTGTGCGCCCCTGAGGAGACCCCGGGAGCGTCCGGGCATGAAATCATGGCGTGCACGCCAACCGGTGCCTCTTGGGCAGTGGTTGGAGGACCGGAAACGAATTCAGGCCACGGCCTTCAGGGGGAGGAACGATGGCAGACAGCTTCGGCCCGGTGCTCGGCGGTCACGAGCGCGGTGCGCTCGCCCATGAGGGTGTCGCGGAAGGACCGGATCCGGCCGCCGAGGTCTATCGGGCAGAGCCGATCCGGGTTCTGGTCGTGGACGACCACGCGCTGTTCCGGCGGGGCCTGGAGATCGTCCTCGCGCAGGAGGAGGACATCCAGGTCGTCGGCGAGGCGGGTGACGGCGCCGAGGCGGTCGACAAGGCGGCGGACCTGCTGCCGGACATCGTCCTGATGGACGTGCGGATGCCCCGGCGCGGCGGCATCGAGGCGTGTACCTCCATCAAGGAGGTCGCCCCCAGCGCGAAGATCATCATGCTGACGATCAGCGACGAGGAGGCGGACCTGTACGACGCGATCAAGGCGGGCGCGACGGGTTACCTGCTCAAGGAGATCTCCACCGACGAGGTCGCGACCGCGATCCGCGCCGTCGCCGACGGGCAGTCCCAGATCAGCCCGTCGATGGCGTCGAAGCTCCTCACCGAGTTCAAGTCGATGATCCAGCGCACCGACGAGCGCCGGCTGGTCCCGGCGCCCCGGCTCACCGACCGCGAGCTGGAGGTCCTGAAGCTGGTCGCGACCGGCATGAACAACCGGGACATCGCCAAGGAGTTGTTCATCTCCGAGAACACGGTGAAGAACCACGTGCGGAACATCCTGGAGAAGCTCCAGCTCCACTCCCGCATGGAGGCCGTGGTGTACGCCATGCGGGAGAAGATCCTGGAGATCCGGTGAGGTGACGGTCAGGTGAGGTGACGCCCGGGCGCTCAAGGCTCGGGCCCCCGAGGCCCCGCGCCTGAAGTCCCCCGCACGCAAGGCCCGGGCGTTCAGGGCCCCCGCACGCAGGGCCCCCCGCCCGAAGCCCCGCATGCCAGGCCTAGGCGTTCAGGGCCTTGACCAGGAGAGGGGTCAGCTCCGGCGGGTCCAGGCGCTCGACGCGCACCGTGTCGCAGCCGACCCAGTCGGCGGCCTCGCGGAGGGCCTGGGCGACCGGCTCCACGGCCTTGGGGCCCTCCAGGGAGACCTGCTTGGCGACGAGGGTGCGGCCCTCGCGGGCGGGGTCCACGCGGCCGACGAGGCGGCCGCCGGCGAGGACCGGCATCGCGAAGTAGCCGTGCACCCGCTTCGGCTTCGGCACGTAGGCCTCCAGGCGGTGGGTGAAGCCGAAGATCCGCTCGGTGCGCGCCCGCTCCCAGATCAGCGAGTCGAAGGGGGAGAGGAGCGTCGTGCGGTGCCGGCCGCGCGGCGGGGCGGCGAGGGCCGCCGGGTCCGCCCAGGCGGGCTTCCCCCAGCCCTCCACCTCGACCGGCACCAGCCCGGAGTCCGCGACCACGGCGTCGAACTGCTCGCCCTTCAGCCGGTGGTAGTCGGCGATGTCCGCGCGCGTGCCGACGCCCAGTGCCTCGCCCGCCTGCCGCACGAGCCGCCGTACGCACTCGGTGTCGTCGAGGTCGTCGTGGCGGAGCGGCTCGGGGATCGCGCGCTCCGCCAGGTCGTACACGCGCTTCCAGCCGCGCCGCTCGGTGACGACGACCTCGCCGAACATCAGCGCCCGCTCGACGGCGATCTTCGTGTCGGACCAGTCCCACCACTCGCCCTTGTTCTTGGCGCCGCCGAGCTCGGTCGCGGTCCGCGGTCCCTCGGACCGCAGCTGGTCGACGACCTTGGCGTAGGCGCCCTCCGGCAGGTCGTGGTACCACTGCGGCCGGGCGCGGTAGGCGCGGCGGCGGAAGGCGAAGAGCGGCCACTCCTCGACGGGCAGGATGCAGGCGGCGTGCGACCAGTACTCGAAGGCGTGGCCGTCGGACCAGTACGCCTCCTCGACCGCGGTCCGGCCGACGGCGCCGAGGCGGGCGTAGGGGATGAGCTCGTGCGAGCGGGCGAGGACCGAGATGGTGTCCAGCTGGACCTGGCCGAGGTGACGGAGTACGCCGCGGACGCCGGCCCGGCGGTCGGGGGCGCCGAGGAAGCCCTGGGCGCGCAGGGCGATCCTGCGCGCCTCGGTGGCGGAGAGGGCGGCGGTGGGCTTCGGAACGGGCTTCGGAGAGGTCGGCGGGGCGGTCTTCGGCTCGGTCGTCATGGGGAAACCCTAGGCCCCGGGACCGACAGTGCCGGAGGCTTCCGGGGCGGTCGGGCGGGGGGCCGCGGCGGGCGGGGCCTCGCGGGGCGGGAGGTACGGGACGGGGCTGGGCAGGCCGAAGTCGGAGGGGAGCAGGGAACCGGTCCAGCAGTCCCTGAGGGTGCCGTTGTGGAGGAGGCCGGCGCGCTGGACGCCCTCCAGGGCGAAGCCGACGCGTTCGGCGACGGCGCGGGAGGCGGTGTTGCCGATCTCGGCGCGCCAGACGAGGCGGACGCAGCCGAGTCCGGTGAAGGCCCAGTGGGCGACGGTGCGGACGACCTCGGTCATGTAGCCCCGGCCGCGGTGGCCGGGGGCGAGCCAGAAGCCGACCTCCCAGACGCCGCTGCCGCGGTTGTGGAGGCCGACGGAGGCGAACAGCGGGCCGCCCTCCAGCGGCTCGACGGCGAAGGTGTAGTCGGAGTCGTCGCGCCAGCCGTCGGGGACGAGCCGGGTGAGGAAGAAGGTGGCGGCTTCGCGGGGGTACGGGTCCGGGACGGTCGTCCAGCGTCGGATGGCGGGGTCCTGGCAGTGGGCGTACACGACGTCCTCGTCCTCGGGGACGAAGCCGCGCAGCCGGAGGCGGTCGCTGGTGAGCGTGATGGGATCCATGCCCGGATTGTGAGGACCGGGCGGGGCGGAAGCGAACACTTTTCGGAAGCCGCGGCACCTTCCGACCACCTCGTGCGTTCTCTATTGCGGGCGGACGTGCGGCGGCGGCCCTGCGGGCCTCCCTCCGTGAGGGTGGTCTCGCTTACGATGGCCGTTGCGGTGGGGACCACCTGCCGTGCCCGCGCTCGTGTCCGTACAAGACCCAGTGCCAGGCCCGACCGGCAAGGAGACCAGCCTCAGTGTCCGTCTTCAACAAGCTCATGCGTGCAGGCGAAGGCAAGATCCTGCGCAAACTGCACCGCATCGCGGACCAGGTCAACTCCATCGAAGAGGACTTCGTCAACCTCTCCGACGCCGACCTGCGGGCCCTCACCGAGGAGTACAAGCAGCGGTACGCCGACGGCGAGAGCCTCGACGACCTGCTGCCGGAGGCCTTCGCCACCGTGCGCGAGGCGGCCAAGCGCGTCCTCGGCCAGCGCCACTACGACGTCCAGATCATGGGCGGCGCCGCGCTGCACCTCGGCTACGTCGCCGAGATGAAGACCGGTGAGGGCAAGACCCTCGTCGGCACGCTGCCGGCGTACCTCAACGCGCTGTCCGGCAAGGGCGTGCACCTGATCACGGTCAACGACTACCTGGCCGAGCGCGACTCCGAGATGATGGGCCGCGTCCACAAGTTCCTGGGCCTGTCGGTCGGCTGCATCCTCGCCAACATGACGCCGGCGCAGCGCCGCGAGCAGTACGCCTGCGACATCACGTACGGCACGAACAACGAGTTCGGCTTCGACTACCTGCGCGACAACATGGCCTGGTCGAAGGACGAGCTCGTGCAGCGCGGCCACAACTACGCGTGCGTCGACGAGGTCGACTCGATCCTCGTCGACGAGGCCCGTACGCCGCTGATCATCTCCGGTCCCGCCGACCAGGCCACCAAGTGGTACGGCGACTTCGCGAAGCTGGTCACCCGCCTCACCCGGGGCGAGCCCGGCAACCCGCTGAAGGGCATCGAGGAGACCGGCGACTACGAGGTCGACGAGAAGAAGCGCACGGTCGGCATCCACGAGGCCGGTGTCGCCAAGGTCGAGGACTGGCTGGGCATCGACAACCTGTACGAGTCGGTGAACACCCCGCTCGTCGGTTACCTGAACAACGCCATCAAGGCGAAGGAACTGTTCAAGAAGGACAAGGACTACGTCGTCATCGACGGCGAGGTCATGATCGTCGACGAGCACACCGGCCGTATCCTCGCCGGCCGCCGTTACAACGAGGGCATGCACCAGGCCATCGAGGCCAAGGAGGGCGTGCAGATCAAGGACGAGAACCAGACGCTCGCCACGATCACCCTCCAGAACTTCTTCCGCCTCTACGACAAGCTGTCCGGCATGACCGGTACGGCGATGACCGAGGCGGCCGAGTTCCACCAGATCTACAAGCTCGGCGTCGTCCCGATCCCGACGAACAAGCCGATGCAGCGCAGGGACCAGTCGGACCTGATCTACCGGACCGAGGTCGCCAAGTTCGCTGCGGTCGTCGACGACATCGTGGAGAAGCACGAGAAGGGCCAGCCGGTCCTCGTCGGCACCACGTCCGTCGAGAAGTCCGAGTACCTCTCGCAGCAGCTGTCGAAGCGGGGCGTCCCGCACGAGGTGCTGAACGCCAAGCACCACGAGCGCGAGGCGAGCATCGTCGCCCAGGCCGGCCGCCGGGGCGCGGTCACCGTCGCGACGAACATGGCCGGCCGTGGTACCGACATCAAGCTGGGCGGCAACCCGGACGACCTGGCCGAGGCGGAGCTGCGGCAGGCGGGTCTGGACCCGGTCGAGCACGTCGAGGAGTGGGCCGCAGCCCTGCCGGGCGCGCTGGAGCGGGCCGAGAAGGCCGTGAAGGCGGAGTTCGAGGAGGTCAAGGAGCTCGGCGGGCTCTACGTGCTGGGCACCGAGCGCCACGAGTCGCGGCGCATCGACAACCAGCTGCGCGGTCGTTCCGGCCGTCAGGGCGACCCGGGCGAGTCCCGCTTCTACCTGTCGCTGGGCGACGACCTGATGCGGCTCTTCAAGGCGCAGATGGTCGAGCGCGTGATGGCCATGGCGAACGTGCCGGACGACGTGCCGATCGAGAACAAGATGGTCACCCGGGCCATCGCCTCCGCCCAGTCGCAGGTCGAGACGCAGAACTTCGAGACGCGCAAGAACGTCCTGAAGTACGACGAGGTGCTGAACCGGCAGCGCGAGGTCATCTACGGCGAGCGCCGCCGCGTCCTGGAGGGCGAGGACCTGCAGGAGCAGATCCACCACTTCATGGACGACACCATCGACGACTACATCCGCCAGGAGACCGCCGAGGGCTTCGCGGAGGAGTGGGACCTCGACCGGCTGTGGAGCGCCTTCAAGCAGCTCTACCCGGTGAAGGTGACGGTCGAGGAGCTGGAGGACGCGGCGGGCGACCGCGCGGGCATCACCGCCGAGTTCATCGCCGAGTCCATCAAGAACGACATCCACGAGCAGTACGAGGCGCGCGAGGCGCAGCTCGGCTCGGAGATCATGCGCGAGCTGGAGCGCCGGGTCGTGCTGTCGGTCCTGGACCGCAAGTGGCGCGAGCACCTCTACGAGATGGACTACCTCCAGGAGGGCATCGGCCTGCGGGCGATGGCGCAGAAGGACCCGCTGGTCGAGTACCAGCGCGAGGGCTTCGACATGTTCACCGCCATGATGGAGGGCATCAAGGAGGAGTCCGTCGGCTACCTGTTCAACCTGGAGGTCCAGGTCGAGCAGCAGGTCGAGGAGGTTCCGGTGCAGGCGGGCGCGCCGTCCCTGGACAAGGGCGAGGCCGTGCCGGCGGCCCGTCCGGAGATCCGCGCGAAGGGTCTCGACGCCCCGCAGCGGCCGGACCGGCTGCACTTCTCGGCGCCGTCGGTGGACGGTGACGGGGGTGTCGTCGAGGGCGACTTCGCGTCGGACGGCGAGGACGCGGGCGACGGCCTGACGCGGGCGGAGCGTCGCAAGGCGCAGAAGAGCGCGGGCGGGCGTCGCCGCAAGAAGTGACCCGCTGAGTCTGGCCGAGGGGCCCTGCCGGATCCGTCCGGCGGGGCCCTTCGTCATGGCCGGGCGCCGCCGACGAGCCGGCCGAGGCCGTCGAGTTCGACGGCGGCGCACCGCCAGCGGTGGTCGTCGCCGCGTTCCAGGCGGAAGGCGAGGGCGCGGACGCGGTGGCCGGTTGCGAGGGAGGCGAAGACCTCCAGGACGGTGTCCCCGGCGTGCGGCTGCGCGGCGCACCGGCGCAGGACGGGCCGGACTCCGAGCCCGCGCGGCACGGTCCTCGGGGCGAGCCGTACCAGCTGCTCGTACGCCTCCCCGACGGTCAGGCCCAGCATCGAGTGGACGGGCCGCTCCCCGCTGAGCACGGCGACGAGGCGTTCGGCGAAGGCGGTGTGCACGGGCAGCTCCCGCCGGGTGATGGCGCCCCGGCCGGGGCGGCCCGGCCGTCCGCCGGGTCCGCCCTGTCCGGGCACGGTCGGGCGCGAGGGGCCTCCGGGGCCGCCGGGGCGGCGGGCGGTGCGCGCGGCGGCGAGGGTGGCGGCCCGGCCCGCGCCGGCCGGGGCCGTGGCGTGGGCGTGGAGGGCGGCCGGGAGGCCGCGGGGCTCGGGGACGGCGCCGGCCGGGCGCGGGGCGCGCGGGGGGACGCCGGGGCCCTGCCCGCCGGGCTCCGCGACGGCGGTCGGGCAGGGGGCGCCCGCGGCGGCGGTGCCGGGGTGCTGTGTTTCGGGGGTGCTCGTGGTGGTCTGCCGGCGCATGGCGGTCCCTTCGGAGGGTGACCGGTCGGTACCGGTCGGTAACTTTCCGTGGGGATCTTGTACGGGGCGGGCGCCGGGGGTCGCAAGGGGGGCGCGGCGGGAGCGGACACGCAGGGTGATTCGCCTATCAGGGTGATGCGGGGCCACGGGTGGACATCCCGGGGTGGCGGGGGCGGACGTATCCTGAGGGCGTTTCCGACTACGAAAGCGGCCAGCCATGCGCGTGTACGTCCCCCTGACCCTTCCCGGTCTCGCACAGGCGCACAAGGCGGGCGAGGTGGGCCCCGGGCCGCTGACCGCCTACGCGGTGACCCCGGCGCTGCGCGAGTGGTACGTCTCGGACGACATCGAGGAGCTGGAGTACGCGGCGCTCAGCCGGGCCGCAGCCGCCTCGCTGCGGCTCGTCGCGGGGGACCCGGAGGCGCCGCGCCGCCGGGTGGTCGTGGCCGTCGACGTCGCCGACAAGGACGCCGTCGTGGACCCGGACCGGGGGCTCGACGCCGGCGCGATCGGCGAGGTCCGGATCGCCGGGCCCGTGGTCCTCGCGAAGGCCGCCGCCGTGCACGCCGACGCCGACGACGCCGAGGCGGACGTGACCGCCGCGGCCGCCGCGCTCGGCGCCGCCGACCAGGGCGACGACGACGCGCAGTTCGTCGTGGACGGGGCCGAGGACCACGAACTGCTCTGGTTCGGGATCCAGGAGATCCCCTCCCTCCTCGGCTGAGGCCACGGGCTGTACCGTCGCTCCATGGGGAAGCACCACTCGGGGAAGCATCTGGTCTGGGACTGGAACGGCACCCTGCTCGACGACATCGCCGCCGTCATCGGCGCCACCAACGCGGCCTTCGCGGAGCTCGGCCTCGAACCGATCACGCTGGAGCGGTACCGCGAGCTGTACACCGTCCCGGTGCCGAGGTTCTACGAGCGGCTGATGGGCCGGCTGCCCACCGACGCCGAGTGGACCCTCATGGACGGCACCTTCCACCGCCACTACTGGGAGCGGGCGGAGGGCTGCGGGCTGACCCCGGGCGCCGCCGAGCTGCTGGCCGCCCGGCAGGCCGCCGGCGCCACCCAGTCGCTGCTCTCGCTCGCCCCGCACGCCGACCTGCTGCCGCTGGTGCGGCGGCACGGGATCGCGGAGCGGTTCGTCCGGGTCGACGGGCGCCCCGACAGCTCCACGGACGGCAAGTCCGGCCACATGGTGCGCCACCTGGAGGCGCTGGCCGTCCCGGCCGAGCGGATCGTCGTCATCGGCGACGCCGCCGACGACGCGGTGGCGGCGGGGCACGTGGGGGCGCGGGCGGTGCTCTACACCGGGGGCTCGCACAGCCGGGCCTCGTTGGAACGGGTCGGCGTGCCGGTGGTCGACTCCCTGGAGGAGGCCGTCGCGGTCGCGGAGGAGCTGGTCTGACCCGCGTACGGGGGCGGCCCCTGCGGGTCGCCCCCGCCCGGGCCTTCAGCCCTTGGCGCGCAGCACCTTCAGGAACTCGCGCATCCACGTCGGGTGGTCCGGCCAGGCCCGCGAGGAGACGAGCAGGCCGTCGACGACCGCCGCCGAGTCCTGGAAGTCGGCGCCCGCCGCCTGCATGTCCAGCTCCAGGGCCGGGTACGCGGTCACCCTGCGGCCCTCCAGGCCGCCGACCGCCGCCGTGAGCAGCGGGCCGTGGCAGATCTGCGCCACCGGCTTGTCGGCGTCGAAGAAGGACTTCAGGATCTTGCGGAGCTCCGGGTCGTTGCGGAGGTACTCCGGGGCACGGCCGCCCGGGATCACCACGGCCGCGTAGTCGCCCGGGTCGACCTCCGAGAAGGCGAGGTCGGCGGGCCAGGTGTAGCCGGGCTTCTCGGTGTACGTGTCGTAGCCGGGTTCGAAGTCGTGGACGACGAACCGGAGCTGTTTGCGCGCCGGGGCGGCGATGTCGACCTCGTACCCTTCTTCGAGCAGACGCTGGTACGGGTACAACACCTCCAGCGACTCCGCCGCGTCACCCGTCACGATCAAGATCTTCGCCATGGCTCTCCCGGTCTCCAGGGACGGTCGGTCCTCGTCGTGCACGCGCCCACGCTGCACCGTTCCGCGCGATCCGCCAAGAGTGCATGTGTCGCTGTCCATAACGTCAAACTTCCGCCCCCGCTTTTGTACACATACGGCTCATGACGGGGCAGGGGGCTCGAGCGATAGGCTTTTCCCGTGATCAGCGCGATACGCCGCGGGGGCAGTGCGGCCCCCGGCTGCCGCCCGGCCCGCTCACGCGGCCGGGCCGCCCGTGCGTTCGCCGATCCCCTCCGTCCGGAAACGCCGCCCTCCGTGGCCGGTTCCGATCCGGGCATCTCTCATCCGGGCATAGCGTCGACCTCGACAGGAACCACCGCGTCGAGGCGTTGTGCCCTTTCTTCCTTCCACCGACGTCACGCAACGGCGCGCGACAGGAGCAGAGGACATGCAGACCAAGCTGGACGAAGCAAAGGCCGAGCTGCTCGAGAGGGCCGCCCGCGTAGCTGAGCACAGCCCGGTCGGGGGGCGACTTCCGACGGGCCCGGAGGGCGCGCGCCCGGACCGGGACACCGTGCTCGACTATCTCCAGCGCTACTACCTGCACACCGCCCCCGAGGACCTCTCCGACCGCGATCCGGACGACGTCTTCGGCGCCGCGCTCTCCCACTACAAGCTCGCGGAGAACCGCCCGCAGGGCACCGCGAACGTCCGCGTGCACACCCCGACGGTCGAGGAGAACGGCTGGACCAGCAGCCACTCCGTCGTCGAGGTCGTCACCGACGACATGCCCTTCCTCGTCGACTCCGTCACCAACGAGCTCTCCCGCCAGGGCCGCGGCATCCACGTCGTGATCCACCCGCAGGTCCTCGTCCGCCGTGACATCACCGGCAGGCTCATCGAGGTCCTGTCGACGCAGATCCACGGCGAGCTGCCGCACGACGCGCTCGCCGAGTCCTGGATCCACGTCGAGATCGACCGCGAGACCGACAAGGCCGACCTCAAGCAGATCACCGCCGACCTGCTCCGCGTCCTCTCCGACGTCCGCGAGACCGTCGAGGACTGGGAGAAGATGCGCGACGCCGCGCTGCGCATCGCCGACGGCCTCGCCGGCGAGCCCACCGCCTCCGACCTGCGGCCCACCGAGGTCGAGGAGGCCCAGGAGCTGCTCCGCTGGCTCGCCGACGACCACTTCACCTTCCTCGGCTACCGCGAGTACGAGCTCGTCGACGGCGACGCGCTCGCCGCCGTCCCCGGCACCGGCCTCGGCATCCTGCGCGCCGACCCGCACCACACCGACGGCGAGTCCGGCCACCACGCCCACCCGGTCTCCCCGTCCTTCAGCCGGCTGCCCGCCGACGCCCGCGCCAAGGCCCGCGAGCACAAGCTGCTCATCCTGACGAAGGCCAACAGCCGCGCGACCGTGCACCGCCCGTCGTACCTCGACTACGTCGGCGTGAAGAAGTTCGACGCCGACGGCAACGTCATCGGCGAGCGCCGCTTCCTCGGCCTCTTCTCCTCCGCCGCCTACACCGAGTCCGTGCGCCGCGTGCCCGTCGTCAAGCGCAAGGTCCAGGAGGTGCTGGCCGGCGCCGGCTTCTCCCCGAACAGCCACGACGGCCGCGACCTGCTCCAGATCCTGGAGACCTACCCGCGCGACGAGCTGTTCCAGACCCCGGTCGACCAGCTCCAGTCCATCGTCACCAGCGTCCTGTACCTCCAGGAGCGGCGCCGGCTGCGGCTCTACCTGCGCCAGGACGAGTACGGCCGCTACTACTCGGCCCTCGTCTACCTGCCGCGCGACCGCTACACCACCCGCGTCCGGCTGCGGATCATCGACATCCTGAAGGAGGAGCTGAACGGCACCTCCGTCGACTTCACCGCCTGGAACACCGAGTCGATCCTCTCCCGCCTCCACTTCGTCATCCGCGTCGAGCCGGGCACGGTCCTCACCGCCCTCACCGACGCCGACGTGGACCGCATCGAGGCCCGGCTCGTCGAGGCCGCCCGCTCCTGGGCCGACGGATTCGGCGAGGCCCTCAACGCCGAGTTCGGCGAGGAGCGCGCCGCCGAGCTGCTCCGCCGCTACGGCAACGCCTTCTCCGAGGGCTACAAGGCCGACCACTCGCCGCGTGCCGCCGTCGCCGACCTGGTCCGCATGGAAGCCCTCATCGCCGGCGGCAAGGACTTCGCGCTCTCCCTGTACGAGCCCGTCGCCGCCGGCCCCGGCGAGCGCCGCTTCAAGATCTACAAGACCGGCGAGCAGGTCTCCCTCTCCGCCGTCCTGCCGGTCCTCAACCGCCTCGGCGTCGAGGTCACCGACGAGCGTCCCTACGAGCTCCGCTGCGCCGACCGCACCCACGCCTGGATCTACGACTTCGGTCTGCGGATGCCGGCCCCCGCCGGCAACGGCGGCGACTTCGTCGGCGACGACGCCCGCGAGCGCTTCCAGGAGGCCTTCGCCGCCACCTGGACCGGCGAGGCCGAGAACGACAACTTCAACTCCCTCGTCCTCTCCGCCGGGCTCACCTGGCGCGAGGCGATGGTGCTGCGCGCCTACGCCAAGTACCTCCGCCAGGCCGGCGCGATGTTCAGCCAGGACTACATGGAGGACACCCTCCGCAACAACGTCCACACCACCCGGCTGCTCGTCTCCCTCTTCGAGGCCCGGATGGCACCGGAGCGCCAGCGCGCCGGCACCGAGCTCATCGACGGCATCCTGGAGGAGCTCGACGGCGCCCTCGACCAGGTCGCCAGCCTGGACGAGGACCGGATCCTGCGGTCCTTCCTCACCGTCATCAAGGCGACGCTGCGGACGAACTTCTTCCAGAAGACCGCGGACGGCCGCCCCCACTCCTACGTGTCGATGAAGTTCGACCCGCAGGCCATCCCCGACCTCCCCGCGCCGCGCCCCGCCTTCGAGATCTGGGTGTACTCGCCGCGCGTCGAGGGCGTCCACCTGCGCTTCGGCAAGGTCGCCCGAGGCGGCCTGCGCTGGTCCGACCGCCGCGAGGACTTCCGTACCGAGATCCTCGGCCTGGTCAAGGCGCAGATGGTGAAGAACACCGTCATCGTGCCCGTGGGCGCCAAGGGCGGCTTCGTCGCCAAGCAGCTCCCGGACCCCGCCGTGGACCGCGACGCCTGGCTGGCCGAGGGCATCGCCTCGTACAAGACCTTCATCTCGGCGCTGCTCGACATCACCGACAACCTCGTCGCCGGCGAGGTCGTGCCCCCGGTCGACGTCGTCCGCCACGACGAGGACGACACCTACCTCGTCGTCGCCGCCGACAAGGGCACCGCCACCTTCTCCGACATCGCCAACGGCGTCGCGGAGTCGTACGGCTTCTGGCTCGGCGACGCCTTCGCCTCCGGCGGCTCCGCCGGCTACGACCACAAGGGCATGGGCATCACCGCCCGCGGCGCCTGGGAGTCCGTCAAGCGGCACTTCCGCGAGCTGGGCCACGACACCCAGACCGAGGACTTCACCGTCGTCGGCGTCGGCGACATGTCCGGCGACGTCTTCGGCAACGGCATGCTGCTCTCCGAGCACATCCGCCTGGTCGCCGCCTTCGACCACCGCCACATCTTCATCGACCCGAACCCGGACGCGGCCACCTCGTACGCCGAGCGCCGCCGCCTCTTCGAGCTGCCCCGCTCCTCCTGGGCCGACTACGACGCCTCGCTGCTCTCCGCGGGCGGCGGCATCCACCCCCGCACCGCGAAGTCCATCCCGGTCAACGCCCACATGCGGGCCGCGCTCGGCATCGAGGAGGGCGTCACCAAGCTCACCCCGGCCGAGCTGATGAAGGCGATCCTCCAGTCGCCCGTCGACCTGCTGTGGAACGGCGGCATCGGCACGTACGTGAAGGCGAGCGTCGAGTCCAACGCCGACGTCGGCGACAAGGCCAACGACGCCATCCGCGTCGACGGCCGGGACGTCCGCGCCAAGGTCGTCGGCGAGGGCGGCAACCTCGGCGCCACCCAGCTCGGCCGCATCGAGTTCGCCCGCGCCGGCGGCCCCGAGCGCACCGGCGGCAAGATCAACACCGACGCCATCGACAACAGCGCCGGCGTCGACACCTCCGACCACGAGGTCAACATCAAGATCCTGCTCAACGGGCTCGTCGCCGAGGGCGACATGACCGTCAAGCAGCGCAACAAGATCCTCGCCGAGATGACCGACGAGGTCGGCCGGCTCGTCCTGCGCAACAACTACGCGCAGAACACCGCCCTCGCCAACGCCGTCGCCCAGTCGCCGTCCCTGCTCCACGCCCACCAGCGGTTCATGCGCCGCCTGGGCCGCGACGGGGCGCTCGACCGCTCGCTGGAGTTCCTGCCCAACGACCGGCAGATCCGCGAGCTGCTCAACACCGACAAGGGCCTCAGCCAGCCCGAGCTCGCCGTCCTCCTCGCGTACACCAAGATCACGGTGGCCGACGAGCTGATCGGCACCGGGCTGCCCGACGACCCGTACCTGGCCGGCCTGCTCCACGCCTACTTCCCGACGCTGCTGCGCGAGAAGTTCGGCGAGGCCGTCGACCACCACGCGCTGCGCCGCGAGATCATCACCACCGTCCTGGTCAACGACACCGTCAACACCGGCGGCTCGACCTTCCTGCACCGCCTCCGCGAGGAGACCGGCGCGTCCCTGGAGGAGATCGTCCGCGCCCAGACCGCGGCCCGGGTCATCTTCCGGCTCGCCGAGGTCTGGGACGCCGTCGAGGCGCTCGACAACACGGTCCCGGCCGAGGTCCAGACCCGGATGCGGCTGCACTCCCGCCGGCTCGTCGAGCGCGGCACCCGCTGGCTGCTCAACAACCGGCCGCAGCCGATCGCGATCGGCGAGACCATCGAGTTCTTCGCCGAGCGCGTCGACCAGGTCTGGCGGCAGCTGCCGCAGCTGCTGCGGGGCTCGGACGCGGAGTGGTACCGGTCGATCCTCGACGAGCTGACCGGCTTCGGCGTCCCGGAGGAGCTGGCCGTGCGCGTCGCGGGCTTCTCGTCCGCCTTCCCGACGCTCGACATCGTCGCGATCGCCGACCGCACGGACAAGGACCCGCTGGCCGTCGCCGAGGTCTACTACGACCTCGCCGACCGGCTGCGGATCACCGACCTGATGGACCGGATCATCGAGCTGCCGCGGGCCGACCGCTGGCAGTCCATGGCCCGCGCCTCCATCCGCGAGGACCTCTTCGCCGCCCACGCGGCGCTCACCTCCGACGTCCTGGCCGCCGGCAACGGCACCTCGACGCCCGAGGAGCGCTTCAAGGCGTGGGAGGAGAACAACGCGCCGATCCTCGGCCGGGCCCGGGCGACCCTGGAGGAGATCCAGGGCTCGGACACCTTCGACCTGGCGAACCTGTCGGTCGCGATGCGGACGATGCGGACGCTGCTGCGCGCGCACAGCTGACGGTCGACGCGTGAAGGCCCCGCCGGACATCCCGTCCGGCGGGGCCTTCGGCTACTCCTCCGCCGGGGGCACCGTGGCCCGCCACAGCCGGTGGGCGGCGACGGCGGCGGCCGCGAGCAGGAGCCCGTTGCGGGCGGCCGTCACGGCCAGGCCGAGCGGAGTGCCGGTGACGACCTCGGCGTACAGGACGGGGTACGCGAGCGAGCTGAGGGCCGCCGCGGGGAGCAGCAGCAGTGCCACCGGGCGCATCACGGTCCGCCGGGACGTCAGGCAGACGGCGGCGAGGCCGAGCAGCCAGACCAGGTACTGGGGGCTGATCACCCGGCTCGTGACGGTGAGGAGCAGGACGGCGGCGAGGGCCGCGTCGAGCGGGGTCGCCTCGCTCCAGCGGGTGGCGCGCAGCCGCCACAGCACCAGCCAGAGGACGGCGGCGACGGTCAGCAGGAGGAAGAGGTGGCCGAGGGTGGAGACGTACGGGCCGACGTACTCGTAGGCGCCGTAGCGCAGCTCCGTCGTCCCCGGCCAGAGCCCCGACGCGCGGCCGAGGGCGAGCGCGGTGCCGCCCAGGGACTCCACCTGGACGCCGCGGGCGCCCTGGTGGCGCAGGAAGCCGAGCGAGTCGGAGAAGAAGAGCGCGAGGACGGCGAGGAGCGTGGCGGCGGTGACCGCGGCGGCCGTCCACGCCTCCCGGGTGGTACGTCCCCGGGGCGTGCCGATCAGCGCGAGCGCCGGCCACACCTTGACCAGCGCCCCGAGGCCGGCGAGCGCCCCGCCGAGCCGGTGCGCGGCGGGCGCGCGGATCTTGAGGAGGAGGAGCGAGAGGACGGCGAGGGCGGTGGCCTGGACGTCGTACCGGGCCAGCGGCAGGTGCAGGAGGAGCGGCAGGCCGCACACCCAGTACCAGGCGCCGTGGGTGAGCCGTGCGCGGTCGGCGACGGCCAGGCCGAGGGTGACGGCCGCGTCGGCGAGCAGGGTGAGGACGACGAACGCCTGCGTGTAGCCGAGCCAGGGCATCAGCACCCCCGGCGCCATGACCACGAGGCCGGCGCCGGGCGGGTACTGCCAGGTGGGGTCGGCGGGCGGGAACGCGCCGTCGGCGAAGAAGCCGTACCAGTGGCGGTAGAGGAGCCGCACCTCGTTGCCGACCCCGCCGATGCCGAGGCTGTCGCTCGCGAGCAGCGCCAGCATGCCCACCCGCGTGACCAGCCAGACGACGGCGAGCGCGAGGGCGGGGCCGTTCCCGACGGTGACGAAGGTGGCGGAGGTGAAGGAGTCCGACTCGAAGGGGGAGCGGGTGAGCGAGGGGGGTGCGGGCGCGGCCGCCGGAGGGGAGGCCGGGGTGGAGTCTCGGGGGTGATTGCGGTGATCGGGCGGCGTCACGTTCTGACGATATGTCCGGTGTGCGTCGGATGCCTTGTTCGTTGGGGCGTGCGGGTGTGCGGGGTCAGGCGTGGGTCAGTGGGGGCATGGGGGTGGCTTCGACCGAGCGGGCCGCGCGGTCCAGGGCGCTGGCCAGGAGGGCCAGGTCCGTGGGGCCGTTGCCGAGTTCGCGGACCGGGCGGCGGGCGGGCGGGTCGCCCATGCGCTCCCACTCCAGGGGGACGACCGTCGGGCGGAGCGTCGCCGTGCGCGGGATCCTGCCGGTGACGCGTCCCGCCTGGAAGGGCGTCACGCGGCCGTCGGGGTGGCCGAGCCGGCCCCGGCCCGGCGCCGGCACGTCGGGGCCCGGCGTGCTCGGCGGGGCGTCCAGGACCACGCGGAGGCGGGCGCCGTGCGCCAGGTCCGTGTCGGCGGTCCGGTCCGGGCGCGCGGAGGTCGCGATCAGGTGCACGCCGAGCCGTTCGCCGTGCCGCGCGACCGCCTCCAGGGCCCGGACGACCGACCCGGCGGCCGGCCGGCCCGGGGCGCCCAGGGCGGGGGCGACGAGGGCGTCGTAGTCGTCCACGAGCACGACGAGCCGGGGCAGCGGTGGCCGGGGCGCGCCGGGGCGTGCCGCGGCCAGGTGGGCCTCCTCGCTCGCGGGGCGCGGCACGCGCGCGCCCAGCGGCCCGGGGCGGCCCTCGTCCGTCCGCAGCGTCCGTCCGCCGGCCCGTTCCCCCAGGTCCGCGGCCCCCGCCGACCGCCCGCCGAGCCGGCCGCCCGACGGGGAGGAGAGGTCCCCCGTGCCCGGGTACGCCGTACGGCCGCTGGTGGTGCCGGGGACGTCGCCCGCGCCCGGGTGCGCCGCGCGGGGGGCGCGGGCCAGGCGGTCGCTGGGCGTGTCGGGGAGCTCTTCGGAGGCGCGGGGGGACCGGTAGGGGGTGCGGGCGCCGGGGACGGTGTCGCCCACGGCGCCGGCGCCGGTGCGCAGGGTGCGGCCGCTGGGGCGGTCGGCGAGGTCGGCGGCGGCCCGGGCGGGGAGCTGCTCGGCGGGGCTCGGCGAGCGCTGGCCGATGAGGGTGCGGGTGCTGCGGAGGTCGGCGATGTCGCCGTCGCCGAGCAGCTCGGCGCGGCGCTTCAGCTCCGCGCCCAGCGCCTGGGCGAACTCCCGCATGCGGACCGGGTCCGACGCCACCAGGTGCCCGGTGACGTGCGGCAGCTCCGTACAGGCCGTGAGGCCCTCGCCGCGTTCGCCGCCCGCGCCGTCCACCAGGAGCAGGCCGAGCCGGTCCGGGCGGCCGCCGGCCGCGAGGGAGGCGGCGACGGCGCGGAGGAGCTCCGTGCGGCCGCTGCCGGCGGGGCCTTCGATGAGCAGGTGCGGGCCCTCCGCCGTGAGGTCGACGGCGAGCGGGCCGCGCGGGCCCGCGCCCAGGATCGCCGTGCCCTCGCCGGCCGACGCCCAGCGGGCCATGAGGGACGCCGGGGTGGCCCGGGCCAGACCCAGCTCGTCCAGGAGGCGGGAGGAGAGCGGCAGCGCGGCCGACCGGCCCTGGGCCGCCGCCGTCGCGTCCGTCCGCAGGGGGGCCAGCGCGCGGCCGAAACGCTCCGCCCAGGCGACGGAGACCGCGTCCACGACACCGACCGTGCCGTGGCCCGCGACCCGCCCGCCGGAGGTCCGCAGCAGCCGCAGCGCCGTGGCCACGTCACCGCTGAGCAGCGCCGCCGCCCCGCACTCGCGGAAGGCGAGGGAGGCCGCGCAGGCCGTCTCGTACGTCGCGGCGAGCGGCGAGGCGGGGGAGGCGGAGGGCGCCTCGGCGAGGCAGACGAGGTGGATGCCGGCCGCCGCGCCCGCGCCCGCGAGCCGGGCCACCGTCTCGCGCAGCGCCGCCGTGCCCGGGTCGCCGTCGACGACCACGACCGTCGCCGGGCCCGTGTACGCCGCCGCCGCCTCCGCGACCGCCGCCCGGTCGGCGCTGGCCCAGCCCGGCCCGAGCGGGCCGTCGTCGAGCCGGCGGGTCAGCTCGGCCGTACGGGCCTGCGCCTGCTCGCGGTCGTACGCGAGGAGCAGCCGGCAGTCCTGGCCGTGCGCCGGCCGCGTGTGCGGGAGCCAGCCCAGCCAGCCCCAGGCGCGCCGCCGCTCCTCCAGGGGGCGGTTGCGGTCCGCGCTGACGAGGACGATCTCCAGGTCGGCGGGGGAGTGCAGGGCGGCCAGCTGGGCCACCACGGCCCGGGCCAGGCCGGCCAGGCGGTCCGCCGGGCCCGCCAGGCCCAGGGAGCCGGCCTCGCGCAGGCCCACGGTGACGGGCACCCCGGACAGCTCCGCGCGGTCGGCGGTGCCGAGCCGGACCGTCAGGGCCTCGGGGTGGTCCTGCGTCCGCTCCCACAGCCGGGGGCCCGGGCCGAGCGCCGTGAGCAGGACGGCCGCCGGATCGGGCCAGGTGCCGGGTGCGGCGGTGTCGCCGGGGAGCTCGGCGGGCCAGGGCGACGCGGTGGCGGCCGGGGACGGTCCGGCACCGGTCGCCGGCTCGGCCTCGCGGCCGCCGGCGAGCCGCCGCGCCCACGCGCCGAGACCGCGCCGGCCGGTCCTGCGGGTGACCGGCCCGGACGGGTCGGTGTCGTCGGGGGAGGCCGTCCGCACGCGGGCGTGCGTCGCGCCGCCGTTGCCGCCCTCGGGCTCCCGCGCCCGCCCGTGGCCGGCGTCCGCCCAGGTCTCGGAGGCGGCCGGGGCCGTGGGGGGCACGGGGGGCGTCCCGGGGCCGTGGCCCGCCCACGCGTGCGTGACGCCGCCGTCGCCCGTGCCGTCCTCGGGGGGCGCGGCCGCCAGGGGGACGCGCAGGTGGCCCTCGCCGTCGGGGGAGGTGGGGAGGGAGCCGGGGCCGGCGTCGTCGTGCGGGACCGTGAGGCGGAGGGTGGACTCGCCGAGGCGGAGCAGGGCCCCGGGGCGCAGCGGGACGGGGCGGTCGCCGACGGGGGCGCCGTCGAGGGTCGTGCCGTTGGTGGAACCGAGGTCGGCGACGGTGACCCGGCCGTCGCCCGCGACGGTCACCGTGCAGTGCGCGCGCGACACGTCCGGGTCGTCCAGCGGCACGTCCGCCTCGACGGAGCGGCCGATCCTGATGGGCCCGCCGTGCAGCAGGTGCACCCCGCCCGCGTCGGGGCCCGCGACCACGTGCAGCCGGGCGGTGGACCCGGCGGCGGCGAGGTCGGTCCGGTCGTCCGGGTCGGGGGCCTGGAGGGCGATGACCGCACCGTCCACCAGGGGCGGCTCGCCCAGCACGCAGCGGCGGGCGTCCAGGCGCTCCGCGCCCGCGTACAGCACGGGCGTGCCGGTGCCGCCGGCGGTGTCGGGGCCGGTGACGGCGGCGGCGAGGTTCGAGGCCACGGCGGACAGCGCCGTGCCCGCGGGGGCCGTGACGAGCACGTCGCAGGCGCGCCCGGCGCCGTGGCCGGCGTGCGGCGCGAGGACGGTCAGCCGGATCTGCATCGCCGTCAGCGGTCCCTTCTGCGCGACGTGCCCGGCAGGGGACCGCCCCGTTCCACCCCCCACCCGGCACGGACGCGTCGCCCGGTACAGGTCGGCACGGCGCGGGGGCTCCCGGCCCCACCGACGCGACGTGCTGGAGGCATCCTCGCACCTGCCGCCGACAACCTGCCGCCGGGTCACCCCGAATTGATCTTGAACCGTTGCCGGCGGTCCTCCGGCGTGACGCGAAAACGCCGGGCCGACCTGGGGCGCGGGGCCGGTGCGGCAACCATCCGGGGCGGGGGAGCGTCTTCTTCCGGACAAGTTCGGACGCCACCCGGGTGGGTGTCCGCGCCGGGATCCGGGTGGGATCGCGGCGCGGAGCGAGGGCGGGGAAGGAAAGCCTTCGGCCATCCGGCGGTCGGCCTCCGGGCCCTCCGCGGACACCCGGCGGTTCGCACGCGTCAGCGGGAATCCGCCTGTGGACGACCGACCGATGACCCGTTCGGCGGCACTAGAGTGGGTCGGACACCCGGACGGGTCACAAGAGAGAAGACAAGAGGCCTCCGGGGCCCGGCTCGGTCGCACCGAGCGGCACCGGCCACCCAGGACCACGATCAGCAGGGAGCGCGTGACGTGCGGCCTATCGGCAGCAAGTACCTGCTCGAGGAGCCGCTCGGCCGCGGCGCCACGGGCACCGTCTGGCGAGCCCGCCAGCGGGAGACGGCGGGCGCCGAGGCGGCCGTGGCCGGCCAGCCCGGCGAGACCGTCGCGATCAAGGTCCTCAAGGAGGAGCTGGCCAACGACGCGGACATCGTGATGCGCTTCCTGCGCGAGCGGTCCGTCCTCCTCCGGCTCACCCACCCGAACATCGTGCGCACCCGCGACCTGGTCGTCGAGGGTGACGTCCTGGCCCTGGTCATGGACCTCGTCGAGGGCCCCGACCTGCACCGCTACCTGCGGGAGAGCGGCCCGCTGACCCCCGTCGCCGCCGCCCTGCTCACCGCCCAGATCGCCGACGCGCTCGCCGCCAGCCACGCCGACGGCGTCGTCCACCGCGACCTCAAGCCGGCCAACGTGCTGCTCGCCGAGCGGGACGGCGCCATGCACCCGATGCTGACCGACTTCGGCATCGCCCGCCTCGCCGACTCCCCGGGCCTCACCCGCACCCACGAGTTCGTCGGCACGCCCGCGTACGTGGCGCCGGAGTCCGCCGAGGGCCGCCCGCAGACCTCCGCCGTCGACATCTACGGCGCCGGCATCCTGCTCTACGAGCTGGTCACCGGCCGCCCGCCGTTCGCCGGCGGCACCGCCCTCGAAGTCCTCCACATGCACCTCAGCGAGGAGCCCCGCCGCCCCTCCACGGTGCCCGCGCCCCTGTGGACGGTCATCGAGCGCTGCCTCAGCAAGAACCCCGACCGGCGGCCCAGCGCCGTCAACCTGGCGCGCGGCCTGCGCACGGTCGCCGCCGGCATCGGCGTGCACTCCTCGCCCGCCCAGATCGAGGCCGCCGAGGGCGTCGGCGCCCTCCTCGCGCCGGACCCCGACCCGGCGCAGGTCCCCGGCGCGCCCGGCGCCGCGGACCCCACGCAGGTGCTGCCCGCCGGCTCCGGCGCGTCCGCGTCCTTCGACCCGGCCGCCGCCACCAGCGTCCTGCCCACGAGCGGTCCGGCCGGCGCCGGCGACCCCACCACGGTGCTGCCCGCGGGCGGCCTCGCCGGCGCGGCGGACCCGACCGCCGTCATGCCCGCCATGCCGCCGAACCCGCCGGCGGAGGACCCGCACCCCTGGCAGACCCAGCTCCGCGCGGCCCGCGACCGCAACGAGCAGACCCAGGTCCAGTACCTGGACCCCAGCGAGGACCCGCTGCGCCGCCGCCCCGCGCGCCGCCCGCAGCAGCCGCCGCAGCCCCCGCCGTACCAGCAGGGCCCCCCGCCGCAGCAGTACCAGCAGCAGCCCCAGGGGTACCAGCAGCCCCAGCAGCCGCCGCCGTACCAGCAGCAGCGTCCGCCGCAGCCCCAGCGGCCCGCCCCGCAGCCGTACGCCCCGCCGCAGCCTCCGCAGCAGCAGTACGCCCCGCCGCAGCAGCCGCAGCAGCCGCAGCAGCCGCAGCAGCCCCAGCGGCCGCAGCAGCCCCAGCGGCCGCAGCCCCAGCCGCCCGCCCCGCGCGAGCCGCGGCCGCCGCGCCAGCGGAGCGCCAACCCGGTGCGGATCCCCGGCCTCGGCTGCCTCAAGGGCTGCCTGATCATGGTGGTCCTCTTCGTGGTGGCCGGCTGGCTCGTCTGGGAGCTCACCCCGCTCCAGGACTGGATCGCCCAGGGCAAGGGCTACTGGGAGGCCATCGGCGACGGCATCTCCACCGTCACCGACTGGATCTCCACCATCGGGGAGGCCACCGGCTCCTCCGGAGGAGCCGGCGGATCGGGCGGTACCGGCCAGTAGGGCCGGGGAGCGGGGCGGTACGACCGCCGGAAACGCGGTCGTACTGCCGATTTATCGACTTCCGAGGGGTGATTTCCCTCCGGGAGTGACGTCCGGCGGCCCGGGACGCGTAACTTTGACGCGAACCGCAGCCGCTGAGGGAGCAGTCTTGGCACGGAACATCGGCAGTCGCTACACCACCCACCAGATCCTCGGGCGGGGCAGCGCCGGAACGGTGTGGCTCGGCGAGGGCCCCGAAGGGCCCGTCGCCGTCAAACTGCTGCGCGAGGACCTGGCCTCCGACCAGGAGCTCGTCGGCCGCTTCGTGCAGGAGCGCACCGCCCTCCTCGGACTCGACCACCCGCGCGTGGTCAAGGTCCGCGACCTCGTCGTCGACGGCAACGACCTCGCCCTCGTCATGGACCTGGTCCGCGGCACCGACCTGCGCACCCGCCTCGACCGCGAGCGCCGCCTCGCCCCCGAGGCCGCCGTCGCGATCGTCAAGGACGTCGCCGAGGGCCTCGCCGCCGCCCACGCCGCCGGCGTCGTCCACCGGGACGTGAAGCCGGAGAACATCCTCCTCGACATGGAGGGCGCGCTCGGCCCCGGCGGCGCCCACCCCGCCCTCCTCACCGACTTCGGCGTCGCCAAACTCATCGACACCCCCGGCCGCACCAAGGCCACCCGGATCATCGGCACCCCCGACTACCTCGCCCCCGAGATCGTCGAGGGCCTGCCGCCCCGCGCCGCCGTCGACATCTACGCCCTCGCCACCGTCCTGTACGAGCTCCTCGCCGGCTTCACCCCCTTCGGCGGCGGCCACCCCGGCGCCGTCCTGCGCCGGCACGTCACCGAGACCGTCGTCCCGCTCCCCGGCATCCCCGAGGAGCTGTGGCAGCTGCTCGTGCAGTGCCTCGCCAAGGCCCCCGCCTCCCGGCTGCGCGCCTCCGAGCTGGCCGCCCGCCTCGCCGACGTCCTCCCGCTCCTCAAGGGCATCCCGCCGCTGGACGTGGACGAGCCCGGTGCCGAACCCGCGCCCCAGGAGCCGTACGAGGACCCCGCCCACGCCACCTCCGCCGGCGCGCCCGCCGACACCGGCCGCCGCCGCGCCGCCGTCCCGCTGGTGCCCGGCGCCTCCGCCGACTCCCACCGCGACACCCACACCTCCATGCGGGTGCCGGGCCCCGACGAGCTGTCCGGCGGCCCGCACGGCACCGCCCGCGCCCCCCGCCCGGCCGGCGCCCGCAGGCCCGGCTCGGCCCGCAACAAGGCCGGGGCCGTCCGCAAGCGCCGGATCACCCTCGGCATCGCGGCCGCCGTCGCGGCGGCCGCGCTCGGCGTAGGCGGCTACCTGGCGCTCGCCGGCGGCGACGGCACCCCGCCGCAGGACTCCCGCCCGACCTCCCAGCCCGCGCCCTAGGCCGGGGCACCTTTCGGATCGGTTGTCCACAGGCCGGGCGGCCGCAGGTTCGGCTCGGGGCCCGGAGCCGTTACGCTGGACGCGTGGCAGTCGTCGATGTATCCGAAGAGCTGAAGTCCCTCTCCTCGACCATGGGGTCGATCGAGGCCGTCCTGGACCTCGACAAGATGAGGGCAGACATCGCCGTGCTCGAAGAGCAGGCCGCGGCCCCGTCCCTGTGGGACGACCCGGAGGCGGCGCAGAAGATCACGAGCAAGCTTTCCCACCTCCAGGCCGAGGTCCGCAAGGCCGAGGCGCTGCGCGGCCGCATCGACGACCTGGGCGTCCTCTTCGACCTCGCCGAGGAGATGGACGACGCGGACACCCGCGCCGAGGCCGAGACCGAGCTGACCGCCGTGCGCAAGGCGCTCGACGAGATGGAGGTCCGCACCCTCCTCTCCGGCGAGTACGACGAGCGCGAGGCACTGGTCAACATCCGCGCCGAGGCCGGCGGCGTCGACGCCTCCGACTTCGCCGAGCGCCTCCAGCGCATGTACCTGCGCTGGGCCGAGCGCCACGGCTACTCGACCGAGATCTACGAGACCTCGTACGCGGAAGAGGCCGGCATCAAGTCGACCACCTTCGTCGTCAAGGCGCCGTACGCCTACGGCACCCTCTCCGTCGAGCAGGGCACGCACCGCCTGGTGCGCATCTCGCCCTTCGACAACCAGGGCCGCCGCCAGACCTCCTTCGCGGGCGTCGAGATCCTCCCCGTCGTCGAGTCCTCGGACCACGTCGAGATCGAGGAGTCGGACCTCCGCGTCGACGTGTACCGCGCCTCCGGCCCCGGCGGCCAGGGCGTCAACACCACCGACTCCGCCGTGCGCATCACGCACCTCCCGACCGGCATCGTGGTCTCCTGCCAGAACGAGCGCTCGCAGATCCAGAACAAGGCGAGCGCCATGAACGTCCTCCAGGCCAAGCTCCTGGAGCGCCAGCGCCAGGAGGAGCGGGCCAAGATGGACGCCCTCAAGGACAGCGGCAGCTCCTGGGGCAACCAGATGCGGTCGTACGTCCTCCACCCGTACCAGATGGTCAAGGACCTCCGTACGGAGTTCGAGGTCGGCAACCCGCAGTCGGTCCTGGACGGTGAGATCGACGGCTTCCTGGAGGCCGGCATCCGCTGGCGCAAGCAGCAGGAGCAGGCGAAGTAACCGCCCCGCAGCGTTCGTTTCCGGGCCCCGCACCTCTCGGTGCGGGGCCCGGCGCGTTCGCCGCTGCAAGCGGTTCGAGGGCGTGCGGAGCGCTTTGTCGACAAGGGAACTGGCGCCGCAGAGCCGGTAGTTCCGGGTTTACGTCACAGTTGCATCGTCACATGCCGTCCAACTGGTGATCTTTCGGGCATCGCACGCGCAACGGCCTTGACGCTGCTTCGGAAACTCGGAAGGGTGGCTGGATGGCATGCGCATATCTGGGGCGCGTGTGAACGGGGGCAGGTCCAGTAACCATGTCGCTTCCCGTGCCCGGGGCCCCTGGCGCTGCCCCATGACGAGATGAAGCTACTGGGGGTAGCAACCAGATGACCAACAAGACGCGAGTCCGCCTGGCGCGAGTCGCGGCCGGTGCCGTGATCATCGCCGGTGCGTCCCTGACCGCGGCGGGCGCCGCGCAGGCCGTCAACAGCGAGGACGCCGCGACGCTGGAAGTGACCGTCGGCGCGCTCAACGGCGACGGCAACGACATTGCGGGCAACATCGAGGGCCAGGACGGCGGCGCCGATGGCGGTGCCGATGGTGGCGCTGACGGTGGTGCGGCCGACGGTGGCGCTGATGGCGGCGCGGCTGACGGCGGTGCCGACGGTGGCGCTGACGGTGGTGCGGCCGACGGTGGCGCCGATGGCGGTGCCGATGGTGGCGCTGACGGTGGTGCGGCCGACGGTGGCGCTGACGGTGGCGCGGCTGACGGTGGCGCTGATGGCGGCGCGGCCGATGGTGGCGCTGATGGCGGTGCGGCCGATGGTGGCGCTGATGGCGGTGCGGCCGATGGTGGCGCTGACGGTGGCGCGGCCGATGGTGGCGCTGACGGTGGCGCGGCCGATGGTGGCGCTGATGGCGGTGCGGCCGATGGTGGCGCTGACGGTGGCGCGGCCGACGGTGGCGCTGATGGCGGTGCGGCCGATGGTGGCGCTGACGGTGGCGCGGCCGACGGTGGCGCGGCCGACGGCGGCGCCGATGGCGGCGCGGCCGACGGTGGCGCCGCTGACGGCGGTGCCGACGCCGGCAACGGTGGCAACGGCAACGGCGGCAACGGATCGAACGGCAACGGTTCCAACGGGAACGGCAACGGCTCGAACGGGAACGGCAACGGGGGCAACGACTCCGGCGCCGCCACCACGACCGGCGGTTCCTCCACCGACGGCGGTGCCTCCACCACCGGCGGTTCCTCCACCGGCGGTGACACCGGCAACTGCACCGTCGACATCGACGGCGTCGAGTGCGTCGAGACCGGCACGACCGGCTCCAACGGCTCGACCGGCTCGAACAACAACACCGACACCCAGCAGGCCGGCTCCCAGCCGGTCCAGCAGGGCGAGGCCAAGGAGGAGCTCGCCGAGACCGGTGCGGCCGAGACGTCCTTCCTGATCATCGGTGCCGCCACCATGATCGCCGGTGGCATCGGCTTCCGCTTCCTGCCGCGCCTGGTGGCCGGCGGTCGCGGCGCGGCCGCCTGAGCCGCGTAACGACGCCAGTACGACGAAGGGCCGGGGAGGCTTCCTCCCCGGCCCTTCGCCGTTCCGCTTTCCGGCTCGTGTACCGCTCAGACCGTGCGGACCGCCGCCAGCAGCGCCAGCGTGCCCAGCAGGGCGATCACCAGCGTCAGCACCATCGCGGGGGACAGGCCCTGTGGTGTCAGGCGCTCACGACTGGCCCGGCAGACGGGGCAGCGTCCCTCGGCGACCGGGGCCGCGCAGTTTGCGCACACCAGTCGGTCGTAGGCCATACGCTCTCCTCCTCCCGCACGGGGCTCACACCAGGACAACGGCCGACACCATCCGGACGTTCCCCCTACCACTCTGCCAGCTCCGCGAGGTTCCGGCGCGCCCCGGCGGCAAACGGCCCACGCCGCCTCCGAGGGCGAAAAAGGATAAAGCACACAAGCCAGGACCGCGACTGCGCGGGGCTTCCCGGTTCGCGTAAGGTCACGCACACCTACTCCCGGCCGACCGTGGTGCATCCGTGATCCGATTCGACAACGTGTCCAAGTCCTATCCGAAGCAGAACCGCCCCGCGCTCCGGGAAGTCTCCCTGGAGATCGAGAAGGGGGAGTTCGTCTTCCTCGTCGGTTCCTCCGGCTCCGGAAAGTCGACCTTCCTCCGGCTGATCCTGCGGGAGGAGCGCGCCAGTACTGGGCAGGTGCACGTCCTCGGCAAGGACCTCGCCCGGCTCTCCAACTGGAAGGTGCCGCACATGCGGCGCCAGCTCGGCACCGTCTTCCAGGACTTCCGCCTGCTGCCGAACAAGACGGTCGCGCAGAACGTGGCCTTCGCCCAGGAGGTCATCGGCAAGCCGCGCGGCGAGATCCGCAAGGCCGTGCCCCAGGTGCTCGACCTGGTCGGCCTCGGCGGCAAGGAGGACCGCATGCCGGGCGAGCTGTCCGGTGGTGAGCAGCAGCGCGTCGCGATCGCCCGCGCGTTCGTCAACCGCCCGATGCTGCTGATCGCCGACGAGCCGACCGGCAACCTCGACCCGCAGACCTCCGTCGGCATCATGAAGCTGCTCGACCGCATCAACAGGACAGGGACCACCGTCGTCATGGCGACCCACGACCAGAACATCGTCGACCAGATGCGCAAGCGCGTCATCGAGCTGGAGAAGGGCCGTCTCGTCCGCGACCAGGCGCGCGGCGTCTACGGCTACCAGCACTGACGGCGGGGGAACCAGAACACCATGCGCGCTCAGTTCGTGCTCTCCGAGATCGGCGTCGGCCTCCGGCGCAACCTGACGATGACCTTCGCGGTCATCGTCTCCGTGGCCCTGTCGCTGGCCCTCTTCGGCGGTGCCCTGCTCATGCGCGAGCAGGTCAACACGATGAAGGACTACTGGTACGACAAGGTCAACGTCTCGATCTACCTCTGCACCAAGGCCGACGCGACCAACGGGGACAAGTGCGCCAAGGGCGCGGTCACGGCGGAGCAGAAGAAGCAGATCGAGGCCGATCTGAAGAAGTTGAGCATCGTCGAGAACGTCTACTACGAGTCGGCCGAGGAGGCCTTCGGCCGCTACCAGGAGCAGTACGGCGACACCGCCATCGCCTCCGTCATCACCCCGGACCAGATGCCGGAGTCGTTCCGGGTGAAGCTGAAGGACCCGGAGAAGTACAAGGTGGTCGCCACCGCCTTCGAGGGGCGCGACGGCATCGAGTCGGTCCAGGACCAGCGGAACATCCTGGAGACGCTCTTCAACATGATGCGCAGCGTCAACTACGCGGCGGTCGCGCTCATGCTCCTGATGCTGGTGATCGCGCTGATGCTGATCATCAACACGGTCCGCGTCTCGGCCTTCAGCCGCCGCCGCGAGACCGGCATCATGCGGCTCGTCGGCGCCTCCAGCTTCTACATCCAGATGCCGTTCATCATGGAGGCCGCCTTCTCGGGCCTCATCGGCGGCGCCTTCGCCTGTGTGCTGCTCGTGGCCGGCCGGTACCTCCTCGTCGACCACGGTCTGAACCTCGCCGAGCAGATGCCGCTGGTGAACTTCATCGGCTGGGACGTGGTCCTCGCCCAGCTGCCGCTGGTGATCGTCATCGGACTGCTGATGCCGTCCGTGGCGGCGTTCATCGCGCTGCGCAAGTACCTGAAGGTGTGAGAAGAGACCCCTGACGGCGGATGGCGTCCTCGGGCCAAAGCCCCTGCGGCGCCACCGCCCTGTCCTAGAGTGGGCGCCATGCCGGCCGGCCGCGCACCCCTCTGTCTCCGGCCCCGCGGTGTCGTCCGCGGGGCCGTTCTCACGCTCGTCTTCGCCGGGGTCCTCGCCACCGGCGCCGCGACCGGGGCACTGCCCCGGGAGGAGGACGCCGGGCGGGAGCCCCGTACCGGCGCCGGGGACCGGGCCGCCTTCGACCGGGCGGCCCTGCACCGCTTCGCCGCCGAGGCCGTCGCCGACGGCAAGTCGGGCAAGCAGGCCGCCGAGGAGTTCGTCAGCCGCAGCGGCGACCGCTGGGGCGCGGTCTACGACCGGCGGGAGTACGCCGAGTTCGAGCGGTCCCTCGACGGCGCCTACACCGGCGTCGGCCTCTCCGCCGGCGCGGCGGACGACGGGATCCGGGTCACCCGGGTGCGGTCCGGCGGCCCCGCCGAGCGGGCCGGGGTGCGCGTCGGGGACCGGCTGCTCGCGGTCGGCGGGATCGCCACCGACGGCCGGTCCGCCTCCGAGGTCGTCTCCCTGCTGCGCGGCGACGGCGTGCCCGGCTCCACGGTGGCCCTCCGGATCCGGCGGGGCGGCATGACCTGGACCCAGACCCTGCGCAGGGAACGGCTCGCGACCGAGCCCGTCACCGTCACCCGCCCCGACGCCCGGACCGTCGTCATCCGGGTCGCCGCCTTCAGCAAGGGCGCCGGCGCCCGGGTGCGGGAGGCCGTCAGGACCGCCCCGGCCGGCGCGGGCGTCCTGCTCGACCTGCGCGGCAACCCCGGCGGCCTGGTCGACGAGGCCGCCTCCGCCGCCTCCGCCTTCCTCGACGGCGGGCTGGTCGCCACGTACGACGTCGAGGGCGAGCAGCGGGCCGTGTACGCGGAGCGGGGCGGCGACACGGGCCGGCCGCTGGTCGCGCTGGTCGACGGCGGCACCATGAGCGCGGCCGAGCTGCTCACCGGCGCGCTCCGGGACCGGGGGAGGGCGGTCACCGTCGGCTCCCGGACCTTCGGCAAGGGCTCGGTGCAGATGCCGAGCGCCCTCCCGGACGGTTCCGTCGCCGAGCTGACCGTCGGTCACTACCGCACCCCCGCCGGGCACGAGGTCGACGGGCGCGGCATCGCGCCCGACCTGCCGGCCGAGGAGGGGGCGGAGGAGCGGGCCCGCACGGTATTGAGTGGCCTCGGAGGGGGCTCGTAGTGCGAAAATGACCGCACTATGGCTAAGGGACTCGTCAACGTGCAGGGCAAGCCTGCCAAGAAGGCCCAGGACAAGGGGCCCGAGCGCAAGCTCATCGCGCAGAACAAGAAGGCGCGCCACGACTACCTCATCCTCGACACGTACGAGGCGGGCGTGGCGCTCATGGGCACGGAGGTGAAGTCGCTCCGGATGGGGCGGGCCTCGCTGGTGGACGGCTTCGTCCAGATCGAGGGCCACGAGGCGTGGCTGTACAACATCCACGTCCCCGAGTACATGCAGGGCAGCTGGACCAACCACTCGGCGAAGCGGAAGCGGAAGCTGCTGCTGCACCGGGCGGAGATCGACAAGCTGGAGCAGAAGGCGTCGGAGACCGGTCACACGATCGTGCCGCTCGCGCTGTACTTCCTCGGCGGCCGTGTGAAGTGCGAGATCGCGCTCGCCAAGGGCAAGAAGGAGTACGACAAGCGGCAGACGCTGCGGGAGAAGCAGGACACCCGCGAGACCGCCCGCGCCATCGCGGCGGCGAAGCGGCGCCAGCGCGCCCAGGAACGTTAATACGCTGGCAACCGGGCCCGCCGGTCACGTACCATGGGCCACGCACCCCACCGAGGGCGCACGGATTGAAAAATCAACATGGGGATGATCGGTTTCGACAGCGGATGTCGAAGCAGGGGAAGCGTGTCGAGGAAGCGGCAATGATCTCGTAAACCACGCGCCGAAACCAATAATCGCCAACACCAAGCGCGATTCCTTCGCCCTCGCTGCCTAAGTAGCGACTTGCGAAGTGTCAGCCCGGGGCTGTTCCCGACCCGGATCCTGGCATCATGAAGGGGACTAAACCTTGATCCCGGTCACGGGGTGAAGAGGGAAATCAAACAGTGACTGAGCCCGTTCCGGACTTGTCTGGGTGATCCGGAGGGCTGAGAAACTCGTACCAGACTGCACACGGAGAAGCCCTGGTTCCGCACCGTTGGACGCGGGTTCGATTCCCGCCATCTCCACTCATCCCATGTGGGCAGAGGCCCGGTGGTCGCTCGTGCGACCGCCGGGCCTCTGTCGTTCCCGGCCCCCGCCGGATCACCCCCGGGCGCGGCGGCCGACGCCCGTCGCCGCGCACAGGGCCAGCGCGAGGCCGGCCGCCGTCACCGGCAGGAGGAAGCCGGCCACGGGGTCCGGGGCGTGGTCGGCGGTCCAGCCGGCCGTCGCGGAGCCGGTGGCGACGCCCGCGAGCAGGGCGGTCACGGCCAGCGTCATGCCCTCGTTGAGCCGGGAGGGCGGGGCGAGCTGCTGGACCAGGCCCATGCCCGTGACCATCGTCGGGGCCGTCGCCATGCCCGCCACCAGCAGGCCGGCGGCCAGCGCGAGCAGGGAACCGGTCCGCGCCATCAGCAGCGGGGCCGCCATCAGCACCGTCATCGCCGCCAGGCAGAGCCGCAGGCCGGCGGTGCGGCGGGCCCGGCCGTAGAGCAGGCCCGCCGCGCAGGAGCCCGCCGCCTGGAGGGCGAGCACCGGGCCCGCGGCCGGGCCGTCCACGTACGCCAGGGCGGTCACCTCCATCGAACCGAAGACCGCCCCGGTCGCGAGGAACACCACGAGCAGGGGGAGCATCCCCGGCAGCCGCAGCGGCGAGCCCGCCGCCGTGCGCGGGGCGACCGGCGGCTCGGTCGAGCGCTGGGCGGTGAAGAGCAGGACGCCGGTCAGCAGGAGGACGGCCGCCACCAGCGTCCCCGCCTCCGGGAAGAACGCCGAGCAGACCACCGCCGCCACCACCGGGCCCAGCATGAAGCACAGCTCGTCGGCGGCCTGCTCGAAGGAGTTCGCGGTGTGCAGCGCGGCCGCGTCGCCGCGCAGCAGGTGCGCCCAGCGGGCCCGGGACATGCCGCCCGTGTTCGGGGTGGTCGCGGTCAGCGCGATCGCGCAGAACAGCGCCCACGCGGGCGCGTGCCCCCGGACGCACAGCAGCAGCGCCAGCTGGCCCAGGACGGCGACGAGCGTGGCGGGGACGGCGACCCGCGCCTGTCCGTGCCGGTCGATCAGCCGGGCGATCCAGGGCGCCGTCAGCGCGCCCGCCGCCAGGCCGGTCGCGGTGACCGCGCCGGCCAGGGCGTAGGAGTCGTACCCCGCCGAGATCATGATCACCGCGCTGATGCCGGACATCCCCGAGGGCAGCCGGGCGATCAGGTTCCCGGCGGTGAACGCGCGCGTGCCCGGCAGGGTGAAGAGCCGCAGGTACGGGTTGCGGGGCAGTACGGCGGGGCGCTCGTGGTAGCGGGGGGCCAGGCCCGGACCCGCCGGGGTGGGGACGAGAAGCTGAGGTGGCATGGACCAAGGCTCCGGCCCGACCGCCCGGACCGTCCAACACCCATCGGGTCGCGATTCACGCACCCGTGTTGTTGAATGCGGCGGGTGGCCACACCCTACGACATCGAACCCCGGCTGCTGCGCGCCTTCACCGCCGTCGCCGAGGAGCTCCACTTCACCCGGGCCGCCGGCCGGCTCTTCGTGGCCCAGCAGGCGCTCAGCCGGGACGTCCGGCGCCTGGAGCGGGAGGTCGGCGCCCAGCTGTTCGTCCGGACCACCCGGCAGGTCGCGCTCACCCCGGACGGCGAGCGGCTCCTTCCGTACGCCCGCCGGGTCCTCGACGCCCACGACGCGCTCCGCGACGCCTTCCGGGCCGGGGCCCGCCCCCTCCTCGTCGACCTGAACTCGCCCGGCCTCGTCCAGGACCGCATCCTGCGCCGGGCCCGCGAACTCGCCCCCGAACAGGAGCTGATGGCCCGCTTCGAGTCCGGGCTCACCGGCGCCGTGCGGGAGATCCTGGCCGGCCGGCTCGACGCCTCCTTCGGCCGGTACGGCGGGCTCGCGCCCCGGCTGCGCGCCGGCCTCGACGCGCGGTTCGTCCGGTACGAGCCGATGGCCGTGCTGCTGCCCGAGGACCATCCGCTCGCCGCCCTCCCCGAGGTGCCGCTCGGCCGGCTCGCCGGCGAACGCCTCTACGCCGGCGCCGGGAACGACCGCACCCCCGAGTGGACCGACCTCGCCACCCGGCTCTTCGCCGGCCGCGGCATCCACCTCGCGCCGCCCGCACCGCTCGCCGTCGGACAGGAGGAGTTCCAGCGGATCATGGCCAAGCACCGGCACCCGGTCCTCGCCGTCGTCGGCTTCCCGCCCCTGCCCGGCTGCGTCCTCCGCCCCCTCGTCGACCCCGTCCCGCTCTCACCCGTCAGCCTCGTCTGGCGCAAGGGCCTGCGCCACCCCGCCCTCGACGCCCTCCACGAGGCCGTCGCCGAACTGGCGGAGCGCGAGGGCTGGCACGACCGGCCGGCCGACTCCTGGCTGCCGGAGGGGGAGCCGGGGCTGCCGGGCGCCCGATGAGCCCCGGCGAGCGAGCCGAAGGGCCGTGAGCCCGGCTGTGGCGCCCCGGAGGCGAACCGAGCCGAAAAACGGGAGTGCCGGGCGTGCCTCCGGTCCCGCTCACACGGACCGCCCCGTCCGGGTGAGAGCAAGGTTCCGCCGCCGTCACCTCACGGCACTGTCCTGAAACGCGCCCTCCCTAGCGTCGGATGCACCAGGATCCGAGACCGGATCCGACACGGTGGAGGTGCGAGATGGGCGGGCGCTGGATCGACGTCTGGGAACCCGAGGACGAGGCCTTCTGGCGGGAGAAGGGCGAGCGGATCGCCAAGCGCAACCTCGCCTTCTCCGTCCTCTCCGAGCACATCGGCTTCTCCGTCTGGAGCCTGTGGTCGGTGATGGTCCTCTTCATGGGGCCGGAGTACGGCGTCGACGCCGCCGGCAAGTTCTTCCTCATCGGCACCGCGACCTTCGTCGGCGCGCTGATCCGCATCCCGTACACCTTCGTCGTCGCCCGCTTCGGCGGACGCAACTGGACGGTCTTCAGCGCCCTGCTGCTCCTCCTGCCGACCGGCTTCGCCTACGCCGTGATGGAACCGGGCACCTCCTACTCCACCTTCGTCCTGGTGGCGGTGCTCACCGGCGTCGGCGGCGGCAACTTCGCCTCCTCCATGACCAACATCAACGCCTTCTTCCCGCTCCGGAAGAAGGGCTGGGCGCTCGGCCTCAACGCGGGCGGCGGCAACATCGGCGTCCCCGTCGTCCAGCTCGTCGGCCTCCTCGTCATCGGCACCGCCGGCGCCCTGCACCCCAGGATCGTCCTCGGCGTCTACCTGCCGCTGATCATCGTCGCCGCCGTCTGCTCCGCGCTCTTCATGGACAACCTCACGCCCGTGAAGAACGACACCGGAGCCTTCCGCGAGGCCGTCCGGGCCCGCCACACCTGGATCATGGCCTTCCTGTACATCGGGACCTTCGGCTCCTTCATCGGCTACAGCTTCGCCTTCGGCCTCGTCCTCCAGACCCAGTTCGGCCGCACGCCGCTCCAGGCGGCCTCGCTCACCTTCATCGGCCCCCTGCTCGGCTCCCTCATCCGCCCCTTCGGCGGCTCCCTCGCCGACAGGCACGGCGGCGCCCGCATCACCCTCGCCACCTTCGCGGCGATGTCCGCCGCGACCGGCATCGTCATCTGGGCCTCCGTCATCGAGTCGCTCGCCGTCTTCCTCGTCGGCTTCATCGCCCTCTTCGTCCTCAGCGGCCTCGGCAACGGCTCCACCTTCAAGATGATCCCGGCGATCTTCCTCGCCCAGGGGCACCGCAAGGGCCTCGCCGGCGAGACCGCGGAGGCGTACGGACGGCGGCTCTCCGGCGCCTCCATGGGCCTCATCGGGGCCATCGGCGGCCTCGGCGGCCTCGGCATCAACCTCGCCTTCCGGCAGTCCTTCCAGACCGTCGGCAGCGGCACCGGCGCCTTCGTCGCCTTCCTCGCCTTCTACGCCGCCTGCATGGCCGTCACCTGGGCGGTATACCTTCGGCGCCCGCCCGTCGTCCCCGACACCGCCGAGTCCGCCGAGGAGCCGGAGACCCGGCCCGGATACGCGAAGGTGTGAGCCGAGGTGCAGGGCGCGTACCGTAACGGCCAGGAAATACGCGTGAACCCCGACTGTCACGCGTCCGCGCCACTCTCGATGCCCATGGACCAGCACGAACACGGACCCCTGGCCGGTTTCACGGTCGGCGTCACCGCGGCCCGGCGCGCGGACGAACTCATCGCCCTGCTGCGCCGGCGCGGCGCGGCCGTCGTGCACGGCCCCGCCCTGCGGATCGTCCCCCTCGCCGACGACACCGAACTCCTCGCCGCCACCAAGGACATCATCGGCGACACGCCGGACGTCGTCGTCGCCACCACCGCGATCGGCTTCCGCGGCTGGGTCGAGGCGGCGGAGGGCTGGGGGTACGGCTCCGAGCTCCTCGACGCGCTGCGCGGGGTCGAACTCCTCGCCCGCGGGCCCAAGGTCAAGGGCGCGGTGCGGGCCGCCGGGCTCACCGAGTCCTGGTCGCCCTCGTCCGAGTCCATGGCGGAGGTCCTCGACCGGCTCCTCGCCGAAGGCGTCGACGGGCGGCGGATCGCCGTCCAGCTCCACGGCGAACCCCTCCCCGGCTTCGTCGAGTCGCTCACTGCGGCCGGGGCGTCGGTCGTGGGCGTGCCCGTCTACCGCTGGATGCCGCCGGAGGACCTCGGGCCGCTCGACCGGCTCCTCGACGCGGTGCTCTCCGGCTCCGTCGACGCGGTCGCCTTCACCAGCGCGCCGGCGGCGGCCTCGCTCCTCGCGCGGGCCGCGGAGCGGGGGGTGCGGGAGCGGCTCGTGGAGGCGCTGCGGCACGAGGTGCCGGCGATGTGCGTGGGGCCCGTGACGGCGCTGCCGCTGCAGGCCGAGGGCATTCCCACGCACCAGCCCGAACGCTTCCGGCTCGGGCCGCTCGTCCAGCTCCTCTGCACGGAGCTGCCCGCGCGGGCGCGGGTGCTGCCGGTCGCCGGGCACCGCGTCGAGATCCGGGGGCACGCGGTGCTCGTCGACGGGGCGCTGCGGCCCGTGCCGCCGGCCGGCATGGCCCTCCTCGGGCTGCTGGCCCGCCGGCCGGGCTGGGTCGTCTCGCGGGCGGACCTGCTGCGGGCGCTGCCGGGGGCCGGGCGGGACGAGCACGCCGTCGAGACGGCGATGGCCCGGCTCCGGGCCTCCCTGGGCACGCCCAAGCTCATCCAGACCGTCGTCAAACGCGGCTACCGCCTCTCGGTGGACCCGACGTCGTGACGCACCGCGTCCCGCGGGACGGCGTCCCGTCCCGCGGCCCCGCGTGGGCGGAGTAGGTTGCTCGCATGGACGTTTCGGTAGGGGTTCGGAAGGCCCGGGCGGAGGACGCCGAGGCGCTCGCGGAGGCGCTCGCGCGGAATCGGGGGCACATGCGGGCCACCGAGCCGTACCGGCCCGAGCGGTACTACACCGCCGAGGCGCAGGCCGAGCGGCTGGCCGACGGCGGGCGGCGGTGGTTCGCGTGGGAGGGGGAGCGGATCGTGGGGGCCGCGATCCTGTCCGGGATCGTGTGGGGACCCTTCAGGAGCGCCTCGCTCGGGTACTGGGTGGACGGCGGGCGCACCGGCCGCGGCATCGCCGGCGCGCTCGTCGACGAGGTGCTGCGGGCCTCGCGCGACGAGCTCGGCCTGCACCGGATCGAGGCGTCCACCCTGCTCGACAACCACGCCTCGCAGCGCGTCCTCGCCAGGGCGGGGTTCGAGCGGATCGGGCACGCGCCCCGGTACCTGCACATCGCGGGGGAGTGGCGCGACCACTTCCTCTTCCAGCGGATCCTGCACGATCGGCCGCCGCCCCTCGCCTGACACGACGGCCACCGGTGGCGTACCTTTGACGGCTGCCCAGTGCACGTCAGAAGGGGGCCTTAGTGGCCGCGCAGGAAGCCGTCGACACGGTCAGAGACCGTGAGATCGGCGTCGAGCAGGAACATCTGGACCAGGTCTACCGCCGCCTGGAGGAGAAGATCCACGAGGCGGAGTTCCTGATGAACGACGCCGCGCAGAAGGGGCACGTCGGCACGCCCGGCGCGCTCGCCGAGCGCGACGCCCAGGTCTTCCGCGCCGGGGTCCACCTGAACCGGCTCAACAACGAGTTCGAGGACTTCCTGTTCGGGCGGATCGACCTGCTGGAGGGGAAGGACGGGATCAAGGGGCCCGACGGGGCGTACACGTCCGTCGAGCCGGCCGACGACGCCGTCCGGGCCGACAACACCGCCGACATCCGCGAGACCCTGCACATCGGCCGCATCGGCGTCCTCGACGCCGACTACTCCCCGCTCGTCATCGACTGGCGCGCCCCCGCCGCCGCGCCCTTCTACCGGTCGACGCCCGTGGAGCCGGGCCGGGTCGTCCGCCGCCGGGTCATCCGGTCGAAGGGCCGCCGGGTCCTCGGCGTCGAGGACGACCTGATGCGTCCGGAGCTGAGGGCGAGCCTCGGCGGCGCCGAGCTGCCCGTCATCGGCGACGGCGCGCTGATGGCCGCCCTCGGGCAGGCCCGCTCGCACACCATGCGGGACATCGTCTCGTCGATCCAGGCCGAGCAGGACCTCGTCATCCGCGCGCCCGCCGCCTCCGTCACGTACGTGGAGGGCGGGCCGGGCACGGGGAAGACGGCCGTGGCGCTGCACCGGGCCGCGTACCTGCTCTACCAGGACCGCAGGCGGTACGCCGGCGGCATCCTCATCGTCTCCCCGACGCCGCTGCTCGTCTCGTACACCGAGGGCGTGCTGCCCTCCCTCGGCGAGGAGGGGCAGGTCGCCATCCGGGCGCTGGGGAACCTGGTCGACGGGGCCGAGGCCGACGCGTACGACGAGCCCGCCGTCTCCCGGATCAAGGGCTCCTCGCGGATGCTCGCCGTGCTCCGCAAGGCGGCCCGCGGCGCCCTGGACCGGCCCGACTCGCCGAAGCTCCTCCGGGTCGTCGCCTTCGGCCGCCGCCTCGAACTGGAGGAGGCCGAGCTGCGGCGGATCCGGCAGAACGTGCTCTCCGGCACCGCTCCCGTCAACCTGCTGCGGCCCCGTGCCCGCCGGCTCCTCCTGGACGCCCTGTACGCCCGCTCGGGCGCCGCGGGCCGGCACAGCGACCCCGAGCTCGCCGCCGAGCTGCGCTCCTCCTTCGACGAGGACGTCTCCACCGAGGACGCCTTCCTCGGCTTCCTCGACGCCTGGTGGCCGGAGCTGGCCCCGCGCCAGGTCCTCGACGCCATGGCCGACGAGAAGCGGCTCGGCCGCTGGGCCCGCCGGATCCTCAACCCGGGGGAGGTCCGCCGGGTCGCCCGCTCGCTGCGCCGTCCGGGGCTCTCCGTCCACGACGTGGCCCTCCTCGACGAGCTGCACACCCTGCTGGGCGCCCCCGCCCGGCCGAAGCGGAAGCGGGAGTACGACCCGCTGGACCAGCTCACCGGTCTGGAGGAGCTGATGCCGGTGCGCGAGGAGACCCAGCGGGAGCGGGCCGAGCGGCTGGCCGCCGAGCGCACCGAGTACGCCCACGTCATCGTCGACGAGGCGCAGGACCTGACGCCCATGCAGTGGCGGATGGTCGGCCGCCGGGGCCGGCACGCGACCTGGACGGTCGTCGGCGACCCGGCCCAGTCGTCCTGGTCCGACCCGGACGAGGCGGCCGCCGCCCGCGACGAGGCGCTGGGCTCCCGGCCGCGCCGGCGCTTCGAGCTGACGGTGAACTACCGCAACCCGGCGGAGATCGCCGAGCTGGCCGCCAAGGTCCTCGCCCTCGCGATGCCGGGCAAGGAGTCGCCGAGGGCGGTCCGCTCGACCGGCGTCGAGCCCCGTTTCGTCGCGGTCGGCGCGGGCGGCGACCTGGCCGGAGCCGTACGGTCCGAGGCGGAGCGGCTGCTCGCCGAGGTGGAGGGCACGGTCGGCGTGGTCGTGGCCATGGACCGGCGCGCGCAGGCCGCCCGCTGGCTCGACGGCCTGGGCGACCGGGTGGTCGCGCTCGGCTCGCTGGAGGCGAAGGGCCTGGAGTACGACGCCACCCTCGTCGTCTCCCCGGCCGAGATCGCCGACGAGTCCCCGGCCGGCCTGCGCGTCCTGTACGTGGCCCTCACCCGTTCGACACAGGCGCTGACGGTGCTCTCGGGCGAGCGGGACCTGCCGGACGAGGCCGGTGTCCCGGACCTCCTGCGGGACTGAGGCCAGGGCTCTCCGGGGGTGATTTCCGGTCAACACGCGCCGGGGGAATCACCTTCGGGGCGGGTTTGTTAGCCTGGTCGTGACACCGGCTCGATCCAAGCCCCCGGGCCCAACCTTCGTCCCTCAGAGGGACCACTTGCCGCGAGGCGAGCATGGCGGGTCGGTGTCACTTAGACATACATACGAAGTTGGGGCCCCGGTCGTCTTCCGACGACCGGGGCCCCTTCTGTTGCCCGGGAAACTCTCGTATGGTGGAAACTACTTTCCGAAAACAAAATGACCGCATTACCTGCTACCGGCGGGTAGGTGCGACGATCGGAGGGCGCCGTCAGGGCAACCAAGCCGGGGCGGCGTAGCAACGAAGCTAGGGAAAGCAGAGGAATCCGGCCATGGCAACGGCGCCCAGCGTCTCGTACTCGATGACGGTCCGGCTGGAGGTGCCCGCGAGCGGCACCGCGGTCTCGCAGCTCACGGCGGCGGTCGAGTCCCACGGAGGGTCCGTCACCGGCCTCGACGTCACCGCCTCGGGTCACGAGAAGCTCCGGATCGACGTCACCGTCGCCGCGACCTCCACCGCGCACGCCGACGAGATCGTCGAGCGGCTGCGGGACATCGAGGGCGTCGTCCTCGGCAAGGTCTCGGACCGTACGTTCCTGATGCACCTCGGCGGCAAGATCGAGATGGCGTCCAAGCACCCCATCCGCAACCGTGACGACCTGTCCATGATCTACACCCCGGGCGTCGCCCGCGTGTGCATGGCGATCGCCGAGAACCCCGAGGACGCCCGCCGCCTCACCATCAAGCGCAACACCGTCGCGGTCGTCACCGACGGCTCCGCCGTCCTCGGCCTCGGCAACATCGGCCCGATGGCCGCCATGCCGGTCATGGAGGGCAAGGCCGCCCTCTTCAAGCGCTTCGCCGACATCGACGCCTGGCCGATCTGCCTGGACACCCAGGACACCGACGAGATCGTGGCGATCGTCAAGGCCATCGCCCCCGGCTTCGCCGGCATCAACCTGGAGGACATCTCCGCGCCGCGCTGCTTCGAGATCGAGGCCCGACTCCGTGAGGCCCTCGACATCCCGGTCTTCCACGACGACCAGCACGGCACCGCCATCGTCGTCCTCGCCGCCCTCACCAACGCCCTCCGGGTCGTCGGCAAGGGCATCGGCGACGTCCGGGTCGTCATGTCGGGCGCCGGCGCGGCCGGCACGGCCATCCTGAAGCTGCTGATCGCCGCGGGCGTGAAGCACGCGGTGGTCGCCGACATCCACGGCGTCGTGCACGCCGACCGCGAGGACCTGGTGGCGGCCCCGGCGGACTCCCCGCTGCGCTGGATCGCCGACAACACCAACCCGGAGGGCGTCACCGGCACCCTCAAGGAGGCCGTCGTCGGCGCGGACGTCTTCATCGGCGTCTCGGCCCCGAACCTGCTGGGCGCCGAGGACGTGGCGGCGATGGCCGAGGACTCCATCGTCTTCGCGCTCGCGAACCCCGACCCGGAGGTCGACCCGGCCGCGGCCCGGCAGACCGCCGCCGTGGTCGCCACCGGCCGCTCGGACTTCCCGAACCAGATCAACAACGTGCTGGTCTTCCCCGGCGTCTTCCGCGGTCTGCTCGACGCGCAGTCCCGCACGGTGAACACCGAGATGATGCTCGCCGCCGCCAGCGCCCTCGCGGACGTCGTCACCGAGGACGAGCTGAACCCGAACTACATCATCCCGTCGGTCTTCAACGACAAGGTCGCGGGCGCCGTCGCCGGGGCCGTCAGGAACGCCGCCAAGGCGGCCGCCGCGGGCGCCTGAGCGTGTCGCGATTCGCGGAGCCGTAAACCCGCCTTTAGGGTGGCTTTTCGGCTCCGCACCGTTTGCGGGGAGTCGACGCTACGTCACCACCAGGGGGCTCCGGCGCCTTTCCTGTGCCCCCAGGGGGTGCCGGATTGGCGTTCCCGCCGCTGGTGGGGGCAGGATGCTCCCCCGAGGACTTCGTCCAGGGGGGAACCCCCAGGGCGCGAGGGATCCACGAGAGACAGACCCGAGTCCGGGGACTGTCCGAGGCCCCTGGCAGCATCGGCTTCGATCTCACGCCTCACAGGCAAGAAGAACACGGGAGTAACAACATGAACCGCAGTGAGCTGGTGGCCGCGCTGGCCGACCGCGCCGAGGTGACCCGCAAGGACGCCGACGCCGTGCTGGCCGCCCTCGCCGAGACCGTCGGTGAGGTCGTCGCCAAGGGCGACGAGAAGGTCACCATCCCCGGCTTCCTGACCTTCGAGCGCACCCACCGTGCCGCTCGCACCGCTCGCAACCCGCAGACCGGCGACCCGATCAACATCCCGGCCGGCTACAGCGTGAAGGTCTCCGCGGGCTCGAAGCTCAAGGAAGCCGCCAAGGGCAAGTAAGCGGCCTGTAGGCGCACGAAAAGGGCGGCCACCCCTTCCGGGGTGGCCGCCCTTCCGTATGCCCTTCTCAGGCCCCCTGGAGGGCTCAGACGAGCGCGCCGCCCGGCAGTTCGACCTTGGCGCCGAGCTCCACGAGCTTCTCCATGAAGTTCTCGTAGCCGCGGTTGATCAGGTCGATGCCGTGGACCCGGCTGGTGCCCTGGGCGGCGAGGGCCGCGATCAGGTACGAGAAGCCGCCGCGCAGGTCCGGGATGACCAGGTCGGCGCCCTGGAGCTTCGTCGGGCCGCTGACGACCGCCGAGTGGAGGAAGTTGCGCTGGCCGAAGCGGCAGTCGGAGCCGCCGAGGCACTCGCGGTACAGCTGGATGTGGGCGCCCATCTGGTTCAGCGCCGAGGTGAAGCCGAGCCGGGACTCGTACACCGTCTCGTGGACGATGGAGAGGCCGGAGGCCTGCGTCAGGGCGACGACCAGCGGCTGCTGCCAGTCGGTCTGGAAGCCGGGGTGGACGTCGGTCTCCAGGTGGATCGCGTTCAGCGAGCCGCCCGGGTGCCAGAAGCGGATGCCCTCGTCGTCGATCTCGAAGGCGCCGCCGACCTTCCGGTACGTGTTGAGGAAGGTCATCATCGAGCGCTGCTGGGCGCCGCGCACGTAGATGTTGCCCTCGGTGGCGAGCGCCGCGGACGCCCAGGAGGCCGCCTCCAGGCGGTCCGGGAGCGCCCGGTGGGTGTAGCCGTCGAGCTTGTCGACACCGGTGATCCGGATGGTCCGGTCGGTGTCCATCGAGATGATGGCGCCCATCTTCTGCAGGACGCAGATCAGGTCCTCGATCTCCGGCTCCACGGCCGCGTTCGAGAGCTCGGTGACGCCCTCGGCGAGGACGGCGGTGAGCAGCACCTGCTCGGTCGAGCCGACCGAGGGGTACGGGAGGCGGATCTTGCAGCCGCGAAGGCGCTGCGGGGCCTCCAGGTACTGGCCGTCGGCGCGCTTCTCGATGGTCGCGCCGAACTGGCGGAGCACGTCGAAGTGGAAGTCGATGGGCCGGCCGCCGATGTCGCAGCCGCCGAGGCCCGGGATGAAGGCGTGGCCGAGGCGGTGCAGCAGCGGGCCGCAGAAGAGGATCGGGATGCGCGACGAGCCGGCGTGGGCGTCGATGTCGGCGACGTTGGCGGACTCGACGTGCGTCGGGTCGAGCACCAGCTCGCCGGGCTCCTCGCCGGGGCGGACCGTCACGCCGTGCAGCTGGAGCAGGCCGCGGACGACGCGGACGTCGCGGATGTCCGGCACGTTGCGCAGTCTGCTGGGGCCGCTGCCGAGCAGGGCGGCGACCATCGCCTTGGGCACGAGGTTCTTCGCGCCGCGAACGCGGATCTCGCCCTCCAGCGGGGTTCCGCCGTGGACAAGCAGGACATCGTCTGTGCCGGTCATGAATCTCGCGTTCCGGAGTCGTCGGTCGGGTGGCCAGAGAAAAGGGTAAGGGGCCATTGGACCCTGATCGGGCCGGTCGGGGTGCCTGTCAGATGTAATGAATTCGGCACAACACCCTCCGTTCCCGTGATCTTGCGGAGTGTCACCGTCCGTTTGTCCCGGAGGGGCGGCCGGGGCGGTCCCGTCCCGCCCTTCCGACCTGCGGGGCTCGCCCTCGCCTCCCCCGCTTTCCCGGGATTCCGCCCGAGAACCCCCGCCCGCGCCGAAGATGCGGGATCATGTGTCGCATGACCGAGGTGTCCTCGCTCACAGGACGGCTGCTCGTGGCCACGCCCGCCCTCGCGGATCCCAACTTCGACCGCGCGGTGGTGCTGCTGCTCGACCACGACGAGGAGGGCTCGCTCGGCGTGGTCCTCAACCGCCCCACCCCCGTCACCGTCGGTGACGTCCTCGCGCCCTGGGCGGGCCTCGCCGGCGAGCCGGGCGTCGTCTTCCAGGGCGGGCCCGTCTCCCTCGACGCCGCCCTCGGCCTCGCCGTCATCCCCGGCGACGAGGGCCCGCTCGGCTGGCGCCGGGTCTTCGGGGCGATCGGCCTCGTCGACCTGGAGACCCCGCCCGAGCTCCTCGGCCCCGCCCTCGGCGCGCTCCGCATCTTCGCCGGGTACGCGGGCTGGGGCCCCGGCCAGCTGGAGCTCGAACTCACCGAGGGCGCCTGGTACGTCGTCGAGTCCGAGCCCGGCGACGTCTCCTCGCCCACCCCCGAGACCCTCTGGCGCCAGGTGCTGCGCCGCCAGCGCGGCGACCTCGCCATGGTCGCCACCTATCCGGACGACCCTTCGCTCAACTGAGGGCCGCGGGGTTCAGTACCCTTGGGACCCATGAGCACTCTCGAGCCCGAGCGCGGGGCAGGTACGGGAACCCTCGTCGAGCCGACGCCGCAGGTGTCCCACGGTGACGGCGACCATGAGCGCTACGCCCATTACGTCCAGAAGGACAAGATCATGGCGAGTGCCCTCGACGGCACTCCCGTCGTCGCACTCTGCGGGAAGGTCTGGGTGCCCGGGCGCGACCCGAAGAAGTACCCGGTCTGCCCGATGTGCAAGGAGATCTACGAGTCCATGGGCTCGGGCGGGGACAAGGACAAGGACAAGGGCGGCAAGGGGAAGTAACCCCTCCTCCCGGACCGTCGGGGACGGCCCCCGTCGCGCGCACCAGCGGTGCGCGCGACGGGGGCCGTTCCGTGTTTCCGGACCCCGCGCCGGGGTGCCCGCCGAGGCCTTCTCCGGTGCCGGGGCGGGGGTGAAGTGGTCGAGACCTCTTGTCGTGATCGCCGGGCGCGCCTAACCTCACCGCTGTTGTTGTGCAGCACGAAACGCCCGTTGCGTATGTTGCAACGCACGCTCGGAGGGGAACCGCCATGAAGCTTCCTGCCCGGATCACCGCCCCCGTCGCCCTGCCGCTCGCCGCCCTCGTCCTGGCCGCCTGCGCCCCCCAGACCTCCGCCCCCGCCGCCGGCGGGGACGAGAAGACCGGCACCCTGCGCGTCTGGCTCTTCCAGGAGGTCGCCAACCAGCCCAAGGAGAAGGTGGTCGACGCGGCCGTCGCCGCCTTCGAGAAGAAGCACCCCGGCGCCGACGTCGAGGTCGAGTACATCCCCGTCGAGACCCGCGCCCAGCGCGTCAAGGCGGCCTTCAACGACCCCGGGTCCGCCCCCGACGTCATCGAGTACGGCAACACCGACACCGCCGGATACGTGAAGGACGGCGGACTCGCCGACATCACCGCCGAGTTCACCGCCTGGGACCAGGCGAAGGACACCGACCCCACCGCCCGGGAGTCCGTCACCGTCGGCGGCAAGGTCTACGGCGCCCCGCTCTTCGTCGGCGTCCGCGCCCTCTACTACCGCACCGACGTCTTCCGGGAGCTCGGCCTCGCCGCCCCCAAGAGCCAGGACGAACTCGCCGCGACCGCCCGGAAGATCCGCAAGGCCAGGCCCGAGATGTACGGCATCGCCGTCGGCGGCGCCTACACCTACGGCGCCCTCCCCTTCGTCTGGGCCGCCGGCGGCGACCTCGCCACCCAGGACGGCTCCGGCGCCTACAAGGCCGCCCTCGACTCCGACGCCGCCGTCCGGGGCCTCACCGCCTACACCTCGCTCCTCGGCGACGACAACTGCCCCGCCGCCACCTGCGCCCAGATGGGCGGCAACGCCACCGTCACCGCCTTCGCCGCCGGCAAGGCCGGCATGGCCATCGTCGGCGACTTCAGCCACGCCGCCGTCGAGGCCGGACAGGTCAAGGGCAAGTACGCCGTCGTCCCGCTGCCCGGCACCACCCCCGGCTCCATCGCCCCCGCCTTCGCCGGCGGCAACAACATCGGCGTCCTCAGGTCCACCTCCCACCGCACCCTCGCCGTCGAACTCACCAAGGAACTCGCCGGCAAGGAGAGCCAGGCCGCGCTCTTCGACGCCATGGGCTTCCTGCCCACCTTCACCGACGTCCGCGCCGCCGCCGCCGGACGCAAGCCCTTCGTGAAGCCCTTCATCGACACCCTCGCCGCCGGCACCAAGTTCGTGCCCGCCACCGCCGCCTGGGGCCGCATCGACTCCTCGCTCGTCGTCCCCACGATGCTCCAGGAGATCGCCAGCGGCCGGAAGAACGTGCGGACCGCCGCCGGCGACGCCGCCGAGAAGATGGACGCGGCCTTCGCCGAGGCGGGCCGAGCCGGATGACGGCCACCCTCACCGAACGCCGGCCCCGGAGCCGTACCGGCAGGACCGGCGCGACCCCCACCGGCACCTCCCGCACCGGAACCTCCGCCTGGACCCCCTGGCTCTACCTCCTGCCCGCCCTCGCCGTCCTCGGCGCCCTCCTCGTCTACCCCGTCTACCAGCTGGGCCTCATCTCCTTCCTGGAGTACACCCAGGCCCAGGTCAGCGGCGGCGAACCCACCTCCTTCCAGGGCCTCGGCAACTACACGGCCCTCTTCACCGACCCGCAGTTCCGTCAGGTCCTGCTCGCCACCGTCGTCTTCGCCGCCGCCTGCGTGGCCGGCACCCTCGCCGTCGGCTGCGCCCTCGCCGTCCTCCTCACCCGCGTCCGGGCGCTGCCCCGGCTCGCCCTCATGCTCGCCGCGCTCGGCGCCTGGGCCACCCCCGCCGTCACCGGCTCCACCGTCTGGGTCTTCCTCTTCGACGCCGACTTCGGCCCCGTCAACAAACTCCTCGGCCTCGGCGACTTCTCCTGGACCTACGGGCGGTACAGCGCCTTCGCGCTCGTCCTCCTCGAAGTCGTCTGGTGCTCGTTCCCCTTCGTGATGGTCACCGTCTACGCCGGGATCCGGGCCGTCCCCACCGAGATCCTGGAGGCCGCGGCCCTCGACGGCGCCTCCCAGTGGCGGATCTGGCGCACCGTGACCGCGCCACTGCTCCGCCCGATCCTCGCCGTCGTCACCATCCAGTCCGTCATCTGGGACTTCAAGGTCTTCACCCAGATCTACGTCATGACCAACGGAGGCGGCATCGCCGGCCAGAACCTCGTCCTCAACGTCTACGCCTACCAGCAGGCCTTCGCCTCCTCCCAGTACAGCCTGGGCGCCGCCATCGGCGTCGTCATGCTGCTGATCCTGCTCGCGGTCACCCTGGTGTACCTGCGGGTCCTCCGCCGCCAGGGGGAGGACCTGTGACCGCTTTCCGCGTCCGCCGTCCCGGGCGGCTGCTGGCCGAGGCGGCGGCCCTCCTGACCGCCGTCGTCGTCGCCTTCCCGCTGTACTGGATGGTGCTCTCGGCGTTCAAGCCGGCCGGGGAGATCCAGTCGACCGAGCCCCGGCCCTGGACCCTCTCCCCGTCCCTCGACTCCTTCCGGAGGGTCTTCGAGCAGCAGGACTTCGGCCGCTACTTCCTCAACAGCCTCCTCGTGGCGACCGCCGTCGTCCTCGCCTCCGCCGTCGTCGCCTTCCTCGCGGCGACCGCCGTCACCCGCTTCCGCTTCCGCTTCCGCACCACGATCCTGGTCATGTTCCTGGTCGCGCAGATGGTGCCGGTCGAGGCGCTGACCATCCCGCTCTTCTTCCTCATGCGCGACGCCGGACTCCTCAACACCCTCGGCTCGCTCGTCCTCCCGCACCTCGCCTTCTCGCTGCCCTTCGCGATCTGGATGCTGCGCGGCTTCGTCCGCGCCGTGCCGGAGGCGCTGGAGGAACAGGCCAGGATCGACGGCGCGAGCCACGCCCGCTTCCTGTGGACGATCCTCTTCCCGCTGGTCCTGCCCGGGCTCGTGGCGACCAGCGTCTTCTCGTTCATCTCGACCTGGAACGACTTCCTCTTCGCCAAGTCGTTCCTCATCAGCGACACCTCGCAGTCCACTCTCCCGATGGCGCTGCTGGTCTTCTTCAAGCCCGACGAGAACGACTGGGGAGGAATCATGGCCGGGTCGACCGTGATGACGGTCCCGGTGCTCGTCTTCTTCGTACTCGTACAGCGCCGCCTGGTCTCCGGACTGGGCGGGGCGGTGAAGGACTGACACGATGGCAGACACGGACCTCGTCCCCGCACCCCTGACGGCCCGGACGGAGGGAGGCGCCCCCGGCTCCCTCTCCCTCGACGAGCGGACCACCCTGGACGCCGGACCCGGCACCGAGGCCACCGCCCGCTGGCTGCGTGCCGTCCTCGGCGCCGCCACCGGCCTCCCCTTCGCCGACGGCACCGGCCCGCACGCCATCCGGCTGCGGCTCTCCCCGGAGACGGAGGAGGCGTACGGCCCCGAGGGCTACCGCCTCTCCACCGAGGACCCGGAGGCCGCCGTCACCCTCGACGGCGGCGGTCCCGCCGGGCTCTTCTGGGGCGCCCAGACCCTGCGCCAGCTCCTCGGCCCCGACGCGTACCGGCGGGCGCCCGTCCGGCCCGGCGCGGACTGGGACCTGCCGTACGTGACCGTCGCCGACCGCCCCCGCTTCGGCTGGCGCGGCCTCCTCCTCGACGTGGCCCGGCACTTCACCGCCAAGGAGGACGTGCTGCGGCTGCTCGACCTGATGGCCGCGCACAAGCTGAACGTCTTCCACTTCCACCTGACCGACGACCAGGGCTGGCGGATCGAGATCCGGCGGCACCCGCGCCTCACCGAGGTCGGCGCCTGGCGGGCCCGCTCCAAGCGCGGCCACCGCGCCTCGCCGCTCTGGGACGACACCCCGCACGGCGGTTACTACACGCAGGACGACATCCGCGAGATCGTCGCCTACGCCGCCGAGCGGCACATCACCGTCGTCCCGGAGATCGACCTCCCCGGCCACTCGCAGGCCGCCATCGCCGCGTACCCCTGGCTCGGCAACACCGACGTCGTCGACACCGCCGCCCTCGCCGTCTGGGACACCTGGGGCGTGAACCCGAACGTCCTCGCCCCCACCGAGGAGGTGCTCCGCTTCTACGAGGGCGTCTTCGAGGAGGTCCTGGAGCTGTTCCCGGGCACCTTCGTCCACGTCGGCGGCGACGAGTGCCCCAAGGACCAGTGGAAGGAGTCCCCGGCCGCGCAGGCCCGCATCGCGGAGCTCGGCGTGGGCGACGAGGACGGGCTCCAGTCCTGGTTCATCCGCCACTTCGACCGCTGGCTCGCCGACCGGGGCCGCCGCCTCATCGGCTGGGACGAGATCCTGGAAGGGGGCCTCGCCGAGGGCGCCGCCGTCTCCTCCTGGCGCGGCTACGGCGGCGGGATCGCCGCCGCCGAGGCCGGGCACGACGTCGTCATGTGCCCCGAGCAGCAGGTCTACCTCGACCACCGGCAGGACGGCGGCGCCGACGAGCCCGTTCCGATCGGCTTCGTACGCACACTGACCGACGTGTACCGCTTCGAGCCCGTTCCGCCCGGTCTCTCCGAGGCGGCCGCCCGGCACGTCCTCGGCACCCAGGCCAACGTGTGGACCGAGGTGATGGAGGACCGCGACCGCGTCGACTACCAGGTCTTCCCCCGCCTCGCCGCCTTCGCCGAGGTCGCCTGGTCGGCGCTGCCCGCCCCCGACGAGCGCGACACGGCGGGCTTCCTGCGCCGCATGGAGACCCACTACCGGCGCCTCGACGCCCTCGGCGTCGCCTACCGCCCGCCCGCCGGGCCCGCCCCCTGGCAGCGCCGCCCCGGTCTGCTCGGCCGCCCGATCGACGGGCCGCCCCCGATCGTGTGAGCCAGCTCGCCTCCCGGGGTCACCCGGGAGCGTCGAAACGGGAGTTACCTTCTCTGTCAGGACGTCCGGCACGTCCGGGAAGTCCGCGGACAACCCGGGCGTGCCGGGTGCCCCGGGCGAAGGGTCCCGCGCGGCCCCTCACTCCGGACGGCCCGGAAGATGTGCCAGAGTTGCCACGTCCGGCCTGTGAGCACGTACGGTACGCCCACACACAGGCGCGCCGTGCGCCCGCTCGCACGCGCGGCGGCCGGGCACAGTCGGGGACGGACCGGGACAACCGGGAAGGGGCAGCGGGTTGACCACGCACGCACCACAGACGGCGCAGTCCGTGACGCTGCCCGCCTCGCTCGACGAGGCCGTGGCCGCGCTGACCGCCATGCCGGCGGCCGTCCCCGTCGCCGGCGGCACCGACCTCATGGCCGCCGTCAACCGCGGCCAGCTCCGCCCCGCCGGACTCGTCGGCCTCGGCCGCATCAACGAGATCCGCGGCTGGCAGTACCAGGACGGCCACGCCCTCCTCGGCGCCGGCCTCACCCACGCCCGCATGGGCCGCCCCGACTTCGCCGCCCTCATCCCGGCCCTCGCCGCCGCCTCCCGCGCGGCCGGACCGCCGCAGATCCGCAACGCCGGCACCCTCGGCGGCAACGTGGTCACGGCCGCCCCCACCGGCGACTCGCTGCCCGTGCTCGCCGCCCTGGAGGCCGACCTCGTCGTCGTCGGCCCGCTCGGCAGCCGCGAGATCCCCGTCTCGCACCTCCTCGCCGGCCGCGACCTCCTCGCCCCCGGCGAGCTCGTCGCCTTCGTCCGGGTGCCGCTGCTGCACGCCCCGCAGGTCTTCCTCAAGGCCACCGGACGCACCGGCCCGGCCCGCGCCTCCGCCTCCGTCGCCGTCGTCCTCGACCCGGCCCGGCGCGGCGTCCGCTGCGCCGTCGGCGCGGTCGCCCCGATGCCGCTGCGCCCGCTGGAGGCCGAGCGCTGGATCGCCTCCCTGGTCGACTGGGACAACGACCGGGCGCTCGCCCCGGAGGCGCTGACCGCCTTCGGCGAGTACGTGGCCGCCGCCTGCGTCCCCGACCCGCCGGGCGGGGAACAGCTGTCGCCCGCCGTCCTGCACCTGCGGCGCACCGTCGCCACTCTCGCCCGCCGGGCACTGGGGAGGGCCCTGTCGTGAACACCGGCAACAACGAGCCGAACGAGACCGTGGCACCCGCCGCGCCGGGCGGCTGGGAGCCGATCCCGCAGAGCGAGGGGTACGACGAGGGCGCGACCGCCTTCGTGCAGCTGCCGCCGGAGTTCATGCTGGACGGCATCCCCCTGGAGGCCCCGGGCCACGGCTACACGCCGCCGATGATCCTGCCGCTCCAGCCGCTGGCGCAGCCGCCGGCCGAGGGCGTGGAGTTCTTCGCGCCCGAGCCGGAGCCGCGGCCGGAGTCGCTGCCGCACGGCTACGGCGAGGACGGCGCGGGCGCGCCGGCCGCCCGGCCGTACATGGGGCACGACCCGCACGCGACGGCGGAGTGGCACTTCGGCGCGACGGGGCAGTGGGCGGCCCCGGCGGAGGGTCTCCAGGAGTTCCCGGCGGAAGGGGTTCAGACGTTCCCGGCGGAGGGGCTCCAGGAGTTCCCAGCGGAAGGGGTTCAGGCGTTCCCGGCGGAAGCGGTCCGGGAGTTCCCGGCGGAGGAGCTCGGGGAGTTCCCGGCCGAGCCGGTCGTGCCCGAGCCCGTCTCGTACGAGCAGGCCCCGCCGACCCTGCCGGGCGGCGCCCGGGCGCCGTGGGCGGTGCCGGACGCGGTGGCGGAGCCCGTCACCGTCACCGAGGCCGAGGCCGCGCTGGATCCGGTGTCCGAGGCCGTGCCGGAACCCGAGGCCGTGCCGGAACCCGAGCCCGAGCTCGCCGAAGAGGCGGCGCCCGAGCCGGAGCCGGGCCCCGAGCCCGCGCCCGTCGACGCGCCCGCGGCCGAGGCCGTCGAGGAGCCCGCCGCGGAGCCGGAGGCGGTCGTCGAGGCGGCCGCGCCCGTGCCGGACGCGGCGGTGCCCTCGTACACCTCCGTCGACAGCGACGAGCACCCGCACACCTCCTACGTGCTGCGGGTCAACGGCGCCGACCGGCCCGTCACCGACTCCTGGATCGGCGAGTCGCTGCTCTACGTGCTCCGCGAGCGGCTCGGCCTCGCCGGGGCCAAGGACGGCTGCTCGCAGGGCGAGTGCGGGGCGTGCAACGTCCAGGTGGACGGGCGGCTCGTCGCCTCCTGCCTGGTGCCGGCCGCGACCGCCGCCGGCTCCGAGGTGCGGACCGTCGAGGGGCTCGCCGTCGACGGCGAGCCGTCCGACGTGCAGCGGGCGCTCTCCCGCTGCGGCACCGTCCAGTGCGGCTTCTGCATCCCGGGCATGTGCATGACCGTGCACGACCTGCTGGAGGGCAACCACGCCCCCACCCCGCTGGAGACCCGCCAGGCCCTCGCCGGCAACCTCTGCCGCTGCTCCGGCTACAAGGGCGTGCTCCAGGCCGTCGAGGACGTCGTCGCCGAGCGCGCCGCCACCGCCGCCGAGCACGCCACCGCGAGCGAGGACGACGCCCCCGCCCGTATCCCGCACCAGCACGACGGAGGCTCGGCGTGAGCAGCGACGCGACGACCGCCATCCCCGCCCTCCCCTTCGCGGAGGCCGCCGGGGCCGCGCCGGAGGCCGAGGCCCCGCGCCAGGGGCTCGGCGCCTCCCTCCCGCAGGCCGACGCGCGGGCCAAGGCCGAGGGCACCTTCCCGTACGCCTCCGACCTGTGGGCCGAGGGCCTGCTGTGGGCCGCGATCCTGCGCTCCCCGCACGCCCACGCCCGGATCGTCTCGGTCGACACCTCCGCCGCCGAGGCCATGCCCGGCGTCCGGGCCGTGGTGACGGCCGCCGACGTGCCCGGCGCGGCCACCTACGGCCGGCGCGTCGCCGACCGGCCCGTCTTCGCCGACGGACTGGTCCGCCACCACGGCGAGGCGATCGCCGCCATCGCCGCCGACCACCCGGACACCGCCCGGCTCGCCACCGCCGCCATCGTCGTCGAGTACGAGCTCCTGGAGCCCGTCACCGACCCGGAGAAGGCGTTCGCCGCCGAACCCCTCCACCCCGACGGCAACCTGATCCGGCACATCCCGCTCTCCTTCGGCGACCCCGAGGCCACCGGCGAGGTCGTCGTCGAGGGCCTCTACCGGGTCGGCCGCCAGGACCCCGCCCCCATCGGCGCCGAGGCCGGACTCGCCGTGCCCCGCCCCGACGGCGGCGTCGAGCTGTACACCGCCTCCACCGACCCGCACACCGACCGCGACCTCGCCGCCGCCTGCTTCGGGCTCACGCCCGACCAGGTCAAGGTCGTCGTCACCGGCGTGCCCGGCGCCACCGGCGACCGCGAGGACCCCGGCTTCCAGATCCCGCTCGGCCTGCTCGCGCTGCGCACCGGCTGCCCGGTGAAGCTCACCGCCACCCGCGAGGAGTCCTTCCTCGGCCACGCCCACCGGCACCCCACCCTGCTGCGCTACCGTCACCACGCCGACGCCGAGGGCCGCCTGGTGAAGGTCGAGGCGCAGATCCTCCTCGACGCCGGCGCCTACGCCGACTCCTCCTCGGAGTCCCTGGCCGCCGCCGTCGCCTTCGCCTGCGGCCCGTACGTCGTCCCGCACGCCTTCGTCGAGGGCTGGGCCGTCCGCACCAACAACCCGCCCTCCGGCCACGTCCGCGGCGAGGGCGCGATGCAGGTGTGCGCCGCGTACGAGGCGCAGATGGACAAGCTCGCCGGCCGCCTCGGCATCGACCCGGCCGAGCTGCGCATGCGGAACGTCATGGCCACCGGCGACCTGCTGCCCACCGGCCAGACCGTCACCTGCCCGGCCCCGGTGGCCGAACTCCTCGCCGCCGTACGCGACTTCCCCCTCCCCGCCCTCCCCAAGGACACCCCGGAGGAGGACTGGCTGCTGCCCGGAGGCCCGGAGGGCGCGGGCGAACCCGGCGCCGTGCGGCGGGGCGTGGGCTACGCGCTCGGCATGGTGCACATGCTCGGCGCCGAGGGCACCGACGAGGTCTCCACCGCCACCGTCCGGGTCCTCGACGGCGTCGCCACGGTCATCTGCTCGGCCGTCGACACCGGTTCGGGCTTCTCCACCCTCGCCCGCCAGATCGTCCAGGAGACCCTCGGCGTCGACGAGGTCCACGTCGCCCCCGTCGACACCGACCAGCCCCCGGCCGGCGCCGCCACCCACGGCCGGCACACCTGGGTCTCCGGCGGCGCCGTCGAACGCGCCGCCAAGATGGTCCGCACCCAGCTCCTCCAGCCGCTGGCCCACAAGTTCGGCATGTCGACGGAGCTGCTCCAGATCAGCGACGGCAAGATCACCTCGTACGACGGCGTCCTCTCGACCACCGTCGCCGAGGAGATGAACGGCAAGGAGCTCTGGGCCACCGCCCAGTGCCGCCCGCACCCCACCGAGCCGCTCGACGAGTCCGGCCAGGGCGACGCCTTCGTCGGCCTCGCCTTCTGCGCGATCCGCGCCGTCGTGGACGTCGACATCGAACTCGGCGCCGTCCGCGTCGTGGAGATGGCCGTCGCCCAGGACGTCGGCCGGATCCTCAACCCCGCCCAGCTCGCCACCCGCATCGAGGCCGGCGTCACCCAGGGCGTCGGCGCGGCCCTCACCGAGAACCTGCGCACCGCCCGGGGCCTGGTCCGCCACCCCGACCTCACCGGCTACGCCCTGCCGACCTCCCTGGACGCCCCCGACATCCGCATCGTCAAACTGGTGGAGGAGCGGGACGTCGTCGCCCCCTTCGGGGCGAAGGCGGCCAGCGCCGTCCCCGTCGTCACGTCACCGGCGGCGGTCGCGGCAGCCGTCCGCGCGGCGACCGGCCGCCCGGTCAACCGCCTGCCGATCCGCCCCCAGGCGGCGGTGGCGGCGCCGTAGGGCACCCGCGGGGTCAGGCGGTGGGCATCGCCACGATCCCGCCCCGGCCGATGAGGAAGACCCGGTTCCCGGCGGCGGCCACCGCCCAGGGTCCCGGGTTCTCCCGTCCATAGGTCCAGACCCGGTCCTTCCCCGACGGCGAGGAGCAGCGCGGTCTCGGCGCCGTCCACCGCCCGCGCCTCCTCGCCGGTGGACGCGTTCCGCACCGACAGGCGGCGCGGCCGTCAGTCCGCCGCGATCTCCGTCCGGGAGGTCAGCTGCGAGGCGGCGACCACGGCGGTGCGGGTGAGCAGCGCGGCCAGCAGGATCGTCCCCCACCCCTCGACGTGCATCGCCGAGATCTTCGGCGCCAGCCAGGACAGCAACCACCAGATCAGCGCGTCCTGAAGGAACCCCAGCCCCCCGAACACGAGCAGCATCCGCACCGGCACCCGCCCCGAGGGCCCGATGAACACGAGCTGGGTGAGCACCACCATGACCATCGTCGTGATCATCACGGAGAGCAGGACGTCGACCGTCTCCGCCCCCATCGTGACTCCGGGAAGCAGCCCCCCGGCCAGCCCGACACCCACGAGGGTGCCCACCCTGCGTCTGACTCGATCATCCATGCGGCGGACTGTGACACACGGGCACGGGACCTGGGAAGCGGTCTCCCCCTGACGTCGGACAGACGGACAGACCGACAGACGGACAGGCGGACAGGCGGACAGACGGACAGACGGACAGAGCCTCACGCCCGTACGTACGGGCGTGGGGCTCTGCTTCCGGAGACCGTGGTCGGATTCGAACCGACGTCACTCGCTTTGCAGACGAGCCCCTGAACCACTCGGGCACACGGTCGTGTCGGTGTGGCGACAACGACGACGTTAGGAGCCCGGGGGAGGGCGCTCAAGGGGGACCGGGACTGTGCCACGGGACTGCAATGCCGCCGCCACACGCCGTTCACAGAACGAGGAGCGGACCTGATGGACTCGGGGCCGTGGTGGGTGGCCGATAGCAGGAGTAAACGTTTGGGCACGTCTGGGGAAAGCCCTGCTGGAGTGTGGAGGGCAGGGTTTCCGCGCGCGGCCGGATTTCGACGCGTACGTCTGTGCGTCCTCGTGTGCGTGCGTAAACTCCGGGGCCATCACTGATGGACGGGGGGACGGCGTGTCGTTCGAGGACGAGTGGGCCGCGGCGAAGGGCACCGCCGCGATGCGGCTCAACCGGGCGCCGGCCGACCCGGGGCGCTGGAGCCCCGGCGTCGACCTCTCCGTGAAGCAGGACCATCTCGGCGCGATCGGCCACGCCGCGTACGAGCTGCACGGGCGGCTGGCGAAGGACGGCAACCACGCGCGGATGGACAGCTACGAGGCGGCGACCGCGCTGTCCGGCAACGGGTTCCGGACGGGAGCGGCCCTGTCGACGGTCCAGGAGACCTGGGGCTTCCAGCTCCGCACCCTGCTGCACGCGGTCGCGCACATCTCCAACCACCTCGACTACAGCGTGGCCTCGCACGCGAAGGACGACGTCGAGGTCGGTACGTCCCTGTCCGTGTCCAAGATCAACGACTACTTCACGTAGGGGGCGGAGCGACCGTGCTGACCTTCGACGGCGTCTACCGGGCGCCGCTCGGCCGGATGAAGGACGCGGCGGACCGCTGGTCCGAGATGAAGCGCAAGCTGGACGCGCTCGCCGAGGACGCCCGCCGGACGATGGTCGACCAGACCAGGGCGGAGGACTGGCGGGGCCTGAACGCCGAGGTGACGAAGCCGTTCATCGACAAGACCGCCAAGGAGTTCGCGGACGCGGCGAAGGCGGCGGACGGCATCCACAAGGTACTGAAGGACGGCTACGAGACGTTCGCGCAGGCTCGCGACGAGTTGAAGAAGATCGTCGAGGTCGAGGCCCCGGCGCAGGGACTCGTCGTGAAGGCCGACGGAACGGTGGAAGTCCGCCATCCGGTGGTCGAGGACCCGACCGCCCGCAACGATCCGGACTTCGACCTCGCCGTGCGCCAGGAACGGGCCAGGGTCGCCTCCATGTCGGCACGCATCGAGGCCGCCGTCGAACGCTGCGACGACGCCGATGTGGCCTGCGCGAACGCCCTGCGCGCCAACATCACCGGCGACGCGCACGACTTCAGCGCGCCGAAGTACGCCGGCCTCGACGCCGAGGAGGCCGATCGGGCCGTCGCGCTGGCCCGCAAGGGCCGGGACCTCACGCACGCGGAACTGGAGCAGCTCAACGAACTGCTCGCCGACAACCGGAAGGCGGGGGAGTTCTCCCGCACCTTCTACGACAGGCTCGGGACGAAGGGCGCGCTGGAGTTCTTCGGCGAACTCGCGACCGACACCGGGAAGGACGAGGAGCGCCTGGCGGACGTCCAGGCCCTCCAGAAGAACCTGGGCCTCAACCTCGCGAACGCCACGCGCGGCGACGACGGCTGGGCCAAGGAGTGGTCCGCCGAGATGCGGAGGCTCGGCACGGAGAGGGTTCCGCTCCCCTCGCGCCCCGACGGCACCGGCCCCTACGGCTACCAGCTGCTCGGCGGCATCCTGCGCCACGGCGACTACCACCCGAAGTTCCTCGTCCCGATCGCCGAGCACGTCACCCAGCTCCACGCCAAGGAACCCGACCTCTTCAAGCCCGACCGCATGATGACGGGCGCCCGGTCCCAGGGCTCGTGCAACCCGTCCGGGGTCAACGGTCACGGCTACGACCCGGTGATCCCGATGCTGGAGGCACTGGGGCACAGCCCGGAGGCGGCGAAGCAGTTCTTCTCGGCCGAGCCGACGGCGTACGGGCGGGACGGGAGTGCCGGGGGGACGCTGGACCTGGGGAAGGGCAAGGACGGTACGAACGTCACGAAGTACCTCGACTACTTCGCCAGCGAGAAGTACACGTCCTTCTCGGACCACGTCACCGGGGACGACGCCGCGAAGGCCAAGGAGTACATGCCGGACGCGCTGGGGCACGCCCTGGAGGCGGCAACGCTCGGGCACGCCTGGGACGATCCCGGCGCGGGGCTCCACAGGGACGCGACCACGGCCCAGGTCATGACAGATGTCGTGGAGAAGTACGGCGATGACGCCGAACTGGTCAAGAAGCACCAGTCGGCCCTCACGGACAGCCTGGGCAACATGGGCGCCGGATACATCGACGACCTCAGCTGGGCACTGACCGAGAATGATCCGAGGTCTTCCCACGCGCCGGAACACCGGGGCAAGTCGCTTCAGGAAAGCGCAGACCTCGCGGCCCGACATCCGGAGTTCGGCAGGGAGAACGCCACCAAGTTCATCAGCCTCTTGGGGCAGCATCCCGATGCGTACGCCTCCATGTCCACAGCGAACCGTCTCTACATGGCGAGCATGCTGGAGGCGCAGGTCGGTTCCACCGGGCGGATCGACGGGCCGGGCGCCGTCGACGCCGTAAGAACGGGGGCCAAGGTTCAAGGGTTGTTGGTCGAGGCTCGTGCGGCGCAGATCGAGGCGGAGGGGGTGAAGCTCCAGGAGGACTACGAGAAGGCCCAGGAAGAGCGCGGCGCGTGGGTGCAGTTCGGAGCGACCGCCGCCATCGCGGCGGGCGTCGCCTTCGTGCCGGCCACCGCCGCAGCCGCGGGAGCCGCCGCGATCCTCGTCCCGCTCGCCGTCGACACGGGATCCGGTGCGATGGAGACCCTCGCGGGGGTGGTGGTCGGAGACTGGTCCGAGAAGTCCGTCGAGAAGCACAAGGACGCCACGGAGGACACGGTCGACGAGGCCAAGGCCGCCGCCTACCTCGCAGGCCTGCACAGCGCGGAGTCTCCGGTGAGGCACTTCATCGGCTTGCGCGGGGACCAGGTGGACGGTGACCTGAGGAACGCCCTCATCGACGCCGTCGAGGGCGGTTACGGGACAGGCGGTCGGTACACCAGAGAGTTCGGTACCGGACCGGAGACGGGGTGATCGCGTGGGACTGTCGGGGGCTGCCGTGCGGAGGGCGCTGAAGCGTGCCGGTTCCGGGATGGCCGTGTGTCTTCTCGCCGCCGCGTGCGGTGCCGCGGAAGAGCCGGAGCCCGAGCGGGTCACGGCCGAGCGGCAGTGTGATGACACGCTGTCGCCGGACGCGGCGCGCGCTCTGGAGAGGGTGCTGGAGACGAAGCGATTCGAGCACGATCCCCGGGGCGGTCTGGAGCGGGGTGCGAACGAGCTGGTCAGGGACTACAAGACGGCTCGGGGGCTGACGCTGAACCCACCCGTGTGCCGTGCGAACCCCCCCACCGGCGCGGAGAGGGTCGACCTCCGCTTCGGCCTGTACGTGGACGACGACCTCTTCGGAGACGTGCACCCCCGAGGGCTTCACCCCTACGACATGGGAGTGGAGGCGCAGTCGGGCCCGAAGAAGGCGTACCTCTTCGTCAGGTGTGTCAGTCCTCGGTTCGAAGGATCCGACAAGCGTCCCGCCCGCATCCGGGGAACGCTCGTCTTCAACGACTCCGAACTCCCCGACACCGTCCCCGTCCGCGAGGCCAACCTCACGATCCTCCACTCGGTCACGCTCGCCATGGCGAGGAAGCTCGGATGCGAGGACGACGCCGGGCTGGACGAGAAGCCCGTTTTCAAGCCGAGGCCCGAAGAGGGGGCGTAGGGCCAAAGGAGGAACGGGGGATCCGACGCGCGACAGGGGTCAGTGGGGGTGACGGCCCTTACCCTGGGCCCATGAGTGCCCTCGAACCCCGTGATGCCGAGACAGCCGTCGGCCCGACGCCGCCCGACGCCCCCCGGGGCTCCGTTCTGGACGCCGCCCATCGGGCGCTCAGCGTCGGCATCGTGTCCGTCGTGCTGCTCATCGCGTTCGAGGCGACGGCCGTCGGGACGGCGATGCCGGTCGCCGCGCGGGAGCTGGACGGGGTGTCCGTGTACGCCTTCGCGTTCTCCGCGTACTTCACGACCAGCTTGTTCGGGATGGTCGTCGCGGGGCAGTGGTCCGACCGGAACGGGCCGCTGGTGCCGGTGACGGCGGGGATCGGCGCCTTCGCGGTGGGGCTGCTGCTGTCGGGGACGGCGACCGCGATGTGGGTGTTCATCCTCGGGCGGGCCGTGCAGGGGCTGGGCGGCGGGCTGGTGATCGTCGCGTTGTACGTGATCGTCAGCCGGGCGTACGAGGAGCACCTGCGGCCCGCGATCATGGCGGCCTTCGCCGCGAGCTGGGTCGTGCCGTCGGTGGTCGGGCCGCTGGTCTCCGGGACGATCACCGAGCGCCTGGGGTGGCGGTGGGTCTTCGTCGGGATCCCCGTCCTCGTGGTGCTGCCGCTGGCGCTCGCGCTGCCGGCGATCCGGCGGATCGCCTCCGGGCCCGCCGACCCGTCGGCGCCGCGCGCGCCCTGGGACCGGCGCCGGGTCCTGCTGGCGCTTGCAATATCGGCGGGCGCCGGGCTGCTCCAGTACGCGGGGCAGGAGCTGCGCTGGCTGTCGCTGCTGCCCGCCGCCGCGGGCACGGCGCTGCTGGTGCCCGCCGTGCGGGGGCTGCTGCCGCGCGGCACGGTGCGGGCGGCGCGCGGGCTGCCGGCCGTGGTGCTGCTGCGGGGTGTGGCCGCCGGGTCGTTCATCGCGGCGGAGTCCTTCGTGCCGCTGATGCTCGTCACGCAGCGCGGGGTCAGTCCCACGCTCGCCGGGCTGTCGCTGGCCCTCGGCGGCCTGACCTGGGCGCTCGGCTCCTGGATCCAGTCGCGGCCGTGGACGGAGCCGTACCGGGAACGCCTCGTCGTGCTCGGGATGCTGCTCGTCGCTCTCGCGATCGCCACCGTGCCGGCCGTGCTGCTGCCGGGCGTGCCGGTGTGGCTCGTCGCGATCGCCTGGGGCTTCGGCTGCCTCGGCATGGGCCTGGTGATCGCCTCGACGAGCGTGCTGCTGATGAAGCTGTCGCCGCCGGAGGAGGCGGGCGCGAACTCCGCCGCGCTCCAGATCTCCGACGGCCTGTCGAACGTGCTGCTGCTCGCCGGCGGCGGCGCGGCCTTCGCCGCCCTCGGCGGCGGGGCGGTCGGGCACGCCGTCTCCTCGTCCGCCGCCGGGGCCTCGCACCCCGCCGCCTTCGCCGTCGTCTTCCTGCCGATGGCGGGGGCCGCGCTGGTGGGGGCGTGGGTGGCGACGCGGCTGCGGGGGGCGTCACCGGAAAGCCGGTGACACCGCGTGGTACCACGCGGTACCGTATGAGCATGGCCGGTCTGAATGTCAGGTTCACCGAGGAAGAGCTGGACGCGCTGCGCGAGCGGGCCGAGGCCGAGGGGCGCAGCATGCAGTCCTTCGCCCACGACGCCGTGATCCGGGCCGTGAACGAGCACGCGCGCCTCTTCGACGAGGCGGCCGAGCACGTGCTGAAGGTCAGTGGGGAGCTGAACCGGAGGCTCGCGTGACGTACTACCTCACCCTCCCCGAGCTGCTGAACCTCGCGGCCAGGCTGGGGGCGGACGAGGTGCGGGACTACGGACTGCTCGATTCCGCCCTGGCGCGCCCCCGGTCCAGCGTGTTCGGCCAGGACGCCTACCCCGACGTGTGGCAGAAGGCGGCCGCCCTCATGGAGTCACTGGCCCGCAACCACGGCCTCGTGGACGGCAACAAGCGCATCGCCTGGTACGCGGCCTGGGTCTTCCTGCACCTGAACGGGCACCCGCTCGACGCGGACTTCGACGTGGACGAGGCCGAGGCGTTCGTCTTCGACGTCTGCCAGGGCGCCCTCGACGTTCCCGAGATCGCCGCGCGGCTCCCGAGGTTCGCGCGCTGAACCGAGGCCGGGCCGCACGGCGGATGTGAGACGCGCCGCACGGCCCGAGGTCAGAGCGCCGACCGCACCGTTCCGATCGAGGTTCCGCCCATCCCGCCGGTAAGGTGGCCCGGTTGTCATATCTGGACGAGCGTCTGGACGAGCGTCGAACCGTGACCGGAGATCGTGACTACCACCACCGCCACCTCCTCTCATCACCTCTCTCCCGCCTTCCCCGGCCGTGCCCCCTGGGGCACCGCCAACAAGCTGCGAGCCTGGCAGCAGGGCGCGATGGAGAAGTACATCCAGGAACAGCCCCGTGACTTCCTCGCCGTCGCCACGCCCGGCGCCGGCAAGACCACCTTCGCCCTGACCCTCGCGTCCTGGCTGCTGCACCACCACGTCGTGCAGCAGATCACCGTCGTCGCCCCCACCGAGCACCTGAAGAAGCAGTGGGCGGCCGCCGCGGCGCGGATAGGGATCAAGCTGGACCCGGAGTACAGCGCCGGGCCGCTCAGCAAGGAGTACGACGGCGTCGCCCTCACCTACGCCGGCGTCGGCGTGCGGCCCATGCTCCACCGCAACCGCTGCGAGCAGCGCAAGACCCTCGTCATCCTCGACGAGATCCACCACGCCGGTGACTCGAAGTCCTGGGGCGAGGCCTGCCTGGAGGCGTTCGACCCGGCCGCCCGCCGGCTCGCCCTCACCGGCACCCCCTTCCGCTCCGACACCAACCCGATCCCCTTCGTGACGTACGAGGAGGGGAACGACGGCATCCGCCGCTCCTCCGCCGACTACACCTACGGGTACGGGAACGCGCTCGGCGACGGCGTCGTCCGGCCGGTCATCTTCCTCTCCTACAGCGGCAACATGCGCTGGCGCACCAAGGCCGGCGACGAGATCGCCGCCCGGCTCGGCGAGCCGATGACCAAGGACGCGATCTCGCAGGCCTGGCGCACCGCGCTCGACCCGCGCGGCGACTGGATGCCGAACGTGCTGCGCGCCGCCGACCAGCGCCTCACCGAGGTGCGGAAGTCCATCCCGGACGCGGGCGGCCTCGTCATCGCCTCCGACCAGGACTCGGCCCGCGCCTACGCCAAGCTGATCCGCGAGATCACCGGCACCAAGGCGACCCTCGTGCTCTCCGACGAGGCGGCCGCCTCCGAGCGCATCGACGAGTTCAGCGAGTCCACCGACCGCTGGATGGTCGCCGTCCGCATGGTGTCCGAGGGCGTCGACGTGCCCCGCCTCGCCGTCGGCGTGTACGCGACGACGATCTCGACCCCGCTGTTCTTCGCCCAGGCCGTCGGCCGCTTCGTGCGATCGCGCAGGCGCGGCGAGACCGCGTCCGTGTTCCTTCCCACCATCCCCAGCCTCCTCGGCTTCGCCAGCGAGATGGAGGTCGAGCGCGACCACGTCCTCGACAAGCCGAAGAAGGCGGGCGAGGACGAGGACCCGTACGCCGAGTCCGAGAAGGAGCTGGCGGAGGCCGAGAAGCAGCAGGACGAGGACACCGGCGAGCAGGACATGCTGCCCTTCGAGGCGCTGGAGTCCGACGCCGTCTTCGACCGCGTCCTCTACAACGCCGCCGAGTTCGGCATGCAGGCCCACCCCGGCAGCGAGGAGGAGCAGGACTACCTCGGCATCCCCGGCCTCCTCGAACCCGACCAGGTGCAGCTCCTCCTCCAGAAGCGGCAGGCCCGGCAGATCGCGCACAGCCGCAAGAAGCCGGACACCGAGGCCGACCTGTTGGAGCTTCCGGCCGAGCGGCGGCCCGTCGTTTCCCACAAGGAGCTCCTGGAGCTGCGGAAACAGCTCAACACCATGGTCGGCGCGTACGTCCACCAGAGCGGCAAGCCGCACGGCGTGATCCACACCGAGCTGCGGCGCGTCTGCGGCGGCCCGCCGAGCGCCGAGGCCACCGCCGGCCAGATCCGCGAACGGATCAAGAAGGTCCAGGAGTGGGCCACCCGGATGCGGTGAGCCCCCCCGCGCGGGACGTGAGAGAGGCCCGTACGACGGCGGTCGTACGGGCCTCTCCGCCGTCCCGCGCAGGGCGGAACGGCACCGGGGCCGGCCCCCACGGACGGCCTTCCGGCACCCTCCACGCTACGGGCACGACATAGCCGCATCTGTCAGCCAAAGTCCCGAGGAGGGCCGACGAAAGTCCTGAACCGTCCGCATCCGGTCGCCCGCGCCCGGATTCTGGACGAGGTCTTCCGCTGAGCGGAGCGGGTCGCTACTGTCCCGGCACAAAGCAACCGCCCCGTGGCAGCGCCGCCGCGGAGCGCAGCCGGTGTACCCCTTCCTACCGGCGGCCTCTGACGTGCGTCGCCGACGGGACCGGCGCCGCGAACCCCGTGGGAGCCGCCGCCACTCACTTTCCGAAGGAGAGGGCGTCGTGACCGCGGAGACCTCCCAGACGCTCGACCGGGGACTCAGAGTCCTCAAACTGCTCGCCGACACCGACCACGGCCTGACCGTCACCGAGTTGTCCAACAAACTCGGCGTCAACCGGACCGTGGTCTACCGCCTGCTCGCCACCCTGGAGCAGCACGCCCTCGTCCGCCGCGACCTCGGCGGCCGGGCCCGCGTCGGCCTCGGCGTGCTGCGCCTCGGCCGCCAGGTCCATCCGCTGGTGCGGGAGGCGGCCCTGCCCGCCCTGCGCTCGCTCGCCGAGGACATCGGCGCGACCGCGCACCTCACGCTCGTCGACGGGGCGGAGGCGCTCGCCGTCGCCGTCGTCGAGCCCACCTGGACGGACTACCACGTGGCCTACCGGGCCGGCTTCCGCCACCCGCTGGACCGGGGCGCCGCGGGCCGCGCCATCCTCGCCGCCCGCCAGGGCACCCTCATCGAGCCCGGCTTCACCCTCACCCACGGCGAGCTGGAGGCCGGCGCGAGCGGGGCGGCGGCGCCGCTCGTCGGCGTGACCGGCATCGAGGGCAGCGTCGGCGTGGTCATGCTCGCGGACGCCGTGCCGGAGCGCGTCGGCCCCCGCGTCGTCGACGCGGCCCGGGAGGTGGCGGACGCGCTGCGCTGACCGCCCGGCGCCCCACCGGGTCCACCACGGCGTCCACGGCTCAGCGGAGCAGCAGCTCCGCCACCGCCGTGCGGCTGTGGTGGACCGACCGGCCCGTGCGGGCCGTGGTCAGCAGCCCGGCCGCGCGGAGGGCCGCCGTGTGCCCCGAGACCGTGGCCGCCGACACCCCCAGGGCCCGGGCCAGTTCGGTCGTCGTCCGCGGCGCGGGCAGGGCGCGCAGCAGCGCCGCCCTCGTCGGGCCGAGGACGCCCGCCAGCGGTTCCTCCCGGCCGCCGCCTCCCTCCGGTACGGGAGGCAGCCCGGGGCCCGCCGGATACGCGAGCACCACCGGCCGCCCCGGCAGGTCCTGCACCAGCGGCCCGCCCCGCCAGTGGAACGTCGGCAGCAGCACCAGCCCCCGCCCCCCGAGCCGTACGTCCCCGCTCCCGGACCCGGCCGGCCAGGTCCACACCCCGCCCTCGAAGGCCGAGCCCGGCGCCAGGGCCGTCAGCGCCGCCGCGGGCCCGCCCTCCGCAAGGGCCACCGCGTGCCGGGCGAACTCCGCCCGGTGCAGGTCCTGCACCAGCCCCCACACCGGGGCCAGGACCGTCTCGTACGCCGCCCGCTGCGCGCCCGCGAGCGTCCGCCAGCCCTCCGGCCCGCCCGCGTGCAGCGACCGCACCCACGCCGGGGCCGGCCCGCCGTGCCCCGCGTACACCCGCTCCAGTTCGGACCGTACGAGGCCGGGCGGAGCCGCCCGCATCTGGGCGAACCCCTCCTGCCGGGTCTCGCCCAGCACGTCCAGGAACGCGGGCGCCGAACCGCCCGGCACCAGGTCCGCCAGCGGCCCCGCCGCGGCCGGCAGGGCCCGCGCCGTCCTGGCCCGCCACCGCCCGAACAGCAGCGCCTCGTGCGGCGTGCCGAGCATCAGCAGCGCCGCGTGCAGCTCGGGCAGGGGCGAGGGCCGCGGCGCGTACCGCAGCCGCCCCCAGTCCTCCACCGAGAAGTGGACCCGCACCACGCCCCCTCACCGTCCGCCGCCCTCACCGTCCGCCACCCGCCCGGGCGGACGCTCCGGCCCGGGCGGACGCTTCCGCCCGGACAGACGCTTCCGTCCGGATCACCGTTCCCGCGCGAGCCTTTCGGGTCCGGTCGAAAGGCTCGTCCCCGGGCGAGGACGGCAAGCAGCATGCCCGGCATGAACGACACCTTCCCGCTCCCCGCCCCCTCCCGCCGGACCTTCCTCGGCGCCGCACTCCTCGCCGCCGCCTCCTCCGCGGCCCTGCCCGCCCTCCCGGCGCGGGCCTCGGCCGGACTCGTGCCCGTCCTGCCCGCGCCGACCGGGCCGTACCCCGTCGGCGTCGTCCGGCACGCGTTCACCGACCCGGCGCGCACCGACCCGTGGGACCCGGCGCTCGGGGCCCGGCAGATCGTCGTCGGGGTCGTGTACCCGGCCCGGAGCGTCACCGGGTTCCCGCGCGCCCCGCAGCTCACGCCGGGCGAGGCGGTCGTGTTCGGGGCGCTCGCGCCACTGGTGCGGGGGCTGCCGGCCGCCGGGGTCGACTGGGCCGGGACGCTCACCCACGCGCACGCCGGCGCGCCGCCGCTGCCGGGCCGCCGGCCGGTCGTGCTGTACACGCCCGGCGGCGGTGACGCCCGCACCCTCGGCACCGGCCTCGCCGAGGAGCTGGCGAGCCACGGGGCGGTCGTCGTCCTCGTCGACCACCCCGGCGAGGCGAGCCAGGTGGAGCTGCCCGACGGCACGGTCCGGGAGACCGTGCTCCACGGGCCGCCGGACCCGGCGACCTTCCGCACCATGGTCGACACCCGCGTCACCGATCTCCGGCTCGTCCTCGACCGGCTCGCCGAGCTGCCGCACGCCGCCGTCATGGACCCGCGCCGGACCGGGATCCTCGGGCACTCCGCCGGCGGCACCGCGGCCGTCCTGCTCGCCGCCCGCGACCCCCGGATCCGGGCCGTGGCGAACCTGGAGGGCTACCTCGACCCGGAGCCCCGGCCGGGGGACCGGCCGCTGCTCCTGCTCCGCACCGACGGCTTCGAGGGCGCCGGCCGGATCGAAGGCTCCTGGGCGGGCCTGCGGGCCCGGCGCCGCACCCTGCGCGCCGCGAACCACTGGGTCCTCACCGACCACGCGGCGATCGTCCCCCGGCTGCACGCCGCCGGGCTCGTGCCGGACGCCGTGCGGGACGGGCTCGTCGGCCCGGGCGACGCGGCGGCGTCCTTCGCGGCCGTCCGCCGCGAGCTGCGCGGCTTCTTCGGCCGGGAGCTGCGGGGCCTCCCCGGCCGGGAGGCGGGCCGCGTCCGCCGCTGAGCCCGGCCCAGTAGATTGGACGCGTGCTCTCGCGTCTCTCCCGTATGCCCCGGTCCCGTGTGCTCGCGGCGTGCGCCGTGCCCGTCGTCGCGCTGGTCGCCGTGGCGGGGCTCGCGCCGCTGCCGTTCGCCATCGCCCAGCCCGGCAGCACCGCCGACGTCCTCGGAAAGGACCAGGGACGGGAGATCATCACGATCACCGGCGCCCCGGTCCGGCCCACCACCGGGCAGCTGCGGATGACGACGATCCTCGCCACCGGGCCCGGCACGGACATCGGCCTCGGGGACGTCGCCGACGCCTGGTTCCGCACCGACCGCGCCGTGCTGCCGCACGACTCCGTCTACCCGCCGGGCAAGTCCGACGCGGAGATCGAGAAGCGGAACATCGGGCAGATGGAGGAGTCCCAGGACGCCGCCGCGGCGGCCGCACTGGCGTACCTGGAGCTCGACCCGGCGAAGGTGAAGGTGGAGCTGCACCTCGCCGACGTCGGCGGGCCCAGCGCCGGCCTGCTCTTCGCCCTCGGCGTCGTCGACAAGCTCGACGGCGACGGCGACGGCGGCGAGCTCACCGGCGGCGAGGTCGTCGCCGGTACGGGCACGATCGCGCCGGACGGCAAGGTCGGGGCGGTCGGCGGCGTCTCCCTCAAGACGCAGGCCGCCTCCCGCGACGGCGCCACCGTCTTCCTGGTCCCGAAGGCCGAGTGCTCCGACGCGCGGGCCGAACTCCCGGACGGCATGCGGCTCGTGCCCGTGACCGCGCTCACCGACGCGGTGGACTCGCTGCGGGCGCTGGGGCAGGGCCAGGAGTCGAAGGTCCCGAGCTGCTGACGGAGCCCTCGTCCATGGCGCGCCACGCGGGGAAGACCGCCGGGGCGAGCGTCACCAGGAAGTAGAGCGCCGCGACCCCGAGCAGCGTCGCCGTCAGCCCCGCCCGCTCGACCACCAGGCCCGTCACCAGGCCGCCCAGCGGCGTCGCCATCAGCACCCCGGCCGTGGAGGCCCCGGCGACCCGGGTCCGCAGCTCCTCCGGCACCCGCTCGTACATCACGGTCGCCAGGATCGGGTTGAGCACCCCGGCGCCGAGCCCCGCCGTCACCGCCACCACGAGAAGCGGCGCCACCGTCCCCGTCAGCGCCGCCACCACGAACAGCGGGGCGCCGGTGAGGACGAAGCCGACCGTGAAGATCCCCCGGCGCGGGAAGCGGTGCCCCACCGCCCCGTAGAGCAGCGCCCCGGCGAGCGCGCAGCCCGCGAAGACGGCGACCAGCAGGCCCTGCGCCGCCGGTCCGCCCAGGTGCTCCCTGGCGTGCAGCGGCAGCAGCACCGAACTCCAGCTCAGTGCAAGGCCGTTGGTGGTCATGACCAGGAGCATGATGCCGAGCATCAGCCGGTCGCGGAAGAGGTAGGCGTACCCCTCGCGCAGGTCCGCGCGGTAGCGCTCGGGGGAGAGCGGCGGCCCGTCCCGGCGGGGCGCGGCGGCGGCGAACCGGTGCAGCCCGACGGCCGTGAGCGCGGCCGAGACGCCGAACGTGGCCGCGTCGAAGAGGAGCACCGTGTGCGCGCCCACCGTCGCCACCAGTACGCCGCCGAGCGCCGCGCCGCCCATCCGCGCCCCGCGCGACACCGCGTCGTACAGGCTCGCGGCCCGCGCCAGCGGCGTCCCGGCCCGCTCGGCGAGGTCCGGCACGAGGACGTACCGCGCCGTCTCGCCGGGGGCGTGGAAGAGCCCGCTGACCCCCATCAGCACGCACAGCATCCAGTAGGAGAGGAGCCCGGTGTGGTGCAGCACCGGAATCGCGGCGAGCGCGAGCCCGCACACCACGTCGGAGGCGATGCCGACCCGCCGACGGCCGATCCGGTCCACGACCGGTCCGCCGGCGATCGCCGAGAGGACCACGGGAAGGGCCGCGCAGAAGGCGACGAAGCCGGCCTTGCCCGGGGAGCCGGTGGTCTCCAGGGCGAACCAGGGGACGCCGATGAGGGTGAGCGAATTGCCCGCGATGGAGATGGCGTTGGCGGTCAGGACGGTGAACAGGGGCCTTCTGCGCGGCCCTTCGTCATCGATCGGGTTCGCGTTCGCGTTCGCGCCGGTCGTGCCGGCGGCGGCATGCATGGTCTCGCGGTCCCTTCCGTGGGGGTGGGCGGTGCGGGAGCGTGGTGCGGGACGGCCGCCGCGCGGGGCCTTTCCCCACCCGGCGCGGCGGCGAGGCGCGCCCGGGGTCAGGCGTCGTGCTGGGGGAAGGCGTGGAGGTGGAGGCGGACGCGGACGGCGTCGGGCGCTTCGGCTTCGGGGGAGTGCCGGTACTCCTCGATCAGGGCGTGCAGCCGCTCGCCGAGTTCGCGCGCGGCGGCCGGCGGGAGGCGCAGGGTGAAGTCGCTCATGTCCGACGCGCGGGCCCAGTCGGGGTCCCACTCGTGGCGGGTGGCGATCCAGGTCGCCAGCTCCTGGGTGTGGTTGGTCGCGACCTCGTGCATGAGCAGGTCGGCGGCGCCGCGCACGGCGGGGTCGGGGTCGTGGTGCAGCGAATCGTCCCAGCTGATGCCCTGCTGGACTGCCTTCCACCAGCGCTCGCGGCCCTTGCCGAGGGTGGGATCGTCCTCGACGAAGCCGTGCGCGGCGAGCTGCCGCAGGTGATAGCTGGTGGCGCCGCTGGACTCGCCCAGGCGCTCGGCGAGTCCGGATGCGGTGGCGGGGCCGTGGTGGCGCAGGGAGCGGAGGAGCCGGATGCGGAGGGGGTGGGCGAGGCCGCGCAGGGAGCGCGGGTCGAGCACGCGGGTGTCGTGGGGCCTGGGTGCCGCGGGTGGGGTGTTCGCGGGCTTCTCGGGCTCGGGCATGCCCTGAGCGTAGACATGCAAAGAAGGCGCTGCAAGGCTTTCTTTGCAACGTCTTCTTTGCATTCCCGCCCGGCCGTCCTCCCCGCGCTCCTCCGGCTCCCGTCCGGACGGGAGCCCGGTGCTACTCCGGCTCCCCGCCCGCCGCCTGCTCCACCAGCGGGATGATCCGCAACGGCACCGCGTTCTCCATCACGATCGCCGTCGACGCCCGCACGATCCCCTCGAAGGCGACCACCTTGTCGATCACCCGCTGGAGGTCCGCGTTCGACCGCGCCACCAGCCGGCAGAGCATGTCGCCGTGGCCGGTCGTGGTGTGCAGTTCGAGGACCTCCGGCACGGTCGCCAGGTGCTCGCGCACGTCCGCGCCCTGGCCCTGCTTGATCTCCAGCGTGGCGAAGGCCGTCACCGGGTAGCCGAGCGCCGCCGGGTCCACCTGCGGCCCGAACCCGCGGATCACCCCGCTCGCCTGGAGGCGGTCGAGGCGGGCCTGGACGGTGCCGCGGGCCACCCCGAGCCGCCGCGACGCCTCCAGGACGCCGATGCGCGGCTCCCTCGCCAGGAGCACGATCAGCCGGCCGTCCAAATGATCGATCGCCACGACGCCCTCCGAATGGTCACGATGTACAAGTCGCCCGGCCATGGTCCCCCGGCGCTGTACAGATTGCCCAGCCCTCTAGCGAACTATTGCGCAGCTTGCGGGTCGGCGGGACGCTGCTGCCATGACTGAGACCCTCGATCACACCCCTTCCACCGCGCGTGAGGCCGACCCCTTCCCGGTGAAGGGCATGGACGCGGTCGTCTTCGCCGTGGGCAACGCCAAGCAGGCCGCGCACTACTACTCCACCGCCTTCGGCATGAAGCTGGTCGCCTACTCCGGACCGGAGAACGGCAGCCGGGAGACCGCCAGTTACGTCCTCACCAACGGCGCCGCCCGTTTCGTGTTCACCTCCGTCATCAAGGCGAGCAGCGACTGGGGCCGCTTCCTCGACGCGCACGTCGCCGAGCACGGCGACGGCGTGATCGACCTGGCCATCGAGGTCCCCGACGCCCGCGCCGCGTACGCCCACGCCGTCGCGCAGGGCGCCACCGGCCTGGTGGAGCCGTACGAGCTGAAGGACGAGCACGGCACCGTCGTCCTCGCCGCCATCGCCACCTACGGCCAGACCCGCCACACCCTCGTCGAGCGCTCGGCCTACACCGGCCCGTACCTCCCCGGGTACACCGCCGCCGCCCCCATGGTCGAGCCGCCGGCCAAGCGCACCTTCCAGGCGATCGACCACTGCGTCGGCAACGTCGAGCTCGGGAAGATGAACGAGTGGGTGACGTTCTACAACGACGTCATGGGCTTCACCAACATGAAGGAGTTCGTGGGCGACGACATCGCCACCGAGTACTCCGCCCTCATGTCGAAGGTGGTCGCGGACGGCACCAAGAAGGTGAAGTTCCCGATCAACGAGCCGGCGATCGCGAAGAAGAAGTCGCAGATCGACGAGTACCTGGAGTTCTACAACGGCCCCGGCGTCCAGCACATCGCCCTCGCCACCAACGACATCGTCGCCACCGTGCGCGCGATGCGCGCCGCCGGCGTCGAGTTCCTGTCCGTCCCGGACGCCTACTACGACACCCTCGGCGAGTGGGTCGGCGACACCCGCGTTCCGATCGACGAGCTGCGCGAGCTGAAGATCCTCGCCGACCGCGACGAGGACGGCTACCTGCTCCAGATCTTCACCAAGCCGGTCCAGGACCGTCCGACGGTCTTCTTCGAGATGATCGAGCGCCACGGCTCCATGGGCTTCGGCAAGGGCAACTTCAAGGCCCTCTTCGAGGCCATCGAGCGCGAGCAGGACAAGCGCGGCAACCTGTAGGGCCGGCCGGCGCGTCCGGGGCGGGGCACGGGGCCCGTCCCGGACGCGCGGTCAACTCCTCGAACCCTTCACCGATTCCCCGGGGTGGTCGTCACCGGCGGCGCGGCCGTCACGGGCGGTGCGCCCTTCGCCGCCGATGCGTCCTTCACCGGCAGTGCGGCCTTGACCGGCACCGCGTCCTTCGCCGCCACCGCGGCCCTCACCGGCAGCGCGTCCTCCGGCACCGCCTCCGGGTCCGGCTCGCCCAGCTCCGCCAGCGCCGCCTCGGCCCGCGGCGCGTGCAGCGGCGAGAACGACGGGTGGATCCGCAGCGCCTCCTCCAGGTGCCGCCGCGCCTGGCCGGTCCGCCCCAGCGCCCGCTCGATCTCGCCCAGGTGGTACGTGAACGAGGCGCTCCGCAGCCCCTCGTCGGTGGCCCCGCGGGCGTACGGCAGCGCCTCCTCCGGCTCGCCCGCCCGGTGCAGCGCCCAGCCCAGCGCGTCCGCCACCGCCACCGACCGGTGGCCCTTCGCCCAGACGGCCTTCAGCCGGGCCACCGCCGCGGCCGGATCGCCGTGGTCGGCGTCCAGCAGCCCGAGGACGACGTCAGGGGCGGCCCAGCTCCCCTCCCGCAGCCGCTGGTACGCCGCCCGCGCGTCCCCGTCCAGGCCCAGCGACTCCGCCAGCTCCCCGGCCTCCAGGACGTACTCGGGGAGCGGCTGACGGGCCAGCGCCGCCCGCCACTCCCGCTGCGCCTCGTCGGTCCGGCCGAGCGCCGCGAGCGCCCGCGCCCGGCCCGCGAGCGACGGCCCGTGGTCGCGCACGAACCGCAGCGCCGTCCCGTACCGCTCCAGGGCCTCGGCCGGCTCGCCCCGCTCCCACGAGAACCGCCCGAGGCGCGCGTACGCCTCCGCCTTCTCCGCGTCCGACGCCGCCAGCGCCGCCGCGTCCAGCGCCGTGGCGTCGGCGTCCTCCCGCCAGCCCCGGTCCCGGTAGACCTGCGCGGCCCGGCCCCGCACCACGGCGCCGCCGTGCAGCTCGTCGAGGCGTTCCATGGCCTTGCGGGCCGCCGCGTAGTCGCCGAGGCCGTTGTACGCGTCGATGAGGAGCGGGTACGCGTTCCACCGCTTCGGCGCCGCCTTCCTGGCCCGCTCGCCCCATTCCCTGGCGTCCTTCCAGTCGCCCCGCGCCCCGGCGAGCGCCGCGAGCCCCAGCGGCGCATCCACGTTCCCCCGCCCCGCCGGCAGCTCCGCCAGCGAACGGTTCAGCGCCCGCTCGGCCCTCGGCAGGTCCCGTACGTCCCCGAGCCGGGTGCCCCGCTCCGTGTAGGCCGCGCCGAGCACCGCCCACGACGCGGCGTCGTCCGGGTGCTCCGCCAGCCACTCCTCCCGGTCGCCGATCAGCGCCACGAGGTCCGGCAGTGCCGCCGGCGCCCCCGCGTGGGCCGCGCTCACCGCCCGCTCGGCGGGCCCCGGCGGCCGCGGCGGCGCGTCCCCGCCGAGCAGCTCCGGCAGGTACAGCAGCGCCGTCGCCGCGAGCACCGCCGCCGCCCCGGAGGCCAGCACCACCCGCGACACGTTCTGGCTCTTCATCGCGCTCATGCGCCTCACTGTGCGCCCGCCCGCGCTCGTACGAAGACCACACCGGCCGCCCGTCCCGGCGGGTTCACACCATCGGCCCCCGGTGCCACGCTGGGACCATGGACGATCTCCAGACGCCCCACCCGGACGCCCACCAGGGTCCCCGTGCGGCCCTCCTCGCGGACCTCCGTGCCGGACTCCCCGCCGACGCCGTCCTCACCGACCCGGACGTGACCGCCTCCTACGCCCACGACATGGCGAGCTTCTGCGCGGCCGGCACCCCCGCCGCCGTCGTGCTGCCGCGCACCGTCGAACAGGTCCGGCACGTCATGCGGACGGCGACCGCGCACCGCGTCCCGGTCGTGCCGCAGGGCGCCCGCACCGGACTCTCCGGGGGCGCCAACGCCTCCGAGGGCTGCGTCGTGCTCTCCCTCGTCAAGATGGACCGGATCCTGGAGATCGACCCGGTCGACCGCGTCGCCGTCGTCGAACCGGGCGTCGTCAACGCCGTCCTGTCCCGCGCCGTGAACGAACACGGCCTGTACTACCCGCCGGATCCCTCCAGTTGGGAGTCGTGCACCATCGGCGGCAACATCGGCACCGCCTCCGGAGGACTGTGCTGCGTCAAGTACGGCGTCACCGCCGAGTACGTCCTCGGCCTCGACGTCGTGCTCGCCGACGGACGCCTCCTGACCACCGGGCGCCGCACCGCCAAGGGCGTCGCCGGATACGACCTCACCCGGCTCTTCGTCGGCTCCGAGGGCAGCCTCGGCGTCGTCGTGAAGGCCGTCCTCGCGCTCAAGCCGCAGCCGCCCGCCCAGCTCGTCCTCGCCGCCGAGTTCCCCTCCACGGACGCCGCCTGCGCCGCCGTCTGCGCGATCATGGAGCGCGGCCACACGCCCTCGCTCCTCGAACTCATGGACCGCACCACCGTCCGGGCCGTCAACCGCATGGCGCGGATGGGCCTCCCCGAATCCACCGAGGCGCTCCTCCTGTGCGCCTTCGACACCCCGGACCCGGCCGCCGACCTCGCCGCCGTCGGCGCGCTCTGCACCGCCGCCGGGGCCACCGAGGTCGTCCCCGCCGCCGACGCCGCCGAGTCCGAACTCCTCCTCCAGGCCCGCCGGCTCTCCCTCACCGCCCTGGAGGCCCTCAAGCCCGCCACGATGATCGACGACGTCTGCGTGCCCCGCACCCGGCTCGCCGAGATGCTCGCCGGCACCACGGCCATCGCCGAGAAGCACGCCCTCACCATCGGCGTCTGCGTCCACGCGGGCGACGGCAACACCCACCCCGTCGTCTGCTTCGACCACACCGACGAGGACGAGTCCCGGCGCGCCCGCGAGTCCTTCGACGCGATCATGGCGCTCGGCCTCTCCCTCGGCGGCACCATCACCGGCGAACACGGCGTCGGCGTCCTGAAGAAGGAGTGGCTGGCCCGCGAACTCGGACCGGTCGGACTCGGGCTCCAGCGGGAGATCAAGCGCGTCTTCGACCCGCTGGGGCTCCTCAACCCCGGAAAGCTGTTCTGACCCCGGGGGTCCGTCACAGCTCGCCGTCCTGGACGTCGTCCGAGCCCCACGGGTCCCGCAGCCACAGGTCGTCGCCGACCGCGGTGGTCGCGAGCAGCTCCGCGAGCCCGTCGTCGATGCCGAGCCGCTCCGACTCCGTGCCCGGCGGCACCGTGCGCAGGGTCCGCTCCAGCCAGGCGGACACCTGCGCCGACGGGGCCTCCAGGAGCGCGTCGCCGTCGGGGGAGGAGAGGGCCATCAGGATGACGCTGCGGCCGTCGACCTTCGTCGGCCAGATCCGCACGTCCCCGTGGCCGCAGGCCCGGAAGACGCCCTCGACGAGCAGCTCGCGGGCGAAGGTCCAGTTCACCGGGTGCTCGGAGCCGATGTGGAAGGTCATGTGGACGGCGTACGGGTCGTCGGTGCGGTAGGCGAGCCGGGCGGGCACCGGGACCGAGCGCTCGGGGGACAGGACCAGCTTCAGTTCCAGCTCGCGCTCGACGGTGGTGTGCTCGGTGTTGTTCCGCATGACTGCTGCCTCTCGGGTAGGGGCCCCGGACGGGCCTTCACCTGGAGAGAGCGCGGTGGACGCGGTTCATTACGCGACTTCGGGAAATTTTTTCCGGGAAGTTCTTCCGGCCGCCCGCGCACCCCGGCCCCGGGCCCGAACCTCACGGGGAGTGAGCGATTCCGTCCTCCTTCGCGTGAAGGCGGGCTTTCTCGCGGGCTCTTTCCTCCCTCACGGAGGTTCTTCGTTACTGTGCCTCCTTAGTGTGGTGACGGAACGTTGTGACTGAACGGAGTCGGGGCAGTGGCTACTCCTCCCGGAGGCGGCGGCGAGGTACCGCAGGCGGGGTACTACCCGGATCCGTCGATCCCCGGATACATCCGGTACTGGAACGGCGGCTCCTGGGTGCCCGGCACGAGCCGGCCCGCGCCCAAGGACGGCGAGGGCGCGCCCGTGCCGCCCGCCTCGGCCATGCCGGCCGGCCCGGTCCTCGCGCCGAGCCCCGCCCCCGCGCCGGCCGTGCCAGCCCCGGCGCCCGTTCCCGAGCCCTCCCCGGCGGCCGTCGCCCCCGCGCGGGCCGCCGTCGACGAGACCGGGCCCGTCTTCTTCGACGAGGAGCCGGAGGCCTGGGAGGCCCCCGCGGCCGCCGTGCCCGACCCGCGCTCCCCGGTCGAGTGGCCCACCGCCCCCGCGCAGGCCGAGGCGCCCGCCGCCGACCCCCGGGTCCCGAGCGCCCCCGCCCGCCTCGGCGGCATGCCCGTCACCCCGGCGCCCGCCCCGGCCCCCGAGCCCCCCGCCCCTGCGCCGGCGCCCGCCCCCGCCCCGGCCCCCGTCCACGAGGCCCCGGCCCCCGCGCCCGTACAGCCGCAGCCCCAGCCCGCCCCCGTACAGGCGCAGGCCCCGGCCCCGGCTCCCGCGCCCGCCGCCCCCTCCTGGGCCCACCCCCACCCCCAGCCGGCGCAGCTGCGGCCGCAGCCTCATCCGCAACAGCCCCAGCAGCCCCAGCAGGGGCAGGGGCAGGGGCAGCCCGTGGTCCCGTGGAAGCCGCCGGTCGAGGACCCCTTCCTCGCGGCCGTCCGCGAGCAGTCCTCCGCACCGCCGGCCGGGCTCGGGCGCCGGCTGCTCGCCCGGGTGATCGACACCGTCCTGCTCGGCGCGATGGCGGCCGGCGCCGCCTTCCCCTTCGTGACCGCCGCCCTGGACCACATCCAGGCCAAGATCGATGCGGCCGAGCGCTCCGGCGTCACCGTGCAGGTGTGGCTGGTCGACGGCACCACCTCCGTCCAGTTCGGCATCGCGCTCGGCCTGTTCCTCGTCCTCGGCGTGCTGTACGAGGCGCTGCCCACCGCCAAGTGGGGCCGCACGCTCGGCAAGAAGCTGTGCGGCGTCCAGGTCAGGGACATCGAGGCGCACGAGCCGCCGTCCCTCGGGCGGTCCCTGCGCCGCTGGTTCCTCCACACCTTCCTGGGCCTGCTGGTGATCGGCGTGCTCAACGTGCTCTGGTGCGTCTTCGACCGCCCGTGGCGCCAGTGCTGGCACGACAAGGCGGCCGGCACCTTCGTCGCGAAGACCTGAACCCGGGGCCCGCGCCCGGGGCCCGCCCGGCGGCGGGCGGGGGTCCCCCGAACGGGGGCCCATCCGTTGCGGCCCCCCGGTCGCCGGGATGCGATGCCCCCATGAGCACCGACCAGCCGCCGCCCGGCCCGCCCCCCGACGACGACCCGTTCGCCAAGCGGCCCCAGGAACCGCCCAGGGAGCCGCCCTACGGGCCGCCGCCGGGGTCCCCGCCGCCGGGGAGCCCGTACGACTCGCCGTACCCGCCCCCGCCCCCGTACGGCGGCTACGGCGGGGGCTACGGCGGCACCGACCCGCTCTCCGGGATGCCGCCGCTCGCCGAGACCGGACGCCGGATCCTGGCGCGCCTCGTCGACTGGGCGATCATCGCGGTGCCGCTCGCGATCATCGGCATCCCGTTCGACATCTACGACCGGGCGACGGTCGACGGCGACGACTTCCAGGCCACCTGGACCGGCGGCGGACAGCTGGTCTTCCAGCTCCTGACGATCGTCGCGTACGTGACGTACGACACGGTGCTCACGGCGAAGAACGGGCAGACCCTCGGCAAGCGGCTGATGAAGCTGCGCGTCGCCATGCTCAACGACGGCTCCACGCCCCCGATGAGCCAGTCGCTGCTGCGGGCCGTCGTGCTCTGGCTGCCGGCGCTGATCTGCTGCGCCTGCCTGTGGCCGCTGCTCATCCTGATCCTCATCCTGGTCGACAAGCCCTACAAGCAGGGCCTGCACGACAAGGCGGCGAAGACGGTGGTCGTCACCGTGGCGCGGTAGCCGCCGGCGGCACGGACGGACTCACCGACCGGTCCGGGTATCGGCTCCCGCGCCCATCCGCGCGGCCGGTATCCGGACCGCGTCGTTCCCGGCGGCGGGCGCCGGACCGTCGGGGGACTTGACGGGCCGCGCCGCCGAGGGCATCGTCACCGCCACGAGCACGCCGAGCACCAGTCCGGCGAGACAGGCCGCGGCGACGGCCGGCGGCCCGGTGGCGCCGGTCAGCAGCAGGAGCGCGGTGGTCGCGAGGACCACGACGGCCGAACCGTAGGCGTACTGCGCTGCGTTCGGACGCTGCATGACGGATACCGCCCCTCCGGATTCCCGGTCGACTCTACGACGCTCGATGCCCGCCGGGGACGCCGGGTAAGCGTGACCTGACCCACGGTGCCGGAGCACGGGGGGCGCACGGGGGGGCACGGCCGGCCCGGAGGGCGGGGCCGGAGACGGCCGCGACGGCGGCCGCGGAGGGGCCGGGAGGGCGGCCGCGGAGGCGGTCCGGCACCTGAACTTCCCCTTCCCCTCCCCTTCCTGACCGTCCGCATATCGGATTCCGACACCCGCATAGTGCACTTGGTGTGTGCAAGTCAAGATCTGTCTTTTCTGCTCGCTCTCCGGTCGAATGTCGTCACTTGTGACGCGCGACCCCGCCCGGACGGACACCCCACCTTCCTGGTCCGAGGGCGTGGGCGCCGGGGAGGAACGACACCAAGTGACCAACAGACGACGGGCGATTCGGGCGTCCGCGGTCGTCGTGGCGCTCGCGGCCACGGCCGCCACCGCCTCGACCTTCAGCACCGCGTGGGCGAACGAGGACGGCAGGATCTCGGCGGCGGACGTCCGCCACGACCCGGCGCCGGGCGACGGCCACGGCCACAGCCACGAGAAGACCACGGTCGACCACGACCTGGACGGCCCCTTCAGCAAGCAGCAGGCGGCCCAGCGCAAGGCCGCCCTGGAGCAGGTGCTCAGCGGCGACGCCAAGGTCGAGAACCGCGGCGGCTCCAAGGTCGTGAAGCTCGACGCGAAGAAGTACGTCGAGCTGGGCCGCGAGAAGACCGACAAGATCTTCACCATCCTCGTCGAGTTCGGCGACCAGGTGGACAACACCACCCTCGTCGACCGCAAGGACGACGAGACGGACGAGCTGAAGCCGAAGTTCGGCGGCCAGCCCGGCCCGCTGCACAACCAGATAGCCGAGCCGGACCGGTCGAAGGACAACTCGACCGCGTGGCAGGCCGACTACAACCAGAAGCACTTCCAGGACCTGTACTTCGGCACCGGCAAGGACCCGAAGACCGGGCAGCAGAAGCACTCCCTGAAGACCTACTACGAGCGCACCTCGTCCGGCCGCTACTCGGTCGACGGCGCCGTCTCCGACTGGGTCAAGGTCCCGTACAACGAGGCCCGTTACGGCTCCAACTACTGCGGCCAGACCAACTGCGCCAACGTGTGGGACACCGTCCGCGACGGCGTGAACGCCTGGGTCGCCGACCAGAAGGCCAAGGGCAAGACCGACGCCCAGATCAAGGCCGACCTGGCGTCCTACGACCAGTGGGACCGCTACGACTTCGACGCCGACGGCAACTTCAACGAGTCCGACGGCTACATCGACCACTTCCAGATCGTCCACGCGGGCGAGGACGAGTCGGCCGGCGGCGGCGCCCAGGGCACCGACGCCCTGTGGGCCCACCGCTGGTACGCCTTCGGCACCAGCGCGGGCAAGACCGGCCCGGAGAACAACAAGGCCGGCGGCACCCCGATCGGCGACACCGGCATCTGGGTCGGCGACTACACGATGCAGCCCGAGAACGGCGGCCTCGGCGTCTTCGCCCACGAGTACGGCCACGACCTCGGCCTGCCGGACCTGTACGACACCGCGGGCGGCGAGAACTCGACCGGCTACTGGTCCCTGATGTCCTCCGGCTCCTGGCTCGGCCTGGGCAAGGAGTCCATCGGCGACATGCCCGGCGACATGAACGCCTGGGACAAGCTCCAGCTCGGCTGGCTCAACTACACCAAGGTGAGCGACGAGCAGCGCGCCGAGAAGTCCACCCACAAGCTGGGCGTGGCGGAGTACAACACCAAGAACCCGCAGGCGCTCCTCGTCGAGCTGCCGAAGAAGGCCGTCACCACCGACATCGTGGAGCCCGCCCAGGGCGCCACGCAGTGGTGGAGCGGCATGGGCGACGACCTCAAGAACACCCTGACCCGCCCGGTCGACCTCACCGGCAAGTCGTCCGCCACCCTGAACCTCAAGGGCTGGTACGACATCGAGGCCGAGTACGACTACCTCTACACCGAGGTGTCGACGGACGGCGGCGCCAACTGGACCGCCCTGGACGGCACGGCCGACGGCAAGCCGATCGACCGCGACGCGGCCGGCACCCCGGCGCTCTCCAGCGTCTCCGGCGCCCACAAGTCGCTCTCGTTCGACCTCTCGGCGTACGCGGGCAAGAAGTTCGACCTCCGCTTCCGCTACCAGACGGACGGCGGCCTCGCGCTCAAGGGCTTCGCGGCCGACTCCATCTCGCTGACCGCCGACGGCGCCACCGTCTTCTCGGACGACGCCGAGAACGGTGACAACGGCTGGACGGCCAAGGGCTTCACGCGGATGGGCAAGGGCTTCACCAACGAGTACGAGCAGTACTACATCGCCGAGAACCGCCAGTACGTCTCGTACGACGCCACCCTCAAGGTCGGCCCGTACAACTTCGGCTTCACCGGCGACAAGGCGAGCTGGGTCGAGCACTACCCGTACCAGAACGGTCTGCTCATCTGGAAGTGGGACCTGTCCCAGAAGGACAACAACACCTCCCAGCACCCGGGCCAGGGCCTGATCCTCCCGGTCGACGCCCACCCGACCCCGCTGAAGTTCGGCGACGGCTCCCTGATGCGCAACCGTGTCCAGGCGTACGACTCCACCTTCGGAACGTACCGGACGGACGCTTTCCGTCTGCACAAGGCCGACGTCCCGACCTGGGTCCGCTCGCAGCCGGGCAACCCGGTCTTCGACGACCGCAAGGGCACCTACTGGTACCAGGAGACCGAGCGCGCCGGCGTGAAGGTCACTGACACCAACACCAAGATCGAGGTCGTCAAGGAGCCGAAGAACGGCCAGACGATCACGGTCCGCGTGGGCCCGTCGACCAAGTGATCGATTAGCTTCACGTAAAACCGCAGGTCAAAGCGTGATCGGCCGTCGCCCCCTAGCGGGCGACGGCCGATCGTGTTTAGGTGCAGCTGACCTGGTCCTCAGGGACTCCTTATTGACAGTCGGCTCACGGGGGAGTGGTTCCGCATGCCCGGTGGCGGGTTCTGCAAGTTGCCGGGAGGCAGTGTGGTGGTGGCGATAGGGCTGCCCAGTCCGGCCGGCGACGGCGCGACCGTGCGCTTCCTCGTCCACGCCGCGAACCGGGCCCGCGCCCTGACCAGGCTGCGAAACCTGGGCCTGCGGTCGGTTTACCTGCGGGGGAACGCGGAGCCGCCCACCGGGGACGAGATCACCGCCGTCCTCCACCACCCGGACGGCCTGCTGTGGAGGTCCACCCCGGGCGCCGCCCAGGAGCTGTGGCACCCCGCCAGGGCTCTGCCGAAGGCCCCGGCGGCCTGAGCCCGGGACCGACCGCACGGGCGACACGGGGCGCACGGGCCGCACGGTCCCAGCGAGACGCGCCCTAGGCGACGACCGGCTCGCCCGTGAGCTCGACGCCCGCCTCGCGGAGCTCGGCGAGCGCCCGGTCGGTGGTCGCGCGGGCGACGCCCGCCGTGAGGTCGAGCAGGACCCGGGTGCGGAAGCCCTCGCGGGCCGCGTCCAGGGCGGTGGCCCGCACGCAGTGGTCGGTGGCGATGCCGACCACGTCGACCTCGGTCACCTCCCGCTCCCGCAGCCACCCGGCCAGCGTGCCGCCGTTCTCGTCCCGCCCCTCGAAACCGCTGTACGCGGCCTCGTAGGCGCCCTTGTCGAAGACGGCCTGCACCGCGCCGCCGGCGACCGCCGGGGCGAAGTTCGGGTGGAAGCCGACGCCCTCGGTGCCGGCCACGCAGTGCCGCGGCCAGGAGGTGACGTAGTCCGGCGCCTCACCGGCCGGGGCGAAGTGCGCGCCCGGGTCGATGTGGTGGTCGCGGGTGGCGACGACGTGGTGGTAGACGGAGCCCGCCGCCTCGCCCACCAGCTCGGTGATGGCGGCGGCGACGTCCGCGCCGCCCGTCACCGCGAGGCTGCCGCCCTCGCAGAAGTCGTTCTGTACGTCCACGACGATCAGTGCGCGGTGCATGGCGGGTGTCCTCGGGTGGTCGGGGCGGTGGGGATGGGGCTCGGGGTGGGGTCGAGCCTAGGGGCTTCCCCTCCGGTCCGGGAGGGGAAGCCCCGGGCTCTGGACGTATCTCCAGACGGACGCGTCCGGTCTCCAGGTGTACGCGTCCGGCGGACGCTACGCGTACTCGGTCGGGAGCACCGGCTCGCCGCGCGACAGCTGGACGGCCGACATCGGCAGCCCGGCGCGGGCCGCGATGTGCCGGGTGCGGGCCGCCTCCAGCGGCTCCCTGGCCACCACCTCGCCGCCCTTGACCAGCTCGACCATGAGCTGGTCGGCGGCGAGCGCGTCCGGGACCGGCCCGGTGCCGACGACCTCGGCCTCGGCGATCCCGTGGGCGTCCTTGCGGCGCGCGGCCCACTTGCGGCCGCCGATGGACGCCTTGCCGCCCAGCGACTTCTTGGCGACCGGGACGAGGGGCGCCCTGCGGTCGCCGGAGGCGGCGCGGGCGACCAGCTTGTAGACCATCGAGCAGGTCGGGTGGCCGCTGCCGGTGACCAGCTGGGTGCCGACGCCGTACGCGTCGACCGGCGCGGCGGCCAGCGAGGCGATGGCGTACTCGTCGAGGTCGGAGGTGACCACGATCTTGGTGTCCCGGGCGCCCAGCTCGTCCAGCTGCGCCCGCACCCGGTGGGCGACGAGCAGCAGGTCGCCGGAGTCGATGCGGACGGCGCCGAGCTCGGGTCCGGCGATCTCGACGGCGGTGCGGACCGCCTCGGCGACGTCGTAGGTGTCGACGAGGAGGGTGGTGCCCCGGCCCAGGCTGTCGACCTGGGCCCGGAAGGCGTCCCGCTCGCTGTCGTGGAGCAGGGTGAAGGCGTGCGCGGAGGTGCCGACGGTCGGGATGTTGTAGCGGAAGCCGGCGGCGAGGTCGGAGGTGGCCTCGAAGCCGCCGACGTAGGCGGCGCGGGAGGCGGCGACGGCGGCCAGCTCGTGGGTGCGGCGGGCGCCCATCTCGATGAGCCGCCGTCCGCCGGCGGCGGCCGACATGCGGGAGGCGGCGGCGGCGATGGCCGAGTCGTGGTTGAGGATCGAGAGGATCACCGTCTCCAGGAGCACGCACTCGGCGAAGGAGCCCTCGACGCGCAGCACGGGGGAGCCGGGGAAGTACACCTCGCCCTCGGGGTAGCCCCAGATGTCGCCGGAGAAGCGGTATCCGGCGAGCCACTCCAGGGTCGGCTCGTCGACGATCCCCCGCTCGCGCAGGAAGCCGAGGACGGCCGGGTCGAAGCGGAAGTTCTCGACGGCGTCCAGGACCCGGCCGACGCCCGCGAGGACGCCGTACCGCCGCCCCTCGGGCAGCCGCCGGGTGAACACCTCGAAGACGGAGTGCCGGTCGGCGGTGCCGGCCCTGAGGGCCGCCTGGAGCATGGTCAGCTCGTACTGGTCGGTGAAGAGCGCGGTCGACGGCACGTCCACCGGGAGCCCAAGGTCCGCAGCGTTCATGGGGACGATGCTAGCGCAGAAATCGTCAGTTTGACGAATACTCTTTCGGGGAGGCGTCGCGGAGGTGTCCCGGAGGCGTCGGGGGAGGGAGGGGGGGGCGGGCGGGGCGGCTTCGACGGGGCCCGGACGGTGCCCCGTTTGTGCGACAGGGGGTCCCGGGTGGCAGCATGGGGTAAGTGAGCATCGCGCCTATCGAGATCGAACGGACCGAGTCGGCCGAGGAGGTCTCCGCGGTCGTCGAGCCCGACGTCCCCTGGGTCACCCTCGTGCACAACGACCCGGTGAACCTGATGAGCTATGTCAGCTACGTCTTCCAGACGTACTTCGGCTACTCCAAGGACAAGGCGCACAAGCTGATGCTCGACGTGCACAACAAGGGCCGCGCGGTGGTCTCCAGCGGCACCCGCGAGGAGATGGAACGGGACGTGCAGGCGATGCACGGCTACGGACTGTGGGCCACGCTCTCCCAGGACCGCGGCTGATGGCCGGCCACTTCGAGGCCGTGCCCGGGGGCGGAGCGGCCGTCGCGCTCGACGAGGTCGAGGTCTCCATCCTGCGCTCCCTCGCCGTCCAGCTCCTGGAGCTGATCGGCCCGGGCGACGAGCCCGGGGCGGACGCCGACCCGCTCGCCGCCCTCTTCGCCGAGGGCCCCAGCGAGCCGCCCTCCGACCCCGCCCTGCGCCGGCTCTTCCCCGACGCGTACGGGGACGACACCGAGGAGCTGCGGGCGGCCGCGGCCGACTTCCGCCGCTACACCGAGAACGACCTGCGGGCCCGCAAGCGCGAGGACGCCCTCTGCGTGGTGCGCGCGCTGGACGGGATGGCCAGCGAGGGCCCGGAGGAGTCCGCGCTCCTGAAGCTGACCCCGGACGAGTCCCGTGCCTGGCTCGGCACCCTCAACGACCTGCGGCTCACCATCGCCACCCGCCTGGAGATCACCGAGGACGAGGAGAGCGAGCGGCTCTACCGGCTGCCGGACGACGATCCGCGCAAGCCGATGGTGATGGCGTACCTCTGGCTGGGCGCCCTTCAGGAGTCATTGGTTGAGACGCTGATGTCCTGACGGGCGGACGTCACCAGGTGTTCGCTCAGCGGACGCTCAAATCCGGATAACGAACTCGTTATCTGGGCGAACACCTCATCATCTTGAATCACTTATGTCCGTATTTTTTTGTGGCGCGCGCCACACCCATCTCCGCTGATCGCCCCCCACCCCGTGATAAATCTTCACGACCACTCGGGGACGCCACCCCTGTTCCCGAGGGCGCTTCGGCCGGCTGACCGCCGGTGGCACTCCATCCACATCCGGGGGGATCAGGACCTGATCCGCAGCAGACGCAGTCGCGCGGATCAGCATGGAGAAAGGCGCACCAACCATGACCTCAGTGCGGGTCGACAAGCAGCACGACGGCAATGAGGCCGCGGACTCCGCCTCCGGCGAGGGCTACCACCGGGCACTCGGCGCCCGCCAGATCCAGATGATCGCGATCGGCGGCGCCATCGGCACCGGCCTCTTCCTCGGAGCGGGCAAGGGCATCTCCAAGGCGGGACCCAGCCTGATCCTCGCGTACGCCCTCGCGGGCCTCGTCATCTTCTTCATCATGCGGGCGCTCGGCGAGCTCCTCATGTACCGCCCCGTCTCCGGCTCCTTCTCGGAGTACGCGCGGGAGTTCATCGGCCCCTTCGCGGGCTTCGTGACCGGCTGGACGTACTGGCTCTTCTGGGTCGTCACCGGCATCACCGAAGTCACCGCGGCGGCCACCTACATGACCTACTGGTGGGACATCCCGCAGTGGCTGTCCGCCCTGGTCTTCACGGTCATCCTGTACGGCGCCAACCTGATCTCCGTGAAGCTCTTCGGCGAGCTGGAGTTCTGGTTCTCCATGGTCAAGGTCACCGCCATCATCGGCATGATCCTGATCTGCGCCGGCATCCTCACCCTCGGCTTCTCCGACGCCGGTGACACCGCCTCGATCACCCACCTGTGGGACCTGGGCGGCTTCTTCGCCGGGGAGAACGGCATCGCCTCCACCCTCATGACCCTCCAGATGGTCATGTTCGCCTTCCTCGCGGTCGAGCTGGTCGGCGTCACCGCCGGCGAGTCGAAGGACCCGAAGACCGTCCTGCCCAAGGCCATCAACACCGTGCCGTGGCGCATCGCCGTCTTCTACGTCGGCGCGCTGATCATGATCCTGTCGGTCGTCCCGTGGACCGAGTTCCAGCCGGGCGTCTCGCCGTTCGTCGCCGCCTTCGAGAAGATGGGCCTCGGCATCGGCGCCGCGATCGTCAACTTCGTCGTCCTGACCGCGGCCCTGTCCTCCTGCAACTCGGGCATGTACTCCACCGGCCGCATGCTGCGCGACCTCGCGCTCAACGGCCAGGGCCCGAAGCTCTTCACCCGGCTGACGGCGAGCGGCACCCCGCTCGTCGGCACCACCTTCTCCGCCGGGCTGATGATGGTCGGCGTCTGGATCAACTACCAGTGGCCCGGCGAGGCGTTCAACTACGTCGTCTCCTTCGCCACCATCTCCGGCATGTGGGCCTGGATCATGATCCTGGTCTGCCAGATCCGCTACCGCCTCAAGGCCGACCGCGGCGAACTGCCCCAGTCCTCCTTCAAGGCCCCCGGCGGCATCTGGGCCAGCGTCTTCGCCCTCGCCTTCATCGGCCTGGTCGTCGTCACCATGGGCATGGACGCCGGCAACCGCGTCGCCCTCTACGGCGCCCCCGTCTGGGGCCTCCTGCTCGCCGTCGCCTACCTGGTGCTCAAGGCCCGCAACCCCGAGGGCGCCGCCTTCGCCAAGCGTTCCTGACCAGCGCCGTCCCGGCATCCGGGCCGCCCCGTACCACTCCTCGGTACGGGGCGGCCCGTCTGCTTATCCTGTCGGCATGCTGACCCTCACCCGAGACCTGTACGACCGGATCGTGGAACACGCCCGGGCGGACCACCCCGACGAGGCCTGCGGCGTGGTCGCGGGCCCGGTCGGCTCCGGCCGCCCCGAGCGGTTCATCCCGATGCTCAACGCGGCCCGCTCGCCCACCTTCTACGAGTTCGACTCCGCCGACCTCCTCAAGCTCTACCGCGAGATGGACGACCGGGACGAGGAGCCCGTGATCATCTACCACTCGCACACGGCGACCGAGGCGTACCCGTCGCGCACCGACATCACCTACGCCAACGAGCCCGGCGCCCACTACGTGCTCGTCTCCACCGCCGACACCGACGCCGCCGGCCCCTTCCAGTTCCGCTCGTACACGATCGTCGAGGGCGTCGTGACCGAGGAGGAGGTCAAGGTCGTGGAGGCGTACGAGTAGGCCTTGTGCGAGGTCCTGTCCGACAGGCGGTCGGAAAACGTCCACCATCTGAGATCACATTCCGGAACCCGGACCGGGAATCGATACGATGAGCCCATGGTTTCCCACGACGTGAGCGAAGAGACTCCGGGCACCGTGCTGCTCGTGGCCCGCCTGCACGTCGACCTGTGCCGTGTCGCCGGCGCGATCTGTACGTCCCGCGCCGCGCTCTGACCGACCGGCCGAGCGCACCTCACCCGTACGACCCCCCTCCGCGCGGGGGCCCCAGAGCGCGCCCACCACGTCACGCAAGAGTCCTTCCGACAGGAGCCCACGCCCATGGCCATCGAGGTCCGCATCCCGACCATCCTCCGCACCTACACCGACGGCGAGAAGGCCGTCGAGGGCAGCGGGGCGACCCTCGCCGAGCTCTTCGCCGACCTGGAGACCCGCCACACCGGCATCGAGGCCCGCATCGTGGACGACGGCAAGCTCCGTCGCTTCGTCAACGTCTACCTGAACGACGAGGACGTCCGCTTCCTGGAGGGCATCGAGACCAAGCTGTCCGACGGCGACAGCGTCACGATCCTGCCGGCCGTCGCCGGCGGCATGGTCTGATCCGATGCGCTACGACTCCCCGCTGGCGGCGGTCGGCAACACGCCGCTCGTCCGCCTCCCCCGGCTCTCGCCCTCGGACGACGTCCGCATCTGGGCGAAGCTGGAGGACCGCAACCCGACCGGCTCGGTCAAGGACCGCCCCGCCCTCCACATGATCGAGCAGGCGGAGAAGGACGGCCGGCTCACCCCCGGCTGCACCATCCTGGAGCCGACCAGCGGCAACACCGGCATCTCGCTGGCCATGGCCGCCAGGCTCAAGGGCTACCGCATCGTCTGCGTCATGCCCGAGAACACCAGCGAGGAGCGTCGGCAGCTGCTCGCCATGTGGGGCGCGGAGATCATCTCGTCCCCCGCGGCGGGCGGCTCCAACACGGCGGTGCGCGTCGCCAAGGAGCTGGCGGCGGAGAACCCGAGCTGGGTGATGCTCTACCAGTACGGCAACCCGCACAACGCCGGCGCCCACTACGCCACCACGGGCCCGGAGATCCTCGCCGACCTCCCGTCCATCACCCACTTCGTGGCGGGCCTCGGCACCACCGGCACCCTCATGGGCGTCGGCCGCTACCTGCGCGAGCACAAGCCCGACGTCAAGATCGTCGCCGCGGAGCCCCGCTACGACGACCTCGTCTACGGCCTCCGCAACCTCGACGAGGGCTTCGTCCCCGAGCTGTACGACGCCTCCGTCCTCACCACCCGCTTCTCCGTCGGCTCCGCCGACGCCGTCACCCGCACCCGCGAACTCCTCCAGCAGGAGGGCATCTTCGCGGGCGTCTCCACCGGCGCGGCCCTCCACGCCGCGATCGGCGTGGGCAACAAGGCCGTCAAGGCCGGGGAGAGCGCCGACATCGCCTTCGTCGTCGCCGACGGCGGCTGGAAGTACCTGTCCACCGGCCTCTACACGGCGGCCACCACCGAAGAGGCCATCGCCACGGTCCAGGGCCAGCTCTGGGCGTGACGCGCCGGGCGGGCTCCCCGGGCCGCGCCGCCTGAACCGCACCCGACGCGCCCGCGCCGAGCTCAGCGCGCGAGATGGCGGACCTGGTCCCACACGACCGGGTCCGCCTCGCCCACCCGCCGCCGGAACTCCCCGAGCGGCACGTCCCGGAGCTCGTCCGTCTCCAGGAAACTGGCCCGCCCCCGCGCGTCGCCCACCGATCCCGGCGGCAGCGCGATGACCCCGGCCCGCTCGTCGTGGTACTTGCTGGTGATCTTCGCGACCAGCGCGCTGTCCCTCCGTACGGACAGCACGAGACACGGCCGGTCCTTCGAGCCGGGCCCGTCCTCGAAGGGCACCTCCGCCCACCAGATCTCCCGCGCCCGCGGCCCCCGCGCACCGGGCTTCCCCGCCGGCTTCCGCGCGGGCGGCCGGGTCCTCCCCGAAGGGCGACGCGACGGACGCCCCGGCGGCCGGGTCCGCACCGAGGTCCGCGACCTCCCGCCCGTGACCGCCACCACCAGCGCGATCACCACGACCGCGACCAGCGCGGGCCACCACGACGTGTCCATACCCCATGACGTTACCGGCGCCGACCGGGCCGCGCCGCCCCGCCCCGCCGTCCATCCGAACCGGTGACAGAGCCCGTGAGTTGCCCCACAACGGGACGCCACGAAGGAGCGACGGGCCCCCGTGCGCCTTACTCTCGTCTGACCGCACGGCCTCCCCTCCCCTTTTCCGTGTGCCTGACCGCACCCGTCCACGGAGGTTCACGCTCCTATGAAGCTCACCGTCGTCGGCTGCTCCGGGTCGTTTCCGTCCGCGGAATCGGCCTGTTCGAGCTACCTCGTCGAGGCCGACGGCTTCCGGCTGCTCCTCGACATGGGCAACGGCGCCCTCGGCGAGCTGCAGCGCCACATCGGCCTGTACGACCTGGACGCGATCTTCCTCAGCCATCTCCACGCGGACCACTGCATCGACATGTGCGGCTACTTCGTCGCCCGCTACTACCGGCACGAGGGCGGCCGCTGCGACGCCCTCCCGGTGTACGCCCCCGAGGGCGCCGAGCAGCGCCTGACCACGGCGTACGCCGACACCCCCTCGCCCACGGCGATGAGCGAGGTCTTCGACTTCCGCACCCTGACCACCGGCAGCTTCGAGCTGGGCCCGTTCACGATCCGCACCGCGAAGGTGTGCCACCCGGTGGAGGCGTACGGCATCCGCGTCGAGCACGGCGGTCGCGTCCTCGCGTACTCCGGCGACACCGGCGTCTGCGAGGCCCTGCACGCGCTCGCCGACGGCGCGGACCTCTTCCTCTGCGAGGCGTCCTTCACCCACGGCAAGGAGGACATCCCGGAGCTCCACCTCAACGGCCGCGAGGCCGGCGCGCAGGCGGACCGGGCCCGGGTGGGCCGTCTCGTCCTCACCCACATCCCGCCGTGGACGGACGGCGAGCGCAACCTCGCGGACGCGCGCGCGGTCTACGGGGGCCCCGCGGAGCTGGCGAAGGCGGGCGCGGTCTACGAGGTGTGAGGACACGGGAAAGGCCCCGGAACCTGAGGTTCCGGGGCCCTTTCGCGTACGGGGCGAGGCTCACGCCTTGGTGAGGTCCTCGACCTCCTCCTCGGGCTCGCGGCCCGGGGTGGGGAGGTTGAACTTGGTGATCGCGAAGCGGAAGAGCACGTAGTAGATCGCCGCGAAGACGAGGCCGATCGGGATGATCATCCACGGCTTGGTCGCGAGACCCCAGTTGAGGAAGTAGTCGATCGCGCCGGCCGAGAAGCTGAAGCCGTGATGCACGCCGAGGGCCCAGGTGACCGCCATCGCGACGGCGGTGAGGACCGCGTGGATCGCGTAGAGCACCGGGGCGATGAACATGAACGCGAACTCGATCGGCTCGGTGATGCCGGTGACGAAGGAGGTCAGCGCCAGGGAGATCATCATGCCGCCGACGACCTTGCGGCGCTCCGGACGGGCGCAGTGCGTGATGGCGAGCGCGGCGGCCGGGAGGGCGAACATCATGATCGGGAAGAAGCCCGACATGAACTGGCCGGCGGTGGGGTCACCGTGGAAGAAGCGCGGCAGGTCGCCGTGCCAGACCGCGCCGGCGGAGTCCTTGAAGGAGCCGATCTCCTGCCAGGCGACGGTGTTGACGAACTGGTGCATGCCGATCGGCAGCAGGCCGCGGTTGACGACGCCGAAGATGCCGGCTCCGATCGCGCCCAGGCTGGTCATCCACTCGCCGAAGTCGGTGATGACGTTGCCGATCGGCTCCCAGACGAGGCCGAAGAAGACGCCCATGATCGTGCCGACGAAGGCCATGATGATCGGGACGAGGCGGCGGCCGTTGAAGAAGCCGAGCCAGTCGACCAGCTTGGTCCGGTGGTAGCGCTGCCAGATCACGGCCGCCAGGAGACCCATGACGATGCCGCCGAGGACCTTGGGGTCGTTGTAGGTGGCGGCGACGTCGACGCCACCGTTCTCCGTGGTGTTGACCACGCCCTCGGTCACCGGGAACGCCGTGAGGACGTTCTTGTAGACGAGGAAGCCGACGAGCGCGGCGAGGGCGGTGGAGCCGTCGGCCTTCTTGGCGAAGCCGATGGCGATGCCGACGCAGAAGAGCAGCGGCAGGTTGGCGAAGACCGCGTCGCCGGCGGTGGCGAAGACCTTCGCCACCTTGTCCCAGCCGAGGCCGTCCTTGCCGAAGACGTCGTCCTGGCCGAGACGGAGCAGAATACCCGCGGCCGGCAGCACGGCGATCGGCAGCTGCAGGCTGCGACCGACCTTCTGCAGGCCCTGGAACAGGCCGGATCCGCGCTTCTTCGCGGGAGCGGCGGCCTGGGCGGTGGCCGTACTCATCAACTTCCTCCAGTAGGCAAGGCGCCGCCAGAGGACAGTGATACGGGGGGACGGCGGCGTCTCGTGGAACGCGGTGGTCTGGACCGCGTGGTCTACACCAATGAGTGGTGTAGACCAGTTTTAGCACGTGAGACTTAGATAAGGAACCTGCGAATTTTCGGTGCGGGGCCCTCGTGATGAAGGCGTGACAAAAGGCCCCCGGACCAGGAGGTCCAGGGGCCCTGTCAGCCTTCCGCGGCGGGCCCCGAAGGGCCCGGAACCGACGCGTCCGCCCGCGCTACTTCACGTTGTCGCGCTCCAGCTGCTCCTGGACCTCCTCGGGCTCGCGGCCCGGAGTCGGCAGGTCGAACTTGGTGATCGCGAACCGGAAGATCACGTAGTACACCACCGCGAAGCCCAGGCCGATCGGAATGATCAGCCACGGCTTCGTCGCCAGGTTCCAGTTGATGACGTAGTCGATGAGACCCGCCGAGAAGCTGAACCCGTCCTTCACGCCCAGCGCCCACGTCACCGCCATCGACACGCCCGTCAGCAGCGCGTGGATGGCGTACAGCACCGGCGCGATGAAGAGGAACGAGTACTCCAGCGGCTCCGTGATGCCCGTCACGAACGAGGTCAGCGCCACCGACAGCATCAGACCGCCGACCTCCTTGCGCCGGTTCGGACGCGCGCAGTGGGTGATCGCCAGGGCCGCCGCCGGCAGGGCGAACATCATGATCGGGAAGAAGCCCGACAGGAACTGGCCGGCCTCCGGGTCGCCCGCCAGGAACATGCTGATGTCACCGTGGACCACCGTGCCGTCCGGCTTCGTGTACGAACCGAACTGGAACCAGATGGGCACGTTCAGGAACTGGTGCAGACCGATCACCAGCAGCGCGCGGTTCGCCACGCCGAAGATGCCCGAACCCCAGGCACCCAGCCCCACCAGCCAGTCGCTGAAGCTCTCCAGCGCGTCACCGATCGGCGGCCAGATCCACAGGCACAGCGCGGCGAACAGGATGCCCACGAACGCCATGATGATCGGCACCAGCCGGCGACCGTTGAAGAAGCCCAGCCAGTCGACCAGCTTCGTGCGGTGGTACCGCTGCCACAGGTACGCCGCCAGCAGACCCATCACGATGCCGCCGAAGACACCCGGGTTCTGGTACGTGTACCCCGCGAACGCGTCGTCCGCGCCCAGGCAGCCACCGCCGATGTCCCTCGTCCCCGTCGGGCAGTCCTTCGGGAACTGGCGCAGCACCGTGTAATAGACGAGGAAGCCGACCACCGCGGCGAGCGCCGTCGAACCGTCCGACTTCTTCGCCATGCCGATCGCGACACCGATGCAGAACAGCAGCGGCAGACCGAGACTCCCGTCGAGCAGCGCCCCGCCCGCGCCGGACATCACCTTCGCGACGTTGTCCCAGCCCAGCCCGTCGGCGCCGAAGACGTCCGGCTGCCCCAGCCGGTTGATGATGCCCGCGGCGGGAAGCACGGCGATGGGCAGCTGCAGACTGCGGCCCATCTTCTGCAGCCCCTGGAAGAAACCTCCCCACGAGACCTTCCTGGAGCCGGCTGCTGTGCTGTCGGTACTCATCGGCGACCTCCCTGTCCCGGAACAACCCGGGGCCGCGTCTCGTTGCACACTGGTGTAGACCACTTGCGGTAGGCTCCGGGAGCCCGCTGAGGACAGGCCGCCGGTGATCGTCATCATTCGACAGAACGGCGGCATTCGCTCGCGAAGTTGGGCCAACCGTGGGTTACCGTGACACAGCGGACCGTCGGTGCGCCGAGATTCGCGTATCCCGCGAACGAGAGACGGACAGGGAGAAAGACATGGCCAGCAAGGCTGAGAAGATCGTCGCCGGGCTCGGCGGCATCGACAACATCGAAGAGGTCGAAGGCTGCATCACCCGCCTGCGCACCGAGGTCGCCGACGCCAGCCTCGTCGACGACGCCGCCCTCAAGGCCGCCGGCGCCCACGGCGTCGTGAAGATGGGCACCGCCATCCAGGTCGTCATCGGCACCGACGCGGACCCGATCGCCGCCGAGATCGAAGACATGATGTGAGCAGCTGACACCAGCTGACGAGGGCCCGTTCCGGCAGGGGAACGGGCCCTCGTGCGCACCCCCGGACGGACCGGCGGCCCCCGCCGAGGGGGCTAGGCTCGTCCCATGTCTCGCATCGACGGCCGTACCCCCGAACAGCTCCGCCCCGTCACCATCGAACGCGGCTGGAGCAAGCACGCCGAAGGCTCCGTCCTCATCTCCTTCGGCGACACCAAGGTCTTCTGCACCGCCTCCGTCACCGAAGGCGTCCCCCGCTGGCGCAAGGGCAGCGGCGAAGGCTGGGTCACCGGCGAGTACTCCATGCTCCCCCGCTCCACCAACACCCGCGGCGACCGCGAATCCGTCCGCGGCAAGATTGGCGGCCGCACCCACGAGATCTCCCGCCTCATCGGCCGCTCCCTGCGCGCCGTCATCGACTACAAGGCCCTCGGCGAGAACACCATCGTCCTCGACTGCGACGTCCTCCAGGCCGACGGCGGCACCCGCACCGCCGCCATCACCGGCGCCTACGTCGCCCTCGCCGACGCCGTCGCCTGGGCCCAGGGCAAGAAGCTCGTCAAGCCCGGCCGCAAGCCCCTCACCGGCACCGTCTCCGCCGTCTCCGTCGGCATCGTCGGCGGCACCCCCCTCCTCGACCTCTGCTACGAGGAGGACGTCCGCGCCGACACCGACATGAACGTCGTCTGCACCGGCGACGGCCGCTTCGTCGAGGTCCAGGGCACCGCCGAGGCCGAGCCCTTCGACCGCGCCGAACTCAACGCCCTCCTCGACCTGGCCGCCGCCGGCTGCGCCGACCTCGCCGACCTCCAGCGCAAGGCGCTCGACGCCACCCTCTGAGCGCGTCCCCTAGGGGAAACCCCTGAGCAACCGCCCCCTCCGACGGGTGCGTCCTTTACGACAAGGGGCGCGCGGCCGTACCGTGCGCCCCGTCGAACGTACGCAGCCAGGGGAGGACCCGAACAGTGAAGCGCCGCCGCACCATAGCCCTCACCGTCGCCACGGCGGCAGCAGCCGCCACGCTCCTGACGGGCTGCGGAGCCCTCGACAAGGCGATGGACTGCGTGAAGACCGCCGACGCGATCGCCACCTCCGTCGGCAAGCTCCAGCAGGCCGTCTCCAACGCCTCCAACGACGTCACGCAGATCGAGGAGTCCCTGAACTCCATCTCCACGGAGCTCGGCAACCTCAAGGACACCACCGACAACGCCGACCTCTCCAAGGCCGTCGACGACCTGACCAAGGGCGTCGAATCGGTCCGCACGGCCGTCAAGGAAGGCGACACGACCCCCGACATCACCCCGGTCACCGACGCGGCCACCGAGATCGGCAAGGTCTGCACCCCGTAGATACTGGGGGCATGACCGGACAGCGCCTGATCCTCGCCACCCGCAACGCGGGCAAGATCACCGAACTCCACGCGATCCTCGCCGACGCGGGCCTCGACCTCGAACTCGTCGGCGCGGACGCGTACCCCGAGATCCCCGACGTGAAGGAGACCGGCGTCACCTTCGCGGAGAACGCCCTCCTCAAGGCCCACGCCCTGGCCCGGGCGACGGGCCTCCCGGCGGTCGCCGACGACTCCGGTCTCTGCGTCGACGTCCTGGGCGGCGCCCCCGGCATCTTCTCCGCCCGCTGGTCCGGCACCCACGGCGACGACAAGGCCAACCTGGACCTCCTCCTCGCCCAGCTCTCCGACATCGCCGACGAGCACCGGGCCGCCCACTTCGCCTGCGCGGCCGCCCTGGCGCTGCCCGACGGCACCGAGCGGGTCGTCGAGGGCCGCATGGAAGGCACCCTCCGCCACGAGCCGGTCGGCGCCAACGGCTTCGGCTACGACCCGATCCTCCAGCCGCAGGGCTACGACGTCACCTGCGCGGAACTCACCCCCGCGGAGAAGAACGCGATCAGCCACCGCGGCAAGGCCTTCCGCGCGCTGGCCCCGGTGGTCCGGGAGCTGCTGGGCTGAGCCCGGAAACGTGAACGGCTCAGTGCATGGACTGCACTGAGCCGTTCGTGACGTACGCCCGGTCGGATTCGAACCGACATACGCGACCACCTAAAGATCGCCGCTCACCAGGTGGCGTACGGGCGCGTGCACGATGCCCTACTTTACTCGCCGTCCGCCTCGACACCAGGTGTCCGTGACCGCATGACAGTTGGGGCACAGCAAGCGCAGGTTCTCGCGCCGGTCGTCGCTCCAGTCCCCGTTGACGTGATCGATCTCCAGGGTGATCGGATCCCCGAGCCACGTGGTCCCGGCCCCGCATTCGGCGCATTCCTCGGGCACGCCCACCTCACGGAGTGCCCGCCGGAGCAGATGCGTCTTGGTCCTGCGCCTGCCCTCGTGGCGGACCAGAATCGCTGCCGCCGGTCGCCTCGGCCCCTTCCTGCCCCGCTGATGGGCCTGTCCAAGGAAGTGGGAGGTAGACAGGTCGTCTTCCTCCACCCACCGATGAAACAGTTCACGCATCTGCCCGCTGTCCTGCCTGCCCAGTAGACGTAGGGCGCCCGAGATGGAGAGGGAGCTCTCGACTGCGTTCCGCAGGTCCTCCGGCGTCGGGCGAAGCGGCTGTTTGCCGCGTTTCCGGTGAGGAAAGTGCGAGATATCGATGCCGTAGTCGGCGAAGCGCTTCAGGAGGTAGCGGCGCAGTTTGTCGTGCGGCTGCGCTCCGAAGAACTCCATCACCTCATGGATGTCCGCGCACCGCGATGCTGCTTCGGTCATCCGTTCGCGGGTGTATCGGATGCCCGCTCTCACTGGCGCCTGCCCTTCCCGCGCCCCCGGTAGTTCTCTGTGGCCGAGTGACAGTTCGGGCAGAGGAACCGCAGGTTCTCCAGGCGATTGTTGCTCCAGTCGCCGTCGATGTGGTCGATCTCGAGCCGGATCGGGCGGTCGCGCCACACGCCTTCGTTGCCGCACCTCGCGCATTGTTTCCGTATCCCGGCCTCCGCCATTGCCCAGGCGAGGCGATCGCTCGGGACGCGCCTGGCCCACGGGCCAGGCTGCTGCACAAGGAAAGTTTCCGGCGTCCGGGGCCGCCAGGGCTTGCCCTGTCGTGACGGTGCGCGGAAGTGCGCCGTGTCGATGCCGTACGCCTTGATGCGGCGGCTGATATGAGTGTGCTGGCCGCCCACCACCTCCACCCCCAGCCGGCGCAGCACCTCGCACATGTTCGTGGATGCCGCCACCGCCTCCGCCAGCGCCTCCCGTGTCCACCGCACCCCCTCCCGCTCGAAGTGCGACGTGTCCACGCCCAGCTTCCGCATGCGGTCGCGCAGGTATCGCCGTGACCCGCTCTTCGGGTCCACCCCCAGCCGCTCCAGCGCCTCCGTCAGCGTTCGCGCCCCTCGTGCCGCCGACTCCAGTCGTTCCCTCGTGTACGGACTCGTCCCCATCGGAACGGACCCCCCTCCCCAGTACGGATCTCGTACGGACTAACGAGCCGAAAATCGGACGGTCACGCTGGGCGCGCACGGAATGCGGACGGGCCCGCACCCTGGCGGGGGTGCGGGCCCGGTGGGGTCCGAGGTGGCTCAGATGCCCAGGTCGCGGATGATCTTGGCCACGTGGCCGGTGGCCTTGACGTTGTAGAAGGCGTGTTCGACCTTGCCCTCCTCGTCGACGACGACCGTGGAGCGGATGACGCCCGTGACGACCTTGCCGTAGAGCTTCTTCTCGCCGAAGGCGCCGTACGCCTCCAGGGTGGACTTGTCGGGGTCTCCGACCAGCGTGACCTTCAGGTTCTCCTTCTCGCGGAACTTCGCGAGCTTCTCCGGCTTGTCGGGGGAGACGCCGATGACGTCGTAGCCGGCGGCGGCCAGGACGTCGAGGTTGTCGGTGAAGTCGCAGGCCTGCTTGGTGCAGCCGGGGGTGAGGGCGGCCGGGTAGAAGTAGACGATGACCTTGCGGCCCTTGTGGTCGGCGAGGGAGACCTCGTTGCCGTCCGCGTCCGGCAGGGTGAAGGCGGGGGCGGTGTCGCCGGGCTGCAGTCGCTCGCTCATGGCTCGCTCTCCTCGGGGGTGTGCGCGTACGCGATGAGCCTAATGGGGGTCGGGGACAGCCTCCCGGCCGCGGAACTGACAGACTGTCCACCAACGACCGGAATACGACTACGGAGGCAGCGTGGTGTCGGACGCCAGGACCCCTGCGCAGATCGAGGCGGACATCGTCCGCCGGCGCGAGCAGCTCGCCGTCACGCTCGACGAGATCGGCATTCGGGTGCACCCGAAGACGATCATCGGGGACGCCAAGGCCAGGGTCGCCTCGACCGTGGACGAGACCGCCGGACGGGCGTTCGTCGCCGTGAACCGTGTCGTCTCCGACGTGAAGGCACGTTTCACCGACGAGGACGGCGCCCCCCGCCTGGAGCGGGTCGTCCCGGCCGCCCTCGTGGCCGTCGCCGTCGTCGGACTGCTGCTGAGCTCGTCCCGGAGGCACAGGGGCTGAGCCGGGCCGGTAGGTTCGTTCCCGTGAGCGAGAACACCCACGACAAGCTGCCCATCCGGATGCTCCACGACCGGGTCCTGGTCCGCACCGACTCCCCGGAGGGGGAGCGGCGTTCCGGCGGCGGGATCCTGATCCCGGCGACCGCCGCGGTCGGCCGCCGCCTGGCCTGGGCCGAGGTGGTCGCGGTCGGGCAGAACGTCCGGACCGTCGAGATCGGCGACCGGGTGCTGTACGACCCCGAGGACCGGGCCGAGGTGGAGGTGCGGGGCGTGGCCTACGTGCTGATGCGGGAGCGGGATCTGCACGCGGTGGCGGCGGACCGGTTCCAGAGCTCGGACTCGACCGGTCTCTACCTGTAGCGGCATGCGTACGCTGTAGCGGCATACGTACACGGAAGGCCCCGGTGACCCTTGTCACCGGGGCCTTCGTCGCTTCCTTGCTAGGCTGGGGGTACCCCGACGAGACGCGCCGTACCGGGTCATCGGAAAAGACGACGCACCGTTCCCGTTCCGTCTCGCGGAGGTGTCTCGTCATGGCCTGGGTTCTTCTCGTCGTCGCCGGTCTGCTGGAAGTCGGCTGGTCGATCGGGATGAAGTACACCGAGGGCTTCACCCGTCTCTGGCCCAGCGTCTTCACCGCGGCCGGGATCGTCGCCTCGATGGTGCTGCTGTCGCAGGCCGCGAAGACCCTCCCCATCGGCACCGCCTACGGCGTCTGGGTCGGCATCGGCGCGGCCGGTGCGGCGGTGCTCGGCATGGTGGTGCTCGGCGAGCCGGCGACCGCCGCCCGGATCTTCTTCGTCGTCCTGCTGCTCGTGGCCGTGGTCGGTCTGAAGGCGACCTCGGGTCACTGACGGCCCTGTCCGCGGGGCTTCCCGGGCTTCTCGGGGCTCCCGGGCTTCAGGGGCGTCGCCGGCCTCCCGGGCTTCGCGGGTCCCGGGCCCGCCTCGCCGGGCTCGTACCGCTCCTCGTCCGCACCGCCTTCCGTTCCGTCCTCGGGCCCGTCCTCGGTTCCGCCCTCCGGCCCGTCCGGAGCGTCCGGTGTCGGCGGTACGTCGGGGAGCTCGGCGCCCGGCATCAGGCGCAGGTCGAAGTCGCGTGCGGGGGTGCCGGCGAGGGCTTCGCGGGTGAAGCGGGCCCAGATCTCGGCGGGCGGGCCGCCGCCGTTGACGCGGGGGAGGCCGAGGGCGCCGTACAGCGGCTCCTGGCCGCCGGTCTCCGGGTCCTGGCCCATCAGGGCGACGACGGTGGCGAGTTCGGGGGTGTAGCCGGCGAACCAGGCCGCCTTGTCGTCCTCCGCCGTGCCCGTCTTGCCGGCCGCGGGGCGTCCGGCGGCCTGCGCGGCCGTGCCGGTACCGGACTCGACGACGCCCCGCAGCACGGCGGTGGTGGTGTCGGCGGCCTCGCGGCCCACGGCCTGCCGGGGCTCGGCGGCGGGCAGCGGCAGCGGTTCCCCGTCCCGGGAGACCGCCGCGACCAGGGTGTGGTCGCCGCGCCGGCCGTGCGCGGCGAGCGTCGCGTACGCCCGGGCCATGTCGAGGACGCTGGCGGTGGCCGGGCCGAGGGCGATGGAGGGGGAGGCGGTGAGGTCGGGGGTGGTGGCCGGCAGGCCGAGGGCGACGGCGGTGCGGCGCACGCGCGCGGGGCCGACGTCGACGGCCATCTGGGCGTAGACGGTGTTCACGGAGAGGTCGGTGGCGGCGGTCACGGGGATCTCGCCGTAGCTCTCGCCGTCCTCGTTGGCGGGGTCGTACGGTGCGCCGGGCCAGCCTTCGACGGGCCGGCGGTCGGTGCCGTCGTAGACGGTGTACGGGGTGATCGGCTCGCCGTACTGCGTCCGCGCGCCGCCCTGCACGGCGGCGGTGAAGACGAAGGGCTTGAAGGTGGAGCCGACCTGGTAGTCGCGGCGGGTGGCGTTGTTGACGTACTGGCGGGTGTAGTCGACGCCGCCGTAGAGGGCGACGACGCGTCCGGTGGCCGGTTCGACGGCGGCGGCCCCGACGCGTACGTACCGGTCGGCGGGGTTCGCGGCGGGGTCGAGGCGGTGGGTGACCCGCTCCTCGACGGCGCGGACGAGCGCGGCCTGCCGGTCGGGGTCGAGGGTGGTGACGATGCGGAAGCCGCCGCCGGCGAGGGTCTTCTCGTCGACGATCCCGCGGCCGGTGAGGTGCTCCTCGACGGCCTGCACGAGGTAGCCGCGCTGGCCGGAGAGGCCGGTGGCGGGGCGGGCGGTCCGCGGGTCGGGGAAGCGGAGGGCGGCGCGTTCGCGGGCGGTGAGCCAGCCTTCCTTGACCATGCCGTCGAGGACGTACGCCCAGCGGGCGAGGACGGCGGGGCGGTTCTCGGGGCGGGTGGTGACGTCGTAGGCGCTGGGGGCCTTGAGGAGGGCGGCGAGGTAGGCGCCCTCGGCGGTGCCGAGGCGTTCGACGTCCTTGCCGTAGTAGGCGTGGGCGGCGGCCTGGATCCCGTAGGCGTTGCGGCCGAAGTAGCTGGTGTTGAGGTAGCCCTGGAGGATCTCGTCCTTGGACTTCTCGCGTTCCAGCTTGATGGCGATGAAGAACTCCTTGGCCTTGCGGGTGAGGGTCTGTTCCTGGCCCAGGTAGTAGTTCTTCACGTACTGCTGGGTGATGGTGGAGCCGGACTGGCGGCCCTTGCCGGTGACGGTGTTCCAGGCGGCGCGGACCATCGCCTTGGGGTCGACCGCGCGCGAGGTGTGGAAGTCGCGGTCCTCGGCGGCGAGGACGGCCTGCCGGACGGTCGGCGGGATCCGGTCGAGGCGGACGTTCTCCCGGTTCACCTCGCCGTCGCGGGCGAGGACGGTGCCGTCGCGGTAGAGGTACAGGTTGGACTGGGCGACGGCGGCGGCGTTGGCGGCCGGGATGGACACCAGCAGGTATCCGGCGGTGAGGGCCCCGGCGAGGAGCAGCCCGCCGAGCAGGACCAGCCAGGCGGTGGCGCGCAGGAGCCGGCGGGGGAGCGAGGCGCGGGGGCGGCTGCGGTTCCGGTCCCGGCGCCGGTTCCTGCCGCGTGGCCGGGTGCCGGTGGGGGGCGGGGCGGGGAGGGTGGGGTCCCGGGGGGCCCAGCCCGGATCGTCCGGGGGTGGTGCGGCGGGCGAGACAGGACGCACAGAAGGGGACATGGCATCACATAGTGCACATAAAGCGGGCGAAACTCCCGAAGGCGAGGGGGAACGGGTGGGGAAATCCGCTCGCGGTGCGGTGTCGGGGGCCACTAGGGTCGTGCGCTTCGCCTGCTTCCCGCAGGCGCCAGGACTCTCCACCCACTCTCCTTCCCCGCCCTCCCTTTCCACGCCCTCTCCGCACGCCCTCAGAAGGGACGCTCCATGCTGCGGCTGTACGCGACCGTGGCCGCGGGTGGCTTCCGGCGGCACTCCACCTACCGGGTGGCCACGCTGGCGGGCCTCTTCACCAACACGGTCTTCGGTTTCGTCCTCTCCTACACCTACATCGCCCTGTGGGCCGAACGGCCCGCGCTCGGCGGCTACTCCATGGCCGACGCCCTCGCCTACGTCTGGATCGGCCAGGCCCTCATCACCGTCTGCGGCATGATGGGCGGCGGCTTCGAGGACGAGCTGATCGAACGGATCAGGACCGGCGACATCGCCGTCGACCTCTACCGCCCCGCCGACCTCCAGGGCTGGTGGTGCGCGGCCAACGCGGGCCGCGCCGCCTACCAGTTGCTCGGCCGCGGCGCCGTCCCGCTGCTGATCGGCGCGGTCGCCTTCGGCTTCACCCTTCCGGCCGGTCCGGCCGGCTGGGCCGCCTTCCTGCTCGCGGTGGCCCTCGGCTCGTTCGTGTCGTTCGCGCTCTGGTACCTCGTGGCGATGAGCGCGTTCTGGCTGCTCGACGGGCAGGGCGTGGTCCAGGTGGCCTGGCTGGCCGGCCTCTTCTTCTCCGGGATGCTGCTCCCGCTCAACGTCTTCCCCGGTGCCCTCGGCGAGCTGGCCCGCGCGCTGCCGTGGGCGGCCCTGCTCCAGGTCCCGGCGGACGTCTACCTCGGCCGGTACGGGGACGGCTGGGGCCTCGTCCGCGCGTACGGCTTCCAGCTCGGCTGGCTCGCTCTGCTCCTGGCGGCGGGGCGGGCGGCGCAGGCGGCGGCGACGCGGAAGGTGGTGGTGCAGGGTGGCTGAGCGGCTGCGTACGGCCGGCGCCCACGGCTCCGGCGCGGTGGAGGTCCTGCGGACGTACCGCCTGGTCGCGGCCATGTGGATCCGGTCCACGATGACGTACCGGGCCTCCTTCGCGCTGACCCTCGTGACGTCCTTCTGCGTGACCTTCTTCGACTTCGTCGTGATCCTGCTGATGTTCGGGCAGGTCCAGGGCCTCGGCGGCTTCTCCTTCGCGGAGGTCGCCTTCCTGTACGGCACCACCGGCACCGCCTTCGGGCTGGCCGACCTGGCGCTGGGCTCGCTCCAGCGGATGGGGCGGCGGATCAGGGACGGTTCGCTCGACGTGTTCCTGCTGCGGCCGGTGCCGCTGCTCGCGCAGGTCGCGGCGGACAAGTTCGCGCTGCGCCGGCTCGGCCGGGTGCTGCAGGGGCTGATGGTGCTGATGTGGAGCCTGGTGCTGCTCCGGCACGAGGTGGCGTGGTCGTGGGGGACGGCCCTGATGGTGCCCGCGATGGTGGCCTGCGGGGCGGTGATCTTCATGGCGGTGATGGTGCTCGGCGCGTCGGCGCAGTTCTGGCTCCAGGACGCCGCCGAGGTCGCCAACTCGTTCACGTACGGCGGGAACACGCTGCTGCAGTACCCGCCGACGATCTTCGCGCAGGACCTCGTGAAGGGCGTGGTGTTCGTGGTCCCGCTCGCCTTCGTGAACTGGCTGCCCGCCCTGTACGTCCTCGGCCGCCCGGCCCCGGCCGGCGTGCCGTCCTGGGCGGCCTTCGCCTCCCCGCTCGTCGCCCTGGTCTGCTGCGCGGTCGCGGGCCTCGCGTGGCGGGCGGGCGTCCGCTCGTACCGATCGACAGGAAGCTGAGAGCACGTGTCCCTCACCGGATCCTTCATCGAACTGGACGGCCTGGAGAAGACCTTCACCGTCCGCCGCAGGACCGGACTCCTCCGCCGCGAGAAGCGGGAGGTCCGGGCCGTCGACGGCATCTCCTTCACCGTGGACCGGGGCGAGATGGTCGGCTACATCGGGCCGAACGGCGCCGGGAAGTCCACCACCATCAAGATGCTCACCGGCATCCTCACCCCCAGCGGCGGCCGCCTCCGCGTCGCCGGCATCGACCCCGCGCGCGAACGGACCCGCCTCGCCCGCCGCATCGGCGTGGTCTTCGGCCAGCGCACCACCCTCTGGTGGGACCTGCCGCTGCGGGACTCGTACCGCCTGGTCCACCGCATGTACCGGATCCCCGACGACCGCTACCGGGAGAACCTCGCCCGCTGCGTGGACCTCCTCGACCTCGGCGACCTGCTCGACGTCCCGGTCCGCCAGCTCTCCCTCGGCCAGCGGATGCGCGGCGACATCGCCGCCGCGCTCCTCCACGACCCGGAGGTGCTGTACCTGGACGAGCCGACGATCGGCCTGGACGTCGTCTCGAAGTCCCGGATGCGGGAGTTCCTCCGGGAACTGAACGCGACGCGCGGCACGACGGTCCTCCTCACCACCCACGACCTCACCGACATCGAACAGCTCTGCTCGCGGGTGATGGTCATCGACCACGGGCGGCTGATGTACGACGGCGGTCTCGCCGGCCTGCACGAGGCCGGCGGGGGCGAGCGGATGCTCGTCGTGGACCTGGAGCGGGAGCTCCCGCCGATCGAGGACGTCCCCGGCGCCCGCTTCGTACGGGCCGACGGGCCGCGCCAGCACCTCGCCTTCCCGGCCTCCGCGTCGGCCGCGCCCCTGGTGGCGGCGGTGGCGGCGGCGTACCCGCTGGTGGACCTCTCGGTGCGGGAACCGGACATCGAGTCCGTGATCGCGAAGATGTACGGGGGAGCGTCCGGGGGAACTCACGAGCGGCGCCGGGAGTCCCTGAGATGAGGATGTGAGGAGGTCTGGCGGATGGTGAGCTTCACGTACACGGCGGCGGACGAAGAACGGAACCGCGGCGTCCGTCGCATGAAGGCCCTGGCGACGGCGCTGCTGGCGCTCGTCGCGGCGGTCTACGCCCTCGCGACCTGGGCGGAGAACGCCGGCGCGGGCGCCTGGGCGGGCTACGTCGCCGCGGCGGCCGAGGCGGGCATGGTCGGCGCGCTCGCGGACTGGTTCGCGGTGACGGCCCTCTTCCGCCACCCGCTGGGCCTGCCCATCCCGCACACGGCGATCATCCCGACGAAGAAGGACCAGCTGGGCGCCTCGCTGGGCTCCTTCGTCGGCGAGAACTTCCTCTCCGCGGACGTCGTACGGGGCCGCCTGCGCGCCCTGGGCGTGGCCGGTCGCCTCGGCACCTGGCTCGCGGACCCGGCCCACGCGGACCGGGTGACGGAAGAGGCCGCGACCGCCCTGCGCGGGGCGCTGACCGTCCTGCGCGACGCGGACGTGCAGGCGGTGGTGGGCGAGGCGATCACCCGCCGCGCGGAGCAGGCCGAGATCGCGCCGGGCGTCGGCAAGACCCTGGAACACATGGTGGCGGACGGCGCCCACCGCCGCGCCGTCGACCTGGTCTGCACCCGCGCCCACGACTGGCTCGTCACCCACGGCGACTCGGTCATGGACGCGGTCCAGGGCGGCGCCCCGGGCTGGACCCCGCGCTTCGTGGACCGCAAGGTCGGCGAACGCGTCTACAAGGAGCTGCTCCGCTTCGTCACGGAGATGCGCGACATGCCGACGCACCCCGCCCGGGGTGCCATCGACCGCTTCCTCACCGACTTCGCCGCCGACCTCCAGGCCGACACGGACACCCGCGCCCGCGTCGAACGCCTCAAGTCCGACCTGCTGGCCCGCCCCGAGGTCCAGGACGTCATCGCCTCCGCCTGGGCGTCCGTCCGCGCCCTGATCATCGCCGCCGCCGAGGACGACCAGAGCCAGCTCCGCCTCCGCGCCCGCGCCTCCCTGATCTCCCTCGGCAAGCGCCTCGCCTCGGACTCCCGGCTCCAGCAGAAGGTCGACGGCTGGCTGGAGACGGCGGTCATCCACCTGGTCACCACCTACCGCCCCGAGATCACCTCCCTGATCACGGACACGGTCGCCGGCTGGGACGCCGACCAGACCTCGAAGAAGATCGAGGCCAACATCGGCCGCGACCTCCAGTTCATCCGCATCAACGGCACGGTGGTCGGCGCCCTGGCGGGCCTCCTGATCTACACGGTCAGCCACGCGCTGGGCGGCTGAGCGGCTCACCCGCGAGCGGGAGCCCAGCCCCGCTCGCGGGTGACGGCCGCCTCGGACAGGCTCGCCCCCGCTCGCGGGTGACGGTGACGGCCCGGAAGGCGGCGGCCGGCGCGCGGCCGACCGCCAGGCGTCTCCGTCAGGCGTTCTGGCGCGTGACGGCCCAGGAGGCGGCGGCCATCCCTCCGGCGACGGCGAACACCGACGGCCAGGCGCCGATCTTCTTCGCCAGCGGATGCGACCCGCCGAACGCCGCCACATAGGCGGCGGACAGTCCCACGGCCGCCTTGACCCCGCCCTCCCGCTGCCACTCCCGAGCGGCGACCCCACCGGCCACGGCCAGCACCACCCCACCGAGCGGCCGCTTCTTGGTCCACCGGGCGACGGCGTAACCGCCGACGAGTCCGGCGGCGGCGATGGCGGGAGAGGGGACGCGGGGCATGGCGGGGCCTTCCTGGTAGGCGGGTCGTCCTTCGAGCGTACGAGATGTGCGCGCGGTGCCACCGGGAGGGCTGACGGTCAGGTGCAAGCAGCGCAGTGTGTCTCGTCGCCGACCGGCCGGAAGAGCATGGGCTGGGTGTGGTCACCGGCACACTCGCGTGTCCCTTCGAGCCGCGCCGAAAGCCGACTTCGGGGAACGTGCGGGGACGACAGCTCTCGGGGCGGTACGTCACGCAGGAGGTACCGCACGAGCCCACCGGGCCGGTGTACGGGCGTCCCGGCGCCGGGCAGACCGCGCAGGATGTGTTGGTGGACGTCGGCGGGGGTGTGGCCGACGTCCAGCCAGCGGGCGGCGAGGCGGGCGAGTTCGTCGCGCATTCCGCGGGGGATGTGGCGCAGGGCGGAGGAGAGGAGAGGCAGAGCGCCGACGAGGGCGCGAGCCTCTTCGAGGCGAGGCGACTCCTCCGTGACCTCCGGGGGAAGGTGGGAGGTCTCCACCTCACGGTCTTTCTCTGGATGACCGCCGGTCGACGGAGTCACCGGCTCGTCGACGGTCGGGGCACCGACGACCGGATTCCGAGGACTCGGTGTGACCTGCGATGACGCGCCGGGCTCTCGCGCGAGGAGCTTTGCGGCCTGGTCGGCGGTCAACGGCGTTCCGGAAACGAGCTGTTGAGTCACCCAGCGCCCGCCACCGACCTGCACTCGCCGTTCATGCACGAACCCTTCCTCCTTGAGCTGCCGCTTCGCCCGCCCGAAGGCACACGCCCCGATCCGGGCGCGTTCGGCGGTGCGGGACAGGGATTCGCGGGCACCTTGGGGGAGCGACAACTGCCAGGTCAGAAGACGGACGGCGTCGGAGGAGAGGCGGGGATGCCGGATGATCTCGTGCGAGAACTGGGTGAAGCCACGTGAGGGCGCGTTAAAGTGCCGGTAGATCACGGTGGAGTGCTTTCCACTAGTGGTTCAGGCCCTCGCCGATGGCTGCAACCATGGCGGGGGCCGTTTTGCGCGACCGTACCGCTCTCCGCCTGACTGAACTCGCACGATGAATGAAGATCGCCCGTGTGGGTGATGTTCTGGTCCGGCGTGGCACTGTTGTCGGCTGCTTGAGGTGAACCTGCATCAGCAGCCCACGAAGCAAGCCCCCAAGGGGGCCCACCTCACACCTGAGGACAGACGCCGTGCTGGACGCGACCTGGGTTCGTTCTTCAGCGCTCGGAGGCGTCTCGCCAGTAGTCCGCGAGCATCTCGCCCGGCCACGTCGGCTGAGTGACGGGCCCGCGCGGGAGCATCTCTTGGAAGACCGCCACGAGATCGACGACCTGAGTGCCGTCGTCGGCGTCGAGGTCCTCGACGTGCAGGTCACGCCCGTTGACCTTGATCAGTTTCGGAAAGGAGGTGGCGAGCCGTGCCGGACGCCGATGGTTGTGGTGAACGAAGGTTCCGGTCGCCGGCCAAGCGGGATTGTCGCGGGGGCTGCGCGCGTGCAGTGCGACATCGTCCGGGGATCCGAGGTGGAAGAACCACGTGACCTGAAGGTGGGAGAACTCCTCGATACCTTGGAGAGTCTCCATGGGGAACTCCGGCCTGAGGCGGATGATCGACTCCACGCCTCCCTTGAAGTCATCAAGTCGCCCGGTGTGGCCTCCGACGACCTCGGCGATGACCGGCACCTGAATGGAGTCTGGGGACACGGATTGCCCTTCTTCCTTGTCAACCCCAGCACTCGCATGGGGCTTTGGGGCGTCAGGGTACTTGTTGCAGTACGGCCCGGGCCCGCGCGTCGACTTCGGAGACTGGGGAAATGCCGCGGTTGCGGAACGGGGATAAGACCGCGCGCATGGTCGTGGCCGCTTCCCTTGTCCTTCCGGACTGGACGCCGTCCATGGCGTCCAGAGCCAAGGTCCAGGTGTGACAAGCGGCCTCAAGGTTTCCTTGTCTGGCCTGGACCGTGCCCATATAGCCCAGGGTGACGGCGTGAGTCCTGCTGAAGGCGTCGGCCCTGCGGTAGCGCACGCTGTCATGAAAATGCCGCAAGGCACCGTCCAAGTCGCCCAAAGCCCATAGGGCGCGAGCCGTCTCGTGGGCGAGGGAGGCTTCCTGGAAGAACCAGATCCGTTGCGGTTCCTCATCGCCTGGCGCGGCCCGGTTGAGGTCGGCCTCGGCCTGGTTGATCGCGGTGACGGCTTGCCTTCTCTGGCCGTTCACCGCTAGCGCTCGTGCCCGCACGATGCCGATGAGGGCCCGTTCACGCGAGGTGGAGTGGGCGTACCTGTCCCGTTCGACTGAGCTGGTGGCGAGTTCCAGTCCTGCCTTGAAGTGCCCCAGGTCTATGGCCTGGTGCGCCATCGCCCGCAGGATATGGCCGGTGAGGGGGGTGTCGTCGGCCTCCGCGGCGAGCTTGAGCGAGAGACTGAAATAGCGGCGCGCGAGTTCGTGCTGGGAGGCGTCGAAACTCATCCAGCCAGCTACGTAGACGGCTTCGGACGCGGCCGAGTACAGCGACCGACGTGCTCGTTCGCTGCCGAAAGAGCCTCCGACGTACCGTGCCACGTCGTCGACGATGTACTGGCAGAGGGCTGTCCGCCCGTCGACACCGCCGTGTCGCTGGTCGCGTCGGGCGAAGAACTCGGTCATTTCGCGAACGGCCCGTACCTCGGTCTCGCCGACCGCGTGGGTGGCTCCTGTGGAGCGGGTGCGGGCCCGGTGAGGAGCCTCGTCCCACCAGGAATCCTGAGGGAGGGCCAGGCCTCCGACAGAGTAGGCGGCGCCCGACAGGAGCCGGCGACGTCCGCGGTCCATGTTGTCCCTCCTCAGGTCGACCAGATTCGTCAGAGTGTCCGCATCCCACTCGGCGGCTAGATCAGGGGACGTGCCTACCAGACCGAGTTCCGCGAGTGTCACGGGGCGCCCCAACCGTCGTGACAGCGTTTCACGCAGGATCGCCGCCGCCTGACCACGAGGACGAGTGCCGGCCACCCACATGGCGATGTGCGAACGCTTGACGGTGAAGACCTCCTCGGCCCCGACCTCCGCTGCCACGCGGACCATCGCGGCGGCCACTGCCGTCTGTGACCAGCCTGTTTCTGCGATTGCCGCAGCCAACTCGACGTTCCTTCGCGGCATGCTCTGCCCCTGTTCACAAGAGAACAATCTTTGACGGGTTTGACGGCATCGAGGCCCCGGCGGGGATATCCGCCTGTCGCGATTCACGGTTCGCTGAGGGAATACGAAACCACCAACGAGCAGAGGAAGGGTGGTTACAGGTGACTTTCAGCCACGTGAGTGACGGAGATGGGCAAGCTGTCTCGGTATCCCGCCTGGCGTCCACGTCTCAGCCGGGTGAACGGAGGGAGGTGTGCGTTCCATGCGCCACGTCTTCGGAGGTGGCCCCCTCCAGTCGTTCCGCTGGCGATGGATCCTGGGCGAGGGAGACGGCCCCGCCTCTTTTGTGGGACCCGGTGATGCAATCAGCGACTTCTCGATCCACGGGGTGCCCCGCGTATTCCCAGACCCTTCCGCGCGAGCCGCGGAGCGCGGTGGTCGCGCGGCGATTGGTTCGCGCGTCGTTGACTCTGTGGGGCTTGGAATCCCTGATCGATGACGCGACGCTCATCGTGACCGAACTGATCGGCCACGCCATCGATCACGGCCGGCTCGCATCGATCCGCGTGGTCGTTTCCAGACACTCTGAGAAAGCGGTTCGAGTGGGAGTGGTCGACCGCTCCAAGGCCGATTCGAAGCGCAGGGTGGATTCTGATGATGACCTTCTCCGGGGGCTGGGGCTTCTTCTGGTTGACGCTCTGGCGGACCGATGGGGAACCGAGCCGTATCGATGGGGCAAGCAGGTCTGGGCTGTGTTGCGGGAGAGGGAAACCCCGTGAGGGAGGGTGGGTGCATGGTGCGTGAGCCGTGGGAACTCTTCTTCCCGGCGGAGCCACGGGAGGTCGCGGGACTTCGCCGAGTCCTGGGGCTCCACCTGAAGCTGTGGGGGCTTTCGCGGCAGCGTGCTGTGGTTCAGCTCTGCGTGAGTGAGCTGGTCACTCAAGTGATCCGGCAGGTGGGCGTGGGCACGCCCACGACGCTCCGTCTGGCGATGGAGGGCACGTGCGTGCGGATCGAGGTGGCCTCTCCGGAAAGTGACGCTGCGCCGACGCGATCCACCAGTGTGTCTGAGGAGGAGAAGGAGAGGTCTTTGGCTGTGATCGGCGGGGTGGCCGAGCGGCACGGTGTCCTGGTGGATGCCGGCCGTCAGGTCAGATGGTGTGAGATCACCACTGACCTCACGACGCCCCACGGCCATGGTGGCGGGTCGCGCGTCACGAGGGCGGAATCCATGATCGAACTTTGCGGTGTCGTCACCCTTCCGCGTGCCGTCAACGCGAGTCGCCTCACCGTCGTCAGGGCCAAGGACGCGGTGGTCGAGGCGATGGTGGACCTCATGCGATGGGCGGACGCCCATGGGTACGACGCGGACGATGTTCTCGACGTGGCCCAAGCCCGGTTTGAGGCAGGACTCTGACGTCCCGACAGGCGAGGTGACAAGGGGTTGTCTCGTCCGTACCCATGCTGGAGTGCCGTGATCTAGATTTCGGTCATGGGGATTCGAGACTTGCTCGCCGAGGTCGCGAGCACTTATGACCGCGCCGCCGGTTCCACGCGTGAGGTGAAGGGACAGCAGGTGCTGCGGGGGGTCGCGACTCGCACCGACCTCGTCCTGCCGCCTGGCTTTAGGGCCGAGGGGCATGGAGGCCAGACCACTCCGGCGGCGACGCCCTGGATCGGAGTTTTCGATACGCGGGGAATGCAGGACCCCAAGAAGGGCCTGTATTTGGCCTACATCTTCAGTGCTGATCTGAAGAACGTGACCCTGACCCTGCAGCAGGGCATCACCTGGCTGGAAGAACCCCTAGGGAAGGGGCGTGCTCGCGAGGAGCATCTTCGCCACCATGCGGCGAGGCTTCGACGGGCTGTGAAGCGTCGGGAGAACGTCGGCTGGGTTGATGAGCCGGACCTGAGGGATTCGGCGACCAGGCCGAGGGCGTACGAGGCCGCCAGTGTGATCGCCAAGGTGTACGACACGGCGAAGCTGCCTGGCGACATCGCACTGCTAGAGGATCTATATGTAGGTGTGCAGTCCCTCCGCCGGGCTGAGGAGTTCGATCGTCTCTGGTGGGCCAGCGGTGAGAACGACGCCTTTCAATTGGCCTACGCGCTAAAGGCGCATGGGGAGCAAGACGAATTCTCTCCTCGGGACTTCGACCCACTCGCTGAGTTCCGTCCGAAGGACAGCGGTGAGTACACGGCGGAGATCAGAGCTCGACAGCAGGTCAAGCAGCGCACTCATGAGAAGCTCGTCGACGACTTCGGAAGACATGTCGTGGGGCGGGGATTCACCCCGATAACACTGCGACAGCACCCGAAGGACTTGGTCCTGAGGCAACAGGAGCCGGCCGAAGGGCAGGTGGACGAGTGGCTCGTCGAAGCGAAGATCGTGCGCCATGGGAATCCGACGGTGGCGGTACGCGAAGCTCTCGGGCAGCTCTTTGAGTACCGCCACTTCCTCTACCCGAAGCAGCCGGCTCCCTTCCTCCTAGGCCTCTTCTCCGAGGAGATCGGCGTCTATTCCTCGTATCTGGAGGAACACGGAGTCGCCTCGGTCTGGCAGTCCGCTGACGGGTGGGACGGGTCCGCTCGGGCGAGGGGTTGGGGAATGACGACGGGCTAGTGCCGCTTAAGACCGCGTCACTCCGCCCCGTGGCACTCCCCGTACGTCTTCTCCGAGCCGCACCAGCAGGCGGCCGTCCTCAAGGGGGGCCAGGGGGTGGCGCGGGAGCGGGCGGCGAGGGTGGTGGCGTATTGGGGGAGGAGGGCCGCCTGGGAGGGGTGGGTGGCTTCGGAGGCGGCGAAGGCCTCGTAGGAGGGGACGGTGGCGCGGACGATGCCGAGGTTGGGGGTGCCGGCCGCGGCGAGTTCGCGGAGGGAGGCTTCGATGTCCGTCAGGTGGGCCCGGTAGGTGGGGTACTCGGTTTCCAGCTCCGGGTAGGCGGCGAGGAGTTCCGTCAGTTCGTGTTCCGGCCAGTGGAGGACCGCCACCGGGAAGGGGCGGGAGAGGGCCGTGCGGTAGGTGCCCAGTTCGGAGCGGAGGCGGGCGATCTCGGCCCGGAGCTCGGTGGGGTCGGAGGAGCCCAGGGACCAGAGGCGCTTCGGGTCGTGGAGTTCGTCCAGGGGGACCTTGCCCTGGTGGAGGCGGTCCGCCCGGGTGTCCCAGTCGTCGTGCGGGCGGGCCAGCATGCGGCGGATGCGGTGGCGGGTGGTGAGGAGGGAGACGGTGGGGTGGGGGAGCTCGGCGGTGTCCCCGGCCAGGAGGGCCGCCGCCTCCGTGAGGGTCTCCTCCGCCGCCTCCAGTTCGTCGTGGGCCTCCAGGGTCTCCGCCGCGATCTCCCAGGGGGGCGCTTCCGTCGGGCGGGAGCGGCGTACGCCTTCGATGATGGCGCGCGCCTCGGCCTCGTGGCCGTACTCCCACAGGTTCGACGCCTTCAGCGCGCGGATCAGGTGGGGGTCCGCCGGGTTGCCGGACAGCAGGTCGTCGTAGAGGGCCGTCGCGCCGGGACGGTCGTCCGCGAGTTCCAGGTGGGCGGCGGCCTGGAGCAGCAGCGGTTCACGGTCGCCGGGGTACTGCTCGGCGGTGCGCAGCAGACGCTCGGCTTCGGCGAGGTGGGCGGCAGGCGTGTCGGGGCGCATGCCGTCCACCGTACTGCGGTGTGCCCCTGGAGAGTTGGTGGCGTAGCCCTTGTCGTGCCCGGCGTGCGGGACTGGGGAGGCAGGGGACGGGAGCGGGTGCCGGTCGTCGTCCAGGGACGTTCGGGGCGCCGGGGGCTTGTCCGTGTGCTGTGGTTCGGGGCCGAGACCGTCGTCACCTGCGGTGTTCTGATCCTGTTGCTGGTCGCGCACCAGGTGTGGTGGACCAATCGGCCGGCCCGCGCCGAGGCCGGTGAGCAGGTGGCCGTGCTGGAGCGCGAGTGGGAGGGGGAGTGGGGGATCTCTCCTTCGGAGGGTTCTTCCCCGTCCCGCCTCCCGTGTCCCCTCCTTCCGGGGCGGGCGGCGGGGGTGGCGGTTCCGGTTCGCCTTCTTCTTCCGCCGCCCCTCCTGTTCCCGTGACCTCCGGCGGTTCCGGGCGGTCCGTGCCTCCGTCCGCCCGTACGCCCTCCGGTTCCGCCTTCGCCGTGCTGAGGATCCCGCGGATCGGGCTGACCGTGCCCGTCGCGCGGGGGATCTCCCGGAGCGAGGTGCTCGACAAGGGGTACGTGGGGCACTATCCGGGGACCGCCGCGCCCGGGCAGGCCGGGAACGTGGCGCCGGCCGGGCACCGGAACACGCACGGCGAGCCGTTCCGGTACGTGAACCGGTTGCGCAAGGGCGACGAGATCACGCTGCGGACGCGGGAGGGGACGCACACCTGTCTCGTCGACCGGATCCTGCCGGTGACCTCGCCGCGCGACACCGGCGTCATCCAGCCGGTGCCGCGGTCGATCGTGAAGCCGTCGTACGGGTACTCCGAGGCCGGCTCCTACATCACCCTCACCACCTGCACCCCCGAGTTCACCTCCCGCCACCGGCTCATCGTCCGGGCGACCCTGCGACGGTGAGGACGGCGCCGGCCAGGGCCAGGGCGGCCGAGGCCACCAGGGCCGCGTCCGGGGTCGCCGCCGACAGGGCCAGCATCAGCGACACGCCGGCCGCCGAGCCGATGTAGCGGGCCGTGTTGTTCGCGCCCGAGCCCATCGCCGCGCGCTCCGGCGGGACGGAGTCGACGGCGAGGCGGGGGAGCGCGGCGTTCAGGAGGCCGCTGCCCGCGCCCGCCACCACCAGGCCGGCGACCAGGCGCGGCCAGGGGAGGGCGGCGGATTGCGTGGTGCCGAGGAGGAGCAGGACGCCCGCCGCCGACAGGGCGAAGCCGCAGGCCAGTTGGTACGGGGCCGAGAGCCGGCCCGCGAGCCGGCGGGCCTGCAGCGCGACCACGAACGCCGCGCCCGACCAGAGGGCGAAGAGCGCCGCCGCGGCCAGCGCCGACAGGCCGGACCCGCGCTGGAACAGCGCCGGCAGCACGCTGAACATGCCGATCACCGCCAGGCCCGTGAAGAGCGCCCCCACCGTCGACGCCCGGAACGCCGGCCTCCGCCACATCCCCGGGTCGATCATCGGGGCCGCCACCCGGCGCTCCACCAGCAGGAACACCGCCGTGAGCGCCACCGCCGCCAGGAGCAGCAGGCCCGGCGCCGGGCGCAGCCAGCCGTCCCGGCCCAGCGTCAGGGCCGTCAGCAGGGCGCCCAGCGCGAGTGCCAGGGCCGTCGCGCCCACCAGGTCCGGGCGCCGACGGCCGCGGGCGCCGCCCGGCGCGGGCAGCGCCGCGGGCGCCGTGAGGGCACGGGCCCCGATCGCCGCCGTCACCAGGGCCGCCGCGCCCAGCACCGCGTACGCCGACCGCCAGTCCACCAGGGCGAGCGCCCCCGCGAGCAGCGGGCCGAGCGCGATCCCGCCGCTCACCGACGCGCCCCAGACGCCCGTGGCCCGGATCCGGTCGCGGCCCGAGGGGTACGCGTCGGCCAGCAGGCCCAGGCTGCCCGCGAGGACCGCCGCGCTCGCCGCGCCCTGCGCGATCCGCGCCGCCGTGAAGAGCACCGTCGAACCCGCGAAGGCGCCGAGCGCCGTCGTCACGCCCAGCGCCAGCGTCCCCAGCAGGAACACCCGCCGCCTGCCGTGCGCGTCGGCCAGCGCGCCCGCGACCAGGAGCAGGACGGCGAGGCCGAGCGGGGTGCCGTTGAGCAGCCACGCCTGCGCCGAGGGCGGCGTCCGGAAGGCCTCCGCCATCTCCGGGAGCGTCGCCATCGGCGCCGTGTAGTTCATGAGGGCGACGCCGGTGGCGAGGGCGGTGACGGCGAGCGTGGCGGGGGAGGGGGAGGGGGAGGGGGAAGGGGCCGCGGGCGGGGCGTCGGAGGCCGGCTGGGTGGTCGGTGTCGTGGGCGTGGTGCGTGAGTGGGCTGTACTCATGGGGCCTCCGCCCGGTCGGTTCGGTCACGACATCACGTCGGTTCGTTCATTGAACCCAGACCTTACTCCGATCGGTTCGTTCAATGAACCCCCTTTGTTACGCTGGTTCCCATGGCCCTCGGCAAGGACTACGCCCAGCAGCAGTGCTCCATCGCCCGCGCCCTGGAGGTCGTCGGCGAACGGTGGACGCTCCTCATCGTGCGCGACGCCTTCTACGGTGTCCGCCGTTACAGCGATTTCCTCGCCCACCTCGGCGCCCCCCGTGCCGTCCTCGCCGCCCGGCTCCAGGCGCTCGTCGACGCCGGCGTCCTCGACCGGCGCCGCTACCAGGAGTCCCCGCCCCGCGACGAGTACGTCCTCACCGGGCGCGGCCTCGCCCTCTGGCCCGTCCTGTGGGCCCTCGGCGCCTGGGGGAGGGCCGAGGTGCCCGGCTCCCTGCCCATGCGCGCCTTCCACCACGCCGACTGCGGTACGGAACTCGGCCCGTCCGGCGAGTGCCCCGCCTGCCGCGTCCTCGTCGCGCCCGCCGACGTCGAGATGCGACCCGGTGCCGGGCTCGACCTCGACCCCGCCGAACCCGTCGCCCGGGCGCTCCTCGCGCCGCGCCGGCTGCTCACGCCGCTGGAGCCGGCGGCTCATCAGGAACGCCGGGAACCTTCTCGTACGGCCGTTCGTCCTACGTGACGGACAGTGAAGTTCGTGGAGCGGGGGGCGTGATGAGCGGGAGTCTGGTCCTGCGGCGAGTCGCGCCCCTCGTCCTGCTTCCCGTCCTCCTGCTGATCGCCTTCGCGGGGCTCGCCCTGACGGACGGCTCCGTCGGCTCCGCCGTCGTCCTCGCCGTCTCCGCCGTCGCCTGCGGCTTCCTCGGCGTCCGTACGGCTCCGGCCGTGCCGCCCACGCGCATACGCACCGCGCTGCGCGACCGGGCCCGCCGCACGGCCTTCCTCCCGCAGCGCGACCCCGACGCGGCCGGTCGCCGCCGGCCCCGGGCGCCGGGGCTCCCCCTCCCGACGACCGCGTAGGCGTTCCCGCAGCCGCACCCGTACCCGTACGCCGTACTTGCGCCTCCTCCGCCTGTACGGACACCGGCGCCCCGTACCCGCACCCGTACGTCGTGCCCGCACCCGTACCCGTACGTCGTACCCGTACCTCGTACCCGTACGTCGTGCCCGCACCCGCCGCGAGACGCCTCCGCGCGGTCCGTCATGCCGAGACGCACCACCCCATCCCCGGCACGACGAACCCGGAGGGTTCCCTTGTCCTTCTTCCCGTCCCCGCTCCTCGACGCCTTCTCCGCGCTCGTCGACCGGCTCGCCGCACTGCTCCAGCCGCTCGCCGCCGACGCCTCGACCGCCCTCGCCGTCGTCCTCTTCACCGTGCTCGTCCGGCTCGCCGTCCACCCCCTCTCCCGCGCCGCCGTGCGGGGGCAGCAGGCCCGGGTGCGGCTCGCGCCCCGGATCGCCGCGCTCCAGGAGAAGCACAAGCGCCGGCCGGAGCGGCTCCAGCGGGCGATCCTGGACCTGCACGCGCAGGAGAAGGTCTCGCCGTTCGCGGGGATCCTGCCGAGCCTGCTCCAGGTGCCCGCGTTCCTCCTCCTGTACGCGCTCTTCTCCTCCGGCGACCGGATGAGCGGGCACGCGCTGTTCGCCGCGCCCCTCGACGGCCGCTGGACCGGGGCCCTCGGCGACGGCGGGCCCTTCGGGCCGGCCGGGCTCGTCTACCTCGCCCTCTTCGCCGTGGCCCTCGCCGTCGCCGCGTTCCAGTACCTCAGGACCCGCCGCGAGACCGCGCGGGCGCGGGCCGCGGCACCGGCGTCGCCCGCCGACGGGCCCGCCGCGGCCGTGGGGCGGATCCTGCCGCTGCTCTCCTTCGGGACCGTCGTGACCGTCGCCGTCGTGCCGCTCGCCGTCGCGCTCTACCTCGTCACCAGCACCTCCTGGGCCGTCGTCGAACGCGCGCTACTCATGCGTAAGGGTCCGCAGGCTGAACGGGGTCTTGCGGGCTGAACGGGAGTCTTGGAGGATCGGACGATCCTCCGATGGCCGCACTCCATCGGCCGGGGCACCGAAGGGCCTCCCCCGGGCCCACCTCGACCACAGGGAGAAGACCATGAAGCTGCTGCGAGTCGGCCCGCCGGGCGCCGAGCGTCCCGCCCTCCTCGACGGGGACGGGACCCTCCGTGACCTGTCCTCCTTCACCGACGACGTCGACGGCAGTCTGCTCTCCGACACCGCCGCGCTCGACCGGATCCGCGCCGCCGCCGAGGCCGGCGTGCTGCCCGCCTTCGGCGGCTCCGGCGACGCCACCGGGCTGCGCGTCGGCCCGCCGGTCGGCCGGATCGGCAAGGTCGTGTGCATCGGGCTGAACTACCACGGCCACGCCGCCGAGACCGGCCAGGCCACCCCGGCCGAGCCGGTCGTCTTCCTCAAGGCCGCCGACACCGTCGTCGGCCCGGACGACACCGTGCTCGTGCCGCGCGGCTCGGTGAAGACCGACTGGGAGGTCGAGCTGGCGATCGTCATCGGCCGGACCGCCCGCTACCTGGAGACCGACGAGGAGGCGCTGGCGCACGTCGCCGGGTACGCGCTCGCGCACGACGTCTCCGAGCGCGAGTTCCAGATCGAGCGCGGCGGCACGTGGGACAAGGGCAAGAACTGCGAGACCTTCAACCCGCTCGGGCCCTGGCTGGTGACCGCCGACGAGGTGCCCGACCCGCAGGACCTCGCCCTGCGCCTCTGGGTCAACGGCGAGCTGAAGCAGGACGGCCACACCTCGGACCAGATCTTCCCGGTCGCCGAGGTCGTCCGGTACGTGAGCCGGTTCATGACCCTCTACCCCGGCGACGTCATCAACACCGGCACGCCCGCCGGCGTCGCCATGGGGCAGCCCGAGCCCAAGCCGTACCTCCGGCCCGGCGACGTCGTCGAGCTGGAGATCGAGGGCCTGGGCCGCCAGCGCCAGGAGCTGAAGAGCGCCTGACGGGACCGCCGGGCCCCGAGCCCGGCCGCCCCGCCGCCTCGTCGCACCGTCGGCCGAGAGGTCGGCGATCCGGCGGCGCCCCGCGTGGGGTGCCGCCATTTCCATCCCTTTTTATGCATATTTCGGCATATGGAACACGTAAGGACCGACCGCGTCCCTCGCCGCAGATCCCGTCTCGCCCTCTCCGCCGCGACGGCGGTCCTCGCCGCCGGCGCCCTCGTCGGCGGACTCGCCGTCACCGGCGCCGCCGATACGCTGCCCGGCGGCCTCGGCCCCTGCAAGCCGGGCAACTGCCCGCCCACGTACCCCGACATCAACAACGGCACCGTCCTGTGGCGCGACAACGCCGTCAACGTCTTCGTCGGCGGCGACTTCCTCGTCCGGGAGTCCGCCGCCGAGGCCGAGGGCAAGGTCGTCGTCCTCGGAAACCTCGACCAGGCCAAGCGCGCCGGCGTCTCGCAGGTCTACAACGTCGGCATCGCCGGCGTCGGCTCGCGCGTCGTCCCCGACGACGACGAACCCTTCCTCAACGTCGGCGGGAACATCACCGTCGCCACCGGCCAGAGCCTCCTCACCGAGGAGGGCACGATCAGCGGCGAGACGCTGTACGCGGGCACCGTCACCGGCACCGTGACCCCGACGCCCGTCAAGGACGCCGCCGCCGTCACCCCGTACCTCGGGCTGCGCGACCGGCTGACGGACGCCAGCCAGTGCTACGCGTACGTCGACGGGGCCTCCCGCACCGCCACCGGAACGGCCGTCAACAACGGCTACGAGACCGTCTTCACCGGCGACGGAACCTCCGCGCTCCAGGTCTTCGCCGTCGACTTCGACCTGGAGTCGGCGGGCGGCGGGCAGCAGGGCATCCGCTTCGAGAACATCCCCGCGAACGCGACGGTCCTCGTCAACGTCCTCGGCGACGACCGCACCGTCGACACCTACATCAACGGCCTGCCCGGGCTCCGCGACCGGCTCCTGTGGAACTTCCCCGACGCGACGCGGGTGAAGTTCGAGGGCACCGCGCAGTTCGCGGGCAGCGTCCTCGTCGGCAACCAGGCCAGCACGGCGACCATCACCATGCCGGGCATGAACGGCCGGTTCTTCACGACCGGCAACCTGACCCACGCCTCCGAGCCGGGCGGGGGCGGCGGCCAGGAGATCCACAACTACCCGTTCAACGGCGACCTGCCGTCCTGCGACGAGGACCCGACTCCGACGGAGCCGACGCCCACGGAGCCGACGCCGACGGAGCCCACTCCGACCGAGCCGACTCCGACGGAGCCGACGCCCACGGAGCCCACTCCGACGGAGCCCACTCCGACCGAGCCGACTCCGACGGAGCCGACGCCCACGGAGCCCACTCCGACGGAGCCCACTCCGACCGAGCCGACGCCGACGGAGCCGACGCCGACGGAGCCCACTCCGACGGAGCCGACGCCGACGGAGCCCACTCCGACCGAGCCGACGCCGACGGAGCCGACGCCGACGGAGCCCACTCCGACCGAGCCGACGCCGACGGAGCCGACGCCGACGGAGCCGACGCCGACGGAGCCGACGCCGACGGAGCCGACTCCCACGGAGCCGACTCCGACCGAGCCGACTCCGACCGAGCCCACGCCCACCCCCACCGAGCCCACGCCCAGCCCGACCGACTCCGCCGACGGCGGCACGGACGGCGGCGGGTCCGACGGTGGCTACGGTGACGACACCGGCGGGTCCGACGGCGGTTACGGTGACGACACCGGCGGCCACCACGGTCCCGGCCCCGACGGCGGCGGCGAGCTGCCCGAGACCGGCGCCGGCACCGGGAAGGTCGTCATGGGTGCGACGGCGGCCGGCCTCGCCCTCGGCGGCGGCCTCCTCGTCGCCGTCAGCCGCCGGCGCCGTCGGTCGAGCGGCGCAGCCTGACGGTGACGCCCTCGCGGGCCGAACGCCGCGCCGCCTCCAGGACGTCCAGGGCGGCGGCGGCCTCGTGCGCGGTGACCGGGTTCGGCCCGGTGCCGCGTACGGCGGCGGCGACGGCCGCGTAGTACGCCGGGTAGTCCCCCGGCACCGACTCGACCGGCGTCCCGCCGCCCGTCAGCGGGGACTCCCCGGCGCCGATCCGGCCCCACAGCTCCTCGGGCTCCACGCCCCAGGCGGCGCCGGTGCCGGGCCGCAGTCCCTCGCGCAGCGCCGCCTCCTGCGGATCGAGGCCGTACGTCACGAAGCCGGCGCGCTGCCCGAGCACCCGGAAGCGGGGGCCGAGCTGGGCGGCGGTGGAACTCACGTACAGGTGGGAACGGACGCCGTTCTCGTGGGTGATCGCGAGGAAGGTGTCGTCGTCGGCCGCGGCGCCCGGGCGGCGCACGTCCGACTCGGCGTAGACGGAGACGGCCGGGCCGAAGAGGACCAGGGCCTGGTCGACGACGTGGCTGCCGAGGTCGTAGAGGAGCCCGCCGACCTCCTCCGGGGAGCCGGACTCGCGCCAGCCGCCCTTCAGGCGGGGCCGCCACCGCTCGAAGCGGGACTCGAAGCGCTGGACCTCGCCGAGCTCGCCCTCGTCGAGGAGGCGACGGAGGGTGAGGAAGTCGCTGTCCCAGCGCCGGTTCTGGAAGACGGAGAGCAGCAGGCCCCGCTCCTCGGCGAGCGCCGCGAGGGCGCGGGCCTCGGCGGCGGTCGGGGCGAGCGGCTTGTCGACGACGACGGGCAGACCGGCCTTCAGGGCGGCCTCGGCGAGCGGGACGTGGGTCTTGTTGGGGGAGGCGACCACGACCAGGTCCAGCTCGGGGGCCCCCTCCGCCCAGAGCTCCTCCGGCCGGGCGAGCACCCGGACGCCGGGATGGGCGGCCCGCGCCTCCGCGGCGCGCTCGGGATTGCCGGTGGTGACGGCGGCGAGGGTCAGGCCGGGGGTGGCGGCGATGAGCGGGGCGTGGAAGACGGAGCCCGCGAGACCGTAGCCGATGAGGCCGACGCGGAGCGGGAGGGGGGTGGTGGTCATGGTCGCCACTTAAGCAACGCTGTTGCCGAAGTGCAAGCAGGGGTGAGAATGGGCCGGTGACGGTGATGAGGAGAGACCCCGGCGGCGGCGCCAACCTGACGGCGCTGCGCGGCCACAACGCGGCGCTCGTCCTGGACCTGCTGCGTACGGCGGGGGAGGAGGGCATCAGCCGTCTCGAACTGGCCGCCCGGACCGGCCTCACTCCGCAGGCCGTCAGCAAGATCACCGCCCGGCTGCGGGCGGACGGGCTGGCGGCGGAGGCCGGCCGCCGCGCCTCGACCGGCGGCAAGCCCCGTACGGTCCTCCGCCTGGTCCCCGGAGCGGCGCACGCGATCGGCGTCCACCTCGACCGCGACGAGGTCACCGTCGCCCTCACGGACCTCACCGGCACCCCGCTCGCCGTCCGCCGCCACGCCGTGACCCTCTCCGACGGCCCGCCCCGGGTCCTGGAGACCCTGGTCCGGGCCGTGCGCGCGCTCCTGGCGGAGCCCGCCCCGCCGCCCGTGCCGCGCACGGCTTCGCCCCGGCCCCCGGTCCCGTCCCCGGCCGTGGCCCCGCCCCGGCCGTCCGGCCCGGTGGGCGCGTACGGTCCGGTGGCGGCGCCGGGCCCGGTCGGCGCGCCGGAGCCGGTGGAGGCGCCGGGCCCGGTCGGCACTCCCGTCGGGCTCCGGCTGCTCGGCGTCGGGGTGGCCATGCCCGGGCCGTTGGAGCACCGGGGCGGGGTGGCGGGGCGGGTCACCGGGGCGCCGGGGTGGGACGGGTTCCCCGTGCGGGAGGCCCTGGAGGCGCGGCTCGGCGTGCCGGTCGTGCTCGACAAGGACACGAACGCCGCCGCCCTCGACCTCGCCGTCCGGCCCGGCGCGCCGCGCTCGTTCGCGTACGTCCACCTCGGTACGGGGCTCGGTGCCGGGCTCGTCGTCGGCGGGCTGCCGCTGCGGGGCGAGCGGACCGGGGCGGGGGAGCTCGGCCACCAGACCGTCCAGCTCGACGGGCCCCGCTGCGACTGCGGGGCGCGCGGCTGCCTGGAGGCGCTGTGCCTCGCGGCGGTGGCGCGGGGCGAACTGCCCGAGGCCGCCCGGATCCTCGGCGCCGGCGCGGCCAACCTGGTCCGGCTCCTCGACATCGACCGGGTCCTGCTCGGCGGCCGGGTGGTGCTGGCGGCGCCGGAGGTCTTCGCGGACGGCGTCGCCGCCGTCCTCGCCGACCGGCGCCTCCCGACCCCGGTCGAGGTGACGGCCACCCCGCACGCCGTGGCCCGCGGCGCCGCCCAGCTGGTCCTCGCCCCGGTCTTCGGCCAGGCCCCGTCGGTACACCCGCCGATGTACTCATCGGAAGAGCGGACCATACGCTGATCGGGCGGATCCGGCGGCATCGGCGGTGTCGCCGAGGAGCCCCGGGCCCGCCCTGTGGCAGCCTCGCCGGCGAGACGTACGTCCGCGAGCAGCAAAGGCATCCGTCCATGGCATCCGCCCCCCGGCCCCTGCGCAGCGCCCGTGTCCTCGCCGCCGCGGCCGTCACGCTGACGGGCGCCCTGCTCCCCGTCCCCGCCGCCTCGGCGGCCCCCGCTCCCGCGCCCGTCTGCGGCGCGGACTCCGACGCCGGCTTCCCCCTCGAGACCCGGATCCAGGACGACGGCTCCGCCGACTACCCCGCCGGCGGGGCCTTCCGGAGCTGGGAGCTGGAGGTGCGCAACACCACCGGGCGGGCCTGTACGCAGGTGCATCCGGTGCTCGTCCTCGTCGACGAGAAGCGGGTGCTGCGGCCCGAGCAGATCCGGCTGGAGTTCTACGACGCGGAGGGCGACCGCTGGCGGCCCGTCGCCTTCGAGGCGACGGAGGAGGCGGAGAGCGTCGGAGCGTTCACCGGAACCGAAGGCGCCGGAGACGGCGCGAGCACCGGAACCCCCGCCGAACCCCGCCGCTTCGACGGCTTCGCCGTCCCCGCCCGCCGTACCGTCACCGTCCCCGTCCGGCTCGCCTTCCGCGCGGACGCCGTGCCCGACGAGGTCGTCGTCAACGCCGCGCTCGTCCAGCGCCGGGGCGCCGACGGCGACTGGGTCGGCCGCTCCGACGACTACCGCCTCACGATCGGACCGCCCGTCCCCGGCGCCACACCCGCTCCCGTCCCTCCCCCCACCCCCGCCGTGCCGACCGCGCCCGCCGAGCCCCCGGGGTCCGCGTCCACCGTCCCCGCCACCCCCGCCATCCCCGTACCCGACCGGGCCCCCCTCCCCCCGCCGCCGTCCGCCGACCGAACCCCCGTTCCCTCCTCTCCCTCCTCCCTCTCCCGCCCTCCCGAACTCGCCCACACGGGACGGGAGCAGGCCGCCCCCCTGGCCCCCTGGGCGGCGGCCCTCGCCCTCGCCGGCGCGTTCCTCGCCCGCGCCGGACGCCGCCTCGGGCGCCGCTGAGGCCCCGAACCCGCGGGTCACCCTCCGTACACCTCCCCGTTCACCCCCGTCTGCGACGATCGCCGGATGAACCACCACCACGTCCCCAGCGCCCCGGGCGCCCCCGTCCGCTCCGGAGTCCCGGAGCACGGCCGGGTGCCGAAGTACTACGCCGTGAAGGCGCGACTCGCCGTGCTCGTCGACGAGTTGGGGGAGGGCGGGGCGCTGCCCACCGAGCGCGACCTCGCCGTGCGGTACGAGGTGTCCCGGGAGACCGTCCGCCAGGCCCTGCGCGAACTCCTCCTGGAGGGCAGGCTGCGCCGGCGGGGGCGGGGCACGGTCGTCGCCGGGCCCAAGCTCGAACAGCCGCTCTCCCTCGCGAGTTACACCGAGGGCGTCCGCCGCCAGGGCCGCCGCCCGGGCCGCAGCATCGTCTCCCTCGACCGCTTCCCCTGCTCCGAGGCGCTCGCCCCCGAGGTCGGCGTGGCGCCCGGCGAGCCCGTCTGGCACATGGAGCGGGTGCTGCTCGCCGACGACGAGCGGGTCGGCCTGGAGAGCACGTACGTCTCCGAGGCCCGCGTCCCCGGCCTCGGCACCGACTTCGACCCCGACTCCTCCTTCTACGGCTACCTCCGCGACCGGCTCGGCATCTCCTTCGGCGACGCCGACGAGCGGATCGAGACCGTGCTCGCCACCCCGCGCGAGGCCCTGCTCATCGGCACCCCGCCCGCCCTCCCGATGCTGCTCCTGCACCGCCTCTCCCGGGACGAGGACGGCCGTCCCCTGGAGCGGGTCCGCACCCTCTACCGGGGCGACCGCTTCAGCTTCACCACCCACCTCGGCCGCCAGGAATAGGCCGTGTTCACCCGATGAGGGAAGCCCGGCGCATCACAGGAAGGTAACGGGTCTAGTCCAAGTTTGTCGGGCCGTTCACCGTCCCGTCGCCCATCCGACCGGACCGGGTCACCCACCGCCCCGACCGTGGACGGCATGAAGGTGATCGTCGTAGGAGCAGGCGTGGTGGGCACCATGCACGCCTGGCAGGCAGTGGAACGCGGCCACGAGGTCGTACACATCGAGCGCGAGGCCGAGGCGCGCGGAGCCTCCCTGAGGAACTTCGGCCAGATCTGGGTCAGCGGCCGCGCGGGCGGCGAGGAGCTCGACACCGCGCTGCGCGCCCGCGAGCTGTGGGAGGGGATCGGCGCCCGCGTCCCCCGCCTCGGCTTCCGGGCCAACGGCTCCCTCACCCCCGTCCGGGGCGCGCTCGAACGGGCCGTCGCCGAGGCGGCCCTGGCCCGCCCGGACGCCCCCGCCCGCGGCTACGAGCTGCTCACCCCCGACGAGGCGCGGGCGGTCAACCCGGCGCTGCGCGGCGACTTCGACGCCGCCCTGTGGTGCGAGCGGGACGCCGCCGTCGAGCCGCGCACCGCGCAGCTCGCCCTCCGCGAGGCCCTCCTCGCCACCGGCCGCTACACCTTCCTCCCGGGCCGCGAGGTCCGCGAGGTCGTCGGCGAGCACGCCGTCCGCGACGACCACGGCGACCTGCACGACGGCGACGCCGTCGTCCTGTGCACCGGCGCCTGGCTCTCCGGCCTGGTCCGCGAGGTCGCCGGTCCGGTACCGGTCCGCCGCGTGCGCCTCCAGATGATGCAGACCGCGCCGCTCGGCGAGCCGCTGACCACCTCCGTCGCCGACGCGGACTCCTTCCGCTACTACCCGGCCTACGCCTCCGGGGCCCTCGACGCGCTCAACGCCGGCCAGGCGCAGGACCCGACCGCCGCCGCCCACAAGATGCAGCTGCTCATGGTGCAGCGGCTCGACGGCGGGCTGACCATCGGCGACACCCACGAGTACGAGCACCCCTTCGCCTTCGACACCGTCGAGGACCCCTACGAGCACCTCGTCCGCGTCGTCGAGTCGCTGCTCGGCCGCCCGCTGCCGGCGATCCGCCGCCGCTGGGCCGGGGTGTACGCGCAGTGCGTGGACACCACCCGGGTCGTCCACCGCCAGCGGGTACGGGACGGGGTCTGGCTCGTGACCGGACCCGGCGGCCGCGGCATGACCTGCTCGCCCGCCATCGCCGAGACGACCGCGAACGAACTGGGCTGGTGACACCCATGACCACGAAGAACACCCACGACCTGATCGTCCTCGACATGGCCGGCACCACCGTCGCCGACGGCGGCCTCGTCGAGCGCGCCTTCACCGCCGCCGCCGAACGCCTCGGCGAGGACCCGGCCACGATGATCGACCACGTCCGCGCCACCATGGGCGAGTCCAAGATCTCCGTCTTCCGCCACCTCCTCGGCGGCGACGAGACCCGTGCCCGGCAGGCCAACCTCGCCTTCGAGGAGGCGTACGGCGCCCTGGTCTCCGAGGGCCTCGTCGCCCCGCTCCCCGGTGCGGAGGAAACGATCGCCCGGCTGCGGGACGAGGGCCGCACCGTCGTCCTCACCACCGGCTTCGCCCGCGTCACCCAGGACGCCCTCCTCGACGCGCTCGGCTGGCGGGACCTCGCCGACCTCACCCTCTGCCCGGCCGACGCCGGCGGCCGCGGCCGCCCGTACCCGGACATGGTCCTCACCGCCCTCCTCCGCACCGGGGCCGTCGACGACGTGCGCCGCACCGTGGTCGCCGGCGACACCTCGTACGACATGCTCACCGGCGCCCGCGCCGGTGCCGGGCTCGTCGCCGGCGTCCTCACCGGCGCCCACGACGAGCCCGCCCTCAGGCGGCACGGCGCCACCCACGTCCTCGCCTCCGTCACCGAACTCCCCGCCGTGATACGGGAGTACGAGTCGTGACCAGCGGCATCCGCTTCGACGGCGTCTCCGTCGCCTACGGGGACACCACCGTCCTCGACGCGCTCACCCTCACCGTCGAACCCGGTGAGGTGATGGCCCTCCTCGGCCCCTCCGGCTCCGGCAAGACCACCGCCCTGCGGACCGTCGCCGGCTTCGTCCAGCCCTCCGCCGGCCGCGTGTACATCGGCGGCCGGGACGTCACCGACCTCCCGCCGTACAAGCGGGGCATCGGGATGGTCGTCCAGCAGTACGCCCTCTTCCCGCACCTGCGCGTCGACGAGAACGTCGCCTTCGGGCTCAAGGCCAGGAAGCACCCCAAGGCGGAGATCCCCGCCCGGGTCGCCGAGGCCCTGGAGATGACCGGGATGGGCGCGTACGCCAGGCGCCACCCCCGCGAGCTCTCCGGCGGGCAGCAGCAGCGCGTCGCCATCGCCCGCGCCCTCGCCATCCGCCCCGACGTGCTCCTCCTCGACGAGCCGCTCTCCGCGCTCGACGCGCAGCTCCGCTCCGGGATGCTCGCCGAGCTGGCCCGGCTCCACCGCGAACTCCCCGACGTCTCCGTCCTCTACGTCACCCACGACCAGGTCGAGGCGCTCACCCTCGCCGACCGGATCGCCGTCATGGACCGGGCCCGGCTCCAGGACTGCGGCACCCCGCAGGAGCTGTACCGGCGGCCGCGCACCGAGTTCACCGCCTCCTTCGTCGGCAACGCCAACCTGCTGCCGGTGCGGGTCGGCGCCGACGGCGTCGACTTCGCCGGCGCCGCCCTGAAGGTCCCGGTCGGCGACGCGTCCCCCGGCGCCGCCGCCACCCTCTGCGTCCGCCCCCACCTCGTCGGCCTCGGCGAGGGCCCCAACGCCCTGCGCGGCCGGATCGCCGAGGTCCAGTGGCGGGGCGCCACCCACCGGCTGTACGTCGACGTCGACGGGCACCGGGTGAAGGCGGACGTGCGGGAGCTGCGGGACACCCCGCCGCTGGGCTCCGAGGTCACCCTGCACTTCGCGCCGGAGGACGCGGTGCTGCTGGGCTCGGGGGTCGGCGACGGCACGGCCCCGGGGGTGAACGATGGCTAGCGCCCGGGCCGCCGCCCCGCCCGTCGTCACCGCGGCCGGCCGGCCCCGGAGGCGTACCGCCCCCACCTGGGCCTGGGCGCTGCCGCCCGTCGCCGTCCTCGGGCTCGTCTTCCTCTACCCGCTGGGCCTCGTCGTCCAGGAGTCGCTCGCGCCCGGCGCGTACGCCGACGTCCTCGCCTCCGCGTCCTTCCGGGACGCGCTGGTCACCACCGTGTGGCTCGCGGTCGGCGCCACCGTCGGCTGCCTCGTCCTCGGCTTCGTCCTCGCGCTGATCGTCGCCTTCGTGCCCTTCCCCGGCGCCAAGGCCGTCTCCCGCTTCATCGACGTCTTCCTCTCCTTCCCCTCCTTCCTCATCACCCTCGCCCTGCTCTTCGTCTACGGCACGGTCGGCATGGCCAACGGGCTGTGGACCGGCGCCACGGGAGCCGCGGAGGGACCGTTCCGGTTCCTGACCACCCCGTGGGGCGTGCTCCTCGCCGAGATCACCTACTTCACGCCCTTCGTGATGCGGCCGCTGCTCGCCGCCTTCTCCCAGCTGGACACCGCCCAGCTGGAGGTGGCGTCCTCGCTCGGCGCCCGGCCCGCCCGGATCGTGCGGAAGGTGATCCTCCCCGAGGCGCTGCCCGCGCTCGCGGCCGGCGGCAGCCTCGTCCTCGTCATGTGCCTCAACGAGTTCGGCATCGTCCTCTTCACCGGCGCCAAGGGCGTCACGACCCTCCCGATGCTCGTCTACTCCAAGGCCATCCTCGAATCGGACTACGCCGCCGCCTGCGTCGTCGCCGTCGTCAACGTCGTGATCTCCGTGGGCCTCTACGCCGTCTACCGGGTGGTGAGCCGCCGTGCTGGTGCATAGCCGTAAGGGCCGGGCCGCGTCCTGGCTCGTCTTCGCGGTCCTCTTCGTGCCGCTCTTCGCCGTCCCCCTCCTCGTCATCGTCGCCGCCTCGTTCTCGACGAACTGGTCCGGCGCCCTCCCCTCCGGGCCGACCACCGAGCACTACGCGGCCGCCGTCCGGGGCGAGTCCCTCCGGGCCCTGACGACCAGCCTCGCCACCGCCGCCGCCGCGAGCCTCCTCGCGCTCACCCTCGGCACCTGGGCCGCGCTCACCGCCGCCTCCCTGCGCGGCAGGGGCCGCCGGCTCCTCGACGCGCTCTTCGTGCTGCCGCTCGCCGTGCCGTCGGTGGTCGTCGGCCTCGCCGTCCTGGTGGCCTTCTCCCGGCCGCCGCTGCTCCTCAACGGCACCCGCTGGATCGTGATCCTGGCCCACACGGTCCTGGTCACGGCCTTCGCCCACCAGTCGGTCTCGGCGGCGATCCGCCGCCTCGACCCGATGTACGAGCAGGCGGCGGCCGGACTCGGCGCCCGCCCCTCGTACGTCCTGTTCCGGGTCAAGCTGCCGCTGCTGCTGCCCTCCCTGGGCGCCGCCGCCGGGCTCTGCTTCGCCCTCTCCATGGGGGAGCTGAGCGCCACGATGATGCTCTACCCGCCGGACTGGACGCCGCTGCCGGTGCTGGTCTTCACCGCCACCGACCGCGGATCCCTCTTCACCGGATCGGCGCTGGCCGTGGTCCTCATGGCCACCACCCTGCTGGTCCTGCTCGCCGTCTCCCGTATCCGTACCAGAGCGTCCTACCGATAACCCTCACGCAGGAGAAGAACGACGTCATGCTTACGTACGCCAAGCCGGTCGCCGCCGTCACCGGAGCCCTCGCCCTCGCCGCCTCCCTCACCGCCTGCGGCGGTTCCTCCGCCGCCTCCGACGAGAAGGTCGTCACCGTCTACAGCGCCGACGGCCTCAAGGGCGAGAAGGGCGACGGCTGGTACGACAAGGTCTTCGCCGACTTCGAGAAGGAGACCGGCATCGAGGTGAAGTACGTGGAGGGCGGCTCCGGGGAGATGGTCCAGCGGGCCCTCCGCGAGAAGTCCAACACGCAGGCCGACGTCATCGTCACCCTTCCGCCCTTCATCCAGCAGGCCGGCTCCAAGGGCCTCCTCCAGAAGTACACGCCGAAGGGCGCCGACCAGGTCGACGGCGCCGACAAGGCCGCCGACGGCTCCTGGACGTCCGTCGTCAACAACTACTTCGGCTTCATCCACAACAAGAAGGAACTGCCCGAGGCCCCCGGCACCTGGGAGGCCCTGCTGGACAAGAAGTTCGAGAACAGGCTCCAGTACTCGACCCCCGGCGTCGCCGGCGACGGCACCGCCGTCCTCATCAAGGCCATGCACGACTTCGGCGGCCAGGCGCCCGCCATGGAGTACCTGAAGAAGCTCCAGGCCAACAACGTCGGCCCGTCCTCCTCCACCTCCAAGCTCGCCCCCAAGGTCGACAAGGGCGAACTCCTCGTCGCCAACGGCGACGTGCAGATGAACTTCGCCCAGGCCAAGTCCATGCCGAACCTCGCCATCTGGTTCCCGGCCAAGGAAGGCGGCAAGCCCACCACCTTCGCCCTGCCCTACGCCGCCGGCCTCGTCGACAAGGCCCCGCACACCGAGAACGGCAAGAAGCTCCTCGACTTCATGCTGAGCGAGGGCGCCCAGCGCGAGGTCAGCGCCGTCGGCGGCGGCTTCCCCGCCCGCAAGGACGTCAAGCCCACCGACGCCAACGCCCTCGCGCTGGCGAAGCTGATCGAGGGCGTCGAGATCTTCGAGCCGGACTGGGCCGACATCGACGAGAACCTGTCGTCCTACGTCGACGCGTGGAAGTCCGCGACCGGCAGCTGAGAGTTCACCGCACGTCCCTCGACCCCCTCCGCAGATAGCGGAAAGATAACGGGTACGGACCAACGCCCCTGTGCGACAAGGGGCGTTGGTGTGCGCATCCACTCCTTTCCCCCTCTCGTGGAGGACACCGACATGCCGCTCCCGGGCATCTCCCGCCGCACCGTGCTCGCCGCCGGAGCCGCCGGCACGGCCCTCGCCGCCACCGGCCTCGCCACCGCCCCCGCCGCCCACGCGGCCGCCGCCGTCCCGACGCTCCCGAACGGCACCAGCCTCGACAAGGTCCTCGTCGTCGGCATGGACGGCCTGCGGCACGACCGCATCGACGCCGCGAACGCCCCCACCCTCAAGTCCCTGATGGCGAACGGCACCTACGGCCGCTCCCTGCTCTACGCCCACCCGATGGCCGCGACCTCCTCCGGCCCCGGCTGGTCGACGATCTCCACCGGCGTCTGGCCCGACAAGCACGGCGTGAAGGACAACACCTTCACCGGCAAGAACTACGCCACGTACCCCGGCTTCCTGGCCCGCCTGCACCAGGTCCGCCCCCAGCTCTCCCTCTTCGCCGCCGTCGACTGGCCCGAGCTCGACACCCACGGCACCGTCACCCCCGGCGCCGACGCCAAGCTCGTCTACGACAACAATTACGTCGTCAACGACAAGGTGATCACCGACATCACCGAGGACGTCCTCCGCAACCAGAACCCGGACGTCCTCTTCGTCTACTTCGGCGAGACCGACGAGATCGGCCACAACCACGGCGCCGCCAGCCAGAAGTACCTCGACGCCATCGCCGTCCAGGACGGCTACCTCGGCCGCCTCCTCGCCGCGATCCGGTCCCGCCCCGCGTACGCCTCCGAGCGCTGGACCGTCCTCGTCACCACCGACCACGGCCACACCGACGCCGGCGGCCACGGCGGCTCCGCCGTCGAGGAGCGCCGCACCTTCGTCCTCGCCCAGGGCCCCGGCATCGCCGCCGGAGCCCGCCCGGTCGACACCCGGCTCGTCGACGTCGCCGCCACCGTCTTCCGCCAGCTCGGCATCGACCCCGACCCGTCCTGGGGCCTCGACGGCAAGCCGATCCAGGAGCGCTCCACCGACCCCTTCGACGCCCTGTACGGCTCGCTGGGCGGCCGGGTCGACGAGACCGGCATCCCCGCCGGCGTCCTCGGCTTCACCCACGCCCCGCCCGCCGGCTGGTCCGTCGTCAACAACGCGATGGGCACGGGCGGCACGACCGAATGGCGCGGCTGGTCCTTCGCCACCGACGAGTTCTGGTCCCGCGCCCAGCGCGACCAGTGGCGCGAGCTGAACGTCCGGGCCCGCGGCGTCTTCGCCGTCGCCGACTCCGACGAGTGGGCGGACAAGTCCTTCTCCGGCGCCTACGACACGACCCTGGTCACGCCCGCGTACGCGGTCACCGGTGCCGCCCGCGTCACCCTCGGCTTCACCACCCTCTACCGTCAGGAGGGCTCCCAGGTCGCCGAGGTGCTCGCCTCCTTCAACGGCGGCACGCCCACCCTGGTCAAGCGCTACACCGCCGACGTCGTCTCCCAGCCCCAGTCCCTCACCGTCCCGGTCCCCGCCGGCGCCTCGAACGTCAGCTTCCGCTTCCGTTACGCCGGTGCCAACAACTGGTACTGGACGATCGACGGGGTCACCGTGACCACTTCCTGACCTACGCTGGGGGCGTCGCCACAGCGCAGTCGCGTCGCCCCCAGCACACGCACGACTTGTACGGCAGGAGTCCCGCACCCATGGCAGAGCGCAAGCCGATCGAATCCTGGCTCACCGACATGGACGGCGTCCTCATCCACGAGGGCGTTCCGATCCCCGGCGCCGACGCGTTCATCAGGAAGCTGCGGGAGACCGGGAAGCCGTTCCTGGTCCTCACCAACAACTCGATCTACACCGCCCGCGACCTCCACGCCCGCCTGATGCGCATGGGCCTGGAGGTCCCCGTCGAGAACATCTGGACCTCGGCCCTCGCCACCGCCGAGTTCCTCGACGACCAGCGCCCCGGCGGCACCGCGTACGTCATCGGCGAGGCCGGCCTCACCACCGCCCTCCACGACATCGGCTACGTCCTCACCGACCACGAACCCGACTACGTGGTCCTCGGCGAGACCCGCACGTACTCCTTCGAGGCCATGACCAAGGCCGTCCGCCTCATCAACGACGGCGCCCGCTTCATCTGCACCAACCCCGACGAGACCGGCCCCTCCCTGGAGGGCCCGCTCCCCGCCACCGGCTCCGTCGCCGCCCTCATCAGCAAGGCCACCGGCAAGCAGCCGTACTTCGCCGGCAAGCCCAACCCGCTGATGATGCGCACCGGGCTCAACGCGATCGGCGCCCACTCCGAGTCCAGCGCCATGATCGGCGACCGGATGGACACCGACATCCTCGCGGGCCTGGAGGCGGGCATGCAGACCTTCCTCGTCCTCACCGGACTGACGACGCAGGCCGAGATCGACCGCTTCCCCTTCCGCCCCTCCAAGGTCGTGAAGTCGATCGCGGACCTCGTCGACCGCGTGTAGTCCTCACGGAGCGTCGCCCCTGCGGATGCGAAACCCGCCGGACCGGGTGACCCTGCCAGTACCAGGAGGTCACAATGCGTTCAGGTCCCCTCGCTCTCCGTGCCGCAGGGGCGGCACTGGCTCTGGTGCTCGCTCCCGGCGCCGTCACCGCCCTCGCCCACGACGGCGTCCAGGTCACCGCGACCCCGTCCACCGCCGCACCCGGAGCCGACGTCGACGTCCGCGTCCAGGGGTGCAAGGGCACCACCGGCGCCGCCAAGTCCCCGGCGTTCGTCGCGGACGCCGAGCTCACCGGCGGTGACGGCGGCGCCCACGCCCTCTTCGGCGGCGCCACCGTCCGCACGGGCCTTCAGGACGGCACGTACAAGATCACCGTCACCTGCGACGGACACGACCACCGCGACATCGGCACCCTCACCGTCCGCCACCACCAGGAACGGCCGGACCACCGCCCGACCCCGGTCGTCCCGGTCGCCCCGGTCCGCGCGGGCGGCGGCGGCACCGCGGCCTTCGCGGCCCCCGCCGCGCCCGGCGTCGCCCAGACGGCCGGCGAGGCCGGCCTCGGCACCCCGTACACCCTGATCGGCCTCGGCATGGCCGCCGTGGCCGCCGTCGCGGTCGCCGTCCGGAGCTCCCGCCGCCGGCGTACGGAATAGGCGTGGCCGCGTCGAGCCGCCCGGTCACCGGCGTGGCCTGGGCGGTCCTGCTCCTCGGGCTCTGGCTCTGGGGCCACGACACGGCCCGGGGCCCCGGCGGCAGCTCGGCCCCGACGCACGGCGACATCGCGGCGGTCGGCCGCCCCCCGGGCGTGGACCTGCCGCCGTCCCGCCCGCCGATACCGGGCGACGCCGCGCCCCGTCGGGTCGAGCTCCCCGCCCTCGGCATCGACGCGCCCGTCGTCCCCCGAGGCCTCGACGCCACCGGGGCGGTCGACCCGCCGCCGTACGAGCTGCCGCACGCCGTCGGCTGGTACGAGCCCGGCGCCACGCCCGGCGCGGCGGGCCCCGCGCTCCTCGTCGGCCACGTCGACACCGACACGCGCCCCGCCGTCTTCTACGACCTCAGCGCCACCCGGCCCGGCGAGACCGTCCGCGTCACCCGAACGGACGGATCGGTCGCGGTCTTCACCATCGACGACGTCTCCGTCGTCCCCCGCGACGCCTTCGACCCCGCGAAGGTCTACGGCCCGCGCGACGCCGCCCGCGCCGAACTCCGCCTCATCACCTGCGGCGGCACCTTCGACCACGCCACCGGCACCTACACCGCCAACGTCGTGGTCTCCGCCTACCTGACCTCCGCCGGGTGACCGCCGTTCCGCCGTGGGCCCGCGTTCCTCCTCCGGGCCTTCGTCCAGGGGAGACCCCGGCGGGACGCCCGCCCCCACGGGACGCGGCGGGGACGCCACCGCGGCGGGCGCGGGTTTCACGGGGCCGGAAGGGCCCCGCCTCGCGGGGGACGGCGCGACGCCGTGCCACGATGGGCACCCTCCGTCACCCCGAACGCGCCCCGAGGCCCGCATGCCCGCACGCCGAGCCACCGCCGCCCTCGCCCTCCTCGCCGCGACGGTCTGCGCACCCGCGGCCGCCGCACCCGCCCCGCCCCCGGCGGCGGACGCGCCCTATTGGGTGAACCCCGACGGGAAGGCCGCCCGGGCCGCCGCCGCGCACCGCGCCGCGGGCCGCACCGCCGAGGCCGCGCTGCTCGACCGGATCGCGACCCGCCCGGTCGCGGAGTGGATCGGCACCGACCGCCCGGAGGCGAAGGCCCGGGCGGTCACCGAGGCGGCGACGAAGGCCGCCCGGGCCTCGCTGCTCGTCCTCTACGACATCCCGCACCGCGACTGCGGCCTCCACTCGGCAGGCGGCGCGCCCGACGGCGAGGCGTACCTCGCCTGGGTGGACGCCGTCGCCCGGGGCATCGGCCCGCGGCGGGCGACCGTGGTCCTGGAGCCGGACGCGGTGATGCACGTCGTCGACGGCTGCACCCCCGCCCAGCACCACGACGAGCGGTACGCCCTGCTCGAGGCCGCCGTCGAGCGCCTCCAGCGGCAGTCCGGGACCACCGTCCACCTGGACGCCGGCAACCCCGGCTGGGCCGCACCGGAGAAGCTGGCCGAACCGCTCCGGCGGGCCGGCATCGCCGCCGCCGACGGCTTCGCGGTGAACGTCTCGAACTTCCGCACGACCGAGGAGAGCGTGGCGTACGGCCGCGAGCTCTCCGCCCTGGTCGGCGGCAAGCCCTTCGTCGTCGACACCAGCCGGAACGGAAACGGCCCCTACACGGAGGGCGACCCGGCGGAGAACTGGTGCAACCCGCCGGGCCGCGCCCTCGGCGAGCCGCCGACCCTGCGGACGGGCGACCCGCTGGTCCGCGCCCATCTCTGGATCAAGCGGCCGGGAGAGTCGGACGGAGAGTGCCGCGGAGGCCCGAGGGCGGGGGAGTGGTTCGACTCCTACGCCCTGGAACTGGCCCGAAACGCACGGTAGTCGACCACGGTGAACAAGAAGGCCCCTCGCTCTCGCGAGGGGCCTTCCCTGTCGGTGCGCCGCCAGGGACTCGAACCCCGGACCCGCTGATTAAGAGTCAGCTGCTCTAACCAACTGAGCTAGCGGCGCCTGCTGACAGAGATAACTCTACCCGACCTCCAGGGGTGCTCCCGACCAACATCCGTCCCTTCCGTCCCGCCCTCCGGCCTGTCGGATGGTCGTATTGGGCCTTTGATCCGTCAAAATGCGTTTTGTCCAGACAGTTGAGAAACTGACGCCCGAAACGAGGCTTAAAGGGATCTTGACAAGTGTGGAGGGGATCACATGAGCAGCGTGCCGGTCTTCGAGGAATTCGAACCCGCGCCCGACTGCGGCTGCCCGGGCTGTGCCCGCCGCCGCCGCGACCTCGCCCTGGGACTGCCGGTCCGCGCGGGCGGCCACCCGGCGGCCCACGGCACCCGCCGGGCCCTGGTCCTGGTGACGGCGGCGGGCGCGGTGCTGGGCGGAGGCGGGGCGGGCGGCATCGCCACCGCCCTCGCTCCCGTGGCCCCGGCCGACGCGGCGGACGCCGCGCGGGGCGGCGACACCCCGCAGGGCGGCCCCGCCCCGCTGCACGGCCCGCCGGGCGCGCAGGCCGACGGCGGGCCGACGCCCGGCGCCGTTCCGACGACCAGTCAGATCGCGACGGAGACGCTGCGGAAGACGACCCGCACGGAGATCATCAACCGGGCCAAGAAGTGGGTCGCGGCCCAGGTGCCGTACTCGATGGAGAAGTACTGGTCGGACGGGTACCGCCAGGACTGCTCCGGCTACATCTCCATGGCCTGGAACCTGCGCAGCAACGAGTGGACCGGCAGCCTCGACCGCTTCGCCGACCGCATCGACCGGACCGAGCTCCAGCCCGGCGACATCCTGCTCTTCCACAATCCGGCCGATCCGACCCGCGGCTCGCACGTGACGATCTTCGGCGGCTGGACGGACTACACCCACACCTCGTACGTCGCGTACGAGCAGACCAAGCCGCGCACGCGGAAGCAGGCCACGCCGATGGCGTACTGGGAGAACTCCTCGCGGTACGTGGCGTACCGCTACAAGGGCCTGGCCGGCGGCGACACCGGCGCGGGCGGCGGAGCGACGACCCCGCCGACGGGCACGGCGGCGTACCCGGGCGGCTCGAAGTTCGGACCCGGCGCGAACAACGCGCACGTCACGAAGCTGGGGCAGATGCTGATCCAGCGCGGCGCCAAGCGCTACTACGCGACCGGCGCGGGCCCGAGGTGGAGCGACGTCGACCGCCGGGCGACCCAGGCGTTCCAGCGCGCGCAGGGCTGGAGGGGCAAGGAGGCGGACGGCCTGCCCGGCCCGCACACGTGGGCGCTCCTCGTCTCGGGCCAGGGCAGGGACATCGGCGGTTCGAGTGGTTCGAGCGGCCCGAGCACAGATGCGAACGGGTTCCCCGGGCGTGGCTCCTTCCGTCCGGGCCAATCCAACGCATATGTGGAGAAGCTGGGCAAACAACTGGTGAAGCGGGGCTTCGGCAAGCACTACGTGTCGGGACCCGGTCCGCGCTGGACGGAGGCGGACCGCCGCAACGTCGAGGCGTTCCAGCGGGCACAGGGCTGGCGCGGCGCAGCGGCCGACGGCTACCCGGGCCCGGAGACCTGGCGGCGTTTGTTCCGATGACCCCGAGAGCATGAGGTGGACCCCGAATGACGGCAGCACCCCCCAACGACTCCGGCGCGGCGGCCTCGCGCGACGCCGCCCGCACGGCGCGCCGCCTCACCGACGGCACCCTCCCCCGCCGCTCCCCGTCCGCGGAGCCCGCGCCCGCCGGTGAGGGGCCGACGGCCGCCCCGCCGGCCGCGGAGCCCTCCCCGGGTCCGCCGGGCCCGGGACCCACCGTCCTCCCCCCGTCCGATCCGGGCCCGGCACCCTCCCCGCCCGCCGCCCGGGCGGACGCGGCCCGGCCGGGGACCGAGGCCGGGCCGCCGCCCGCCGCCCCGGCCCGGGCGGAGTCCTCCACCGGGCGGGCGCCGACGCCCGCCGTGCGCACCCCCGGCGGGTCCGGAGCGGCATCGTCGCCCGCGTCACGCACGGCCGCCGCCCCGCAGGACCGGACCCCGCAGGACCGGACCCCGCCGGGCGAGGCCCGCGCGCAGGCCCCGGCCGGTCCGGGCCCGGCGCGGGACGTCCGCGCGCCGGCCGATCCGCACGCCGCGCCGACGCCTGCGGGCGCGGGCCCCGCCCCGGCCTCGGCCGTCGCCCCGGCGGGCTCCGCCCGGACGGGCCGTCCCGTCGCGGCGGGCCCGACGGCCGCCGCCCGCGAGGCGGGCGCGGTGCCGCGCACGGCCCCCGTCCCGCAGGGCCAGACCCCGCCCCCGGCACCCATCGACGCCCCGACCGCGACCGTCGCCCCGGCAGCCCCGGCCCGGACGGAGACCCAGGCCGATCCGGGCTCGCCGGAGGGCGTCCGGACTCCGGCCGACCCGCACGCGGCGCCGCCCGCCCCGCCCGCCGTGGTGGGGGGACCCGGGTCGGCTCCGGTCCGCGCGGAGGTCCCGGCCGGGCCGGGCTCGGTGCCCGCCCGCGCGGCCGCCGCCGCGGCGGCGGCACGGGTCACGACGGCCCCGGCCGGGGCCCGCGCCGGGGCGGCGTCCCCGCCGGGCGCGACCTCGCCCCCGGCACCGGCCGACGCGTCGTCGTCCGCGTCGAGTGCCGCCGGTGCCCCGGCGGGCCCGGCCCGGACGGAGACCCAGGCCGGGCCCGGCCCGACGCAGGGTGTCCGCACCCCGGCCGACCCGCACGCGGGTCCGGCCCCGGCGGGCCCGGACCGCGCGGAGGCCCCGGCACCCGGCGGCCGTGCGCCGGTCGCCCCGCACGCGGCGCCGGCCGTCCCGGCGCCTTCGGACGCGGGGCCCGTGCCGGCCGCGGCGCGCCCGGGGCCCCCGGCGGGGGCCGGCTCCGTGGCGGGGCGGGGCCGGATCGGTGAGGGGCTCGGCGCGGCCGGGCTCCCCGGCAGCTCCGACCTGCCGGGGAGCCCGGGGGTCGGCGTGTTCAAGGAGGAGCGGGAGCTGCTCGACTTCGGGCGGATCACCGGGATGCGGGTCGCGTCGGTCGCGGTGCCGGTCGCGGGGGTGGGGCGGCTGCCGCGGCGGAAGAACCTCATCGGGGCGGAGACGACCGGCTCGATCCCGGTCCACCTGCTCTTCCGCGACGGCACCGGCACCGCCACCGGCGCCACCTCCGCCGTCGACGACGACGGCGGTCCCGACACCGTCGCCATGGCACCGCCCACCTCGCGGAACGCGAAGAGGACCGCCGTCCCGAGGCCCGCGACCAAGCACGCCCGCCCCGGCCCCGCCCGGCCCGCGCCGACGGCCGATCCGGCGCTGGTGGAGCGGTCGGCGGCGGTGCTGCCGGGCTGGGCCGGCATCGCCGGCGGGCTGCTCGCGCTCGCGGGGTGCGCGGCGGTCGTGTGGTGGGCGGGCGCCGTGCCCGCCGAGGTCGCGCGCATGCTGGGCCTGCCCCCGCGCCCCTACCACGGCATCCGCCTCGCCCAGTGGGCGCTGCTCGCCCTCGGCGTCCTGGTGCTGCTGTTCGCGGTGGGCGGGCTCGGCCGGGGCCGGGTCGGGTACGCCTGGGTGCTGACGCTGTTCGGCGAGTACCGCGGCACCGTCCGCCGTACCGGACTGGTCTGGGTGAGCCCGATGCTGCTGCGCCGCCGGGTGGACGTCCGGCTGCGCCACTGGCGCAGCGAGCCGCTTCCGGCGGTGGACGCGAAGGGCACCGCGCTGGACGTGACGGTCCTCGTGGTGTGGCGGGTCCGGGACACGGTCCGGGCGGCGCTCGGGGTCGACGACCACGAGGACTACCTGCGCGAGCAGGTGGAGGCGGCGATGGCCCGGGTGCTGTCGCAGCTTCCGGCCGACGCGTTCCACGAGGACGCGCCGACGCTCCGGGACGCGGAGGCGGTCGGCGAGGCGCTGACCCGGATGCTGTCGGCGGACTGCGCCCCGGTCGGCCTGGACGTCTTCTCGGCGCAGCCGACCAGGATCGAGTACGCCCCCGAGGTCGCGCAGGCGATGCGCCGCCGCCGGATCGCGGCGATCGACGCGAAGCACCGGGACAGCGTCCTGACGTCGGTGGTGGACGCGGTGGACGACGTGGTCCACCGGCTGACCAGTCGTGGTCTGGTCGAGCTGGACGACTACGAGCGCAAGTCGCTGGTGAAGGACCTGACGGTGGCGTTCTACACGGGCCGCGGCGGCGCGGGGGAGGGGGCCTGAGGGCCGGTTCCGGTCGGTGTCGCGAGGGCGGTCGGGTCTTCCCTGCCGCCCTCGCCGTTGGTATGGACATGTTCAACTTCCGTCCCTACCTTGGTACTTGGTCTAGACCTAAATCGTTCCCTCGGAACAACTCGCACCACCCGCACGACCCGCATCACCAGCAACACCCGCACGCGTGCACCACGGCCCACGGGCATCCAGAACTCCCCCACGTTCTCCCTGGAGCGACAGCATGCGCAAAAAGACAGGGCTCGCCGCCGTGGCGCTCGGCGTCACGGCCGCCTCGCTCTTCGCGACCAGCACCGCGAACAGTCACGGTTACACCGACTCCCCGATCAGCCGCCAGAAGCTCTGTGCCAACGGCACGGTGACCAACTGCGGCAACATCCAGTGGGAGCCGCAGTCGGTCGAGGGCCTCAAGGGCTTCCCGGCCGCCGGGCCCGCCGACGGCACCATCTGCGCCGGCGGCAACTCCCAGTTCGCCCAGCTGGACGACCCGCGCGGCGGCACCTGGCCGGCGACCAAGGTCACGGCGGGCCAGAGCTACACCTTCCGCTGGCAGTTCACCGCCCGCCACCGCACCACGGACTTCCGCTACTACATCACCAAGAACGGCTGGAACCCGAGCAGCAAGCTCACCCGGGCCCAGCTCGACCCCCAGCCGTTCCTCACCGTCCCCTACAACAGCCAGCAGCCGCCGTCGACGCTCTCGCACTCCGGGACCCTCCCGGCGGGCAAGACCGGCAAGCACCTGATCCTCGCGGTGTGGACCGTCGCGGACACGGCGAACGCCTTCTACGCCTGCTCGGACGTCCAGTTCTGACGCACCGCCGGTCACCTTCCGGGCCGTGACGGCCAGGAAGGCCGGCACGGGCAGCACGACACGGGCGGGCGCGGACACCGTCGCGGAGCTCGTACGGCGCCGGGGCGGCCACCGGACCGGGCCGAGGGGCGAGCACCATGCCCTCGGTCACCACCGGGCCGCCGCCGGCGCCCCCGCACGGGCCGCCCCGCTCGTGGATCTGATGCCACCCCGGCCGGGGGCGAGCCGCACCCCGGCCCGCTGCTCGACACCACGCCGGAGCACCCGCTCCGGCTCGGCGCGGCGGCCCCCGCGGGGGCCGCCGTCGCCGGACCCTGCCCCGCCCGCCGCGGCCGCGCCCCGGCTCCCGGCGGTCCTCGCGCGTCCCGCCGAACGGCACGCGTACGTCCGGACCGTCGTCCCCGTCGGCCGCCGTCCGCGCCTCGCAGGAGCCCACCGGCCTCGCAGGAGCCCACCGGGGTGGGCCCAGCCCTACCCCGGCCGCACCCTCCCGCCCCATGGCCCGAGCCCGCCGCGCCCGCCTACGGTGGCGGCCATGGAAGCGTGTGACGTGCGGCAGGCCCTGTTCCTCCGGCCGTGGCGGTATCCCCTCGGGGCCTGGCCCTGGCGGGCCGCCGGCTATCTGGTGAGCGGGGTCGGCGCGGGCGTCCTCGTCTGCGCGGTGCTCCTCGTGCTGCTGGTCGCCTCACTGCTGCTCGTCGGGATCCCGCTGCTGCTCTTCGGGGGGATCGCGCTCGGCGGGGCGGAGCGGCTGCGGCTGCGGCTCGTGGACCGGCGGCCCGCCGCCGACCCGCACCGGGTGCCCGCCGAGCCGGGGCTCGGGGCCTGGGTGCGGGAGCGGGCGGGGGAGCGGGCGACCTGGCGGGAGCTCGCGTACGCGCTCCTCCTCGCCACCGTCCTCTGGGTGCTCGACGCCCTCGTGCTCGCCGTCGCCGCCGGCGTGCCCGGCGCGCTGCTCGCGACCCCGGTCCTGCTCGCCGCCGACGGACACGAGACCAAGATCCTCAAGGCGGTCCTGGTGACCTCGTACCCGCCGGCCCTCGCCGCCGCCGCGCTCGGCGCGCTCCTCCTCGTCGCCCTCGCCTACCCGCTCGGGCTGTACGCGGCCGGGCGGGCCGCGCTCACCCGGGCCCTGATCGCGCCCCGGGAGCGGGACGGGCTCGGCGAGGTCATCGCCTCGCGGGCCCGGCTCGTCGACGCGTTCGAGGCCGAGCGGCGCCGGATCGAGCGGGACCTCCACGACGGGGCCCAGCACCGGCTCGTCGCGCTCAGCATGACCCTCGGCCTCGCCCGGCTCGACGCGCCGCCGGGCGGGCCGCTGGCCGAGCGGCTCGCGCGGGCGCAGGAGGAGGCGGGACAGGTCCTGGCCGAGCTGCGGGAGCTGATCCACGGGATCCATCCGCACGTCCTCGCCGACTACGGCCTCGGGCCGGCCCTCGCGGACGCCGCCGACCGGACCGCCGTCCCCGTCGACCGCGAGCTCGACGGCCTGCCCCGGCTGCCCGTCGCCGTCGAGAGCGCCGCGTACTTCACCGGCCGGGAGGCGCTCGCCAACGTCGACCGGCACAGCGGCGCCGCCCGCGCCCGGCTCACCGGCCGGCACGACGGCCGGGTCCTCGTCCTCACCGTCGAGGACGACGGGCGCGGCGGCGCCGATCCGGCCCGCGGTTCCGGCCTCACCGGACTCGCCGACCGGCTGGCCGTCCTCGATGGCACACTGACGATCACCAGCCCGCCGGGCGGGCCGACGGTCCTACGAGTGGAGATCCCGTGCCGCGTCAGCTCCGCGTCGTCCTCGCCGAGGACGGCGTCCTCCTCCGCGAAGGGCTGATCGGGCTCCTTGCCCGTTTCGGCCACGAGGTGGTCGCCGCGGTCGGGGACGCGGAGGCGCTGCGCGCCGCGGTCGCCGTCCACGACCCGGACGTCGTCCTCACCGACGTGCGGATGCCGCCCGGCTTCCAGGACGAGGGGCTGCGCGCCGCCGTCGCCCTGCGCGCCGAGCGGCCCGGCCTGCCGGTCCTCGTCCTCAGCCAGTACGTGCAGCGGGACTACGCCGCCGACCTCCTCGACTCGGGCGACGGCACCGGCGTCGGCTACCTGCTGAAGGACCGGGTGGGGCAGGTGGAGGAGTTCGTGGACGCCCTGGACCGGGTCGCCGCGGGCGGCACGGTCGTCGACCCGGAGGTCGTACGGCAGCTGCTGCGCCGCCGCCGGGACCCGCTCGCCGCGCTGACCCCGCGCGAGCGGGAGGTCCTGGCGCTGGTCGCGGAGGGACACTCCAACGGCGAGGTGGCCCGCCGGCTCGTCGTCACCGAGGCCGCCGTCGGCAAGCACATCGGCAACATCCTCGCCAAGCTCGACCTGCCGCCGGCCGAGGACACCCACCGCCGGGTCCTCGCCGTCCTCGCCTACCTCCAGGCCTGACGGGTGCACGAAGAAGGCCCCCCGCTTCCGCGAGGGGCCTTCTTCCGTCGGTGCGCCGCCAGGGACTCGAACCCCGGACCCGCTGATTAAGAGTCAGCTGCTCTAACCAACTGAGCTAGCGGCGCCTGCTGACAGAGAAAATACTACCTGGTCCCGACGGGTGCTCGTGACCACCCCGCCGGGGCGCCCCGCCGGGCCGCTCCCGGGGCCGCGCTCCGGGCGCCTCAGATCGCCAGCGACAGCACCACCGGTGCCGCCCGCCGGTTCAGCGTGTCGGCGGCCGAGCGCAGCCGGTGCGCGTGCTCGATCGGGAGCGAGAGCGCCAGGCAGCCCACGGCGGAGCCGGCCGTGAGCGGCACCGCGGCGCAGACCGTGCCGACGGCGTACTCCTGGAGGTCGAGGACCGGGACGGTCGGCGGCTGACTGTCCAGCTTGGAGAAGAGCACCTTCTCGTTGGTGATCGTCCGCGAGGTGAGGCGGGCGATCTTGTGCCGGGAGAGGTGGTCGCGCCGGCCGTTGAGGTCGAGCTGGGTGAGCAGGCACTTGCCGACCGCGCTGGCGTGGGCCGCCGAGCGGAAGTCGACCCACTCGTTGACCTTGGGCGTGCGCGGCCCGTCGGCGAACTGGGTGATCTTCACCTCGCCGTCGATGTACCGGCTGATGTAGACGGCGGCGCCGACGGAGTCGCGCAGCTCGGTGAGGGTCTCCTGGAGCTTGGCCTCCAGGGCCTCGCGGCGGGTCGAGCCGGAGCCGAGGAGGACCAGGGAGTCCCCGATGACGTAGGCGCCGTCGGAGACCTGCTCGACGTACCCCTCGCGCCGGAGCATGAGGAGCAGCGGCGAGAGGTGGTGGGCGGGGAGCCCCGCCTCCCGGGCGATCTGGACGTCCGACACCCCGCCGCCGTGCCGCGAGACCGTCTCGAGGACGCGCAGGGCGTATTGCACCGAGTGGAACGGCGCGGTGGGCTCGGGCTTCAGCGCCACGGTTTCCCCCTACCAGGTTGTGACCGCATGCTTCCGTACCACGATAGCCGCCAAGGGCCGTTTACGGGGCGGCTGTTGGCGAGAATCGTGCGGAGGGACCCGGCCCTGTACAGGGGCGCGCCACTATGGCATATGACATAGGCATGGGTGGCGCGCAGAGGGTGAGGTCAGGGCGGCGCCGCGTCCTGCTCGCGCACGCGTTCGGACGGCGGGCGGGCGAAGATTTTCTGTGGGGAAGCGGACCCGGAGGCGGATCCTCCGGTGGCTGGAATGTGACCCCCGTCACCCGGATCGCGCCCTTCGTCCCGTAATCGGGCGGCATGGAATAAGTGCCGGCGCACCCCTGTTGCCGCTCCGTTGGACGTACTCGATGGAGGAAGGACCGGACGGTGAGCGAGACCGGCACCCAGTCAGAGGCAGGCACGGCGGACGGCCCCCGGGGGGACGCCATACGCGGGGAGGCCCTGGGTTCCGCTCCCGTGCCCCTCTCCGTCCTCGACCTGGTGACCGTGGGCAGCGGCTCCACCGCGAGCCGGTCGCTCGCCACCAGCGTGGAGCTGAGCCGGCTCGCCGAGCGGCGCGGCTACCACCGGCACTGGGTGGCCGAGCACCACTCGATGCCCGGGGTCGCCTCCTCCTCCCCGGCCGTGATCCTCGCCCACCTCGCCGCCCACACCCGCCGCATCCGGCTCGGCTCCGGCGGCGTGATGCTCCCCAACCACGCCCCGCTGGTGATCGCCGAGCAGTTCGGCACCCTGGAGGCGCTCGCCCCGGGCCGGATCGACCTCGGCCTCGGCCGCGCCCCCGGCACCGACGGCGCCACCGCCGCCGCCCTGCGTCGCACCGACACCCTCCACGAGGGCGCCGACGACTTCCCCGAGCAGCTCGCCGAGCTGACCCGGTTCCTGGACGACGACTTCCCGGACGGGCACCGCTACGCCCGGATCCACGCCGTGCCCGGCCCGGTGCAGGGCCCGAAGGGCCGGCCGCCGGTCTGGCTGCTGGGCTCCTCCGGCTTCAGCGCCCGGCTCGCCGGACTCCTCGGGCTGCCCTTCGCCTTCGCCCACCACTTCTCGGCCCGCAACACGATCCCGGCGCTCGACCTCTACCGGCAGTCCTTCCGCCCCTCCGCCGTGCTCGACGCGCCCTACACCCTCATCGGCGTCGGCGCCCTCGCCGCCGACGACGAGCGGGAGGCGTACCGCCAGGTGCTCACCGGCGCGCTGTCGATGCTGCGGCTGCGCACCGGCCGGCCGGGGCTGATCCCGACGCCGGAGGAGGCGGAGGCGTACGGATTCAGCCCGGTGGAGCGGGAGTTCGCGGACGACTGGCTGGCGAACGTCGTGTACGGCACTCCGGACGCGGTCCGCGAGGGTCTGGACGAGCTGCGGAAGCGGACCGGCGCCGACGAGCTGATGCTGACCGCCAACGTGCACGGCGGGGAGGCGCGGCTGCGGAGCTACGAACTCGTCGCGGACGCCTACGGGATGCCGCGACTCGCCTGAATCTCGGATTCCGGATGGACGACTGGTTCACCGTCGAACCACCTCGCCGGCTTCCCTAAAGAAACCTTAAACCGCTCGTCACACATGGTGGCGAGCGGTTTCGTTTTGTGCTGCACGCCTCTGACGAGGGCTTTCCTCCTCAAATTGGTCTAGTCCTCAATCTGGTTCAGACCATTGACGCGCCGTTCGTGCGGGGGCTATCACTGCTCCAACTCCTGTACGGCACCACCAGTACCCCCCCATCGGAGGACGCTCGTGCACCCCCGTAAGTCATTGATCGCCGCGCTGCTCAGCTCGGCCCTCGCGGCCGGCGCGCTCGCCGCCACCGCGGGCCTCGGCTCCGCCCAGGCCGCCGATGCCTCGACCACCGCCTCCGCCGGCGGGGTGCGCATCGCGTACTACGACCAGTGGAGCGTGTACGGCAACGCGTTCTACCCGAAGCACCTCGACACGCGGGGCATCGCGAGCCAGCTCGACGTCATCAACTACTCGTTCGGCAACATCCACCCGACGAACCTCACGTGTTTCATGGCCAACAAGGCCGCGGGTGACGACAACAACCCGAACGCGGGCGACGGCGCCGGCGACTCCTACGCCGACTACCAGAAGTCCTTCTCCGCGGCCGACTCCGTCGACGGCGTCGCCGACAAGTGGGACCAGCCGATCGTGGGCGTCTTCAACCAGTTCAAGGAGCTGAAGGCGAAGTACCCCCACCTGAAGATCAACATCTCGCTCGGCGGCTGGACCTACTCCAAGTACTTCCACGACGCGGCCAAGACGGACGCGAGCCGCAAGAAGCTCGTCTCCTCCTGCATCGACCAGTACCTCAAGGGCGACCTGCCGGTCGAGGGCGGCTTCGGCGGCCCCGGCACCGCGGCCGGCATCTTCGACGGCATCGACATCGACTGGGAGTACCCCGGCTCCTCCGGCGGCCACCTGGGCAACCACTACGGCCCCGAGGACAAGCAGAACTTCACCCTGCTCCTCGCCGAGTTCCGCAAGCAGCTCGACGCGTACGGCGCGGCCAACGGCGGCAAGAAGTACCTGCTGACCGCGGCCCTCCCGGCCGGCCAGGACAAGATCAAGTACATCGAGACGGACAAGATCGGCGCGTACCTCGACTACGCGAACATCATGACGTACGACATGCACGGCGCCTGGGACGGCGACGGGCCGACGTACCACCAGTCGCCGCTGTACTCCGGCTCCAACGACCCGACCGACGTCATCGCGCCGGGCCAGGAGAAGTACTCGATCGACGCCGCCATCGACTCCTGGATCGACGGCAACCCGGCCTACGGCATCACCGGCGGCTTCCCGGCGAACAAGCTGACCCTGGGCTACGAGTTCTACTACCGCGGCTGGAAGGGCGTGCCCGCCGGCACCACCAACGGCCTCGCGCAGACCGCCACCGGCGGCTCCAACGCCCGCCCGCTCTCCCAGCAGGCCGGCATCGCGCACTACAAGGAGCTCGGCGGCGTCGTCGACAACGCCGCGACGACCTTCTGGGACGACCAGGCCAAGTCCTCGTACTTCTACAAGGACGGCGAGTTCTTCACCGGCCTCAACCAGAAGTCCATCCAGGAGCGGGTGAACTACGGCAAGCAGCGCGGCCTCGCCGGCGCGATGATGTACTCCCTCCTCGGCCTGGACGAGAACGTCACCCTGCTGAAGCAGATCAACACCGCGCTCGGCGGCACCACCGTCCCGCCGACCACGCCGCCCACCACGCCTCCGACCACCCCGCCCACGACCCCGCCGACCACGCCGCCGACCACGCCTCCGGCCGGCTGCGGCTCGCTCCCGGCCTACGTCGCCGGCACGGTCTACAACGCGGGCAACGAGGTCTCCCACAACGGCCGCAAGTGGAAGGCCAAGTGGTGGACCCAGAACGAGGCCCCCGGCACCACGGGCGAGTGGGGCGTCTGGCAGGACCTCGGCGCCTGCTGAAGCCCTGAGCCCGCCCCGTAGGGCCGCATGAACCGCTGCCCCCGCCCGGAATGTCCCTCCGGCCGGGGGCAGTTCCATGCCCGCGAGCCCCCGGGCTCAGACCCGCAGCGGCGTCGTGCCCTCGATCATCGCGGCGATCCGGTCCGGAGCCACCGCCCGCGAGTAGAGCCAGCCCTGCCCGGTGTCGCAGCCGATCCGCCGCAGCCGCGCCGCCTGCCCGGAGGTCTCCACGCACTCCGCCGTCACCGTCAGGCCGAGCCGGTGGGCGAGCTGCACCAGCGCCTCCACGATCAGCTCGTCCGCCGGGTTGGCGTGCTCCTCGTCCTGGAAGCCGCGCACGAAGGAGCCGTCCAGCTTGAGCACGGAGACCGGCAGCCGGCTCAGGTAGGCGAGGTTCGAGTAGCCGGTGCCGAAGTCGTCGATGGCGATCCGCACGCCCATGTCGCTGAGCGCCTGGAGGGCCTGGAGCGGGCGGCCCGCCGAGCCCATCACCGCGGACTCGGTCAGCTCCAGCTGGAGCAGGTGCGGGGCGAGCCCGGTCTCGGCGAGGATCCCCGCCACGTCCGCCACCAGGTCGGAGTCCCAGACCTGGCGCACCGCCACGTTCACGCTCACGAACAGCGGCCGCTCGCGCGGATGGTCCTTCTGCCACTGCCGTGCCTGCTCGCAGGCGGTCCGCAGCACCCACCGCCCCAGCTCCACGATGGAGCCGTCCTCCTCGGCGATCGCGACGAACCGATTCGGCGGCAGCACCCCGAACTGCGGGTGGTGCCACCGCACCAGCGCCTCCACCCCGCGCACCGCCCCGCCGGCCAGGTCGACCAGCGGCTGGTACTCCAGGGCGAACTCCCCGCGCTCCACCGCCGGGCGGAGCGTGGAGGAGAGCGCCTGCCGGGTCATCCGGTGGGCGTTGCGCTCCGGGTCGAAGAGCGTCCACCGGGCCTTGCCGTCGGCCTTGGCCCAGTACAGCGTGGTGTCGGCGGCCTGCATCAGCTCCGTGGCGGTGGTGCCGAAGGCGGCGCGCTCGACGACGCCGATCGAGGCCGAGACGGAGAGCCGCTGCCCGCCCAGGTCGAAGGGCCGTTCCAGAGAGGCGAGCACCGAGCGGGCCAGGTCGGCGAGTTGTTCCGTGCCGGTGGAGTCCTCGACGAGGACGGCGAACTCGTCCCCGCCCAGCCGTGCCACGAGGTGGCCGCCGCTGCGGGTGTAGCCGGCGCTGTCGGCGCACTCGGTGAGCCGCCCGGCGACGGCGGCGAGCAGCCGGTCGCCGACCCGGTGCCCGAGCGTGTCGTTGACCGCCTTGAAACCGTCGAGGTCCAGGTAGCAGAGGCCGATCCGCCCTGTTCTGCCATGGCTGTGTGATCGGTACGACCGGTACGCGCCGGGGGACCGGTACGGCTCCGGGGCGCCGGCCGGCTCGGTCGGTCCGGCCGCGCCGGTGGCCGCCTCGACGCTCTCCGCCGCCGCGCACTCCAGGGCGGCCGAGAGGCGCTCGAAGAAGAGCGCCCGGTTGGGCAGCCGGGTCACCGGATCGTGCATCTGGAGGTGGCGCAGCCGGGCCTGGAGCTCGCGCCGCTCGCTGATGTCCGCGACGGAGAGCAGCACCCGGCCGGTGTCGGGGACCGGGGCGACGGTGACCTCGGCCCACAGCTTGCGCCCGTCGGGGTGCTTGAGCCGGCGGGTGCAGCGGAACCGGGAGCGGCGGCCGCGCAGGACCTCGCGGTAGGCGTGCCAGGTGCGGCCGTCGGCGGCGAGGTCCACGAGGTCGGCGGCGGCCTGCTCCCGCAGGGCGGCGCCGTCGGTGCCGAGGAGGGCGCCGAGGGAGTCGTTGGCGGCGACGACCAGGCCGTCCCGGTCCACGAGGGCCATGGCGAGCCGGGAGACGCGGAAGGCGGCCCGGTAGTCGTGGAGTTCACGCTCCGTGAGTGCCGGGCGGGCCGGCGGGATGCCGGGCGGTTCTGGGTGTGCCGGTCCTTCGGGGGTTCCGCTCACCGCTCGCTCCCGTGGTGCTGGGGGGCCGTTCACATGTGGTCAGGATGGTCGGCCTCCGGACAAGTCTGCCGATCATAGAGCCAGCCCGGGGGACCGTTCCAGCTCCTGGGCGGGGGAGCGGGGGCGCGGGCGGTGTGAGTCCGGACACCGGGCGCCGCCCCTTCGACCGATTCCGCTCGACCCTGACGGACGGCGTCGCCGGAATGACCGATTGTGACTGTCCGTGAGATCGACTCCGCCCGTCTCGCGTCCACCGGGCGCCACGCTCTCACCCGACCGGGGCAGCGGAAATATGCGAAACGACGCGAACCGGCACAAGGTGGGGGAGGTGTCCCGCACTCGCGAACCGGAGGTCCACGTGGAGGGTCAGCAGCCACCCGGGGGAGTGGAGCGCTCCCGGCTGCGCGCCGGAGCCGCCTCGTTCACCGCGCTCGCCGCGCTCGCGGCCACCGGCCTGGTCGCCGGGCCCGCCGCGGCCGCGCCCTCGGCCGGCCCGTGCGCCCTGCCCCGTACCGCCGCCCACCACTCGCTCGGCCTCGACAGCTGGAACGGCTCCTACCCGCGCCCCGACCGCGCCCTCGACGCGGTCATGATCTTCCTGTCGTTCCCGGACGCCGCCCCGCTGACCACCCCGGAGGAGCTGGCCGCCGACCACTTCCCGGCCACCACCGAGTTCTTCCAGCGGGCCTCCTACGGGCGGTTCACCCTGCGCCCGCACCCCCGCACCGTCTGGACGCCGATGCCCCGTCCGTCCACCGCGTACGACATACGGCGTGACTGGGACGCCGGGAAGCGGGCGGAGTACCTGCGGGACGCGGTCGCGGCGGTCGACGACTCCGTGGACTTCTCCCGGTACGACATCGTCTACCTGGTCGCCGACCCGGACGCGCCCGGCGTCGACTCGGACGCCACCAAGGTCGTCAACCTGGAGCACCCGCTGGTGGCCGACGGCGCGAAGATCCGGCGGGTCGTCACCGTCTTCGAGCGACACCCCCCGGACCGGAACGTCCTCGCCCACGAGACCGGCCACGTCTTCGACCTGCCCGACCTGTACCGCCGCCCGGCGGACGGCAAGGGCGACTGGGACACCCACGTGGGCGACTGGGACGTCATGGGCAGCCAGTTCGGGCTGGCTCCCGACCCCTTCGGCTGGCACAAGTGGAAGCTCGGCTGGCTCGACCGCTCCCAGGTGGCCTGCGTCCAGGGCGGCGAGCCCCGCGTGGTCGGCCTGGAGCCCGTCTCCACCGCCCCCGCGACGCCGGAGGCGCGCTCCACCCGGCTCGCCGTCGTCCGCACCGGCCGGGACAGCGTGCTCGCGATCGAGGCCCGTGCCGCCACCGGCAACGACGCCGACACCTGCACCGAGGGCGTCCTGGTCTACCGGGTCAGGGCCCGCGAGGCCTCCGGCGAGGGCCCCGTCCAGGTCGTCGACGCCCACCCGGGCACCGAGGCCTGCTGGGAGCGCTCGGTCTACCCGCCGCTCGCGGACGCCCCCCTGGAGGTCGGGGAGACGCTCACCGTGCCCGGCACGGACGTCCGCGTCGAAGTCTCCGACCGCAGCGAGTCCGGCGTCTGGACGGTGAAGATCACCCCGCCGGGCGCGGACTGACCACCGGGACCGGACGACGCGAAAAGACCCCCTCGCTTCCGCGAGGGGGTCTTT
>NZ_BMTV01000004.1:0-208924 GCF_014649855.1 Streptomyces roseolus | reverse complement strand
CGCCAGGGACTCGAACCCCGGACCCGCTGATTAAGAGTCAGCTGCTCTAACCAACTGAGCTAGCGGCGCCTGCTGACGTCGTAGACATTAGCACCCTCGGCCGCGGGAGCGAAAATCGATACCCGCACGTCGGCCGCGGAAACCATCCGGGCGGCCCGCACACAGGCCCAGAGGACCACCTCGGGACCCGGCAGCCACGGGCTCCGGGTGTCGGGGGCGACCAGCCAGCGGGGCCGGGCGGACTCCTCCCCGGCCGGCACCAGCGGCGGCACGGTCACCGCGTCGCCCGTCCCGTGGCAGATCGGCCGCGGCACGGCCTCCCCCCACTCCTCCCAGTCGAGGAGCGCGGGCAGCCGCTGGGCGGTGCCCGGCGCGGCGAACAGCAGCATCCGGCCCCGGTGCGTGGCCACCGGACCCGAGCCCGGGCCCTCCTCCCACAGCCGGTCCAGCATCCGCCGCCCGAAGACCGGGTCCACGTTGACGACGTCGAAGGCCGTCCCGCAGGGCAGCACCGCGGGCGACTCCGGCCGCGCCTCCCAGCGCGCCAGCGCCGCCCCGAGCTCCCCGCCGGCCGCCGAGGCCAGCCAGGCGGCGCCGTCCGCCGTCACCCGGGCGGTCTGGTGGCGGTCCTCGTCACCCGCCCGCAGGAAGCGGAGGACGCCGAACGGGGTGTACGGAGTGGTCTCGTCGCGCAGCCAGGTCGTCGTCGTCATGGAACAGGTCTACCGCCGGTGACGGACCGGATTCCGGGACTCCCGAAAAGGCGGACACGGCCGGCCCCGGAGGGGTATCTTTCGCCCCGCATATGGCCGATCGCATATGCCGAACGCCCGTTCCCCCTTCGGGAAGGGCTCAGTCCTCCGCCGGCAGGCCCTCCGCGCGGATCAGGTCCCGCCCGAACTCGATCATCTTCCGCGCGTAGTCCTCGGTCCACGCCGCCCGCTCGGCGACGTCCGCCGCCGTCAGCCGGTCGAACCGCTTCGGATCGGCGAGCTGCGCCGCCGCCACGGCCTGGAACTCGACCGCCCGGTCCGTCGCCGCCCGGAACGCCAGGGTCAGCTCGGTCGCCCGGGCCAGCAGCTCCTTCGGGTCCTCGATCGACTCCAGGTCGAAGAAGTGCTCGGGATCGGCGGTCGCCTCGGCAGGCTCGAAGACCAGGGGCGCCGGCCGCAACCGCCGCTGTCCGCTCCGCTCCGTGGGTTCCGCCATCTTTCCGTTCCTCCTCGCACGCGCACAGGCCCGGAACGCCGGGCCACCCCCCATTCTCCCGCGCCCCGCAAGAGCGCCTCGGGAGGCCGTCGGTCCGGGCCCCGGCGAGGACGCCGGGCACCCGCCGCCCCGCGCCCGGCGGTCAGGGCGTCCAGCGCACCCGGTGTTCGGCCAGGTGGGAGAGGACCGCGTGGTCGGCCTCCCAGCCGTCGGGGCTGTTTCCATGGGCCGCCTCCGGCGGCGTGCCGGACTCCGTCCGGCGAGGGGGCGGCGTCGAGCAGCCCGCCCGGCGGGCATTCGGCGCGTCGGTCAGGGCGTCCAGCGCACCCGGTGTTCGGCCAGGTGGGAGAGGACCGCGTGGTTGGCCTCCCAGCCGTCGGGGAACTTGACTGTGACGCCGAGCTGGACCGGTTCCGTGGAGGGGTGCTCGTCGAGGAGGTCCGTCACGCCGGCGCGGCAGACGACCACGCAGGCGTGGCGGTGGCGGGAGGCGAGGACGCAGAGGCGGCCGGTCTCCAGGTGGAAGGCGGTGGCGTCGGGGCGGCCCGACAGCGGGTGCAGGACGACCGTCACGTCGTACTCGCGGCCCTGGAGGCGGTTGGCCGTGTCGACCGTCACCCCCGGCACGCCGAGCGCCGCGAGGGCCGCGCGGACGGCCGCCGCCTGGTCCCGGTGGGCGGTGCCGACCGCGATCCGGTCGGCGGTCAGCGGCACCGGCGCGTCGGACCGTTCGCTGACCGCCGCGCCGCCCCGGTCCAGGAGACGGCGGACCACCAGGGCGACCGCGTGGACGGCCTCCGGGTCGGTGCGCGGGGTGTGCCGGGCGGGGAGTTCGAGCAGGCCCCAGCCGGACTCGGCCGCCTCGTCCAGGACCCGGTCCGGGGCCGAGCCGTCCGAGGGCACGCCGAAGGCGAGCCGCCGGTCGCCGGGGCCGGTGCCCGAGCGGAACGGCGTGTACGGGTAGAAGGCGTCCGACACCAGCGGCGCCGCCGACGCCGGCAGCCGCCAGGACACCGGCAGCCGGTGCTGCGGCAGCTCCGGATTGTGCGCGAGCAGCGTCGACACGGCGCTCGCCGAGGGGTCGTACGACAGCCCCGCCCACTGGTCCGCGCCGACCACCGAGAACGGGTCCAGCTGCCCCGGGTCGCCCACGAACAGGGCCCGCTCGAAGAGCCCGGCCACGGCGAGCAGCGCGTCCGAACGCATCTGGTACGCCTCGTCCACGATCGCGTGCGCCCACGGCTCCACGTTCTTCACGTGCGCCCACTTCGCGGCCGTCGAGACCACCACCGGCAGCCCCGCGAGGTCCCCGGCCTTCGCCGACTTCCGTACCTGCTCCAGGGCGTCGAGCGCCCTGTCGTACGGGTCGGAGTCGCTGGAGTGCAGCCGGCCCACCTCCAGGTCCGGCTCCTTCTCGGCGAGCCGCAGCACCAGGTCGTCGACCTGCGCGTTGGTCTGCGCGACCACCATCAGGGGGCGCCCGGCGGCGGCCAGTTCGAGCGCCGCCCGCACCACGAGCGTCGACTTCCCGGCGCCCGGCGGCGAGTCGACGACGACGCCCCGGGCGGTGCCGCGCAGCGTGGACTCCAGGATCTCCGCCGTCGCCTTCGCGGCGGCCGCGGCGGGGTCGAGGACGGCGGGGTCGTACACGGTCACAGCAGGTCCTCGGGGGTCACGGCGTCGGGCAGTTCGGCGGTGTCGGCATGGCGCGGCGGGCCGCCGTGGGTCCACGGCGTCTCCTCCGGGTCGGGCAGCCTCGGCCCCACCCGCGCGTCGTGCTCGAAGAGCGTCCAGGCGATCCGCTCGCCCTTCTCCGGCACGGTGCCCTCCGCGGGCTCCTTCGACCGGCCCATCCTGTCCAGGAGCCGCAGCACCAGGGAACCGTCCTCCTCACGGCCCACGAACTCCGCCGACTGCGGCTTGCCGTCCAGCGAGCGGTACACCTTCGCACCCGGGTCCAGATGCGGCCGGTCCTCGGTGCGGACCGTCAGCAGCGGGCGCGGCGCGGGCCGCTTCGACTCCGTCCACGCCCTCACCACCTCGACGACCTCGGCGGCGAACGCCTCCCCGGACAGCCGCCGCCCGGCGAGCACCAGCGGATCGTCCAGGGCCTCCTGCGCGTCCAGCTGCCCCTGCGCCTGCTCGCGCGCCGCGAGCTTCGCGGCGGCGGTCACGGCGTCGTCGCGGCGCGGCTGCGGCGGTTCCCCGGCGGCGATCCGGTCCCGGTGCGCGGTGAACGACCAGCGGTCCCGGGTCCACCGGTCCTCCACCCGCGCCCCCTCGGGCAGGGCCCGCAGCAGCCCGAGCGCCCGCCACGTCGCGTCCCAGGTCGGCTTCAGCTGCGAGACGACGAGCCGCCGCACCTCGCGCTCGGCCCGGTGCAGTCCGGCGAGGGCCGCGTCGGCCGTCTCGCCGTCCTCGGCGGCGCCGACCGCCTGCCGGGCCCGGTCGTACGCCTCGATCGCCGGCGCGAGCAGCTGGTTGTCGAACGCCGGGTCGGTCGCGGGCCCGGCCGGCGGGCACAGCAGCTGCCCCCGCTCGTCCCGCGCCAGCTCGGCCCGGTGCGCGGCCCGGTCGCCCCGCTCCCCGTCGGCCGGGTCGATCCACGCGAGCAGCGCCCCCAGGTGCTGGTCCTCCAGGGAGGACTGGCCGGTCGCCCAGTGCCGGTTGAGCAGGTCGGTCGCCGCGAGCAGCAGCGAGGAGCCCGGGACCCGGGCCCGCTCCCCGTAGTGCGTCAGCCAGCGTCCGAGCAGCGGCACGCGCGGCGGCGCCGGATACGGCGTGTCCGGGTCCTGCTCGGCGGTGCGCCGGAACCGCGTCGACCGCCCCAGGAGCCGTACGTACTCGATCCCCGCCCGGCTCGGCACGATCAGCTGCGGCGCGTCCAGGCACAGCTCGACCCGGACCTTCTCCCCGGTGGCGGAGTCCTTCCGCTCCACCGGCTCGACGGCGTCCGCGAACCCGTCGACGTACGGCAGCACCTCCTCGGCCAGCTCGGCCAGGAACGCGAACCGCAGCTCCCGGTCCCGCGGCTGCGGCACGACGAGCAGCCTCGGCTCCTCCGGGTCGGTGCCGACGAGCGCGCCGAGCGGGGCGCCCGCCTCGCCCGCGGTGGTCAGCGGGACGAGGACCAGCGGCCGCTCGGCGAGGCGCCGGTGCCGGACGGTCGCCAGCGGCTGGGCCCGGCCCGCCGCCACGGCCTCCATCCGGGCCAGGTGCGCGATCAGCGACATGCGGCGGCCTCCGCCTCGGCCAGGGCATCCTGTCGCAGGGCCCGCGCCCGGCGCAGCGCGGCCACCGCCGGGTCCTCCGGCTCGCCGTCGTCTCCGCGCGCGGCGGCGAGCACCGCGCCGATCGTGGTCAGCCCGCCGAGCTCGCCCCGGACCGAACGGCCCAGGGTCTGCACCGCCTCCGCCTCCCGGGCCCGCGACCGGCAGTGGAAGCCGAGCTCGCAGGCGGCCAGGCATTCCGGCGCGTAGGCGTGCGGGACCGCCTCCACGGCCGCCGACAGCTCCTCCGCCGAGCGGCCCGCCACGTCGAAGCTCAGCCCCTCCGGCAGCGCGTCGGCGATCTCGTCGATCCGGGTCAGTCGCTCCAGCTGCCGCCGGGTCACCGCCCGCTGCTTGCGCACGTCGACCACGGAGGCCGTCGGCAGGTTCGAGAAGTCCTTCGGGCAGACGAGCAGCACCGAGTGCCGGACGGCGGCCCCCTCGGTGAGCGCCGCCACCCGTTCGAGCGCCAGCACGTAGACGGCGGCCTGCCGGGCCGCCGCGCCGACCTTCGCCGGGTCCGCCGCCCCGTCGATCATCGGGAACGACTTGATCTCCACGACCGTCCACCGCCCGGCCGGGTCCACCACCACCGCGTCCGGCTCCAGGTGCACGGGGGAGCCCGCCACCTCGAGCGTCAGCAGCGGATGGTCGAGCAGCGTCCACCCGTCGCCCGCGGTCGCCTCGCGCAGCGCGAGCGCCGTCCGCGCGGTCCGCCCCTCGGGCCCGGACGCCGACAGGTCGGGAACGGACACGGTCCCCGGGTCCTCGACGCCGAGGAGCCGCAGCAGCTCGCGGCCGCCGTCCGCCTTCACCTTCGCCTCGAAGCTGTTGCCCCGCACGATCGCGAACTGCGACTGGCCGAACGGCGCCGGCGCGCCGAGCCGCGAGGCCAGCGCGCCCTTGTCGACCCCCGCGCCGTCGAGCAGCGCGCGGCGCCTGCACCCCGGGTTCGCCGCCAGCGCGGCCAGCGCCCGCGCGTCCAGGGGGCGTGGCGGGACCGCCGGGCCGCGCAGCTCGGCGAGTCTCTCCCGCGTCCTGCGCCGGCTCGCCGGGGTCGGCACGGGGTCGGTCGTCTGCGGCGGCCGTGACCCGCCGTCGTCCAGGGATGCGCTCACCCGCGGAAGTCTCCCATCCGGCACTGACAACGCGGGCGGGTTCCGTCCCGGAGACACCGGGAGTTCGCGCCGGGGACACCTGCGGGATGATGGAGGGACCCTCCGGGGCGCCCGACGGCGAGCGCCCGTCCCCCTCGTATCCGCGCAATCTCTGGAGAGTTCCGCCCATGGCACCGCGCATCCTGCTCGCCCGACACGGCCAGACCGAGTGGTCGCTCCTCGGCCGGCACACCGGCAGGACCGACATCCCGCTGCTCGACGAGGGCCGCCGCGGCGCCGAGTTGCTCGGCGAGCGCCTCCACCGGGGCCCCTGGCAGGGCCTGCCCGGCGTCGAGGTGCGCACCAGCCCGCTGGTCCGCGCGAGCGAGACCTGCGCCCTGGCCGGCTTCGGCGACCGCGCCGAACCCTGGGACGCGCTGATGGAGTGGGACTACGGCGCCTACGAGGGCCTCACCCCGGCCCAGATCCAGGAGCTCCGCCCCGGCTGGCTGATCTGGCGCGACGCCGTCCCGGAGGGCGAGTCCCTCGACCAGCTGTCGGCCCGCGCCGACGAGATCGTGGAGTGGGCCCGCTCGGCCGACCGCGACGTCCTGGTCTTCGCCCACGGCCACATCCTCCGCTCCATCGGCGCCCGTTGGCTCGGCGAGCACGTCTCCTTCGCCTCCCGCATCCGCCTCGACCCGACGAGCCTGTCGGTCCTGGGCTGGGCGTACGGCGCCCCGGCGATCGAGCGCTGGAACGACACGGGGCACCTGGAGGGCTGAGCGCGGGCTCGGATCCGACCTCCGGGACACCGGGTATCGGATCCAACCTCCGGGATCGTGAGTCCTGTATCCGACATCCAGGATCGTGGATCCTGTATCCAACCTCCCGGATCCCGGATCCCGGATCCCGGATCCCGGATCCATCTCTGGGATATCGGACATTGGATCCGATATCCCGCTCTCACCCTCCCGTGAGGATGAGCCGCGTTTCGGCCAGCAGCCCCCTGATCCGCGCCGACGCGATCCCGTCCAGCGATTCCGCCACCCGCCGCGCCTCCGCCTCCGCCTCGTCGCGGCGGCCGGCGCGGGCGAGGTGGCCGGCGAGCTGGGCGCGGTAGAGGGCGAGGTTGCGGGCGAAGCGGGGGTGCTGGAGGACGGTGGCGCGGTACGAGTGCCGGGCGGCGCGGGTCCAGTCGCCGAGGGCGGCCCAGCAGTGGGATTCGAGGGCCTCCAGTTCGGGTTCGCCGAAGAAGGACATCCACTCGGGGTCCTGGTCGGCGTGGCCGCGGCCGAAGTGGTCGTGGGCGCGGCCGAGGCACTCCTCGGCGGCCGAGCGGTCGCCGAGTCCGGCCCAGGCGGCGGCCTCGCGCAGGGAGAGCAGGGCGAGCAGCCGGGGGGAGTCGAGCGGGCCGGCGGCGCGCAGTCCGGCCTGGGCGGCGCGGACGGCCTCGCGGTAGCGGCCGGTGTCGCGGGCGAGGAAGGAGGTGTTGCAGAAGGCGTGCGCCTCCAGCGCCGCGTCCCCGGAGACCCGGGCGGTGGCGAGGGCTTCGGCGTAGTGGGAGCGGGCGTCCTCGTGGCGGCCCGAGTCGTGGGCGAGCCAGCCGACGGAGAGGGACAGTTCGCCCGCGCCCGCGAGCAGCCGGTCCTCGGTGGAGCGGCGGGCGGCGGTGCCCTGGTCGAGCAGGCGGTAGGCGCTGCGGAGCGGCTGGGTGGCGACCTTGTAGAGGCCGTCGGCGCCGTGCCGGTCGTCCAGCAGGCGGATCCGGCGCACGGCGTCCTCGACGGCGCGGACCTCGGCCTCGCCGATGCGGTGGGTGCCGCGGGGGCTGGGGATCGCGGCGGCGGTGGAGCCGAGTCCCCAGGAGGCGGCCGCCAGGGTGGCGGTGCCGCTCGTCATGAATGCGCGACGCAGCACGTCGCTCTCCTCATCGTTCCGGGTCGGGAGGGCGGGGGGCCCCGAGGCCCCGGCCGGGGCGGCCTGCCGTCGGCCGCGTACCGCCTCCCGTGCGGAGAAACCCAGGTCGGCAAGGGTGAGGCCGGGGAACATGTGCAGGAAGACCCGCTCGTACGCGTAGTTCGGGCAGCGGATCTCGCCCGCCTCCACGCGCCCGATGTAGCGGGCGTCGCACGCGACCTGTTCGCCGATCTCCCGTGCCGCCCGGCGGACCGTGGCGGCGAACTCCGCCGGCGAGTGCTGCCCGCGGAGCCGTCGGAAGGCGAGATTGGGAACTGCCCGTGACATGGCCATGGCCGAGCCCTCTCCTGGTGCTGCCGGGTGTTCCGGCGGCAAGAACGTACCTGCTGTGACCGGATGCCTACGCTGAGTTTGGCTACAAATCGGATATCTCGCCTGCGATCTGCCATGAACTGCCATCCTTTGCGGCGGCGTGCCGCCGTAGCCGTTGACGCGCACGGGCGTTGAACCGTATGGGAGAGACGGAACGTGTCTCCTCAGGGAAGCGAGGAGGGGTCCATGTCCGAGAACGCCGCGCCTTTCGAGACGACCACGCCCACGGCCGCGACCACGACGGTGACGCCCGGCGTGCCCGCCGCGACCACGGCCGGCACCGGAGCCGTCGAGCCCTGCGACCTGGTGACCGTGCCCGCCCGGCAGGGCCTGGAGGCCGTCGACATCCTCCGCCGCCGGGGCGTCCCCGCCGTCGGGCCCGTCCTCCACGACGGCGCCTGCGACACCCTCGGCTTCCTCGTCCCGCCCGGCACCGCCGCCGCCTGGGACCTCCCCGGCAGTGCCTGCACCCGCACCTCCGGGCGCGGCCTGCGCCTCCCCGAGCTCCCCGAACTGCCCGAGCCCGCCGGGGACGCGCCCCGCCCGGCCGGCTGGCTGCTGCCCCCCGGCGACACCGGCCCGGTCACCGACCCCGCCGACCTGCGCCGCGCCCTCGGCGAGGCGGCCCGCCTCATCGAGGCGGCCGACGGCTGTCACTGAACGCCGCCTTCCGGGCCCGCCGATAATGGACGGATGGCCAGGAAGAAGCAGAGCGAACGGGTGGCGGCGGGCACCGTCTCCGAGACCGTCGACGGCGGGCTCGCCGAACTGATACCCGACCGCGACCGCCCCCGCGCCTGGACGCTGTTCCTCGACGGCGCCCCGCAGTCCCACGTGGACCTCGACGACCCCGCCGCGCTCACCTTCGAGTACCAGCGGAGGCTCGGCCACGTCGCCGACCTCGCCGCCCCGCCCGGCCGCCCCCTCCAGGCCGTGCACCTCGGCGGCGGCGCCTTCACCCTCGCCCGGTACGTCGCCGCGACCCGGCCCCGCTCCACCCAGCAGGTCGTCGAGCTCGACGAACCCCTGGTCCGCCTCGTCCGCCGCGAACTGCCGCTCGACCCCGGCGCCCGGATCCGGGTCCGCGCCGTCGACGCCCGCGCCGGACTCGCGAAGGTCCCCGACGGCTGGGCCGACCTGATCATCGCGGACGTCTTCCGCAGCGCCCGCACCCCCGCCCACCTCACCAGCACCGAGTTCCTCGACGAGGTGCGGCGCGCGCTGCGGCCCGGAGGCACGTACGCCGCCAATCTCGCCGACGGCCCGCCGCTCGCCCATCTCCGCGGCCAGATCGCCACCGCCGCCGGCGTCTTCCCCGAACTCGCCCTGATCGCCGACCCGACCGTGCTGCGAGGCCGCCGCTTCGGCAACGCGGTCCTCGTCGCCTCCGACCGCGCGCTCCCCGTCGCCGACCTCACCCGCCGGGTCGCCACCGACCCGCACCCCGGCCGCGTCGAACACGGCCGCGCCCTCGCCGACTTCACCGGCGGCGCCGCCGCCGTCACCGACGCCACCGCGAAGGCCTCGCCCGCACCCCCGCCGTCCGTCTTCCGCTAGCGCGCCCGGCGCCCCGCTAGTTCGTGCGGTCGTCGACCTCCACCCGGGGCGCCGAGTCGTGCCACACGCAGAAGACCGACACCTCGCGGTCGCCCCGCGTGAAGGTCACCCGGATCCACGACGGCTGCTTCCACACCTGCATCCGCCAGCCCGAGGCCGGGATCGCCGAGACCAGCTCGGCGGAGCTCTCGCCCAGGTCGAAGGTCACCCGGCCGCCGTCCACCGAGGTCGTCCTCACGGAGGAGCCCGCCGTGGCCGACGGCGGGGCGGCGGGCCGGGTGGACGGAGCGGCGGCGGTTCCCGGCGCGGACGAGGACGACGACGCCGGCGAGGGCGACGACGGCGCCGGTGACGACGGGGGAGCGGGGGGAGGCGACGGGCGGCGCGTCGAGGCCGTCACCGGGTCGCCGATCGCCGTCCCGGCCGGCGCCGGGTCCTCCGGCGGGCCGACCGGCAGCGGCAGGGCGCGCGGCGGGTCGTAGACCGTGCCGGACAGCACGGTGTGCACTCCCCACCAGGAGAGCGTGACCGCCGCGCCGGTGGCGAGCGACCAGGCCAGGACGTGAACGATTCCTCTTCGCATCCGGGCCATGGTGCACCACGCCCGTACGGCACGGACCGGAAGGTGCGGAGTGACCGGGGCGTCCCCCGGATGGCGTACGGTGCGGCCCATGGCAAGTGTGCTCGTGGTCGAGGACGACCCGTTCGTGCGCTCCGCCCTCATCCGCCAGCTGACGGAAGCCTCCTACACGGTACGGAGCGTCGGCACGGCCCTGGAGGCGCTGCGCGAGGTCGCCCATTTCCGCTTCGACGTGGTCGTCCTCGACCTCGGTCTGCCCGATCTGGACGGGTCCGAGGCGCTGAAGATGCTGCGCGGCATCACCGACGTACCGGTGATCATCGCGACCGCCCGGGACGACGAGGCGGAGATCGTCCGGCTGCTGCACGCGGGGGCGGACGACTACCTGGTGAAGCCCTTCTCCGTCGAGCACCTCACCGCCCGGATGGCCGCCGTGCTGCGCCGCTCCCGGGTCGGCTCCGGGGAGCCCGCGCCGACCCCGGAGATCCGCGTCGGCGGGCTCGTCATCGACCCGTTGCGCCGCCAGGCCGAACTCGACGGCACCGCGCTCGACCTGACCCGGCGCGAGTTCGACCTGCTCGCCTTCCTCGCCGGCCGGCCCGGCGTCGTCGTGCCGCGCAGGGAACTGCTCGCCGAGGTGTGGCAGCAGGCCTACGGGGACGACCAGACCATCGACGTCCACCTGTCGTGGCTGCGGCGCAAGCTGGGCGAGACCGCCGCCCGGCCCCGCTACCTCCACACCCTGCGCGGCGTCGGCGTGAAGCTGGAACCGCCGCGGGAGCGGCAGCCGTGACACGGGGGCACCGGCCGTGAGATGGGCCCTCGTGAAGGTGTCGCTGGCCGTCACCGCCATGGTCGTCATCGCCTTCGCCGTCCCCCTCGGCCTCGTCGTCAAGGAGATGGCCCGCGACCGGGCCTTCTCCAACGCCGAGCGGCGCGCCGCCGGCCTCGCCCCGGTCCTCGCGATCACCACCGACCGGACGGAGCTGGAGAAGGCCGTCGCCACCACCGAGGACGGCGCCGCCGGCCGGCTCGCCGTGCACGTCCCGCCCGCCGCACCCGACGGCCGGGCCCTGGAGATCGGCACCCGCCGGGCCGGCACCGAGGAGCTGACCGCCACCCGCACCCTCGGCCGCGCCTCGATCGCCGAGGTGCCCGGCGGCTACGCCCTGCTCCAGCCGACCGCGCTCAGCTCCGGGAAGGTCGCCGTCGTCGAACTCTTCGTCCCCGAGGGCGAGGTGACCAACGGCGTCGCCACCGCCTGGCTGGTCCTCGCCGGGGTCGGCGTCGCCCTGATCGTCGGCTCCCTCGCCGTCGCCGACCGGCTCGGCGTCCGCATGGTCCGCCCCGCGCAGCGCCTCGCCCGCGCCGCCCACGAGCTCGGCGAGGGCCGGCTCGGCGCCCGGGTCACCGAGGAGGGCCCGCCCGAACTGAAGTCGGCGGCCGTCGCCTTCAACTCCATGGCCGACCAGGTCGTCCAGCTCCTCGCCAACGAACGCGAGCTCGCCGCCGACCTCTCGCACCGGCTGCGCACCCCGCTCACCGTGCTCCGCCTCAACGCGGCCTCGCTCGGTTCCGGGCCCGCGGCCGACCAGACCCGGGCCGCCGTCGAGCAGCTGGAGCGGGAGGTCGACACCATCATCCGCACCGCCCGCGAGGCCAAGCCGCGGACCACCCCGCGGACCGGCCCGGGGGCGGGCTGCGACGCCGCCGAAGTGGTGCGCGAGCGGATGGAGTTCTGGTCCGCGCTCGCCGAGGACGAGGGGCGGCTCGTCCGCCTCGCCGGCGTGGAGCGTCCGGTACGGATCCCGGTGGCGCGCCCCGAGCTGGTCGCCGCCCTCGACGCGCTGCTCGGCAACGTCTTCCGGCACACCCCGGAGGGCACCGCCTTCTCCGTCGACGTCCACAACGGAGACGACGCCGTCATCGTCCTCGTCTCCGACGCCGGGCCCGGCATCGCCGACCCGGACGCCGCGCTCGCCCGCGGCAACAGCGGCACCCGGGCCGGCTCCACGGGCCTCGGCCTCGACATCGTGCGCCGCATGGCCGAGACCACCGGAGGCGACGTCCGCCTCGGCCGCTCGGTCCTCGGCGGCACGGAGGTGCGCGTCTGGATCGGGCTCGGCGGCCACCGCGCCGACGGCTCCGGGGGCCGCCGCTCGCACCGTCCGGCCCGCCGCCGCAAGGCCGGCCGGCGCTGAACCTTTGCCCGTGGTGATGGCCGGCTTAAGCGGAGCCTAAGGATCCCGACCGCGGTCCGTCCTGCGGCAATTGTCCGATCGGCCGACGCTAGCGTGCTGCCCGCACCCCCACACCCCCCGCACCACGGAGGCAGCACGCATGGGCAGCAACGGGCACCGGCGCAGGACCAGCGGCCGTACGAAGGCCGTCGGCGCGGTCGTGGCCGCGGCCGTCACCGGAGGCACGGTCCTCGCCCTCACCGGCACCGCCCAGGCCGCCGCCGTCGCCGCCGCCTACACCCGGACCTCCTCCTGGACCGGCGGCTACACCGGCCAGTACGTGATCACCAACGAGACCTCGGCGGCCCGGTCCGACTGGACGCTGGAGTTCGACCTGCCCGCCGGGACCACGATCGGCTCCCTGTGGAACGGCGACCACACGGTCTCGGGCCGGCACGTCACCGTGAAGCCCGCGAGCTGGAACCGGCGGCTCGCCCCCGGCCAGTCCGTCACCGTCGGTTTCGTGACCTCGGCGGCCGGACAGGCCGGGGACCCGGCCGGCTGCCTCATCGACAAGGCCGCCTGCTCGGCCGGCGGCCCCGCCCCCACCCCCGGCGGCCGCCCCACCGCCACCACGCCGCCGACCGCCACCACGAGCCCGAAGCCGACCGCCACCGCCACGACGGGCCCGAAGCCGACCCCGACCCCCACGGCCACGGCGACCGCCACCGCGCCCCCGAAGCCGACCCCGACCCCCACGCCCGCCCCGACCACCACCGGAAGCCCCGCCACCGCCGCCCGGTTCGCCCCCTACGTCGACACCTCGCTCCACCCGGCGTACGACCTGCTCGCCACCGCCGACGCCACCGGGGTGAAGGAGTTCACCCTCGCCTTCATCACCTCCGGCGGCTCCTGCGTCCCCCTGTGGGGCGGGGTCACCGAGCTCGGGTCCGACAAGGTGGCCGCCCAGATCGGCGCCCTCCGCGCCAGGGGCGGCGACGTCCGGGTCTCCTTCGGCGGCGCCGCCGGCCACGAACTGGCGCTGAACTGCGCGACCGCCGCCGACCTGGCGAAGGCGTACGGCAAGGTCGTCGACCAGTACGGGCTCACCAAGGTCGACTTCGACGTCGAGGGCGCCGCACTGCCCGACACGGCCGCCAACACCCGCCGCTCCCAGGCCGTCGCCGCGCTCCAGAGGACGCACCCCGGCCTGGACGTCTCCTTCACCCTGCCGGTGATGCCCGAGGGCCTCACCCAGCCCGGGGTGAGCCTGCTCGCCGACGCGAAGCGGAACGGCGTCCGGGTCGACGCGGTCAACATCATGGCGATGGACTACGGCCCCGCCTACGGCGCCGACATGGGCACGTACGCGATCCAGGCCGCGACCGCCACCCAGGCCCAGCTGAAGGGCGTCCTCGGCCTCTCCGACGCCGCCGCCTGGAAGACGGTCGGCGTCACCCCCATGATCGGCGTGAACGACGTCGTCTCCGAGGTCTTCAGGGTCGACGACGCCGCCCAGCTGGTCGACTTCGCGCGGTCCAAGGGGATCGGCCGGCTGTCCATGTGGTCCTCGACCCGGGACAAGCAGTGCGCGGCCGGCGCCGTGAACCACGCCGACGCCACCTGCTCCTCGATCCTCCAGCAGCCGCTGGCCTTCACGAAGGCCTTCGCCGCCTACCGGTAGACCTTCCCGTCCCCCCACACCGCGTGCCCCGGCCGGACCACCCCACCTCCGGCCGGGGCACGCCTCCGTCGTGCGTCAGACGCCCCGGGAGGCCTGCCACTCCCGCCCGTAGTCGTCGAAGATCGTCCGCAGGTGGTGGCCGATCTTCAGGTAGTCGAGGTCGTCCAGGTTGGCCAGCGAGACGCGGACCGACCACTCGGGGCCGTCGAAGCCGCCGCCGTTGAGGAGGACGACGCCGGTCTGCTCGGCGAGCCGGAAGAGCGGGTCGACGGGCTCGTACTCCTTCTCCAGGAAGTCGGCGAAGTCCTTGCCGTGGACCCGTTCGGCCTCCGCGAGCAGGTCGAGCTCGATGTAGTACCCGGCCCGCTTGTCGTCCTCGGCGATCTTCATCCGGGCCCCTTCGAGGAGCAGGTCGAGCCGCTGCCGCACGATCGCCCGCAGCCGCTCCTTGTACTCCTGGCCCTCCGGCAGCATGTCGAAGAGGGAGAACAGGGTCATCATGACCTGCTGCGGCAGCGACAGGCCGGCGGTGTGGTTGAGGGCGACCTGCCGGGAGTCGGCGACCAGCCGGTCGATGAAGCGGATCTTCTCCGGCTCCAGGGTGAGCGTCCCGTACCGCTTGGCCAGGCGTTCCTTCTCGGCGGCCGGCAGCTCGGAGATCATCCGGTCGATGACGTTGTCGTCGTGGAGGCCGATGACGCCGAGGCGGTGCCCCGTGCAGCCGTAGTGCTTGGAGTACGAGTACACGAGCAGGGTGTTGTGCGGCAGGTCGGCGGCGACCGAGCGGAAGCCGGGGACGAAGGTGCCGTAGACGTCGTCGGTGACGATGACCAGGTTCGGGTTCTTCTCGGCGACGATGTCCTTGAGCTGGTTCGCGACCCGCTGACTCAGCGCGAGGGACGGCGGGTTGGAGGGGTTGACCAGGCAGAGCAGTTTGATCGACGGGTCCGCCAGCTTGGCGACCTCCTCCTCCGGGTACCGCCACTCGCGGACGCCGGTCTCGGCGAAGAGCGAGGCGTTGACGTGGACGACGTCGAACTCGTACGTGTCGAGCTCGGGGATCTCGATGTACGGGGTGAAGACCGGCACCATGAGGGCGATCCGGTCGCCCTTCCGCAGGATCCCGTTCTTCATCAGGGAGTCGAAGATGTAGCACATGGCGGCGGTGCCGCCCTCGGTGGCGAAGTACGAGACGTTCCCCTCCGGCGGCCGCTTGTCGAACATCTCGTCCTCGACGTAGCCGCGGACGACCTGCTCGGTGTGGGTGAGGATGCGGTCCGGCACCGGGTAGTTGTCGCCGATGGTGCTGTCGGTCAGCTCGTGGACGAAGGCGTCCTTGTCGAAGCCGAAGCGCTCGACGGCGTACTCGACCGACTTCTGGAGCAGTTCGACGCCGGGCAGGTCCGGGTGCTGCCGGACGAAGGTGTCGAAACGGGCTCCCGAGCCCTTGAGTTCGGGCATGCCGCCCAGGTCGTCGGCGGTCCACACCCGGCGCGACTCGGAGAGCGCGAAGTAGCCGAGCGCGTAGAACGCCTCGCGGGGGCTGGTGGCGATCCAGTTCGGGTTGCCGCGGCCCGCGTTGAGCATCTGGACCGACGACGTGCCCTTCTGGCCGGGGCGGTCGGCCTGGGCGGCCTGGGCGAGGGTGATGAACTTGTCCTTCAGCTCGAACGGGGAGAGCTGCGCGAAGGACTTGATCTCCTCGCGGGTGAAACGGGTCTTGGGCATGGCGTGTCCTTCGCGGGTCAGTGGTGGAGGATGACGATCACGGCGCCCCAGATGGTCAGCAGCACGTTGCCCACCGCGTAGGGGATCGTGTAGCCGAGCGTGGGGATCTGCGACTTGGACTGCTCGTTGATCGCGCCGATCGCCGCGGTCGTGGTCTGGCCGCCCGCCAGCACGCCCATGAGGATCGGGAAGCGGATCTTCTGCACGTAGTGGCCGACGAGGAAGCCGACGACCAGCGGCACCAGGGTGGCGACGGCGCCCCACAGCAGCAGCCCCCAGCCGGCCGCGGACAGGCCACTGGTGAAGCTCGGGCCGGCGTTGATGCCGACGACGGCGACGAAGGCGCACAGCCCGAAGGTGTCCATGAACCACTGGGCGCCCGGCGGCACGTTGCCGTACGTGGGGTACTTGCCGCGGATCCAGCCGAAGACCAGGCCCATGATCAGCGCGCCGCCGGAGGTCGACAGCGAGATCGGCACGCCGGAGACGGTGAGCGCCGGGATGCCGACGCAGCCGCCGAGGAAGACGCCCAGGCCGACCCAGAGCATGTCGGTGGCGAAGGAGGTCGGCACCGGCTTGCCGATCGCCTTGCCCGCCGGGTCCACGAGCCGCTTCGGGCCGGTGAGGACGACGGTGTCGCCGCGCTCGATCGTCGTCGACAGGCGGTAGGGGAACTCGGAGCCGGAGCGGTAGATCTTGTCGATGTAGACGCCGACCATGAAGGGCTCGCGGCGCAGCTCGGCGACGGTCTTCCCGAGCTGTTCCTTCTCCGAGGCGACGACGTGCAGGGTCTCGGTCTCGTAGCCGAGGAGTTCGACGTCGTCGGTCTCGGGGCCGATGTGGGTGCGGGCGTCGAAGTCGACGAGGGAGCCGCGCAGCGCCGAGACGGCGACGGTGTCGCCCTCGCGGAGCACGGTCCCCTGGTCGTGGGGGAGGACCGTGCCGTCGCGCCGCACCCGGGTGAGGTAGATGCGGTGACCGAGCTCCTTCTGCTGGTTCTCGAAGTCGTCGACGGTGCGGCCGACGAGGTCGGGGCGCCGGATCGTGTACGCCCGGAGCACGACCTCGTAGTAGCCCTCGGCGAGGTCGGGGTTGTCGCCGGGGGCGTCCAGTTCCTTGGCGAGGGCGGCGGACTCGGCGGCCAGGTCCCGCTTGTAGAGCCGGGGGAGGACGTTGGCGAGGAGGACGGCGCAGAGGATCGTGCCGAGCGGGTAGGTGACCGCGTAGCCGATGGCGACCAGGTTCTCCTCGGACTTCATCTGGTCGGCGGACAGGCCCGGGAGGTTGCCGATGGCGTCCTGGGCGACGCCGATGACGGCGGACTGGGTGAGCGCGCCGCCGAGCAGGCCGGCGGAGAGCCCGGGGCCGTACCCGAGCATCACGGCGAAGCCCCAGGAGACCAGCAGGCCGGTGACGCAGACGACGAGCGCGTTGACGACCTGCGGCAGCCCGTCCTTCTTCAGGCCCCGGAAGAACTGGGGGCCGACCTTGTAGCCGAGGGCGAAGAGGAAGAGCGTGAAGAAGAGGTTCTTCACCGTCGCGTCGACGGTGATCTCGAACTGGGCACCGAGCAGCAGCCCCGCCACGAGACAGCCGGTCACGGCGCCCAGCGCGATCGCCCGGTAGCGCAGCTTCCCGAAGAGGAAGCCGAGGGCGACCGTGAGGAAGACGAGCAGCTCGGGGTGGGGGTGGAAGACGTTCCGGTTCAGGAAGTCGATCATGGAGGGGGAGGCCGCCTCTCAGGCTCCGAGGATGCCGACCAGCAGCGGGCCGGTCAGCGGGAGCAGGAAGTTGGAGAGGGTGTACGTGATCGTGTAGCCGAGCATCGGGACCGAGCTCTGCGCGACCTGGGTGACCGAGGTGATCGCCGGCGTCGAGCACTGCTGGCCCGCGATGGCGCCGATCAGCAGCGGTTTCTCGATCTTCAGCAGCTTGCGGCCGACGACCAGCGAGATCGTCGCCGGTACGAGGACCATGGCGATGCCCGCGAACGGCAGCAGCGCCCCGTACTCCTTGAGCAGCGGCCACGCCTGCGGGCCGGAGACGAGCCCGGTGCAGGCGATGAAGATGGCCAGGCCCATGTCCTTGAGCGTGGTCGCGGCCTGCGGCGGGAAGGCGCCGAAGGTCTGGGTGCGGGAGCGGAACCAGCCGAAGAGCAGACCGGAGATGAGGCAGCCGCCGCCGGTGCCCAGCGACATCGGGACGTCGCCGAACTCCACCACGACCTGCCCGAGGAGGGAGCCGGCGGCGATGCCGAGGCCCAGGTAGATGAAGTCGGTCGCGTCGTTCTTCACGATCGAGCCGACCTTGGAGGCGAGCCTGCCGAGCGAGGAGCGGGCGCCCACCAGGGTGAGCACGTCACCGCGCTGGACGACGGTCTCCGGGGTGGCGGGCAGGTGCGACTCGTTCCGCAGCACGTCCGTCACGTAGACGCCGCCGGAGGCGATCTCCGGGTGCTCGGTGGTCAGCTGGTCCAGGGACTTGCCGGCGGCCGACTTGTCGGTGAGGGAGACCTGCTGGGTGGCGAGCGGGGTGTCGAGGCCCGGCACGGCCGGGGTCTCGGGGCCGATCTGCCGGCCCGCCTCGATGATGTTGGCCCGCCGGCCGACCGCGAGGACCAGGTCGGAGAGGGTCAGCTCGAAGCCGGGCGGCGGCGGGGTGAGGATCCGGCTGCCCCGCTTCACCGCCTCGACGGTGACCCGGTTGCCGAACCGCCGCTCCAGGTCGGAGACCTTGGCGCCGTCGGCGAGGGTGACGAGGAAGGTGCGGCCGACCATGCCGGGCAGCGCCTCGCGCTCGTCGTCCTCCAGGCCGCCGCCGGTGCCCCGCATCTTCTCCCACAGCTCGCGGGAGGCGTCGCGGAGGTTGATCCGCAGCAGCATCGGCATGATCTGGCTGGTGTAGATCACGATGGTGATGAGGCCGAAGAGGTAGCAGACCGTGTACGCGGTGGCCACGTGGCCCTGGTACTGGGTGATCTGCTCCTGGGTCAGGTCGGAGAGCTTGCCGATGGCCTCCGTGGCCGTGCCGACGACCGCGGATTCGGTGGCCGCGCCCGCCAGGATGCCGGCGGCGGTGCCGACGTCCAGGTCGAAGGCCTCGGCGAGCCCGAGGGCGATGCCGACGACGCAGACGACCTCGATGAGGCAGAGGGTGAAGAAGCGCAGGCTCTTCTTGTTGAGGTTGGCGAAGAACTGGGGTCCGGCCAGATAGCCGAGCGAGAAGATGAAGAGCGCGAAGAAGATCGTCTTCACGTCGTCGGAGACGGTGACCTTCGCCCAGGCGCCCATGAGCAGCGAGACGATCAGCGTCCCGCAGATGCCGCCGAGCGTGATGGGGCCGACCCGGAGCTTGCCGAGGAGGTAACCCGCGGCGAGGCAGACGAAGAGGGCGAGTTCGGGATGGTCGCGCAGCACACCCATCCGGCCTCACCCCGCCCACATGGGAGTAAAACCTTTGATAGCGGACATAAGTGGACGCTAACAGCGGAAGATCGACAGGGAGCCGTCGCCGCGCCCGTCCGGGTGAACACCCCCCTGTGGCCCCCGTCACCCCGCGCCCCCTCACCCCTTCACCGCCCCCCGCATCACCCCGCCCACGATCTGCCGCCCGAACAGCGCGAGCACCACCAGGAGCGGCAGCGTCCCGAGCAGCGCCCCCGCCATCACCACCGAGGTGTCCGGCACATAGCCCCGGCCGAGCCCCGTCAGCGCCACCTGCACCGTCGGGTTGCCGGTCTGGGTGAGCGCGAGCACCGGCCAGAAGAAGTCGTTCCACGCCGCCACGAAGGACAGCATCCCCAGGACCGCCATCGCCGGCCGTGCCGCCGGCAGCACCAGGTGCCACACCACCCGGCCCGTCCCCGCCCCGTCCATCCGCGCCGCCTCCAGCAGCTCCGGCGGCAGCGCGCCGCGCAGGTGCTGGCGCATGTAGAAGACGCCGAAGGCCGAGACCAGCGAGGGCAGCACCACCGCCTGGAGCTGGTCGGTCCAGCCGAGCCGGGCGACCAGCAGGTAGAGCGGCACCACCCCGAGCTGCGGAGGCACCAGCATCGTCGCCCCCACCAGGAGCAGCAGCGGCCCGCGGAGGCGGAACCGCAGCCGGGCGAAGGCGAAACCGGCGAGCGTCGAGAAGAGCACCGTCCCCACCGCCACCGACCCCGCCACCACCGCGGTGTTGGCGAGGGCCTCGCCCATCCCGCCCTCGCTCCAGGCCACCGACAGGTTCCGTGGCAGGTTCCGCCCGAACCGGAACGGCGGCGGCGACTGGGCGAGCCGCCCGCTCGTCCGCGAGGCGGCGACCGCCGTCCACAGCAGCGGGAAGACGGACACCGCCGTGAACAGCGCCAGGAGCAGGTACGTACCCCACCCGCCCCGCTCGTACGACTCCGGTGCCGCGTCCCGGCCGCTCACCGCGCACCCCTCCCGCGGGCGAGCCGCACGAGCCCGAAGACCACCACCAGGAGCAGCAGCATCGCCCAGGCGATCGCCGCCGCCCGCCCCAGGTGCAGGTTCACCCAGCCCTGTTCGTACAGGTAGAGCCCGAGCGTCTGGTACTGGTGGTCGGCGCCGCCCGAGGCGCCCGCCCCGCTGCTGAAGAGCAGCGGCTCGCCGAAGAGCTGCACCGCGCCGATCGTCGACACGAGCCCGGTGAACGCCAGCGCCGGCCGCAGCCCCGGCAGGGTGACGTGCCGGAACCGCCGCCACCGGCCGGCCCCGTCGAGGGCCGCCGCCTCGTACAGCTCGTGCGGGATCGTCTGCATCGCCGCCAGGTAGATCAGCGCGTTGTAGCCGGTCCAGCGCCAGATCACGATCGACGCGACCGCGAACTTCGACGCCCACGGCCCGTTCTGCCAGTCCACCGGGTCGAGCCCGACCAGCCCGATCGCCCAGTTCACCATCCCCTGGTCCCGCCCGTAGAACAGCGCGAAGACCAGCGTCGCCGCCGCCACCGAGGTCGCGTACGGGGCGAGCGCCGCCACCCGGAAGAAGAGCCGCCCGCGCAGCCGCGCGTCCAGGAGGTGTGCCACGCCGAGCGCGAGCAGCAGCTGCGGGACGGTGGCGAGGACCCCGATCAGCACCGTGTTGGCCAGCGCGTTCCAGAAGAACTCGTCGGTGAGCAACCGGGCGTAGTTGTGCGCGCCCACCCACTCCCGGGCCTCCGGCGCCGTCAGCTCCACCCGGAACAACGAGGTCCACGCCGTCGCCACCAGCGGGAACAGCCCGAAGGCCGCGAACAGCACGAAGAACGGCGCGACCAGCACGTACGGCGCCGAGCGCGACCGCAGCCGGCCGAGCCGCTCCCGCCGCTCCCGCCTGCCCCGGCCCGCCGGCACCACCGGCGCGAGCACCCGCTCCACCACCTCCTCGGCCATCGGACTCACCGGTCCAGCGCGTTGTCGATGGCCTTCATCGCCGCCCGCCACGCCGAGTCGGGCGAGCGTCCCGTCTGGTCGACCTGGAGCATCCCGGTGTCGGAGAGGATCGTGTTCACCAGCCCGTCCTTCGGCCCGACCGGCGCCACCGGCACCCCCTGGCCGCCGCCGAGTAGATCCGGCCCACCGGCGCGTCCCCGAAGTACGGGTGCCGGGCCCCCCGCACCTGCGGCAGCCCGAAGGCGGCCTCGGCGCTCGGGAAGCTGCCGCGCCGCTCGAAGAGCACCGCCTGCTGCTCCGGAGCGGTCAGCCAGGCCGCCAGCTCGGCCGCCTCCTCGACGTGCCGGCCGGCGGCCGGGACGACCAGGAAGGAGCCGCCCCAGTTCCCCGGCCGGGGGGCCCTCGCGATGTCCCACTTCCCCTTCCCGTCCGGGCCGCCCTTGTCCTGGATGTAGCCGAGCATCCACGCCGGGCAGGCGATCGAGGCGAACCGGCCGTGCGCGAAGCCCTGGTCCCAGTCGGGGGTGAACTGCTGGAGCCGGGCGGTCAGCCCGTGCTCCGCGAACCGCGCGCCGAGGTCCCATGCGGCCCGCACCGCCGGGTTGGCCGCCACCACGAGCCGCCCCCCGGCGTCGTAGTAGCGCAGCCCCGCGCCGGAGATCACGGCGCCCATCACCCCGGACGCCGAGTCGGTGAAGGCCACGCCCCCGGGCGCCCGGGCGGCGAACCGGCGGCCCGTCTCCAGGTACTTCTCCCAGTCCCCGGCCCACAGCCGCCCCACCTCCTCCCGGTCGGTGGGCAGCCCGGCGGCGGCGAAGTGGTCCTTGCGGTAGCAGACGGCCAGCGGCCCGATGTCGGTGCCGAGCCCCAGGACCCGTCCGTCCTCCGTCCGCGCCTGCGCCCACTTCCAGGGCAGGAAGTCGGTCTCGCGCACCCCGGGCGCGCGGGCCAGGTCGACGAGCCGGCCGGCCTGGGTGTCGACGACCTCCGCGATGTTCCCGACCTCGACGGCCTGGACGTCGGCGAGGCCCGCGCCGGCCGTGAGGTGGGTGAGCAGCTGCGGGTAGTAGACGTCGGCGCGGGCGAGGGAGGTCTGCCGGATCGCCACGTCCGGGTGGAGCCGCATGTACGTGTCGTAAAGCCCGGCCTCCTCGAGTCCGAAGGTGCCGTACACGCCGACGGTGAGCGTGACCGGCCGCCCCGAGCCGTCGACGGCCTCGCCGGCGCCGGCCGCCGGCGGCACCGGCGGGTCGTCCGCGCAGCCGCCGAGCAGCGCCGCGGCGAGCAGCAGCGCCAGGACGCGGGTGCGAGCGCCGGTCCGTCGTGGTGTCCCGTTCCTCCGCCCCATGGCCCCGACCGTAGGCGGCGGGGGAGGGACGGCCGACGGGGCGGCGCCGGGGTCCGGGCGCGCCTCACCCGTTCGGCCCACCGGTCGCTCCGCGTCGTCGAACGTCTTCGACGGTTCCCGTGTATTGACCGTGTTCTGACAGGGCTCGGATAGTGGGAGCGCTCCCATACCTCACTTCCCGACGGGATACCCATGCGCAGACCACGACTCCTCGCGGGGCTCGCGGGCCTGGCCCTCACGGGCGGGCTCCTCGCCGGCGCCCTTCCGGCCGGCGCCGCCGAGACCGCCGCACCGGCGCCCCCACCGGCCCGGGCCGCCGCGTCCGCCGCCTACACCTGGAAGAACGTCCGCGTCGACGGCGGCGGCTTCGTCCCCGGCCTGGTCTTCAACCGGACCGAGAAGAACCTCCTCTACGCCCGCACCGACATCGGCGGCGCCTACCGCTGGGACCAGTCCGCCTCCTCCTGGATCCCGTTCCTCGACCACGTCGGCTGGGACGACTGGGGCCACACCGGCGTCGTCTCCCTCGCCTCCGACTCCGCCGACCCCGACAAGGTGTACGCCGCCGTCGGCACGTACACCAACGACTGGGACCCCGGCACGGGCGCCGTCCTGCGCTCCGCCGACCGGGGCGCCACCTGGCAGCGCGCCGACCTCCCCTTCAAGCTCGGCGGCAACATGCCGGGCCGCGGCATGGGCGAGCGCCTGGCCGTCGACCCGCACGACAACCGGATCCTCTACCTCGGCGCCCCCAGCGGCAACGGCCTCTGGCGCTCCACCGACTCCGGCGCCACCTGGGCGAAGGTCACCTCCTTCACCAACCCCGGCAACTACCAGCAGGACCCCACCGACACCAGCGGCTACAACTCCGACGAGCAGGGCATCGTCTGGGTCACCTTCGACGAGTCCACCGGCACGGCGGGCAGCGCCACGAAGACGATCTACGTCGGCGTCGGCGACAAGGAGAACGCCGTCTACCGCTCCGCCGACGCGGGCGCCACCTGGACCCGCCTCGCCGGCCAGCCCACCGGATACCTCGCCCACAAGGGCGTCCTCGACGCCGAGAACGGCTACCTCTACCTCGCGTACAGCGACACGGCGGGCCCGTACGACGGCGGCAAGGGCAAGGTGTACCGGTACGCGACCGCCACCGGGGCGTGGAAGGACATCAGCCCCGTCGCCGAGGCCGACACCCACCACGGCTTCAGCGGCCTCACCGTCGACCGGCAGCGGCCCGGCACGGTCATGGTCTCCGCCTACAGCTCCTGGTGGCCCGACACCCAGATCTTCCGCACCACCGACTCCGGCTCCACCTGGACCAAGGCCTGGGACTACGCGTCGTACCCCACCCGCGCCGACCGCTACACCATGGACGTCTCCTCCGTCCCGTGGCTGACCTGGGGCGGCAACCCCACCCCGCCCGAGCAGACCCCCAAGCTCGGCTGGATGACCGAGGCCCTGGAGATCGACCCCTTCGACTCGAACCGGATGCTGTACGGCACCGGCGCCACCGTCTACGGCACCACCGAGCTCACCAAGTGGGACACGAACACGAACTTCACCATCAGGCCCATGGTGAAGGGCCTGGAGGAGACCGCCGTCCTCGACCTGGTCGCGCCGCCCTCCGGCGCCCCGCTGATCAGCGCCCTCGGCGACGTCGGCGGCTTCCGCCACACCGACCTGTCGGCCGTCCCGCCGATGATGTTCACCTCCCCGAACTTCACGTCGACGACCAGCCTCGACTACGCCGAGACGAACCCGAACACGCTCGTCCGCTCCGGCCACCTCGACGGCGGGCCGCGGGTCGCCTTCTCCACCGACAACGGCGCGAACTGGTTCGCGGGGAAGGAACCCGCGGGCGTCACCGGCGGCGGCACGGTCGCCGCGGCCGCCGACGGCGGCCGCTTCGTCTGGAGCCCCGAGGGCACCGCCGGCGTCCACGCCGCCACCGGCTTCGGCACCTCCTGGACGGCCGCCACCGGCATCCCGGCCGGCGCCACCGTCGAGTCCGACCGCGTCGACCCGAAGACCTTCTACGGCTTCCACGGCGGCACCTTCTACGCCTCCACCGACGGCGGCCTCACCTTCACCGCCAGGGCCACCGGGCTGCCCGCCAAGGGCAACGTCCGCTTCAAGGCCGTCCCCGGGAAGAAGGGCGACATCTGGCTCGCGGGCGGCGCCCCCGACGCCGCGTACGGCCTGTGGCACTCCACCGACGGCGGCGCCGCCTTCACCCGGGTCGCCGGCGTCGACCAGGCCGACGCCATCGGCTTCGGCAAGGCCGCCCCGAACGCCTCCTACCCGGCGCTCTACTCCAGCGCGAAGATCGGCGGCGTCCGCGGCATCTTCCGCTCCACCGACGCCGGCGCCACCTGGGTCCGGGTCAACGACGACGCCCACCAGTGGGGCTGGACCGGCGCCACCATCACCGGCGACCCGCGCGTCTACGGCCGGGTGTACGTCGCCACCAACGGCCGCGGCATCGTCTACGGCGACACGAGCGAGACCGGCGGGGGAGGGGACACCGACCCCACCGACCCGCCGGACCCGGTGGGCGCCTGCGAGGTCTCCTACAAGGTGACCCACCAGTGGCAGGGCGGCTTCCAGGCCGACGTCACCGTCACCAACACCTCCGCCACCGCCTGGAACGGCTGGACGCTCGGCTGGTCCTTCGCCGCCGGGCAGACCGTCGGCCAGATGTGGAACGCCACGCCCACCCAGGCCGGCACCGCCGTCACCGCGAAGAACGCCGGCTGGAACGGCGCCGTCGCCCCCGGGGCCTCCGCCTCCTTCGGCTTCACCGGCTCGTGGACCGGCGGCAACCCCGCACCCGCCGCCTTCACCCTCGGAGGTGCCCCGTGTTCCGCCGGCTGACCGCCACCGCGGCGCTCCTCGCCGCCGCCCTCACCCCCACCCTCGCCGGGACGGCCTCGGCCGCCGACGCGCCGCTCCGCGAGCTCGCCGACGCCCGGGGGATCTACCTCGGCACCGCCGTCACCGGCGGGAAGCTCACCGGGGCGTACGCGGACACCGCCGCCGCCCAGTTCGACTCCGTCACCCCCGGCAACGAGATGAAGTGGGGCTCCGTCGAGCCCGTCCGGGGCCAGTACTCCTGGACCGGCGCCGACCGGATCGTCGACTTCGCCGAGGCGCACGGCCAGGAGGTCCGCGGCCACACCCTGGTCTGGCACAGCCAGCTCCCGTCCTGGGTGGAGAACGGCACCTGGACCCCGGACGCGCTGCGCACGGTCATGACCGACCACGTCACCACCGAGGTGAGCCGCTACAAGGGCCGCGTCGACCACTGGGACGTCGTCAACGAGCCCCTGAACGAGGACGGCACCCTGCGCCGGTCGGTCTTCGGCGCCACCCTCGGCGAGTCGTACGTCGCGGACGCCTTCCGGGCCGCCCGCGCCGCCGACCCGGCGGCGAAGCTGTACGTCAACGATTACTCGACCGACGGCATCGGCGCCAAGAGCGACGGCATGTACGCCCTGGTCAAGCGGCTCCTCGCGCAGGGCGTGCCGATCGACGGGGTCGGCTTCCAGGCCCATCTGATCCTCGGCCAGGTCCCGTCCACGATGGAGGCCAACCTCCGCCGCTTCGCGGACCTCGGCGTCGACGTGGCGATCACCGAGCTCGACATCCGGATGACCCTGCCGGCCACCGAGGCCAAGCTCGCGCGGCAGAAGGCGGACTACGCGGCCGTGACCCGCGCCTGTCTGGCCGTCACCCGCTGCGCCGGCCTCACCGTCTGGGGCTTCACCGACTCCGACTCCTGGATCCCGGACTTCTTCCCGGGCGAGGGCGCGGCCACGCCGTACGACGAGAACCTGAGTCCGAAGCCGGCCCGGGCGGGCATCGCCGAGGCCCTCGCCCCGGGCACGCCGCCCGGCCCGGCGGGCTGCACCGCCGCGTACACGGTGCAGAGCCAGTGGGGCGGCGGCTTCACCGGCCAGGTGACCGTCCGCAACACCGGCACCGCCCCGCTGACGGGCTGGCGGGTCGTCTGGGAGTACCCGGCCGGCCAGCGGATCGCCCAGGCGTGGAACGCGACGGTCGCCCAGACCGGCACCGCCGTGACGGCGACGAACCTCCCGTACAACGGCACGGTCCCGGCCGGCGGCTCCGTGACCTTCGGCTTCAACGCCTCCTGGGCGGGTTCCAACCCGCCCCCGACGGTCCTCGGCTGCGGCTGAGACGTCCGGAGAACGACCGAGGCCCCGGTTCTTCCGAACCGGGGCCTCGACCTTCAGGGTGAGTAACGGGACTCGAACCCGCGACATCCTGGACCACAACCAGGTGCTCTACCAGCTGAGCTATACCCACCACGACCGGCGGTTCTCCCGAAGGTTTCCCTGACCGGCCGAGAAGAAGTCTACAGGGTTCCGAGGGGTGCTCGCGCACACGTTTTCCCCGGGTGCGCGAGCGGGCCCTTCCGGGCGGTCCTACTCCGCCGGGACGACGTGCCGGGCCGCGATCTCCTTCGCGGTCTCCGAGTCCGGACCGGGCTGCGGCACGAAGACCGCCTCCCGGTAGTAGCGCAGCTCGGCGATGGACTCGCGGATGTCGGCGAGCGCCCGGTGGTTGCCGTTCTTCTCCGGACTGTTGAAGTACGCCCTCGGGTACCAGCGGCGCGCCAGCTCCTTGACCGAGGACACATCGACGATCCGGTAGTGCAGGTGGCCCTCCAGGGCGGGCATGTCGCGGGCGAGGAAGCCGCGGTCGGTGGAGACCGAGTTCCCGCACAGCGGGGCCTTGCCGGGCTCCTTCACGTGCTCGCGGATGTAGGCGAGGACCTGCGCCTCCGCGTCGGCCAGCGTGGTGCCGCCGGGCAGCGCGTCGAGCAGCCCGGAGGCCGTGTGCATCTGGCGCACGATCTCCGGCATGGTCTCCAGGGCGCGGTCCGGCGGGCGGATCACGATGTCCACGCCGTCGCCGAGCACGTTCAGTTCCGAGTCGGTGACCAGTGCGGCCACCTCGATGAGTGCGTCGTCCGTCAGCGAGAGCCCGGTCATCTCGCAGTCGATCCACACCATGCGATCGTTCATGCGTCCTACCTTAGGCGGCCGGCCCCCGGGAGAACCGCCCCGTGCACCGGGGGAGGCCCGCGGGGGCGTCCGGAGCGGGAGTTCCCTGTCCCTCCGGCGGGGTCCCGGCAGGGCGACGGGCGCCCGGGGGTGGTGTTCCCCGGGCGCCCGTCGGTACTGCGGTGCGCCGCTTGTGGCGGCGGCGGTCCTCGGCGCCGGCGGCGTGGGCGGCCCCGTCAGGTGGGCGTCCACGCCGTGCCGGCACCGGCGGCTACGGCGCGCTGCGCTGGCCCGGCAGGGCGGGCCGGCCCGGCGTGTAGGCGTCGCCCGGCGGCTTGCCGGGCTCCAGCGACACCCCGGGGCGGCGGATTCCCGCCACCACCTGCGCGGGCACCGCCGACTCCAGGACGGCCGTCGAGGGCTCGCCCTGGGGCCGCCTGGCCCGGTACGCCGCCCGGTAGGCCGCCGGCGAGGAGCCGAGCTGCCGCCGGAAGTGGCCGCGCAGCGCCACCGGCGAGCGGAAGCCGCAGCGCCCCGCGACCTCGTCCACCGAGTAGTCCGAGGTCTCCAGGAGCCGCTGCGCCTGGAGCACCCGCTGGGTGATCAGCCACTGGAGCGGCGCGGAGCCGGTCAGCGAACGGAAACGGCGGTCGAAGGTCCGCCGTGACATGTACGCACGGGCCGCCAGGGTCTCCACGTCGAACTGCTCGTGGAGGTGCTCCAGCGCCCAGGCCACGACCTCGGCGAGCGGGTCGGAGCCGATCTCCTCCGGTAAAGACCTGTCGAGGTAGCGCTCCTGACCGCCACTGCGCCGCGGCGGGACGACCAGCCGGCGCGCCAGGGCGCCCGCGGCCTCCGTGCCGTGGTCGGTCCGCACGATGTGCAGACACAGATCGATTCCGGCCGCGGTGCCGGCGGAGGTCAGCACGTCCCCGTCGTCGACGAAGAGCTCCCGCGGGTCCACGTGGACCGACGGGTAGCGCTTGGCGAGCGTCGGCGCGTACATCCAGTGCGTGGTCGCCGGTCGGCCGTCGAGCAGGCCGGCCGCCGCGAGGACGAACGCGCCGGTGCAGAGCCCGACGATCCTGGCCCCTTCCTCGTGTGCCCTGCGCAGGGCTTCGAGCGCTTCCGGCGGTGGCGGCGAGGTGATCGAGCGCCAGGCCGGGACGACGACCGTCCCGGCGCGGCCGATCGCCTCCAGGCCGTACGGCGCGGTGAGTTCGAGCCCGCCCGTGGTCCGCAGGGGGCCCTCCTCTCCCGCGCAGACGAGCAGCCGATAGCGCGGAACGCCGGCGTCCTGCCGGTCGATGCCGAACACGGAGAGCGGGATGGAGCTCTCGAAGATGGGGCCGCCGCTGAACAACAGCACCGCGACGACTTCGCGACGGCGGCGCCCGGACAGCTTCCGTGCCGCCTCCGGTGCGGCGGAGTCCTGGCTCATGGCGCTAAGTTCCCCTCGGTGTTCGCGTCTCCCTGGTCGTGTCGCTGTGCCACGTTTCCCCTCGGTTCTGCACGAGACCCCAGTCGTCGGTACCCATGATCGAATCTACTGTGTCCGGTGCCGCCGGCGTGACAAGTTCGAGATCCGGCAGATTGTCGACAAGGCCACTTGGCGTGAAGCGATCGATCCCCGGGCGTGTGCCCGCGCCGCCCCCGGGCGGGGCCCGGAGGGGGAGAAGTGGCCGTCCGCGAGGGGTGCGGCCCTGGGAGGCGGGGCTTTCGCGGGGGAGCGGGCGGGCATGGGCGTACCGTTTCGGCAAGGACGCGCCGGGAACTTCAAGTTGGCTGAAAACATATGGGATCGGCTGTGCGAACCTGTCAACTCCAGGGGCTCCGGGGGCGTCCGCTCAGCCCCGGTGGCGGCCCCCCGGACCCTCCGCGCGCAGTCCCCGCTCCGCCCGGCGCAGCAGCAGCCGGCAGGCGGCCGTCACGGAGGCGAGCCCGAGGGCGGTCCCGCCGGCCCCGCCCAGCGAGGTGCCGAAGGCGAGCAGGACCAGCGGCACGAGGGCGCAGCAGAACACCGCCCAGCGGACCACGTCGCCCGCGGGGTCCGCGAGCCCCCCGCCGGACGCCCCCGGCTCCGCCCGTCCGCCCGCCGCGGACCCCGCCGGCCCGCCCGTCTCCGGGGCGAAGGGCGCCGCGGGGCCCGGTACCCGGGCGCGGCGGCGGGAGCGGACGGGGCGGACGGAGGGGACGGGCGCGGCGGAGGCGGGGGTGGACGGTGCGGGCACGGGCGGGCTCCCAGCGACGGTGATCCGGACCTGTGGGGAACGAGGAACGGAACGCTCCGGTCACCCTGAGCGACGCCCGTTCGGCCCTCGGGACCCGGCCGGGGGACGCCTGTAGGGCACATCCGGCATTGCCAGATGGTGAACCCTTCGTGCATCCTCCGAGAGGACCGCGCGCACCGACCCGCGCACGAGCGGTCGGCACGCCGGGCGCGGCACGGCGGGCCCTGGGCAGGAGAGGAGTGTCGCCGTACCCTTGCGGGTATGGGCTTGGGAAGATGATTCCCGGACACAGCTCCGCCGCCACCCGTTGTTCCGCTCCCTCCCCCGTCCCTTCCCACGAGGACCTCCCTAGCCGAGACACCGATGGCCGGTCACGATTTCTCCGAACCCGCGGACCGCAAGCGCGTCGCCGACTCCACGGTCGACCCCCTCGCGGTGGAACAGCCACGCCACGCCTGCGACCCGGCCTTCCGGCACGGGGTGGTCGTCGGCTTCGACGGCTCCACGTCCAGTGAGCGCGCCCTGGCGTACGCCATCGGCATGGCCCGGCGCTCCGGCTCCGGGCTGATCATCGTGCACGTCGCGAACCGGCTCCCCACCACCGTGTGGGCGGGCTGCGAGCCGCCGGTCTTCGTCGACGTCCCCGACCACCGCACCGAGGTCCTCGGTCTGGAGCTGGCCTGCGCGGACCACCTCTCCGAGGTGCCGTGGATCCTGGTGGAGCGCGGCGGGGACATCTGCCACGAGCTGGAGGAGGTCGGCCGCGAGTACTCGGCCGACGCGATCGTGGTCGGCTCCACGCACGGGATCGTCGGGCGGATCTTCGGCTCGGTGGCCGGGCGGCTGGCGCGGCGCGCGCAGCGCCCCGTGATCGTCATCCCGTAACGGGCCGCGGACCGGCTCCCGTCCCACCCGCCCCTCCCCCAACTCCCTTTGCGCGGCGATAAATCACGCCCGGCTCAGGTGATTTGTGTGCTTGTGAAGGGTAGTTAAAGAGCACCGGAACACAGCAGCTCAGGCGGCACCACCGCCCGTTCGAAGGGAGCCCCACGTGAACAAGGACGTCGCGTCGGGGAACGGCACCTCCACCCTCGGAAACCTCGCACTCGGACTGACCCTCCTGGCCTTCGGCCTGGGCGGCACCGGTGTGATCGACAACGTCGCGGCAGCCGATGCCGCGGGCCTCGCCACCTGGGTCGGCGGCGTGGCGCTCTTCCTGGTCGGCCTGCTCGCCCTGCGCGCGGGCAGCACCGGCGACGGCACGGCCTTCGCGGCGCTCGGCGCCTTCTGGTTCACCTGGGGGACCGGAGTCGGCGGCGGGGCCTCGGCGGACGCCGCCGGACTCTTCCTGCTCCTGTGGGCGCTCCTGGCGCTCACGCTGACGCTGGCCGCCAAGGGCGGCGGCGCCTTCGGGCAGGGCGTGTACGGCCTGCTGTTCCTCGCCCTGCTGCTCTCGGGCATCGCCGCCCTGGCGGGCAACGAGGGCCTGGGCAAGGCGGGTGGCTGGGTGGCCGCCCTCGCCGGGCTCGCCGCCTGGTACGGCGCCACGGCGGCGGTCGCCGGCTGGCCGACGGCCCTGGGCCGCGCGAGCCGCGGCAGCACGGCGGCAGCGGCGTAACCCCGCGCCCGGCGAGTGAGCCGAAGGGGCGCGCGACCTTCGCCGGTCGCCGAAGCGCCCCGGAGGCGAACCGAGCCCTGATGACACAGCAGAACGGCCCCCGCGCTCCTGGGAAGCGCGGGGGCCGTTCCTCGTGTCCGGTCGGTTCGCCGGGGGACAGGCCCGGCGTACGGCCCCGGGGGACAGGCCCGGGACCGTGGCGTGCTCGGCGGGTGACAGGTCCCGCCGGGCGACTACTCGACCGTGACGGACTTGGCCAGGTTGCGCGGCTTGTCGATGTCGCGGCCCATGGCGAGGGCGGTGTGGTACGCGAAGAGCTGGAGCGGGATGCCCATGAGGATCGGGTCGAGCTCGTCCTCGTTCTTCGGGACCACGATGGTGTGGTCGGCCTTCTCCTGCGGCTGGTGCGCGACCGCGAGGATGCGGCCGGAGCGGGCCTTGATCTCCTCCAGGGCGGCGCGGTTCTTCTCCAGGAGGTCGTCGTCGGGGACGATCGCGACCGTCGGCAGGGCCGGCTCGATGAGGGCGAGCGGGCCGTGCTTCAGCTCGGAGGCCGGGTACGCCTCGGCGTGGATGTAGGAGATCTCCTTCAGCTTGAGGGAGGCCTCCAGGGCGACCGGGTAGCCCCGGACGCGGCCGATGAACATCATCGACTGGGCGCCGGCGTACTCGGCGGCGAGGCGCTTGATCTCCTCCTCGTCCTTGAGGATCTCCTCGATCTGCGCGGGCAGCTTGCGCAGGCCCTCGATGATCCGCTTGCCGTCGGTGACGGACAGGTCGCGGATGCGGCCGAGGTGGAGGGCGAGGAGCGCGAAGGCGACCACCGTGTTGGTGAAGCACTTCGTGGAGACGACGCAGACCTCGGGGCCGGCGTGGACGTAGACGCCGCCGTCGGCCTCGCGGGCGATGGCGGAGCCGACCACGTTGACCACGCCGAGGACGCGGGCGCCCTTGCGCTTGAGCTCCTGGACGGCGGCGAGCACGTCGTACGTCTCACCGGACTGGGAGACGGCGATGTACAGCGTGTCGGGGTCCACGACCGGGTTGCGGTAGCGGAACTCGGAGGCCGGTTCGGCGTCGGCGGGGATGCGGGCCATGCCCTCGATGAGGGAGGCGCCGATCATGCCGGCGTGGTACGAGGTGCCGCAGCCGAGGATCTTGATGCGGCGGATGGTGCGGGCCTCGCGCGGGTCGAGGTTGAGCCCGCCGAGGTGCACGGTGGAGAAGCGGTCGTCGATCCGGCCGCGCAGCACGCGGTCGACCGCGTCGGGCTGCTCGGAGATCTCCTTGTGCATGTACGTGTCGTGGCCGCCCATGTCGTAGGAGGCGGCCTCCCACTCGACGGTCTCGGGGGTCGCCGTGGTGGAGGCGCCCGCGACCGTGTAGGTGCGGAAGTCGTCGGCCTTGAGGGTGGCCATCTCGCCGTCGTCGAGGGTGACGACCTGGCGGGTGTGGGCGATGAGCGCGGCCACGTCGGAGGCGACCAGCATCTCCTTCTCGCCGATGCCGAGGATGACCGGGGAGCCGTTGCGGGCGACGACGATGCGGTCGTTGAAGTCGGCGTGCATGACGGCGATGCCGTAGGTGCCCTCGATGACCTTGAGCGCGTCGCGGACCTTGTCCTCGAGGGTCTCGGCCTGGGAGCGGGCGACGAGGTGGGTGATGACCTCGGTGTCGGTCTCGGAGGCGAAGACGACGCCGTCGGCCTCCAGCTTGGCGCGGAGCTCCTGGGCGTTGTCGACGATGCCGTTGTGGACGACGGCGACCTTGTTCTCGGGGTCCAGGTGCGGGTGCGAGTTGTGGTCGCTCGGGGCGCCGTGGGTGGCCCAGCGGGTGTGCGCGATGCCGGTGGTGCCGGTGAAGCGCTTGGGGACGCGGGCCTCCAGGTCGCGGACCCGGCCCTTGGCCTTGACCATCTTCAGCGCCGCGCTCTTCGGGCTGTTGATGACGAGGCCGGCGGAGTCGTAGCCGCGGTACTCCAGGCGGGCCAGGCCCTCCAGGAGCAGCGGCGCCACGTCGCGCTTACCGATGTAACCGACAATTCCGCACATAAAGGAAACCCCTCCGGTTGGTGGTGATGGTGCTGTTCGGATCCGGCCGGGGCCGGACTACCCGTAGACGATCCGGCGCAGCTGCCGCAGCGAGAGCTCCGGCGGCGCGACGGCCCGGTGCGGCAGTTCGGCGGAGATCCGTTCGAAGATCTCCGCGTTCACCGCTCCGCCGGACTGCAGTTCGCGGTGGCGGCGCCGGACGAACTCCTCGGTGGTCTCGTCGAAGTACGCCAGCACGTCGAGCACCACCCGGGCGGCCTCACCGCGCTGGAGCGCGGTGCTTCGGACCAGATGGTCGATGAGGTCGTCATGGGACGGGCGGCGTTCGAGCACCCATGAATATTGAGGGGTAATCGCGAGTTCTCGCAAGAATCCTGCCCGAAATCGGGCAGGGGCCGCATGATCATCGGCTTCAAAAGGGGTTTTGGTCCAGACCTTGACCGGAAGCAGGGGTGCCGACAGGTGTGGCGGTGTCCGGGAAAGAGGGGAGTCGGTGGCGTGAAGCGGGGTGCGGGGCGGCGCGGGAGGGCCGGTCGGGGTGTGACGCAGACCTCCTGGCCCCGGCCCTACTGATCGCAATGAGGTTAGGCTAACCTACCCTCGACTTGATCAGGCCGACCCCGGCACGTATCGAAAGCGAACCCGCCATGCCCAGCAACGCCCGAGCCACCTCCCTCACCCGCCGCGGCATCCTCGCCGCGGGCGGCGCCCTCGGGCTCGGCGCCGTGCTCGCCGCCTGTGGCGACGGCGACAAGAAGGACGCGGGCGCCGCCTCCGCCTCCGCCAAGTCCGGCTCCTGGGAGTTCAAGGACGACCGCGGCCAGACCGTGAAGACCAAGGCGACGCCGAAGAACATCGTCGCCTTCACCGGCACGGCCGCCGCGCTCAAGGACTTCGGCGTCGAGGTCGCGGGCGTCTTCGGCCCGACCTACGTCGAGGACCCGAAGACCAAGGCGAAGAAGCCCGACGTCCAGGCCGGCGACCTCGACATCACCAAGGTGAAGGTCATCGGCAACGTCTGGGGCGAGTTCAACATCGAGGAGTACCTCAAGCTCCAGCCCGAGGTCCTCATCACCGACATGTGGGAGAAGGACGCCCTCTGGTACGTGCCGGAGGAGCAGAAGGACAAGATCCTGAAGATCGCGCCGAGCGTCGCCCTGTGGGCCGCCGGCAAGTCCATGCCGTCCGTCCTCCAGCGCCACGCCGACCTGGCCGCCTCCCTCGGCGCCGACGTCAACAGCGAGCAGGTGAAGAAGGACAAGGCCCGCTTCGAGGCCGCCGCCGAGCGCCTGCGCAAGGTCGCCCAGGGCAAGAAGGACATCAAGGTCCTCATCGGCTCCGGTGCGCCGGCGACCTTCTACGTCTCCACCCCGGTGCGTCCGACGGACACCCTCTTCTTCCAGGAACTGGGCGTCAACCTCGTCACCCCGGAGAAGCTGGACCCGTCCGGCTGGTTCGAGCTCCTCAGCTGGGAGAACGTCGACAAGTACAAGGCCGACGTCATCCTCCTCGACAACCGCACCGGCACCCTCCAGCCGGAGCAGCTGAAGGCCAAGCCGACCTGGGCCGCGCTGCCCGCCGTCAAGGCCGGCCAGGTCTTCCCGCGCGTGACCGAGCCCGTCTACTCCTACGCCAAGTGCGCCCCGCTCCTGGAGGACCTGGCCACCGCCCTGGAGAACGCGAAGAAGGTGTCCTGACCCGATGACGACCGCCGAGACCGCCCCGTTCCAGTTCTTCTCCCTCCAGGTCGACCGGACACGGCGGCTCGGCCCGTCGCTGGTCCGCGTCACCTTCACCGGCGAGGACCTCGAGGGCTTCGCCGCCGGGGGCCGCGACCAGTCGCTCTCCCTCTTCCTGCCGCACCCCGGCCAGGAGGCGCCCGTCCTCCCGCCGCTGGACGACCCCGACATGTACGGGATCCTCGGCGCCTGGCGGGCCATGCCCGACGACGTCCGGGCCGTGATGCGCTCGTACACCGTCCGCGCCCAGCGCACGGACCCCGTGAACGAGGTCGACATCGACTTCGCCGTCCACGAGGACGGCGGCCCGGCCTGCCGCTGGGCGCAGCACGCCAAGCCCGGTGACCGGGTGGTCGTGCTCGGCCCGGCGGTCGCCGACAACACCGGGGTCCGCTTCCGGCTCCCCGAGGACGCCGACTCGGTGCTCGTCTGGGCCGACGAGACGGCGCTGCCCGCCGCCTCCGCGATCCTGGAGTGGTTGCCGGCCGAGACCCGTGCCCGGGTCTTCCTCGAAGTGCCGTACTCCGGCGACCGGACGGAGCTGAGGACGGAGGCGGACGCCACCGTCACCTGGCTGGTCCGGGAGGAGGGCGCTCCCTCCGGCCTGGAGGCGGTCGCGGGCGCCGAGCTGCCCGGGGAGTCGCCGTACGTGTGGATCGCGGGCGAGTCCGGCGCGGTGAAGGCGCTGCGGCGGCACTTCGTGCGCGAGCGCGGGCTCGACCGCCGCCGGGTGACCTTCGTCGGCTACTGGCGCAAGGGGCTGTCGGAGGACGCCCTGCGCGAGGTGCCGGACGAGACGGCGCAGGACGCGGAGGGGGACGCGGCGCAGTAGCCGGCCGCTTCACCTCACGGCCCCTCAACCTTCACCGGTCGGGGGGCCGTTGTCGTACAAAATTAGGTTAGGCTAACTTTACTTCTGCACCCACGGGTGCGTGTCCCGCGTCCTCATCCCCGGAAGGGCCCCCACATGCGTTCGCACCTGCTCAACGACACGACGGCGGAGAGCTACCGACGCTCCGTCACCGAAGGGGTCGAGCGGGTGGCGGCCAAACTCGCCACGACGCGCGGCCCGTTCACCGGCGTCACCCCCGCCGAACTGGCGCCCGTGATCGACGCCGTGGACCTCGACCGGCCCCTCGGCGACGCCTCCGCCGCCCTCGACGAGCTGGAGGACGTCTACCTCCGCGACGCGGTCTACTTCCACCACCCGCGCTACCTCGGCCACCTCAACTGCCCGGTCGTCATCCCCGCCGTCCTCGGCGAGGCCGTCCTCTCGGCCGTCAACTCCTCCCTCGACACCTGGGACCAGTCCGCCGGCGGCACCCTCATCGAGCGCAAGATCGTCGACTGGACCACCGGCCGCATCGGCCTCGGCCCCCTCGCCGACGGCGTCTTCACCAGCGGCGGCACCCAGTCCAACCTCCAGGCGCTGCTGATCGCCCGCGAGGAGGCCGGCACCGACGACCTGTCGAAGCTGCGGATCTTCTCCTCCGAGTGCAGCCACTTCTCCGTCCAGAAGTCGGCCAAACTCCTCGGTCTCGGCCGCGACGCGGTCGTCTCGGTCCCGGTCGACAAGACCAAGCGGATGCAGTCCGTCGTCCTCGCCGCCGAGCTGGAGGCCTGCCGCGCCGAGGGCCTCGTCCCGATGGCGATCGTCGCCACCGCCGGCACCACCGACTTCGGCTCCATCGACCCGCTGCCCGAGATCGCCGCCCTCGCCGAGGAGTACGGCGCCTGGATGCACGTCGACGCCGCCTACGGCTGCGGACTGCTCGCCTCGCTGAAGCGCCGCCACCTCCTCGACGGCATCGAGCACGCCGACTCGGTCACCGTCGACTACCACAAGTCCTTCTTCCAGCCGGTCAGTTCCTCCGCCGTGCTGGTCCGCGACCGGGCCACCCTGCGCCACGCGACCTACCACGCGGACTACCTCAACCCGCTGCGCACCGTCGCCGAGCAGATCCCCAACCAGGTCGACAAGTCGCTCCAGACCACCCGCCGCTTCGACGCCCTCAAGCTGTGGATGACCCTGCGGGTCATGGGCGCGGACGGCGTCGGCGAGCTCTTCGACGAGGTCTGCGACCTGGCCTCCGCCGGATACGAGCTGCTCGCCGCCGACCCCCGCTACGACGTGGTCGTGGACCCGCAGCTGTCCACCCTCGTCTACCGCTACGTCCCCGAGGCCGTCACCTCGCCCGCCGAGATCGACCGCGCCAACCTCCACGCCCGCAAGGCGCTCTTCGCCTCGGGCGAGGCCGTCGTCGCCGGCACCAAGGTCGACGGCCGCCAGTACCTCAAGTTCACCTTGCTCAACCCCGAGACCACGGTGGCCGACATCGCCGCCGTCCTCGATCTGATCGCCGGCCACGCCGAGCAGTACCTGGGAGAGAACCTTGTCCACGCCTGAGATCGCTGAGATCCACGACTTCATCGGGATCGGGCTCGGTCCGTTCAACCTGGGCCTCGCCTGCCTCACCGAGCCCATCGACGAACTGAACGGCCTCTTCCTGGAGTCCAAGCCGGGCTTCGAGTGGCACTCGGGGATGTTCCTCGAAGGCGCCCACCTCCAGACGCCGTTCATGTCGGACCTGGTGACCCTCGCCGACCCGACCTCGCCGTACTCCTTCCTCAACTACCTGAAGGAGAAGGGCCGGCTGTACTCGTTCTACATCCGGGAGAACTTCTACCCGCTGCGCGCCGAGTACAACGACTACTGCCGCTGGGCCGCCGACCGGGTCACCTCGATCCGCTTCTCCACCACCGTCTCCTCCGTCTCCTACGACGAGGCCGGCGAGGTGTACGTCGTCGCCACCGAGGCCGGAGAAACGTTCCTGGCCCGCCGGATCGTCCTCGGCACCGGCACCCCGCCGTACCTCCCCGACTCCTGCCGCGAGCTCGGCGGCGACCTGATCCACAACTCGCGCTACGTGCCGAACAAGGAGGCGCTCCAGCGCAAGAAGTCGATCACGATCGTCGGCAGCGGCCAGTCCGCCGCCGAGATCTACCACGACCTCCTGTCGGAGATCGACGTCCACGGCTACAAGCTCAACTGGGTCACCCGCTCCCCGCGCTTCTTCCCGCTGGAGTACACCAAGCTCACCCTGGAGATGACCTCCCCCGAGTACGTGGACTACTTCCACGCGCTCCCCGAGGAGACCCGCTACCGCCTGGAGACCCAGCAGAAGGGCCTCTTCAAGGGCATCAACGGCGACCTCATCGACGCCATCTTCGACCTGCTCTACCAGAAGAACTTCGCCGGCCCGGTCCCCACCCGCCTGCTCACCAACTCCGCGCTGCACACCGCCGCGTACGACGAGGCCTCGGGCACGTACACCCTCGGCTTCCGCCAGGAGGAGCAGGAGAAGGAGTACGAGATCGAGACCGAGGGCCTGATCCTCGCGACCGGCTACAAGTACGCCGTCCCCGCCTTCCTGGAGCCGCTGAAGGACCGGCTGCGCTTCGACGGCCAGGGCCGCTTCGACGTCGCCCGCAACTACGCGGTCGACACCACCGGGCGCGAGGTCTTCCTCCAGAACGCCGGCGTCCACACCCACTCGATCACCTCGCCCGACCTGGGCATGGGGGCGTACCGCAACGCGTACATCATCGGCGAGATGCTGGGGTCCGAGTACTACCCCGTCGAGAAGTCCATCGCTTTCCAGGAGTTCGCCGTATGACCGTCCGCTTCCGCCCGCTCGACCCCGTCCAGGACGCGGAGCTGATCCACGCCTGGGTCACCCACCCCAAGGCCGCGTTCTGGATGATGCAGGACGCCACCGTCGAGGACGTCGAGCGCGAGTACGCCGCCTTCGCCGCCGACCCGCACCACCAGGCCTTCATCGGGCTCGTGGACGGCACCCCGGCGATCCTCATGGAGCGGTACGACCCGTCGCGGCTGGAGCTCGTCGGCCTGTACGACCCGCTCCCCGGCGACGTCGGCATGCACTTCCTCGTCGCCCCCACCGACACCCCGGTGCACGGCTTCACCCGCATGGTGATCACCGAGGTCATGCGCGAGCTGTTCGCCGACCCGGCGACCGCCCGCGTGGTCGTCGAGCCCGACGTCGCCAACAAGGCCGTCCACGCCCTCAACGAGGCCGTCGGCTTCGTCCCCGAGCGCGAGATCCAGAAGCCCGAGAAGAAGGCGCTCCTGAGCTTCTGCACCCGGGCCCAGTTCGAGTCCGCCACCGCCGTCGGAGCGCGCATTTGACTCCTCCCCCTCGTAAACGAGGGGGATTCCTAGCTCACGTTGCCTGCCCCCCGGCGGGGCGCAGGTCTTACACGATCAGCACTAGCCGGGTTGAAGACCAGCCCGGACCAGCATCACGTGGGCGCTGTTCTTGTCCCTCGGGGACACGGCGCCGCACGCGGTGCAGGCATACGTCCGTTCGGATAGGGGAAGTACGTGCTTGGTTCTCGCTCCGCACTGCGCGCAGTCCATGGTGGTGTGCGCGGGGTGAACCAGGTGCACGATGCGCCCGTGCTTGCGGGCCATCTCCACCAGGGCTTTCTTCGTGGCGCTGATCGCAGCGTCTGCCGCCTTGCGGGCCATGGTGGTCTTCGCGAGGAACTCGGGGCGGAAGTCCTCCACGGCGATGGCGTCGTGATCGCGGACCACGGACTTGGCCCACTTACGGCCGGTGTCCTGGCGCTGGGCGGCGACCTTGCGGTGCAGCTTCGCAGCCTGCCGCTTCGCCTCGCGATAGCCCTTCGATCCGGCCTGTCCCTTCGCCGGGCGGCGACGGGCCGTCATCCGCTGGTAGCGGGCGAGTTTCTGCGCAGCCGTCTTCCCGTGCTGGGCATGGGGAAGGTCGTGTGCGTCGGACGTGGTGGTGGCGGTCTCCTTGACGCCCCAGTCGATCCCGATCACATGCCCGGTCCCGGGCAGGGCCTCGGTCACGGCGGGGACGACGAACGACGCCCACCAGTGCCCGACCGCATCCCGGTACACGCGCACCGAGGACGGCGGCTCGGGCAGCCGGCGCGACCACACTGGCCGCACGACGATCCCACCCGCCAGATGCAGCCGGCCCTCTTTGAGGCGGAACCCGCGGCGGGTGTATTCGAGGGTGGGCAGCGCCTCGCGCTTCTTCTTGTACTTCGGCATCCCGGCCCGCTGCCGCATCGGCAGTCTGGCCTTGATGTCCTTCAGGGCCTTGGCCCGGGACTTGCCGAAGTCGCGTATCGATTGCTGCTGCGGGACGCACGCGCCCTCGGCCAGCCAGGGCGTACGGGCACGGGCCTCGGTCAGCATCGCCGCGAGCTGCACCGGACCGCAGGTCTCCTTCTCGCCGGTCGCCCGGTTGCGCGCGTGCACGGCCTTGGACTTGGCGACGCACTCGTTCCACACCCAACGCGCCCGGTCCCACTCCGCCGCAAGTGCGGTCCGGGCCGACGACGACAGGCGCAGACGGTAGGTGTACCGACAATGGCCAGTCGCCCCCGTGATCGCTTCTGTCGTCATGCATCCAAACCTAGCCGGGATGACTGACAGCTGAGCCCCACCATCCTGTTTGGCGCCCCTCACCAGTGGTTTTGGTGCACGCCGATCCGCCCTGGCGGCGAATCGGCTTCCCTGCCCGCTCACGCGGGAGCACGTTTCCTCCCCCGGCTGAAGCCGGGGGTATCCGCGAAGGAAGACTCGATGAACCCCGTCTCCCACCTCACCCCCGAGCGCTGGGCCGCCGCCAACCGCGCGCTCGTCCGCAAGGGCCTCGCCGAGTTCGCCCACGAGCGGCTGCTGAACCCGCAGGAGCTGGGCGAGTCCCGCTACCGGGTGCTCAGCGACGACGGCGCCACCGAGTACCGCTTCACCGCGGACCGTTTCGCCCTCGACCACTGGCAGGTCTACCCCGAGTCGATCAGCTGTCACCGGGGCGACGAACAGCTCCCCCTCGACGCGCTCCGGTTCGTCACCGAGCTGCGCGGCTCGCTCGGCCTCAGCGACGAGATCCTCCCGGTCTACCTGGAGGAGATCTCCTCCACCCTCGCCGGCACCGCCTACAAGGCGACCAAGCCGCAGGTGCCCGCCGCCGAGCTGGCCCGCGCGGACTTCCAGGCCATCGAGACCGGCATGACCGAGGGCCACCCCTGCTTCGTCGCCAACAACGGCCGCCTCGGCTTCGGCGTCGACGAGTACCGCGCCTACGCCCCCGAGGCCGCCAGCCCGATCCACCTGGTGTGGCTGGCCGCCCGCCGCGACCGGGCCGCCTTCACCGCCGGCGCCGGCATCGAGTACGACGCCTTCATCCGCGCCGAGCTCGGCGACGCCGCCGTCGACCGCTTCGCCGGCATCCTCGCCGGCCTCGGCCTGGACCTCGCCGACTACCTCCTCATGCCGGCCCACCCCTGGCAGTGGTGGAACAAGCTGTCGGTGACCTTCGCCGCCGAGGTGGCGCAGCAGCGCCTGGTGTACCTCGGCGAGGGCGAGGACGCCTACCTGGCGCAGCAGTCGATCCGCACCTTCTTCAACACCTCCGACCCGGCCAAGCACTACGTGAAGACCGCCCTGTCGGTCCTCAACATGGGCTTCATGCGCGGGCTCTCGGCCGCCTACATGGAGGCGACGCCGGCCATCAACGACTGGCTGGCGCAGCTGATCGAGTCGGACTCCGTCCTCAAGGCGGCCCGCTTCTCGATCATCCGCGAGCGGGCGGCGGTCGGCTACCGGCACCTGGAGTACGAGGCCGCCACGGACCGCTACTCGCCCTACCGCAAGATGCTCGCCGCCCTCTGGCGCGAGTCGCCGGTGGAGCGGCTCGCGGAGGGCGAGCGGCTGGCGACGATGGCGTCGCTGCTGCACGTCGACCACGCGGGCGCGTCCTTCGCGGGCGCCCTGATCAAGGAGTCCGGCCTGGCGCCGGAGGCCTGGCTGCGCGGCTACCTCGACGCGTACCTCATGCCGGTCCTGCACTGCTTCTACGCCTACGACCTGGTCTACATGCCGCACGGCGAGAACGTGATCCTGGTCCTGGACGAGCGCGGCGCGGTCGACCGGGCGATCTTCAAGGACATCGCCGAGGAGATCTGCGTGATGGACCCGCAGGCGGTCCTCCCGCCGGCGGTGGAGCGGATCCGCGCCGACGTCCCCGAGTCCATGAAGCTCCTGTCCGTCTTCACGGACGTCTTCGACTGCTTCTTCCGCTTCCTGGGGGCGACCCTGGCGGCCGAGGGCACGGTCGCCGAGGACGTCTTCTGGCGCGCGGTCGCCGACTGCGTGAGGCGCTACCAGGACTCCAAGCCGGAGCTGGCGGACCGCTTCGCGCAGTACGACATGTTCGCGGAGACCTTCGCCCTGTCCGCCCTGAACCGCCTCCAGCTGCGCAACAACAAGCAGATGGTCGACCTGGCGGACCCGTCCGGCGCGCTCCAGCTCGTCGGCGACCTGGTGAACCCGATCGCCCGCTTCGCGTAGGCGGTACGGCCCCGAGGCCGGCGCGGGCCCCGGCGGAGTACGGTCCTCCGCCGGGGCCCGCGTCGTCCTTCCCGGCCGGGGCCGCCCCCACTGCTCCTGTCGGGGTGCCGGGGGCCCGTCGTGCGGCGCGCCGCCGCGCCCGGGGTGCCGGGCGCGCCGAGGGTGGACGGGATGACGACCCCCGAAGCACGTGCCCGTCCGCGGTCCCCGCGCGATCCGCAGCCCACGGGAGGCCGCCGGCCGCCGGGCCGGGCGTGGCCCCTGGTCGCCGTCGCCGTGGCCTTCGTCCTCGCCCAACTGGCGCTGGCCGTGCCGGGAACCGGGCTCGGCTGGGACGAGGCGGTGTACGTCAGCCAGGTCGGCGGCAACGCCCCGCCCGCCTACTTCAGCGCGCCGCGCGCCCGGGGCATCAGCTATCTCGTCGCCCCCGTGGCGGCGTTCACCGCCTCCACCGGAGTCATCCGGCTCTACCTCGCGCTGCTCTCCGGCGCCGCGCTGCTCGGAGTGCTGTGGCTGTGGCGGCCGGTGCTGCCGGTGCGGGTGCTCGCCGTCGCGGGCGCGCTCTTCGCCGGGCTGTGGGTCACGCTCTTCTACGGGCCGCGCGTGATGCCCAACCTGTGGTGCGCCTTCGGGGCGCTCGCCGCCGTCGGCTGCCTCCTGCGCGCCGTCGCCCCGCCGGGGCGGGACCGCCGGTCGGTGGCCGGGCTCGGCGCCGCCGTCGCCGGCGTCACGCTGCTGCGGCCGGCCGACGGGCTCTGGCTCGCGCTGCCGCTGACCGCCGTCGCGCTCCTGGTCCCGGCCTGGCGCCGCCCCGTGCTGCCGGCCGTGACGGTCGCCGGACTGGTGCTCGGCGCCGTGCCGTGGGTGGTGGAGGCGTACACCTCGTACGGCGGTCTCGCCGCCCGGCTGCACCGCGCCGGGGAGATCCAGGGAACCCTGGGCCGGCACTTCGCCGTCGACGACCACGTGCGGGCGCTCGCCGGCCGCACCCTGTGCCGGCCGTGCGACGTGCCGTGGGACCACCCGTGGACGGCGGTGTGGTGGTTCCCGCTGCCGCTCCTGGTCGCCGGCGGTCTCGTCGCCGCCGTCCGGGCCGGCCGGGGGACCGCCGTCGTCCTCGCGACCGTCACCGCCGCCTCGCTGGCGTTCCCGTACCTCTTCACGATCGGGTACGCGGCCCCCCGCTTCCTGCTGCCCGCCTACGCCCTGCTGGCCCTCCCCGTCGCGGAGTGCCTCCTGGGGGCGGTCGGCGCGGTGCGCCCGGCCCGCCGGCCGTTCGTCGCGGGGCTGCTCGCCGCCGGCTTCCTCGCCCACCTCGCCGTGCAGTACGCCGTCCTGGACCGGGCCGTCGGCTACAGCCGATCGGTGCGCGCCCAGTTCACCGGCGTCGCCGCCGCCCTGGGAGCCCTCGGCGTCCGCCCGCCGTGCACGGTGACCGGCCGCGAGTACGTGCCGATCGGCTACTACACCGGCTGCTCCTCCCGCCAGCCGCGCGGCCACGACGGCAGCATCACCGAGGCGGGCCTGGCCGAGCTGGCCCGGCACCGGCCGCTCGTCGTCGTCGTCCACGCCGGCAGGACCCCGCCCGCCTACGCCGCGGACTGGCCCGTCACCCGCCTCCCCTCGGCCCCCGGCTGGCGCGCGTTCGACGCCTACGTCTCGCCGAGCGCCCGCCCGGGCACCGGCTGACCCCCCAGGGGCCCGGAACGGGGCGCGCCCGCCGCACACGGTCCGGTGCGGCGGGCGCGGGGCGCCGGGGGCTCAGCCGGCGAAGCCCAGTTCGCGGGCGATCAGCATGCGCTGGACCTCGCTGGTGCCCTCGCCGATCTCCAGGATCTTGGAGTCGCGCCACATGCGGGCCACCGGGTACTCGTTCATGAAGCCGTAGCCGCCGTGGATCTGGGTCGCCTCGCGGGCGTTGTCGACGGCGACGGTGGAGGAGTACAGCTTGGCGATCGCCGCCTCCTTCTTGAAGGGCTCCCCCATGACCAGGCGGGAGGCGGCGTCGCGCCAGCCGATGCGGGCCATGTGGGCGCGCGTCTCCATGTCGGCGAGCTTGAACTGGATGGCCTGGTTGTCGCCGATCGGACGGCCGAAGGCGTGACGTTCCTTCGCGTACTTCACGGACTCGTCGACGCAGCCCTGCGCGAGGCCGGTGGCGAGGGCGGCGATGGCGACCCGGCCCTCGTCGAGGATGCGGAGGAACTGGGCGTAGCCGCGGCCCTCCTCGCCGAGGAGGTTCTCCACCGGGACGCGGACGTCGTCGAAGGAGAGCTCGCGGGTGTCCGAGGCGTTCCAGCCGACCTTCGAGTAGGGGGCGGCGACGGTGAAGCCGGGGGTGCCGGACGGGACGATGATCGAGGAGATCAGCGGGCGGCCGTCGGGCTTGCGGCCGGTGACGGCCGTGACCGTCACCAGACCGGTGATGTCCGTGCCGGAGTTGGTGATGAAGCACTTCGAGCCGTTGATGACCCAGTGGTCGCCGTCCCGGACGGCGGTGGTGCGGGTGCCGCCCGCGTCCGAGCCCGCGCCGGGCTCGGTCAGGCCGAAGGCGCCGAGCACCTCGCCGGCGCACAGCTTCGGCAGCCACTGCCGCTTCTGCTCCTCGGTGCCGAAGAGGTGCAGCGGCATCGCGCCGAGCGAGACGCCCGCCTCCAGGGTGATGGCGACGGAGGAGTCGACGCGGGCCAGCTCCTCCAGGGCGATGCCGAGGGCGAGGTAGTCGCCGCCCATGCCGCCGTACTCCTCCGGGAACGGCAGGCCGAAGAGGCCCATGCGGCCCATCTCGGCGACGATCTCGTACGGGAACTCGTGGCGCTCGTAGTAGTCGCCGATCTTCGGCGCCACGACGTCGTGGGCGAAGGCCTCGACGGTGCGGCGGAGTTCCTCGTGCTCTGCGGAGAGCCGGTGGTCGAGGGACATGCTCAGGACTCCTTGTGGGAGAGGGCGCGGACGGTACGGGACGGGCTCGGGCGGCCCAGCTGTTCGGCCATCCACACGCTCGTGGCGGTGAGGGCGGCCAGGTCGACCCCGGTCTCGATGCCGAGGCCGTCGAGCATCCACACCAGGTCCTCGGTGGCGAGGTTGCCGGTGGCGGACTTGGCGTACGGGCAGCCGCCGAGGCCGCCCGCGGAGGCGTCCACCGTCGTGACGCCGTGCCGCAGCGCGGCCAGCGTGTTCGACAGCGCCTGCCCGTAGGTGTCGTGGAAGTGCACGGCGAGGCGGGAGGTGGGGACCCCGGCCTCGTTCAGCTCCCGCAGGAGCCGCTGGACGTGGCCGGGGGTGGCGACGCCGATGGTGTCGCCGAGGCTCAGCTCGTCGCAGCCCATGTCGGCGAGCGCCTTGGAGACGCGGACGGTCTGCTCGACGGGGACGGCGCCCTCCCAGGGGTCGCCGAAGCACATCGACAGATAGCCGCGGACCTTCAGGCCGGCCTCTATGGCCCGGATGACGACCGGCTCGAACATGGCGAGCGCCTCGTCGACGGTCCGGTTGAGGTTGGCCTTGGCGAAGGACTCGGTGGCGGAGGCGAAGACGGCGACCTCGCGGGCGCCGAGCGCGAGCGCCCGGTCGAGGCCGCGCTCGTTCGGCACGAGGACCGGCAGGCGGACGGGCAGTCCGTGGACGAGCGGGAACAGGGCCTCCGCGTCGGCCAGCTGGGGCACCCACTTCGGGTGCACGAAGCTGGTCGCCTCGACGGTGGGGAGACCGGCGGCGGCGAGCCGCCGGATGAACTCCGCCTTCACCCCGGTCGGGACGGCCGTCTTCTCGTTCTGCAGCCCGTCCCGGGGGCCGACCTCGTGGATCCTGACCCGGGCGGGCAGCGCCGGGTCGGGGACGGTCATGGGCAGGGCGGTCATTCCGCGGCCTCCTCGCGGGGGGTGACGACGGCCAGGACCTGGTCCATGGCGACGGTCGTCCCGGGCGTGACGTCCAGTTCGGTGACGGTGCCGGCGTGCGGGGCGGAGATGACGTGCTCCATCTTCATCGCCTCGACGACGAGCAGGCTCTGCCCGGCCTCCACCTCGTCCCCGACCGCCACCTTGACCACGGTGACGGTGCCGGGCATCGGCGCGGCCAGCGTGTCCGCCCCGCCGTGCCGCGCCCCGGAGAGCGCCGCGGCCACCGGGTCGTGGTCCATGACGTGCCAGGAGTCGCCGTCCCGGCCGAGCCAGGCGCCGGCCCGGCGGAAGGTGTGGGTGACGCCGTCGAGGACGACGGTGACACCGGTGCCGGTGACGCGGGCGCCCGCCGGCGCCTCCACCACGACGGGTTCGAGTCCCGGTACGCGCAGCGGGAAGGCGAGCGGCTTCGGCGTGCCGCCGAGGCGCCAGCCGTCCGGCGCGTCGAACGGGTCCGTCCAGCCCTCGCGCGGCCGCGGCGCGAGCCCGGTCCGGCGTACGGCGGCGGCCGCCGCGTACACCTCGTCCGGCACGCCCGCCGGGACCAGCGACTCCGCGTCCCGCTCCACCAGACCGGTGTCCATCGCGCCCGAGACCACGTCCGGGTGGGCCAGGAGACGGCGGAGGAAGCCCGCGTTCGTGGGGACGCCGAGGGTGGTGAGGTCGGCCAGGGCCGCGCGGAGCTTGCGGAGGGCCGTGGGGCGGTCCTTCGCGTGGACGATGACCTTCGACAGCATCGGGTCGTAGAGGGACGAGACCTCGGTGCCCTCCAGGAGGCCGGAGTCCGTCCGGACGCCGTCGCCCGACGGCTCGTGGAGGGCGAGGACCGTGCCGCCCGACGGGAGGAAGCCGCGGGACGGGTCCTCGGCGCAGATGCGGGCCTCGACCGCCCAGCCGTCGAGGCGGACGTCGTCCTGGGAGAAGCCGAGCGGTTCGCCCGCCGCGACGCGGAGCTGCCACTCCACCAGGTCCAGGCCGGTGACCAGCTCGGTCACCGGGTGCTCGACCTGGAGGCGGGTGTTCATCTCCATGAAGTAGTACTGGGACGGGTCGCCGCCCGGGACGATGAACTCGACCGTGCCCGCGCCGACGTAGCCGCAGGACCGGGCCGCCTCCACCGCCGCCGCGCCCATCGCCGCGCGGGTCGCCTCGTCCAGGAGGACGCTCGGAGCCTCCTCGATGATCTTCTGATGGCGGCGCTGGAGCGAGCACTCGCGCTCGCCGAGGTGCACCACGTTCCCGTGCGCGTCCGCGAGGACCTGGATCTCGATGTGCCGGGGGCGGTCGATCCACCGCTCCACGAGGAGCGTGTCGTCACCGAAGGAGGCGCGGGCCTCGCGGCGGGCCGCCGCGATCTCCTCGTCCAGGACCGTCAGGTCCCGCACCAGGCGCATGCCCTTGCCGCCGCCGCCCGCGCTGGGCTTCAGCAGGACGGGCGGGCCCATCTCCCGCGCGGCCTCGGCCACCCGGGGGTCGGCGTCGCCCGGGACGACGGGCACGCCCGCCGCCTTCACGGTCTCCTTGGCCCGGATCTTGTCGCCCATGAGGGCGATCGCCTCGGCGGACGGGCCGATGAAGACGAGGCCCGCGTCCGCGCAGGCGCGCGCGAAGGCCGCGTTCTCGGCGAGGAAGCCGTAGCCGGGGTGGACGGCCTGCGCCCCGGTGCGGCGGGCCGCGTCCAGGAGGGCGGGGACGGAGAGGTACGACTCCGAGGCCGCGGCGGGCCCGATGCGTACCGCCGTGTCGGCCTCCCGCACGTGCCGGGCGTCGGCGTCGGCGTCGCTGTACACCGCGACCGAGCGGACGCCGAGCGCCCGCAGGGTGCGGATGACGCGGACCGCGATCTCGCCCCGGTTGGCGACGAGGACGGTGTCGAACATGTGCTGCATCGTCAGGGTCCTCACATCCGGAAGACGCCGAACTGGGGGTCACCCAGGGGCGCGTTGGCACAGGCGGTCAGCGCGAGACCGAGCACCTGCCGGGTCTCCAGCGGGTCGATCACGCCGTCGTCCCAGAGGCGGGCGGTCGCGTAGTAGGCGCTGCCCTGCGTCTCGTACTGCTCGCGGATCGGCGCCTTGAACGCCTCCTCCTCGTCGGCGCTCCACGCGTCCCCGAGCTGGTCGCGCTTGACCGTGGCGAGGACCGAGGCGGCCTGCTCGCCGCCCATGACGGAGATCTTGGCGTTGGGCCACATCCACAGGAAGCGGGGGGAGTAGGCCCGGCCGCACATCGAGTAGTTGCCCGCGCCGAAGGAGCCGCCGACGACGACCGTCAGCTTCGGGACGCGCGTGGTGGCGACCGCGGTGACCATCTTGGCGCCGTGCTTGGCGATGCCGCCGTGCTCGTACGCCTTGCCGACCATGAAGCCGGTGATGTTCTGGAGGAAGACCAGCGGGATGCCGCGCTGGTCGCACAGCTCGATGAAGTGCGCGCCCTTCTGGGCGGACTCGGCGAAGAGGATGCCGTTGTTGGCGACGATCCCGACCGGGTGGCCGTGGATGCGGGCGAAGCCGGTGACGAGGGTCTGGCCGTACTCGGACTTGAACTCCTGGAAGCGGGAGCCGTCCACCACGCGGGCGATGACCTCGCGCACGTCGTACGGGGTGCGGGAGTCGACCGGGACGGCGCCGTACAGCCCGTACGGGTCGACCTTCGGCTCCTCGACCGGCTCGACGGACCACGGCAGCGGGCCCCGCTCGGGGAGGGTCGCCACGATGTTCCGGACGATCCGCAGCGCGTGCGCGTCGTCCTCCGCGAGGTGGTCGGTGACGCCGGAGATCCGCGAGTGGACCTCGCCGCCGCCCAGCTCCTCCGCCGTGACGACCTCGCCGGTGGCGGCCTTCACCAGCGGCGGGCCGCCGAGGAAGATCGTGCCCTGGTTCCGGACGATCACGGCCTCGTCGCTCATCGCGGGGACGTACGCGCCGCCGGCCGTGCAGGAGCCCATGACGGCGGCGATCTGCGGGATGCCGGCGCCGGACATGCGGGCCTGGTTGTAGAAGATCCGGCCGAAGTGCTCGCGGTCCGGGAAGACCTCGTCCTGCATCGGCAGGAAGGCGCCGCCGGAGTCGACGAGGTAGAGGCAGGGGAGGCGGTTGTCGAGTGCCACCTCCTGCGCCCGCAGGTGCTTCTTCACCGTCATCGGGTAGTAGGTGCCGCCCTTGACCGTGGCGTCGTTGGCGACGATCACGCACTCGCGGCCGGAGACCCGGCCGATGCCGGCGATGACGCCGGCGGCCGGGGCCTGGTCGCCGTACATGCCGTTCGCCGCGAGCGGGGCCAGCTCCAGGAAGGGCGAACCCGGGTCCAGGAGGGTGTCCACCCGGTCGCGCGGCAGCAGCTTCCCTCGCGCGGTGTGCCGGGCCCGGGACTTCTCACCGCCTCCGAGCGCGGCCTCGGCCAGCTTGGCCCGCAGCGTCTCCGAGAGCTCCTGGTGCGCCGCCTCGTTGGCCCGCCAGGCCGCCGAGGCGGGATCTGCCGCGCTCGACAGCACAGGTGCCTGCCGCATCGACCGATCTCCCTTGTTCGGTTAATGAGCGTTAACGTACGCGGCCCAGGTTAACGACCGCTAACCAGGTTGTCTAGGATGGAGGGCATGAGTACGAGCCCGACCCCGACGCACGCCCGGATGGACGCGCCGACCCGCCGCGAGCAGATCCTCAAGGAGGCCGCCCGTCTCTTCGCCGCGCGCGGGTTCCACGGGGTGGGGGTCGACGAGATAGGGGCCGCGGTCGGCATCAGCGGCCCCGGGCTCTACCGGCACTTCCCCGGCAAGGACGCGATGCTCGCCGAGCTGCTCGTCGGCATCAGCGAGCGGCTCCTCGCCGGCGGCCGGCTGCGGGTCGCGGAGTCGCCCGGCGACCCGGCGGCCCTGCTGGCCGCGCTCATCGACGGGCACATCGACTTCGCCCTCGACGACCGGCCGCTCATCACCCTGCACGACCGCGAGCTCGACCGGCTCAAGGACGAGGACCGCAAGCGCGTCCGGCAGCTCCAGCGCCAGTACGTCGAACTGTGGGTCGACGTGGTGCGCGCCCTGTACCCGGCGGCGTCCGAGCCGGAGGTGCGGGCGGCGGTGCACGCGGTCTTCGGCCTCCTCAACTCCACCCCGCACCTCGGCGCCCCCCTGGAGCGCGCCGAGATGGAACGCCTCCTGCGCAACCTCACCCACGGCGCGCTGGGCGCCCTGGCGGTCTGAACCCCGCCGGCGCCCGCGCCGCCGTTCCGTGACTACGCCGCCGCCGGCCGCTTCCCGCGGGTGAGCCGGCGCAGGACGAGCGCGATGACGAGGGCGACGGCGGAGCAGACCGCGAGGGCCAGGAAGCCGTTGGCGACGCCGGAGGCGGTGGCGTCCCGGGCGGAGGCGCCCTCGCCGAGGCGGCCGTCGACGGTGGTGGCCAGGAGGGTGCCGATCACGGCGATGCCCAGGGCGGCGCCGCTCTCGTTGAAGGTGTTCAGCAGGCCGGAGCCGACGCCCGACTCCGCCACCTCGACGTGTGAGGTGCCGATGCCGAAGAGGGGGACGAAGCAGGCCGGGAGGCCCGCACCGACGACGGCGAGCGCCACGATCGTCAGCCGGACCGAGTCGGGGCCGGTGGCGAGGACACCCGCGCCGACGAGGTGGAGCGCGGCGCCGAGCGCGTACGTCCCGCCCGGCCCGAGCGCGCCGACGAGGGCGGGCGCGACCGTGGCGACGACGAGCGCGGCCAGGCCCATGGGCAGCAGGGAGAGGCCGGTGACGAAGGCGCTCATCCCGTGGACCTGCTGGAAGTACTGGCTGGCCAGGAAGGAGCTGCCGATCATCACGCAGGCGACCAGGAGCAGGCCGATGCTGGACAGCCAGTAGGTCGGCTTGCGCAGCAGGTGCAGCGGGAGCAGCGGGTCGTCCTTGCCCAGCTCCATGAAGGTCACCAGGGCGAGGAGGACCACCGCGGCGGCGAGGCTCATCCAGGCGGTGCGGTCGCCGAAGCCCTCGTGGAGGCGGATCAGGCCGAAGGAGAGGGCGGCGAGTGCGGCCGTGGACACGACGGCCGAGGGGAGCCGGAGCCTGCGGTCGGAGGCGGTGTGCGGCGACGGCAGGGAGCGCAGGGCGCCGACGAGGGCCGCGACGCTGACGGGGAGGTTGATGAGGAAGGCCCAGCGCCAGTCGACGGCGGTGACGATCAGTCCGCCGAGGACGACGCCGATGGTGGCGCCGATCACGCCGAGGCCGCTCCAGACGGTCAGCGCGGTCCTGCGCTGCTCCTCGTCCTGGTAGACCTCCAGGACGATCGAGAGGGCGGCCGCGGAGAGCAGCGCGGCGCCGACGCCCTGCGCGGCGCGTCCGCCGACCAGCAGTTCCTGGTCGGCGGCGACGCCGCAGAGCGCGGAGGCCGCGGCGAACAGGGCGAGCCCGGTGAGGAAGGTGCGGCGCCGGCCGAAGACGTCGGAGACCCGGCCGCCGAAGAGGAGGAGGCTGCCGAACAGCAGGACGTAGGCGCTGACCGTCCACTGGAGGGCCGTCCGGTCCGCGGGCAGGTCCGCTCCGATGGAGGGGAGGGCCACGTTCACGACGGTCGAGTCGAGCATCACCATCAGCTGGGCGACGCCGACCACGACCAGCGCGGTCCAGGGGGCCCTGGCGGGAGCGGCGGGGGCAGTGGGGGCGGCGGGGGAGGGGGCCGGGGCCGGGGGTGCCGGCGTCCGCTGGTTCATGGGGGTCCCTTCTCGCACGGAATCAGATCCATGCGCATGCATTGAATTCGGCCGAACGCTACATCCATGCACATGCATAGACAAGGGGCGGGGGCACGCCTAGGATCGGGGCGTGACCGAAGCACCCCTGACCGACCGCTGGATGGCCACGGTCCGCGCCGGCGCGCAGATCGTCCAGGCCGCGGAGCGCCTGCTCTCCGACACGTACGGCCTGTGCGTCAGCGCCTTCGAGATCATGGACGTCATGGACCGGGAGGACGACTGGCTCCGCGCCGGCGAGCTGAGCGCCCGCGTCTCCCGGAGTCAGCCCCAGGTCTCCCGGCTGCTCGCGCAGATGGTGGACGCCGGATACGCCGAGCGCCGGCCCTGCGCCACCGACCGGCGGGGCTTCGACGTGCGGCTCACCCCGGCCGGCCGGGGGATCTTCGCGGAATCCACCGCCACCGTGGAGGAGTTGCTGGGCGAGCTGTCCGGCACCGCGCCGGAGGTGCGCGGACTGCTCGCCGCCCCGGCCGCCCTGGACGCTCCGGCCGCTCTGGACGCTCTGGACGCTCCGGCCGCCCCGGGGGCCGGGGGCCGGAGTCCGGACGATCCGCACGGTGAAGGCCCCGGCGCGGCAAAATGAGCGGCATGCCGATACTCAGCCGTGACGCCCTCGTCGAGCACCTCGTCCGCAGCCGCATCGCGGGCGACGTCGCCACCCCCCGCGAGAACAACCTCGACCACTACCGCAAGCTCGCCAACGGCGACCGGCACTACTGGCTCGGCCTGGAGCTCGGGGACCGGTGGACGGACGAGCAGGACGTGCTCGCCGTGATGGCCGAGCGCTGCGGCGTCGTCGACGACCCGGCCCACCGCGCCGGGCAGGACACCATCGACCCCGAGCTGACCGTCGACGCCCTCGACCGGATGGCCGCCCGGCTGAAGGAGGCCGCCGCCGCCCGGCAGCGCGTGCTCTTCGCGACCGGCCACCCCGGCGCGCTGATCGACGCGCACGGCAGGGTCGCCGCCGCGCTCCGCGCGCAGGGCTGCGACATCGTGCGGATCCCCGGCGGGCTCGTCGCCGACGAGGGGTACGTCGTGCAGTTCGCGGACGTCGCCGTCTTCGAGCGCGGCGCCAGCCTCTGGCACACCCACTCGCCGGAGCCGATGAACGCGATCCTCGACGGCCTCGCCCTGCTCGGCGAGGCCGCGCCGGACCTCGTCGTCGCCGACCACGGCTGGGCCGGCCGCGCCGCGCAGCGCGGCATCGACTCCGTCGGCTACGCGGACTGCAACGACCCGGCGCTCTTCCTCGCCGAGGCCGAGGGCACCATGAAGGTGACCGTCCCGCTCGACGACCACGTCGTGGACCCGCGCTTCTACGAGCCGCTGACGGCGTACCTGCTGAACGCGGCGGGCCTACTGGTCTGACGGCCCCGGCGTCGGGTCCAGGTAGACCCGCCGCACCGAGGGGAAGCGGGCCCGGAGGCGCGCCTCCGCCTGTTCGCAGGCCCGCTCCACCTCCGCCGCCGTCACCACGTCCCGGAAGTCGACCTTCGCGGCGACCATCACCTCGCCGGGGCCCTGGATCAGGGTGATCAGGTCGAGGACGTCCACCACGTGCGCGACGCCGAGCAGCTCCTCCCGCACCTCCGCCCGCATGGGGCGGGGCAGCGGGCGGCCGATGAGGAGCCGGGCGTTGGCGCGGCCCAGGACCCAGGCCACGTACACGAGCAGGCAGCCGATGAGGATCGAGGCGACGCCGTCCCAGACGCCGGAACCGGTGATCTGGCCGCCGAGGAGGCCGCCGGCCGCGAGCATCAGGCCGGCGAGGGCCGCCGAGTCCTCCAGGACCACCGCCTTCACGGTGGTGTCGGGGGTGAGCCGCAGGTAGTCGGCGAACGGCGCCCGCATCCGTTCCGCCTCCGCCTTGACCTGCTTGACGCCGGTCCGCAGGGAGAAGGCCTCCAGGACGAAGGCGACGCCGAGGACGACGTAGGAGACGAGCGGGTCGCCGAGCTCCTCGCCGTGGGTGAGGGTGTGGATGCCGTCGTAGAGGGAGAAGACGGCGCCGCCGACGAAGGTGGCGACGGCGGCGAGCATCGCCCACACGTACCGCTCGCCCGCGTGCCCGACGGGGTGGTCCTCGTCGGCGGGCTTCTCGCTCCGCTTGAGCGCGGTGAGCAGCATGACCTCGGTGACGGTGTCGGCGACCGAGTGGGCGGCCTCCGAAAGCATCGCGCTCGAACCGCTGATGACGCCCGCCACGGCCTTGGCGACCGCGATCCCGAGGTTCGCGCCCGCCGCCACGATCACCGTGAAGGTGCTCTCGCCGTTGTCCGTCCGTGCCTCTGTCATGACATCGGACGGTATGTCCGGTCGTCAGCGCGGGACGCGAACGACACCCTCCTGGATGACGGAGATCGCGAGCCGCCCGTCCCGCGTCCAGATCCTGGCCTGGCCGAGGCCGCGTCCGCCGGAGGAGGACGGCGACTCCTGGTCGTAGAGGAGCCACTCGTCGGCCCGGAACGGCCGGTGGAACCACATCGCGTGGTCGAGGGAGGCGCCGACCACGTCCCCGACGGCCCAGCCGCCGCGCCCGTGGGCGAGCAGCACCGAGTCGAGCAGGGTCATGTCGGAGACGTAGGTGGCGAGCACCACGTGCAGCAAGGGGTCGTCGGAGAGCTTGCCGGCGGTGCGGAACCAGACCTGCGAGCGCGGTGCGCGCGGCTCGCCGACGGAGCCCCACGGCGGAGTGTCGGCGTACCGCAGGTCGACGGCGCCGCGGGCCTCGACGAGGCGCCGGGCGATGTCCTCCGGCAGGTGCCGGGGGAGCGTCTCCTCGGCGGTCGGCAGCGCGTCCGGGTCGGGCGCGGCCGGCATCTCCGCCTGGTGGTCGAGCCCCTCCTCGTGCGTCTGGAAGGACGCGGAGAGGTGGAAGATCGGCTGCCCGTGCTGGACGGCCACCACCCGCCGGGTGGTGAAGGACCGCCCGTCCCGGATCCGGTCGACCTCGTAGACGATCGGCGCGCCCGGGTCGCCCGGCACGAGGAAGTACGCGTGCAGGGAGTGCGCGAGACGGTCCGCGGGGACGGTCCGGCCCGCGGCCACCAGCGCCTGGGCGGCCACCTGGCCGCCGAAGACGCGGGGGACGATCGCGGACCGGGACTGTCCCCGGAAGATGTCCTGCTCGATCCGCTCCAGGTCGAGGAGGGCGAGCAGGTCATCCAGTGCGGAGGGCGCTTCGGGCACTTACAGGCCCATGCTCTTCGCGATGATCGACTTCATGATCTCGCTGGTGCCGCCGTAGATGCGGTTGACGCGGTTGTCGGCGTACAGGCGGGCGATCGGGTACTCGTTCATGTAGCCGTAGCCGCCGTGCAGCTGGAGGCAGCGGTCGATGACGCGGTGCGCGACCTCGGTGCAGAAGAGCTTGGCGGAGGCGGCCTCGGCCGGGGTCAGCTCGCCCGCGTCCAGGGCCTCCAGGGCGCGGTCGGCGACGGCCTCGGCGGCGTCCACCTCGGCCTGGCAGGCGGCCAGCTCGAACTTGGTGTTCTGGAAGTGGGCGACCGGCTTGCCGAAGACGGTGCGCTCCTGCACGTACTGCTGGGCGAAGCGGACGGCGGCCTTGGCCTGGGCGTAGGCGCCGAAGGCGATGCCCCAGCGCTCGGAGGCCAGGTTGTGGCCGAGGTAATAGAAGCCCTTGCCCTCCTCGCCGAGCAGGTCCTCGACGGGGACCTTGACGTCGACGAAGGCGAGCTCGGCGGTGTCGGAGGTCTTCAGGCCGAGCTTGTCGAGCTTGCGGCCGATCGAGTAGCCCTCGGACTTGGTGTCGACGGCGAAGAGCGAGATGCCGAAGCGGCGGTCGTCCTCGGACGGGGCCGAGGTGCGGGCGCAGACGATGACGCGGTCGGCGTGGACGCCGCCGGTGATGAAGGTCTTGGCGCCGTTGAGGACGTAGTGGGTGCCGTCCTCGGAGAGCTTGGCGGTGGTCTTCATGCCCGCGACGTCGGAACCGGTGCCCGGCTCGGTCATCGCGAGGGCCCACATCTCCTCGCCGGAGACGAACTTCGGCAGGTAGCGCTTCTTCTGGTCCTCGGTGGCGAGCATCTTGATGTACGGCAGGGCGAGCAGCACGTGCACGCCGGAGCCGCCGAACTGCACGCCGGCGCGGGAGGTCTCCTCGTAGAGGACGGCCTCGAACTTGTGGGTGTCGAGGCCGGCGCCGCCGAACTCCTCCGGCACGTTGATGCCGAAGATGCCCAGCTCGCCGAGCTTGTAGTAGAAGTCGCGCGGCGCCTGGCCGGCCGCGAACCACTCGTCGTAGACGGGGACGACCTCGGCCTCGATGAAGGCCCGGATGGTCTCCCGGAACGCCTCGTGGTCCTCGTTGAATACGGTACGGCGCACGGTGCGACTCCTCCGGTGTGCGGGCCCAGTTGTCTAAGCGCTTGCTCAGTCTGTCAGGTCCGAAGTTACCCAGCGGTCACCCGCCCTGTCCAGACTCCCGGCCTGTGATCCAGGCCCGTCCCCCGGAGTCGTACCCGTACACCGGCCTTCCCCCCACCCCGCTCGTCCGGAAGGGTTCCCCCTCCTCGTCCCCGATCCGCACCGTGCCGCTCCGCCCCTCGGCGCTCCACTCCAGCTCCAGGTACCAGCGGCAGTCGCACCCCGCCGTCCGCGCCGTGACGAGCAGCTCCTCGGGGCCGGTGGCGGTGACCGCGTACGGGAAGGTGACGGCGGGCAGGGTCCGGCCCTCCGCCCCGGAGGCGTCGTACCCGTCCAGCGCCCGCGCCACCGGCCGCGGCCGGTCCAGGTCCACCTCGAAACGGCGCGGCGTCACCGCACCGCCGCACCCGTCGTCCATCCGGTACGCCGCCCACGGCAGCGGCGCCGCCCGCTCCACCACCCGCACGTGCAGCGCCTGGAGCACCACGGCCGACGCGCCCTTCCCCTGCACCGACACCCGCACCAGCGTCTCCCCGCCGTGCACCGCCCCCGCCGCCTCCGCCCACCGCCGCGCGTCGGCCGGCACGGGCGGGGGGCCGGGCGTGCGCCCCGCGAGATAGGTGTGCCCGCATCCGTTCGCCCAGACGTGCGAGGCGACCGTCCAGGTCAACGGCGGGGGCGCCGGGACCTCCGCCCTCTCCGGCAGGAGTACGACTCCGAGCGTCACCGCCGCGAGCACCGCCACCGCCCCGCCGACCAGGCCCGCCCACGCCCACCGGCGGCGCCGCCGCCCGGACGGGAGGCCCGGCACGCGCGCGTGCGCGGGCTCCGGCACAGGCGTCGGCTCGGGGCCGGGCTCCGGCGCGGACGCCGGAGTCGCCTCCGGCGCGGGCGCGGGCATGGGCTCCCGCTCCGTGCCGGGGTCCGGCGCCGACGGGCGGCGGGCGGCGTCCGCGCGGGTCCAGGCCCCCTCCAGGGTCCGCCGTTCCTCCTCGCCCGCCCCGCACAGCAGGGCGAGGCGGTCGACCACGGCGAAGTCCTCCGGGACGGTCGCGCCGGAGCAGTACCGGTGGAGGGTGGACGCGCTGACGCTCAGACGCCGGCCCAGCGCCTCGTAACTCCTCCCGTCGCGCGCCTTCAGCGCGCGCACGAGCCGCGCGAACTCCTCGACCGCGGCGTCCTTCGGCATTCCATCCCCCTCGCCCCTGCGTCCCACCCTTCACGTCCTTGCACGTCAGCGGGGGTGGAATGGTTCCGGGACGGGCGACGGGCGCGTCACCGTTGCCGGACGGCGGGCGGTGGCCCGAGTCTGGTGGAGCACCGACCGAACCACCCGACGGGGGAACCACCACCATGACCAAGCTCCGCACCGCGCTCGCCGCCACCGCCGCCGCCCTGGGCCTCGCCGCCCTCGCGGCCGCCCCGGCGCAGGCCGCCGCCCAGCCCGCCTTCCTCGCCGCCTCCCAGATGCCGAAGTCGTCGACGCCGTGGACCGCCACCCAGATCTTCAACGGCGTCCCGGAGAACGGCGGCGCCCTCTGCGCCGAGTACAAGATCCCGGCGCAGAACACCCGCTACCGCGAGTTCACCACCGAGCTCGACACCAACGGCGTCCAGATCACCACCGTCGCCCGCACCGAGGCCGACGCGGTGAAGCTGGTCGACACCCTCCGCACGTCGATCGCCGGCTGCGGCACCCGCCTGGAGCAGCAGAACCCGGGCCTGGAGGCCGTCAGCGCCTCCCACGGCAAGCTCGCCGTCGAGGAGGGCGCCTGGGTCTACAGCCTGGACACCGCCGAGCCGCAGATCGGCACCACCGACATCCACCTCTTCTCCGTCGGCCGCGACGGCCGCACCGTCACCTTCGTCCGCTGGGGCCAGATGGGCGACCTCGCCGACGCCCCGCTGACCGGCTTCCGCACCACGACGAAGACGGCCGTGAACAAGCTCTACTGATCACTCCGTCCCAGGGCGAACCACAGCTCCATCCGCACGTCCGGATCGTCCAGGTCCCGGTCGAGGAGGACCGCGCAGCGGGCGATCCGCTGGCGGACCGTGTTGCGGTGGACGCCCAGCGCGGCGGCCGTCCGGTCCCAGCTGCCGTGCAGGGAGAGCCAGACGCGCAGGGTCTCGGCCCGCGCCTCGCCGAGGGGAGCGAGGAGCACGCGCGCGTGGGCGGCGGCCTCCGCCGGGTCGACCAGACCGGCGAGGCCGTCCGCCCGGTGGCGGACCAGGGCCGACCGGGTCGCCTCCGCCCGCCGCAGCGCCCGGGCCGCCTGGGCGTCGGCGGCCGGGAGCCCGTCGGGGGCGGTGGGGGCGGAGACGCCGAGGGTCCAGCCGGGCCGGGCCGCCACGGGCGCGTCCGGCGGCAGCAGGAGCCGTACCGTCGGACCCGGGTCGACCAGCTCCGTGCCGAGCGCCGCCGCCAGGGCGGCCGCCGCGAACGGGGTGCCGTCGCCGCCCCGGGCGTGCACCACCGTCCACGGGCCGGGGGAGAGGGCGCCGGTCGCCTCCGCCACCGGTGCGCCCAGCAGCAGCCGGGTCAGCACCCCGTCCCGCAGCGCCCCGTCGGTCGCCCCGTGCGGGGCGGTCAGCAGCGACAGCAGCACCACCGCGACCCCGGCGACCGTGTGGTCGCCGGGGTCGCGGCGCTCCGTCGCCACGCCGAGCGCGAGCGCGTCACCGCCGCCGAGGGCGTACGCGGCGAGCCGCAGCCCCGCTTCCTCGCCGCTCGCCGACGCGGGACCGGGCCCGGGCGCCACCAGGCCCGCGAGCTCGGCGAGCGCCCCGGTGGCCGCCGCTGGAATCTCCCGGCCCGCCGCGGCCGACTCCGTGCCGTCCCTGTCGAAGAGCACCGCCCGGCCGCCCAGCCGGGACGCCAGCGCGTGGAGGACGGCGGGGACCGGCGCGGGGCGCGCGGCGGCCGTCGCCAGAGACTGCTGGGCCTCCGTCACCCGGCGCAGCTCGCGCAGCCTGGCCTCCGCCATCAGCCGCCACAGCGCCCGCGCCACCGCCGCGAACGGCGTCCTCGGCGGCACCTCGACCAGCGGAAGCCCGTGCCGGACGCACGCCTCGACCAGCTCCGCCGGCACGGTGTCGTACACCGGCGTCACCCCGAAACCGAGCGCCGCCGCCCCCGCCTCCACCAACCGCTCCACGAACCGCGCCGGGTCCGCCAGCTGCACGCCCGCCGTCAGCAGCAGCTCGCCGCCGAGCAGGTACGGGTACGGGTCCGCCATCTCCGAGGTGTGCACCCAGTGCAGCGCCGCGTCCTCGGACCCGGCGAGCAGCCGGAGCCCCAGCTCCCGGCGGGCGAGCAGCGCGGCGAGCGGCACCGGCGGGGCCGGAGGAGTGGAGAGCGGCTCCGAGAACGTCACGACTGTGGCCCCTTCGTACATCTCCTGCCCTGCGAGTGGAGGAAACGTACACTTCAATGTGGCTTTCGGGCGACTTACGGTCGAGCCGCACCCCGACGACAGCCCAGGAGGCACCGACCATGAGCAGCGACCAGAGCACCCCGCGCGGCCCGATCGACTCGTCCCGCGTCCCGCGGTACGCCGGTCCCGCCACGTTCGCCCGGCTGCCGCGGCTCGACGAGGTCGGCACCGCCGACATCGCCGTGGTCGGCGTCCCCTTCGACAGCGGCGTCTCCTACCGCCCCGGCGCCCGCTTCGGCGGCAACGCCATCCGCGAGGCCTCCCGCCTCCTGCGCCCCTACAACCCGGCGCAGGACGCCTCCCCGTTCGCCCTCGCGCAGGTCGCCGACGGCGGCGACATCGCCGTCAACCCGTTCAACATCAACGAGGCCGTCGAGACCGTCGAGGCCGCCGCCGACGAACTCCTCGGCACCGGCGCCCGCATGATGACCCTCGGCGGCGACCACACCATCGCCCTCCCGCTGCTCCGCTCGGTCGCCAAGAAGCACGGCCCCGTCGCCCTGCTCCACTTCGACGCCCACCTGGACACCTGGGACACCTACTTCGGCGCCGAGTACACCCACGGCACGCCGTTCCGCCGCGCCGTCGAGGAGGGCATCCTCGACACCGAGGCCCTCTCCCACGTCGGCACCCGCGGCCCGCTGTACGGCAAGCAGGACCTGACGGACGACGAGAAGATGGGCTTCGGCATCGTCACCTCCGCGGACATCTACCGCCGCGGCGCCGACGAGGTCGCCGACCAGCTCCGCCAGCGCATCGGCGACCGCCCGCTGTACATCTCCATCGACATCGACTGCCTCGACCCGGCCCACGCCCCCGGCACCGGCACCCCCGAGGCGGGCGGCATGACCTCCCGCGAGCTCCTGGAGATCCTCCGCGGCCTCTCCTCCTGCAACCTGGTCTCCGCGGACGTGGTGGAGGTCGCCCCCGCCTACGACCACGCCGAGATCACGGCCGTCGCCGCCTCCCACACGGCGTACGAACTGACCACGATCATGAGCCGCCAGATCGCGGCGAGCCGTACGGCACAGTAGAGGCCGACGGCGGTCCGGGGTGTGGGCAGGCGTTTCGCCGGGGGTCCCCCGGACGAAGTCCTCGGGCGAGGGACGCGTGGGCACATCCCGGACCACCGGCCCGCACCCGACCACGACGTCCAGGGACCTCCGACATGACCCACGACCACGACCTGGTCCTGCGCCCCACCGCCGCACAGACGGAAGCCGCCCTGAACCCACCCGCGGGGCGGCGTGGCGGCGACCTCGTCATCGAGACCCTCACCGGCCTCGGCGCCACGACGGTCTTCGGTCTCCCCGGCCGGCACGCCCTCGGCGTGTTCGACGCCCTGCGCCGCTCGGACCTCCGCTACATCGGCCTGCGCGCCGAGAACAACGCGGGCTTCGCCGCCGACGCGTACGGCCGCATCACCGGCGAGGCCGCGCCGCTCCTCCTCTCCACCGGCCCCGGCGCCCTCCTGTCGCTCGCCGCGCTCCAGGAGGCCGCCGCCGCCTCCGCGCCGGTCATCGCCATCGCCGGCCAGGTCCCCGCGGCCGGGCTCGGCGGCGGCCGGCACGGCTACCTCCACGAGCTCCGCGACCAGCGGGCCGCCTTCCGGGACGTCGTGAAGTCCGTCCACACCGCCCGTACGCACTCCCAGATCCCGTCCGCGATCGCCGCCGCCTGGGAGTCGGCGCTCACCGCCCCGCACGGCCCGGTCTGGGTGGAGATCCCGCAGGACGTCCTCACGGCGGAGACGATCCTCCCCGTCGTCACGGCCATGGACGCCACGCCCGAGGAGCTCGCGCCGCGCCCGGAACTGACCGCGCTGGCGGCGCACCTCCTCTCGACGGCCGAGCGGCCCGCGATCATCGCCGGCGGCGGGGTGATCCGCTCCGACGCCTCCGGCAAGCTCCGCGCACTCGCCGAGCGGCTCGACGCGCCGGTCGTCACCACCTTCGGCGGCAAGGGCGCCTTCCCCTGGAAGCACCCGCTGTCCCTCCAGTCCTGGCTGGAGGACCGGCACACCACTGACTTCCTCGAGGACGCCGACGTCCTCCTCGTGGTCGGCTCCGGGCTCGGCGAGCTGTCCTCGAACCACCACACCTTCGCCCCGCGCGGCCGGGTGATCCAGATCGAGGCGGACGCGGGCAAGCTGGAGTCCAACCACCCGGGCCTCGGCATCCACGCCGACGCCCGCCTCGCCCTCCAGGCCCTCCTGGAGACGACGGAGCCCCGCACCGACGCCACCGCCCCCGAGCGGGTCCGCGCGGTCCTCGACAAGGTCGCGGCCCGCCTCGACGCCCAGTACCTGACCCTGGAGCGCCGCCTCGTGGCCTCCGTCCGGGAGGCGCTGCCGCCCCGCGCGCCGAGCTTCTGGGACATGACGATCCTCGGCCACTGGGCGTGGTCCGCCTTCGACCCCCGGCACCCCAACACCATGCACTCCGCGCAGGGCGCCGGCGGCCTCGGCTACGCCCTCCCGTCCGCCCTCGGCGCGGCGGCCGCCGACCCGACGGTCCCGGTCCTCGCGGTCTCCGGCGACGGCGGGGCGATGTATTCGCTCGCGGAACTGGCCACGGCGAAGCAGTACGGCTTCGACGTCACCTGGCTGATCGTCGACGACGGCGGCTACGGCATCCTCCGCGCGCACATGACCGACGCCTACGGCGAGGCCACCGGCACGGAGCTCACCCGCCCCGACTTCGTCGCCCTCGCCGGGTCCTTCGGCGTCCCCGCCGTCCTCACCACCCCCGACACCCTCGCCGCGGACCTGTCGAAGTCCCTGGCCACCCCCGGCCCCTCGGTCGTCGTCCTCCCGGCCCTCCTGAAGATCTTCGAACCGACCCACCTCTGACCATCCACGCGCGCGGGGTGACCGCCGCCGTCACCCCGCCAGGGACTCCCACGCCTTGCGGTACGCGGCGAAGCGGGCCTCGTAGCCCTGGACGAAGGCCTTCGCCTCCTCCGGGGCCAGGCCGTCCCGGGAGGCGCGGCCCGCGGGCGTCAGGCGCGCTATGTCGTCCATGATCACGAGGGCCGCGTCGGCGGCGCTCCCGCCGCGCTCCCGGGCGAGGAAGAACGGTTCCCCGATCTCCCGCAGCAGCCGCCGGCACTCGTTGTAGGGGTTCGACGTGGCGGCGGCCACCTCCCGTGCCGCCGCCTCCTCGATCCGGCCGCCCTTCGCGAGCGCCCGCATGGCCCCCAGCGCGGCGAACAGACCTCCCCAGCGGTACGGCTTCCCGTCCTCGACCGATCCCACGGACCCTTCCTTCCTGTCGGCACGACCCTTCTCCGTCTTCCTTCCTACCCACGGGAGGCCGTCACCCCTCCGTACGAAGCCCTTGTTGCGGCGGGATGAAAACGCACGTCGGGGGCGTTGTGGCCTTCCGGTAGACCGGGACGGACGGGAGGCGCCACGTGGTGGTGGAGCGGCAAGAGGGGTGGGCGCGGCGGCTGTGGGGCTACGCCTGGAGGTACAAGGCGGACGTCGTGCTCGCGCTCGGGTCGTCGCTGGCCGGCATGGCGCTGCTCGCGCTCGTGCCGCTCATCACCAAGGTGATCATCGATGACGTGATCGGGGCGGGGACGCGCTCCCTGGCCGTGTGGACCGGGCTGCTGCTCGGCGCCGCCGTGCTCGTCTACGGGCTGACGTACATCAGGCGCTACTACGGCGGGCGGCTCGCGCTCGACGTGCAGCGGGACCTCCGGGACGACATGTACGGGACGATCCTGCGGCTCGACGGGCGGCGGCAGGACGAGCTGTCGACCGGGCAGGTCGTGGGGCGGGCGACCAGCGACCTCCAGCTCATCCAGGGCCTGCTGTTCATGCTCCCGATGACCATCGGGAACGTCCTGCTGTTCGTGATCTCGCTGGCCGTCATGGCCTGGCTGTCGATCCCGCTGACCCTCGTCGCGCTCGCCGTCGCCCCCGCCCTCTGGTGGATCGCCAAGCGGAGCCGCACCCGTCTCCACCCGGCCACCTGGGCCGCCCAGCAGGAGGCCGCCGGCGTCGCCGGGGTCGTCGACGGGGCCGTCACCGGCGTCCGCGTCGTGAAGGGCTTCGGGCAGGAGGAGCAGGAGACCGGGAAGCTCCGGGAGGCGGGCCGGAAGCTGTTCGCGGCGCGACTGCGGACGATCCGGCTGAACTCGCTCTACACGCCCGCCCTGCAGGCCGTCCCCGCCCTCGGGCAGGTCGCCGTCCTCGCGCTCGGCGGCTGGCTCGCCTACAAGGGGGAGATCACCCTCGGCACCTTCGTCGCCTTCTCCTCCTACCTCGCCTCCCTCGTCGGCCCGGTCCGGATGCTCGCCATGGTCCTCACCGTCGGCCAGCAGGCACGCGCGGGCGTCGAGCGGGTCGTCGAGCTCATCGACACCGAACCGGCCATCGCCGACGGCACCAAGGAGCTGCCGGCCGACGCGCCCGCGACCGTCGAGTTCGACGGCGTGAGCTTCGGCTACGGCGACGCGGAGGGCGGGGGCAAGCCCGTCCTCGACGGGTTCTCGCTGGAGCTGCGGGAGGGCGAGACCGTCGCCCTCGTCGGCTCCTCCGGCTCCGGCAAGTCGACCGTCTCCCTCCTCCTGCCCCGCTTCTACGACGTCGACCGCGGCGCCGTCCTCGTCGGCGGCCACGACGCCCGCGAGCTGACCCTGGAGTCGCTGCGGGCCGCGATCGGCCTCGTCCCCGAGGACTCCTTCCTCTTCTCCGACACCGTCCGCGCCAACATCGCGTACGGCGTCCCCGACGCCACCGACGAGCAGGTCGAGGCCGCCGCCCGGGCCGCCCGCGCGGACCGCTTCATCGCCGAGCTGCCCGACGGCTACGCCACCAAGGTCGGCGAGCACGGCCTCACCCTCTCCGGCGGCCAGCGCCAGCGCGTCGCCCTGGCCCGCGCGATCCTCACCGACCCCCGCCTCCTCGTCCTCGACGACGCCACCTCCGCGGTCGACGCCAAGGTCGAGCACGAGATCCACGAGGCCCTGAAGTCCGTCATGGCGGGGCGCACGACCCTGCTCATCGCGCACCGCCGCTCCACCCTCGGCCTCGCCGACCGGATCGCCGTCCTCGACGGCGGCCGGCTCGCCGACCTCGGCACCCACGAGGAGCTCCAGGAGCGCTCCGCCCTCTACCGCCGCCTCCTCACCGACCCCGACGAGCTGGGCGGCGTCTCGCCCGGCCACGTCCTGAGGGCCACCGAGGAGCCGGCGGAGGACACCGGACTGCGGGCCGAGCTGGACGCCGAGTTCGACGCCGAGCGCGGCATCACCCCCGCCCTCTGGGAGCGGGACGAGGCGCCCGACCGGCCGGCGAAGGCCGCCGGGGCCACCCCCGAGCTGCTCGCCGCCGTCGCCGCCCTGCCGCCCGCCGTCGACGTCCCGGACGTGGACGAGGCCAGGGCCGTCGAGCCGGAGACCGAGTACGGGCTCCGCCGGCTGCTGCGCGGCTTCGGCGCGCCCCTCCTCATCAGCCTCGGCCTGGTCGCTCTCGACGCCGGCGCCGGCCTGCTGCTGCCGGTCCTCATCCGGCACGGCATCGACGAGGGCGTGAACCAGCTCGCCGTCGGCGCCGTCTGGGCCGCCTCCGTGCTCGCGCTCGTCACCGTCCTCGTGCAGTGGGTGGCGCAGACCGCCGAGATCCGCATGACCGGCCGCACCGGCGAGCGGGTCCTCTACGCGCTCCGCCTGAAGATCTTCGCCCAGCTCCAGCGGCTCGGCCTCGACTACTACGAGCGCGAGCTGACCGGCCGGATCATGACCCGGATGACGACGGACGTCGACGCCATGTCGACCTTCCTCCAGACGGGTCTGGTCACCGCCTTCGTCTCGGTCGTCACCTTCTTCGGGATCATGGTGGCGCTGCTGGTCCTCGACCTCCAGCTGGCCCTGGTCGTCTTCGCCTCGCTGCCGCTCCTCGCCGTCGCCACGTACTACTTCCGCCGCTCCAGCGTGAAGGCGTACGAGCTGGCCCGCGAGCGGATCAGCGTGGTCAACGCCGACCTCCAGGAGTCCGTGGCCGGACTGCGGATCGTGCAGGCCTTCGGCCGGGAGAAGGCGGGCGCCGCCCGGTTCGCCGAGCGCGGCGCCGCCTACCGGGACGCGCGCGTGCGCGGCCAGTGGCTGATCTCGGTCTACTTCCCGTTCGTCACCCTGCTCTCCTCGGCCGCCGCCGCGGCCGTGATGATCGTCGGCGCGAACCGGATCGAGGCCGGCACCCTCACCACCGGCGCCCTCGTCGCCTACCTCCTCTACATCGACCTGTTCTTCGCCCCCGTCCAGCAGCTCTCCCAGGTCTTCGACGGCTACCAGCAGGCCGCCGTCTCGCTGGGCCGCATGCAGGAACTGCTCCGCGAGCCGACGTCGACGGTCCCCGCCGAGAAGCCCCGCCCGGTGCCCTCGCTCCGCGGCGACCTCGCCTTCGAGTCCGTGTCCTTCGCGTACGGGACGGACGGCGGCACCGAGGAGACCGCCCTCACCGGCATCGACCTGCGGATCCCCGCCGGGCAGACCGTCGCCTTCGTCGGCGAGACCGGCGCCGGAAAGTCCACCCTGGTCAAGCTGGTCGCCCGCTTCTACGACCCGACCTCGGGCCGGGTCACCGCGGACGGCACCGACCTCAGGGAGCTCGACCTCACCGCGTACCGGCACCGGCTCGGCGTCGTCCCCCAGGAGGCGTACCTCTTCGCCGGGACGGTCCGCGACGCCATCGCCTACGGGCGGCCCGGCGCCACCGACGCCGAGGTGGAGGCCGCGGCCCGCGCGGCCGGCGCGCACGACATGATCGCCACCCTCGACGGCGGCTACCTCCACGAGGTCGCCGAGCGCGGCCGGAACCTCTCGGCGGGGCAGCGGCAGCTGATCGCCCTGGCCCGCGCCGAGCTGGTCGACCCGGACGTCCTCCTCCTCGACGAGGCCACGGCCGCCCTGGACCTGGCCACCGAGGCGCAGGTGAACGCCGCCACCGAGCGGCTCTCCGGCCGCCGTACGACCCTGATCGTCGCCCACCGCCTGACCACGGCGGCCCGCGCGGACCGGGTCGTCGTCATGGACCACGGCCGGGTCGCCGAGGACGGCAGCCACGACGAACTCCTCGCCCGCGACGGCCGCTACGCGGCCCTGTGGCGCACCTTCATCGGCGAGGCGGACCCGGAGGCGGAGCCGGAGGAGGAACCCGCCGCGATCTGAGTACGGGGGCTCATGCCCGGGCCCGGCGCCGGGGGTTGGATCGGGGTCGTGAACGACCGCGCCCCCGCCGCCGGAACCTCCCGGCCCCCCGCGCCGCCCGCCGCGCCCGTGGCGGGCGCCCGCACGCTGCGCCGGAGCGCGCTGGGGGCCGGGCTGCTGTTCTTCCCGGCGACGGCGTTCGTCCGGATCGCCGCGGTCGCCACGGAGCGCGGCGGCCGCTGCCTGACGTACGGCGGGTGCGGCGACGTCCCCGGCCCGCTCTTCCAGGCCACCCTGGTCGTCGCCGGCGCCGCCTGGCTCGCGGCGCTCACGACGCCCGGCGGCGCGCCGCCCTCCCGGGCCCGGTGGGCCGCCCTGTGGACGCTGATCGCCGCCGAGCTGTTCTTCCTCTGCCTCGTCATGGGCCACTACACCGGATGACCGGCCGCGCGGGGGCAACCGTACGGTCCTCTCGAACGTCGTATGCGTGTACGGCAAGAAGTGGGACGGGGGAGGAGACGGGCATGCCCGGAAGCACTGCGGTCCGGCGGGCTCTCGCACGCGCGCGCCCGCGCCCCGTCGCGTACGCCCTCGTCCTCGCCGTCGCCGCCGGGTTGCTGACCCTGGCCGGGCCCGGCGCGGGCACCGCCGAAGCGGTCTCGGTCTGCCAGGGCAGGCCCGCCCGCACGGTCTCCTTCGCCACCGGCGAGCTGCGCCTCTACCGCACCCGCCACTACGCCTGCGCCCTGGTCCTCGCCAAGCGGCCGGGTGCCCCGCGCCCCATGAAGGTCACCCTCCAGCCGCGCGGCGGCCGGGCCGCCGCCGTCAGCGGACGCTGGGGCCGGCAGGCCGGACCGGTGACCGTGCACGCCCTCAACCGCTGCGTGCGGGCCACCGCCACGGTCTCCGGACGCTCCGCCGCCACCGGCTGGATCCTGTGCTGAGGCACAGGTAAGGCCCAACCGGGTCTGGCGGCCCGGACGTTCACCCCGCTAGGTTCACGGCACCGTTGTGAATCATGGGAGGGTGAATGCGTAAGTCGCTGAGACTGATGCTGTCGCTTTCGGTGCTCATAGGCACCGTGGGCTCCACCGGCGTGGCCACCGCCACCGCCGCGGAGACGGAGTCCCGCAGCACCGTCGCGGACGCGCAGAGCTCGGACATCAAGGACCGCCTCCTGGCGATCCCGGGGATGAGCCTGATCGAGGAGAAGCCGTACGCCGGCTACCGCTTCTTCCTCCTGGACTTCGAGCAGCCGATCGACCACAAGCGGCCCTGGGCCGGCACGTTCAAGCAGCGGATCTCGGTCCTCCACAAGGGCACCGACCGCCCCACCGTCTTCCGCACCAGCGGCTACGGCCTGAGCACCACCCCGGGCCGTGCCGAGCCGACCCGGATCGTCGACGGCAACCAGGTCTCCATGGAGTACCGCTTCTTCACGCCGTCCCGCCCGCAGCCCGCCGACTGGTCCAAGCTCGACATCTGGCAGGCCGCCTCCGACCAGCACCGCGTCTTCACCGCCCTGAAGAAGGTCTACGGCGAGAACTGGCTCTCCACCGGTGCCTCGAAGGGCGGCATGACCGCCACCTACTACGAGCGCTTCTACCCGCGCGACATGGACGGCGTCGTCGCCTACGTGGCCCCCAACGACGTGGTGAACAAGGAGGACTCGGCCTACGACCGGTTCTTCGCGAACGTCGGCACCGCGGAGTGCCGCGACCGGCTGAACTCGATGCAGCGCGAGGCCCTGCTCCGGCGCGGCCCGCTCCAGGAGAAGTTCAAGACCTGGGCCGCCGCCGAGGGCGTCACCTTCCACACGCTCGGCTCGGTCGACAAGGCGTGGGAGGCGACCGTCCTCGACTTCGTCTGGGGCTTCTGGCAGTACTACGGCGAGGACGCCTGCGCCACGATCCCGGACGCGGGCACCGCGAGCGACGACACCGTCTACGAGACGATCGACACGTACGCCGGCTGGTCCGCCTACACCGACCAGGGCCTGGAGTACTACACGCCGTACTACTACCAGGCGGCCACCGAGCTCGGCTCGCCCTCCATCGAGCAGCCGCACCTCGCCGGGCTCAGCCGCTACGGCTACCAGCCGGCCTCGAACTTCGTGCCCCGCGAGATCCCCATGAGGTTCAAGCCGTGGGTGATGCGCGACGTCGACGACTGGGTCCGCAAGAACGCGAACCGGATGCTCTTCGTCTACGGCGAGAACGACCCGTGGGGCGCCGAGCCCTTCCGCCTCGGCAAGGGCGCCCGCGACAGCTACGTCTACTACGCGCCCGGCGCCAACCACGGCGCCAACGTCGCCGGACTCGCCGACGCCGAGCGGGAGAAGGCCACCGCCCGCATCCTGGCCTGGGCCGGCGTCGACGCCCCGGCCGTCGAGGCGGCCCGCCCGCTCGCGGCCTTCGACGCCCGCCTGGACCGCCCGGTGGACGAGGACGCGACGCCGGGCCACGGCCTGCGGCCGTAGCCCGCGACGAGGGGTGCGTCCACCGGGCGCACCCCTCGCCCCGTCAGGCGGGGGAGAGCCCTCAGGCGTAGGAGAGCCCGAACCCCACCGGGTAGAGCGTCACCGCCGGGTCCTCGGCGCTCCGCACCGGCACCGGCAGCCGCCCGCGCGGCTCCGCCCGGCCGGCGAGGACCCGGACGGCGGCGCGGAGTTCGACGTCGGTCCAGGAGTACGCGGCGAGCGTGGCCCGCTGCCCGGAGAGCCGGGCGACGTCGTACGGGTTGCGGATCGCGACCGTCACCACCGGCACCCCGGTCGCCACGAGCCGCTCCACCAGGGTGCGCTGCGGGCTGGCCGCGGTGACGTTGTACGTGCCCACCACGACCACGTCCTGCCCGGCCGCGGCGGTCACCGCCTCCTCGATCCGGGCGGCCGTCGGGGTGATCCCGGTGGAGAGCGCGGTCGCGGTGAAGCCCAGCTCGCGCAGGGCCCCGGCGAGCGTGGCCGTCGGCGGTCCCGTCGTGCCGGAGGGCGAGGCGGGGTCGGCACCGACGACGAGGACCCTGCCGTGCGTGGCGGGGGAGAGCGGCAGGAAGCCGTCCTCGTTGACGAGGAGGGTGGTGGTCCGTTCGGCGATCCGGTCGGCCTCGGCGAGGTGCCGGGCGGTGCCGACGGTCGCGTCGACCTCCGCCGGTGTCGTGGCCGGCTCGGTGAACAGGCCCCGGCGGGCCTTCAGGCGCAGGATCCGCAGAACCGATTCGTCCAGCCGTTCCTCCGTCAGCTCCCCGTTCCGCACGGCCCCGAGGACCGCGTTCCACGCGAGGTCGAGCTTCGGCGGGTTGAGCAGCTGGTCCACCCCGGCCTTGAGGGCGAGCACCGGCACCCGGTCGTCGCCGTACTTGGTCCGCACGCCCTGCATGTCCAGGGCGTCGGTGACCACCACCCCGTCGTAGCCGAGCTGTTCGCGGAGCACCCCGGTGAGGATCGGGTACGAGAGCGTCGCCGGGTCCTCGGACGGGTCGAGGGCCGGGACGACGAGGTGCGCGGTCATGATCGCGTCGATGCCGGCGGCGATCGCGGCCCGGAACGGCGGGGCGTCCAGCTCGGCCCACTGCGCACGGGTGTGGGTGATGACCGGCAGGCCGTAGTGGCTGTCGACGGCGGTGTCGCCGTGGCCGGGGAAGTGCTTGGCGGTGGCCGCGACCCCGGCGCCCTGGTAGCCGCGGATCTGCGCGGTGACGAGGGCGGAGACCGCGCGCGGGTCGGAACCGAGCGAGCGGACGCCGATGACCGGGTTGGCCGGGTTGACGTTGACGTCGGCGACCGGGGCGTAGTTCTGCCGGATGCCGAGGGCGGCCAGCTCGGCCCCGGCGATCCGGGCGGCCTTGCGGGTGTCCGCGGGGGAGCCGCCCGCGCCGAGCGCCATCGCGCCGGGCAGCAGGGTGGCGGGCTCGCCGACCCGGCAGACGATGCCGTGCTCCTGGTCGGTGGAGATCAGTACGGGGATCCGGGAGGCGGCCTGGATGCCGTTGGACAGCTCGGCGATCTGGTGCGGGGAGCGGGTGTTGTGCGCCCAGGCGAAGTAGATGACGCCGCCGAGGTGGTAGCGCCGGACCAGTTCGGCGGCGGTGCGGACGCCGAGTTCACGGAGGTTGGCGTCGACGTCGGCCTGGTCGGGGGCGGTGGCCGAGTGGCCGTACACCCGCGAGACGAAGAGCTGGCCGACCTTCTCCTCCAGCGACATCCGGCCGACGATCCGGCGCAGCCGCTCCTCGGTGCGGGCGTCGGTGGCGTGCGCGGGGGCGGTGGCGGCGGCCCCCGCGGCGGTGGCGGCCGCGACCGCCGTGACGGCGAGCAGGGTGCGTCGGGTGGGGTGGGGCACTGGTGCTCCTTCCGGCCGTGCAAGGGTGAAAGAAACTTCCAAGGTGAACGGATAGTCTGAAAGTAACTGCCCGGTCAAGGAATCCCGCACGAATCGCCGAGAAGAGAACTCCGTCCCGGTTCGGGCCACGGTGATCGGGTTCAGGCCGCCGTGTTCCGCTCCTGGCCGCCGTGACCCGCTTCAGACCGTCGCGGACTGCTCCTGGCCGCCGCGTTCGGCCGTCCTGGCCGCCGTGCGCCGCTTCGGATCGTCGTGTCCGCTTCGGATCGTCGTGTCTCCGCTTCAGGTCGCCGACGCGATCGACGGCCACAGCTCCTGGAGCGTGCGGACCGTCTCCCGGATCGCCGGCCGTCGTGCCGCCCCCGCCCGCCACAGCGCGTGCAGCCGCCGCGTCGGAGCCGGGTCGAGCCGCAGCGGCGCCACCTCCGGCGGCAGCCCGCCGCGCCCGAGGCGGGGCACGAGCGCGACGCCCAGACCGGCCGCCACCAGTGCGACCTGCGTGTGGTTCTCCTCCGCCTGATGGACGATCAGCGGCTCGGCCCCGGCCGCCCGCAGCGTCCGCGTCAGCCAGTCGTGGCAGACCGTCCCCGGCGGCTGCGAGATCCACCGCTCCTCCGCCAGTTCCTCCCGCCGCACCGAGGTCCGCGCCGCCAGCGGATGGCCCCGGTGGACCAGGACGTCGCAGCCGTCGTCGCCGATCACCGCCTGCTCCACCCCCGGCGGCGCCGGCAGCGGCGCGATGTCCCAGTCGTGCGCCACCGCCAGATCCAGCACCCCGCGCGCCACCAGGTCCACCGACAGGTGCGGGTCGACCTCCGTCAGCCGGGCGTCCAGACCGGGGTGGCGCAGCGCCAGCTCCGCGAGCACCCGCGGCATCAGCCCGCGCGCCGCGCTCGCGAAGCAGCCGACCGACAGCCGCCCGGCGGGCAGCCCGCGCCGCTCCTCCAGGCGCACCTCCGCCTCCTCCACCAGCGACAGCAACTGCCGGGCGGTGTCGCACAGCTGCCGGGCCTCGTCGGTGAGCCGGACGCCCCGCCCGCTCCGTTCGAGCAGGGTCGTGCGGGTCTCCCGCTCCAGCTTCGCGATCTGCTGGGAGACCGCCGAGGGGGTGTAGCCGAGCGCGGTGGCCGCGGCGCCCACGCTGCCGTGGACGGAGACGGCGTACAGGGCGCGCAGCCGGCCGAGATCGAGCACGGGGACCTCCCCTGGTTTCAGCGACGCTTCATCCAACCATGAAGAAACCCGTGCTGGTGCTACACGGTCGGCGCCCGCCATGCTCGACCGCATGCGCCCCGCACACATCGCCCTCGCCGCGCTCGTCGCCGCGGTCTGGGGGGTCAACTTCGTCGTCATCGAGATCGGCCTCGACCACTTCCCCCCGCTGCTCTTCTCCGCCCTCCGCTTCCTCGTCGCCGCCCTCCCCGCCGTCTTCCTCGTCGGCCGGCCCAAGGTCGCCTGGAAGTGGATCGTCGCCGTCGGACTCGCCCTGGGCGTCGCAAAGTTCGGCCTCCTCTTCACCGGCATGGACCTCGGAGCACCCGCCGGGCTCTCCTCCCTCGTCCTCCAGGTGCAGGCCGTCTTCACCGCCCTGTTCGCCTTCGCCGCCCTCGGCGAGCGCCCCGGGCGGACCGCCGTCCTCGGCATGGGCGTGGCCCTCGCCGGCATCGGCGTCGCCGCCGTCGACGAAGGCGCCTCCGGGCCCGTCACCGGCTTCGTCCTGGTCATCGCGGCCGCCGCCTGCTGGGGCGCCTCCAACGTCCTCACCCGCAAGGCCGCCCCGCCCGACCCGCTCAACTGGATGGTCTGGGTCAGCACCGTGCCCGTCCTGCCGCTGCTCGCCCTCTCCCTCCTCCTGGAGGGCCCCGAGCGGGACCTGGCCGCGCTGCGCGCCCTGGACTGGACCGGCGTCGGCGTCATCCTCTACGTCGCCTGGGTCACCACCGTCTTCGGCTTCGGCGCCTGGGGCTGGCTGCTCCGCCGCCACCCCGCCTCCTCCGTGGCCCCCTTCTCCCTCCTCGTCCCCGTCTTCGGCATGTCCTCGGCCGCGCTCCTCCTGGGCGAGTCGGTCACCCCCCTGCGCTGGCTCGCCGCGGCCCTGCTGGTCGGCGGCGTGGCCCTGACGACCCTGGCCCCGCGCCGCACGCCCCCGGCCGCGACCGCGCCCCCGCGTCCGGGCGCCTCCCCGGCCCCCTCCGGGAAACAGCCCGAGCCCGCCGCCGCGGCCCCGGCGCCCGGGAACGGGTCCCCACGCACGGGCGGCCGGCGGTCCGGCCGGACGGACGAACGGATGACCTAGGGTGCGGGGATGGATCTCGTACCCGTCGACCGCGACCCGTCCGCCCCCGGCACCGTCCTGCTCAGCGGCATCCCCGGCAGCGGCAAGTCCACCGTCGCCGCGGCCCTCGCCGCCCGCTTCGCGATGTCCGCGCACATCGAGGTCGACGAGCTCCAGAACCTGATCGTGCGGGGCTGCCACTGGCCCACCCCGGACGGCGACCCGGAGGCCGACCGGCAGATCTTCCTCCGGGCCCGCAACGCCGCCCTGCTCGCCGGCAGCTTCGCCGCGGCCGGCTTCCTGCCGGTCGTCGACGACGTCGTCGTCCGCCGCTCCCACCTGGGCTTCTACCGCGACCGGATGACGGCGGGCCCGCTGCACGTGGTCTTCCTCGCCCCCGGCCCCGACAAGGCCTGGGAGCGGAACAACGCCCGCCACAAGCGCCTCACCACCAACTGGGCCTTCCTCGACGAGGCCATGCGCGAGGAACTGTCCGGCGAGGGCGTCTGGATCGACAACGCGGACCGGACGGTGGACGAGACCGTCGACGCGGTCCTCGCCGCCACCGGCCTGACGGCCCACGCGGACGCGAAGGGGAACGGCTCCGCCGGCGCGTAGCGGCCCGTCACGTCCCCGACGAGCCCCCCGCGTCACGCCGGGCGCGCCGCACCGGCGGCCCGGCGGCCCGGCGGTACGACACGCGCGTACGCAGGCGGCCGGTCCGCCGTGCCTACGCCCGCGGCGCCCCCGTCGAGTCCCGTACCACCAGCGCGCCCGGGATCGTCTCCGTGCCGGTCGGCGGGGCGTCCTCCGTGCCCATCGCCAGGCGGCCGGCCCGTACCCCCGACTCGTGGAGGGGGAGGTGGACGGTGGTCAGGGCGGGGACCGCGTCCACCGAGAAGGGGAGGTCGTCGAAGCCGGCGACGGAGACGTCGCCGGGGATCGACAGGCCCCGTTCCCGCAGGGCCGCGCAGACGCCGAGGGCCACCGTGTCGTTGGCGGCGACGATGGCCGTGAGCTCCGGCTCGCGGGCGAGCAGTTCCGCGACGGCCGCGTGGCCGGCGGCACGGTCGTACGAGCCGTGCACGGTCGGCCCCTCGGCGACGCCCGCCGCCGCGAGGGCCTCCCGGTGGCCCTCCAGGCGGTGCCGGGTGGTGGTGCGGTCGGCGGGGCCCGCGACGTAGCCGATCCGCGCGTGGCCGAGGCCGAGCAGGTGCTCGGTGAGCCGGCGGCCCCCGGCGCGGTTGTCGAAGACGAGGGCGGCGAGGTGCGCGTCCCCGGGCACGGGCGGCCGTCCGCAGAGCACGACCCGGGTTCCGGCCTCGGCCATCCGGGCCAGCTTGGCCGCCGTCGCGGCCAGGTGCTCCGGGTCCTCCAGCGAGCCGCCCATGAGGATCACGGCGGCGGCCCGCTGCCGCTGGAGCAGCGTGAGGTAGGTCAGCTCGCGCTCCGGGGAACCGCCGGTGTTGCAGACGACGGCCAGCTTCTCGCCGCCCGCCCGACCCGAGCCGCCCTCGCCGATCGCGCTCTGCGCGGCGCTCGCCATGATCCCGAAGAAGGGGTCGGCGATGTCGTTGACCAGCACTCCGACCAGGTCGGAGGTGGCGGCGGCGAGGGAGCTCGCGGGCCCGTTGAGGACGTAGTCCAGCTCCTCGACGGCCCTGAGGACCCGCTCCCGCGTCGAGGCGGCGACCGGGTAGTTGCCGTTGAGGACGCGGGAGACGGTCGCGGGGGAGACCCGGGCGCGGGCGGCCACGTCCGCCAGGGTGACGGTCATCGCGTGCGTACCTCCGACATCGCGTGCGTACCTCCAAGGCAGAAGGCGCGGGGCCCTTGTCCGGCGTGATGTCGGCAGGCTAGCGTCATCTGCGACAGAAAGCGCTTTCTATCGTCGCGCCGGAAGCGCTTTCCGTCCTGCCTCCGCGCATGTCCCCATGCGCGGAGGCGCCCACCGAACGCAGTCGGACGAGGGCACACGCCCGCCGGGGAGAGGAACATTCCGTGACACGCAGGACCATCCGCATCGCCATGAACGGCGTCACCGGGCGCATGGGCTACCGCCAGCACCTCGTCCGCTCGATCCTCGCGCTGCGCGAGCAGGGCGGCCTCGACCTCGGCAACGGCGAGGTCCTCTGGCCCGAACCGGTCCTCGTCGGCCGCCGCGAGCACGCCCTGCGCGCCCTCGCCGAGAAGCACGGCCTGACCGAGTGGTCCACCGACCTCGACGCCGTCCTCGCCGACGACTCGGTCGACGTCTACTTCGACGCCCAGGTCACCTCGGCCCGCGCCGACGCCCTCACCAAGGCCATCGAGGCCGGCAAGCACCTCTACACCGAGAAGCCCACCGCCGCCGACTTCGCCGGCGCCCTCGACCTCGCCCGGCTCGCCGCCGCGAAGGGCGTCAAGCACGGCGTCGTCCAGGACAAGCTCTTCCTCCCCGGCCTGCTCAAGCTCAAGCGGCTCATCGACGGCGGGTTCTTCGGCGAGATCCTGTCGATCCGCGGCGAGTTCGGCTACTGGGTCTTCGAGGGCGACTGGCAGGAGGCCCAGCGCCCCAGCTGGAACTACCGCTCCCAGGACGGCGGCGGCATCGTCGTCGACATGTTCCCGCACTGGGAGTACGTCCTCCACGAGCTCTTCGGCCGCGTCACCTCCGTCTCCGCCGAGATCGCCACCCACGTCCCGCGCCGCTGGGACGAGCAGGGCAAGCCGTACGAGGCGACCGCCGACGACGCCGCCTACGGCACCTTCCACCTGGAGGGCGGCGCCATCGCCCAGATCAACTCCTCCTGGGCCGTCCGCGTCAACCGCGACGAGCTCGTCGAGTTCCAGGTCGACGGCACCGAGGGCTCCGCCGTCGCCGGCCTGCGCAACTGCCGCGTCCAGCACCGCAGCCTCACCCCGAAGCCGGTCTGGAACCCCGACATCCCCGCCACTTACTCCTTCCGCGACCAGTGGCAGGAGGTCCCCGACAACGCCGACTTCGACAACGGCTTCAAGGCCCAGTGGGAGCTCTTCCTCCGCCACGTCGTCCTCGACGAGCCCTACCACTGGGACCTCCTCGCCGGCGCCCGCGGCGTCCAGCTCGCCGAACTCGGCCTGAGGTCCGCCGCCGAGGGCCGCCGCCTCGACGTCCCCGAGGTGACCCTGTGACCCTCCACCTCCCGGTCCCCGGCGGCGGCACGCGCGCGTACGAGCCCCGCACCGAACCGCTCGCGCCCGCCGCACCCGGCCCGCTCACCTCCCGTACGGTCTTCTCCGCCGCGCACGTCGTCGCCGACCCGTACGCCGACACCACCCCCGACGGCCCCGCCGCCGTCGACTGGGACGCCACCCTCGCCTTCCGCCGCCACCTGTGGTCCCACGGCCTCGGCGTCGCGGAGGCCATGGACACCGCCCAGCGCGGCATGGGCCTCGACTGGGCGGGCGCCGCCGAACTCATCCGCCGCTCCGCCGCCGAGGCGAAGGCGGAGGGCGGCCGGATCGCCTGCGGCGTCGGCACCGACCAGCTCACCGGCCCGGCCACGCCGCGCGAGATCCGGGCGGCGTACGAGGAACAGCTCGCCGTCGTCGAGGAGTCCGGCGCCCAGGCCATCCTCATGGCCTCCCGCGCGCTCGCCGCCGCGGCCGCCGGCCCCGAGGACTACCTCGACCTCTACGGCCACCTGCTCCGGCAGGCGTCCGAGCCGGTGGTCCTGCACTGGCTCGGCCCCATGTTCGACCCGGCCCTGGAGGGGTACTGGGGCTCGGTCGACCTCGACACGGCCACCGAGACCTTCCTCGACGTGATCGCCGCCCACCCCGACAAGGTCGACGGCGTCAAGATCTCCCTCCTCGACGCGGGCCGCGAGATCGCGCTCCGCCGCCGGCTCCCCGAGGGCGTCCGCTGCTACACCGGCGACGACTTCCACTACCCGGAGCTGATCGCGGGCGACGAACAGGGCTTCAGCCACGCCCTCCTCGGCATCTTCGACCCGCTCGGCCCGCTGGCGGCGGAGGCCGTCCGGGTCCTCGACACCGGCGACACGGCCGGTTTCCGCAAGCTGCTCGACCCGACGGTCGCGCTCTCCCGGCACCTCTTCGAACCCCCGACCCGCTACTACAAGACGGGCGTGGTCCTCCTCGCCTGGCTCGCGGGCCACCAGGACCACTTCACCATGGTCGGCGGCCTCCACTCGGCCCGCTCCCTGCCGCACCTGGCCCGCGCCTACGAACTCGCCGACGGGCTCGGCCTCTTCCCCGACCCGTCCCGCGCGGAGTCCCGCATGCGGTCCCTGCTCACGGTGTACGGAGTGCCCCAGTGAACCTCGACCGCTTCAGCATCAACCAGATGACGGTGAAGCAGCTCCCCCTCCCCGAGCTGGTCGCGGAATGCGTCCGTCTCGGCGTCCCGGGGATCGGCCTGTGGCGCGACCCGGTGAAGGAGTACGGCGTCGACGAGACCGCGGCCCTGATCCAGGAGGCGGGCCTGAAGGTCACCACCCTGTGCCGGGGCGGCTTCTTCACCACCGACGGCTGGGAGGCCGACAACCGGGCGGCGATCGACGAGGCCGCGGCGCTCGGCACCGACACCCTCGTCCTGGTCTCCGGCGGCCTTCCCGCCGGCAGCCGCGACCTGCCCGGCGCCCGCGCCCGCATCGCCGACGCCATCGGCGCCCTCGCCCCCTACGCCGGCGAACACGGGGTCCGGCTCGCCATCGAACCCCTCCACCCCATGTACGCCTCCGACCGCTGCGCGATCTCCACCCTGGACCAGGCCCTGGACATCGCGGAGCGCCACCCGGCCGACCAGGTCGGCGTCACCGTCGACACGTACCACCTGTGGTGGGACGAGAACGCCCCGGCGGCCGTCGAGCGCGCCGCCGCCGGCGGCCGCGTCCACTCCTTCCAGCTCGCCGACTGGACGACCCCCCTCCCGGAAGGCGTCCTCAACGGCCGGGGCCAGCTCGGCACCGGCGCGATCGACCTCACCTGGTGGTCGGCCCTCCTCGAACGGGTCGGCTACACGGGCCCGGTGGAGGTCGAACTCTTCAACGACGCGCTGTGGGCGAGGGACGGCGTCGAGGTCCTGGAGGAGACCCTGGAGGCCTTCCTGAAGGTCTGAGTCCCGGATCCAAGATCCCGGATCCAAGATCCCGGATCCGAAATTCTGGATCCAGAATCCGGGAGGTTGGATTCAGGCCTACGGCCAAGCCCCCGCGTGCGCGGCGGGGGCCTTCCGGCCCGGCCCCGTGTGCGGCGGGGCCGGGCCCCCTTCCACCCCTCCCGCCGCCCGGCGGATCGGCGAGGCCGGCGGATTCGTCGGGTTCGTCGGGTTCGGCTTCGGCACTCGGCGTCCCGGCGCCCGGGCCGGCGGTTGTCCACAGCCCCGCCCCGCTGTCGGCGGGCTTCGCTACGGTCGGAGCATGTCCAATGAGGGTCAGCCGTTCCGCCCCGCCGTCCTGGAGGGCGTGCTGGAGAGGATCACGTACGCCAACGAGGAGAGCGGCTACACGGTCGCCCGGGTCGACACCGGGCGGGGCGCGGGGGAGCTGCTCACCGTCGTGGGCGCGCTGCTCGGCGCGCAGCCGGGGGAGTCGCTGCGGATGGAGGGCCGCTGGGGGTCGCACCCCCAGTACGGCCGACAGTTCCAGGTGGACAATTACACGACCGTGCTGCCCGCCACCATCCAGGGCATCCGGCGCTACCTGGGCTCCGGCCTGGTCAAGGGCATCGGCCCGGTCTTCGCCGACCGCATCACCACCCACTTCGGCCTGGCGACCCTCGACATCCTGGAGGAGGAGCCGGGCCGGCTGATCGAGGTCCCCGGCCTGGGGCCGAAGCGGACGAAGAACATCACCGCGGCCTGGGAGGAGCAGAAGGCCATCAAGGAGGTGATGGTCTTCCTGCAGACCGTCGGCGTCTCCACCTCCATCGCCGTCCGCATCTACAAGCAGTACGGCGACGCCTCGATCTCCGTCGTCCGCGAGCAGCCCTACCGGCTGGCCGCCGACGTCTGGGGCATCGGCTTCCTCACCGCCGACCGGATCGCCCAGTCCGTCGGCATCCCGCACGACAGCCCCGAGCGGGTGAAGGCCGGCCTCCAGTACGCCCTGTCCCAGTCCTCCGACCAGGGGCACTGCTTCCTCCCCGAGGAGCGGCTGATCGCCGACGCGGTGAAACTGCTCCAGGTGGACACCGGGCTCGTCATCGAATGCCTGGCCGAGCTCGCCGACGACCCCGAAGGGGTCGTCCGGGAGCCGGTCCCCGGCCCGGAGGGGGAGCCGGTCACGGCCGTCTACCTGATCCCCTTCCACCGGGCGGAGCTCTCCCTCGCCGGGCAGCTGCGGCGGCTGCTGCGCACCCCCGAGGACCGCATGCCGGCCTTCCGGGACGTGGCCTGGGACAAGGCGCTGGCCTGGCTCGCGGACCGCACGGGGGCCACCCTGGCGCCCGAGCAGGAGCAGGCCGTCCGGCTCGCGCTGACCGAGAAGGTCGCGGTCCTCACCGGCGGCCCCGGCTGCGGGAAGTCCTTCACGGTCCGTTCCGTGGTGGAGCTGGCCCGGGCCAAGAAGGCGAAGGTGGTCCTCGCGGCGCCGACCGGCCGTGCCGCCAAGCGGCTCGCCGAGCTGACCGGAGCCGAGGCCTCCACCGTTCACCGGCTGCTCGAACTGAAGCCGGGCGGGGACGCCGCGTACGACCGGGACCGGCCGCTGGACGCGGACCTCGTGGTGGTCGACGAGGCGTCCATGCTCGATCTGCTGCTGGCGAACAAGCTGGTCAAGGCGGTGGCGCCGGGCGCCCATCTGCTGCTCGTGGGGGACGTGGACCAGCTGCCGTCGGTCGGCGCGGGCGAGGTGCTCGCCGATCTGCTGGCCCCGGGCAGTCCGGTTCCGGCCGTCCGGCTGACCAGGATCTTCCGCCAGGCCCAGCAGTCCGGCGTGGTCACCAACGCGCACCGGATCAACGAGGGGCTCCCGCCGGCAACAACCGGACTGCCGGACTTCTTCCTCTTCGCGGAGGAGGAGACGGAGGACGCGGCCCGGGTCGCCGTCGAGGTCGCCGCCCGGCGTATTCCGGCCAGATTCGGATTGGACCCGCGCCGGGATGTGCAGGTTTTGGCACCGATGCACCGGGGACCCGCCGGCGCGGGCGCGCTGAACGGACTGCTCCAGCAGATGATCACCCCGGCCCGCCCGGACGTCCCGGAGAAGCGGTTCGGCGGCCGGGTCTTCCGGGTCGGGGACAAGGTGACCCAGATCAGGAACAACTACGAGAAGGGGGCGAACGGCGTCTTCAACGGTACGGTCGGAGTGGTGACGGCGCTGGACCCCGTGGAACAGCGGCTCACCGTCCGGACGGACGAGGACGAGGAGGTGCCGTACGGCTTCGACGAGCTGGACGAGCTGTCCCACGCGTACGCGGTCACCATCCACCGTTCGCAGGGCAGTGAGTATCCGGCCGTGGTGATCCCGGTCACCATGAGTGCGTGGATGATGCTCCAGCGAAACCTGCTCTACACGGCGGTCACCCGTGCCCGGAAGCTCGTCGTCCTGGTCGGTTCGCGCCGCGCGATCGCCCAGGCGGTGCGTACGGTCTCGGCCGGCCGGCGCTTTACCGCACTGGCCCACCGGCTCACAGGGGGCTCCCCCGTGTGAAAGATCACGGAGGGCTTCCGGAACCGGGGCGAAGGGGGCAGGATGAGCAGGTTGGCGGCACTGAGTGCCGCCGATTGGCCCAATGGCGACCCCGAGTGCACTCTCCTGAGCCAAGTGGGGGATGGTAGAGACAGTCAGGGCACCTCGAAGAAGAGGCACTACGTCGGTGAGGGATGACGTGAGCGACAACTCTGTAGTACTGCGGTACGCGGACGGTGAATACACCTACCCGGTGGTCGAGAGCACCGTCGGTGACCAGGGCTTCGACATCGGCAAGCTGCGAGCCCAGACCGGGCTGGTCACCCTGGACAGTGGATACGGCAACACCGCCGCCTACAAATCCGCCATCACCTACCTCGATGGCGAGCAGGGCATCCTGCGGTACCGCGGCTACCCCATCGAGCAGCTGGCCGAGCAGTCCACCTTCCTGGAGGTGGCCTACCTGCTGATCAACGGCGAGCTGCCGAAGGGCGAGGAGCTCGCCACCTTCCAGAACGAGATCACCCAGCACACGCTGGTCCACGAGGACGTCAAGAACTTCTTCCGCGGCTTCCCGCGGGACGCCCACCCGATGGCGATGCTGTCGTCCGTGGTCTCCGCGCTGTCCACCTTCTACCAGGACAGCCACAACCCGTTCGACGAGACGCAGCGCCACCTGTCGACGATCCGGCTGCTCGCCAAGCTGCCGACGATCGCGGCGTACGCGTACAAGAAGTCGATCGGCCACCCGTTCGTCTACCCGCGCAACGACCTCGGCTACGTCGAGAACTTCCTGCGCATGACGTTCTCGGTGCCGGCGCAGGAGTACGACCTCGACCCGGTCGTCGTCTCCGCGCTCGACAAGCTGCTCATCCTGCACGCGGACCACGAGCAGAACTGTTCGACGTCCACCGTGCGTCTGGTCGGCTCCTCGCAGGCGAACATGTTCGCCTCGATCTCGGCCGGCATCTCCGCCCTCTGGGGTCCGCTGCACGGCGGTGCCAACCAGTCGGTCCTGGAGATGCTGGAGGGCATCCAGGCCAACGGCGGCGACGTCGACTCCTTCATCCGCAAGGTGAAGAACAAGGAGGACGGCGTCCGCCTGATGGGCTTCGGCCACCGGGTGTACAAGTCCTTCGACCCGCGCGCCAAGATCATCAAGGCGGCGGCGCACGACGTCCTCTCGGCGCTCGGCAAGTCCGACGAGCTCCTGGACATCGCGCTGAAGCTGGAGGAGCACGCGCTCTCCGACGACTACTTCGTCTCGCGCAACCTCTACCCGAACGTGGACTTCTACACGGGCCTCATCTACCGCGCGATGGGCTTCCCGACCGAGATGTTCACCGTGCTCTTCGCGCTCGGCCGCCTTCCCGGCTGGATCGCCCAGTGGCACGAGATGATCAAGGAGCCGGGTTCCCGCATCGGCCGCCCGCGCCAGATCTACACCGGCGAGGTCCTCCGCGACTTCGTCCCGGTCGACGAGCGCTGAGCCGACCCCGCACAGGTCGTCTGAGGAGCCTCCGGGGCCGCCGGCAGGACGTACAGAAGCGCCCCGCTCTCCGATCCCCCCACGGGTCGGCGAGCGGGGCGCTTCTCATATTCCCGGAGCGGATTCCCCCCACGGGATCCGGGCCGGGCGTCGTGCGCGCGGTCTGCCGGGGTACGTACGGGAGGGCCGCTCAAAGCTCCCCGGTGCACGTGCCCCGGCCGCGCTTGCCTGCCGGGACGTCCCCCAAGACCTCCCGGCGAACGTCCCCCAAGACGTTCTGGCATCGCCCACTTAGACTCGCGAACAGCCCAGATGGTTACCCCCCAATATCTGTGATCTAGGTCTCTTTGTGAAGGACTTGTGCGTCACGTGTAGGTGAAATCAACGGAACCGCCGCAGGCGCAGGCTGTTGGTCACGACGAAGACGGACGAAAAGGCCATGGTCAGGCCCGCGATCATCGGGTTGAGCAGTCCGGCCGCGGCGAGCGGCAGCGCGGCCACGTTGTAGCCGAAGGCCCACGCCAGATTTCCCTTGATCGTCGCCAGGGTCCGCCGGGAGAGCCGGATCGCGTCGGCGGCGACCCGCAGGTCGCCCCGGACGAGGGTCAGGTCGCTCGCCTCGATGGCCGCGTCCGTGCCGGTGCCCATCGCGAGCCCCAGGTCGGCCGTGGCGAGCGCCGCCGCGTCGTTCACGCCGTCGCCGACCATCGCGACCGTACGGCCCTCCTCCTGGAGCCGGCGGACCACGCCCGCCTTCTCCTCCGGCAGCACCTCGGCGATCACCTCGCCGATGCCGACCTCGGCGGCCACGGCCTCCGCGACGGTCCGGTGGTCGCCGGTGAGCAGCACCGGCCGCAGTCCGAGGCCGCGGAGCCGGGCGACGGCCTCGGCGCTGGTGTCCTTGACGGCGTCGGCGACGGTCAGGGCGCCGCAGAAGACCCCGTCCCTGGCGACGAGCACGGCCCCGGCGGCCGCGCCGTCCGGCACGGCCACGTCCTCGGCGGCGAGCAGCGCGGCCCGCCCGGCGAGGACGAGCCGGCCGTCGACGGAGCCGCGGACGCCGAGTCCCGGTACGTTCTCGAAGCCCTTGGGGACCGGCAGCTCGCCGACGGGGATCCCGAGGCGCTCGGCGGCGCCGGCGGCGACGGCCCGGGCCACGGGGTGCTCGGAGGAGTGCTCCAGGGCCCCGGCGAGCCGCAGCAGCTCCCGCTCGTCGGTCCCGGCGGCGGGGTGGACGCCGGTGAGGGTCATCCGGCCGGTGGTGACGGTTCCGGTCTTGTCCAGGACGACGGTGTCGACCCGGCGGGTGGACTCCAGGACCTCGGGCCCCTTGATCAGGATGCCGAGCTGGGCGCCGCGCCCGGTGCCGACGAGCAGCGCGGTCGGCGTGGCGAGGCCGAGGGCACAGGGGCAGGCGATGATCAGGACGGCGACGGCGGCGGTGAACGCGGCGGTCGCGCCGGCCCCCGAGCCGAGCCAGAAGCCGAGGGTGGCCAGGGCGATCAGCAGGACGGCGGGGACGAAGACGGCGGAGATCCGGTCGGCGAGCCGCTGCGCCTCGGCCTTGCCGCTCTGCGCCTCCTCGACGAGCTTCGCCATCCGGGCGAGCCGCGTCTCGGCGCCGACCCGGCCGGCCCGGACGACGAGCCGCCCGGAGACGTTGACGCAGCCGCCGGTGACGGCGGAGCCGGCCGTGACGTCGACGGGCAGGGACTCGCCCGTGAGCAGGGAGGTGTCGACGGCGGAGGAGCCCTCGGCGACGGTGCCGTCGGTGGCGATCCTCTCCCCGGGGCGCACGACGAAGAGCTCGCCGGTCCGCAGGTCGGCGACCGGCACCCGTACCTCTCCGCCCTCCCTGAGAACGGCGACGTCCTTGGCGCCGAGCTTCATCAGGGCCCGCAGGGCGGCGCCGGCCCTGCGCTTGGCGCGGGCCTCCAGGTAGCGGCCGAGCAGGATGAAGGTGACGACCCCCGCGGCCACCTCCAGGTAGATCGCGGAGGAGCCGTCGGAGCGGTCGGCGGTGAGGTCGAAGCCGTGGCGCATCCCGGGCAGGCCGGCGTCGCCGAGGAAGAGCGCCCACAGGGACCAGCCGTAGGCGGCGAGGGTGCCGACCGAGACGAGGGTGTCCATGGTGGCGGCGCCGTGCCGGAGGTTGGTCCAGGCGGCCCGGTGGAAGGGGAGGCCGCCCCAGACGACGACCGGGGAGGCGAGGGCGAGGGAGAGCCACTGCCAGTCGTCGAACTGGAGGGCGGGGGCCATGGCGAGCAGGACGACGGGGGCGGCGAGGACGGCGGAGACGACGAGGCGGCGGCGGAGCGCGGCGAGCTCGGGGTCGGCGGCGCCGTCCTCCCCGGGCGTCTCGGGCTCGGGCGGCGCGGGTTCCTCGGCGGTGTAGCCGGTCCTCACCACGGTGGCGATGAGCGCGTCGACGCCGACCTCGGGCACGTGCTCGACGCGGGCCTTCTCGGTGGCGTAGTTGACGGTCGCGGTGACGCCGTCCATGCGGTTGAGCTTCTTCTCGACGCGGGCCGCGCAGGAGGCGCAGGTCATCCCGCCGATGGTCAGCTCGGTGACGGTGACGTCGGGGGCGGTGCTGGTCATGTGCGGTTCCAGAAAAGGGGGCAGGGCCGTACCCGTAACGGTACGGCCCTGCCGGACGGCGGTGCGGCGCGTGGTCAGACCAGCTCGTAGCCGGCCTCGTCGACGGCGGCGGCGACGGCCTCGCGGTCGAGCGGGGCGGCGGAGACCACGGTGACCTCGCCGGTCTTGGCGACGGCCGTGACGGAGGAGACCCCGGGGATCGCGGAGATCTCGCCGGAGACGGCGCCCTCGCAGTGGCCGCAGGTCATGCCCTTGACCTGGTAGACGGTGGTCAGCTCGGTCTGCGTCTCGGCGGCCATGACGTTCTCCTCTTCGGTTCGGGGCCTTACGTGCGTGATCCTATACCCCTAGGGGGTATGAAATCCAGTCGTGTCGCCGCCGGACCCGCGGCCGGCCGGGGAATCGGGCCGCGCCAGTGAGCGCAGCCACGCCAGTCCCACCAGTGTCACCAGTACCAGGCCGCCCACCGAGAAGAGGGTGAAGAGGTGCTCCTGCCGGGCCGTGGGCTCCGGGAGGTACCCCTGGGCGAAGAGCGAGCGGTCCAGGTCCGTGGCGGTCAGCCGGAGGACGAGCCAGAGCGCGATCCCGTGCATCGAGTCCCAGAGCGCGTGCAGCACCGCCACGCCCAGGTAGGTGCCGACGACCGGGCCGGCGAGGCGGAAGCGGCCGTCGGGGCGGCGGAAGGAGAAGAGCACCGCGCCGGCGATGGCCGTCCACAGGCCGTGCCCGAAGGGGGCGAGCAGTCCGCGGAGGATCTCCGTCTCCAGGAGGGAGCGCAGGTCGATGCCGTCGATGGTGACGGCGGCGTTGAAGGCGTACCCCGCGCTCTCGAAGGCGGCGAAGCCGAAGCCGACCGTCCCGCCGAGGACCAGGCCGGCCCGCCGGCCGCGCAGCCGCGGCCGGCGGCGGACCACGAACATCAGGGCGGCGAGCTTCACGGCCTCCTCGATCAGCCCCACCCCGAGGAACATCCACAGGGACGGGTGGAGCAGGTAGGACTCCATGACCGAGGCGCCGAGCACCCCGAGGACGCCGCCGGTGACGAAGCAGCCGAGGATCACCGGGAGCCCGAGGTCGCCGCCGTGCCGCTCGTACGCCCACAGCACGAAGACGCCCGGGACCAGGAAGCTGCCCAGCAGGATCAGGGTGGGCAGCAGGGTGGTGTTGGCGGTGGCGTACGTGACCACGGCCGTCAGCGCCCACAGGGTCAGGCCGCCCCACAGGCACCGCTTCCACAGACCGGGGCGCGGCCCGGCGGGCCCGGGCGGGGCGGGAGGCGGGGGAGGGGGCTGGGTCGTGGGCCGGTACTCGTCCATCCGTGGGCCTCCAAGTCCCTCCGCCGACAAGGCATCTGACCGGAGCTTATGGTAGATACCCGATATGTCGCATTCGGGGAGCACGCTCGTCCTGATCATGGTGATCGCCGTCCTGGCGCCCCTGCTGGCGTACTGGGTGGGACGCCGCGCCCCCGTGCCGCTCGCCGTCTTCGAGATCCTCCTCGGCATCGTCATCGGCCCCGGCGTCCTCGACTGGGCCCACTCCGACGAGCTGATCGACGGCCTCTCGGAGCTCGGCCTCACCATGCTGATCTTCCTCGCCGGGTACGAGATCGAGTTCGGCAAGGTCCGCGGCGACACCCTCAGGCGCTCGGTGTGGGCGTGGCTCGTCGCGCTCGCCCTCGGCCTCGCCGCCGGCGTCCTGCTCGGCGGTGGCTACTCCACCGGCGTCTTCATCGGCGTCGCCCTCACCAGCACCGCGCTCGGCACCGTCCTGCCCGTCCTGCGGGACTCCGGCGGGCTGCGCGGCCGCTTCGGCTCGGTCGTCATGGCCTTCGGCGCGGTCGGCGAGTTCGGGCCGATCATCGCCATGGCGCTGCTGCTCAGCGGGCGGACCGCGGCCCGCTCCGCCGTGCTCCTCGCGGTCTTCGCCGCGCTCACCGCGGCCGCCGTCCACTGGGCGCTGCGGCCCCGCCCGCCGTGGTTCGCCGCCGTCATCGCCAAGACCCTGCACACCAGCGGCCAGTTCGCGGTCCGCTTCGTCTTCCTGCTCCTCGCGCTGATGCTCGGGGCGTCGACGGCGCTCGGCCTCGACGTCCTGCTCGGCGCGTTCGCCGCCGGGCTCATCACCCGGCTCGTCCTCACCGGGGCCGCGCCCGAGGCCGGGCCGGAGATCCTGGAGAAGGTCGAGGGCGTCGGCTTCGGCTTCCTCGTGCCGGTCTTCTTCGTCGTCACCGGTCTCGAGTTCGACCTGGACTCGCTGCTCTCCGGCGGCCGGGCGCTCCTCCTCCTGCCGGTCTTCCTGCTGCTCTTCCTGGTGGTGCGCGGCGGCCCGATGTGGTTCCTCGCCCCGCGCGACCTCGACCGGAAGGACCGGGGCGCGCTGGTCCTGTACGGCTCCACCGCGCTGCCGCTGGTCGTCGCCATCACCACCATCGGCCTGGACGACGAGGCGCTGTCGGCGGGCGAGGCGGCGGCCCTCGTGGGCGCCGCGATGGTCTCCGTCCTGGTCTTCCCGCTGCTCGCGCTGAAGGTGCGGAGGGGCCGGGACCGGACGCCGGAGGAGGGGGAGGGGGGAGAGGGGGAGAGGGCCGGCGGGGCGTCGGAGACGTGGTGACCGCCGCGCCGGCCGGGACCCCGCCGAAGACGCCCGTCGGCGCCGGGTGCCCGAGGCGGGGACGGGCCGGGACGCGGCGCGGCGCCGGCCCCGGCTTCCACCGGGGCCGGCGCCGCGCACGGGCCGGGCGGACGCGATCAGTCGCGGCGGGCCCGGTTGCCGGGGCGACTGGCGACCCAGGCCCGGACGGTGTCCGCGTACCAGAAGGGCTTGCCGGACTCCACGCGGTCGGGCGGCGGCAGCAGCCCGTGCTTCCGATAGGAACGGACCGTGTCGGGCTGGACCCGGATGTGCGCGGCGATGTCCTTGTACGACCAGAGGCTTCTGTCCGTCATGCCTGTACCTCCCTCACGCCCCGTACCGCGCAGCGGTGGCGGGGGGTGCCGTTCGGGGGCGCTGCGGGCGGTGGCGTCGGTGATCACCGATCCTGTGCCCGGTGTACGCCCCTTCCGGACGGGACCGCCGCGGCTGTCGAGCGCCTGTGACACGGAACCCGCGAAACCGGGACATCCGTGACGGAGGAGCGACGGCCGTGACGGAAGCGACGCACGGTCACGGCGGCGCGTCCGCGTGCGGTCGCCCCCGGTCACACCCGCGGGAGCGCCCCGGTCACACCCCGCAGGAGCGGAGGTAGCCGCGGGTGCGCAGGGCGATCGGGAAGGGGGCGTCCGGCTCGCACGGGTACATGTCCTGTTCCACGATGGCGAAGAGCTCCGTGCCCAGCGCCGCCGCGGCCGCCAGGACCGGCTCCAGGGCCGGCACCCCGGCCGGCGGCTCGCACATCACGCCCCGCGCCACCGCCGGGCCGAACGGCAGCTCCTCGGCCCGCACCTCCGCGAGCACCGCCGGATCCACCTGCTTCAGGTGGAGGTAGCCGATGCGCTCCCCGTAGGTCTCGATCAGCTTGACGCTGTCCCCGCCCGCGTACGCGTAGTGCCCGGTGTCCAGACAGAGCGCCACCGCCTCCGGGTCGGTGGCGTCGAGGAAGCGGGTCACGCTCTCCTCGTCGTCGAGATGGGTGTCGGCGTGCGGATGGACCACGATCCGCAGCCCGTACCGCTCCCGCACCTCCCGGCCCAGCCGCTCGGTCAGCGTGGTCAGCTGCCGCCACTGCTCCGGCGTCAGCACCCGGTCCTCCAGGACCTCGCCGCTCTTGTCGTCCCGCCAGAAGGAGGGGATCACCACCAGGTGCCCGGCGCCCACGGCCTGCGCCAGGGCCGCGTTCTCCGCGACGTGCGCCCAGGTCCGCTCCCACACCGCGGGCCCGTGGTGCAGCCCGGTGAAGACCGTGCCCGCCGACACCCTCAGTCCGCGCCGGGAGGTCTCCTCGGCGAGCAGCGCCGGATCGGTGGGCAGATAGCCGTACGGCCCCAGCTCGATCCACTCGTAACCGGCCCCCGCCACCTCGTCGAGGAACCGCTGCCACGGGACCTGACGGGGATCGTCGGGGAACCACACCCCCCAGGAGTCCGGGGCGGATCCGATCCGGATGCGGGAGGGCGACGGCGACGGCGACGGCTTCGTCATGCCAGCCACCTTGACCGCGCCCCGGACCAGCGTCAAGACAGCCGCCCGACCTGCCGAAGGACGTCCGAATGTCCGGACATGTCGTTGACACGCCCCGGGGCGGCGGTTAGACCTGGGAGGGGCGCGGGAGTCGAGAGGTGGCACGGGTGGAGTCGGAGCCGTACGACCTGATCACCATGGGGCGGCTCGGCGTCGACCTGTATCCGCTCCAGAGCGGCGTCGGACTCGACCGGGTCGAGACCTTCCGCCGCTTCCTCGGCGGCTCCCCGGCCAACGTGGCCGTCGCCGCCGCCCGCCTCGGCCGCCGCACCGCCCTCGTCAGCCGCACCGGCGCCGACGCCTTCGGCAGCTACCTCCGGCGCGAGCTGAAGGAGTTCGGGGTGGACGGCCGCTGGGTCACCGAGGTGCCCGAGCACCCCACCCCCGTCACCTTCTGCGCCCTCTTCCCGCCCGACGACTTCCCGCTCACCTTCTACCGCCGCCCCAAGGCCCCCGACCTGGAGATCCACCCCCACGAGCTGGACCTCGACGCGATCCGCGCCGCGCGCGTCCTGTGGGCCACCGGCACCGGCCTCGGCGAGGAACCCAGCCGCTCCGCCACCCTCGCCGCCCTGCGGGCCCGCTCCGGCCGCGCCCCCACCGTCCTGGACCTCGACTGGCGCCCCGCCTTCTGGCCCGACCCGGCCACCGCCCGCCCCCACTACACCGAGGCGCTGCGGCACGCCACCGTCGCCGTCGGCAACGCCGAGGAGTGCGAGGTCGCCACCGGGGAGCGCGACCCGGAGGCCGCCGCCCGCGCCCTCCTCCGCCTCCTCGCCCCCGGCCGGGCCGACGGTCCCGCCGCCGTCCGGCTCGCCGTCGTCAAACGCGGCCCCGAGGGCGTCCTCGCCCTCGCCGCCGACGGTCGGCGCGCCGCCGTCCCGCCCCTGCCGGTCGAGGTCGTCAACGGCCTCGGCGCCGGCGACGCCTTCGGCGGCGCCCTCGTCGACGGCCTCCTCGCCGGCCTTCCCCTGGAGGAGACCCTGCGCCGGGCCGCCGCCGCGGGCTCCGTCGTCGCCGGCCGCCTCGGCTGCGCCCCCGCGATGCCGGACGCCGCCGAGATCGACCGCGCCCTCGCCGCGGGCTCGGGCACCCTCCCGCCGGAAGGCCCGCGCCGGTGACCGCCGCGCGCGACCCCCGCACCCGCCTCCTCCGCACCGAGGACCCCCGCACATGACCCCTCCCGAGAGCCCGCGCCCCGCGCCCCGACCGCACCGCCTCCACCTCCCCGCGGGGGCCGCCGCCCGGGGGCCGTACCGCCTCGACATCGACCCCGGGACCGCCGGATGGAGCCGTTCCGCGCTCCGGATCCTCGACCTGCCGCCCGGGGCGGAACACACCTTCGACAGCGCGGATGCCGAATGGGTGGTGCTTCCCCTCGCCGGGGCCTGTACCGTGCGCGTCGACGGGGAGATTTTCGAACTCGTGGGCCGGACAAGCGTGTTCGCCGCCGTGTCCGACTTCGTCTATGTACCGCGCGACGCCCACGCCCAGATCTCCTCCGGCGCGGGAGGCCGCTTCGCTTTGGCAGGAGCGAACTGCGAGCGACGACTCCCCGCCCGCTACGGCCCCGCGCCGGAGGTCCCCGTCGAGGACCGGGGAACCGGCGACCGCGCCCGCCGCGTGCGGAACTTCGCCACGGCCGACGCCTTCCCCTGCGACCGGCTGATCGCCGTCGAGGTGATCACCCCGGGCGGCCACTGGTCCTCCTACCCGCCGCACAAGCACGACGAGCACCGCCCCGGGACCGAATCCGTCCTGGAGGAGATCTACTACTACGAGATCGAGGACCCGCGCGGCTACGCCTACCAGCGGATCTCGCCCTCCCGTCCCGGCGGCGCCGACCTCCTCGCCGAGGTCCGGCACGGCGACGCCGTCCTCGTCCCCGACGGCTGGCACGGCCCCTCGATCGCCCAGCCCGGCCACGACCTCTACTACCTCAACGTCATGGCCGGACCCGGAACCGAACGGGAGTGGAAGATCAGCTTCCACCCGGACCACACGGAGGGATACACATGAGGCGCCTCACCGTGGCCCAGGCCCTCGTCCGCTTCCTCGCCGCCCAGTACACCGAACGCGACGGCGAACGGCACCGGCTGATCGCCGCCACCTGGGGCATCTTCGGACACGGCAACGTCGCCGGGGTCGGCCAGGCGCTGATCGAGGAAGACGGCATGCCCTTCCACCAGGGCCGCAACGAGCAGGCCATGGTGCACGCCGCCGTCGGCTACGCCCGCCAGCGGAACCGGCTCTCCGCGCACGCCGTCACCACCTCCATCGGCCCCGGCGCCACCAACCTCGTCACCGGCGCCGCCCTCGCCACCGTCAACCACCTCCCGGTCCTGCTCCTGCCGGGCGACACCTTCGCCACCCGCCCCGCCGACCCCGTCCTCCAGCAGCTCCAGGTGCCGGGCGCCGGCGACGTCTCCGTCAACGACTGCCTGCGGCCCGTCTCCCGCTCCTTCGACCGGATCGTCCGCCCCGAAGCCCTGGTCCCGGCCGCCCTCGAAGCCATGCGGGTCCTCAGCGACCCGGCCGCCACCGGCGCCGTCACCCTCGCCCTCCCGCAGGACGTGCAGGCGGAGGCGTACGACTGGCCCGAGGAGTTCTTCGCCGAGCGGACCTGGCGGATCCGCAGGACCCGCCCCGACCGGGCCGAACTCGACGCCGCCGCGCGGGCGGTGCGCGAGGCCGCCCGCCCGCTGGTCGTCGCCGGCGGCGGGGTCCGCCACAGTGCCGCCGAGGACGCGCTGCGGGCCTTCGCCGAACGGGCGGGGCTGCCCGTCGCCACCACCCAGGCCGGCAAGGGCGCGCTCCCGCACGACCACCCGTGCGAGGTCGGCGGCCTCGGCCACACCGGCACCGCCACCGCGAACGACCTGGCCCGCGCCGCCGACCTGGTCATCGGCGTCGGCACCCGCTACACCGACTTCACCACCGCCTCCGGCACCCTCTTCGCCCCCGACGCCCGCTTCCTCAACCTCAACGTCACCGGCTTCGACGCCCACAAGCAGGCCGCCCCGCTGCCGCTCGTCGCCGACGCCCGCGAAGGCCTCGCCGCCCTCACCGGGGCCCTCGGCGACGCTCCGGCCCGGCCGGTGACCTGGGCCGCCGCCAAGGCCGCCTGGGAAGCCCGCGTCACCGCCGCCCACGCCGTCCCCGACGAAGCCGCCCGCCCCACCCAGGCCCAGGTCCTCGGCGTCCTCGACACCCTGTGCGACACCACCGACATCCTGATCAACGCCGCCGGCTCCCTCCCCGGCGACCTCCACAAGCTCTGGCGCACCCGCTCCCGCGACCAGTACCACGTCGAGTACGGCTACTCCTGCATGGGCTACGAGATCCCCGCCGCGATCGGCGTCCTGCTCGCCGCCCCCGGCCGACCCGTCTGGGCGCTCGTCGGCGACGGCACGTACCTGATGAATCCCACCGAGATCGTCACCGCCGTGCAGGAACGGCTCCCGCTGAAGCTGGTCCTGCTCCAGAACCACGGCTACGCCTCCATCGGCGGCCTCTCCGAGGCGGTCGGCGCCGAGCGGTACGGCACCGACTACCGCCTCCGCGCCGAGGACGGAAGCTTCACCGGCCCCCCGCTCCCCGTCGACCTCGGGGCCAACGCCGCCTCCCTCGGGATGCGCGTCCTACGCCCCCGCACCATCGGTGACCTGCGAGAAGCCCTCGCCGACGCCCGGGCCGCCACGGATCCCACATGTGTCTACATCGAGACCGAAACGGCAGACAGTGTGTCGGGCCCGCCCCCGGCCCAGGCGTGGTGGGATGTGCCCGTGGCCGAGATCTCGACCCGCCCGTCGGCGGTCAAGGCCCGCGAGGAGTACGACCGGCACGTCACCGCCCGACGCCGCCGTCTCTGAAGGCACCGAAGGCACCGAAGGCTCTGAAGGAGTAACTCGTCATGACGAAGAGCGTCCACCACTGGATCGGTGGCAAGACCGTCGAGGGCACCTCGGGCAACTGGGGCCCGGTGACCGACCCGGCCACCGGTGCCGTCACCACCCGGGTCGCCCTCGCCTCGGTGGAGGAGGTCGACGCGGCCGTCGCCGCCGCGAAGGACGCCTTCGCCACCTGGGGCACCTCCTCGCTGGCCCAGCGCACCACGATCCTGTTCACGTTCCGCGCCCTGCTGGACGCCAACCGCGACGCCATCGCCGAGCTGATCGTCGCCGAGCACGGCAAGGTCCACTCCGACGCCCTCGGCGAGGTCGCCCGCGGCCTGGAGATCGTCGACCTGGCCTGCGGCATCACCACCCAGCTCAAGGGCGAGCTCTCCACCCAGGTGTCGAACCGGGTGGACGTGGCGTCGATCCGCCAGCCCGTCGGCGTCGTCGCCGGCATCACGCCCTTCAACTTCCCGGCCATGGTGCCGATGTGGATGTTCCCGATCGCCATCGCGACCGGCAACACCTTCGTCCTCAAGCCGAGCGAGAAGGACCCGTCCCCGTCCCTGAAGATCGCCGAGCTGCTCGCCGAGGCCGGTCTCCCCGACGGCGTCTTCAACGTCCTGCACGGCGACAAGGTGGCCGTCGACCGCCTCCTGGAGCACCCGGACGTGGCCGCGGTCTCCTTCGTCGGCTCCACCCCGATCGCCCGCCACATCCACACCACGGCCTCCGCCAACGGCAAGCGCGTCCAGGCGCTCGGCGGCGCCAAGAACCACATGCTGGTCCTCCCGGACGCCGACCTCGACGCCGCCGCCGACGCCGCCGTCTCCGCCGCGTACGGCTCCGCCGGCGAGCGCTGCATGGCGATCTCCGCGGTCGTCGCCGTCGGCGCCATCGGCGACGAGCTCGTCGAGAAGATCCGCGAGCGCGCCGAGAAGATCAAGATCGGTCCCGGCACCGACCCCTCCTCCGAGATGGGCCCGCTCATCACGGCCGTCCACCGCGACAAGGTCGCCTCCTACGTGCACGGCGCCGAGGCCGAGGGCTGCCGGGTCGTCCTCGACGGCACCGGATACACCGTCGAGGGGTACGAGGACGGCCACTGGATCGGCCTCTCCCTCCTCGACCACGTGCCCACCACCGCCAAGGCCTACCAGGACGAGATCTTCGGCCCGGTCCTCTGCGTGCTGCGCGCCGAGACCTACGAGGAGGGACTCGCCCTCATCAACGCCTCGCCGTTCGGCAACGGCACCGCGATCTTCACCCGCGACGGCGGCGCCGCCCGCCGCTTCCAGCTGGAGGTCGAGGCCGGCATGGTCGGCGTCAACGTGCCGATCCCGGTGCCGGTCGGCTACCACTCCTTCGGCGGCTGGAAGGACTCGCTCTTCGGCGACCACCACATCTACGGCAACGACGGCGTGCACTTCTACACCCGCGGCAAGGTCGTCACCACCCGCTGGCCCGACCCGGCCGACGCCCCCGCCGGCGTCGACCTGGGCTTCCCGCGCAACCACTGACCTCCCGGGCCGTCCCGCACGCCGCCGGGCGGGCACCCCCGAAGGGGTGCCCGCCCGGAGCGGTCGACCGGACCGCAGGTCAGCCCACGTCCCAGCAGGCGGCGTCGAAGTCCACCACGTGGACACTGCCCGCCGAGGCCGCGACCCCGCTGACCCAGCAGCCCTCCACGTCACCGGCGTGAGCGGCGGCGGGGGAGGCGGCGAGGAAGCCGACAGCGAGCAGACCGGCCAGAGCGATCGAGATGCGCCGAAGCATGTTCTCTCCTTCGAGTGGGGGCGTTCGCCACGACTCTTCGGCACCTCCCGGCCCACCGCACGCCGGGAGACGCGATCGGGTGGTGGTCCCACCGCCGCACGGCCGTCCCGGGCGTACCGCGACCGCTGTACGCGGACCCGCCGCGTACGCCTCCAGGAGGCCGCCGATCTCCGCCCCCGGGCGCCGCCCGCGCACAGCCGGTCCGCCTACGCTCGGGGCCATGCGACTCCGACTTCCCCGGTGGGCCGCGGTCACCGCCGCCCTCGCCGTCCTCGCGGGCGCCGGCACCTGGACCGCCGCCGCCCTGGACGAACCCCCGCCCGTCCAGCGCGAGGACCGGCCCCTCACCCTCGACGGGGTGCGGATCGACACCTCGTACTTCACCGCCGGCCCCTCCGGCCGCCGCCCCGCCGTGCTGCTCGCCCACGGCTTCGGCGGCTCCAAGGACGACGTCAGGGCGCAGGCCGAACGCCTCGCCCGCGACGGGTACGCCGTCCTCACCTGGTCCGCGCGCGGCTTCGGCGCCTCGGGCGGGAAGATCGGCCTCAACGACCCCGCGCACGAGGTCGCGGACGTGCGGGGGCTCCTCGACTGGCTCGCCGCCCGCCCCGAGGTCCTGCTCGACGAGGCGGGCGACCCGCGCGTCGGCGTCACCGGCGCCTCCTACGGCGGCGCGATCTCCCTCCTCGCCGCCGGGCACGACCCCCGCGTCGACGCCATCGCCCCCCAGATCACCTACTGGAACCTCGCCGACGCCCTCTTCCCCGGCGGCGTCTACAAGAAGCTGTGGTCCGGGATCCTCTTCTCGATGGGCGCCGACGCCCGGGGCGACGCCTGCGGCCGCTTCGCCCCCGAGATCTGCGCCCTGAAGGAACGCGTCGCCGTCTCCGGCGCGCCCGACGCCGAGGCCCGCGCCCTCCTGGAGGCCCGCAGCCCCTCCGCCGTCGGCGACCGCGTCAAGGTCCCCACCCTGATCGTCCAGGGCCAGACCGACTCCCTCTTCACCCTCGACCAGTCCGACGCCATGGCCCGCGCCCTCGCCGCCAACGGCGCCCCCGTCGCCGTCGACTGGGCCTCCGGCGGCCACGACGGCGGCGACCGCGAGACCGGGCGCGTCGAGGACCGGATCGGCGCCTGGTTCGACCGCTGGCTGAAGGAGGACGCCTCCGTCGACACCGGCCCCGCCTTCCGGGTGAGCCGCACCGGAGGCGTCGACTCCACCGACGGCCGCGCCACCCTCCGTGCCGCCACCGCCGACCGCTACCCGGGCCTGCGCGAAGGCACCCGCGACCTCGCCCTCACCGGACCGCCGCAGCGCTTCGCCAACCCGGCCGGCGGCGCCCCGCCCGCCGTCTCCGCCGTGCCCGGTCTCGGCGGCGGCCTCGGCGGCCTCTCCTCCTCCCTCGGCGTCGGCCTGGCCCTCGACTTCCCCGGCCAGCACGCCCGCTTCGACACCGCCCCGGTGACCGGCCCGCTGCGGATCACCGGCACCCCGACCGCCCGGGTCAGGGTCACCTCCACGGCCCCCGACGGCTCCGCCGTCCTCTTCGCCAAGGTGTACGACGTCGGGCCGGACGGACGTCAGCAGGTGCTGCCCGCCCAGCTCGTCGCCCCGGTCCGCGTCGATGACGCCGGAAAGGGCCGCTCCGTCACCCTCACCCTGCCCGCGATCGACCACGAGGTGGAGGCCGGCCACCGGCTCCGCCTGGTCGTCTCGGCCACCGACCTCGGCTACGCCTCCCCGGCCGCCACCGCCGGCTACACCGTCGCCGCCGAGGGCCCGCTCACCGTGCCCACCGCGCCGGCCGTCACCACCCAGGCCGCCGGCCTGCCCTGGTGGGTCTGGGGCCTGCCGCTCGTCGGCCTGGCCGTCGCCGCCGTCCTCCTCCTGACCGCCCGCCGCCGCGCCGCCGGCCCGGCGCCCGACCCCGGACTCGCCGCCGTACCCCTCCGGATCACCGGCCTGTCGAAGAAGTACAAGGGCGGCGAGCGGTACTCCGTCCGCGACCTCTCCTTCCAGGTCGAACAGGGCCAGGTCCTCGGCCTGCTCGGCCCCAACGGCGCCGGGAAGACCACCACCCTGCGCATGCTCATGGGCCTGATCACCCCCGACGAGGGCGAGATCCGGGTCTTCGGCCAGGCCATCCGGCCCGGCGCCCCGGTCCTCTCCCGGGTCGGCTCCTTCGTCGAGGGCGCCGGCTTCCTGCCGCACCTCACCGGCCGGGAGAACCTGGAGCTGTACTGGAAGGCCACCGGCCGCCCCGCCGAGGACGCCCACCTCGACGAGGCCCTCCGCATCGCCAACCTCGGCGGCGCCCTCGAACGGGCCGTCCGCACCTACTCGCAGGGCATGCGGCAGCGCCTCGCCATCGCCCAGGCCATGCTCGGCCTGCCCGACCTCCTCATCCTCGACGAACCCACCAACGGCCTCGACCCGCCGCAGATCCGCGAGATGCGGGAGGTGATGATCCGGTACGCGGCGGGCGGCCGCACCGTCATCGTCTCCAGCCACCTCCTCGCGGAGGTCGAGCAGTCCTGCACCCACCTCGTCGTCATGGACCGCGGGCAGCTGGTCCAGGCAGGCCCGGTCGCCGAGATCACCGGGGCGGGCGACACCCTCCTCGTCACCCTCGGCGAGCCGGTCGCCGACGCGCTCGTCGAGAAGGTCGCCGCCCTGCCCGGCGTCGGCACGGCGGTCCGCACCGACGGCGGCCTCCTCGTCGGCCTGTCCTCGGCCGACGGCCCCGCCGACCCGACCGCGCTCATCGGCGAACTCGTCCGCCTGGACGTCCCGCTGACCGGGGTCGGCCCGCACCGACGCCTGGAGGACGCCTTCCTGACCCTGATCGGAGGATCCGCATGACCGCGACGGCCCCCGGACCCGACGCCCTCGCCCCCGGCTACCGTCCCGGGCGCACCCTGCCGCTGCGCGTCGAGGCCCTGCGCCAGTGGAAGCGCCGCCGCACCCTGGTGATGGCGGGGGTGCTCGCCGCCCTGCCGCTCGTCCTGATCGTGGCCTTCGCCATCGGCGGCCCCGACGCCGACGACCGCGGCGGGCGGATCACCCTCATCGACACGGCCACCGCCTCGGGCGCCAACTTCGCGGCGACCTGCCTCTTCGTCTCGGCCGGTTTCCTCCTCGTCATCCCCGTGGCGCTCTTCTGCGGCGACACGGTCGCCTCCGAGGCCGGCTGGTCCTCCCTCCGCTATCTGCTCGCCGCGCCGGTGCCGCGGTCCCGGCTGCTCGCCGCCAAGCTGGCGGTGGCGCTCGGCTACAGCGCCGCCGCGCTCTTCCTGCTGCCGCTGCTCGCCCTCGCCGTGGGCACGGTCGCCTACGGCTGGGGACCGCTCCAGCTCCCCACCGGCGGCTCGCTCCCGGCGGGGGAGTCCGTCCTGCGCCTGCTGATCGCCACCTCCTTCGTCCTGGTCTCCCAACTGGTCACCGCGGGGCTGGCCTTCTGGCTCTCCACCCGCACCGACGCCCCGCTCGGCGCGGTCGGCGGCGCGGTCGGCCTGACCATCGTCGGCAACGTCCTGGACGCGGTCACGGCGCTCGGCGACTGGCGCGACTTCCTGCCCGCGCACTGGCAGTTCGCCTGGATCGACGCCCTCCAGCCCCGCCTGGAGTGGGGCGGCATGGCCCAGGGTGCGGCGATCTCCGTCACCTACGCCCTGGTCCTCTTCGCGCTCGCCTTCCGCGGCTTCGCCCGCAAGGACATCGTGTCCTAGGGCCCTGGAGAGCCCCGTGTCCCCGGCCCTGACGGGGCCTTTCGCACCGGGGTCTCACAACCACCCCCTCCGAGCCGCTTCCGCGCCCGCGCGGAAGCGGCTCGTCGTTCCCAGGGCGGCCATCAGCTCGCCCACCCGTCGGCTGTACGTCCGCGCCGACATGCCGAGCCGGGCCGCGGCCGCCTCGTCCGTCAGCCCCGAGACCAGCGCCTCCAGGACGGGGCGCAGCAGCTCCGGTGGTCCGCCCGCCGACCGGGGCGGTGGCAGGCGGACCAACTCCTCCGCCGTCGCCCAGCAGGCGTGATGGGCCCGCACCAGCGCCTGCACCACCACCGGGTCCCGGATCAGCAACAGGCCGTTGTACAGCAGCTCCAGGTCGAGCGGGACCGCCGCCACCGTCCGGTCCACCACGATCAGCTTGAACGGGATCGCGTCGGCGAACCGCGCCCGCCCCGGTATCCGCGGCCCGTCCTCCAGCCGGGGCAGCGCGTGCCGGGGCACGATCCGCCGCACCTCCCCGGCCCGCTCCGCCGCCGCGCGCATGCACGCTCCCGCCAGCTCCAGGAACGGCTCGGGGATCGCACGCGACGCCGAGGCCACCGGGTCGTCGAAGGTCAGCAGCTCGTGCCGGGTCGAGGCGGCCAGCCCGGCGAGCGCCGCGCTGATGCGCCGCGCACCCCGGACCGGCCGCCCCGCCGGCCGCTGTCCCTCGGTCGCGGCCCGGTTCATCGCCGAACGGGCGAGCATCACGGAGCCCGCGCTCTCTGCCACCGCTGACCACCCCCGCCCGATCGATGTCCACTCCATGTACTCATGCGACTGCGCACGGTGACAACCCCTGTGGACAAACCTGGCGTCTCCATGCCACTGCCCCCCGTTCCGCCTTCCGTTGCCACATCGAGATCCATCCGCAACTCCTTCGCGGGGTCCGCCCGCGCCTCCCGTTCGTCACAGTCGCAGAGGCCCGGACGCGGCCCGGCCCCGCCCGGCGGTGCGCCGCGTCCGGCACAACTTCCGTACAGGAACGGGGAGTCGACCATGAAACGTCCGCACTGGAGAAGCACCACCAGGAGCACCACCAGGAGCGCCGCCCTCGCCGGAGCGCTCGCCGCCGCCCTCCTCGTCGGCGGCTGCGCCGGCGAGGCGAACGACTCGACGCGCGCGTCCGGCGACCACCGCGAGGCCGTACCCCGACTGCCCGGCGGCGGCACCGCCGCCCCGCCGGCTCCGGCCGACGGGCGGACGGACGGGCCCGGCGACCAGCGGCCCCCGGGCGCGCCCGAGGGCGAGCAGCGGGCCCCGAGCCCCGCCCCCGACTACCTCTCCACCTTCGCCCTGGACGTCGACACCGCCTCGTACGGCTACGCCCGCCGCTCGCTCGCCGAGGGCCGGCTGCCCGACCCCGCCACCGTCCGGCCGGAGGAGTTCGTCAACAGCTTCCGCCCCGACTATCCGCGCCCCGCCGACGACGGCTTCAGCGTCACCGTCGACGGCGCCCGCACCGGCGAGGAGGGCTGGTCCCTCGTCCGGGTCGGCCTCGCCACCCGGGGTGCCGACCGGGCCGGCGAGCGCCCGCCCGCCGCCCTCACCTTCGTCGTCGACGTCTCCGGTTCGATGAACGAGCCGGGCCGGCTCGACCTCGTCCAGCACGCCCTGCGGCTCGCCGCCGACGAGCTCCGCGACGACGACTCCGTCGCCCTGGTCGCCTTCAGCGACGAGGCGGAGACCCTGCTGCCGATGACCCGCCTCGGCGACGCCCGCGGCCGTGTCCGCGAAGCCGTCGACTCCCTCGCCGTCCGCTCCTCCACCCACCTGGAGGCGGGGCTGCGCACCGGTTACGACGTGGCCGCCGAGGGGCACCGGAAGGGCGCCACCAACCGGGTCGTGCTGCTCTCCGACGCCCTCGCCAACACCGGCGAGACGGCGGCCGACGCCCTCCTCGGCCGCATCGACGAGCAGCGTCGGGAGAAGGGCATCACCCTCTTCGGCGTGGGCGTCGGCAGCGACTACGGCGACGCGCTGATGGAGCGGCTCGCCGACAAGGGCGACGGCCAGACCACGTACGTCTCCACCCGCGAGCAGGCCCGCAAGGTCTTCGTCGACCAGCTGCCCGCCCAGGTCGAGCTGCGCGCCCGGGACGCCAAGGCGCAGGTCGCATTCGACCGGGAGACCGTGGAGCGCTTCCGGTTGATCGGCTACGAGAACCGCGAGGTCGCCGACGAGGACTTCCGGAACGACCGGGTCGACGGCGGCGAGGTCGGCGCCGGGCACACGGTCACCGCCCTGTACGCGGTGAAGACGCGGCCCGGCGCGAGCGGCCGGATCGCCACCGCCACCGTCCGCTGGCTCGACCCCGACTCCCGTTCCCCGCAGGAGCGTTCGGGCACGGTCGAGGCGGGCGCGCTGCGCGCCGGACTCTGGGAAGGGGGCCACGACAGCCTGCAACTCTCGGCGATCTCCGCCTATTTCGCGGAGGAGCTGCGCGGTGGCGGCCGGCTGCCGGGCGCGCCGCGCCTCGGCGAGCTCGCCGGGTACGCCGACGCCATCCGGGGGCGCTCCGGCTCCGCGGTGGTGGGGGAGCTGGCCGAGGCGGTGCGGCAGGCCGACCGGCTGATCGGGGAACGCCCCTCCGAGGAGGGCGAGTTCCGCTCCGGCGACCCGTACTCCTGATCCTTCCCGGCCGGTGCCCCCGTCCGCCCGGCCGGCGCCCCCGATCCGCATGCCCGATCCGTACGTCCGACCCGTACACGCGATCCGTACACCCGGGCCTTCCGGCCCCTGCCGCGCGCGGCAGGGGCCGGACCCGTCCGTGCCGCACGGCCCTGCGCGCCCGTGCCGCACGGCCCAACGCGTCCGCGCGGCAAGGCCCGACGCGTCCGTGCGGCGGGCCCGGAGGGGAACGGGCGGCTCCGCCACGGGCGCGGCATCATGACCCCATGGCCACCCTGCTGCTCGCCCTCGCCGTCGGAAGCACCGGCCTCTACGCCGGTTTCCTCCTCGTCTTCCTCACCGGGATCATGCCCGCCCTGGGCCGCCTCACGGACGCCGCGTTCGTCACCGCGATGCGCCGCGTGAACGAGGCGGTGCCCAGGGCCGTCTTCCTGACGGTCTTCGCCGCCTCCGCGGTCCTCCCGGTCGCCGCCTACCTGGTGCCGGTGGAGGGGCGGACCGGGACGCAGCGGTGGCTGGTCCTCGCGGGCTTCGTGTGCGCGGTCCTCAACCACCTGGTCACCGTCGTCGGGAACGTCCCGCTCAACAACGCGCTCGCCGCGGCCGAGGGCCCCGACGAGGACCCGTCGGCGACCCGCGCCGCCTTCGAGGCACGCTGGAACGGCTACCACCGGCTCCGTACGGCCCTGATCCTCGCCTCCTTCGGCCTTCTCACCGCCGCCGCGGTCGGCTGAAACAGACCGTCGGGTCGGGATGTCCGTCAGGATGGCGTGAACTCATCGAAGATCGCGCTCCCGGCATCCACAGGGTCCCTGCGAAACCAAACCCCCGAGTCCGAAACATGCTGCTGGCATGCATCGGCTTTCGGCCCCTGGCGTGAACGCGACGTTCTTATTTGCTACCAAATCGGGCGAACTTATCTCATTTCAGGGACCCTGATTTCATACCTTCCGGTTTCTTATTGACATGACCAGGGGGGTCTTTTTTTAATCAACCCGAGGATCCGCTTGCGCAGACACCGAGGGGGCATAGTGGACATCCACATCCTGGGGGGACTGTCGGTCCGCGAGGGCGGGGTACCGATCACTCCGACAGCGGCCGCGCCACGCCAGGTCCTCGCCCTGCTCACCGCCTTCGCCGGGCAGGTCGTGCCCGTCACCGTCCTCACCGAGGAGCTGTGGCCGTCCGGCGCGCCGCGCGGCGCCCGCACCGAGATCGCCGCCCACATCGCGGAGCTCCGGGCGCTCATCGCCCGCGCCCTCCACGAGTCGGAGGAGGACGCCGGCGCGGGCGGCTGGACCGAGCGGCGCACCGCCGACGCCGTCCTCGTCTCGCTCCCGGGCGGCTACCGCCTCGACACCGGCGTCGGCATCCACGACATCGGCCAGTTCGAGCGCGCGGCCGGCGCCGGCTACCGGGCCATGGACGCCGGCGACCTGGCCCGCGCCTCGCTGCGGCTCGGCGAGGCCCTCGCCCTCTGGCGCGGCGAACCCTACGCGGGCGTGGCCGCCGGCCCCTGCCTCCGCCGCGAGATAGAACGCCTGGAGTCCGCCCGCCTCAGCGTCCTCGACCAGTGGGTGGAGGCCCAGCTCGGCCTCGGCCGGCACGAGGCGATCCTCTCCGAACTCCCCGGGCTCGCCGCCCGCTACGCCACCAACGAACCGCTCCAGGCCCACCTCATGGTCGCCCTGCTCCGCTGCGGCCGCCACGAAGAGGCCCTCGCCGTCTACGAGCGGCTGCGCACGGTCCTCCAGCGGGAGACCGGCATGGAGCCCTCCGCCCGCCTCCGCAGGCTGCGGCACTCCGTCCTCGCCGTCCGCCACACGCGCGCGGGCGCCGCGACCGGCACCCGCACCTCGCCCACCGGCGGCTCCGAGGGCCTCTTCGGGTACGCCGTCGTGCCCGCGCCCCCGCGCGCGCCCGCCACCGAGGAGACGCCCGCCGTCACCTGGTACGGCCCCACCGTGACGCGCGTCCCCGGCCAGCCCAAGCCGGTCCGCGCCGGCACCGCCACCGCGGGCGTCGCCGTGGCCGTCTGACGCGCCGTCGGTTCCGCCCGCCACGGGAGGGCGGAGCCCGGGGAATGAAGTGCCGCACGTCACCGTTGACCCGCTTCCGGGACCGAATTAGTTTCGGCCGCGAGGACAGGTTTTCTCCGAGGTGCCCGATTTAGGCCTGACGACGGGGGTGGGGGAGATGGACAAGCGGGGCGAGGACCGGGGCGCGGGCGCCGACGCGCTGCTCGCCGTCCTGGAACTGCTCGCCGGACAGGGCGCTCCCGCCCAGTTCGACGCCCTCGTCGACGAGGCCCGCCTCGCCGGACTCGACGGCGCCGGACTCGGCCGCCTGGAGCGGGCCGTCGCCCTGGCCCGCTCCCTCCACGACGAGCGCGCCACCGACCGGGCCCGCGCCGCCCGCAGCGGCGCGTCCCTCGCCGTCCTCACCGACACCGCCCGCGATCTGACGCTCGGCTACGACCTGGACGGCCTGCTGCGGATCGTCACCCGCCGCGCCCGCCGGCTCCTCGGCCTCGACATGGCGTACGTGACGCTCCGCGGCCCCCGGGGCGCCTGCTACATCCGCGTCACCGAGGGCTCCCGCACCGGCGGCGACACCGGCGAGACCACCGGACCCGGTCTCAGCGTCGGCCTGCGCATCGGCGCCGGGAACTGCCTCGGCGGCGTCGTCCAGCGCACCGGCGAACCCATCTGGACCCCCGACTACCCCGCCGACGAGCGGTTCACCAGCGGCGCGGCCCCCGACCCGGCCGCCGCCCTCGACGACGCCGAGGTCGTCGATCCCGGCGACGAGGCCGTCCGCGCCGAAGGCCTCCGCGCCATCCTCGCCGTGCCCCTGCGCAGCGGGGACTCCGTCATCGGCGCCCTCTTCGGCGCCGACCGCCGGGTCCGCGAGCACACCCCGCAGGAGATCGCCCTGCTCGGCGCCCTCGCCGACCTCGCCGCCCTCGCCGTCGAGAAGGCCGGACTCCTCGACCGCACCCGCGCCGAACTCCTCGAACTGGAACGGGACAGCGCCCGCGTGCGCACCAGCCTCGCCCGGATGCGGCACGTATCCGAGGCCCACGGCCGGATCATGAACCTGGTCCTCGCCGGCGGCGACCTCCCGCACGTCGCCAAGGCCGCGGGCGACGCCCTCGACGCCACCGTGATGGTCCGCGACCCCGGCGGCCGGCGCCTCGCCGCCTGCGGCGACTTCCCCGGACTCGACGAGGAGGCCGTCGCCAAGGCCTCCCTCGACGCCCACGCGCTGCGCCGGCCCGTCCTCGCCGCCGACTCCGTCTGGGTCGCCCCCGTCATCGCCGGCTCCGAGGACCTCGGCGGCCTCGTCGTCCGCGTCGACGGAGGCCTCACCGACGAGGACGAACGGCTCCTCGAACTCGTCGCCCAGTCCGTCGCCCTGCTCCTCCTGATGCAGCGTTCCACGGCCGTCGCCGAGGGGCCCGTCCGCGACGAACTCCTCGACGACCTCATCGCCGACCCGCCGCACGCCCCGCAGCAGAGCGCCCGGCGCGCCCGGCGACTCGGCGTGGACCTGCGCAAACCGCACGTCCTCGTGGTCGCCCGGCCCGAGGGCGGCGAGCAGGGCCGGGCCGTGGTCTGGGCGTCCTCGTACGCGTACCGGCTCTCCGGCCTCAAGACCGTGCAGGGCGGCTGCGTGGTGCTGCTGCTTCCCGGAGTCGACGCCTCCGCCGCCGCCTCCGCGGTCTCCGAGGAGCTCACCCCGCTCCTCGGCCACCCCGTCTCCGTCGCCGCCGCGGGACCCGGCGGCAGCCCCGACGCGGTCGGCCCGCTGTACGCGGAGGCGCTGCGCTGCCTGGACGCGATGAGCGCCCTCGGCGGTACGGGCTCCGCAGCGGCCGCCGCCGACCTCGGCTTCCTCGGCATGCTGCTCTCCGACGACCACGACGTCGACGGTTTCGTGGAGAACGCGATCGGACCCGTCCTCGACTACGACGCCGAGCGGCTCACCGACCTCACCCGCACCCTGGAGGCGTACTTCGCCTCCGGAGGCAGCCCCACCAACGCGGCCGAGGCCCTGCACGTCCACCCCAACACCGTCTCCCGCCGCCTGGAACGCATCGGCGAACTCCTCGGCCCCGAATGGCAGAAGCCCGGCCAGGTCCTGGAGGTCCAGCTCGCCCTGCGCCTGCAGCGCACCCGCGAGGTGCTGGGCCGCCGCAGAGCCGCCACCGCGCCGGCCCGCCCCCTCGACTGACCGCGGACCCCGCACCCCGCCCGCCACGCGCGCGTGGGCGCCCGTCCGCGCCGTGCGGACGGGCACCCCTCGGCCCCGGTGGCCCGTTGGGGCGGGCTCGGGCGGACGGCCGGACGGGACCGTCCGGCCGCAAGACGTACCGGAGCGGGTCAGCCGGCGCGCCGCGGGGCGTCGCACGCCGTGTCCCACGACGAGCCGAGCACCGTCGCCGTGTGCGCGGCCGAGGCCAGCGTGATGTGCCGGTGCCAGCCGCGGTACGAACGGCCCACGAAGTCCCGCAGGCCCGCCGCCTCGCCGACCGCGGCGAAGTCCCGCTCCACCCGGTGCGCCAGCTTCGTCAGCCGCAGCAGCGAACCGACCGTCGCCTGCGTCAGATCGCTGATCCACACCCGGGCCGGGCCCCGGCGCGGGTCGTCCCACTCGCCGAGCAGCATCAGCGGCCGCATCCGCTCCCCGCCGGGCGACGGCAGCGCCACCCGGACGGCCGTCGCGAGCGAGGTCCGCGAGGTCCGCGCGCCGCCCACCGTGTCCACCCAGCTCACCGGTCGCCGCAGTCCCTTCAGGGACTCCAGTATCTGAGCCGCCGGCAGCGGGCCCGCGCCGAAGCCCGGCAGCGAGCGGTCCGCGATCGCGAGCCGCGAACCGGCACCGATCCGCGCCACCACCGGCACCCCGGCCGCGGCGAGCCGCGCCAGCGCCGCCCGCCCCGCGCCGCCCCGGATGTCGAGGAGCACCGGCTTGCGGGTGATGTCGGTCCAGCTCGCCGTCTCCAGGGCGGCGGAGACCGCGCACTCCTCCAGCGTCTCCTCGCCGGCCTCCTCGGGGACCTCCGCGCGGTCGCGCCGCGTCCGGTCCTTCACCCACGGATCCGGCAGGAACAGCCGCCAGTTGACCGGGGCGCTCAGCTCCTCCCCGGCGAACCAGACGCCGAAGGCCTGCTGGCCCTGGAAGACCTGCCCGCGCTCCGGGTCGAAACGCCGGTCCACGCCCACCGAGTGCTCGCCGGCCTTCGGGATCGGCATCGGCCGCACCACCCACGCCTGCGGATGCCCGCCGCGCTCCAGGAACCGTCCGAGCGAGGCGCGCATCGGCTGCCAGTCCCAGGTGGAACTGGAGATGAAGTGGTGCAGGCTCTGCTCGGCGGCCGGCCCGCCGATCTGCGCGGCGATGTTCCGGATCGACTTGCGGCCCTGTGCGGTGAGCAGCCCGTGCAGGTACTGCTCGGCCTTCAGCCGCTGGTCGCGGCGGGCGAAGCCGGAGAAGAGCGCGGAGGTCAGCTCGGTGTAGACGTCCGCGCCGGGACGCGGCGCGGCGGCCCGGGGAACGGCGCGGACCCGGGGACGCGGAACGGTCGTCGGGACGGCCACGGCGGCCGCCCCGCGCTTGATTGCGACGGATGTACTCACGACACTCCTGCCCGTCCTGCCCGAGGGTTGCGCAGCTGCCTCCCGCTGCCCCTCCACCGTCTCTCCTCCACCCCCGTCCCGACGAGGTGGACCCGGCACCCGAATCGGCCTCCTGATGGTGGCCGGACCACCGCCCCGCCCCTGACCTGCGCTTCGGCCCCTTCCGTACGGGCCGCGCGGCACCCCGGAACCACCCCGGGGGCGTCCCCCGAGTGCCCCCGCACCCACCTCCCCCACCGGGGGTGGTGGCCGGGCCACACCCCCGGGAGGAGCTGACAGATTCGCCGGACCCGCTTTGACCCGTCGCGCTCCGTCGCCGGACCATCGCAGAGCGAGGCGGCACGGGCAGGACCCGGTTAATGCCCCAGGCCGGTACCGCGGCCCGTGCGCCTCGCACCACCCCTAACCTGGGGGCATGGACATCCGGGAGCAGACGCCGGTCGTCGCGGCGGTCGCCGCGGGCGGTGCCCTCGGCGCGTCCGCCCGCTATGCCGCGACCCTCGCCTGGCCGACCGCGCCCGGCGCCTTCCCCTGGACGATCTTCCTGGTCAACGCGGTGGGCTGTGCCGTGATCGGCCTCCTGATGGTCTTCGCGACCGAGGCCCCGACGGCCCCGCACCCGCTCCTGAGGCCCTTCCTCGGCACCGGGTTCTGCGGCGGCTTCACCACCTTCTCGACGTACGCGCTCGACACCCGGGGCCTGTTCGGCGCGGGCAGCCCCGCCGAGGGCGTCCTCTACCTGGGCGGCACCCTGGTCACCGCGCTCGCCGCCGTCGTCGGCGGAGTCGCCGCGGGCCGGGCCCTGTGGACGCGGAGGGAGCCGGCGTGACCCGGCGGGAGGAGCGGAGGCGCCCCGTGACCGTCCCGGCGCCGCGGCCGACGGTCGTCGTCGGCGAGGCGGTGCGCCGGGCGGGCTCCGCCGACGCCCCGGAAGGGGTGCCGGCGGAGTGAACTGGCTGCTCGTCGCCCTCGGCGCCGCCGTGGGCGCGCCGCTGCGCCACCTCACGGACCGGGCCGTGCGGGCCCGCCACGACTCCGTCTTCCCCTGGGGGACCTTCACCGTCAACGTCGTGGGCTCGTTCGCCCTCGGCCTGCTCACCGGCGTCGCCTCGGCGCAGGCGCACCTGCTCCTCGGCACCGGCCTGTGCGGCGCCCTCACCACGTACTCGACCTTCTCGTACGAGACGCTGAAGCTGTACGAGGGCGGGGCGAAGGGGTACGCGGTGCTGAACGCGGTGGGCGGCCCGGCCGCCGGACTCGGAGCCGTATGGCTCGGGGCCGAGGCGGCCGGGCTGCTCTAGCGGGTGCCCGTCAGGCGGTGATCCAGTCGGACGTGGCGATCACCGGCTGCACGCCGTCGCGGTGGACGGTGCCCTCGATGAGGCCGTACATGCGGTCGGCCGCGAAGTACACCTCGTTGTCGTTCTTCAGGCCGAAGGGCTCCAGGTCCACCAGGAAGTGGTGCTTGTTCGGCAGGTTCAGCCGCACCTCGTTGACGGTGGGCACGTGGTCCAGGACCCGGCAGGCCATCGCGTGCAGGGTCTGCTGGAGCGAGTAGCTGTACGTCTCCGCGAACGCCTCCAGCATGTGCCGGCGGGCCTTCTCGTACGAGCGGTCCCAGTCGTGCTCCGGGTCCGCCGCCGCCGTGGCCGAGTTCGCCCAGCGGGCGGTGACCTTGGTGGCCAGGATCCGGTCGTACGCCTCCTGGAGCGTCGTGTACTCGTCCTTGATGAAGCCGTGGAACTCGGAGTTGGTCGAGTTCATCACGGTCAGGTCCTTCAGACCGGACAGCACCTGGAGACCGGTGGTCTCGCTGTAGGTGACCTGCGCGGTGCGCACCTCCTGGCCCTTGCGGACGAAGGAGTGCTGCTCCTTGCGGGTCGGCACCGGGATCCGCTCCCAGGCGTACTCCTCGACGCGGATCTGCGCCTCGCGGATCACCGGCTGGGAGGTCACGAAGTGCTTCGCGAGGAGGATCGCGAACGCCTCGGGGGAGGCGATGCCGTGCTCCTTGGCGAAGGCGTAGACCGTGTTCTTGGTGGTGTCGGTCGGCAGACAGTTGGCGTTGTCGCCGGTCAGGTGGACGTCGCGGTACTCGCCGCGCAGCGCCACCGACACGTTCAGGTCGCGGATCTCGTGCCAGGCGCCGTCCTCGCCGCCCTTGCGGGCGATCCTGACGATGCGGTTCTCGGCCTTGCCGTACTGGTTCTGGGCCAGGACGTGCTTGCTCATGCGGTTCAGCTCCTGCGGGTACGCGGATACGGGTATCCCGTACGCCCGGCGTCCGGCGCGCCCGCGTCCCGCGGTCGTGCGCCCCCCGCCGTCCGGCCCGTGAACGGCGGACCGCCCCGGGACTGACGAGCATCCCGGTCCGTAGGTGTGGCTCGAAGATAAGCGGCCGGAAGGTCACTGGCAATGGGGGAGCCCCGGACGGGCCGGGTCGTAGGGGAAGCGTCAAGACGGGCATTCGCGGCGTTAGGGGCACGTCAACGGAGGCGGTGGGGGCCCGGGGAGGGGGTTTCCTCATCTCGTCCGAGAATCCTCTCTTCCTTCCCCAGGGAGTCACGATGGCCGATCTGGCCTTCGTCGCCACCACGCTCGCGGTCTTCGCGCTGGTGGCGCTCATCGCCAAGGGGGTGGCGAAGCCGTGAGTGCCGAGAACGTCGTCGGTCTCCTCGTGGCCGCCGCCCTGCTGGGCTATCTCGTCCTCGCCCTCGTCAAGCCCGAGAGGTTCTGAGCCCCGAGATGAGTCCTGTCCTCGCTGGAGTCCTCCAGCTCCTCGCGCTGGTGGCCGCCCTCGGTCTGTCGTACGGACCGCTCGGCGACCACATGGCGCGCGTGTACTCCTCGGAGAAGCACCTGAGACCCGAGAAGTGGGTCTACCGGGCGATCGGCGCGAACCCCTCGGCGGAGATGCGCTGGCCCGCGTACCTGCGTGGGGTGCTGGCCTTCTCCGCGGTCGGCGTGCTGTTCCTGTACGGGCTCCAGCGGGCGCAGGGTTCGCTGCCCGGCTCGCTGGGCTTCGTGTCGATCGACCCCGACCAGGCCTTCAACACCGCCGCCTCGTTCGTGGCCAACACCAACTGGCAGTCGTACTCCGGCGAGCAGACCATGGGCCACGTCGTCCAGACCGGCGGCCTCGCCGTGCAGAACTTCGTGTCGGCGGCCGTCGGCATGGCCGTCGCGGTCGCACTCGTACGCGGTTTCGCCCGGTCCCGCACCGGTGAACTGGGCAACTTCTGGGCCGACCTGGTCCGGGGCGTCGTCCGGATCCTCCTGCCGATCTCGGTGATCGGCGCCCTCGTCCTGGTCGCCTGCGGGGTGATCCAGAACTTCTCCGGGATCCACGAGGTCGGGCAGTTCACCGGCGGTCCGCAGCAGTGGAACGGCGGCGCGGTGGCCTCGCAGGAGGTCATCAAGGAACTGGGCACGAACGGCGGCGGGTACTTCAACGCCAACTCGGCCCACCCCTTCGAGAACCCCAACGGGCTGTCGAACCTCTTCGAGATCTATCTGATCCTCGTCATCCCCTTCGCGCTGACCCGGACCTTCGGGCGGATGGTCGGCTCGCTGCGGCAGGGCTACGCGATCCTCGGCACGATGGCCGTGATCTGGATCGGCTTCACCGCGCTGATGATGTGGACCGAATTCGCGGGCCGGGGAACGGCCTTCGAGCTCGCGGGCGGGGCGATGGAAGGCAAGGAGACCCGCTTCGGGATCGCCGGCTCCTCGCTCTTCGCGGTCGCCACGACCCTGACGTCGACCGGCGCGGTGAACTCCTTCCACTCCTCGTACACGGGCTTCGGCGGCGGCATCACGATGCTCGGCATGCAGCTGGGCGAGATCGCGCCCGGCGGCGTCGGCTCCGGCCTGTACGGCATGCTGATCATGGCGGTCATCGCCGTGTTCCTCGCCGGCCTGATGGTCGGCCGCACACCGGAGTACCTGGGCAAGAAGATCGGCACCCGCGAGATCACGTGCGCGGCCTGCTACCTCCTCGTCACCCCGGCGCTCGTCCTCGGCTTCACGGCCGCGTCGCTCGCCCTCGACACCCCCGCCCACTCGATGACGAACTCCGGCGCGCACGGCTTCTCCGAGATCCTCTACGCGTACACCTCGGGCGCCAACAACAACGGTTCGGCGTTCGCCGGTCTGGGCGCGGACACCCAGTGGTTCAACTCGACGATCGGCATCGCGATGCTCCTCGGCCGGTTCCTGCCGATGGTGTTCGTCCTCGCGCTGGCCGGCTCGCTGGCCGCGCAGCGGCCCGTGCCGGAGACGGCCGGCACGCTGCGGACCGAGAAGCCGCTGTTCACGGGTCTGCTGGTCGGCACGATCACGATCGTCACCGGTCTCACCTACTTCCCGGCCCTCGCCCTTGGCCCGCTCGCCGAAGGACTCGCAGCATGAGCACCCTCACCCCCGCCCGGCCCCCGAAGACCGGGACGCCCGCCGGCACGCCCACCGGGACCGGACGCGTCGGCGGCGGACTCTTCGCCCCCCGGCAGCTGCTCGCCGCCTTCCCGGACGCGCTCAGGAAGCTCGACCCGCGCGTGATGGTGAAGTCGCCGGTCATGTTCGTGGTGTTCGTCGGCTCGGCCGTCACCACCGTCCTCGCCGTCCTGCACCCCGGGGACCGGTTCGGCTGGGCGATCACCGCCTGGCTGTGGCTGACCACGGTCTTCGCCAACCTGGCGGAGGCGGTGGCCGAGGGCCGCGGCAAGGCGCAGGCCGACACCCTCCGCAAGGCCAGGACGGACACCGTCGCCCGCCGGATCATCGGGAAGAACGAGGAACGCGTCCCCGGCACCGAGCTGCGGATCGGCGACCTGGTGGTCTGCGAGGCCGGTGACGTCATCCCGGGCGACGGCGACGTCGTCGAGGGCGTCGCCAGCGTGGACGAGTCCGCGATCACGGGCGAGTCCGCCCCCGTCATCCGCGAGTCCGGGGGCGACCGGTGCGCGGTGACGGGCGGTACGAAGGTCCTGTCGGACCGGATCGTCGTCAAGATCACGACGAAGCCCGGCGAGACGTTCATCGACCGCATGATCAACCTGGTCGAGGGCGCGGCACGGCAGAAGACGCCCAACGAGATCGCGCTCAACATCCTCCTCGCGTCCCTGACGATCGTCTTCCTGCTGGCCGTCGTCACCCTGAAGCCGTTCGCGATCTACGCGGGCGCCGACGAACAGACCTCCCTCGTCGTCCTCACGGCGCTGCTGGTGTGCCTGATCCCGACGACGATCGGTGCGCTCCTCTCGGCGATCGGCATCGCGGGCATGGACCGGCTGGTCCAGCGCAACGTCCTGGCCATGTCGGGGCGGGCGGTCGAGGCCGCCGGCGACGTGTCGACGCTGCTGCTCGACAAGACGGGCACGATCACCCTGGGCAACCGGCAGGCCGCCGCGTTCGTCCCCGTACGCGGGACGACGGAGGCGGAGCTGGCGGACGCCGCCCGGCTCTCGTCCCTCGCCGACGAGACCCCCGAGGGCCGTTCGATCGTGGCCCTGGCCCAGGAGAAGCACGGGCCGCGCGACCTCCACCGGGGCGCACTCGCCGACGCCGCCTGGATCGGGTTCACCGCCCGGACCCGCATGTCGGGCGTCGACGTCGACGGACGCAAGGTCCGCAAGGGCGCGGCCGGTTCGGTCGTGGCATGGGTCGAGGAGCGGGGCGGCACCGTCGCCGAGGACGCGCGGGCGCTCACGGACCGGATCTCCCGGGCCGGCGGCACCCCGCTGCTCGTCGCCGTGGAGGACGGCGACGGCGCGCGCGTCCTCGGCGTGGTCCACCTGAAGGACGTCGTCAAGGAGGGCATGCGGGAACGGTTCGACGAGCTGCGCCGCATGGGCATCAAGACGGTCATGATCACGGGTGACAACCCGCTGACCGCGAAGGCGATCGCCGAGGAGGCCGGGGTCGACGACTTCCTCGCCGAGGCCACCCCCGAGGACAAGATGGCCCTCATCAAGCGCGAGCAGGCCGGCGGGAAGCTCGTCGCGATGACCGGCGACGGCACGAACGACGCGCCCGCGCTCGCGCAGGCGGACGTCGGCGTGGCGATGAACACGGGCACGTCGGCCGCGAAGGAGGCCGGCAACATGGTCGACCTCGACTCCGACCCGACCAAACTCATCGAGATCGTCGAGATCGGCAAGCAACTCCTCATCACCCGAGGAGCCCTGACCGCCTTCTCCCTCGCCAACGACGTCGCGAAGTACTTCGCGATCATCCCCGCGATGTTCGCCGTCGCCCACCCCTCGCTCGGCAAGCTCGACATCATGGGCCTGGCCTCGCCCGAGTCCGCGATCCTCTCCGCCGTCGTCTTCAACGCCCTGATCATCGTCGCCCTCGTGCCGCTGGCCCTGAAGGGCGTGCGCCACCGGCCGGGCAGCGCGGACTCCACGCTCCGCCGCAACCTCGGCGTCTACGGCCTCGGCGGCCTGATCGCCCCGTTCATCGGCATCAAGCTCATCGACCTGCTCCTCACCCTCCTCATCCCCGGAATCGGCTGACCCACGATGAACAACTCCGTAGGAAACACCGGGCGCGTGCTCTGGGCGGGCCTGCGCGCCCTCCTCGTCCTCACCCTCGTCTGCGGCGTCCTCTACCCGCTCGCGGTCACCGGCATCGCCCAACTCGCCTTCCCGGCGCGGGCCGACGGCTCCGAGGTCGAGGACGCGAGCGGGAAGGTCGTCGGCTCCGAGCTCATCGGCCAGACCTACCTCGACGGCGACGCCCCCGACCTCCGCTGGTTCCAGCCCCGCCCGTCCCGCGGCCTCGGCACCAACAGCGTCAACACCCGGTACTCGATCATCCTCTCCGGCGCCACCAACCGCTCCGGCGACAACGAGGACCTGATCCGGTGGGTCACGGACGCCAAGGCGGCCGTCGTCGAGGACAACTCCACCCCCGGACACCCGGTGAAGCCCTCCGACGTGCCCGCCGACGCGGTCACCTCCTCCGGCTCCGGCCTGGACCCGCACATCTCCCCGGAGTACGCGCGGCTCCAGGTCCACCGGGTCGCCGCGCGCAACGGGCTCGACGCCGCGGCGGTCGGGAAGCTGGTCGCCGACCACACCGACGACCGGATCCTCGGCTTCATCGGGGAACCCCGCGTCAACGTCCTGGAGCTCAACGTCGCCCTGCGCGAGCTCGTCGGCCGTCAGTAGGGCAGGACACGGGTCTCGGCCGCCGGCAGGCCCTTCGCCCACCAGTGGTCGTACCGCCCGTACACCCGCGGATCGCGGTCGGCGAGCAGCGCCCCCAGGGACGCCGCCTCGGCCGCGAGCCCGTCCCAGTCGGCGGCCGCGAGCGGGTGGAACGCCGCCGCCTCGATCCCGCCCCCGACCGGCCGCCAGGCGCCCGCCACGTATCCGTCGACCAGGAGCGTCGGCAGCACGTCGCCGTTGACCCGTATGACGTGCTTCCGGTACGCGGCGGGGACGATCCGGCTCCGGTCCGCGTACGCGAGCAGCGTGCTGTCCCACATCGCCATCAGGCGCGGCGGGGCGGGTACGGCGCCGTCCGGGCGGGCCGCCCCCGGCAGGTCGTACAGGACCGCCCCGTCCGGGCCCGCCAGGACCTCCGCCGCGCCCCGCTCGACGAGCGCGTCGAGCGCCGCGCGGGCCCGGCCGCGCTGCACCAGGCCGAACCGGCCCAGATCCGCCGCCGACGCCGGGCCGAACCCCGCGAGATAGCGGCGGGCCAGCGTCCTCAGCCCCTCGGCGGCGGCCTCCGGTCCGGCCGTGGGCGGCCCGGGCGGCGCGGCGACGAAACCGGGGGAGGCGACGTACTGCCACGGCGGGCCGCTCGGCACGTGCCAGAGCGGCGCGTACTGCCGCAGCAGCCGCCCCGCCGCCGGGGTGAGGCGCCCGCCGCCCCACAACTCCTCCGCCCGCAGCCGCAGTTCCTCCCCGGTGCGGGAGCGGCCGGCGTACGCGAGCAGCTCCGGCAGCAGCGCGTCGGCGTCCTCCGGGGCGAGCCCGGTGTCGGTGAACCGCCGGTCCCGCAGCCGGCTGCCGCGCAGCGTCGGCTCCACCGCCGCCCGGAAGGGCCGGTAGTCGTCGGCGTGCACGAGGTGCAGGGTGATCCGCATCAGCGTCGAGCGGACCAGCCGGAAGCCCTCGACGGCCGCGTCGAGGCCGGCCGGGTCGAAGCCCTCCGTCCTGTTCCACAGCGCCACGTACGGCGAGCCCGGCTGCTGCGCCTGGAGCGCCACCACCCGCCGGACCGCCTCCTCCACGGACACCGGCTCCCGCGCGAGCAGCAACTGGCGGGCGAGCGTGGCCCGGTTGAGGGCGCGGGCGGTGAGGGCGGGCTCCACGGACGCGGTCATGGCTCCGATGGTGACAGGCGGCACCGACAATCCCGACGCTTCACCGGCGGTCCCGGGGCCTCCCGGACGGGCCCCGCGCCTCACCGGCGGCCCCGGGGCCCCACTGCTCGCGCAGCCCCCAGGGCGACCCGTACTCAGTGAGCAGGTCCAGGAAGGGCCGCGGGCCGAGGGCCTCGGCGCCGAGGACACCGGAGCCGGCCCGGACGCCGGTGGCGAGCGGTTCGAGCGCGAGGACCGGGTTGACGGCGGTCTGCCGGACGACGGCCTGGGAGCCGTACGCGCGCATCGACCACTCGTTGTCGACCACGTGGTACAGGTACACCTCGCGCGGCGCCCCGTCCTCCACGCCCTTCACCCAGGTGCCCGCGCAGGTCTTGTCGCGCACGCGGTCGCCGAGCGCCGCCGGGTCCGTACGGTCGGGTTCCGCCCGGTGCAGCTCCTGGAGAGCGCGGCGAGGACCCGGCGGCCGTTCGGAAATGCGGCCCCGCCGGAACGGCCCCGCGCGAACAATGGGGAGGGAACCGCACACGCCGCCTCCACCGACCCCCAGGAGCCCCGCCCATGAGCACCCCACCCGCCCCGCGGATCGGCGTCCTCGCACCGCTGAGCCGCCCCGGCTGGACGGAGGCGGGCCGGCATCTGCTGGCCGGTCTGGAACTGGCCGCGGAGGAGGTCAACGCGGCCGGAGGGATCGCCTCCGCCGCCGGGCCCGGCGGCGGGCCGCTGGAGCTCCTGGTCAGGGACACGGCGGCCGACCCGCGCCGGGCCGAGGCGGCCGTGGACGAGCTGGCGGCCCTCGGGGCGGTCGCCCTGGCGGGGGAGTACCACAGCGTGGTGGCCCGGGCCGCCGCCGCCCGCGCCGAAGCCCTCGGCCTGCCGTACCTCTGCTCCTCCGCGGTGATCGACGCGCTGACCGACGCACCGGCGGAACGGGTGGCGCGCCTGGCTCCCGCCCAGTCCCACGGCTGGCGCGTCTACGCGGAGTTCCTCCTCGCCGCGGGCCACACGCGCCTCGCGGTCGCGACCGAGCCGAGCGCCTACTGGGCGGCGGGCACCCGCATCCTCCGCGAGCGGCTGGCCCCGCGCGGCGGCACCGTCACGGAACTCGACGCGCGCGCCCTGGCACCGGCGGCGCTCGCCGACGCCCTGGCCGCCGACGGCGCGACGGCACTGCTCCTCCTCACCGGCTTCCCGGACCCGGCGGTCGAACTGGTCAGGGCCGTCCGCCGCGACCCGCGGCTCGCCGACGTCCTGATCGGCGCGCCGGCCGGCCAGCCGGAGTTCGCGGAGTGGGCGGCGCTGCTCGGCGACGAGGCCGGCGGGGTCCCCTTCCTCCGCTACCTCCCCGCCCGGCCGACCGTCCTCGGCGCCCGCGTGGAGGCGTCCCTCCGCGACCGCCTCGGCGCCGCGCCCTCCTTCGTGGCCTTCGAGGGGTACGACACGGTCACCGTCCTCGCCGGGGCGCTCCGAACCCACGGCACGGACCGCGCGGCCCTCGCCGAGGGCTGGCCGACGGTGGCCGCGCAGGGCACCCGCGGCGAGATCCGCTTCACCCGCCCGTCCCCTTCCGCCCCCGTCTGGCAGTGGACCGGAGCCCCGGTCCAGGTGGCCGACCGCGACCCCGCGGACCCCGCCCGCTTCCGCACCCTCCTCGCGCGGTAGGCGAGCCGAAGGGGCCCCGGCCCGCACCGCGCCACGAGAGGGCCGGGCCACGAGAGGGCCGCGGCCCTGTGCGCCGAGGGCGTCGTCGGCACGCCCGAGGCCGTGGCCCCGGCCCGCCGTGGCCCCGCCCGCTGTGTCGCCGAACGCGCCACCGGGGTGCGTGTGGGCCGCCGTCGGTCGTCCACCCGCTCCTCCCGGCGGACCGTCACCGTGTCCCCTTCCGTCTTGCCGATGGCCTCGCGCACCTCCGCCTGCGCCTGCGCGCGGTGCGCCAGGAAGCCGGGGCGCTGGCCGGAACTCCCTTCATCGAATATCGTCGATGATCGATGAACACCCCAGAGGCGATCACCGAGGACGAGGCCCGTACGTACGCCACGTGGTTCCGGGCCCTCGGCGACCCGACCCGCGTCCGGCTGCTGCACCTGCTCGCCGGGGCGGGGCGGGCGATGACCGTGGGCGAGCTGGTCGCCCGGGTGGACGTCGGTCAGTCGACCGTCTCCCACCACCTGAGGATCCTGGCCGAGGTCCGCTTCGTCCTTGCCGAGAGGCGGGGGACCTCGACCCTGTACGCCGTGAACCGCGCCTGCCTGTCGGTGTTCCCCCGCGCGGTGCGGTCGATCATGGGCGAGGAGGTGCCCGATGGGTGCTGAGTACGTGGTGGGCCCGATGACCGCCGGTCACGCCGAACAGGTCCTGGCGATCTACCGGTCCGGGATCGACGAGGGCGACGCCACCTTCGAGACCGCCGCCCCGACGTGGGAGGTCTTCGACGCCGGCCGGCTGCCCGGGCACCGCTTCGTCGCCCTCGACGGCGCCCGCGTGCTCGGCTGGGTCGCCGCCTCCGCCGTCTCCGACCGCTGCGTGTACGCGGGGGTGGTCGAACACTCGGTGTACGTCCGCCCCGAGGCCCGCGGGCGCGGCGTCGCCGGCGCGCTCCTGCGGGCGCTGATCGACTCCACCGAGGCGGCCGGGATCTGGACGATCCAGTCCGGGGTCTTCCCCGAGAACGCGGCGAGCCTCGCCCTCCACGAGCGCGCGGGCTTCCGCGTCATCGGCCGGCGCGAGCGCGTCGGCCGCCACCACGGCCGGTGGCGGGACACGGTGCTGCTTGAGCGCCGCAGCCGGGTCGTCGGCTAACCCAGGAGTTCGGCGATCGCGCGGGCCGCGTCGCGGGCGGGGCGGCCGACGCCGATGAGGGTGGCGGAGGCGGGACCGGTCCAGTCGCCGTAGCCGAGGAGGTGGAGGCGGGGCTCGCCGACCGCCTGGGTGTTGGTGGTGGGGACGTGGCCTCGGGGGCCGCGCAGGCCGAGCGGGGCGAGGTGGGAGAGGGCGGGGCGGAAGCCCGTGCACCAGATGATCGCGTCGGCCTCGGCCGTGGTGCCGTCGGGTCGTTCCACGCCGGTCTCCGTGAGCCGGGCGAACATCGGCTGGGGCTTGAGGAGTCCGGCGTCGCGGGCGGCGCGGACCGGGGGAACGGCGACGATGTCGCCGAGGGAGGCGACGCCGCCGGTGTCGGTGCGGCCTTCGTCGAGGGCGCGGCGGCGGGCGGTGGCGTGGTCGAAGAGGGCGCGGCCGTCGATGTCGTCGGCGAGGTAGCGGGGTTCGCGGAGGGTGGTCCAGGTGAGGTCGGAGCCGTACGCGAGGTCGGCGGCGATCTGGGCGCCGGAGTTGCCGCCGCCGACCACGATGACCTTCCGGCCCGCGAAGTCGGACGGGCGCCGGTATTCGACCGTGTGGAGCTGGGTGCCCTGGTACTCCGTGCGGCCGGGGACGGCCGGGACGAAGGGGCGGGACCAGGTGCCGGTGGCGCTGACGACCGCGCGGGCCCGCCACGTACCGGAGTCGGTCTCGACGCGGAGGCGTTCGCCGTCGCGGTGGACTCCGGTGACGCGGACGGGGCGGTGGACGGGGAGGTCGTAGCGCTGTTCGTAAGCGGTGAGGTACGCGACGACGTGGGCCGCGTCCGGATACGTCTCGCCCGGCTGCGGGGGCATCGGGCGGCCGGGGAGGGAGGAGTACGCGGCGGGGGAGAAGAGGTGCAGGGAGTCCCAGGTCTGCCGCCAGGCCCCGCCGGGGGCCGTACCGGCGTCCAGGACCACGAAGTCGAGGCCGGCCCGGCGCAGGTGGTAGCCGGCGGCGAGGCCCGCCTGGCCGCCGCCGATGACGACGACGTCGACGGCCTCGTGCTGAGTCATGCCCGGGTTTCCCTTCTCGGCGGCGGTGCCCCGGCCCGCGCGGTTGCGGGACGGGGCGCCTCGGTGGTGACGCGGGACTGTGCCTACTGCTGGGCGGGGGCGAACTTCCTGCGCCAGGCCAGCGACACGTACACCAGAGCGACGAGGACCGGGACCTCGATCAGCGGGCCGACCACTCCGGAGAGGGCCTGGCCGCTGGTGACGCCGAAGGTGGCGATGGCGACGGCGATGGCGAGCTCGAAGTTGTTGCCGGCGGCGGTGAAGGCGAGGGTGGCGGTGCGGTCGTAGTGCAGGCCGATCGCCTTGCCGAGGGCGAAGGTGCCGAACCACATCACCGCGAAGTAGACGAGGAGCGGCAGCGCGATCCGGGCCACGTCGAGGGGCTGCGAGGTGATCGTCTTCCCCTGGAGGGCGAAGAGGATGACGATCGTGAAGAGCAGGCCGTAGAGGGCCCACGGGCCGATCTTCGGCAGGAACGTCGCCTCGTACGACTCCCGGCCCATCCGCTTCTCCCCGATGCGGCGGGTCAGGAAGCCGGCCAGCAGCGGCACGCCGAGGAAGATGACCACGTTCAGGGCGATCTTCCACATCGAGATGTCGAGTGTCTCGCCCTCGCCCAGGCCCAGCCAGTCGGGGAGGAGGTCGAGGTAGAACCAGCCCAGCAGACCGAAGGCCAGGACCTGGAAGACGCTGTTCAGGGCGACGAGGACGGCGGCGGCCTCGCGGTCTCCGCAGGCGAGGTCGTTCCAGATGATGACCATGGCGATGCAGCGGGCGAGGCCGACGATGATCAGGCCGGTGCGGTACTCGGGCAGGTCCGGCAGGAAGATCCACGCGAGCGCGAACATCACCGCGGGACCCAGGACCCAGTTGACGACCAGCGACGAGACCATGAGCTTCTTGTCGCCGGTGACCGCGTCGAGCTTGTCGTAGCGGACCTTCGCGAGCACCGGGTACATCATGATCAGCAGCCCGACGGCGATCGGCAGGGAGATCCCGCCGATCTCGACCTTCGCGAGGGCGTCGTTCAGGCCGGGGATCAACCGCCCCAGACCGAGGCCGAGGCCCATGGCGAGGAGGATCCAGACGGCGAGGAAGCGGTCGAGCGTCGACAGCTTCGCGACGACCGAGGAGTCCTCGGCGGCGGTCGCGGGGGCGGCGGGGGTCACGGGCAGGACCTCTTGGAGTCGGCGTGGGCGCGGGCGGTGGCGGCGAGGCCGGCGAACTGGCCGGCGAGCTGCTCGATGACGTCGGGCCGCAGTCGGTAGTACGTGAACCGGCCGCACGGCTCGGTGTCCACCACGCCCGCCTCGCGCAACACCCTGAGGTGGTTGGAGAGATTGGTCTGTCTGGCTCCCGTCTCCTCGACCAGGTGCGTGGTGCACAGGGTCTCGCGGGCGAGCAGGGTCACGATCTGGAGCCGCAGCGGGTCGGCGAGGACCTTCAACAGCTCAGTGTCGACTGACGTCAGCATGGACTGATACTGTCACATCAGTGAAGGGTGATGCCAGTCCGGGCTGATGCCCGTCTGTCACGAAGGAAGAACCGATGTCCGAGTCTCTGCTCGCGTCCGTGCTGTTCGTCTGCGTCCACAACGCGGGGCGTTCCCAGATGGCCGCCGGCTTCCTCCGGCATCTCGCGGGTGACCGTGTGGAGGTCCGGTCCGCCGGCTCCCTTCCGGGCGACCAGGTCAATCCGGCCGCCGTCGCCGCCATGGCCGAGCTCGGCATCGACATCTCCGACCAGAAGCCGAAGGTCCTCACCGCCGAGGCTGCCCAGGCGTCGGACTACATCATCACCATGGGCTGCGGCGACGCCTGCCCCTACTTCCCCGGCAAGACCTACCTCGACTGGGTCCTGGAGGACCCGGCCGGCCAGGGGGTCGAGGCCGTCCGTCCCATCCGGGACGAGATCAAGGGGCTCATCGAGGGCCTCATCGCAGAGATCGACTCCAAGAACGCCGAGAAGCAGGAGAACTGACCTCACCATGACGACCACCACGACCGGCGCCGAGAACGACGTCCGCGAGGTCATCATCATCGGCTCCGGCCCCGCCGGGTACACCGCCGCGCTCTACACCGCCCGCGCCCAGCTGAAGCCGCTTCTCTTCGGCAGCTCCATCTTCGTCGGCGGCTCCCTCACCACGACCACCGAGGTCGAGAACTTCCCCGGCTTCCCCACTGGCATCGACGGCCCGGACCTCATGGACAACATGCGGGCCCAGGCCGAGCGGTTCGGCGCCGAGATGATCGATGACGACATCGTCTCCGTCGACCTGACCGGTGACATCAAGCTCCTCACCGACTCCGCCGGCACCGTCCACCGTGCCAAGGCCGTGATCATCGCCACCGGCTCCGGCTACCGCAAGCTCGGCCTCCCCAAGGAGGACGAGCTGTCCGGACGCGGGGTCTCCTGGTGCGCCACCTGCGACGGCTTCTTCTTCCGCGACCGCGACATCGTCGTGGTCGGCGGCGGCGACACCGCCATGGAGGAGGCCACCTTCCTCACCCGCTTCGCCCGCTCGGTCACCGTCGTCCACCGCCGCTCCACCCTGCGCGCGTCCAAGACCATGCAGAACCGGGCCTTCGCCGACGACAAGATCTCCTTCGCCTTCGACAGCGAGGTCGTCGAGATCAAGGAGACGAACGGCATGCTGTCCGGAGTCGTCCTGCGCGACGTCATCTCGGGACAGACCCGGGAGCTGGACGCGACCGGCCTGTTCATCGCCATCGGCCACGACCCGCGCACCGAGCTCTTCGCCGACCAGCTCGAACTCGACGACGAGGGCTACCTGAAGACCGAAACCCCCTCGACCCGTACGAGTCTGCCGGGCGTCTTCGGTGCGGGTGACGTCGTCGACCACACCTACCGCCAGGCCATCACGGCCGCGGGCTCCGGCTGCGCCGCCGCCCTGGACGCCGAGCGGTACCTTGCCGCTCTCCGGGACGCCGAACCGGTCGACGGGACCGAGCTCGTCGCCGCGGGCTGAACAGACGCCGGGCCCGGGCCATCGTGCTTTCTCCACGACGGACCGGGCCCGGTTCATCATGCCGGTACGAGCGAAGCCGTCTCGGGCAGCTCCAGTCGCACCGTGCGGTCGCACAGCCGCTCCACCTGGCCGGGGTCGTGCGAGACCAGCAGGACTGTACGGTTGCCGCGCAGGGCGGCGACCGACTCCTCGACCGTGTCCCGGCTGCGCTCGTCCAGGGCGCTGGTCGGCTCGTCGAGCAGGAGCGCCGCCGGCTCCAGGGCGAGGGCCCGGGCGAGGCACAGGCGCTGGCGCTGGCCGTTGGAGAGCGATTGCGCCGGGGTGTCGAGCCGGTCGCGGACCTCGTTCCACAGGCCCGACTCCCGCAGCGCCTTCTCCATCCGGTCCCGCATCTCCGTACGGGAGGCGCGGACCAGGTGGCGCAGGCCGAACAGGGCGTTGTCCATGATGCTTCCGCCGAAGACCACCGGCGTCTGCGGCACCAGGACGACGGTGCTCCGCAGAGAGGCGTCCCCCTTGCCGCAACAGATCGTGCGTCCCTGCACGTCCACCTCGCCGTCGCGGCGCAGGCCGTGCGGCAGCAGATCGACGAGGGCGCGCAGCACCGTCGACTTGCCGGCGCCGGACGGGCCGCACAGGCCGGTCGTGGAGCCGGCGGGCAGCTCGAAGGTGACCGGGCCGACCAGGGTCTTCTTTCCGTCGAGGACGCGCAGATCGCGGACGGCGATCACGTTCTGCGGGTGCGCGTTCCCCGTCTTCACGTTGTCCAACGTCGTGCTCCTTCGAATCGGTTGCGCAGGAAGACGGCCAGGGTGAGCAGTCCGGCGGTGATCAGGACCAGGACGAGGGCGCTGCCCCACGCCTGGGCGATGGCCTCGGGGGCGCCGGAGTCCTGCGACAGGGTGAAGATGTGCGTGGGCAGGGCCTGGACCGGTGCGTTGACGATGCCGGTCGGGAGGGCGGGGGCCCCGAAGAACACGGTGGCCGTGAAGATCAGGGGCGCCGTCTCGCCCGCCGCGCGGGCCAGGCCGAGCAGCAGGCCGGTGAGCGTGGCCGGCCAGGTGTAGGGGATGACGACCGAGCGGATGTACTGCGAGCGGGTCAGGCCCAGCGCGAGCGCGCTCTCGGTGAGTTCGCCCGGCATGCCGCGCACGCGGCCGGCGGTGGTGAGGGCGACGACCGGGACCACGACGGGCACCAGGACCACGGCGCCGGCCAGCCAGGAACGGCCCCAGCCCATGGTCGTGCACAGGAGGACGTATCCGGCGAGGCCGAGCAGGATGGTGGGTGTTCCGCCGACCGCCACGGTCAGCGTCTCCAGGATCCGGGAGGTCTTGGCGGAGGCGCGGGTTCCGATCACGATGCCCGCTCCGTAGCCGAGCGGCAGCGCGATCAGCGCCGTGGTCGCGAGCAGCAGGAGGGTGCCGACGATCTGGTCGCGGATGCCTCCGTCGGCGGCGCCGGCGGACGGGGTGAACCAGAAGGCCGGGTTGAGGGCCGCGCCGCCGCGGGCCAGCAGGATGCCGAGCATGCCGAGCAGGAGGGCGGTCGGCAGCAGCAGGGCGCCGTAACGGACGGCCGTGGTCAGCCGGTCCTTGGGGCCGCGCATCCACGCGGAGGTCCGCCGGACGCGCGGTCCGCGCCGGACCCGGGCCGAGGTGCCGCGGGTGCCCCAGACGGTGGCAGCGGCGACGAGGGCCAGCAGGATGATGCCGAGTCCGCAGAGGGCGGCGAAGTACGGGCCCGAGGTGCCGGCGAGCATGGGTTCGGGGCCGGCGAGCTTGGTGGTGAGCGTCTGGCCGGGGCGGACGAGCGAGGAGAAGAAGTCGCCGAACGACTCCGGGAGGCGCCCGTCGGCGCGGCCGATGACCATGAAGACCGCGATGGCCTCGCCGAGCGCCCTGGCCAGGCCAAGGAGGACGCCGGCGCGCATGCCCGAACGGGCCTGGGGCAGGACGGCGGAGCGGACGACCTCCCGGCGGGTCAGGCCGAGGGAGTACGCGGCCTCCCGGTAGCGGCCGGGTACCGCGGCGAGGGCGTCCACGCTGACCGCCACGATCGTCGGCATGATCATCACGGCGAGGACGATGCCGGCGGCGAGGATGCTGTCGCCGCCCGGCACGTCGCCGAGGCCGGCGACGAACGGCCGGATCACCATGATGCCGATGAGGCCGTAGACGATGGAGGGGACGGCCGCGAGGAGTTCGATGCTCAGGCGCAGCGGCTTGGCGAGGCGGGGCGGCAGGTACTCGGAGAGGGCGATGGCCGCCGCCCAGCCGACGGGTACGGCGAGCACGAGCGCCAGGACGCAGACGACCGCCGATCCGTAGATCATGGCCAGGCCGCCGAAGGCCAGGTTCCCGGGGCTCCAGACGGAGTCCGTGAGGAGGGCTCCCCAGTCGACCGTGCCGCTCGCGATGCCGTCGGCCAGGTAGCCGACCAGGACCACGAGGGCGAGTGCGACGGACAGGACGCCGCTGTAGGCCCAGCCCCAGACCCATCTCGCCCGGCCGGGGCGGCCGCCCTTCTCGGGCGGCCGCGTCGCGGTGGTTCCGGGCGCCTTGGCGGGGCGCTCCAGAGTGAGGCTCATCGGTCAGAGCCCCATCTGCTGACGGGTCAGGTACCCGTGCTTCGGGAGAAGCTTCTGGCCCTCGGCGGAGAGGATGTAGTCGATGTACTGCTTGGCGGCGCCCTTGGGCTGACCGTTGGTGATCATGTACAGCGGGCGGGTCATCGGGTACTTCCCGGAGGCCACGTTCTCCAGGCTGGGGGCGATGCCGTCCAGCGGCACGGCGACCAGGTCGGGGTGGCCGTCGATGAAGCCGGTCGACAGCGGGGCGATGGAACCGCGGGTGGACTTCAGCTTGTTGCGGGTCTCGGTGTTGCCGCCGACGACGGCGTAGTTCGCGGACTGCGGCGGGGCCGGCGGCTCGCCCTTGCCGTAGACGAACTTGTCGAGCACCTCACGGGTGCCGCGGCCGGGCTCCTTGTCGTACACGAAGACCTGCAGGTCGGGGCCGCCGACCTCCTTCCAGTTGGTGATCTTCCCTTCGAACAGGCCCTGCACCTGTGCCTTGGAGAGGCTCTTGACCCCGCCGTCGGCGACCTCCTTGGTGATGATGACGCCGACCGCGTCCGCGCCGATCTGCGTGGTCACGAAGTCGGCGTCCGGGTACGCCTTGCTGTCCTTGTCGGAGAGCGGCTTGGAGCTCAGCGCGATCTCGATCTGGCCGGTGCCGAGCTGGGAGATGCCGCCGGCGGAGCCGCCCTGGGTGGCGACGGTGATGTTCAGGCCCTTGGACTTGAGCGCCTCGGCGGCGTCGGAGGCCACCGGGGCGACCGTGGTGGATCCGCTGGCCTGCAAGGCCCCCGTGTCGGCCTTCGCGGCACCGGCGCAGCCGGTGAGGACGGCGGCGAGGACGAGGCCGGCGGATGCGGCGGCTCCCTGCCGCATCCGGCGCGAGGTGAAGGCCGGCACGGTGCTTCGGAACGTGGTGGAGGTGACAGACATGGCGGTGCCTTTGCGGTGGTGGGGAAGGAAGAAGGAGACGGGCGGGAGCTGTTCGGACATTCGCTGAATGACAGGCGAACAGTGAGTGAACTCGCTCGATGTGACTCAGCCGGTCGGCCGGGCGGACATAGGGTGATCGTCATGTCAGCAGAACAAGCGACCGGTAATCGCTCGGGGTTGCTGCCCTTCGTCTACGAGGATCCGACCTGCGGGCCGCCTCTCGACGTGGAACCGCTGCCCCGGGAGCGGGCTGAGGCGCTGGCCCGGAACGTGAAGGGCATCGCCGACCCGACCCGGTTGCAGATCCTCAGCGTGCTGCTGGCCGCTCCGGACGGCGAGGCGTGCGTGTGCGACATGACGCCGCTGCTGGATCTCGCCCAGCCGACCGTCAGTTACCACATGAAGATCCTGGTGGACACCGGCCTCGTGAGCCGCAGGAAGCGGGGCACGTGGGCCTGGTACGCGATCCGGCCCGAACACCGGGCCGTGCTCGACGCGCTGATCTGGGGCGAGGGCCCGGCGGAGGCGTGAGCCGCCCCGGCCGGGCGCACCGGCTCAGACGGCGACGGCCGCCCGGGCGCTCACCTCGGCCGTGAAGGCCGTGATCAGCCGGTGGATCCGGCCCGGCCCCGAAACCAGCTCGGGCTGGAACAGGGTGCCGATGAAGAACGGGTGGCCCGGCACCTCGGCGGCCCGCGGGGCGCCTTCCTCGTCCCAGCCGCTGAACAGCACGCCCGCGCCGGTGAGCAGCTCGACGAACTCCGCGTTCAGGCCGTACTTGCAGTGGTACGTCTCCGTCGAGCGCTCGGCGCCCTCGTAGACCGCCGCCAGCCGGCTGCCGGCGGTCAGCAGCAGGGGCGCCTGCTCGCCGGCGAGGCAGCAGGTGAGCGGCACGATCAGCGGGGTGGCCGCCTCCGGGTCGTACTGCACGTCGTCGGCGTCGGTGAGACCGGCGACGCTGCGGGCGTACTCGATCAGCGCGTGCTGGAAGCCGCCGCAGGTGCCCAGGTAGGGAACGCCGTTCTCGCGGGCGTGCCGGACGGCGGCGAGGACGCCGTCCTTGTTCTCGTACGGGGAGCCGGGCACGACCCACAGGCCGTCGAAGCCGTCGAACGACTCCGGGCCGGTGATCGTCTCGGTGGGCACCCATACGGTGTCCACCTCCAGCTCGGCGCGGAAGCTGTCGAGCCGGGCGTGCGCGGGGGACTTGCCGTGGTCCCCGATCAGCGCCACGCGCGGACGCGGTCCGGTGACGGTGGTCATGAGGCGTGCTCCTGGTCGGTGTCGAGGGCGCGTCCGAGGCGGACGAACCCGTGGGGGGAGAGGCGGGCGACGAGCAGTCCGTCGCGCTCGGCGGTGGTGGACGCGCCGCCGAGGAACAGCAGCGGTCCTTCGCCGGGCGGCAGCAGCGGTTCGGGAAGCACTTCCTGGACCTCGGAGGTGAGGTTGGTGACGGTCAGCACGTGGGCCGAGCCGTCGGCGCTGACGAGCACCTCGACGGCCAGCCCGGGGCCCGCGTCCGGCTCGTGGCGGACGGCGCCGTCGGCGTAGGCGCCGGCGAAGCGGGTGCCGTCCGGCGTGGCGGTCTGGGCGAGCGGGGGCGCGAGGGTCACAGCAGGCTCCTTCCGGTCATGGCGGGGCCGCTCGGACGACCGAGCAGGGCGAGCACGGTGGGCGCGATGTCGGCGAGGCTGCCGCCGTCACGGAGGGCGTCGGGCAGGAGCTGCCCGGGCGCCGGGACGACGACCGCCGGGACCGGATTGGTGGTGTGTCCGCCGTACGGGAGCGGGGTGCCGTCCGGGCCGGGCTTGGACATCCGCTCGGCGTTCCCGTGGTCGCCGACCAGCACCACCCAGCGGCCGGTGGCCGCGGCGGCGGTCAGGATCCGGTCCACCTGCCGGTCGGTGTGTTCGGCGGCCCTGACGGTGGCGTCGTGGTCGCCGGTGTGGCCGACGACGTCGATGTTGGCGAGGTTGGCCGCCACGAGGGCGACGTCGGTGCGGCCGGCGGCCGCGATCACCGCGTCGGCGACCCGGTCGAGGTTCATCTCGGGCCGCGCGGTGTACTCGGGCGCCTCGTCCGACGTGATCCGGACGTGCTCCTCGACCTCCCGGCGCCGCTCGTCCCGCCCGTTCAGGTAGTACGTGACGTGCTCGAACTTCTCCTGCTCCGCGATCCGTACGGACCGCAGGCCGTGGGCCTCCAGCTGGTCCGCGAGGCCGCCGGAGGCGTCGGCGCGGCCGACCAGGGCGGGGATGTCCGCCTCGGTGTCGTACTGGGTGAGGGAGAGGATCCGTACGTCGCTCTCGGCCAGGTGCTTCACCAGGTCGTCGGCGAGCTGCTGGATGCGGTCGCTGCGGAAGTTGGCGAACAGGATCGCGTCCCCGTCCCGCACGGTCGCCAGCGGTTCGCCGTCGGCGTCGGTGAGGACGGTCGGGGTGACCCACACGTCGCCGTCGCCGGCGCCCGCCAGGATCTGGCCGTGGTCGCGGGCCAGGGCTCCGCGGCCGTCCGCCACCGCCTGGGTGACCTTCGCGGTCAGCTCCAGGTCGCCGCTCTTGTCGAGGGCGTAGCCGCGGCCGGAGACCGTGGCCAGGCGGCCGACACCGGTCGTCGCGAAGAACTCCTCGACCCGGCCGAGGTAGTGGCAGGCCGTGCGGTCGGCGACGTCCCGGCCGTCGGTGATCGCGTGCACCCAGACCCGCTCGACGCCACGGGCGGCGGCGATCGAGAGCAGCTCGTGCAGGTGGTCGACGTGGGCGTGGATCTGCCCGTCGGATGCCAGGCCGATCAGGTGCAGGGCGCCGCCGCCCGCTGCGAGCGCGTCCAGCGCCTCGGTCAGGCGCGGGTTGTCGCGCAGACCGCCGGAGTCGATCTGCCGCTGGACGAGCACGCTGTCGTAGTCCAGCGGGCGGCCGGCGCCGATGACCATGTGGCCGATCTCGGAGTTGCCGACCGTGCCGGGCAGCAGGCCGACGTGCTCGCCGGACGCCTCCACGAGGGTGGCGGGGTACTTGGCCCGGATGCCGTCCAGGACGGGGGTGTCCGCGACCGCGAGGGCGTTGCCGGGGACCGGCTCGGTGTGGCCCCAGCCGTCGAGGACGAGCAGGATGCCGGGACGGGTGTCGGGGGTCTCGGTCATCGCAGGGTGTCCAGGGTCTGCCAGAAGGCGGGGAAGGACTTGGCGACGCAGCCGGGGTCCTTGATGACGACGCCCGGGGTGCGCAGGCCCATGACCGCGAAGGTCATGGCGATGCGGTGGTCGTCGTAGGTGTCGATGACCGCGCCGTGCGAGGGGCCGCCGTGGACGGTCATGGCGTCGTCGTACTCGTCGACCTTGACGCCCATCTTGCGCAGCTCGGTGGTGACGGCCGCGATGCGGTCGCACTCCTTCACCCGCAGGCTGGCGATGTTGGTGATGTGGGTCGGTCCCTCGGCGAAGGCGGCGACGGCGGCGAGTGAGGGGACGACGTCGGGCATGGCGTCCATGTCGACCTCGATGCCTCGCAGCTGCCCGCCCTTGACGGTGACCGAGTTCTCGGTGACCTCGGTGTGCGCGCCCATCCGGCCGAGGACCTCGACCAGGCCGACGTCCCCCTGGTGGGAGGCGGAGCCGATGCCGGGGATGGTGACCCGGCCGCCGAGGACCGCGGCGGCGGCGATGAAGTACGACAGGCCCGAGGCGTCCGGCTCGACGATCGCGTGGCCGCCCTTGAAGGACTGGCCGGCGGGCACCTTGAACCAGCGGTAGCCGTCCCGCTCGACGGTGATGCCGTGCTCGGCGAGGGTCGCCAGGGTCATCTCGACGTACGGCTTGGAGACCAGCTCGTCGACGATCTCGATCTCCGTGTCCTGCTTCGCCAGCACGGAGCTGATGAGGAGCGAGGAGGTGTACTGGCTGGAGACGGCGCCGGAGATCTTCGTCTTCCCGCCGGCGAAGTTGCCGCCGGTGACGCGGATCGGCGGCGAGCCGTTGCCGCGCACGGCGACCGCCTCGACGCCGAGGCCCGGGAGGGCCGCGAGCAGGTCGCCGAACGGGCGCTCCTGCATCCGGGCGTTGCCGGTGATGGTGGTGGTGCCCTCGGCGAGGCCCGCCATGGAGATGAGGAAGCGCAGCGGGGTGCCCGCGCCGCCGACGAAGATCTCCTCCTGCGGGGCCGTCATCGGCTTGCCCGTGGGGGTGAACGAGATGCGCGCGGCCTCGTGGTCGATCTCGGCGCTGACGTGCCCGAAGGACTCGACGGCCTTGGTGAAGAAGACGGTGTCGTCGGAGATGAGCGCGCCGTCGATCACGCCTTCCTTGCCGGACAGGGCGGCGACGGCGATCTGCCGGTTGGTGTAGCTCTTCGAACCGAGGACCTTCACGTCGTGGTCGATGGCGGCCAGCGGCTCGACGGTGAGCTCTTCGGCCTTGAGACGGGGGTCGTTGATGCCGCTCATGGGTGGTACTCCTCGCAGGGGTGTGTGATCTGGATCACGCAGGAAGGGGGCCCGAGCCGGGGAGGGCGTCGGGAAGGCGGGGGGTGGCGGTAATCCGCCAATGAGCCAGAGAAGGGCTGGAATTCAGCGCGCGCAGGCAGATTTCCCACGCGGCGGAAATCGCCTCGGCGGGGTGGCGCGTCCGATGGAAGAAGGTCAGCTCTATTCGACCGGGAGCGGAACTGGCGTGGACATGTTCAAGGTCGTCCTCGGTCATCGCGGACGCCCAGACGATGTCCGTCACCGTCGCCGCCGCCAGGTCTCGGTGTGTGGCGGCGTCGGTGGCGACGAGGGTGGCGGTGGCCATGAGCACGGGGCCTCCCGGTCGGGCGGCGAGCCCGGGTACGGACCACACGTGCTGGTCGGCCACGGCGGGAGCGACCTCGCCGTACAGGTGGGCGTGGCGGCACTTCGGACCGCAGCCGTGCCCGCCGGCGGGCGAGAAGCCCAGGGCGACGGCGGCGGCCCTGTTGGCCAGGCGCAGCAGACTCCGCGCAGCGGACATGGCTGTCCTCCGTGTGTGGTGGATGGAATGCCCCGCGAAAAGGGGCGTGAGGAGAGGTGCGGAATCCGTGGTGCCGGCCTGCCGAACCTTTGTGATCACCAGTCTGCCGAGCCGCCGGGGGAGGCGGAAGGGATATCCCTTGGCATGAACTGCGTCCGGCAACGACCTGCCTGAGAGGGCTAATTCCGGCCGCCGTGAGCGAGGGGGGCGAGGCGTGGCGGCGTCCGATCGCAGGGTGGACACATCTTGTCGACGGATGTCCTGAGCTGCAAAGATCGGCGCTCGCCGATGGACTGACGAGTACGTCTCGCATATTGAGACGTGGGCCGGGGGGTCGCTGTGCTGGCGAGTTTGGGACTGGATGCGGACGCCGAGACGGTCTATCGCCTGATGCTCACGCACCAGGACTGGGGCGTCGGAGAGCTCGCCTCTCATCTGGCCCGCCCTGAGGCGGACATACGTGAGGCCCTGGACCGGCTCGCCGAGCTCAATCTCCTGCGCCGCTCACTCCAGGCCCCCGGCGGCGTGCGCCCCGTCAGTCCCAACCTGGGCTTCCAGCTCCTGCTCCAGCGGCAGCAGGCGGAACTCCTGGCTCAGCAGCAGCAGTTCGCGGAATCACAGGCGGCCATCAGCACGCTGCTCGCCGAGTACGCCGAGCTGCGGACCGGCGAACGACACGGCGTCGAGTACCTCCAGGGCATCGACGCCATCCAGGCCCGGCTCGAGGAGCTGGCCCATCGCAGCACCACCGAGTGCCTGTCCTTCATGCCCGGCGGCGCTCAGTCCGCGGCCAGTCTGGAGGCGAGCCGGCCCCTCGACGAGCAGCTGATGCGGCGCGGCGTGCGCGTCCTGACCGCCTACCTCGACAGCGTCCGCAACGACACCCCCACCGTCGAGTACGCGCACTGGCTGCACGACAACGGCGGCGAGGTGCGCACCGTCCCGGCCCTTCCGCTGCGGATGGTGCTCTTCGACCGCGAGGTCGCCCTGCTTCCCGTCGACCCGGACAACACCAAGAAGGGCGCCGTCCAGCTGACCGGCCCCGGCGTCATGACCGCTCTGGTCGCCCTGTTCGATCAGGTCTGGGAGCGCGCGGCTCCCCTCGGCAGCGTCCGTGACCGGGACGAGGCCGGCCTGACCGCGCAGGAACGCGAACTCCTGCGCCAGCTGACGCAGGGGGCCACCGACGAGATCGCCGCGAAGAAGCTCGGCATCGGCCTGCGCACGGAGCGCCGGATCATGTCCGAGCTGATGGCACGGCTCGGCGCCCGCAGCCGCTTCGAGGCCGGGGTCCTCGCGGCGAAGGCGGGCTGGACGGACTGACGGATCCGCCGACGGCCTCTCGCTGCCGGGAAACACAGGCTGGTCCGGTGCGCGAGGCACCGGACCAGTTCTATGGAGTTGCGGCGAGGAGAGGATCGATTTTGTGGGTCAGCCGCAGCAGCCGCCCTCGGGCTGGAGGGGCTTGATCGGCTCGTAGGCGGTGCTGCCGAGCAGCTTCGCCTTCAGGCGGCCGATCGCCGTCGTCGGCGCCGCTTCCTCGGCCGCGCCGAGCGTCTCGCGGCGGGCCTGGCCGTAGGCGGCGTGCAGCTCGGCGACCTTCGGCCGGAGCGCGGTGTCGGTGACCAGGACGACGGAGCGGATCTGCCCCGGGCGGAAGCCGCGCAGCCGCTTGGCCTCGTCCGCGCCCGGGCCCGCCTCGATCGCGGTGAGGCCCTCGGCGAAGGCGTCGCGCAGCGGGCGGTCGAGCGCGATCTCGAAGTAGACGCCGCTGCGCTCGCCCAGCGCCTCGTAGTCGAAGCCGGCCCACTTCACGAAGAGGCGCTTGCCCCGTCGGACCACCACCGAAGCCGCGACCACTGCCTCGTCCTTGTGGACGACGTACGCGCGAATGTCGGCGCCGCCCTCGACGAGCGCGGTCAGCAGGGCGCCGATGTGCGCCTCGTCCTCACCGCCCTCGTACTTCTGGCGGTTCTGCGTGACGAGCTCGGTGATCCGCCCGATCAGCGGGCGGAGCTCCTCGCGGTCCTTGCGCTCGATGCGGGTGCCGGAGTTGTCTGCGCGCTCGCGGTCCTCCTTCACGCGGCGCCGCTTCCGGGCCGGGAGCGAGGCGAGGTAGGCGTCGTAGCTGTCGTGCTGGAGGTCGAGCAGGTTGTTCTCGCCGTGGAAGGCGATGTCACCGCCGTACGCCTGGAGCGCCAGGGCGAGGACGTCGCTGTAGGCGCTGTTGTGCAGCCACGGGGCGGTGATCGAGCGGATGCCGGCCTCGATCGCCGCCGGGACGACGCGGTCGACCAGGTCGGCGACGAGCAGCGGGTCCTCGACGGAGGCGGTCGCCTCGGAGCGGTAGCCGAGCGGCGAGCCGAGCAGCAGTGACGGGAAGAACGCGTCGGTGCCGAGGGCCTCGACGGCGTCGGTGGCGGACTCGCAGCAGGAGGTGGTGGCCGAGCAGCAGGCGGCGGTGCCGTCCTTCGGCTGCCAGCCGAGGAGTGTACGGGGGTCGGCGTCCACGATCGGGTCGACGTCGAAGACGTACCCCGGGAGGAAGGCGATGTCGCCCTCGCCGCGGTCGGCGACGGTGTGCCACGCCTTGGCGCCCTGCAGGCTCTCCTCGGTCGCCCTCAGCCAGTCGACCTGGGCGTACGGGGTGGGGTCGGTGGCCTGCGGGATGCCGCCGCCGAGCGCCGTGATCGCGTCGTCGAGGGAGAGGCCGGTGCGCACCTCGGCGGGGTGGGCCTGCTCCTCCTGCGGGCCGCAGCAGCCGGAGGCCACGACCGGCTCGGGCTCCGCGGGGCCGCAGCAGCCCGACGCGGCGGGCTCGGCCTCCGGCTCGGCGGCCGGGGTGCCGCAGCAGCCGGACGCCTCGACGGGCTCGGGCTCGGCGGTTTCGCTGCCGCAGCAGGAGGACTCCTGCTCCTCGGCGGCCTTTTCAGCCGGCTCGGGGGCCGAGCAGCAGCCGGTGGAGGCGGTCTCGACGACCGGGAGGGCCGGGGAGGGTTCCTCGGCGGTGGTGCTGCAGCAGGTGGTGCTCATGGGGTGCTCTCCTCGTGGGGTCGGCGGTGCGCGGGGGTGCGGGGTGGGCTGCCCGGGGGGAAGGGCGAGGGCTGGCTGGTCAGTCCCGGCCGGCGCCGTCGGTGGAGGGGTCGGTCGGGGCCGAGTCCCAGCCGGCGCCGTTGGAGCCGTCGTTCGTCGTGGTGGGCGCCACGTCCCAGCCCGCGCCGTCGATGGAGGAGGCGAGGACGACGGTCGGGGCCACGTCCCACCCCGCGCCGTCCGTGGAGTCGGTGGGCGCGGTGGGGGCCGTGTCCCAGCCCGCTCCGGCGAGGGCGGGGACGGCGCCGGCGCCCAGGGTCGAAGTGGCACCGAGTCCGATCACGGCGACGAGTGCGGCGGTGGCAAGACGCATCGAGGTACGCGAAACAGACATGGCTCTCCCCTGGCGATGACGGTGGCTTTTTGTCGGCCGGCGGCCTTGGCGGCCGTTCCCGGTGTCCCGGGGGCTTGTCGCCCTTCCGGTGTTCATGAGTCTGTCCGAGCTCACCCAGGGTGTGGAAGGGATCACCGCTGGCAGGAAACGCGTCCGGCATCCACCTGCCTGAAGATGCCGAAGGGCCGGTTCCGAGCGCGTGACGCGCGCATGAACCGGCCCTTGGCGGAAGGTGAGTCGGCGAGGCTCCTCAGCCCGTGGCGAGGAGCTGGGGCGACGGGTCCAGTGCCTGGCAGAGCACGCTCATGCTCTCCGGGGCGATCCGGTAGTAGGTCTGGCGCCCGCGCTTCTCGCGCTCCAGGAACCCGGCCTCGTACAGCACCCGCAGGTGGTGCGTGACGGTCGGCTGGGTGAGTCCCAGGGGTTCGGTGAGGTCGCAGGTGCACGCCTCGCCGCTCGGCTGGGAGCGGATCAGGCCGAGCAGGCGCAGGCGGGTGGCGTCGGCGACCACCTTCAGGGCGGTCGCGAGATCGTCGGCGGCCTCGGGCGTGAGCGGGCCGGCGAGCACGGGGGAGCAGCACAGCTCCGAGATCGACGTGGGCATACCGGACTCAACGATGGCCGTCTATGAATTGTTCCCGAGATGCATTGACAGTCATCTATGAGTTCCGGCAGAGTCTGACTCATCGACAGCCGTCTATGAATTGCTGGAGCCCCCGTGATCGACACCGTCCTCGACGTCCTGTGGCGCACCGCCCAGGACGTCGGCCACTCCCTCGCCGCCAACTGGCCGTTCCTGCTGATCAGCGTGGTGCTGGCCTCGGCCATCCCCGTCTACGTCGGAGCGGACCGCCTGTCGGCGTGGATGCGGCGCAAGACCGCGGTCGCGGTGCTCGGTGCGATCGTCCTGGCGACCCTCACCCCCTTCTGCTCCTGCGGCACGACCGCGGTGGTGCTCGGGGCGCTCGCCTCCAGCGTTCCGTGGGCCCCGGTGGTCACGTTCATGGTGGCCTCGCCCCTGACCAGCCCCGAGGAGTACGTGCTGTCGACCGGTCTCTTCGGCTTCGACTTCGCCACCACCTTCTTCGTGGCCGCGATGGTCCTCGGCGTCTTCGCCGGCGTCATCACCTGGCTCATCGAGAAGACCGGCTGGCTGGAGGGCCAGGCCCGTCTCACCGCGAACCAGGCGGAGGAGAAGGCGTCCGAGGGCTGCTGCAGCGACGAGGGCGAGACCGGGGGCGGCTTCGGTGGTGGCGTCTCGGCCGGTGGCGGCGTCCCCGCCGGTGGCGGCGGCCTGGCCCGTACGGCCCTGCTCACCCGCCCGGTCGCGCCGAAGCCGGCCCCGGCGCCGGCCCCTGTCGGCGTCGTGGAGCGCCTGAAGCTCAAGGAGTTCGGCGAGGAGCTGAAGGTCAACGTCAAGCGCCTCGCCCTCTACTTCCTGGGCTTCGCCACCCTTGGCTTCCTGCTCATCAACTCGATCCCGACGCACTACCTCACCGAGTTCCTCGGTGACGGCAACGTCTTCGCGGTCCCGGTCGCCGCCCTCATCGGCATCCCGGTCTACCTGAACTCCGACGGCTCGCTCCCGCTGGTCGCCACCCTGATGCAGGGCGGCATGGGCCCCGGCCCGGCGCTCGCCTTCCTCGTGACCGGCGCGGGCACCAGCATCGGCGCCATCAGCGGCATGCTCCTCATCGCCCGCTGGCGCGTCGTCGCCCTGGTCGTCGGCATCCTCTTCGCCGGCGCGCTCGTCCTGGGCTACACGGCCCCCATCTGGCTCTGACCCTCGCGGGCCGGCACCCGGCACCGCGAGCGCCACCGGCGCCGGCACGCGTAAGACGGCATCGGCCCGCCCCCAGGCTTCGGGGCGGGCCGCAGCCGTTTCCGCGGGTTCTCAGCAGCGTGACGGTTCACGGGCCGCGCTCCGCATTCCCGCCAGCGGGCCCATCAGGTGCTCGATCCGGTCCGGGCGGACGAAGTAGTAGACCTCGTTCGCGCGCCGTTCCGAGGCGAGGATGCCGGCCTCGCGCAGCTTGCGCAGGTGGTGGCTGATGGTCGGCCCGGTCAGGTCGAACTCGGCGGCGATCTCTCCCATGCACACCTCGCCCGCAGGGCAGCAGGCCACGATGCTGGCGATCCGCAGGCGCACCGGATCCGCCAGGGCCTTGAACATCCCCGACAGCTCCTCTGCCTGATCCGGCGTCATGGGGACGGGGCAGCAGGAACCGGACGGCGTCACGGTGGTCAAGGGCTCGATCATGCGGCCCAATGTGGCCGATGGTGACGCGCCGCGTCCAGAGTCGACCGCCTCCCGGACCCGTCGTGGCTGATTCATTGACAGTCATCTATGGGTTGGGTCATACTCATCTCATAGATGAGCGTCTATGAATCGAGGTCGCGTCATGTCGTCCCTTCTCGCCTCCTTCCGTCGCCTGCGCGTCACCCGCCGCCCCACCCGCACGACCGACGTGCGGTTCTGCGACAGCTGCGTGGAGGTCGTCGACCGGGGCGCCCGCGCGGCGGCCCTCCGGCGCGGCCACGAGACCACGCTCACCCACCTCGCCGTCCGCCTCTGACCCCGTAGGGAACCCCGTGAACCCGCTCCGTCCCTCCGCGCGCGCCGCCGCCGTTCCGCCCTCGGCCACCGCCGCGCTCGACGCCCACGCCAAGGCGCTCGTCGCCGCGGGCGCTGACGTCATCAACCTGACCAGCGGCGAGCCGGCGTTCCCCACCGTCGAACCCGCCGCACGCGCGGCGGAACAGGCCGTCGCCGAGGACTTCACCCGCTACACCCCGGCTGCCGGCATCCCCGAACTCCGTACGGCGATCGCCGCGCACCTCAACCGCCACGGCACCGCGTACGAGGCGTCGCATCTCGTCGTGACGGCGGGCGCCAAGCAGGCCCTCCACTACGCCTTCACCGCCCTCCTCGAACCGGGCGACGAGGTGCTCGTCCCGGCCCCGTACTGGGTCAGCTACCCCCACCTCATCGCCTTGGCCGGCGGAACCCTGGTCCCCGTCCGCCCCGCCCCCGGCGCCGGCCTGAAGGTCACGCCCGAGCAGGTGCGGGAAGCGGTCACCGACCGCACGCGGGTCCTCCTCCTCAACAGCCCCGCCAACCCCTCCGGCGTCGTCTACAGCCGCTACGAACTGGCCGCCCTGGCCGAAGTGGCCGTGGAACACGACCTCGTCGTCGTCAGCGACGAGATCTGTGACCACTGGGTCTTCGGCGACGCCCGCTTCGCCTCCGTGGCGGCGCTGGGTGCCGAGATCGCCGCCCGTACCGTCACCATCGGCGGCGTCTCCAAGACCTTCGCCATGACCGGCTGGCGCATCGGCTGGCTCGCCGCCTCCGCCGAACTGGCCTCCACCGTCACGGCCCTGCAGAGCCACACCGCCTCGGCCCCGTCCTCCATCGCCCAACGGGCGGCCCTCGGCGCGCTGACGGCCGACCTCGGCACCGAACTGGAACGCCGCCGCTCCGCGCTCGACGCCCGCCGCCTCGCGACCGTCAAGGCGATCGGTGACGTCCCTGGTCTGCGGGTCGACGGCGACCCCGAGGGCGCCTTCTTCCTCCTCGCCGACGTCACTGGCCTGTACGGGAGGACGTGCGCCGGCCGCACGATCACCTCCGCCGCCGAATTCGCCGAACTCCTCCTGAGTGAAGCCCAGGTGGCGGTCGTCCCAGGCGCGGACTTCGCGGCCCCGGACCACGTCCGCATCTCGTACACGGTCCCGCCCGAGCAGCTCGACGAGGCGCTCGGACGTCTGGCGGGGTTCGTGGGCGCGTTGTCCTGACTCCCGAAGACCACCACCCCGTCCCCCCACCGAGAAGGGGCGCCGATCGCGACGGTCGGCGCCCCTTCCGCGTTCACCGCTCGACGGTGGCCGAGTCCACCCAGCGCGCGAGCACGCTGATGGCCGCAAGCTGCTCCAGTGCCTCGTGCTCCGGCAGCTCCGACAATCCGTCCTCATGACTGTTGGGGTTCCGAATGCCCGCGAAGCACCCCTCGGCGAACGAGGCCGCACCCCGGTGAACGCTCTTGAAGGTGTCGCTGCCGTCGTCCGGCATCAGGCGGAGCCGAGGCTGGCCAGGCTTGGGGGCGTCCTTGGAGAAGGCGTTCACGAAGAGGGCCGTCTCGCTGGCGTCCCGCCGACCCAGCTTGTTCTGGGTCTCGGCGTTCACCTTGCGCGCGGCCGCGGTGACAGCCTGCCGGAAGTGGCCGCTCTGCCAGAGGGCCCGGGCGCCTTCCCAGGCCCAGGGGTGCATGGTCGAGGCGCTGAGTTGGGGAGCGTCGTCCCCGAGTCGTTCGCGGATTTCCGCATCTCGCTGGAGGGCGACATCGGCCCTCTGGGCTGCTTCCCGGTGCTGGTACCAGCGATTTGCCGCGTTTTCCTCCGAGGGGACGCTGGTCCGCCACGTGGGTAGGACACGGTCCAGGATCTGCTCGACCGCCTGGGCGCTCGCGACGATCTCGTCGTCGGAGCCGAACGTCAGCATGCGGGACGTGATGAAGGTGCGGGTCGATGCCGAGCGCATCGTCGTCAGCGTCAGGAACTTGGCGATCTCGGCTCGCGCCCAATCGACATCAATGGCCATACCGTCATCATGCGACCGGCCACTGACAATTGAGCGGGCTTCGCTCAGGCTGTGGCCGCCGTCGGGCTCAGCAACTGTCCCATCGCCGCCAGGACCCCCGGCTCCACCCGGTAGTACACCCAGGTCCCACGTCGCTCGGAGGTGAGCAGGCCGGCTTCCTTCAGCTTCTTCAGGTGGTGGGAGACGGTCGGCTGGGAGACGCCGACATCGGAGATGTCGCACACGCACGCCTCGCCGCCCTCGTGGGAGGCGACGGCGGAGAACAGCCGCAGGCGCACCGGGTCGCCCAGCGCCTTGAACATCAGGGCGGTCCGCTCGGCTTCCGCGGCGGTCAGGGGCCGCTCGGTGAGCGGTGGGCAGCACGGTTCGACGGCGGGCTCCAGCAGCGGCAACACCTTCGCGTTCGACATATGTCTATGTTGACACACGTCAAAGCAAAGGTCCCGGGGTCATGGGAGACGCAGCTCGCGCGCCAGGCGCGCGGCGACGCGTCGGGCGTCGCGGCCGACCCCGCGGAGGGACGCGGACGACAGGCTGCGCTGCCGTTCCAGCCCCACGTGCGCCAGGCGGGGGTGGGCGAGTGAGGTGCCGCCTCGATGCCGGGGCCCGTCGGCGCGGTCGAGGGTGTCGAGCGGGGCGAGGTAGCCGAGGTCGGGCCGGTAGCCGGTGGCCAGGATGATCGCGTCCACCTCTTCCGTCACGCCGTCGGCCCAGGTCACGGACGGACCGTCGATACGGGCGAAGAGGGGGCGTCGATCGGGCCGGCCGGAGTCGAGGGCGGCGCGGTAGCGGCCGTCGTCGATGACCGCCATCGTCGCCGGACGCCGCTGGAAACGGCCCAGCGGCGCCGCGTCCACGCCGGTGACCGCGAGCCAGAAGTGCAGGTCCCGCCCGAACGGCCGCTGTGCGAACCAGCGCACCGGAGCCCGGCTCGCCAGGCTCACCCGCGCCGCCCCGGCGAGTTCGACCGCGACCTGCACCGCAGAGTTCCCCGCGCCCACCACCACGACCCGCTGCCCCGCGAACGGGACCGGGGTGCGGTACTCCGAGACGTGCGTCACCGTGCCGGTGAAGGAGTCCAGTCCGGGCAGTGCGGGCCGGTTCGGCCGCCCGAAGCCGCCGGTCGCCGTGACCACCGCATCGGCACCCAGCGTCCGCCCGTCGGCGAAGTCGAGTTCGAAGCCCTTCCCGGCCGTGCGCACCGCGGTCACGCGATGTCCGGTGCGCAGGTCGGCGCCCAGGCGCTCGGCGTACCGCAGCAGGTAGGCCACCACCTCGTCCCGGTGGGGATGGCGGTCCGGGTCGCCCCCGAAGGGCAGTCCCGGCAGCGAGCTGTACCGGGCGGGCGAGAACAGGGTGAGGCTGTCGTAGTACCGCGGCCACGAACCGGTCGCCCGGTCGGAAGCCTCCAGGATCACCGGGGTCAGCCCTTCGCGCAGGAGGTGGTGCGCCGAGGCGAGGCCCGACTGCCCGGCTCCGATGACGGCCACATCGACGTGCTCCACGAACGCTTCTCCGTTTCGATGAATGTCTATGTTGACGTCTATCGATATCCGATGCATGCTGAGGGCGCAAGAGATCGACGGACGTCGAAACACAAGGGGACTCGTCATGAACGCCACCGCCACCGAGCACCTGCCCGTCGTGGTCGTCGGAGCCGGTCCCGCCGGCCTGGCCGCCGCCGCCCACCTCGTCGAACGCGGTCTGGAGCCCCTGGTCCTGGAGGCCGGTGCGCGGGCGGGCGCGGCGGTACGCGAGTGGGCCCACGTGCGGCTCTTCTCGCCCTGGAGCGAGGTCACCGATCCGGCGGCGGAGAAGCTGCTGGCCCCGACCGGCTGGGCGAAGCCGGACCCGGCGGCGTACCCCACCGGCGGTGACTGGGCGGACCGCTACCTCCAGCCGCTCGCCGACGTCCTCGGTGCCCGCGTCCGCACCGGCGCCCGCGTCACCGGCGTCTCCCGCGCCGGCCGGGACCGGATCGTGGACGCCGACCGCGAGGCCCAGCCGTTCGCCGTCCACGTCACGTACGCCGACGGGCGCGAGGAGCGGATCCTGGCCCGTGCGGTCGTCGACGCCTCCGGCACGTGGGCCCTCCCCGGTCCCGCAGGCGCCGACGGCCTCCCGGCCCTCGGCGAACGGGCCGCCGCCGACCGGATCTCGTACCGCGTCCCCGACCTCACCGACCCCACCACCCGCGCCCGGTACGCGGGCAGGCGCACCGCCGTCATCGGCTCCGGCGCCTCCGCCTTCACCGCGCTCGCCTCCCTCGCCGCCCTCGCCCGCGAGGAGGCGGGCACGAAGGCGCTCTGGGTCCTCCGCCGGGGCCTGACCGGCTCCACCTTCGGCGGCGGCAGCGCCGACCAGCTCCCCGCCCGCGGTGCCCTCGGCCTCGCGGCCAAGGCCGCCGTCGACGACGGGCACGCGGACGCCGTCACCGGCTTCCGCACCCAGGCGATCGAGCGGGCCGCCGACGGGCGCCTCGTCCTGGTCGCCGAGGACGGCCGCCGTCTCGACCCGGTCGACGAGGTGATCGTCCTCACCGGCCTGCGCCCCGACCACTCCTTCCTCGGCGAACTCCGCCTCGGCCTGGACGACCGCCTCCAGGCGCCGGTCGAACTGGCCCCGCTCATCGACCCCAACCAGCACTCCTGCGGCACCGTCTACCCCCACGGCCACCGCGAGCTCTCCCACCCCGAACAGGGCGTCTACCTCGTCGGCATGAAGTCCTACGGCCGTGCCCCCACCTTCCTCGCCCTCACCGGCTACGAGCAGGTCCGCTCCGTCGCCGCCGCCCTCGCCGGCGACCTCGACTCCGCCGACCGCGTCGAACTCACCCTCCCCGAGACCGGCGTCTGCGGCGGCTCCGGCCTGTACGACGCCCCCGCCACCGAGTCCGGCGACTCCGCCGGCTGCTGCGCCCCCGCCCCCCGGCTCGTACAGCTCGGTGCCCCCACCGCCCTGCCCCTCGTCACCGAGCCGTCCACGGGTGGATGCTGCGGCTCGTGACCAGCATCGACACCCCGTCGCACGGGGCCGTGACCGACTCGAAGGAACGGTCACGGCCCCGCGCCGTCCTGCCCGCGCTCTGTCTCACGCAGATCACCGGATGGGGCATCGTCTACTACGCCTTCCCGGTCCTGAACCCGCAGATCACCGCTGCCACCGGCTGGTCCACGAGCCTCACCACGGCCGCCTTCTCGCTCGCCCTGGTCGTCTCGGGCGTCGCCGGCATCGGTGTGGGCCGGATCATCGACCGGCACGGCCCCCGCGCCGTCATGACGGCGGGTTCGGTGTCGGGAGCGACCGGCCTGATGGTCATCGCCCTCGCCCCGAACCCGCCCGTCTTCTTCGCGGGCTGGCTCCTGGCCGGACTCGGCATGGCGGCCACCTTCTACCAGCCCGCCTTCGCCGCCCTCACCCGGTGGTGGGCGCCCGATCACGTCCGCGCCCTCACGATCGTCACCCTCGCGGGCGGCCTGGCCTCCACGGTCTTCGCCCCGCTCACCGCGACCCTCGCGACTCACCTGACCTGGCGCCACACCTACCTCGTGCTGGCCGGGATCCTCGCGGCCCTCACGATTCCCGCCCACGCCCTCGCACTCCGGGCCCCCTGGCCACCGGCACCGGCCGTCCTGCCCGCCACGTCCGACGACCTACCCGCCGCGATCGTCCGCAGCCGTCCTTTCGTCCTCCTCGGCGTGGCCTTCACCCTCTCCGCGTTCACGATGTACGCCGCCGTCATCACGCTCGTCCCCCTCCTCGTCGAACGGGGCTACACCACCACCCAGGCCGCCTGGGCCCTCGGTCTCGGCGGCGCCGGGCAGACGCTCGGACGCCTCCTCTACGCCCCGCTGGCCCGCCGCACCGGCACCACTCCGCGCACGGTGATCCTCGTCGCCCTCGGCAGCCTGACCACCGCCGCCCTCGCCCTCGTCCCCGGCCCCTACGGCCTCCTGGTCGCAGCCTCCGTCGTCGCCGGCACGGTCCGCGGCAATCTCACCCTCCTCCAGGCCACCGCCGTCACCGACCGCTGGGGCGCCCGGCACTACGGCCAACTCTCCGGCCTGCTCGGCGCACCCGCGATGGCGGCCTCCGCCCTGGCGCCCTTCGCCGCGGCCTTCTTCGCGGCCCCGCTCGGCGGATACCCCGCGCTCTTCCTGGTCCTGGCGGCCCTGGCCGGGGGCGCCGCGGTCATCGCCACTGGTTCGTCGGTCCGGAAGACGGCACCGGCCGGCTCTACTCAGGGCTCGCGACCTCGGGGGTAGCTCCGGCCGATTCGGCAGGCCGCTTCCGGGGTTGGGCCGGGGGAGACCCGGCCTCCCGGACAGAGCGCTGCCGGTGGCGGGGAGGGTCCCGCCACCGGCCGGTTATTCCGCAGCGGATCTGGTCCGTTTCTGCTGTTTCTCTTGGGTTAGGAATCGGCGTCTGCGGTGATGATGCCGCACAGCCGGTCGTATTCGAGCATGTCCTCGTGGGTCATGAACTGGACGAGGGCCACGTGATGGTCCAGGGCGTAGGAATAGATCAGCTTGGCGAGTTCGGTGACGGCTGCTTCGGCTTCGGTTCCTGCTTCGGGGTCGTGGATACGAACGCCGACGGCCTGGAATTCTTCGAGAGTCGCGTCATCGGCGATTGCCTGCTCTTCGTCGGTGAGGGGGCGGCCGTCGAGATGACGGAAGGTGCGGGTGCCCCGCGGTCGGTCGAAGTCCGTGTCGAACAGCAGGGCCATGACCACAGGTCGCCGACTGGGCCGGCAACAGCGTCCCCGTCCTGCTCTCCACGTACGCCCGCTGCATCACCGGCCAGACCGCCGAGCTCCAGCGACGCATCGAGGGACCCCGGGCGCTTCCGGGTATGCGAGCGCCTTCAAGTCCTGCGGTTCCGCGCCCACCGGCTACCCGAAGGAGCCCGGGCCGCGTTCGCTGACGACAGGCTGGTATTGCCGGGTGATGACCCCGATGGCGTGCTCGTCGGGTGAACGCGGCAAGCCGGTGCACCTCAACGGACCCTGGGCCTGTCGTGACGTACCGCGTGACACCTCCCTGGTGTCCGGCGCCGTCCTTGTTCTACTCGTATCTCGTTGATTGGTTTGATGCGATTGTGGCGGCCGAGGACGGCCGGACGTTGCACGGCGAGGTGGCAGAAGTCGGCCAGTGCTCGTGGGACGGAACCGGGCACGCCGGCGACCGGCTCCTGGGGGTGGGTTGCCGGGTACCAGTTCGTCAAGAAGCGCTTGAGGGCCTGACCGGTGTTCGTCTGCACGTCGCCGAGCCAGTCCACCGCGGGAACCGGGACTGCCTGGCTGTCTGGACCGGCAAGACCGAGAGTCGCATCCATATCGACCCGGGTGAAGAGGTCGGGGTTCATCGCCGAAGCGTAGGCGTCGGAACGATCAGACACAGACGGCGTCGGACAACCATGGCCCGGGATCCTTGCCCGACGAGGTCCCTCGCGGCGGTGAGCGCCTTGCCGCGTGCCTGATCAGGCTTATCCGGATGTGGGCCGACAGAGGTTCGCCCTGATGCTGTTCATCGAAGGGGGCGTTACTCGAACCTGGCGTCGTACAGTTCGGCGTCGTCGGGGATCCAGGGGAAGGCGATCCAGGGATACGTGGTCGAGCGGTGCTGGAGGTCGAAGGCGAGGACGGCGTCGACGAACTCGCGGGGTGGCAGGTAGCTGTGATCGAGTACGTAGTGCCCGATCAGGCAGGGGGCTGCGTAGGCGGTCCCGGGAGCCCCAGGTACCCGTATCTCTCCTGTACCGGCGCTGGCGCGTCGATGCCCCGGCCGGGGTTCGTACCAGGGACGGGCGTCGTCGAGCGGTTCGGGGCACAGGTCGCACTCGTGCACGCCGAGAGCCTGGTTCACGGCCTGCTCCCCCAGCACCGTCGACAGCTTGGACGCGAACTCCGCGGGAGCCGGCCCCGCGGTCCAGGGCCGTCCCGTCTCCAGCCAGCCGATGTTGAGCCGGCGGTAGGCATCGCGCACGGTGACGAACCGCACGCCGCTGCCGACCTCGGTGAACACGTCGCCGTCCTCGGTGACGGGGTAGGCGTAGGGGCTGAGATCGTCGTAGTACATGACCGCATCCCACCAGAGGGAAAGACCTCGGGCTTGTCGATCATTCGGGCAGCAGCCGTTCCAACATGAACTGTGTATTGGGGTCGGGATCGACGATCAGGGACTGGACGCGATAGCGGCCCGGTGACAGTTCGACGCGGAGCGCCTCCGCCGGCTGCTGTGCATCCTGCAGGGAGTCGAGGATCCTGTCGGCCTCGTAGGCGGCGTCGGCCAGGACGTATCGTCCTCCGAGTCCGAGGGTGAGGACGTCCTTCCAGCCGTCGGCGGATCCGGCGGCGTGGACGGCGGACAGCAGTCCCGTGTCGTCGTCGGCGTAGCACCAGCGCGCGAACGTGAGGGGCTCGGCGAGCCAGGTGACGGACAGGGGCTCGGCGCCGAGCGTCAGGATGTCGTGGCCGGCCATCCTCAGGGCCGAGACGTACTCGTCGATCACCTCCTCCGCCTCGGTCCCTTCCCACGTCGGAAGGATTTCCTCCGGGATGAGCGCGTAGCGGGCGAAGTCGGTGCTGTCGAGCCAGGTAGCCATGCGGCGGATCATCACACCCGCTTCTGACAAGCGTCGAGCACGGACGCGAGATCGGATCAGAGGGGCTCGGCCGTGGCCGGGCCCCTCTGCTGTGCCAGTTCACCGGAGGTAGAGGGAGAAGAACCTCAAGGCTGGATACGGCCCTGCGGCCGGTCAACGTAGACGACTGCCCAGAACCCCGACCTCGCGGAGGCGCCCTAAACGGGCAGCGCAACCACGAGCCCCCTCTTGGACCCGTTGGACCGGGCTTCCGCCATCTGGCAGTCGACGAGGGTTACTTCACGTCGACGCCGTATCCACGTACGAGGGTCTCCAGACCGTGGTCGTAGCCCTGACCGACGGCGCGGAAGCGCCACTTGGGGCCCCGGCGGTAGATCTCGGCGAGGAGCAGGGTGCGCTCGCTGGTGGCGGCGTCCAGAGTGGCCTGGGCCGTGGCCGGAGCATCGACGCCCGGGGCGAGGGTCATCTGGACCGCTCCGATGTCCCCGAAGGCGGCGGCGCCGTCGATGGCGGCGGCGATCGCGATCCTGTGGGCGGCGGGCGGCAGCGCCGCGAGGTCGACGGTGATGGTCTGCTCGGTCGGGCCGTCGCAGAGGAGGCGGGTAGCTCCGTCGGGGCTTTCCGGTGCGCCGTAGAAGACGAAGTCCCCGTCGCTGGAGACCTGCTCGTCCTCGTCGAGGACGAAGGCGACGACATCGACCTCGCAGTTCGTCTGCTGTGCCCAGGAGGCACCTACGTGCCACTGGCCGGCGGCGGGGAGCGTGGGGAGATCGATGACTCCGCCGCGCGGCAGAACGCCGGTCATCGCACCGTCCTGGGCGGGGACGTCGGCCGACTCGGAGGCGGGGGCTCCGAGCCATTCGTGCGCGTGGACCGGAAGCCCCAACGCGGTGACGCGGGTCATGCGGCGGTCGAGTTCGCCTCCGGGGAAGAGGACGACGTCTGTGACGCTCGCCGAGAGGTTGATCGCGGCGGCTCCGCCCAGCTCGACGACCCTGGCCCGCGCGGCGGACGCCTCCTCGTGGGTGCCGCCCAGAACCAGGACCCGCCGACGGCCGAACGGCTTGGCGGAATGCGTGGGCTCGGGTCGCCTGGGCGGCGGCATGTCCGCGACGGCTGCGGTCGCAGCGGGGGCTGGCGTCGGCGTGGTGGGCGGCGTGGCCGGGGTCGCCGCTTCCGGGGTCTTCTTCGGTGCCTGATTCTCGTGCGGTGTTCCGGGTCGCACCTCTCCCAGCAGCTTGAGGAACGTGTGCTCGTCGATGACCGTGACGCCCTCGGCGATCGCGCGTCGTGCCTTCGCCGAGCCCGAAGCCGCGTCGTTGGCGACGAGAGCGCTGGTGTGCCGACTGACCGACGACATGATGTTCAGGCCGGCGGCGACAGACCGGGCCACCAGCTCGGCCCGGGAAGTCGCGGTCTCGCCCGTGACGGCGATCTTCATGCCCTGGACGAGCGGATCGCCGGGTGTCAGGCGACCCGGGTTCCGGTAGGTGCACGGGGTCTTCGGCGGATTCGGCGCGAACTGGGGATCCTGCCGGGGAGGGCAGGGCACCAGCGGCAGCGGGACGTCCAGCCGTGCGGCTTCGGAGAGGGAGGAGCGGAAGATCCCCGCGAGGACGCGAGTGTCGTCCAGCGCGTCATGGGCGCGGGTCTGCGGCACGCCGTAGTGGGCGGCCAGGGACGCCAGGCTGAAGTCGGCGGCAGGCGGTTCCACACGCCGGTTCAGGGCCAGGGTGCACAGGCGCTGGGCGACCGGGAGACAAAGCCGGGCGCGGGCGAACTCATGGGCCAGAAAGTCGTAGTCGAACTGTGCGTTGTGGGCCACCATGACGCGGTCCTGCAGGAGCGCTCCGATCCGTCCGGCTACCTGCTCGAAGGTCGGGGCGCCGCTCAGCCGTTCCGCGGTCAGGCCGTGGATGTGCACGGGACCGGGGTCGCAGCCCGGGTTCAGAAGGGTGGAGTACTCGTCGGTCTGAGTCCCGTCCGGCCCGAAGGTCAGCACCGCGATCGAGAGGATCCGGTCACGCCGGGCGATCAGGCCGGATGTCTCGACGTCGACCAGAGCCCAGTCGTACGCGTAGTCGGGCAGGTGTGACACGTCGAGCGCGGCGGCGAGAGACATGACGGTAAGGATGATCCGGGCGTGACCGTCGCTTCAACCCGAATGCCGATTTGTCCACTCGATCCTGCCGAGAGAGCGTCCCGAAACTTCGGGACGTTTTCGGGCCGAACGGCCGCCGAAGGTCGCTTCCGGCCGGCTCCAGCCGGACAGAACGAGCCATCCGAGGTCGTCTCCCCGACGCCTCTGCCACCGACTGAAAACCTCCCCTGACCAGCGAAAAGGCCCCTCCCGAAGGAGGGGCCTCGCTCTGCGCCCCCGGCAGGACTCGAACCTGCGGCCAAGTGCTTAGAAGGCACCTGCTCTATCCGCTGAGCTACGGGGGCCGGTGGTGGCCCTGGGCCTGGTGGCCCGGGTGGGTGGGGTGGGGCTGCCGGGACAAGGATAGGGGTCCTGGCGGCTCGGCCCGGGTGCTTCGCCTGCGTGGCACTATGTGGAGGTTCGGTGAAGCGAACCGATAATCGCAGGCAGGTGCGATTTGCGCAGCGCTTTTCGCGCCGTGCGCTGCGGGTGTTGTGCACTCGTTATGCCCGGGGCTCCGGCCGGGCTCCTCTTCTTCGGCGCGCAGGGTAGCCATACGCTTCAAAAACGCTCATAAATTGGGCATTCTTCGCATGTGGTGACCTTGGACGCACGGCCTCAGCTGATCGACGCACTCTCCGCCCTGCGCGACCGAGTCGCGGCCGTGCGTCTTCCCCTTCCCCTGCCCGACGCGCCGCGTGCCCGGCAGACGCGGACCGAGCTGCTCGCACAGCTCGACGACTACCTGGTGCCGCGACTGAAGGACCCCGACGCGCCGCTGCTCGCCGTCGTGGGAGGGTCGACGGGAGCCGGCAAGTCGACGCTCGTGAACTCGCTCGTCGGACGACGGGTCAGCGAGGCGGGGGTGCTGCGGCCGACGACGCGGACGCCGGTGCTCGTCTGCCACCCCGAGGACCAGCACTGGTTCGCGGGGCTGCGGGTGCTGCCGCAGCTCACCCGCGTGTGGCTGCCGCAGGCCGACGAGGACCACCCCGGCGAGGACGGCGACGCCGAGGACAACGCGCTGCGGGTCGAGACCGCCGCCGGGCTGCCGCGGGGACTCGCCCTCCTCGACGCCCCCGACATCGACTCCCTCGTCGTCGAGAACCGGCTGCTCGCCGCCGAGTTGATGTGTGCCGCCGACATCTGGGTGATGGTCACCACCGCCTCCCGGTACGCCGACGCCGTGCCCTGGCACCTGCTCCGTACCGCCAAGGAGTACGACGCCATGCTCGTCACCGTCCTCGACCGGGTGCCCCACCAGGTCATCGGCGAGGTCTCCCGGCAGTACGGGGCGCTGCTCGACAGGGCCGGGCTCGGGGACGTGCCCCGTTTCACCATCCCCGAGCTGCCCGAGTCGACCGGCGGCGGCAGCGGACTGCTGCCCGAGAGCGCCGTCGCCGCGCTCCGCGGCTGGCTCGCGCACCGGGCCGAGGACCCGGCCGCGCGCCAGCAGGCCGTCACCCGCACCGCCACCGGCGTCATCGACTCGCTCGACCGGCGGCTCCCCGAGCTGGCGGGGGCCGTCGCCGCCCAGTACGCCGCCGCCGTACGGCTCCGGGCCGCGGTCGAGAGCGCCTACCGGCGGCAGGGGGCGCGGGTCAGGAAGGAGCTGGGGAAGGGCGCCGTGCTCGCCGGGGACGCGCGGGCCCGGTGGCGCGCCTACCCGCGGGACAGCACCGCGGACGAACTCCTCGACGCCCTCACCGAATCCCTCGCCGCCCTCCTCCACTGCGCCGTCTCCGCCGCCGAGGAATCGATTCGGGACGCCCACCGGCGGGAGCCCGCCGCGGGCGCCCTCGGCCCGGTCTCCGGCGGCGCCGACCGGGCCGTCGCCGAACGGGTCGGCCTGGAGGTGCGGCACTGGCGGCGCGTCCTGGAGGAGCTGGCCGAGGAGGAGGCGCGCGCCGTGGAGAAGCCCGCCGGGCGCGGCGCCGCCCGCGCCGCCCTCCCCGACGCCGAGACCGTCGCCGCCCTGCTCGCCGCCTCCCTCCTCGGCGGTCGCCGCGCCCGGCCCGCCGGCGAGCGGCTCGCCGAACTCCTCGGCGCCCAGGCCGCCCTGCGCCTGCGCGACAAGGGCGGCGACCTCGTCCTCACCCACGTCGACCGCGTCCTGCACGCCGAGCGCGACCGCCGCCTCGCCCCGCTCGACGCCCTCGACGTCACCCCCGAGCCGCAGGCGGAGCTGATCGCCGCGCTCTCCGTACTGCAGAAGGAGAAGTGACGTGGCCGAGAAGGCGACGGAGAACGACGACCGCGAGCGGTGGGACGACGGGCTGATCGCCCGGCGGGCCGCCGCACGGCTCGCCATCGGGGGCCCGGCCCCCGCGCCCGACCCGGAGGCGGAGGCCGACGCCGAGGACGCGCGGGGCTTCGGAGGGACGTACGGCGGCGGGCTGCGGACGCGGCTCGACGCCCTCCACGAACTCGTCGGACTCTCCCGCACCCGGGTCGACGGCGACGCGCTCGCCGAGGCCGGGCGGGTCCTGGACGAGGCCGCCGCCCGCCAGCGGCTCTCCTCCCGGCACACCGTCGTCGCCCTCGCCGGCGCCACCGGCAGCGGCAAGTCCACCCTCTTCAACGCCCTCGCCGGCGTCTCCGTCTCCGAGACCGGGCTGCGCCGGCCGACGACCTCCGCGCCGCTCGCCCTCACCTGGTCGGAGGGGGCCGCCGGACTCCTCGACCGGCTGGGCGTGCCCGGCCGGCTGCGCCGGCGCCCCCTCGCGGGCGGCGCCGCCGACGCCGAACTCCAGTCGCTCGTCCTCATCGACCTGCCCGACCACGACTCGGCCGTCACCGCCCACCGCGACCAGGTCGACCGGGCGCTCGGCCTCGTCGACGCCGTCATCTGGGTCGTCGACCCGGAGAAGTACGCCGACGCCGCCCTCCACGAGCGGTACCTGCGGCCGCTCGCCGGGCACGCGGAGGTCACCTTCGTCGTGCTCAACCAGATCGACCGGCTCGGCCCCGAGGCCGCCGAACTCGTCCTCGACGACCTGCGCCGCCTCCTCGACGAGGACGGCATGGCCCTCGGCGAGCACGGCGAGCCCGGCGCCACCGTGCTGCCCGTCTCCGCCCTCACCGGCGACGGCGTGTCCGAACTCCGCGAGCTCCTAGCCCGGTTCGTCCAGGAACGCACCGCCCCCGAGCGGCGCATCGCCGCCGACATCGACGCCGCGGCGGCCAGGCTGCGGCCCACGTACGTCGCCGCCGACGCGCGGGCGGGCCTCGGGGAGCGCAGCCGCGAGGAGTTCGCCGGCCGGCTCGCCGTCGCCGTCGGCGCGCAGGCGGCCGGCGAGGCCGCCGAGCGGGTCTGGCGGCGCGGCGCCATCCGCGCCTGCGGCTCGCCGTGGCTCCGGCTCCACCGCTGGTACGGGCGCAAGCGCGCGCACGGCTCCACCGACCCCCGGCTCGCCGCCCCCGTCGAGGACGAACTGACCGCCCGGCAGCGCGTGGAGCAGGCGGTACGGATCGTCGCCGACGAGGCCTCGCGGGGCCTGCCGGCGCCCTGGGCCCACGCCGTGCGGGAGGCCGCCGCGCGCGGCGCCGAGGGGCTGCCCGAGGCGCTCGACGAGCTGGCCGTCGCCCTCGGCGACCCCGCCGCCCGGCCGCCGCGCCCCGCCTGGTGGCCGGCCGCCGTGCTCGCCCAGGCCCTGATGACGCTGCTTCAGCTCTTCGGCGCGCTGTGGCTGGTCGGCCAGATCGTGGGCGTCGTGGAACCCGGGCTGCTGCCGCCGGTCCTGGTGATGCTGGGCGGGATCGTCGGCGGCCCGCTGATCGAATGGGCCTGCGAGAGCGCGGTGAAGGGGCCGGCCCGGCGGTACGGGCAGGAGGCCGAACGCGCCCTGGCAGAGGCGGCCGCGGCCTGCGGCCGGGCCCGGGTCCTCGACCCCGTCTCCGCCGAGCTGCTGCGCTACCGCGAGGTGCGCGAGCAGTACGCGAAGGTGGCCGGACCCCGGCCCTCGCCGAGGATCGTCGGGGCGGGCGGCCGCGCGGGCGGCCGGGGCGTCGGCGGCCGCGGCGGCACCCCGCGGCTGGGGGCGACCCGGGCGGGGGCCCGTCTCCGGTAACGGATCCGCCCGTTCCCGCCTCACCCGCCCGTTCCCGGACTCGCCCGTCCGTTTCCGGCCCCGCCCGTCTGTTCCCGCCCTCACCCATCTGTTCCCGCCCTCACCCATCCGTTCCCGCCCTCACCCATCCGTTCCCGCCCTCACTCATCCGTTTTCGATCCTTTTCTGCCCGCCTTCTGACCCGTATTCGCCCGTCCTCGCCCCGTCGGTCCCCCGCCCGGGTGGGCGAGTTGTCCACAGCCCGTCGGTCGTCCACAGGCACGGGCGGGCTTTCCGCTGCCGCGCCAGCATGGTTCCCACAGAGGCCGGTACGGCAGAGGAAGAGGGACGGACATGAACGACACGACGGTGACGCTGGTGGGGAACGTGGCGACGGCGCTGGACTTCCGGGACACGCCGGCCGGGCCCGTGACCCGGTTCCGGTTCGCGGTGACCGCCCGGCGGTGGGACCGCGGGCGGGCGGTCTGGACGGACGGCGCCACCAGCTTCTACACGGTCTCGGCGTGGCGGGCGCTCGGCGCCAACCTGATGGCCTCGGTCTCGGTGGGGGAACCGCTCGTGGTGCACGGGCGGCTGAAGGTCCGTGAGGGCGAGCGGGACGGGCAGCGCAAGACCTTCGTCGACGTCGACGCGCTCGCCGTCGGACACGACCTGACGCGGGGGACCTCGGCGTTCCGGAGGACTTCGCGGGCGGAGCCGAGGGCCCCGGGGGAGGGCGACCTGACGGAGAACGAGGAGGCGGCGGGGGCCGTGCCGAGGCTCGTGACGGCGGACGGGAAGGACCCCTGGACGGAGGCCGCTCACCAGCTGGTGACCGCTCCCTGACCTTGAGTTGTGGGGATTTGTCGACCAACTCGCCGAGGACATAACGATTCCGAGACGGAATGGTTATCTCGCTGTAGGACCGGGGACCGGGGGCTTCCGCCTCCCTAGGATTCCCGAGTACTCATGCGGCACGTGAGCCCATCGAGTCACTGAGTCTGCTGGCGGGCGCTCCCCCCACGTGAATCGACCAAGTTCGCGGAGCGACTCGCCCGGAGGGGAATGCAATGTTTTCAGTTCGTGGGCGCGCTGCTGCCCGCATGGCCGCGGCGACCCTGGTCTCGGGCCTGGTCGCCTCCAGCGCGATAGCCCTCGCGGGACCGGCGATGGCCGACGGCGGGGCCAACGCGACGCTGGGCGGACTCAAGGAGTCCGGCGACATCTGGATCGGTGACGAGGAGGGCGACCCGATCTCGGGCGGTCTCTTCGAACTGACCGTGGACGACGGCGGCTCGCTCCAGGCGTACTGCATCGACCTGCTGACGCCGACCGACCCGGGGACGAAGTACAAGGAGACCGACTGGGACAAGTCGACCCTCCACGACAACCCGAACGCCGGCAAGATCCGCTGGATCCTGCAGAACTCCTACCCCGAGGTGAACGACCTCGGGGCGCTGGCCGGCAAGGCCGGTGTCGACGCCCTCACGGGTGACGAGGCCGCCACCGCGACCCAGGCCGCGATCTGGAAGTACTCGGACAACGTGAAGGCCACCCCGGTCGACCCGGAGGCCAAGGCGCTCGCCGCCTACCTGGTGGCCGAGGCCGCCAAGGCGCCGGAGCAGGAGGAGCCGAAGGTCTCCCTGGCCGCCGCCCCGGCGTCCATCGCGGGCAAGGCCGGCGACAAGCTCGGCCCGGTCAAGGTCACCACCACGGCCGCCGACGGCTCCGTCAAGGTCTCCCTGCCCGCCGACGCCCCGGCGAACGTCAAGGTCGTGGACAAGGACGGCAAGGCCGTCACCTCCGCGGGCAACAACACCGAGCTCTTCCTGGACGTCCCGGCGGGCACCCCCGACGGCACGACCAAGATCGGTCTGCAGACCGAGACCGAGGTCGCGATCGGCCGTGTCTTCGGCAGCGTCGAGGGCCACGAGCAGACCCTGATCCTGGCCGGCAGCAGCAAGTCCACGATCAACGCCGAGGTCACCGCCGCGTGGGCGAAGAAGGGTGCGGTCCCGGCCGTCACCGTCGCCGAGAACTGCGCCAAGGGCGGCCTCGACATCACCGCCTCCAACGAGGGTGACGAGGACTGGACCTTCGACGTGAAGGGCGTCTCCTACACGATCAAGGCCGGCGAGACCAAGACCGTCACGGTCCCGGTCGCCGAGGACACCGCGTACGACTTCACCATCACGGGCCCGAACGGCTTCTCGAAGTCCTTCCAGGGCGTCCTCGACTGCAAGACCGCCCCGAGCCCGGAGCCGTCCACCGGCACCCCGTCGGCGACCCCGTCGACCGGCACGCCGACCGAGACCCCCTCGGCGAGCGCGTCCACCCCGGCGCCCACCGCCACGGACGCCTCCACGGGCACCACCGGCACCACCGGCGGTGACCTGGCCGAGACCGGCAGCTCCAACGCCACCCCGATGATCGCCGGCATCGCCGTCGCGCTCGTCCTGGCCGGCGGAGGCGCGGTGTTCTTCCTCCGCAAGAAGAAGGCCGCCGCCGGTCAGTGAGCACGGCAGAGCCTGACGTCACGGGGTGATCGCACCCCGTGACCCCGACGGCCCCGGACGCACCCGCGTCCGGGGCCGTCGCCCGTCCGTGGTCCGTCCGTCGCCCGTCCGTGGTCCGTCCGGCGCCCGCGCGCCAGGTACTGGTTTCCGCCTGGGGGCGGCAGTGCGGCAAGATGGGTGTATCTGCCCACTCACTCTCCTGCCGGACGGTTTCTCTTGGCTGAGTACATCTACACGATGCGCAAGACGCGCAAGGCGCACGGCGACAAGGTCATCCTCGATGACGTGACGCTGAGCTTCCTGCCGGGTGCGAAGATCGGTGTGGTCGGCCCGAACGGTGCCGGTAAGTCCACCGTTCTGAAGATCATGGCGGGCCTGGAGCAGCCGTCCAACGGCGACGCCTTCCTCGCCCCCGGCTACTCGGTCGGCATCCTCATGCAGGAGCCGAAGCTCGACGAGTCCAAGACCGTCCTGGAGAACGTCGAGGACGGCGTCGCGGAGATCAAGGGCAAGCTCGACCGGTTCAACGCCATCGCCGAGGAGATGGCCACGAACTACACGGACGAGCTCATGGACGAGATGGGCAAGCTCCAGGAGGACCTGGACCACGCCGAGGCGTGGGACCTGGACGCCCAGCTGGAGCAGGCCATGGACGCCCTGGGCTGCCCGCCCGGCGACTGGCCGGTCAACAACCTCTCCGGTGGCGAGAAGCGCCGCGTGGCGCTCTGCAAGCTCCTCCTGGAGGCCCCCGACCTGCTGCTCCTCGACGAGCCCACCAACCACCTCGACGCCGAGTCGGTGAACTGGCTGGAGCAGCACCTCGCCAAGTACAAGGGCACCGTCGTGGCCATCACCCACGACCGGTACTTCCTCGACAACGTGGCCGAGTGGATCCTGGAGCTCGACCGCGGCCGCGCCCACCCGTACGAGGGCAACTACTCGACCTACCTCCAGAAGAAGGCCGAGCGCCTCAAGGTCGAGGGCAAGAAGGACGAGAAGCGCGCCAAGCGCCTCAAGGAAGAGCTCGAGTGGGTGCGGTCCAACGCCAAGGGGCGTCAGGCCAAGTCCAAGGCGCGTCTCGCCCGCTACGAGGAGATGGCCGCCGAGGCCGAGAAGATGCGGAAGCTGGACTTCGAGGAGATCCAGATCCCGCCGGGCCCGCGTCTGGGCTCCGTCGTCGTCGAGGTCAACAACCTCTCGAAGGCCTTCGGCGAGAAGGTCCTCATCGACGACCTGTCCTTCACCCTGCCCCGCAACGGCATCGTCGGCATCATCGGCCCGAACGGCGCCGGCAAGACCACGCTCTTCAAGATGATCCAGGGCCTGGAGAAGCCGGACTCCGGCGACATCAAGATCGGCGAGACGGTCAAGATCTCCTACGTCGACCAGGGCCGCTCCAACATCGACCCGAAGAAGACGCTGTGGGCCGTCGTCTCCGACGAGCTGGACTACATCAACGTCGGCCAGGTCGAGATGCCGTCCCGCGCCTACGTCTCCGCGTTCGGCTTCAAGGGCCCGGACCAGCAGAAGCCGGCCGGCGTGCTCTCCGGCGGTGAGCGCAACCGCCTCAACCTCGCGCTCACCCTCAAGCAGGGCGGCAACCTGCTGCTCCTCGACGAGCCCACCAACGACCTCGACGTCGAGACCCTCTCCTCCCTGGAGAACGCGCTCCTCGACTTCCCCGGCTGCGCCGTGGTCGTCTCCCACGACCGCTGGTTCCTCGACCGGGTGGCCACGCACATCCTCGCGTACGAGGGCGACTCCAAGTGGTTCTGGTTCGAGGGCAACTTCGAGTCGTACGAGAAGAACAAGGTCGAGCGGCTCGGCCCGGACGCCACCCGTCCGCACCGCGCCACGCACAAGAAGCTCACCCGGGGCTGAGGCCGTCGTGGCGAGACACCTCTACAGCTGCCCCCTCCGCTGGTCGGACATGGACGCCTTCGGGCACGTCAACAACGTGGTCTTCCTCCGCTACCTGGAGGAGGCCCGGATCGACTTCATGTTCCGGCTGGCGCCGGGGGACGGCAGCCCGTCCTTCTCCGGCGGGTCCGTCGTGGCCCGCCACGAGATCGACTACCTCCGCCCGCTGGTCCACCGGCACGAGCCGGTGACCATCGAGTCGTGGGTCACGAAGATCGGCGCGGCGTCGCTGACGATCGCGTACGAGATCAAGGACCCCGAGGTCACCTACGTACGGGCCTCGACGGTCGTCGTGCCCTTCGACCTGGAGGCGCAGCGACCGCGCCGCATCTCCGATGAGGAGCGCCGCTTCCTCCAGGAGTACGTCGACGACGGGATGACGTCCGCCGCATGACCGTGCTCGCCCCGCTGCACTTCGCCGACCCCAGGGAGGCGGCGGCCCTCGCCGCCTTCCTGGGCCGGCTCGTGCACTACGACCGCGCCGCCGCCGTCCGCCTGCGGGCCGCCGGCGGCGCGCTCGCCGTCTTCGGACGCCCGCCGTCCTTCGAGGTCCTCGCGATCCGCACGGCCCGCCTGGAGGACGCGGTCGACCTCGACGTCACCGTCTCCGCCGGCGAGCTCCTCGACGGCGTCGAGGAGACGTCCGGCAAGGCCGTCGTCCCCGGCGCCGTCACCGGCCCGCCGTGGGCCGGCGTCCTCCCGCCGCGCACCGGCTGGCGGCCCGTCGAGGGACTGCCGGGCGCGGCGGAGCTGCGCGGGGCGGTCGTGGCGGCCGTCGCCGAGTTCCGCCGCCGGGACGCGGAGCTGCCCGAGGAACGGCGCACCCGCGCCGAGCGCGACCGCGTCGGCCGGGAGATCTGGTCCCGTGTCCTCGGCACCACCGGCCTGCCGCTGCGGGCCGTGCACGCCGCCCAGTCGCTGGGCTTCCTGCCGCCCCGGGACGTGCCGGTCGCCCTGATGGCCGCCGGGCCGTGGCTGCGGCTGCGCACCCCGTACGGCTCCGTCGCCCTCCGTACCGCCCCGGCCTCGCTCACGGTCACCCCGGCGCCCCCGGCGTAAGCGGCGCGGCACCCGTGCCGGGGGCCCCGTGGCCCCGGCGTCGTACGCCGGGGAACGCCGGCCCCGTCACCAGACCCGTTCGCCCGTGCCCTCCAGGGCGACCGCCGTCACCGACAGGGCCGCGGCGAGGAGCAGCAGCACCGCCGGGATCACCGGCGACCCCCGGGCGACGTTCTCGTCGGCCGGGACCGGGTCCATCCGGCGCGCCGGGTCGTAGGCGATCGTGAGCGGCTTGCCCGCCTCGCCGAGCTTCTCCTCCCAGGCGAACTCCTTCGGGTAGCCGCCGGGGCAGTCCAGCGGGTGGTGGTACAGCCGCTTCGCCTCCGGGGCGCCCTCGCCGAAGGTCGGATGGTCGGTGACCCGCACCTTCCCCACCACCACGCACTCCACCGTCGCCCCGCGCACCCGCGAGTCCCGGGCCTCGATCCACACCGCGCCCAGGCCCGCGAGCAGCAGGAGCAGCGCCAGGACGCTGCCGCCCTCGCGGAAGAGCGCGTTGTGCGCCGCCACCGCGAGCCCGGCGAGGACCAGGCCGACGAGGACCGCGAGCGCGGTCGGCGTGCCCAGCGGCGACCGCATCGACCAGCTTCCCCACAGGTGCAGCAGCGCGCCGGCGCCGAGCGGCACGGCCACCGCCCCGGCGTACGCGAACACACGACCCATCCCGACCACCCCCCCGACTGGGACGGGCCGGGGCCGGAGCCGGTTCCTCAGCGCTCCGCGTCGTCCGGCCACACCCCGATGTGGTCCCGCTCCAGCTCCAGCGCCACCCGGTGCTCCATCCCGAGCGCCGCCGTGTAGTCCGCCGGGAGCTGGAGCCGGCCCGCGCGGTCGAGCATCGCGTACTCCCGCGCCACCAGCGACTCCTGGCCCTCCGCGTCGACCTCGGTGCGGCGCAGCACCTCGGAGGAGGTGCGGCCGTCGCGGATGGCGACCGTGCGGCGCACCTCGGTGGCGACCGCCTGGTCGTGGGTGACGATGACGATCGTCGTGCCCAGCTCCTCGTTGGCCCGGCGGAAGGAGGCGAAGACCTGCTCGCCGGTGGCCGAGTCCAGCTCGCCGGTCGGCTCGTCGGCGAGGAGCACCTTCGGGCCGCACGCGAGGGCGACGGCGATCGCGACCCGCTGCTGCTGGCCGCCGGAGAGCTGGTGGGGCCGCCGGTCCCGGCAGTGCGCGATGTCCATCATCGCGAGCAGCTCCTCGGCCCGCTCGGCCCGCTTCCCCTTGATGCCCGCCAACTGCATCGGCAGCGCCACGTTCTGGGCGGCCGTCAGGTAGGGGAGGAGGTTGCGGGCGGTCTGCTGCCAGACGAAGCCGACGACCTCGCGGCGGTAGCGCAACCGGTCCTTGCCGGTCATCGCGAGCAGGTCGAAGCCCGCGACCCGGGCGGCGCCCGCGGTGGGCACGTCCAGGCCCGCGAGGATGTTCATCAGGGTCGACTTGCCGGAGCCGGACGCCCCGACGAGGGCCATCAGCTCGCCCTCCTTCACGAGGAGGTCGAGTCCCTGGAGCGCCTGCACCTCCACCCCGTCGGTGGTGAAGATCCGCACCAGGCGGTCGCAGGCGATCAGTGCGTCATGGCCGTACGAGGGCCGGTCACGGTGCGCGGTGGCCCGCCGCTCCAGCTCCTCCAGGGTCGCGTTCGCGGTCGTCGTCATCGTGCGTCTCCTGCCCTGAGTTCCTTCACCGAGCTCCTCCGGCCCGTCCACCACGCCTGTACGCCCGCCGCCGCCCCGGTCAGGAGGACCACGGCCACGGCCGGCAGGACCAGCGACCACGGGTCTGCCCGCAGCCGCGTCCCGCCGAGCGCCGCGCCGCCCTCCGCCATGGCGAGCGCCAGCCGGTGCAGGTCGACGCCCGGGGCGAGCAGCGGCACCGTCGCCCACCCGGCGAGCGCCCCGCCGAGCGCGGCGAAGACGGCGGGCGGCAGGGCCTCCAGGCCGAGCAGCCGCCGGCCCTGCCCGCGGGTGAGGCCCATGGTCCGCAGCCGGGCGAGGAGCGTCGCCCGCTCGGGCCCGCTCCGCGTCAGCGACAGCAGCACGGCGACCACGGCGTAGGCCGCGCCCGCCCCGATCGCCGCCGCGTACAGCCCCTCGGCGCCGGACTGGAGCGGCGAGTCCACGTAGGAACCGCGGGTCTCGCTCCGCAGCGTCACCGCCAGGTCCTTCGACTTCCCGGCGACGGCCGCCCGCAGCGCCGGGCCGTCGGGGGTGCCGGTGGCGAGCACGACGGTCGTCCGCCGGTTGGTGACGTCGGCGGCGTTGACCACCAGGAAGTTCTCGCCGCGTATCGCCGGGGTGGAGTCCCGCACCGCCACCACCTTCACGTGGAAGGAGCCGGCCGCCGCGATCAGCAGCATGGGCCGGTCGCCGAGGCGTGCGGCGACGTCCGGGGAGGCGATCGCGGGCAGCACCCGGTCGGTGTCGCCGACCGCCTCCGGCCCGCCCTTCCCGGTGGAGGCGAGCAGCCCGGCGGGGAAGGCGCCGTTGTCGGCGCGCGCCGCGAGGCGGGCGTACGCGGCCGGGTCGACGGCGACGAGCGCGGAGCTCATCGGCTGGTCGGTGGCGACCGGCGAGGGCAGTTCGAGGCCGTACTCGACCTGGACGGGCTGCGCCTCCCGCACGCCCTTCGTGCCGCGCACCGCCTCCATGACCTCGGGCGTCACCGGCACGTTCTCCGTGGTGCCCTCGATCCGGACGTCGGAGCCGGTGGAGAGCAGCGCCGCCCGGTCGCGGGCCTCGGCGACCCCGGCGAGGACCGAGCCGCCGAAGGCGGCCGTCGTCAGCGCGAGGACGAGCGCGAGCAGCGGCAGCACGCCGGTGGACGAGGCCCGTCCGGCACGGGCGAGGGCCAGCGGCCCGACGGCGCCGCGCATCCGGCGGGCCGGGCGGGCCAGCCAGCGCAGCGGCAGCGGCTGGAGGCGTACGAGCACGAAGGCGGCGATCACGCCGACGAGCACCGGGGCCGCGCTGACCAGGTGGTCGCCGGAGTCGGAGGTGCCGCGCAGCCGCAGCGAGGCGATCGCGCCCGCCGCGAGGACGAGCGCGGTCAGCTCGGCTACGAGGCGGCGCCGGGACGGTTTGGCGTCCACCATGTCCTCGCGGGCCCCGTGCAGCCGGGGCCGGCGGTGCCGCAGCACGGCCCGGGCCGGCAGCACGAGGGCCGCGACGAGGGCCACCAGGGCGGCGCCGAGGACGGACGGCAGGAGCGGCGCGGAGCCGGTGAGGGCCGGGGCGCCGGGGGTGTCGGGGCCGCGGACCAGGGCGACGGCGGCCAGCAGGCCGAGCAGCGCCGCGGGGACCGTGACGGCGGCGGTCTCGCCGAGCAGCCGGAGCCCGATGCCGGGCAGGGAGGCGCCGCGGGCGCGCAGCAGGGTGAGTTCTCCGTCCCGGCGGGAGAGGAAGAGGCCACCGGTCATGGCGATGACCACGGCCGCAACCGTGCCGATGCCGAAGACGGCGACGGCGACGACGGGGGAGATCGCGGCTCCGTCGGCGTGGTGGGCGGCGACGATGCCGTCGAGGTTGGTGGCGACCTGGCCGGCGGGACCGGTGATGTCGAGCACTTTCACCAGGGCCGGGCCGCCGGTCAGCGAGTCGAGGGAGGCGGCGAGCGGTCCTTCGTCCCGAGCGGTGAGGCGGCCGGGGTCCGTCGGAAAGCGCCAGTAGGCCTCCAGCGTGCTCTTGGTGGAGGAGAGGGCACTGCTCGCCTCCGGGGAGACAAGGAGGCCGGCTTGCCAGTAGTAGATGAGCTGCGTCGGGTCCGGCTTGGTGGTCAGCACGGGGCTCGCCAGCCGAGGTTCCACGGCCCAGTAGGGGCGTTCGGGATCGTGCGGCTGGACGATGCCCGTGACGGTGAAGGCGACCGGCTCGGGGGTGATGCCGGGCACGTGTACGACGGATCCGGCCTTGATTCCAAGGGCTTCGGCGGTCGCCACCGTCACCGCGGCCTCCGGCCGCGTCCCGCTGCCGGAGGGCATCCGGCCCTGCTTCAGCGTCGCGTGCGAGCCGAGGTCCGAGGGAGAGGCCAGAGTGAACTCCACCGGTACTCTGCTCGGCCTGGGCAGCCACGGGTCGAGCCCCGCGACTCGGACCATCGTCCGGATACCGTGGACGGTCTGCGCGCGGTCGGTGCGCAGCGGCGCGGCCAGGAGCCCCCGCAGTTCCTCCTGGTCCTTCCACAGCGACTCGGGCGGGATCGTGTCGCCCTGCTCCAGCGGGGTGGTGACCTCCACCTGGGAGAGCTGGACGGGGGCGGAGCGGATGGCGTGCCGTAGCCCCTCCGTCTCGTACGCGTCGACCACCCGCGGCAGCGCGGCGGCGAGCAGCGCTGTGATGAACACCAGCAGCGCCAGGCCGCCGGAGGCGCCCGGCGCGGCCCGCAGCCGGGTCCGTACCCAGGGCGCAACGGCCGGGGCGTGGGACTTCTCGTATGCGCCGGCCGGCGGAGGTAGGGGCGTCGGCCGGTGGGCGGGCGACTCGCCTGCGGTCTGCATCGGGTGGGACTCCTCGCGCGGGACATCGGACATCAGTCGTCTCCCTGGTGGCGCAGGGACACCGCCGGGTCGTTGCGACGCAGGGCGATGGCTGCGACGGCTGCGAGCGGCAGGGCGGCGACTCCAGCAAGGAGCAGGGCGACCTCACCGAGGGGCAGTTCGACCAGGACCGGTGGCACGAGCCGCGTCGCGCGGCTGGTGAGCACCACCAGGGGAACGACGACCCGGGCTAGCAGGGCGCCGAGGGCGACGCCCACCAGGAGCCCCACGCCGATCAGGACGCCCTGCTCGGCGGCGAGGAGCCGGGTGAGCCGACGGCGGGGCGCGCCGAGGGCCCGCAGGATGGCGAACTCGGCGGCCCGCTCGCGTACGGACCCCGCCACGCCGACTGCGAAGCCGACGGCCGCCAGCGCCGCGGCCGCGGCGGCCACCGCCATCAGGGCGGTGTGGGGACCCGCGCCGAGCGGGTCGCCGAGCAGCTCGGCGGCGATCGCGTCGCGGGCGACGACCTCGTCGGGCCCGCCGTCGGCGCGCAGTGCCGACGCGATGGCGTCCGCCCGGCCGGGCTCGGGTGACAGCCACCACTCGGTGGGCGTCACCGACGCCATCGGGTTGTTGGTGGCCAGGAACAGGTTGGCCGCCTTCAGGTCGACCAGCACGCCGCCCCCATCCGTGTCGGCGTCCCGGCTCGAGGCGCCGGTGGTCGGTAGCTGCGCCACGACCCGGGTGACGACCACATCGATCGCCCGTCCGTCGAGCGAGAGCCGGACGGTGTCGCCCGGTTTCGCCTCAGACGCCGCCATGAAGTCCTCGGACGCGATCGCCGGCAGGCGTTCGGGCCGTGCGCCCACGGGCGCGGTCAGCCGCACTGTGTAGTCCTCGGAGAGCGGCCCGAAGGGGGCGTCGAAGGAACCGGTCAGTGTGTAGGGGACGGAGTATGGGGCTGCCTTGCCGCCGGTCGTCGGCACTCCGGCGGCACCGGTCAGCCGGTGCGGGTCATCGATTTCGCCGCGGACGGTCTGCTCGCCGACAGCGCTCCAGGAGGCGAGCGCGCGCGCCGGCTCGACGGCGCGCGGCGTCCCGTCCGCCCCCGTCGTGGCGAGCCCGACGACGTGGAGGGATTGCGCGCGCCGGGTGCCCTCGGTGAAGTCGGCGGTGAGCTCGATGCCGGTGAGGCCGAAGCGGGCGCCTCCGGAGGTCAGCCGGGAGACGTCGAGCGTCAGCCGGTGGACGCGGCCGTCGGCGGGCAGGGTGCCCGCCGGCCGCCGGTACGGGACTCCGTACGCGTCCTCCAGAGTAAGGATGATCCGTCCGGCGCTCGTGCCGGGCGGTGCCTCGCTGCGCAGGTCAACGGCGAGTGAACGGCTCTCCTCCGGCAGGGCGAGCCCGCGCCGCGAAGCGTCTTTCGGGGCGAGCGGGGCGAGCAGCTCGGCCGGCGTGCCGTCCGCCAGGTCCTCGCGCAGCAGCAGGCCGCCGGGGAGGCGGTCGGTGGCGGCGGCGAGTACGGTCGCGGTGCGTCCGGCGACGTCCATGGTGGCCCGGTGGACCGGAGCGACCTCGCGCACGCCGGGGACGCGGGCGAGCCGCGCGGCCCGGGTCGCGTCGCCGGGGCCGACGCCGAGGACCCGCACGGCCGTGCCGGCCCGGAAGTCGGCCTGGTCGTGCTGCGACCGCTCCCACGAGCGGCTCTGACCGATCGCCAGCATGCCCATCGCCACGGCGAGGACGAGCAGCAGCACCGGGCCCGCGCCGCGCAGCGGCCGGCGGCTGAACTGCCAGCCGGCCAGCGCGGCCGACAGGCCCCGCCCGCCGGCCGCCCGCCGCTCGGCCAGCTTCGCGGCGGGCGGCAGCAGACGCAGCGTCAGGACGGTGCCGGCGAGCAGCGCGAGCGCGGGCGCGGCGATGAGCACCGGGTCGACCCCGGACCCGTCGGCGGCGGCCTCCGGGGTCCGTCGGAGCTGCCAGAGCGCGATGCCGGCGATGAGGAGCAGCCCGAGGTCCGCGCCCGCCCGCACCGGCCACGGGAGCGTCTCCGCGCGGGCCTTGCGCAGCGAGACGGCGTCGCCGTCGCGGGTGGCGAGCGCGGGGGCGACGACCGCCGCCGCACAGACCAGCGCCACCCCGGCGGAGACCAGCCAGACCGTGGCGCCGGGCGTGGAGTCGAGGCGCACGCCGAGCTCGGACAGCGCGGACCGCTCGGCGAAGAGCCGGGTCAGCGGGTCGCTGAGCAGCGGTGCGAGGAGCGCGGCGGGCAGGGCCAGGAGCAGGGCCTCGGCGGCGGCGAGTCCGGTGATCCGGCGCCGGGAGCCGCCGCGGGCCCGCAGCAGCGCGGTCTCGCCGGAGCGTTCGGTGCTCAGCAGCCGGGCGACGAGCAGCAGCGCGTAGGCGGCGAGCAGCACCAGCTGCACGGCGACGATGAGGAGGACGGAGCGGGAGACGGCGAGGGCGCGTTCGGTCTGCGCGAGGACGGTCGGCAGGCCGGTCTCGACGCTGATCGTCGTCCCGAAGGCGGTCGTGTCGGCGAGCAGCCGGGCCGGCTCCCGGGTCGCCGCCTCGCGCAGGGACGCGATGCCGCCGGTGTCGAGGCGGGAGAAGTCGGCCTCGGCGAGCCAGGAGGTGTCGCCGAGGGCGAAAGCGCCGGAGGAGAGGACGGCCGGGTCGGCGAGCAGCGGCCCGTAGGTGGTGAAGGAGACGGTCCGCACGCCGCGGCCGCCGACCGGGTCGAGCAGCCAGTACGGGTCGCCGGGGTCGGTCGTCCTGTAGACCCCGGTGATCCGGGCCTTCACCGTCTTCTCGGTGAGCCGGTCGGTGAGTTCGAGGACGGTGCCGGGGCCGGTGCCCAGCCGCTTCGCCGCCTCCTCGGGCAGCGCCGTCTCGATGACGCCGCCGGGGCGGGCGGCCGACGGCCAGGCGCCGCGGACGAGGGTGAGCCGCGCGCGGTCGAGCGTCGCGAAGTGGGTCAGGTCCGGGTCGCCGGCGGGGGCCGCGGGCGGCTTGAGCGAGCGGGGCAGCGCGTACGGCCCCGAGGACTCCAGGCGCCGCACGGTGACGGGCAGTCCGTCGAAGGTGCGCCGGGCGCTGTCGGCCACGGCCGCTTCGGCGGCGGCCCGCCGCTCGGCCGGGACCTGCCCGGAGACGAGCAGGGTCGCGGCGGCGGCCGAGCGGTCGCGCAGCCCGGCGTGGAGCGCGGCGTTCCCGATCGAGGAGGAGAAGCCGGCGAGGGTGGCGAGCACGGTCGTCGTCAGGACGACGGCGAGCAAGGCCGCGCCGAGCAGCAGCCGGTGAGCCCTGACGCGCAGAAGTACGAACCCCGTCACCCATCCCCCTGGCCGCCCGCGAACCCCCGAAGCCTTGAGCTTCGAAACGTTCCGGGAATGCTTTCATCGGCCACGGGTCGGTGGAAACCGCTTGCGCACCGACCTTGATGGGATCGTGACCGTTAATCGGTCGTTCATCCCCGGAATGTGTTCATCCGGTGGCATGGAGTGGTCTGTACCGCCCGGGGAGCGGAAGGGGCTCAGCCGTCGGTGTTCACCATCGAGGCCGCCGCGTACGTCATGTACCGCCACAACTGGGCGTCGTGCTCCGGCGTCAGCTCCAGGCTGTCGATCGCGGCGCGCATGTGCCGCAGCCAGGCGTCGTGCGCGGCCCGGTCGACGGCGAAGGGGGCGTGCCGCATCCGCAGCCGCGGGTGGCCGCGGCGCTCGCTGTAGGTGCCGGGACCGCCCCAGTACTGCATCAGGAAGAGGGCGAAGCGCTCCTCGGCGGGGCCGAGGTCCTCCTCGGGGTACATCGGGCGGAGCAGCGGGTCCCCGGCGACGCCCTCGTAGAAACGCCGGACGAGGCGACGGAACGTGTCCTCGCCGCCGACCTGCTCGTAGAAGCTCTGCTCGTTCACCGTTCCATCGTCTCAGACGGACCGGCGGAGGACCGGAGGTCTAGGACCCCCGGCCCTCCCGGGCTCAGCCGCGCCGGACGGTGATCGTCGTCCAGGCGCCGACGTGCACCCGGTCGCCGTCCTGGAGCTGGACCGGGACGTACGGCTGGATCGGCTCCTCGCCGCCGTTGACCGTGGTGCCGTTGGTGGAGTTCTGGTCCACCACCGCCCACGAGCCGTCCGGCTGCTGCACCAGCACGGCGTGCTGGTGCGAGACGCCCGGATCCTCCGGCGGCACGGACAGGTCGATGTCCGGCGCCTCGCCGGTGGAGTGCCGGCGCCGGCCGATGGACACCTGGTTGCCCTGCAGCGGCAGCTGCTTCGGCGGCGCGTACGCGGGCAGGTTGAGCCCCGACGCCTCCGGGCCGCTGCGGCGCATCATCGCCATGAAGTAGTCACGGTCCGGCCCGACGTACGCCGTCCACCCCTGCGGGGCCCGCTGCTGCGGGGGCTCCGGGGCCTGCGCCTGCGACGGCGGGGACAGCACCCAGTCGTCGTCGGCGGCGGCGCCGGCGCGCGGCGGTGCCTGGTGGTGCGTCGGCTCGGCACCGAGCGGCTCGGCCGGCCGGTTCACCTGCGAGGGCCGCGAATCGTGGTACCCGAACGGATCCTGCGGCGCGCCCGGCCCGGGCGCCGGCGGCGGAGCCGGGAACCCCGGAGGCGGCGCCGAAGGACGCTGGGCCTGCGGCGGCGCGATCGGCGTGTACGAGGTCGCGGTACCGGTCAGGAAGTTCCACCGGCACTCCTCGCAGAACGGCGCCATGTGCTCGCGCGGCGTCCGGCACTGCGGGCACAGCTCCGCCTGCGCGGTCGCGTTCGGATCCCCTCCGAACCCACCGGGCCCGTTGTGGCCACCCGGTCCGCCGAGGCCGCCGGGGCCGTTGGGCGCACCCGGGCCGCCGGGGAACGAGGGCCCGCTGCCCGGACCGCCCGGACCGCCCGGGGCACCGGGACCACCGGAGAAGCCGGGCCCACCGGGGGCGCCGGGACCGCCGGAGAAGCCGGGCCCACCGGGGGCGCCGGGACCGCCGGGGAAACCGGGTCCGCCAGGGGCGCCGGGACCGCCCGAGCCGGCGGGGGCGCCGGGGCCGCCCGGATAGCCGGGACCGCCCGGCGTACCGGGACCGCCCGGTCCGCCGGAGAAGCCGGAACCGCCAGGGGCGCCGGGCGCACCAGGGCCACCGGAGAAGCCAGGACCGCCCGGGCCACCGGAGCCGCCGGGACCACCCTGCGGGCCGGGGCCGCCGGGGAAGCCAGGACCGCCGGGTGCCCCAGGGGCACCCGGGAAGCCGGGAGCGTCCGAGCCGCCGGGACCGTTGGGGCGGCCGGGGCCGCCCGGCGCACCGGAGAAACCGGGGCCGCCCGGAGCACCGGGGAAGCCGGAACCTGCCGGACCGGCAGGAGCGCCCGGTCCACCGGGCCGACCGGCCCCGCCCGGGCCGTCGGGGAAGCCGGGGCCACCGGGTCTACCCGGCCCGCCGGGACCGGCGGGACCGTCGGAGAAGCCGGAACCGCCCGGGAAGCCGGGGCCGCCGGGGGCGCCAGGACCACCGGGTCGACCGGCCCCGCCCGGGCCGGCGGGGAAGCCGGGACCACCAGGTCCCCCCGGCCTGTCGGGGCCGTTGGGAACGTCGGAGAAGCCGGAACCGCCCGGGAAGCCGGGTGCACCCGGTCCACCCGGCCTGCCGGGGCCGTCGGGGCCACCGGGCCTGCCAGGTCCGCCGGAACCGCCCGGGAAGCCGGGGCCGCCCGGCGCACCAGGTCCATCGGGCCTACCCGGTCCATCGGGTCGGCCGGCCGCGTTCGGGCCGTCGGGGAAGCCGGGACCACCCGGACCCCCAGGGCCGCCGGCGCCACCCGGGCCACCGGGGAAGCCGGGCGCACCCGGTCCGCCCGGCCTGCCGGGGCCGTCGGAGAAGCCGGAACCACCGGGACCACCCGGAGCACCGGGGAAGCCAGGACCTCCGGGGGCGCCAGGGCCACCGGGTCGACCGGCCGCGTTCGGGCCGTCGGGGAAGCCGGGTCGGCCGGCTCCGCCCGGACCGTCAGGGAAACCGGGGCCACCGGAACCGCCAGGCCGGCCGGCTCCGCCCGGACCGTCAGGGAAACCAGGACCACCGGAACCGCCAGGGCCACCAGGCCGGCCGGCCCCGCCCGGGCCGTCGGAGAAGCCGGGGCCGCCAGGACCGCCGGGCGCACCAGGGCCGCCGGGCCGGCCGGCTCCGCCCGGGCCGTCGGGGAAGCCGGGGGCGCCGTTCGGGTGCGGGTAGCCGTAGGCGGGGGGCGGGGGAGGGGGGCCGGGGGGGCCCGGGGGGGCGGGGGCCGGCTGCGCACCCGCCCCGGCCATGCGGTGGCCGCAGACCTCGCACCAGTCGTCGGAGACCGACTGGTGTCCGTTCGGGCAGGTCGGCATGTCGGTGCTCCCCCTCTCATCGTCCGGCCCGGGCGGGGCCGGGCTACCTCTTGACGCGAACGGTCTTGGTGGAGCGCGTCTCGAGTGTCATCTCGTCCGCCTCCGCGACCTTCGCCTTCAACCGCACAGTACCCGCCGCCGCGTCGACCACGTCCACCACCTTCGAAAGGAGTTTCGCGGTATCCGCGTTCCCGGAGGCCGCCGCGAGCTGCACCGCACGGCCCAGTTTCGCGGTCGCTCCGTCCTGATCGCCCGATTTGCGGGCGTCCAGACCGGCCTGGATGGCGTCCGCGAGCTCCGCCTGGCCGGTGTAGTGCGCGACCTGGGGGTCGATGGCCGTGGTCATCGCCACGTCGTTCGTCCACACGGCCCGTATCAGTCCTTGGGACACCGGCCGGGCGTCGCCGCCCAGCGGGTCGGGGACGACGAGGGAGGCGCGGGCGGCGAGCATCTCCTGCCCGACCGCGTTCGCCGGGACCCGTACGCGCACGTGGTAGTCGCGGGACTCGTCGCCCCACGAGCCGAGGGGGTAGTCGCCGGAGCGCGGCCCGGTGTCCGTCCGGCGGGCGGTGAGGTCCGCGACCGTCGGGGCGACCTGCTTCACGAAGACGAGCTCCGCGCCGACCGGCGTCCACAGCCGCAGCGCCACGTCGGCGACGCCCTTGCCCATGACGTTCTCCATCATGGCCGTGAAGTCGGCGGCGAGCGCGGCCGGATCGGCGACGATGTCGGCGGAGCCGAGCAGCGCCGAGGCGATCCCGGTGACCTCCTTGACCTCCCAGTCCGTGCCGACGCCCCGCGCGTCGCAGGTGAAGCGGCCCGCGCAGGCGTCGAGCGCGGCCCGCAGCGCCTCGGGCGTCTCGTGCTCGTTGCGCCCGTCGGTGAGCAGCACCGCGTGCCGGATGGCGAGGTCCTCCCCGCCGAGGAGCGCGTCGGCGAGCCGCAGCCAGGTGCCGATCGCGGTGCCGCCGTCGGCGGTGAGCCGCCCCAGCGCCTCCTTGGCCTCGGCCCGGGTCCGCGCGCCGGCGACGGCCAGCCGGCCGTGGTCGGGGTAGAGGGGGACGGCGGCGTGGTTGCCGGCGACGACGGCGAAGGACGTGCCGTCGCGGAGGGTGTCGATCGCGGCGGCGGTCGCGGCCCGGGCGCCCTCCATCTTCGTCGGCGGGTAGTCCATCGAGCCCGAGCAGTCCACCACGATCACCACTCCGGCGGGTCCGCCGGTCGTGACGCCCCGCGCCCCGCTGGTGCCGCCGCCGGTCGCCGTCACGGTGACGACGGCGTCGACGTCCCGCCCGCCGACCGGCAGGTACTCGTTCTGGTAGACGTCCACCGAGAACTGCGGGACGGACGGCTTGGCGAAGTTCGCCATCTGGTTTCGGCTCCTCGGGGACGACGGCGGAAGGTGACGGGCGGTCAGGGAGAGGGTGCCCCCGGCGGCGTCGGGGTGAACGGCGTCACCGCGACCGTGATGTTGTCGTGGCCGCCGCCGTCGAGGGCGTGGCCGACGAGGACCCGGGCCGCGTGCAGCGGCCGGAGCGCCGCGTCGGCGGGGACGGTCCCGGCCATCGCCTCGGCGGCCTCCGCGTAGTTCCACAGCCCGTCGGTGCAGACGACGACGACTCCGGCCCGGTCGGGTTTGAACGCGGCGGTGTGCGGCTCCAGCTCGTACGCGTCGGCGCCGAGCCAGCCGGTGATGGCGTGGGCGCGCTCGTCCGCGTACGCCTGCGCCTCGTTCATCAGGCCCGCCTTGACCATCTGCGCGGCCCACGAGTCGTCCTCGGTGAGCCGGGCGGCGGGCGCGGTGCGGTCGTCGGGCACCCAGTAGGCGCGGCTGTCGCCGACCCAGCCGACGACGAGCAGCCCGTCGGTGACGACGGAGCCGACGATGGTGCAGGCGGGGGAGTTGCCGCCGTGGAGGGAGTCGGCGCCGGCGTCGGGCCCTTCGGTGCGGGCCAGCGCGGTGACGGCCGCGGCGGCGGTGACGATCGCCTCGTGCATGGCCTGCTGCGGGTGGGTGCCGCGCGGCAGCGCCTCGCCGAGCACGGCGCCGGCCGCGCGGGCGGCGGCGGCGGACGCCTCGTCGGGGCGGTGGGCGGAGGAGACGCCGTCGCAGACGATCGCGACGGTCGCCGGCCGGCCGTCGGGCAGGCTGGTCTCGGTGATCGCGAACGAGTCCTCGTTGCGGTGGTGGCGCAGCCCCCGGTCGCTGACGGCGGCCACCGTCCCGAGCTCCCGCTCCATGTGGTCGCGCTCGCGGGGCTGGGCGTGCCCGCAGTTCTCGCAGTAGCCGTCGCCGTCGACCCGCCCGGCGCGGCAGGCCACGCAGAGCCCCTCGGCCGCCTCCCCGGCAGGCTGCGGAGCCGTAGCGGAAGGCCGCGGAGCCGCACCGGAAGGCGCCTCCGGCTCCACCCGCACGGCGGCCCGCGGATCCGGCGCGGCGAGCTCGAAGTCGCCGCCGCCGCGCACGGTCTCCCCGCGCGGCGGCGCCACCGGCCCGTCCGTGCGCACCGGGACCGTCGGCAGGTCGCGCCCGCCCGAGTCGGTGCCCGGCAGCTCGCCCGGGTGCTGGGTCAGCGTCGACAGCGAGCCGGGGTCCCGGGGCGGGGCCTCGGGCCAGACGGGCGCGGCGATCGGCATCGTCGGCCGGTCCTGCCCGGCCGGCAGCTCGGCGGCGGCCGTCAGTTCGTGGCCGCAGGCCCCGCAGAAACGGTCTCTCGGGTCCACGGGCTCCCCGCACTCCGGGTCCGGGCAGACGGCGAGGCCGTGCGACGGCGGCTGGGGCTTCTGGGACATCCTCACACCCACGTCCTGGGGCGGTAGCGGTTGGCCCGCTCCACCAGTTCGATCCTCTCCTCGCCCCGCTGGGCGAGCCGGGCCAGCGCCCGGTAGGCGCGCTCCAGGCCGAAGCGGAGCCCGTTCTCGTCCAGTGCGCTCCCGAGCAGCGGCTCCCCGCCGCCCGGCGCGGCACCGGGACTTCCGGAGAGTACCCAGTCGAGGGCGGTACCGAGCACTTCCGTCGACAACCGCTCCCGGCGCACCGGGTCGAGGCCGAAGCCGCCCAGCGCGGAGACCTGCGCGGCGGCCGCGGTCAGGTCGGCGCCCAGCGGTTCGCCCGGCGGCCGCCGCCGCAGCCGGGCCCGGACGGCCGCGACCCGGGCCGCCGTGTAGTGGATGGAGGACTCCGGTACGGATTCGAGGGCGGCGACCGCCCCCGTGCGGTCCCCGGCGGCGAGCCGCACCCGGGCGAGGCCGAAGGCGGCGCTGACGAAGCCGGGGTCGGTCGCCCACACCAGGTGGTAGTACTCGGCGGCGTTGTCGAGCTGGCCGAGGACCTCCGCGCAGACGCCGAGCGCCAGCTTGGGCGCCGGTTCGCCGGGGAAGGCGTCGTAGACCGCGTCGAAGGCGAGCGCCGCGTGTGTCAGGTCGCCGCTCACGAGCGAGGCCACGCCCCGGTGCCACACCACCCGCCAGTCGTCGGCGTCCCACTGCTCCAGGGCGCCGAGCGTCTGCCCGGCGGAGGTCAGGTCCCGCAGGTCGAGCTGGGCCCGCAGGGCGCGCAGCCGCAGCTCGGGGGTGTCGGCGGGCGCGGCCCGCAGCGCGCCGAGGAGTTCCGCGGGCGCGGCGGCGAGGAGTCCGGCGAGGAAGCCGGCGTTGGCGTCCGCCGGGTCGACCCGCGGCGCCGGCAGCGCGAGCGCGGTGGCCGCCACGTCGAGCGGGGCGAGCAGCGCGCCGAGGCCCTGCCCGGCGGGGACGCCGGCCGCCGCGGGCGCGGTGCGCCGGGCCCGGCCGGTGCGGCGGGCGCCGAGCACGGAGACGTCCTCGGTCTGCTCGGCGAAGAGGACCGTGTCGGTGACCTTGACCTCCGCGCCGAAGAGCGTGGAGAGCGCGGGCCGGGGCCGCCCCGACTGGAGGGCGACGACCTCCCGCAGCACGCCGGTGAGCTGCTCGGCCATCTCCTCGGCGGAGGCGAAGCGGCGCGCCGGGTCCGGGTCGGTGGCCCGCACCAGGAACCGGTAGAAGGACTCGTACCGCTGGAAGACCTCGATGTGCTCCGGCTCGGGCAGCGAGTCCGCGAAGACGTTGGTGTAGCCCTGGAAGTCGAAGGTGAGGACGGCGAGCGTGCGCGCGACCGTGTACAGGTCGCTGGCGACGGACGGCCCGACCTCGGCGACCTCGGGCGCCTGGTAGCCGACCGTGCCGTAGATCGCCGACTCGTCGTCGTCCATCCGCCGGACCGCGCCCATGTCGATGAGCTTCAGCTGGTCCTCGGTCTGCAGGGCGTTGTCCACCTTGAAGTCGCAGTACAGCAGGTTGCGGCTGTGCAGGTGGCCGAGGGCCTCCAGGGCCTCGATGCCGTAGGCGCAGGCCTGCTCGACGGGGAGCGGGTCGCGCCGGCCCCCGGGGGTCCGCCGGTCGTTGGCGATCTCCTTGAGGGACTTGCCGCCGACGTACTCCATGACGATGTAGCCGTCGAGGGAGCCGGTGCGCGGGTCGAGGTGCTCGACGAAGTTGTAGATCCGGACGATGTTGGAGTGCTCGATCTCGGCGAGGAAGCGGCGCTCCGAGATCGCCGCCGCCATGGCGTCCTGGTCGCCGGTGTCGAGCAGGCCCTTGAGGACCACCCAGCGGTCGGAGACCGCCCGGTCGACGGCGAGGTAGATCCAGCCGAGGCCGCCGTGCGCGAGACAGCCCGCCACCTCGTACTGCCCGCGCACCACGTCGCCGGCGCGCAGCTTCGGCACGAAGGAGTACGGGTGCCCGCACGAGGTGCAGAACCCCTCGGTGCGGCCCGGCCGGTCGCCGCGCGGACGGCCCACCGGCGCCCCGCAGTCGGACCGCGAGCAGAATCGCTTCCGCTCGGGCACCTCGGGGTCCGCCATCACCGCCGCGCGCGGGTCGGGGCGCGGCACCTCCGGGATGGTGACGAGCCCCGCGCCCAGCCGCTTCCGGGCCGACTGCCCGGTCGACGAACCCGAGCTGCGCACGGACACCGAACGGCCGGTGCTCCGCCCCGACAGCGCCCGCGACAGCCGCCCGGACACCGAGCGGCGCGAGGACGACGAGCGGGACGAGGCTCGCGAGGACGCCCGCGAACCGCTGCGCGCCGACGCCGAGTCGGGCCCCCAGGCCGCCGCCTCGGACGGCGCGCCGAAGCCCGCGTCCGTGCCGGTGCGCGTCCCCGTCCCGGGCCTGCCGGGCACGGCGACCCCGGTCGGATTGGCCTGGAGGCGGCCGCTCGGCGCCACCACCGGCGCGAGCCCGCACGTGTCGCAGTACAGCTCGCCGCCGCCCACGTCCTCGTACGCGCCCTCGCAACCGGGCCGCTGGCAGCCCCCCGGCGCTCCGATACCGCTCACCACTGTCGTCCTCCCGTGTCCGACGGACCGTCCGACGGACCGGACACCAGGTCCGCCACCGCCCGCTGGTAGCGCAGCACGGCCTGCTCCGCCGCCCGCAGGTCGCAGGGCGCGCTCCACAGCATGCGACGCGCCGTGTCGTACCGCTCGGTCAGGAACGGGTCGTCCGCCCCGCCGAGCCGGGCCGCCTTCGCCCGGTACGCGTCGAGCCGGCCGCGCAGCTCCGCCCGCACCGCGAGCGGCGCCGTCACCGCCGTCAGCTGGTCCCGGGCGCGCAGCAACTCCTCCTCCGCCTCCCGCTCCAGTGCGTCGAGCAGGGGCGAAAGGCGGTGCCACCGGGCGTGCCTGCGGTGCTCGGCGGCGGCCTGGAGCCGCTCCTGGAGCGCCGTCGGCGGCCCGCTCACGGCCGGCACCTCGGAGGCGGCGATCTTCGCGAGGACCTCGCCGCGCGCCACCCGCGCCTCGGCGAGCGTCCGGTCGGCCCGGGACAGCACGTCCCGCAGCCGCAGCAGCCGTTCCTCGGAGTCCTGCCGCACCGCGAGGACCGCCTCGATCTCCCGGCGCACGTCCTCCAGGGCGAGCGCCGCCCGGTCGTACCGCTCGGTGTCGGGCCGGCCGCCGCCGGGCGCCGAACTCCCCGCCGCCGGGCGCCAGAACGCCAGCGGGTCGGTCACCACCAGGGAGCGCAGCTCGGTCAGCTCGGCGGTGATCGACTCCAGCTCGTCCCCGGCCGGATGCTCCCCGGGCCGCACCCCCACCGAGTGCGCGAGGGACCGCGTCCGCCCCAGTTCGGCGGCGAGCAGGTCTATCCGGGCGGGCAGTGCCGACCACACCGCGTCCGCCGTGACCACCACGTCGAGGGAGGCCGCGTACAGCTCGTTCATCCGCCGCACCAGGCCGTCGAGGGTGAACCGCTCGGCGAGCAGCGCCTCTTCGCCGGCGCCGCCCGGCACGTGCACCGAGGCGCCGCGCAGCCGCTCGGTCAGCTCGGCCAGCTCCTCCCGGTTCGGCCACTTGTGCCGCGAGCGGACCTCGCGGGCCTCGCGCAGCGCCGCCGTGTAGGCGTCGAAGCAGCTCCAGAGCACGGTGATGGTCCGCTCGGTCGTCGCCCAGCGCTCCCGGGTGGTGCCGGTGAGCCCGGCGCCTTCGAGGAGCCGCCGGCCGGCGTGGTCCTGGAGCGCGAGGAGCGAGTCCTCGACCGCCTTGTGCTCCGCGCCGAGGCGCGCCAGCGCACGGTCCACCTCGTCCCGGTCCATCACCGGCCCGGGGGGTCCCGTGACGCCCATCGCTCTCCTCATCTCCGTCGGTCCGTGCGGGGCCCTGCCGGGCCTACTTGTACAGCGGCTCGGGCGGCTCGGCCTTCCCGAGCCCGGCCTCCAGCCAGACCCCGTACGCCTCCTGCCAGCGGCCCTTGCGGTAGTCCTCCAGGACCTTGTTGACCCGGCGCACCAGGTCGTCGTTGCCGAGCCTGGCCGCCACCCCGTAGTACTCCTCGGTGAACGGCTCCCCCTTCAGCTCCACCGCCGGGTCCTGCGCGGCCTGTCCGGCCGCCAGGGCGTTGTCGGTGACGATCGCGTCGACCTCGCCCATCTGGAGCCGGGCCAGGCAGTCCAGCTGGTTGGGCACGGTCAGCAGGTTCCGGTCGGCGGGAGTGCCCTCGCCCTCGTCCTCGATGATCGCGCCGAAGGACCGCTCCACCAGCGCCTCGTGGGCGGTGGAGCCCTCGGCGGTGCAGATCCGGCGGCCCTTCAGGGAGGCGTCGTGGCCGGTGATCGGGGAGGTCTTCGGGGCGAGGACCTGCTGGCCGGCCCGGAAGTAGGCGGTGGAGAAGGCCACCTGCTTGATCCGCTTGCAGTTGATGGTCATCGTGCGGACCACCAGGTCCACGGTGCCGCCGTCCAGGGCGGCGATCCGCTGGTTGGTGGGCACCGCGCGGAAGACGACCGCGTCCTCGCTGCCCAGCAGGTCCTTGGCTATCGCCCGGGCCAGGGCGATGTCGAAGCCCTCCAGGGTGCCGGTCTCCGGGTCGCGGAAGCCCCAGCGGTAGCTGGACTGGTCGACGCCCACGATCAGCTTGCCCCGCTGCTTGATCGCGGTGACCGAGGGGCCGTCCTCGGTCGAGGGCCGCAGCGAGGCCTCAGGGTTCTCGCAGGTGTCGGCCTTGGCCTGGAGGGCGGTGCCCGCGCCGGGGCCCGGCCCGAAGGGACCGGTGGGTGCGGCGGCGTCCCCGCCGCGGGTCAGCGGCAGCAGGGTCAGGGAGGCGGTCAGCGCGCAGGCCACGCCCATCGCCGCCACCCCGCCCCAGCCGCGCGCCCGCCGGGCCGCCCGCCGCGCCACCGGCTCGTCGTCGGGTGTCATTCCGCCTCCTCTCACCGGTACTCCGACAGTCTTCGGTTGATGCCGAGCACCGCGCCGAGGGCGCCGAGGGCGCCGAGCGCGGCCGCGCCGAGCGGCAGCCCGGTCAGCGCGTCCACCGCGCCGCGCGCGGAGCGGGTGAACTGCTCCTGCTCGTGGGCGAGGGCCCGCTCCAGGGCCGCGTCGACCTGGTCGAAGGACCAGCCGGCCGACTCCTTCGCCCCGTCCGTCCCCTTCGGGCCGATGATCCGGTCCAGGGCTGCCTGGTAGTCGCCCGCCTCGCCGAGCTTCCGCGCGGCGGCGTGCCGCTCGCGCCACTCGCCGGCCCGGGCCGTGGCCTCGGTCAGCGGCGTCCGGCCGGCCTCGTCCTCGGCGAGCCGCGTCGCGCGGGCCAGCGCGTCGGTGAGCGCCGCCATGCCCTTCGCGTACTCCGCCTCGTACTTGTCGTCCTTGCCGTCCTCGGTGAGGACCGCACCCCGCGCGACCTGCGTCAGGTTCTCGTTGGCGCGGGCCTTGAGGGAGCTGATCCGCGCCTCGTTGAGCAGCTGGAGCGACTGCTGGCCCTCGGTCTGCGCCGAGCCCAGGGCGGCCCGGGCCACGGCGTGCGCCCCGGCGAGCCAGAGCAGCACCACCACGGTGGCGGCGGTGGCGGCGAGCAGTCCCCGGCTGAACACGCGGTGGGTCCGGCGGTACTCGCGCCGCTGCGCCCACACCAGGACGCCGAGGGCGAGCACTCCGACGCCGAGCGCCAGGTGGGGCCAGGTGCGGGCGTCGTCGTCGTCCCGGTGCAGCCGGGCGGTCTCCGCCGCGTAGAGCCGTTCTGCGGCGGGCAGCAGCCGGGTGGTCATCTCCTGGTTGGCGTACCGCAGGTAGGCGCCGCCCAGGGGGAGGCCCTGACGGTTGGCGGCCCGGGCCCGCTCCATCAGCCCGGCGTAGCGCGGCAGCAGTTCGCCCAGCGCGGTGATCTCGCGGGCCGACTCGTCGGAGCCGTCGGTGTTCGCGGCGGCCTTCACCAGGAGCCGGGAGGCGGTGGCGAGGTCGCGGTCGTAGCGGGCGCGGGACTCGGCCGGTTCGAGGGTGCCGGCGAGGAAGCCGGCCGCGGCGGTCGAGTCGGCGTCGGCCAGCGAGCGGTAGATCGCGGCGGCGTCGGCGCTCAGCGGCTGGCTGCTGCCGACGACGGCCTCGGCGGAGCCGGCCCGGTCGGCCGCCTCCAGTCCGGCGACGGTGCCGAGGGCGAGGACGAGCAGCGCCAGGACGGCCCCGAGGATCCGCAGCCGTCCCGGTTCGGTCGTCGCGGCCTCGCGCAGCACCTCGCGCCCGGTCGCCCACGCGCCCCGCGCGGGCGGCGGCGGCGCGGCCCCGACGGCGGCGGCGCGCGAGACCTGCCCCGGCACGACCGGCCGCGCGGGCGCGGCCGCCGGCCCGTGCGGCGCCGCGGCGGGCGCGCTCGGTGGCTGTGTCACGTGACCTCCCCCTCGGTCTCGACGTCGATCGACCCCGGCGAGCAGTATGGCCGCAGGCGGCCCGGCCGCACACCGGGAATGACACGATCTTGTGCCTATCGTGCCCCACGCGCGGGGGACTTCGGCGGTCGAGCCCCCCTCGCCGCCGCCCCGGAGCCCCGTGCCCCCCCTTCGAACTCCCCTCGACGTCCTCTCGCACCCGGCTCGAACCGGACGCGCGTCCGACGCGAACACCCTCCACTCCGAAAACGCCCGATCCCCCGGGTCGGTTCCGCCCGGGGGATCGCTCGAACAGGTGAACGTGGTGCGGGGTCAGCCGGGGTACTGCTCCCGCAGCCGCTCCGCCGCCCCCGGCTCCGCACCACCCCACTCGTCCAGCGCGAGGAGCCCCGCGCCGAGCACCGGCGGCGCGGTCACGAACCGCACCACGGCCTTCGGGGCCCGCACCGCGAGGAGTTCGCGGATCCGCTCCTCCAACTGCGGGTGCCGGGCGGCGAGCACGCTGCCGCCGAGGACCACCGGCGCCTCCTCGCCGAGGAGTCCGAGCCGCCGCAGCGCCACCGCCGACAGGGCGACGACCTCCTCGGCCATCCGGTGCACCAGGCCGAGCGCCACCGGGTCGCCCTCCGCCGCCACCCGGAACAGCACCGGCGCCAGCTCGTGCCGCCGCCCGTGCGGGATCCGGTCCAGGTGCAGCGCCTCGATCAGCGCGTACATCGACTCCAGGCCGAAGTGCGCGGGCAGCGCCCGCGCCAGCTCGGTCGGCTCGCCCCGGCCGTCCTCGGCGCGGGCCGCGAACCACAGGGCCTCCTCGGAGAGCCCGCCGCCCCCGCCCCAGTCGCCGGAGATCTTCCCGATCGCCGGGAAGCGGGCGGTCCGCCCGTCCGGGGTCATCCCCACGCAGTTGACGCCCGCGCCGCAGACCACGGCCACGCCGCGCGGCTCGTCGAGCCCCGCCCGCAGGATCGCGAAGGTGTCGTTGTGGACCCGCACCGAAGCGCTCCACCCCCGCCCCAGCAGCTCCCGCTCCAGGGCGGCCTCCTCGACCGGCAGGTCCGCGTTGGCGAGGCAGGCGGTGACGTGCGCGAAGGACAGCGGCACGCCGGCGTCGGCCGCCGCCCGGCCCACGATCTCCGCGAGCCCGTCGACCGCCGCCGCCACCCCCACCACCGGCGGCTGGAACCCCCCGCCGCGCGCCGAGCCGAGGACCGTGCCGTCCGGCGCGAGCACCGCCGCGTCGGTCTTGCTGTTGCCCGCGTCGACCGCGAGCAGCGTCCCGTTCACACCCACGCCAGGTGCTCCCGGTTGTGCGCGATCAGCCGGTCGGTGAGCTGCTCGGCGTACGCGTACTGCCCGACCAGCGGGTGCGCGAGCAGCGCCTTGAAGACCCGCTCCCGGCCGCCGCGCAGGGCCGCGTCGAGCGCCAGGTCCTCGTAGGCCGACACGTTCGCGATCAGCCCGGCGTACAGCGGGTCCACCGGCGCGACCGGCAGCGGCACCGCCCCGCCCGTGCCGACCGCCGCCTGCGTCTCGATGACGGCGTCGTCCGGCAGGAACGGCAGCGTGCCGGCGTTGAGGGTGTTCACCACCTGGTACGGCGAGCCCGCGCCCCCGAGCAGCGAGGCCGCCAGGTCCACGGCCGCCTCCGAGTAGAAGGCGCCGCCGCGCTTGCCGAGCAGCGCCGGCTTCTCGTCGAGCGCCGGGTCGCCGTACATCTCCAGGAGTTCCTTCTCCATCGCGGCGACCTCGGCGGCCCGCGAGGGCCTGGTGCGCAGCTCCTCGACGACCTCGTCGTGCGCGTAGTAGTAGCGCAGGTAGTACGAGGGGACGACGCCGAGCCGGTCCACGACGGGGCGCGGCAGGTGCAGGTCGGCGGCGAGGGCGTCGCCGTGCTCGGCGAGCAGCCGCGGCAGCACGTCCTCGCCCTCGGGGCCGCCGAGCCGGACGCCGGTCTCCCAGGTGAGGTGGTTGAGGCCCACGTGGTCGAGGTGGACCTCGGACGGGGCCACGCCGAGGAGCCCCGCGAACTTCCGCTGGAAGCCGATGGCCACGTTGCACAGGCCGACGGCCTTGTGCCCGGCCTTCAGCAGGGCGCGGGTGACGATCCCGACGGGGTTGGTGAAGTCGATGATCCAGGCGTCCGGGTTGGCGCGCCGGACCCGCTCCGCGATGTCGAGGACGACGGGCACGGTGCGCAGCGCCTTGGCGAGGCCGCCGGCGCCGGTGGTCTCCTGGCCGACGCAGCCGCACTCCAGGGGCCAGGTCTCGTCCTGGTTCCTGGCGGCCTGGCCGCCGACGCGGAGCTGGAGGAGGACGGCGTCGGCGCCCTCGACGGCGGCGTCGAGGTCGGTCGTGGTGGTGATCCTGCCCTCGTGGGCCTGCTTGGCGAAGATCCGGCGGGCGAGCCCGCCGACGAGGTCGAGCCGGTCGGCGGCCGGGTCGACGAGGACGAGTTCGGTGAGGGGCAGGGTGTCGCGCAACCGCGCGAATCCGTCGATCAGTTCGGGGGTGTAGGTGGACCCGCCCCCCACGACAGCGAGCTTCATTCCGGTATCAGCCCTTCACTCCGGTCAGGGTGACTCCCTCGACGAACGCCTTCTGGGCGAAGAAGAACACGAGGATCACGGGGGCCATGACCAGGACGGTCGCGGCCATGGTCAGGTTCCAGTCGGTGTGGTGCGCGCCCTTGAAGGACTCCAGGCCGTAACTGAGCGTCCAGGCGGCCGGGTTCTCGGAGGCGTAGATCTGCGGCCCGAAGTAGTCGTTCCAGCAGTAGAAGAACTGGAAGAGGGCGACGGCGGCGACGGCCGGCTTCGCCATCGGCAGCACGACCCGCAGCAGGATGCGCAGTTCGCCGCAGCCGTCGATCCGGGCCGCCTCGACGTACTCGTCGGGGATGGTGAGGAGGAACTGGCGCAGCAGGAAGATCGCGAAGGCGTCGCCGAAGGCCATCGGGAGGATCAGCGGCCACAGCGTCCCCGACAGGTCCATCTGCTGGGCCCAGAACAGGTACATGGGGATGATCACGACCTGCGGCGGCAGCATCATCATCGAGATCACGAGCAGCAGCGACAGGTGCCGGCCGCGGAAGCGGAACTTGGCGAGCGCGTACGCCACGGGCACGGACGAGACCACGACGAGGACGGTGCCGAGGCCCGCGTACAGCAGGGAGTTCCTCCACCAGGTGAGGAAGCCGTCGGTCTCGAAGACCTTGAGGTAGTTCTCGAAGTGCCAGGAGTCCGGGGTGAGGTCGCGGGTGAGCGCCTGCTGGTCGCTCATCAGCGAGGTGAGCAGGACGAAGACGAACGGCAGCACGAAGAAGAGGGCCGCGGCGATCCCGAGGGAGTGCACGGCGATCCAGTGCAGCAGCTCCTTGCGGCGGGCCGTCCGGGCGGCGGGCGCGGTCGGGGACACGGTCATGGTTCAGTCACCCGAGCCGATCAGGCCGCCGCGCCGGCGCATGAGCAGCGCGGTGAAGGCCATGGAGAAGGCGAAGAGCACGAGCGCCACCACGCAGGCCGCGCCGTAGTTGAACTGGCTGAAGCCGAGGCTGTAGACGAGCTGCGGCAGGGTCAGCGTGGAGTCGTCCGGATAGCCGGGGACGAAGGTCTGACCGGAGCCGCCCATGTTGCCCGAGGCGACCTTCGAGGCCACGATCGGCTGCGTGTAGTACTGCATCGCGCCGATGATCCCGGTGACGACCGCGAAGAGGATGATCGGCGAGATGTTCGGCAGCGTGATGTGCCGGAACCGCTGCCAGGGGCCCGCGCCGTCCAGCTCGGCGGCCTCGTACTGCTCCTTGGGCACGTCGAGCAGGGCGGCCATGAAGATGACCATGAGGTCGCCGATGCCCCACACGGCGAGGAGGGTCAGGGCCGGCTTGGCCCAGGCCGGGTCGGTGAACCAGGCGGGGGCGGGCAGGCCGATGCCCTCCAGGAGGGCGTTGACGGGCCCGGTGCCGGGGTTGAGCAGGAAGACGAAGGCGAGCGTCGCCGCCACCGGCGGGGCGAGGAACGGCAGGTAGAAGAGGGTGCGGAAGATCCCCGCGCCCGTCTTGATCTTCGTGATGAGCATGCCGACGCCGAGTCCGAAGACGACCCGGCAGCTCACCATCACGACGGCGAGCCAGAGGGTGTTCCGCAGGGCGGGCCAGAACTGCGGGAAGGACGTGAGGACGTACTCCCAGTTGGCGAGGCCGCGCCATACGGGCGGGTTGAGCCCGTCGTACTTCATCAGCGAGAAGTAGACGGTCGAGACGAGCGGGTAGGCGAAGAAGAAGCCGAAGCCGATCAGCCAGGGCGACATGAAGGCCAGGGTGCGCAGCGCGCCCAGCCGGCGCCGGGCACGCAGCGTGTTCCGGCCGGCCGCGGCGCCGGGGCCGGAGGCGGCCGGGGAGGCCGCCTCCTTCGCGGGCAGGGTGTCCGTGCTCATGAGCGGTGTCCGGCCGTCACTTCGCCGCGGCGATGTCGCGGTCGATCTGGGCGGCGGTGTCGGCGAGCCCCTTCTTCAGGTCGGTGACCTGGCCCTTCTCGTACTGCTGGGCGAACTTCTGGAGGGTGTCCTGGTACGCCGAGCCGTTCACCGCGCCGTCCGAGGTGGTGGACTTCGGGTGCTTGGCGATGTCCAGGAAGGTCTGGAAGCGGGGGTCGAGCTTCAGGTCCGGGGACTTCAGGGCCTCCAGGGTGGAGGGGACGTTCCCGATGGCGTTGGCGAAGCCCACCACCGCCTCGGTGTCCGTGGTCATGTACTTGACCAGCTCCCAGGCCGCGTTCTGCTTCTTCGACTGCGGCGCGATGCCCATGATCGTGCCGGAGAGGTAGCCCTTGCCGTACTCGGCGACCTCGTCGTCGGCGACCGGCAGCGGCGCCACGCCGACCTCGAAGGGCACCTTGGCCTCCTCGGTGAAGTTCAGCCGCCACTCGCCGTCCAGCTGCATGGCGACCTGGCCGGTGTGGAAGGGGTGCTTGGCGCCCCACTCGTCACCGAAGGTGGTGCGGTACTTGTCCAGCTTCTGGAAGCCGCCGAGCGCGTCCACCAGCGACTTCTGGTACGTCATCATCTCGGCGAACGCCGGGTCGGACGCCGCCGTCGACTTGCCGTCCGCGTCGAAGTAACCGCCGTGGCCCCACTGCGACATGTAGTGCGAGACGACCGTCTCGTAGCCGAGGTAGTTCGGCATGAAGCCGAGCTGCTCGTACGAGTCGCCCTTCGCCTTCGTCAGCTTCTTGGCGACCTCGGTGAACTCGGACCAGGTCTTCGGCGGGGCCTCCGGGTCGAGCCCGGCCTTCCTGAAGGCGTCCTTGTTGTAGTAGAGCCCGTACGCGTCCGAGAGCAGCGGCATCGTGCAGCGCTTGCCCTCGAACTGCGTGTAGTCCTGGAGGACCTTCGGGAAGATCTTGTCGAGGTCCAGCCCGTCCTTCTCGACGAAGGGCTTCAGGTCGGCGAGCGCGCCCGTGTGGCAGAACTTGCCGACGTTGGCCGTGGTGAACGAGGCGACCACGTCGGGGCCGTTGGAGCCGCCCGCGCGCAGCGCCTGGCCGAGCTTGTCGTCGTTGACGTTGCCGACGACCTTCACCTTGATGTTCGGGTGGGCCTTGGTGAAGCGGGCGACGTTCTCCTCGATCGCCTCGACCTCGGAGGGCGCCGACCAGCCGTGCCAGAAGGTGAGGGTGGTCTCGGCCTCGGGGTCGTCGCTCGCCGCGTTGCCGGCGGAGCCGGTACACGCGGAGGCGAGGAGGGCGACGGAGGCGGCGGCGGCGAGCGCGGCCGCGGTTCTGCGCGGGCGTACGGGCATGGCGGGGTCTCCCTGGGGCGGGCTGAGGGGAAAGGGGGGAGGAGCGGGCGGGGCGGGTCAGCGCGAGGTGTCGAAGACCTCGTCGCGGGTGGTGGCGAGCGCGCTCTCCAGCGCGCCGCGCAGCACGGGTTCGCGGGGGACGGCGGTGAGGACGAGGCGCGGCCGGGAGGCCGCGAGGTCGGCGAGCTCGGTCTGGACGCGGGCGCGCAGCGGCTCGCCGCCGGCGACGAGGACGTCCCCGGAGAGCACGATCAGCTCGGGGTCGAGGACGGCGGTGAGCGAGGCGAGACCGGTGGCGAGCCGCTCGGCGTAGCGGTCGAGCAGCTCCGCGTGCGGCCCCTCGTCGGGGCTCTCGGCGGCCCGGGCGAGCAGCCCGCACGCCACCGGCACATAGGGGCGTTCGGGGGTGTCGATGCCCGCCGCGCGGGCGATCCGGGGCACCGACTGGACGCCGGCGAGCTCCTGGAAGCCACCGGAGTTGGCCTGGGCGACCCGGCGGACCAGCGGGGTGCCGGGGACCGGCAGGAAGCCGACCTCGCCGGCGCCGCCGGTGAAGCCCCGGTGCAGCCGGCCGCCGAGGACGAGGGCGGCGCCGAGGCCCTCCTCGTTCCACAGCAGGACGAAGTCCTCGTGGCCGCGGGCGGCGCCGACGGCCCGCTCGGCGATGGCCACCAGGTTGACGTCGTTCTCGTACTCGAAGGGCATGGGCAGGACCGCGGCCAGCTCCTCCAGGAGGGTGGGGGAGTGCCAGCCGGGCAGGTGGGAGGCGTACCGGAGCCGTCCGGTGGCGGGGTCGAAGGCGCCGGGGGTGCCGATGACCAGGCGCCGGACGTCGGCCCGGGTGAGCCCGGCGGCCTTGACGGCCCCGTCGAGGGCGTCGGTGACCTGCCGGACCACGCCGTCGCCGGTACGCCCCCCGGTGCGGAGCTCGTACTCGCCGGCGACGGCGCCGGTGACGTCGGCGACGGCGGCGCGGATGCGGTGCTGGTTGACGTCGAGCCCGGCGGCGTATCCGGCGTCCGGGTTCAGGGCGTACAGCTGGGCGCTGGGGCCGGGGCGGCCCTCGGTGGTGCCGGTGACGCGGACCAGGCCCGCCGCTTCGAGGCGGGCGAGGAGCTGGGAGGCGGTCGGCTTGGAGAGGCCGGTGAGCTTGCCGATCCGGGTCCGCGAGAGCGTGCCGTGCTCCAGGAGGAGGTCCAGCGCGGCGCGGTCGTTCATGGCCCGCAGGACGCGCGGGGTGCCAGGGGTTCCCTGGGTTCCTGCCATGACGTGCGCACCTGCCCTTCGACGCGGGGAGACCCATGGTGGCACCTGGCGGCGACCGTGCTCCCGACGACACTGTTAGGAAAGTTTCCTATCCGGTGGGAGGACGGTAGGACGGACGCCACCGGGCCGTCAATACCCGCACACGCACCACACCCCCGACGGCAACCGAAGCGTTACCGGCGGGGGTGTCGAAGCCCGGGGAGGGGCCGGGGTCAGGGCTTGTGGAGGTCCGGCCTCGGCAGCGGGGTGGCCGCCGCCGACTGCGGCGACGTCGCGTTCGAGAACACCGAGGGGGCCGCCATGCCCGCCGTCGGGTCGGCCGGCGCCTCCTCCGCGACCTGCGCGGGCAGCCCGCCGACGATCCGGATCCCGGCCTCGTCCAGGCCCCGCTTGATCCGCCAGCGCAGCTCGCGCTCCACGCCCAGCTTCTTGCCCGGCATGGTCTTCGCCGAGACGCGGACGGTCATCTGGTCGAGGAGCACCTCGGTCAGACCGAGGACCTCCACCGGGCCCCACAGCCGCTCGTTCCACGGCTCGTCCTTGGCCATCGCCTCGCCGGCCGCCGCGATCACGGACTGCACCCGGTCCAGGTCCTCCGTCGGACGGACGGTCACGTCCACCGCCGCCGTCGCCCAGCCCTGGCTGAGGTTCCCTATGCGCTTGATCTCGCCGTTGCGCACGTACCAGATCTCGCCGTCGATCCCGCGCAGCTTCGTCACCCGCAGCCCGACCTCGACGACCTCGCCGGAGGCGACGCCCGCGTCGACCGAGTCACCGACGCCGTACTGGTCCTCCAGGATCATGAAGACGCCGGAGAGGAAGTCCGTCACCAGGTTCCGCGCGCCGAAACCGATCGCCACACCGGCCACACCGGCCGAGGCGAGCAGCGGCGCCAGGTCGATGTCGAAGGCCCCCAGGACCATCAGCCCCGCCGTGCCCAGGATCAGGAACGAGGCCACCGACCGCAGCACCGAGCCGATCGCCTCCGACCGCTGCCTCCTGCGCTCCGCGTTGACGAGCAGTCCGCCGAGCGCCGTCCCCTGCACCGCCTGGGCGGAGCGGTTCATCCGCTCGATCAGCTTCGTCAGGGCGCGCCGGACGGCCCACCGGAGCAACAGGGCGACGATCACGATCAGCAGGATCCGCAGACCGGTGTTGAGCCAGGTGGACCAGTTCTCCTCCACCCAGCCGGCCGCGTTGGTGGCCTTCTCCGCCGCCTCGTCCAGAGTCACCGGAAGCGGCTCGGGTTCGGTGGCGGCGGCCAGGACTGACCAGGACACGGGACAACCTCCAGGCATCGCGTACGCAGGCCATCCACACTAACGGGGCGTCGGACGTGACCCGGCCGCCCTGTTCGAGGGAGAGACCGACCTCACCCGGGCACATACCCGGGAGACATGCCGATGTGGTCGAGAACACGTCCGCCCCGTCCCCGGAGATCGCGGGAACGTGGTGGCGCACCGACCAGGCATGAGGAGAGACTGAGAGCAGTTCGTCCCGGCGCGAGCCACGCGCCGCCGGCGCCATAGGAGGCATCCGTGCCGCATGTCCTGGTCCTCAACGCGTCGTACGAGCCCCTGGGCGTCGTACCGCTCCGCCGCGCACTCGTCCTCGTACTGGAGAACAAGGCCCTCTGCATCGAGGAGTCCGGCGCCTTCCTGCACAGCGAGCATCAGATCGTCCCCGCGCCCAGCGTGGTACGGCTGAAGCGGTTCGTGCGGGTCCCCTACCGGGGGCCCGTTCCCCTGACCCGCAGGGCCCTCTTCGCACGCGACGGCGGGCGCTGCATGTACTGCGGGGGAGTGGCGACCAGCGTCGACCACGTCATCCCGCGCAGCAGGGGAGGGACGCACGCCTGGGAGAACGTGGTGGCGGCCTGCCGCCGCTGCAACCACCTCAAGGCCGACAAGCACCTGCGGGAGATCGGCTGGCGGCTGCGCCACCAGCCCGCGCCGCCCACCGGCCTGGCCTGGCGGATCATCGGGACCGGCCACCGGGACCCGCGGTGGCTGCCCTACCTCACGCCGTACGGCGCCGAGGACGCGATGGCCCGGATCGACTCGGTCGCCGACACCCCCGCGGGGGCGTTGACGACCGGCTGAGATCCGGGCCGTCCGCGTCCCCGGGACAGGGCGCGGAGGCGAGGGCGCCGCTCAGGGGGTGGCGCCCTCCTCCGGCGTGTCCCGCCCGGGAGAGTCCGGCCGTTCCGTGGTCCGCGGCGCCTCCGGGGACTCCGGAGTCCGCGGGGCCTCCGGCGTGCCCTGGGCCTCCGGTGCCTCCGGTGCCCGCGGGGTCTTCTCCGCGGGGGTCACCGCGTACGTCTCCACCGACCAGAGCGAGTAGCCGTACTCCGTCGCCCGCTTCTCGCCCTGCACCCGCAGGAAACGGGTGTCCGCCGCGTCCATCCGCACCGACTCCCGGCCGCCGCGCCCGTCCGTGACGGTCGCCGCGGTCCGCCAGTTCCGGCCGTCGGCCGAGACCTGAACCCGGTAGCGGGAGGCGTGCGCGTCCTGCCAGTGCAGCACCAACTGCCCTATCCGGGCCGGTTCGGCCAGCTCCAGCTGGAACCAGGCGCCGTCCTCCGCCGGCGAGGACCACCGGGTCGCCGGATCGCCGTCCACGGCCAGCGCGGCCGGGAAGTCCGGCGTCTCGTCGCCCGAGGAGGAGGCCGTCGCCGACCGTGCCAGGTCGGGGCCGCCCGTGCGCGGGAAGACCCGCACCGTCAGCACCCGCTCCTCGCCCGCGAACGCCACCGGAACCCGGTACTCCCCGGACGGCGTGTCCGCCGCCGCCGACACCTCCATCGGCACCGTCGTCGTGCCGCCGCGCTCCACCGAGGCCTCCTCCGGCAGCCGTACGGTGATGCCCTCCGGCGCCCGCGCGGTCAGCGGGCCCCGCACCTCGGCGGCCCGCCGCCCCGTCAGCTCCAGGTCCACCCGGCCCGCCGGGCCGCCCGCCTCCAGGTCCGTCCCGGTGCGGGCCAGCTCCAGGCCCGCCTTCGGCCCGTCCGCGAACCACGGCACCAGGGACCGCACGTCGGGCGCCGGGCCCTCGCCGTCCCAGACGATCCGCAGCGCCTCCGCGCGCAGCCCCTTCAGCTCGGTCTGCGTCCAGCCGGAGGAGTCCAGCGGCCCCAGCGACCGCCAGCCCTCGCCCGTCACCAGCGCCTCCACGCGCGCGTGCGCGGCCTTCTCCGCGCCCGGCTTCCCGCCGCCGGAGGCGCCCTCGGCCGGCTTCCCGGTCAGCACCGTCACCGACTCCACCGGCCGCGCCCGGTCCAGCTTCACCGTGTACGAGCCCGTGGCCCGGTCCACCGTGCGCTCCGGGTCCCGGTCGACGCCCGTCCAGGCCGCCGCCTCCTTCGCCGCCCGGTCCAGGAACGGGTCCAGGACCCCGGTGCCGACCGTGACCCCGCTCGCCGCGATCCCCGGCCGCAGCGGCTCCAGGCGCAGCTGCGCCTGCCAGGCCGCCGGGCCGTCCCCCCGCGCCTGCGCGAGGAGCATGTCGACGGCCGCCTCGCCCGCCGCCCCGTACCGGGACAGCTGCTCCAGCCACGGCCCCGACTCCGCCTCCAGCGCGCCGTCCGCCGTGCCGGCGAGCCGCGCGGGCGCCTCCCGCATCACCGTGAAGGCGGCCCGCAGCTCGCGGCCCGCCTTCTCCCGGGCCGCCGCCGGGCCTCCGGCCCGGGCCGACCAGAAGGCGCTCATCAGCGGCTTCAGCCCGGCCGACTCGGCGTCCGGGGCGAGGATCGAGGAGGCCGCGTTCCCCGCCAGGGCGCCGAGCGCCTCCCGGGCGGCCGGCTCGGGGCCCGCCAGGTCGGCGACGGCCGCCCGCCAGGACTCGCCGGGCCGGTAGCCGCGCGGGTTCCAGGCGAAGTCGGCGGTGGTGAAGAGCGGGATCCGGGAGGCGGCGGGCTGCTCCATCGCGTGCGCCAGATAGGCGGCGGAACCGGCCGCCACGGCCGGCTCGCGGCCCCGGCTGGGGCCCAGGAAGAGCCGGTCCTGCGCGTAGTCGTTCACCGGGTAGTTGTCCATGGTGACCAGCGGGCGCTGCCCCAGGGCCGCCCGCACCCCGGCCAGTTCGGTGCCGGTGATCGTCCGCGGCACCACCCCGACGCCCGTCCACGCCACCCGCACGCGCGCGTCCAGGGCGCCGGCGAGCGCCGAACGGTACTCGCTGGTGCCCTCCTGGTAGTACTCCGTCGGCAGCACCGTCAGCGGCTCCGCGTCCGGAACGTGCTCGGCGAGGTGGCGGGCCACCGTGTTCGCCACGCGCGCGTGCGCCCGGGCGGCGCCGGCCGCGTCCCGGCCGAACTCGTCGGCGTCCTCGTCGCAGGTCCACTCGCCGAACCCGGCGTCCGGGAACTGCAGCTGGAAGGAGCGGAAGCCGAGCTCCCGCATCGCGTCCAGCTTCCGCGTCAGCACCGCCACGTCCCCGTCCGACGACAGGCACATCGACTGCGCGGGCGCCACCGCCCAGCCCAGCGTCACGTGGTTGGCCCGGGCCCGCTCGGCGAGCGCCCGGAACCCGGCCCGCTGCGCCTCCGGGTAGGGCTCGCGCCACCGCGCCGCGCGGTACGGGTCGTCACCCGGTGCGTACAGGTAGCGGTTCTGCTTGGTGCGGCCCAGGAAGTCGAGCATCGCGAGGCGCTGCCCGGTCGTCCACGGCGTGCCGTAGAAGCCCTCCGCCACCCCCCGCTCGGCGGTGCCCGGCCAGTCCCGGACGACGACGCCCGGCACCTCGCCGCCGACGCCCTCCGGCCCCTCGCCGAGGAGCTGGCGGAGCGTCTGCACGGCGTGGAAGAGGCCGTCCCGGCCCGCCCCGTCGAGGACCACCGTGTCCCGCCCGCCGAAACGGCCGGTGGCCAGCCGGTAGCCGCCGTCCGGCAGATCGGCCCGCTCGGCCACCCCGAAGGAGGCCAGCGCCTCCTGCGCCGCCTCCCCGGAGGGCCCCGAGACCCGGACGACCGGGCCCGCGCCCGGCAGCCCCTCGTGCACGGTCCGCACCCCGGCGGCGGCGAGCAGCCCCCGCAGCGCCGCGAGGGCGTACGGGTCGGCGTCCTCGTCCGCGACCAGCGTCACCCGGTCCCCGAGGCGCACGGCGGGCCCGGCGGCCGTCAGCGACTGCGGCCGGGGCCAGACGGCGGGCACCGGCGCCGCCGCGCGCGCGGTGCCGGTCCTGGGCGCGGGCACGGCCGGGCGCGCGGCGGGTCCGGCGGGCGCGTGGACGAGCTCCTGGGGCGCGGCGGCCAGGTCGGGCGCCGCCACCGGGAGGGGCACGGCGCCCGCCGAGCCGGGCACGGCACCGCCGAGCAGGCCGCCGATCACGGCGGCGGCGACCGCGGTCGCCGTGCGCGGTCCGCGTCCGGAACGCACGGGGGTCACGAAGGCTCCCTTCGCCGGGGTCCGGGCCCACCGGTCCGTCAGGAGCGGGCCCCACCCGGCAGGTTGGTAACGAGGGGATCACGAGCCCACCACCCGTCGCACGGAGGTGTCAATGCGAGGGGGCGAAGTGTCGGCTTTGCCCGGTGAACCACCGGCGTGCTGTCGCCCTTTCGGCACGTCCCCCCGGTAAAAGGGGCAAAGGCAGTCAGGGTGGGTAGGGCTCACTCGTCCCACCCCGTGGACGCCGGCCACCCGCCGCGCGTCCGGCCGCCCCGTCGAGACCAGACCCGGGAGACCCCCGTGACCACGTCAGCCCGCCAGCACTCCGAGCGGATACGGATCCCACGCCAGACCGCCCCCGGCGGACCCGCCCCGGCCACCGCGCCGCCGACCAGCGAGCCCCCGGGCGCCGGCTCCGCGCCGCTGACCAGCGAGCCCCCGCTCGCCGGTGCGGCACCCCTCACCAGCGAGCCGCCCCTCACCGGCGCGGCACCCCTCACCAGCGAGCCCGCCGCCCCCGCCGGCCGGTGCGGCACGGAGCCCCCCGGAGTGTGAAGTGACCCTGGCCCGCCTCGCCGCCCGTCACGGCGTCGCCACCGCGTTCAGCCCGTCCGAGGGCGTCACCACGCCCGTGCCCGAGTCGACCGTGGTCGCGGTGCTCGGCGCCCTCGGGGTCGACGCGACCACCCCGGAGGCGGTCGCCGCCTCCCTCGGCGCGGCGGAGCGGGCCGACCGGGAGCGGCTGCTCCCGCCCACCCTCGTCCGGCACACCGGCGACGGGCCGGTGCGCCCGCCCGCCGGACTGCCCGACGGCACCCGGCTCCGCGTCACCACCGAGACCGGCGAGGTCCGCGACGGCGACGACGGCGCGGACTGGGAGCGGCTGCCGCTCGGCGTGCACACCGTGGACGCCGAGGCCCCCGACGGGCGCACCGCCCGCGCCACCCTCGTCGTCGCCCCCGCGCGCGTCCCGGCCCCCGCCACGCGCGCGTACGGCCTGCTCGTCCAGCTCTACTCGCTGCTCTCCGACCGCTCCTGGGGCATGGGCGACCTCGGTGACCTGCGCGAACTCGTCTCCTGGGCGGGCCGCGCGCACGGCGCCGGCTTCGTCCAGGTCAACCCGCTGCACGCGGGCGTGCCCGGCGAGCCCTCGGACCCCTCCCCGTACCGCCCCTCCTCGCGCCGCTTCCCCGACCCCGTCCACCTGCGGATCGAACGGATCCCCGAGTACGCCCACCTGGGCCCCGGCCACCGCGAGGAGCTGGACCGGATCCTCACCGCCGCCGCCGAACTCCGCGAGCGCGTCCTCGACAAGGGCACCGCCATCGACCGGGACGCCGTCTGGGCGCTCAAGCTCCGCGCCCTGGAACTCCTCGCCACCGTCGAGCTCGGCCCCGGCCGGCGCGCCGACTTCCACGACTTCCTCGCCGAACGCGGCCGCGCCCTGGAGGACCACGCCACCTACCAGGCCCTCGCCGAACTCCACGGCCCCCACTGGCGCTCCTGGCCCGAGCCGCTGCGCACCCCGGGGGGTGCGGCGGCGGAGGTCCGCGCCGACGCCGCCCTCGCCGCCCGCGTCGACTTCCACTGCCGCCTCGCCTGGCTGACGGACCGGCAGCTCGGCGAGGCCGCCGACGCGGCCCGGGAGGCCGGGATGGCCGTCGGGATCGTCCACGACCTCGCCGTCGGCGTCCACCCGGAGGGCTCCGACGTCTGGGCCCGGCAGGGCGACTTCGCCGCCGGCATGTCGGTCGGCGCCCCGCCCGACGCCTTCAACTCCCGCGGCCAGGACTGGGGCCTGCCGCCGTGGCGCCCCGACGCCCTCGCCGCCGCCGGCTACGCCCCGTACCGCGGGCTGCTGCGCGAACTCCTCCGGCACGCGGGCGCCCTGCGCATCGACCACGTCATGGGCCTGTTCCGGCTCTGGTGGGTGCCGGAGGGCCGGGAGCCCGTCGAGGGCACCTACGTCCGGTACGACGCCGAGGCGATGCTCGCGGTCCTCGTCCTGGAGGCGCACCGGGCCGGCGCCCTCGTCGTCGGCGAGGACCTGGGCACCGTCGAGCCCGGCGTCCGCGAGGCCCTCGCCGCGCGCGGGGTGTTCGGCACCTCCGTGCTGTGGTTCGAGCGGGACTGGGAGGGCGGCGGCGCCCCGCTGCCGCCCGAGGAGTGGCGGGCCGACTGCGTGGCCACCGCCACCACCCACGACCTGCCGTCCACCGCCGCCCGGCTCTCCGGCGACCACGTGCTGCTGCGCCACCGGCTCGGGCTGCTCCCCGGCGACCTGGCCCGCGAGCGCGCGGCGGACGCGGCGGAGACCGCCGAGTGGCGCGCGGTCCTCCAGCGGCTCGGGCTGCTCCCGGAGGGCCCCGGCGGCGAGGAGGCCGAGATCCGGGCCGTCCACCGCTTCCTGGCCCGCACCCCGGCCCGGATGGTGGGGGTGTGGCTGCCGGACCTGGTGGGGGACCGCAGGCCGCAGAACCTGCCGGGCACCTGGGACGAGTACCCCAACTGGCGGCTGCCGGTCGCGGGTCCCGACGGGCAGCCGCTCACCCTGGAGCGGATCGCCGCCTCGCCCCGCGCGCACGCCCTGCTGCGGACCGCCGCCGAGGGCGTCGGAGCCCGTACGGCACCCCCGGGCGCGCGGGCCGTTTAGGTGTTCGCTACTTTTGCACCGTGGACAAGAAGAACGCCCTGCGCGCCGGCGCCGTCGCGGCCGGTACGACGCTGATGATGCTGCTCATGTCGTCCCCCGCGCTCGCGCTGACCCGCGACGACGGTGACGACCCGGCCCCCAAGCTGGAGGTCATCGAGACCCTCGGCCTGTTCGTGGCGGCTCCGCTGGTGCTGTTCCTGGTCATCGCCGGCCTGGTGGTGGTCCTCGACAAGTCCCGCAAGAAGGCCTGACCGCCTCCTCCGCCCGTCTTCGAGGGCGCCGCACGGCCATCGTGGCCGTGCGGCGCCCTCGCGTTCTCTCCGCCGCCCTCCCTCAGGCGGCCGTGGCCAGCAGCTTCCGCAGCAGGCCAGCCAGCTGCTGGGCCTCCTCCTCGGTCAGCGCGGCCTCCAGCGCCTCCCGCTGACGCGCCAGGCCCGCGCCGACGGCCTGGTCGACCAGCTCCCGGCCGCGTCCGGTGAGCGTGACGCGCAGTCCGCGCCGGTCGTTCGGGTCGGGGCTGCGGGTGAGCAGCCCGGCCTTCTCCAGCTTGTCCAGGCGGCCGGTCATCCCGCCGGTGGTGATCATCAGGGTGGCGGTCAGCTCGCGCGGCGAGAGCGTGTACGGCTCGCCCGAGCGGCGCAGGGTCGCCAGCACGTCGAACTCCCCGAGCGCCATGCCGTAGGGCGCGTACGCCTTGTCCACCTTGCCGCGCATGGCGGCGGCCAGCCGGTAGATCCGCCCGAAGACCGCCATGGGGAGCGTGTCCAGATCGGGGCGGACCACGGCCCACTGGGCGGCGATGGCGTCGACGGGGTCGGGTGCGGGCGGCTGCGTGTTCATGACCTCAGTGTTCCGTTCCCTCCGGGTCGAGGGCAAGAAAGCCACTTGCAAGTAAGTAGCTTAGTGCTAAGTTAATTACCGCCAAGCCAGTCGTGCTCCGGACCGCCGGGGCGCAACCGCTTCAGGGGGAGTCCCGTCATGTCCCGCAAGGCCGCCGTCGTCGCGCTCACCGCCCTCGCCCCGATCTCCTGGGGCTCGACCTACTTCGTGACCACCGAGTTCCTGCCCGCCGACCGGCCGCTCTTCACCGGCCTCATGCGGGCCCTCCCGGCCGGCCTGCTGCTCCTCGCGCTGACCCGCAAGCTCCCGAGCGGCGCCTGGTGGTGGAAGTCGGCGGTCCTCGGCGCCCTCAACATCGGAGCCTTCTTCCCGCTCCTCTTCCTCGCCGCCTACCGGCTGCCCGGCGGCGTCGCCGCCGTCGTCGGCTCGGTCGGCCCGCTCTTCGTCGTCGGCCTCGCGGCCCTCTTCCTGGGCGAGAGGCCCACCGTCCGCACCCTGCTCACCGCGGTCGCCGCCGCCTTCGGCGTCAGCCTCGTGGTCCTCAAGGCGGGCGCCGCGTTCGACCTGATCGGCGTCGGCGCCGGACTGCTCTCCTCGCTCTCGATGTCCGCGGGCGTCGTCCTCACCAAGCGCTGGGGCCGGCCCGAGGGCGTCGGCGCCCTCGCCCTCACCGGCTGGCAGCTCACCGCCGGCGGCCTGGTCATCCTTCCCCTCGCCTTCCTGGCCGAGGGCGCCCCGCCCGCCCTCACCGGCACGAACCTCGCCGGCTACGCCTACCTCGCCCTCGGCAACACCGCGATCTCCTACTTCCTCTGGTTCCGCGGCATCGAGCGGCTGAGCGCCTCCTCGGTCACCCTCCTCGGCCCGCTCTCCCCGATCACCGCCGCCGTCATCGGCTGGGCCGCCCTCGGCCAGGCCCTCGGCCCGGTGCAGGTGCTCGGCATGGTGATCGCCTTCGGGGCCACCCTGGCCGGCCAGTTGACCCCCGCGAAGCCCGAGGCCGTCGCCACCGCTCCCGTATCGTTCAGTTCCACTGAAAAGAACAGTCAGGAACTTTCGATGTACCTGGAGGTTTCGACGGTGCGACGGTAGGCGGCATGACCCTCACGACAGCACGCCGCCCGACCCCACCCGACGAAGCCGCCCCGAGACCGGCGCCCGCCAAGGGCGCCGGTCTCGGCCTGCTCCTCGCCCTCCTCGCCACCGTCGTCTGGTCCGGCAGCTTCGTCGCCACCCGCGACATGGCCGACACCGTCCCACCCGTCCAGGCGGTCTTCTGGCGCTGGACCATCGCCCTGCTCGCCGTCGCCCCCCTCGCCGCCCGCCCCTTCTGGCGGCAGCGCGCCCTCCTCCGCCGCCACCTCGGCTTCACCGCCCTCGCCTCGCTCTTCGGCGTCGCCCTCTACAACACCCTCGTCCACCAGGCAGGCCTCACCACCTCCGCCACCAACATGGGCATGATCATGGCCGCCTCCCCGGTGATCATGGCCGGCTACGCCCGGCTCGGCGGCGAACGCCTCGGCGCCCGGCGCCTCCTCGGCATGGCGATCGCCGTCCTCGGCGTCCTCCTCCTCGTCGGCGAGGGCTCCCTCGCGATCGACCTCTCCGCCGGCGATCTCTGGATGTTCGCGGCCGCCCTCTCCTTCGCCTCGTACAGCGCCCTCCTCAAGCGCCGGCCCCCGGAGATCGACGGACTCGCCTTCCTCTTCGCCACCTTCGTGCTCGGCGCCCTCATGCTCGCCCCCGCCTACGCCGTCTCCCTCGCCGTCCAGGGCGGCTTCCCCGCCACCCCCGGCACCGTCGGCCCCCTCCTCTACATCGGGGTGTTCTCCTCCGCCGTCGCCTTCTTCGCCTGGAACAAGGCGATCTCCCTCGTCGGCGCCGCCCGCGCCGGACTCGTCTACTACCTCCAGCCCGTCTGCGTCGCCCTCCTCTCGTACGCCCTCCTCGGCGAGGAACTCGGCCTCGCCGGCGGCGCCAGCATGGCCCTCATCCTCGGCGGGGTGGCGCTCGGTTCGGCCCGGTGACCGGGGCCGGATAGGTTGCGCCCATGACCGAGTGGGACATCAAGAAGCTGCGCGTCCTGCGCACCCTGCGCGACCGGGGCACTGTCACCGCCACCGCCGAGGCGCTGCTCATGACCCCCTCGGCCGTCTCCCAGCAGCTCACCAACCTCGCCAAGCAGCTCGGCGTGCCGCTCCTGGAGGCCCACGGGCGCCGCGTCCGGCTCACCGACGCCGCCCACCTCGTCCTGCGCCACGCCGAGGCCGTCTTCGCCCAGCTGGAGCGCGCCGACGCCGAACTCGACGGCTATCTGCGCGGCGAGGCCGGCCAGGTGCGGGTCGCGGCCTTCTCCACCTCCGTGCCCGCGCTCCTCGTCCCCGCCGTCCGCCGGCTCCGTACCGCCCACCCCGGCCTCGCCGTCCGGATCCGCGAGGCCGAGGCGGCGGAGGCGTACGAGCTGCTCGCCGCCGGCGAGGTCGACCTCGCGCTCTCGCTCGCCGCCCACGCGCCCACCGCCCGCGACCCCAAGTACACCCGGCTGCCGCTGCTCGCCGACCCCCTCGACATCGCCCTGCCGGCCGGCCACCCCCTCGCCGACGCCCCCGGCCTCCGCCTCGCCGACCTCGCCGCCGAACCCTGGATCTTCGGCGGCTCCGGCCCCTGGTCCGAGATCACCACCGCCGCCTGCGAGGCCGCCGGCTTCGTGCCCGAACAGGCCCACAGCGCCTCGGGCTGGACCGCGATCCTCGCCATGGTCGAGGCAGGACTCGGCATCGCCCTCGTGCCCCGGATGGCCTCCGCCGACCGGCGCGGCGGCAGCGGCGTCGTCATGCGGGTGCTCTCCGCCGACCAGCCGCGCCGCCACGTCGTCGCGGCCGTCCGCCGCGGCGCCGAGGACGGACCCGCGGTCGGCCGGGTGCTCGCCGCGCTCCGCCAGGAGGCGGCCGCCCGCCAGACCGTTCAGCGGAACTGAACGACACCGTCGAAAACATTCGATGGACCCCGGCCCTCCGGCGCGCCACAGTCGAACCATGACCGGAACCGAGGACATCCAGGACCCGCACGCCAACGACGCCGCCCCCTACGGCGGAGGCGACCCGTACGCCGACTACCGCACCGGCGACTTCCCCTTCACCGAACTGGTCGACCTCGCCGACCGCCGCCTCGGCGCCGGCGTCGTCGCCGCCAACGACGAGTTCTTCGCCGAGCGCGAGAACCTCCTCGTCCGCGAGCGGGCCGTCTTCGACCCGGAGCACTTCGGCCACAAGGGCAAGATCATGGACGGCTGGGAGACCCGCCGCCGCCGCGGCGCCGACGCCGAGAACGTCTTCCCCGCCCCCGAGGACCACGACTGGGCGATCGTCCGCCTCGGCGCCCCCGGCGTCATCCGGGGCCTGATCGTCGACACCGCCCACTTCCGCGGCAACTACCCGCGGAAGGTCAGCGTCCAGGCCACCGCCGTCGAGGGCAGCCCCGGCCCCGAAGAACTGCTCGACGCGAAGTGGGAGGAGCTCGTCCCGCCCACCCCCGTCCGCGGCCACGCCGCCAACGGCTTCGCGATCGACAGCGACCGCCGCTGGACCCACGTCCGCCTCTGCCAGCACCCGGACGGCGGCATCGCCCGCTTCCGCGTCCACGGCGAGGTGCTCCCCGACCCCGAGTGGCTCGACCTCCTCGGCACCGTCGACCTGCTCTCCGTGCTCAACGGCGGGTCGTACGAGGACGCCTCCGACAGGTTCTACTCCTCGCCCACCCAGATCATCCTGCCCGGCACCTCCCGCAAGATGGACGACGGCTGGGAGAACCGCCGCCGCCGGGTCCGCGGCACCAACGACTGGGTCCGCTTCCGCCTCCCCGCCCAGGGCGTCGTCCGCGCCGTCGAGATCGACACCGCCTACCTCAAGGGCAACTCGGCCGGCTGGATCGCCCTCCACGGCCGCGACGGCGAGTCGGGCGAGTGGTTCGAGATCGTCCCCCGCACCCGCCTCCAGCCCGACACCCTGCACCGCTTCAAGCTCCCCGCCCACGCGGTCGTCACCCACGTCCGGCTCGACGCCTTCCCAGACGGCGGCGTCGCCCGCATGCGCCTGCACGGCTCCCTGACCGAAAAGGGCGCCGCCGACCTGCGCGCCCGCTTCGAGCGCGCGAGCCGGTAACCCCCACGGGCACGACGAAGGAGCGCCCCCCACGGGGGAGGGCGCCCCTTCTCCGCGTCCGCCTGCGGGACTACCGCGCGGCCGCCGCGTCCGCCGCGCGGGCCTTCAGGGCCCGCTCGACACCGGCGCGGGACTCGGTCACCATGCGGCGCAGCGCCGGGACCGGGTCGTGGGCCGCGATCCAGGCGTCCGTGGCCTCCAGCGTCTCCGGGGAGACCTGGAGCGTCGGGTAGAGGCCGACCACGATCTGCTGGATCATCTCGTGGCTGCGGGTCTCCGCCACGCCCTTGATCGACGCGAAGTACTTCTCCGTGTACGGGGCGAGCAGCTCGCGCTGGTCCGCCTGGACGAAGCCGACGATCACCGCCTCCTGCACCGCGTTCGCCAGCTTGTCGTCCTCGACGACCGCCGCCCACGCCTCGGCCTTCGCGGCCTCGGTCGGACGGGCCGCGCGGGCCGTGGCCGCGTGCCGCTCGCCGGCGGCGGTGCGGTCCCGCTCCAGCTCGGCCGCGATCTCCGGCTCGTCGTAGACGCCGGTCGCGGCGAGACGCTGCACGAACACCCAGCGCAGCTCGGTGTCGACGGCCAGGCCCTCGATCGTCTCCCGGCCCTCCAGGAGCCCGGCGAGCAGGTCGAGCTGCTGCGGCGTCCGGGCGGTCGCGGCGAAGGCCCGTGCCCACGCCAGCTGGTGGTCGCTCGCCGGCTCGGCCGCCTTGAGGTGGGTGAGCGCCGCCTCGGTCCAGCGGGTCAGGCCCGCGTCCCGCCACTCCGGCGCCGCGTACAGGTCGAGGGCCGCCTTCACCTGGCCCTGGAGCGACTGCACCACGCCGATGTCGGTCTCCTTGGCGATGCCCGAGAGCACCAGCTCCAGGTAGTCGCGGGTGGCCAGCTCGCCGTCGCGGGTCATGTCCCAGGCCGAGGCCCAGCACAGGGCGCGCGGCAGCGACTCGGCGAAGTCGCCGAGATGCGCGGTGACGTTCCGGAGCGACACCTCGTCGAGGCGGACCTTGGCGTACGACAGGTCGTCGTCGTTGAGCAGGACGACCGCCGGGCGGGGCCTGCCGACCAGCGCCGGCACCTCGGTCAGCTCGGCCGCCTCGATGTCCAGCTCCAGGCGCTCGCCGCGGACCAGCTTGCCGGAGGCGTCGAGGTCGTAGAAGCCGATCGCGATGCGGTGCGGGCGGAGCACGGCCTCGCCCTTGGCGCCGGCGGGCAGCGCCGGGGCCTCCTGGCGCACCGCGAAGGAGGTGATCGAGCCGTTCTCGTCGGTCTCGATCTCCGGCCGCAGGACGTTGATGCCGGCCGTCTCCAGCCACGCCTTCGACCAGGTCTTCAGGTCGCGCCCGGAGGTCTCCTCCAGGGCGCCGAGCAGGTCGCCGAGGCGGGTGTTGCCGAAGGCGTGGCGCTGGAAGTACGCCTGCACGCCCTTGAAGAACTCGTCCTGGCCGACGTAGGCGACGAGCTGCTTGAGGACCGAGGCGCCCTTGGCGTACGTGATGCCGTCGAAGTTGACGAGCACGTCCTCCAGGTCGTTGATCTCGGCCATGATCGGGTGCGTCGACGGCAGCTGGTCCTGGCGGTAGGCCCAGGTCTTCTCCGCGTTGGCGAAGGTGGTCCAGGCGTTCGGCCAGCGGGTGCCCGCGACGGAGGCCTGGCAGGCGACCGAGGTGTAGGTGGCGAACGACTCGTTCAGCCACAGGTCGTTCCACCACTCCATGGTCACCAGGTCGCCGAACCACATGTGGGCCAGCTCGTGGAGGATGGTCTCGGCGCGGCGCTCGTACGCGGCGTCCGTGACCTTCGAGCGGAAGACGTACTGGTCGCGGATGGTGACCGCGCCCGCGTTCTCCATCGCGCCCGCGTTGAACTCCGGCACGAACAGCTGGTCGTACTTGGCGAACGGGTACGCGTAGGCGAACTTCTCCTGGAACCAGCCGAAGCCCTGCCGGGTCACGTCGAAGATGTGGTCCGCGTCCAGGAACTCCGCCAGCGACGGACGGCAGTAGATGCCGAGCGGGACGACCTGCCCGTCCGGGCCCTCGTACGTCGAGTGCACCGCGTGGTACGGGCCGACGATCAGGGCGGTGATGTACGAGGAGATCCGCGGGGTCGGCTCGAAGGCCCACACCCCGTCCTTCGGCTCCGGGGTCGGCGAGTTGGAGATGACGCTCCAGCCCTCCGGCGCCCTCACGGTGAACTGGAAGGTCGCCTTCAGGTCGGGCTGCTCGAAGGAGGCGAAGACGCGGCGCGCGTCCGGCACCTCGAACTGGGTGTACAGGTACGCCTGGCCGTCGACCGGGTCGACGAAGCGGTGCAGACCCTCACCGGTGTTGGTGTACGCGCAGTCCGCGACCACCCGCAGCTCGTTGCGGCCCTGCTTGAGGCGGGGCAGCGCGATCCGCGAGTCGCGGAAGACGGCGGCGACGTCGAGGGAGCGCCCGTTGAGCACGGCCTCGTGCACGGCGGGGGCGACGAGGTCGATGAAGCTCTCGGCGCCCTCCTCGGCGGAATCGAAGCGGACGGTGGTGACGGACCGGTAGGTCCCTCCCTCCTGCGCGCCGGTGAGGTCCAGTTCGACCTCGTACGCGTCCACGGTCAGCAGCGCCGCCCGCTGCTGGGCCTCTTCACGGGTCAGGTTCGTACCAGGCACCCGGTCAACTCCTCGGTTTCGTGACGTTTGGCCCATCCTTCCACGGGGCCCTCGGCCGGCGCATCGCGCATTTCCCAGGGCGAACACGCAAGAACGGCGGCCGTCCACCCGGACGGCCGCCGTTCTTCGCGTGGACGCGGGGTCAGCCCTTGAGCTCGGCCGCCACCAGCTCCGCGATCTGCACCGCGTTCAGCGCGGCGCCCTTGCGGAGGTTGTCGTTGGAGAGGAAGAGCGCGAGGCCGTTCTCGACGGTCTCGTCGACGCGGATGCGGCCCACGTACGAGGCGTCCTTGCCGGCCGCCTGGAGCGGGGTCGGGATCTCGGACAGCTCGACGCCCTCGGCGTCCTTCAGCAGCTCGTAGGCGCGCTCGACGCTGATCGGACGCTCGAAGCGGACGTTCACCTGGAGCGAGTGGCCGGAGAAGACCGGGACGCGGACACAGGTGCCGGAGACCTTCAGCTCCGGGATCTCCAGGATCTTCCGGGACTCATTGCGGAGCTTCTGCTCCTCGTCGGTCTCGAACGAGCCGTCGTCGACGATCGAGCCGGCCAGCGGCAGCACGTTGAAGGCGATCGGACGCTTGTAGACGCCGGGCTCCGGGTACTCCACGGCCCCGCCGTCGTGGGTCAGCTCGGTGGCGCGCGCGGCGACGGCCTTGACCTGGCCGTCGAGCTCGGCGACGCCGGCCACGCCCGAACCGGAGACGGCCTGGTAGGTGGTGGCGATCAGCGCGGTGAGGCCGGCCTCCTGGTGGAGCGGCTTGAGGACCGGCATGGCGGCCATCGTGGTGCAGTTCGGGTTGGCGATGATGCCCTTGGGGCGGTCCTTGATCGCGTGCGGGTTGACCTCGGAGACGACGAGGGGGACCTCGGGGTCGCGCCGCCAGGCGGAGGAGTTGTCGATCACGACGGCGCCCTGGGAGGCGACCTTCTCGGCGAGGGCCTTCGAGGTGGCGCCGCCGGCCGAGAAGAGCACGATGTCCAGGCCGGTGTAGTCGGCGGTCGAGGCGTCCTCGACCGTGACGCCGTCCACGACCGTGCCGGCCGACCGGGCGGAGGCGAAGAGCCGCAGCTCGTCGACCGGGAAGTTCCGCTCGGCCAGGATCCTGCGCATGACTGTGCCGACCTGACCGGTGGCTCCGACGATTCCGACCTTCACGGGGACTCCTCCGTACGTGTGTGCAGATGCTGCCGCACCCCATGATGCGTCCCGCCTGCCGTTCCTTGTCCAATCCATTGTCCGAGGGGCGGGACGCGGTCCGACGGGTGAACGTTCCGGGACGGTCGCGCGTCGAAGGGGGGTCACCGGCAGGGAGGAGGCGGGGTGGAGCAGATGGACGCGGCGCTCGTGGACCGGGTGCGGGCGGTCCTGGCGCTGGGCGGGGTGCCGTACGCGGAGCTCCAGGACGGCGTGCAGCAGGTGGGCCTGCGCCTCCTGGAGGCCCGGGCGAAGGGAGAACCGCCGCGTTCCCCGGCCGCCTGGTGCGCGGTGGTCGCCACCCGGGTGGCCGCCGACTGGCACCGGGCCCGCCGCCGCGACGAGCGCCTCGGCGCACGCCTGACCGCGCTGCCCGCCCAGCCGGGCGGGGGCGGCGAGGAGGCCCGGCTGCTCGCGCTGACCGTCGCGGACGGTCTGGACGCGCTGCCGGAGAAGCAGCGGCAGGTCGTGGTGCTCCGTTTCTACGCCGACCTGCCGGTGGCCCGGATCGCCGAGGAACTGGGGGTCCCGGAGGGGACCGTCAAGAGCAGGCTGCACGCCGCCGTCCGCGCCCTGCGGGAGCGGCTCCACGCGGACGAGGTGGTGTGAGGGTGGACGAGCAGGAGCGGGACCCGCTGGAGCTGGTGCTGTTCCCGGAGGACGGCGGGCCGCCGCGCCCGGGCACCGGGGACGACCCCGACGTCGCCCGGGCCCTCGCGGACGTGGCCCTGATCCGCGAGCAGCTGGGTGTGCTCGCGGACGCCTTGACCGCCCCGCCGGAGCCGCGCGTACGCCCCCGGCGGGCCCGCGCCGTCGCCTGGGCGCTCGCCGCCTGTGCGGCGCTCGGCGTGCTGGGGACCGGCGGGGCCTGGCTGGCGGCCCGGCCCGGGGGCGGCGGCGTCGACGGTGCCGGGGACGACGCCAAGCGCACTCCGGGCGGGATCGTGGCCTGCGCCACGGACGTCGCCGAGGGCACGGTCGCCCGGGCCGAGCCACTGCCGGGGGAGGAGGCGGGCGCGTACCGGGTGGTGCTGCGGGTGGAGCGCACGTACAAGCCGACGGGCGGGGGCCCGGGCGAACTGGCCTTCGAGGGCTGGGCGGCGGACCGGTCGTACTACCGGCCCGGGGCCAGGATGGTGGTGGTCGTCTCCCGCCTTCGCGGCGAGGGGGTGCTCACCTTCCGGGAGGACAGGGAGCCGCCGGGCGAGCTCGGCCTGCCCCTCGGGCCGGTCCGCGACGAGCTGGAGTACGGCCGCGCGTGGGTGGCCGCCGCCCTGGCGGAGGGGCCGGCCGACTGCTCCGGCGAGGGCTGAACGCGGAAGGGGCGGGCACCCGTGTGGATGCCCGCCCCTCGTACCGCTCGGGGTGTTACGGGGTGACGCCGCCGATCAGGACGCTGCCGGAGCCCGCGACGGTGCCGCGGGCGTTGACGAGCTGGACCTGGCCGAAGAACTGGCGTCCCTCGGGGGCCGGGCCGCCGACGACGACCTCGGCCGCGACCCCGGTGCTCGCGCCGTTGGCGAGCGGGTAGGTCTTGGCCTCGTCGACCTTCACGGTGCCGAGCGCCGCGGAGTAGTACACGTCCTTGTAGTCGTAGGTCGTGCCGCCCTCGGCGTGGACCGCGTAGCCGTCGACGACGACGGTGTACGTGCCGGCCTTCGGCTTGACGAGGGAGACGGACTCCTCCGAGTCGCCGTCGGCCGACTGGCCGACCTGCGCGCCGTTCAGCAGCACGGTGAGGTCGAGGTCGGCGGCCTTGTCGGAGGTGTTGCCGATCGCGATGTCGAGGCGCTCGACGCCCTCACCGATGGTGACGGTCCTCGTCTGCTGCTCGTGGTGCCGGATGGTCGGCGTCTCGGACTTCTGCGAGCCCAGCGGGCCGCCCTTCAGCTTGCCGTCGAGGGCGGCGAAGCCGTTGGTGACGGTCCACTCGACGGCGGCCGGGGTGCCGATCTTCGCCTCGGCGACCGTCTGGACGGCCGGGTCGAAGGCGGCGCCGAGCACGGCGACGTCCAGCTTGAACGGGTTGTCGAGGTCCGGAGAGGTGCGGCGCGCCTCGACCTCGATCTCCCAGACGCCGGGCTGCGGGGCGGTGTACGAGCGCAGGTCCGGGCGGCAGGTGTTCGCCGGGTTGTAGTGCGGGTAGCAGCCCGTGGTGGCGGTCGGGTCGACCGGGACGCCGTACGGGTGGATGGCGATGAAGCGGGTCTGGCTCTTCGCCTTCAGGCCGCCGATCGCCACCTCCAGGGAGGTCGCGCCCTGCGGCACGGTCACGAAGTACGACTTGGTGCTGTTGCGCTGGACCGAGCCGTCGGCGGAGAAGCCGTAGCCGGGGGCGGCCAGGTCGCTCGCGACGACCGAGGTGGCCATGATCTGCTTGTCGACGCCCTCGGTGCGCTCGTCGTCGGCCTCCAGGAGCACGCTGTGCACGCCGGCGGTGCGCGGGCGGGCCTCCAGCCTGACGGTGACCGGCTTGTTCAGCGGCAGGTCGACCTCGTCGTCGCCGAGGATCCGGAAGGTGCCGTCGTTGTACTTGAGGTCCAGCTCGTGCTCGATGGCACGGGCCGGGCCGCTGGTGCGGGTGACGGTGACGTCGTAGACCTTCTTCTGGCCGACCTTGAGGCCGCCCTCGCGGTCGTACACGCCGGTGCCGGTGTGCGGGGCCGGGAAGATCGCGGTGTCGACCGGGGCCTCGACCTTGTAGGAGTGGGCGGTGGCCCCGTCCTTGATCGACTCCCAGGCCTCGACGACGTCGACGAGACCGGCGCCCTGCTCGTGCGCCGCGACACCCGGGATCCGCTGCGCGGTCGAGGTGAGGGCGGTGCGCAGGGTCAGCGGGGAGAGCTCGATGCCGCGCTGCTTGGCGGCGGAGAGCAGCAGCGCGCCGACGCCCGCGACCTGCGGGGACGACATCGAGGTGCCGTTGAGCATGCCGTAGCCGGCGGGCAGCGCGTAGCCGGCCTCGGGCACGCCGGAGCCGGCCTGCCAGGTCGGGATGGTGTTCACGGCCGAGCCCGGGCCGGTGACCAGCGGGGCGGCGCCGCCGTCCTCGCGCGGACCGCGCGAGGAGAACGGGAACATGGCGTACTTCTTCTCGACGGCCGAGCCGTAGTTGGCGGCCCAGGTCGACCGGGAGACCGCCGCGCCGACCGAGAGGACCTTGTCGGCCAGGCCGGGGTCGCCGATCGTGTTGGTGCCCGGGCCGGAGTTGCCGGCCGAGATCACCAGCTGCACGCCGTACTCGTCGATGAGACGGGTGTAGAGGCGGGCGCGGACGTTGTCGCCGTCGTTCAGCGCGGGCAGGCCGCCGATCGACATGTTGACGATGTCGACGCCGCGGTTGACGACGAGGTCGACCATGCCCTCGGTGAGGGCGGTGTTGGTGCAGCCGCCGGTCCAGGTGCAGGCGCGCGAGGAGACGATCTTCGCGCCGGGCGCGGCGCCGTTCATCTTCCCGCCGAAGAGGCCCTTGGCGGCGGTGATGCCGGCGACGTGGGTGCCGTGCGAGGACTCGACGACGCCGATGTTGACGAAGTCGCGCTTCTGGCCGACCCAGGAGCCGCCCAGCGGGTCCATCGGGACGTCCTTGCGGATCTCCACGACGAACGGGGTGCGCTCGGCGACCTCGGTGGCCGGGTCGTCGGTGCCGAAGTACCCGACCTGGTAGCCGTCCTTGTACGGCTTCATCGGCTCGTTGTCCGTGAAGTCGAAGTCCTGGTCGGTGTCGACGCGGACGGTGCCGGCGGCGGGGTCGTACAGCATGCCGAAGACGTCGGTGGTGTCGCCGTCGCGGTTGATGTCACCGGCCGGGTCGCCGCCCGCGGTGACCGACTCGCTGAAGCGGCTCCACTGGTAGGAGCCCTCGGGCGCCTTCCAGGACTGCGTGGCGGCGGTGAAGACCGGGCCCGCGACCGGGGTGATCTGGGCGCGCCAGGTGCCGTCGCTCTCGGTGAGCGGGTCGGTGGCGGTGACCCAGTCGACGATCTTGCGCTCGCCGGTGGTGGTCTTCTGCAGGGCCGGGTGGCCCAGGTCGACGCCCGAGTCGAGGATGCCGATGGTCACGCCGCGGCCGTCGGCGCGCGGGTGGTCCTCGACGAACTCGACGGCGCCCGTCTCGTGGGACGGGTTGTACGGGTTCTTCGCCGCGGTGTTCTTCGACGGCGCCGGGTACGTGCGGGTCACCGTGGTGCCCTCGACGGCGCCGGAGACACCGGCGTCGGGGCGCGGGTCGTCCAGCTGGATCTCGGCCTGGAGGTCGACCGACTGGACGGCGGAGAGCTTGGTGGCGGCCCTGATGGCGGCGTCGGCCTTGCCGGTCGGCAGGGTGGCGCGGACGTAGCCGAGGTCGTCGTTGCGGTTGCCGACCGAGGCGCCGGGGACGGCGTCGAGCTGGCCGGCGACCTGCTCGGTCGCGCCGGGCGCGGTGGCGACCAGGATGGTGACGTGCGACTCGCCGGCGGCCTCGGCCTCGGACAGGCGCTGCGCGTCGAGGGCGCCGAGCTTGTCGGAGGGCTCCGCGGTCTTCACCGGGGGAGTGGCGGCCGCCGGGTCGTCGACGGCGAGGACCGGGGCGGCACCGGCCGCGACGAGCGCGGTCACCAGGCCGGCGGCGGCGGCGATCCGGGCCGCTCGTCTGGTCCCGGTCGAGCGCCCGGGTATGGAGCTCTGCGTTTCGGGGGTGGTCATTTATATCCCTGTGGTGAAAGGAGAGGGTCCGGAATCCGGTACCGGATGACCGCTCAGCCTTTCGCAACTGACAGGGTTTTGTGGAGAGTCAGCGGAGGGCAGGTTGTGTCGATGGCGTACATCCGCCACCGCGCCGCATGCGCCACAGAAGACGAATCGCCCTCAACGGGGGTGATTCGACGCGTGCGCGGGGCTCACTGGTCCTTGGTGCGGGCGTAATGCCGGGACGCCTTCGCGCGGTTGCCGCAGGTCGCCATCGAGTGCCAGCGCCGGGTGCCGTTCCGCGAGGTGTCCAGGAAGTGCAGGATGCACGCCTCGTGCGCGCAGATCCTGATCCGGTCCGGCGCGGTCCGCAGCAGGTCCAGGTAGTCGCGGGCGGCCGTCCACCCCGGCCCCCACGCCGGCTCGGCGAACTCGACGCGCTCGCCGGGCCCTTCGGCGGTGAGCTCCGCGCGGATCCGGCCGTGCTCCAGGACGGCGTCGACCCGTGCGGTCGCGTCCGGGTCGCCGGGCCGGTCGACCAGCGCCTTCAGCGCCTCGCGGGCGGTCCTGGTGCGGTCCAGCGTGGCCCCGTCGGAGGCGAACCGCCCGTCGAGCCCGTGGGCGGCGAGCCAGACCGCCAGCCCCTCGGTGTCGGCGAGGAGGTCCCGGGGCTCCCCGTCGCTCATCCACCGGGTGTTGAGCAGGTCCAGGGAGAGGGGCTCGCCGGTCAGCGGCCGCGGGTCGGTGACGGTCATGACGGGCATCCTCCTCGACCCCCGGGGCGATCTAACCCCTCAAGCGTACGTGACGGGTTGCACCTCGTGAGTTATAACCTTTAAAGTCGAGTTAAGTGGTTAGCCCGAAGGGGGCGACCGAGAACGAGGGGACCGTCATGTCCGCGATCGGCACGCTGAACACGGCACACATCGGCATCAACGTCACCGACCTGGACCGCTCGCTCCGCTTCTACGGGGAGGTCCTCGGCTTCGAGACGATCGGCGTCGGCGACGCCGACGGCCGGCGCTACGCCTTCCTCGGCCAGGAGGGCCGGCTCACGCTCACCCTCTGGCAGCAGGCCGAGGGCGGGTACGAGGCGAACCGCGCCGGCCTCCACCACCTGGCCTTCCAGGCCGAGTCCCTCGAGAAGGTCCGCGAGGCCGAGGCCGCGCTCAAGGCGCGGGGCGTCGACTTCGCCTACGACGGCGTCGTCGCCCTCCGCGAAGGCGCCACCGCCGCCGGCATCTTCTTCCACGACCCCGACGGCACCCGCCTGGAGATCAACGTCCCCCAGGGCGCCGAAGGCGCCCCGGCCCCCAGCACCACGGCCCCGACCTGCGGCTTCTTCTAGGCACCCGGACGGTGGGCACGCCGCCGTCGTGCCCCGCGCCCAGGGCCGTACCCGCCCCCGCTCAGGGCCGCACCCGCACCCCCGGCCCCGGGCGGTACCCCCACCCCCACCACCCCCCGCCCCACCCCACCCGGAGCCCGCCATGAGCAGCACCGCCTACCACCACGGCTCGCTGGCCGTGCAGCAGAGGCTCGGCGTCCAGGACGCGGCCGCCCACATCGCGCCGAGCATCCGCCCCGGCATCCGCCAGGTCGCCGCCGCCTTCCTGGAGCTCCAGCCCATGCTGGTCCTGGGGGCGGCGGCCCCGGACGGCCGCGTCTGGGCGAGCCTGCTCACCGGCGCCCCCGGCTTCGCCCGCGCGACCGACCCGCACACGATCTCCGTCGCGGCCGTGCCCCGCCCCGACGACCCGCTCGCGGAGGCGCTGACCACCGGGACCCCCGTCGGCACCCTCGCCCTCGACCCCCGCACCCGCCGCCGCATGCGCCTCAACGGCACCGTCCGCCCCGGCGCCCGCGGTCTCCTGATCGAGGCGGAGCAGGTCTTCGCCAACTGCCCCAAGTACCTCCAGAGGCGCGAGCTGTACGCCCCCGGCCCCGCCGGCCCCGGCGCCGCCGCCCACCGGGGCGACGCCCTCACCGAGGCCCAGCTCGCCGCCGTCCGCGCGGCCGACACCTTCTTCGTCGCCACCGTCGGACCGGACGGCGCCGACGCCAGCCACCGCGGCGGCAACCCCGGCTTCGTCCACGCCGGGAACCCCCGCGAACTCCTCTGGCGGGACTACCCCGGCAACGCGATGTTCCTCACGCTCGGCAACCTGGAGACCGACGACAGGGCGGGTCTCCTCTTCCTGGACTGGGAGACGGGGACGACCCTCCAGCTCAGCGGCCGGGCGGAAACGGTATACCGTTCTGGTGAGCGGTTCGTCCGCTTCCGGGTCGACAGCGTCGTCGAGACCCCGGCCGCCAGCCCCCTGCGCTGGTCCGCGCCGGAATACTCCCCGGCCAATCCGACCACCCCCTGATCGCGCACCCTGCCGCCCGCACGCGGACTCCCGATCCCCGATCCCGAGGAACCCGTGACCACTGCCGCCCAGACGATCGAGGCCACCACGCCCCCGCCGTCCGCGACCGTCCCCGCACCCGCCCCCGTACGTCGCCCCGGGCCCCCGCCCCGGCCCCGCCCGCTCGCGGTCCTCGTCGCCACCGGCACCAGCACCGCCGCCCTCCTCCTCCTCGTCGCCCTCGGCACCGTGCTGCACCACCCGCTGCTCATCCCGCCGCTCGCGGCGAGCATGGCGCTGGTCGCCGCCTCCCCCGACCTGCCGCTCTCCCAGCCCCGGTCGGTCATCGGCGGCCAGCTCCTCTCCGCCCTCGCCGGCTTCGCCGTCGTCGCGGTCGCGGGCCCCGGCCTGTGGAGCGCGGCCGTCGCCGGCGGCGTCGCCCTCGGCGCGATGATGCTCGCCCGCGCCCCGCACTCCCCGGCCGCCGCCACCGCGGTGATCGTCGCCCTCGGCAGCCCGCCGTTCTGGACCTTCACCGGTCTGCTGACCACCTCCTGCGCGCTGCTCGTCGCGGCCGGCTGGCTCATGGCGCGCGCCACCCGCCGTACGTACCCCGTGTACTGGATCTAGCCATCCGCCTAGGGTCTGTTGCGAAAGTGGATCTTGTTCGTTGATGATCACGTCCTGTGGGACGTGGGGATCTGACGAACG